>JAFZWP010000018.1 GCA_017617065.1 Bacilli bacterium
GAGGTAGTTATATGGAAAAAGAACAATTAATATTAGCAATAGACCAAGGTACAACTAGTTCAAGAGCTATTGTATTTAATAAAAAATCAAAAATCGTATCCACAAGCCAAATGGAATTTGGCCTAATCTGTCCAAAGAGTGGTTGGGTTGAACAAAACATTCATGAAATATGGGCAACTGTTTTTGAAACAGTAAAAGAAGTAATCACTAGTGAGAAATTTGATCCACAAATGATTAAAGCAATTGGTATTACTAACCAACGTGAAACAACAGTTTTATGGGATAAGATTACAGGTGAACCTGTATATAATGCAATTGTATGGCAATCACGTCAATCACAAGATATTTGTGAAGAATGGATTAACAAAGGTTATAGTAAACTAATCCAAGATAAAACTGGATTATTAATTAACCCATATTTTTCTGCTAGTAAAGTAAAATGGATTTTTGATAATGTTCCAGGCGTACTAGATAGAGCCCAAAAAGGAGAGATCTTATTTGGTACAATTGATACTTATTTAGTTTGGAAACTAACTAAAGGGGCCAAACATGTAACTGATTATTCTAATGCTAGTAGAACAATGATGTTTAACATCAATACTCTAAGATGGGATGAAGAATTATTAAATATGTATGGTATTCCTAAATGCATATTACCAGAAGTAGTTAATTCTAATGAAAACTTAGGTATCGCCACAAGACTAAAAGAGATCGATAAAGATTTAAACATTCCAATTTGTTCAATCATTGGTGACCAACAAGCAAGCTTATTTGGACAATGCTGTTTTAATAAAGGCGATGTAAAGAGTACTTATGGAACTGGTTGCTTCATGTTAATGAATACAACTAATTCTATTGTTAAATCTAAAAACGGTCTACTTACTACTATTGCTTGGGGCGTTAATGGGGAAGTAGAATATGCTTTAGAAGGATCTGTGTTTGTGGCTGGAAGCGCAATACAGTGGTTAAGAGATGGAATGAGAATGTTTGAAAAATCAAAAGATTGCGAAAAGTATTCTCGTGTTGTAGATGGATCCGATGGTGTATATGTTGTACCAGCATTTGTAGGGTTAGGTACACCATATTGGGACAATGATGCAAGAGGTGCTGTATTTGGCTTAACTCGTGCTACTAAAAAAGAACATTTTGTTAACGCTACGGTTGAGTCAATTGCCTATCAAGCCAAAGATGTTATGGAAGTAATGAAAGAAGAAGCATGTACTACTATTAGAAGTTTAGGCGTAGATGGTGGTGCTAGTGCGAATAATTACTTAATGCAATTCCAAGCAGATATTTTGAATTGTAAAATCCTAAGACCTAACTGTCTAGAAACTACAGCACTAGGTGCTGCTTATTTAGCAGGTTTAACTAGTGGAGTATATTCATCTAAAGAAGAATTAGTTAAATATCATACAATTGAACAAATATTTGTAGCAAATATGAGCGAAGAAAAACGCAATAATTTATATACTGGTTGGAAGAAAGCAGTAGAAGCTACAAGAATATTTAAGCTTTAAATTATGGAAAAATACGCATTTTAAAGCAAATTAAAGCGCAATATTTGCGCTTTTTTCTATTGACAAAATGCGCAAATATTGTTAAGATGGTATCGAGGTGATATGATGAACAGTTTAAGAGTGCTAAGAAAACAAAATAGACTTTCGCAAAATGAAGCTGCTAGCATCTTAGGAATATCGCGTAGAACATATCAAAAATACGAAAGTATAGAAGAAAACAATAACAAGCTAGATTACTTAAGTTATGTTTTGGACCAAAGAACGCGAGTTGATGAAGAAAATGGTTTATTAACAATTGATAAGATACAAACTATTGTTAGTGAAGTATTAAAAAACTATGATGTTAAATCATGCTATTTGTTTGGTTCATATGCAAAAGGAAAAGAAAAACCTACAAGTGATGTCGACCTGTTAATTGATTCTGACATAACTGGACTAGACTATTATGGCCTTATTGATGAATTAAGGGAAAGACTTCATAAAAAGGTCGATTTATTGTTGCTGCGTTCAATTCAAGAGAATGCTACGATGCTCTATGAAATATTAAAGGATGGCATTAAAATATATGGACAATATCAAAGATGATAAATACTATTTAAGTAAAATAATTGATGATATATATTTCATTCAAGAGCAGACAAAAGAAATCAAAGATGCGAAAGAATTTGATGACAACGAGTTAGTAAATAGTGCTGTGAACTTTAAGTTTATTCAAATATCGGAAAATTCAAAGAAATTATCTACGAAATGCTTGGAATCAAATAAAGATATTCCATGGCATAAGATAACGGGTATGAGAAATAAGATAGTTCATAACTACGATAATGTATTCATTGATGTTATATTCGATACTATCACGAAAGATTTACCAGTATTAATTGTTCAATTAAAAGAATTGTTTGATAAAATATCATAAAAAAGTGCCTATCAAGTGATAGGCGCTTTTCTATTCATTTAATAAATCTGTTTGATAATCTTTAATTGTTGTTTTGTAAATACGCTTAATTAAATCTAATATTTCTTTATGTTCAAAATCTTTATTGCATACAATATTGATTTCACGGTTCATACTTAGTTCTTTAACTGGTATGATACGTAAGCGTTTATCTTTGGCTTCTTCTAAACAAGCGCTACGAGCTAGAATTGATACACCTAAGTTGTGTTGTACTAATTCTTTAATAGTAGCAACATTATCAACTTCCACAATCACATTGAATTCTTCAATTGAACGATTATTGCTTGCAAGGCTTGCTTCAAATAATGTTCTAGTACCAGATCCAGGAAGTCTAACTATTAGTTTTTCTTTCTTTAATTCATCTAGTGTTACCATATCTTTATTAGCAAATGGATGATCGCTAGATGTTACTAGGATTAATGAGTCATTATCTAGTAATACTGAATTTAAACTATTATCCGCAATTCTTCCATCAACAATTGCTATATCAATTTCATAACTCTTTAATTTCTTTTCTAGACCTTGTAAAGTATCAGTAATTACAATGATACGAATTGAAGATTGTTCTTTAAATAATTTAAAGAATACTGATGTAATTACATTTAATTCCGCAGTTGGTGTTAGGCCAATTGTTATTGTTTGTTTGTGTTGTTTAGCATCATTGATGGCTCTAGCAATATTTGCATACATTGCTTGTAGCCTTAGTCCGTATTTAACTAAGATTTCACCTTCAGGAGTAGGTTTTAATTCATGATCAGTACGAACAAATATTTTAATATCAAATTCTGATTCAAGCTGTTTAATGTGTTGACTAACAGCAGGCTGAGTTAAACATAATTTTTTTGCAGCTTTAGTAAAACTGCGAGTTTCATAAACTGTAAGTAATGTTAATATCTTATTATCCATATCTTCGCCTTTTAAAAAACTAAAAAACTATAAGTTATTTTTATGATATCATAATATTTTAATAAGTAAATATTTCTAAAAACGCTTTCACAAAAAAAGCATTAAATCATATGGTTTAGTTTTGTTTCCTTTACTAAAAGAAGTTACTATGTTATAATGTTATATAATAAAGAGGTGTAATATGAACAATTTAAAAAGAGTTGTAGCAATTAACGATATATCATGCGTTGGTAGATGTAGCTTAACTGTTGCCCTACCAATGATTAGTGCCGCAGGCATTGAGTGTTCAATTTTGCCAACTGCTATTTTATCTACCCATACTGGTGGATTTAGTGGATTTACATTCCATAATCTTAGCGAAGAAATGGATAAAATTGTTGCTCATTGGAAAAGCTTAAATTTACATGTGGATACATTGTATTCTGGCTATTTAGGATCTGCTGATCAAGTTGATAAAGTATTAAACATATTTAATACATTTAGTAATGCTTTTAGAATTGTAGATCCAGTTATGGCTGATAATGGAAAATTGTATTCTGCTTTTGATGATACTTTTCCATCTTATATGGCAAGGTTATGCAAAGGTGCTGATGTAATATTACCTAATATTACTGAAGCTTGCCTAATGACTGGTATAAAATATTTGGAAGGTACACATACTAAAGAATACATAGAAAAGATTCTAAATGCTTGCTTGAATTTAGGCGCTAAAAATGTGTGCTTAACGGGGGTTTCCTTAGAAGAAGGTAAACTAGGTGCAGCTACACTATCACATGATGGTAAATTTAGCTATTATGCATTAGATAAAATTGATGGATATTTCCATGGCACTGGTGATGTATTTGGTAGCGTCTTTGTCAGCGCTTATACATTAGGTAAATCTATAGAAGATGCTAGTAAGCTAGCTTGTGATATAACTGTTAAAGCGATTAAGGAAACAATCAACCGTCCACAAGAGGCTAAATATGGTGTTAATTTTGAATTAACTCTAAATGATTTATATAAAGCCTTAAATTAACTATAAATACAATAAACTTTTTTTGGAGATCTAAACATGAGTAAAATAAACTTTTTTGCCCTTGGTGGCTTAGGCGAAAATGGTAAGAACCTTTACGTCTTAGAATTTAGAAATAAAGAAACTGATGATATTGATGGTATTTTTATTTTAGATGCTGGTCTAAAATATCCTACTGATGAATTATATGGAGTAGATACCCTCCTTCCTAATATTTCTTATATCATTGAACACAAAGACAAAGTAAAAGCTATATTTTTATCTCATGGCCACGAAGAACAAATTGGTGGCGTATTAGAAATCCTAAAAGTAGTAAGTGTAGGTGTATTTGCTTCGCACTTCACAATTAGTGTCTTAGAAGATATGATAATTGAAGCTGGCTTAAATTTAAGTGATTACAGACTATATAGAATAAATGAAGAAAAGCAACTCAAGTTTGGAGAGATAAGTGTAGAATTTTATAATGTAGCTCACTCTATTCCCGAAGCTATGCATATTGTGGTGAGAAGTGAAGATGGCCTAATTGTATACGCTCCAGATTTTTCTTTTGATGTAAATAATAATTCTAAATATCGTACTTCAATTGCTAAGATTTGTGATTTAGGAAAAGAACCGGTTTTAGCAGTTATGGCTGAAAGCATCGGTAGTACTAATATCAATCGAGTAAATAACGATATAGTTTTAGATAGAGTAATTAATGATATTTTAAAATCAAGTGGTAGAGTAATCTTTAGTGCATATTCTGAAGAATTATCAAGAATTCAAAAGATAATTGACCTAGCTATAGCTGCATCTCGCCGTGTAGCAATCATTGGCATAAAAGCCCAAAAGATTGTAAACAAAGGAATTGAAACAGGATATTTACAAATACCACCTAGCAAACTAGTTAGTTTAAAATATATTGACCCACTTAAGGGTAACTATAATAATGATAAAGATTTAGTAGTAATAGTTACAGGATCTAGACATAAACCTTTTTATATGATTCAAAGAATGTGTCGCCATCAAGATCGTCTTATTGAAATAAATAAAGATGATCATATCGTTATTGCAAGCCCTACTAAGCAAGGCAATGAAATAATAGCTGCTAGAACTATTGATGAAGTGTATAAGATTGGGGCTAAATATACTAATATTACAAAAGACATCATGCGCTCAAGTCATGCTGATAGCCAAGATTTGAATATGTTATATAGTATATTAAAACCTAAATACATTATCCCCATTGAAGGTGAAGCTAGACACTTGATGATTCATAAAAAAATATGTATCGATCAAGGATTTAATGAAGATAATATAATTATCTTAGAAAATGGGGAAGTTGTTAGCTTTGTTGATGGGCAGAAGTGCCCTAGTCAAAACAAAATTAAAACTGGTGATGTATTAGTTGATGGAAGTGTAGTTGGAGATATTAGTAGACAAGTATTAAAAGATCGTGAACTAATGGCTGAAGAAGGATTAGTTTTAATTAATATGGCTATTAATAAAGAAGATAACGTGATTAGATCACTTCCTGATGTTGTGCTAAAAGGAGTTATCCCGGTAACTTCTTCTAGTGAAGTAATTAGTAAGTTAGTAGATGTAGTCATGGATGAAGTACAGCTACAAATTAGAAGACATAAATATGTAGATTATGATTATTTAACTGAAGCATTAATAGTTTCAGTTAGTCATGAAATAAAACAGATGACAAAAAAGAATCCAAAGGTTATAATTAACTTTGTAGATTGTATAAAATAGACGATTATTCAAGATGGAATAAACTAGATATTTTAGAGAGAAGTGGGATGGTGAAACACTTTATGGATAGTTTATATCTGCTACTTGATAGTTTGGATTAATAGTCCACGTAAGTTATGCGTTAAATACTAATTAAGGTAAACTATTGTTTATAAAGTAGGATGGTACCACGAATAATTCGTTCCTATATAAGAAGGTAATTCTTTTTATATAGGTTTTTTTAATTTAGGAGGACAAGATGAAAAGTTTAAAGAGTTATGAAATAAGACAAAGATGGCTAGATTTCTGGGCAAGTAAAGGTCATGAAATCATTGAGAGTGCATCATTAATCCCTCATAATGATCCAACATTACTTTGGATTAATGCAGGGGTTGCTCCACTTAAGAAATATTTTGATGGTAGAGAAGTACCAAATAATAAAAGAATGGCTAATGCCCAAAAATCAATTCGTACTAATGATATTGATAATGTTGGTAAAACAGCTAGACATCATACATTCTTTGAGATGCTAGGTAACTTTTCAATCGGCGATTATTTTAGATATGAAGTATTAGGCTGGGCATGTGAAGTCTTATTTGAAGATAAATGGTTTGGTCTTGATAAAGATAAAGTTTATATGACATATTATCCAGAAGATCATGAAACTTATAATAGATGGATAGAACTAGGTATTAAACCTGATCATCTAATTCCATGCGAAGGAAACTTTTGGGAAATTGGAGAAGGACCTTGTGGACCAGATACAGAGTTTTTCTTTGATAGAGGAGAAAAATATGATCCTAACCATTTAGGAGTTAGACTAATATCTGAGGAAATTGAAAACGATCGTTATATTGAAATATGGAATATCGTATTTAGTCAATTTAATTCAAAAGTAGGTGTTCCTAGAAGTGAATATAAAGAACTTCCTAGTAAAAATATTGATACTGGTATGGGTTTAGAGCGAATTGCTTGTATTATGCAAGGAGCCCAGACTAATTATGAAACTGACTTATTCATGCCGATAATCGAAGCAACTAGCAAAATGACAGGTATTAAGTATAATGGTCAAATGGCATTTAAGGTAATTGCAGACCATGTTAGAAGTGTTGTATTTGCTTTGTCAGATGGAGCTACATTCTCTAATGAAGGTAGAGGCTATGTATTACGTAGACTACTTCGTCGTGCTATTAGATATGGAAGAAGCTTAGGAATGAAAAAACCATTCTTATATGAGTTAGTTGATGTATGTGTTAATAACATGAAAGTATTCTACCCTTATTTAGTAGAAAAAGAAGAGTTAGTTATTAAACAAGTAAAATTAGAAGAAGAAAAATTCTTAACTACTATTGAGACTGGTGAAAAGAAATTAGCTGAATATATTCAAAAGAATGCATCTAGTAAAGTAGTTAATAAAGATATTGCTTTCTTACTATATGATACATTTGGATTCCCAATTGAATTAACCGAAGAAGCAGCTAGTGAAGCTGGTTTTAGTGTTGATTTAGAAGGATTTAAAGAGGCTCTAGCCGAACAAAAGAGAAAAGCTAGAGAATCAAGAAATGCAACACAGTCCATGAATGTACAAAATGAAGATATTTTAGCTTATAAAGATGCTTATGAATTTGTAGGCTATAAAGAACTTGATAATGATGCAACTGTTAAAGCAATCTTTAAAGATGGTAAAAGAGTTGAAAAAGCTAGTGGAGAGATTGTAGTAAGTGTAGATAAAGCTAGTTTTTATGCTTGTAGCGGTGGACAAAACGGTGATACAGGTTTACTAATAATTGATGGCAAATCATATGAAGTAACTGATACAATTAAGCTTGCTAATGGTCAAGCGGGTCTAATTGTTAGTATGGGAAATGATGTGCTAAAAGTTGGCGATAAAGTAAGATGTGAAGTTGATGAAGAATTCCGTTTTAGCACAGCTAAAAACCATTCGGCTACTCACCTTTTAAATGAAGCTTTACGTAAAGTAGTTGGTTCTCATATTTATCAACAAGGCTCAAGCGTAGCTAGTGATGGGTTGCATTTTGACTTCAATAATTACGAACCTCTAACTAATGATCAAATATTAGCAGTGGAAGCTTTAGTTAATAAACAGATCCAAGCAGGCCATGCTGTTAATACTTACGAGTTACCAATTGAAGAAGCTAAGAAGCAAGGCGCTCAAGCAGTGTTTGGAGAAAAGTATGGTAAAATCGTTAGAGTTGTAGATATGGACTTCTCAAAAGAATTCTGCGGTGGAACTCATGTAGCTAATACTAGTGACATTAATAAGTTTGCAATTTTAAGTGTAGTTACTAAAGGATCTGGAGTTTACAGATGTGAAGCAACAACTGATACTTTCATCTTACCGAAGATGAAGCAAACAGTTGCTAACTTAGAAAATGATATTTATGCTACTATTGAAAAGATTAATGGCTTGTTAGCCCAAGCTAAAGCTAATAATATTGATCTAAATTATAAAGAATTCAAAGTTAGTGAAATTGTTCCTAGTTACGTTAGTGTAATAAATAGAAGACGTGAATTAGAAGAGGTTAAAGAAATAGCTAAAGAATTAGAAAAAGAATTAACAAGAAAACTTGCTCAAGCTAATATGATTAGCATGGATAGTTTCTTAGACAAGTTTGAAGTGATTAATAATGTCAATGTCTTAGTAGAAAAAATTGAGTCTAGTGATGTGGCTAGTATTAAAGATTTAACTGACCGCTTAGCTGATAAAGTAAACAACTGTTTAATTATGTTTGCAATAGTTAGTGATAAGATTGTATTTATTTGTAAAAGCAAGGTAGCAAGTCTTAATGCTGGCGCTATTGTAAAGATGGCAGCAACTTGCGCTGGTGGCAATGGTGGTGGAAGACCAGATTTTGCCCAAGCTGGCGGAAAAGACTTAACAAAAGTAGATAGTGCCCTAGAACTAGTTAAGAATTACGTAAAGGAAAATTGTTAATGAAAATAGTAGGTATTGATTTAGGAAGAAGAACTGTTGGCATTGCGATAAGTGATGCCTTAGAGACCATTGCGAGCCCTATTAATACATTCCGCATTAGGGAAAATGATTTACAAGGGGCGCTTGAATGTGTTAAAATGGTAATTGAAGAATATGGGGTTGGTAAGATTGTTTTAGGGTTACCTAAAAACATGAATGGAACTATCGGTCCCCAAGCAGAATATTGTTTAGAATTTAAAAAAATGTTAGAAGAAGAAACTAAACTTGAAGTAATCATGATTGATGAAAGAATGACATCAATTATGGCTAACAATGCGATGCTTGAAGCCGACCTAAGTAGAAATAAGCGTAAGCAAAACGTAGATAAGATTGCTGCTTCGATTATTCTTCAATCATATCTAGATAAAAAATAAAAGGAGAAAATTATGGAAGACAACAAATTAACTTACATTGATGAAAATGGAAATGAAGTGCTTTGCGAAGTATTATTCACATTTGAATCAGAAGAATTCGGAAAAAAATACGTTTTGTTCTACGAAGTAGGCGATATGGAAGATGGCGATGACAAAGTATCTGTTATGGCAGCAAGCTTCAAGGAAGGTGAAGATGGCTCAATCGGTGAATTATTTGCCGTAGAGACTGATGAAGAATGGGATTTAATTGAAGAAATGCTTCAAAAGTTTGATGATGAAGAATGTGGATGCGATGATTGCGATTGTGAAGAATGCGATCACGAATGTGATGATGAACATTGTGATTGTCATCACCATCATCACGAATAACCTTAAAGATATCTTAAAACCTCTAGTTAACACTAGAGGTTTTTTTGTATAGTATCAAAAAAAGAGATAACAAATAGATAAAAAAAGAGTATAATTTATATAGTGATAAATTACTTGGAGGAATTATGAGTACTGGTAATTTTTGGGATTTAAATGTATGGGGTTTAATTATATTAGTGGGTACATTACTTGCTAGTATGTTACTCGCTAACTTACTAAAAAAGTCAATTGGCTTTTTACGTAAGTCATTAATACCAACATCTGTTTTAGGTGGTATTATTTTACTTGCTATTGCGTCAGTTTATAAATTAATAACTGGTGAAATATTTTTTAATCTAGCAATATTTGGTGGAAATGGAGTTGAGACTTTAGAAATCTTAACTTATCATGGTTTAGGTATTGGTTTTATTGCTCAAACAATGAAACCAGCCGCTAGACGTTTTGATAAAAAACGTAATGGGGAAATATTAGATACCGGTTTAACTACTGTATCAGGTTATTTGATTCAAGCTATCTTTGGCTTAGCAATTACAATTGGCTTCTCATTTTTAGTAGCTAACTTAATTCCCGCAGCTGGAACAATTTTATGTTTTGGTTATGGACAAGGAACAGGTCAAGCTCTAAACTATGGTAATATTTATGAACAAGATTTTGGCTTTGTTGGGGGAAGAAACTTTGGCTTAACTGTTGCCGCTCTAGGATTTTTAAGTGCTAGTATTGGTGGAGTAATCTATCTAAACTATTTACAAAGAAAAGGTAAAATTAAAGTATCAGAAGAAGAAATCACTAAAGCCATCAATATGGAAGAAGTACAAGGTAAAGATGAAATACCAATGAATGGTAGTATGGATAAATTATCTGTGCAAGTAGCAATAGTTCTAGCTGTATACGCTGTAAGTTTTGGCATAATGTTTGGACTAGGTAGTGCTGTCCCAGGACTTAGATCTATCATGTTTGGCTTTAACTTCTTAATTGGTGTATTAGTAGCAACATTACTAAAGAATATATTAAGATTATTAAAGAGAAAGAATATCGTTAAGAAAGAATATGTTAATGGCTTCTTAATGAATCGTATTAGTGGCTTTGCTTTTGATATGATGATTGTAGCAGGAATTGCAGCAATCCAAATTGATCTAATTGCTCAATATTGGTACACATTATTAATCTTAGGTGTAGTTGGAGCTATCATTACATTTATCTATATTAAGATAGTATGTAAACATCTATTCAAAGGTTATGAACACGAACAATTCTTTATGATGTATGGTATGCTAACAGGTACAGCATCAACTGGTATGATTTTACTAAGAGAAGTAGACGCAGAATACACATCTCCTGCAGCAGATAACTTAGTTTATCAAAACTTACCAGCAATTGTGTTTGGTTTTCCAATGATGTTAGTCGCTACATTTGCACCAAAGAATGGCCTAACTTCAACCTTAATTGCTTTAGGTATATGTGTAGCTTACTTCATTGCTTTAAATATTCTATTATTTAGAAGACAAATATTTAAGAAGAAACAAAAAGTGGAAGCGCAGTCTACTGAAGAAGTAGTTAGCGAATAAAAAAGAGGCTCAAGTAACGAGCCTCTTTGTTTTTTTGATTATAAAATAGTGAAAATGCGTTGCGTTTCAATGCAAATAAACTGCAATTTACTTGACAATAGCGTTTTAATGTAATACAATTTAATTGTAAATGGAGGTATTTATTATGAATAATGTATCTAATGTTAGTTTTAGAATTGATTCTGATTTAAAAAAGCAAGCTGATACGCTTTTTGCATCACTTGGTTTAAACATGACAACAGCATTCAATATGTTTTTGCGTCAATCAGTAAGAGAAGGGCGTATTCCTTTTGAATCGACGATTAATGTGCCAAATAGTGAAACGATAGCTGCTATGATAGAAACTATGCAAATGGCTAATGATCCTTCAACTAAAACATATAATGTGGAAGATGCATTGAGGGAGTTAAAGGAATGAGTAAACAAGTAACTTGGACAACTCAATTTAAAAAGGATTATAAAAATGCTATGAAGCGAGGTCTTCCTATTGGAGAACTAGACCATGTAATTAGATTGCTGGCTGATGATAATCCTTTGCCAGATAAATATAGAGACCACGAACTAGGTGGCAACTGGAAAGGGTTCCGTGAGTGTCACATTCAGCCAGATTGGTTATTAATATATAGAATTACCAATAATAACCTAATTCTATCTTTATCTAGAACCGGATCACATAGTGATTTGTTCTAACAAAAAAGTTCCTGTAAAGGAACTTTTTATTTTTCTTCATTAGAATTATCAGCTTGTGTTTCTTGTTCTTCAAATTGTTTTTTATATAATGGCCCAACACGATCTACTAACACGTATAGAAGTAGGGAGTAAGGTAAGATCATCACTAACATTAATAATAATCTTGTTGGTAATTCAGTAGCTATTTTTGCGTATGTATAATATGCATCTTGGATTAACCAGCATTCAGCTAGCATTGCTAAAGTATTTAGCCCTGTTGCTACAACACTAGCAATAATAACAATTATTATTACCCTAAAAGCTAAATGTAATTTAATAAATAATTTATTTATTAGAAAAGCAGCAACACTCCAACCAATTGGTGCTAATGCCCAAAATGGACTAGTAATAGTTATTCCGTATTCACTTATTAGTTGTAATACCACTCCAGTTAGTGTTCCTGTTAGTAAGCTTGCTTTGAAATCAAAGCAACAACCAGCAAATAGAAGCGGTAGAGCATATAAAGTAATTCTAACACTTGGTGCTAGTGGTATTTTTAAAAAGTTTAAGCCAACGCTTAATGCTGCTAAAACAGCTACTAGTGCATAAGTTAAAATATTTTTTTTCATAAAAAAAAGAACCTCCATTTAGAGATCCCGCTTTAACAGCGGAAACGCTGAAAAACCGCGTAATAAATTACTTCGTCTATTTTTCTTACTCCCAAAAAATAGCACTTAACGCTTTTCAACTACTCTGTTAATAACATTATATTATTTTTATTATTTTAATACAATAAAAAAAGCTTGATAAAATCAAGCTTTTAACGAATTGATATTAATGTGGCTAAGTCTTTAAAGATTTGGCCATTTTCTTCATCTAATTCATATAGATATCCAGTTCTAGCTGGTTTAAATGGAATTGAACAAATCAATTCAATATCTAAAGCATTTGATACAACTTTACCACCATTAGTGTTAAGGTATTCATCTTCATCTTTACTTACTGGAAAACCATTCATATTTTCAATAACGCCAATAATGCTTTGACCTAATTGTTTTACGCCATTACCGGCTTTAATTACGCTATGAGCTGAAGTAAATGATGGGCTAGTTACTAATAATACTTCACTATTAGGTAGTAAACTCTTTACATTAACCATAAACTCAGTAGTAAGTGATGGCATATCCACAATCATATATTCTAAATCTTTACTCCAAGCAACTTGGTATAAAAAATTAGAAAACATATTATTAACTATATCTTTACTCCATAAAACTGCTTCATCTGGTTGATTGAAGAATTCTACGCTTACCATTTCAAAATCTTTAATCTTGTGCGGTATGATTTTTCCATAATCATTAACGGCAAGTGTTTGGTTTGGAATCATTAGCATAATGTTTGTGGCAGGAGTGTAGATGTCTCCATCAATTAAACCTACCTTTTTACCTAACAAAGCTAACTGGTAAGCTAGGTTAATAGCAATTTGGCTTTTACCTACGCCACCTTTACCACTTTCAATCAATATGAATTTAGCATTCTGGCAACTCAATACTTTAGCTTGTTCAAATTCAATTTTTACTCCACTAAATTCTAAATCAATTTTGATAAGTTTGGCGATAGCTTTTCTTAAGTATTTGACCTCTTCAGGGTTATTAGTATAAGTAGTAATAATTAAAACAACTACATCCTTATCTTTATCAACCCCTACATGCTTAATAGCATCTAGTGCCCCTAGTGTACTATTAGCAAAAGGATTAAATAAATTAGATAATTTAGTTGTTATTTGGCTAATTGAATAATTACTCATTATTATTCACCTCTAATTTAATGGGCGCATTAAATTCTAACTTATAAGTATTTAGCCCAGTTATTAAATCATAAATCTTACTAGCTTTTAATTCTTGAGATAAAACAGACGAGTTGCTATCTTTTGGACTAGAAAAGATTAATGCTTTAATATCCTTATTTAGTTTATTTAAATAATCTTTCTTTTCTGGATTAAATGCTAATAATCTAAGATATGGGGTATCATTAATACCTTTTTTATTATCTAAAGCAATATTAACTAATATTCTATTTACATGATTTAGGCTATATCTTTTTGTTCTAACTAGACTAGCAAGGTCTGCAAATGATTTAGCTTCACCTAAGAATTTATTAATTCTAACTTCAATTCCTTCATCAACACATAATATATCTTTAAAATAAGATAGATCATGAGTTGCAAATTGATATTTGATTAAATCAAATAATTTATCTAACATCTTAGATTCATCTAAATATTTATAATCTTTATCAATTACTTGATCTAAATAATTAGTATTATCAGTAATTGCTTTTCTAATAGCAGTAGCACTGCTAATGAGACTATCGTTTAAATCTATGTCATTATAATTATTATTTATTCTTTTAATTAGATGGATATTGATATTTGGATAATTCTTTAATGCCTTAAGATAACCTATTGCTAATATATTATTTGGTTCATTTATGGCATTGATTATTTCTTCATCACTGGTTTGTTTCATTATAGCTTTTAAGCTACTTGAAGCATAAGAAGAACCTTTTGCTAAGTTTTCTTTTAAATCAAGATTGTAAGCGGCGCTATCCATAATATCGACTATTTTTTTAAGCTTTTCTAAGTTGTCTAGCTCTACCCCAAAGGCAATATCGGTTACTTTTAGGCTAGCAAGTTTTTCAATACTTTCCCTACAAAATGCATCTGAAAATTGTAGTAAATTACTCACAGGTAATTCAAAAACCAAGTCTACCCCCAATTTTAGGGCTATTTTGGCCTTTTCCCACTTATCGGCTACACTTGGCAAGCCCCTTTGGCAAAATGAAGTAGATAACACACAAATTGTGTAATCTGGGCTCACTTTTGCCTTAGCAGTATCGATAAAATACTTATGGCCGAAGTGAGCGGGGTTTAATTCTAAAACTAAGCCAAGAGTTTTCACTTTTCTATTTCCTTTAGGCATCTTGCTAAATGAGAAGCAAATGCGCAATTATTTAATACTAAATGGATATTAGCTTCTAAGCTATCCCCTTTAGTTAACTCTACAACCTTAGCTAATAAAAATGGAGTAACATCTTGTCCTTTAATGCCTAAAGCATTCATTTCATCTAATGCTTTATTAATTACTTCATCTATAATTTCTGCTTTAATTTCATATTGTTTTGGAATTGGGTTATTAATTAATACCCCACCTTGTAAACCTAACTCCCACTTAACTCTTAACATGTTAGCAAGACTTTCTGCCTCATCATAACGGTGAGCAACATCATAGGCTGAAGTTGATGAATAAAACGCTGGTAACTTATTAGTGCCAATACCAATTACATCGACACCTTTAGTTTCTAAATATTCTAGTGTTTTAGGTAGGTCAAGTATTGCTTTAGGTCCAGCACAAATAACTGCTACATTAGTTTTAGCTAATTCTTCTAAATCGGCACTAATATCAAAAGAGGTCTCAGCCCCTCTATGTACGCCACCGATTCCGCCAGTAGCAAATATTTTTATACCTACCATATCAGCTATTATCATAGTAGATGCAACCGTTGTAGCACCATTTAGGCCATTTGCCACAATATGCGCGATGTCACGTCTAGAAACTTTTGCAACACGTCTACCTTCACGCGCTAAATAATCAACTTCGCTATCAGTTAATCCTACTTTAATAACGCCATTAATAATAGCAATAATAGCTGGAGTTGCTCCATTCTCTCTCACAACACGCTCACATTCATAAGCAGTTTGGGCATTTTTTGGATAAGGCATCCCGTGCGAAATGATTGTAGATTCTAAGGCTACAATTGGTAGACCTTTATCTAGAGCATCCTTAACTTCTGGTGAAACTGTGACATATTTTTTAATTAATTCTTTATTTAACATTTTATTCTCCTTATATACTTTGATTATAACATTTATTAATTATTAGCGCCTTTAAAAAGATAAAAAAAATAATTATAATATATACATAAAATGCGTAAATTTAGGCATGTTTATAGTCTAAATATATGGATATCCAAATTGGTGGCAAATATGCTAGAAAAAAGACTTGCGCGAGCAAAGAAAAATAAAGATGAAAAGCAGATAAATGCAATATTTGAAGAAATCTTTAACGATTATTCTAAACTGGTTGCATTTATCATCTCGAAGTATGTAGATATTAGAGAAGATGTGGAAGACTTGGTTATGGATGTGTTTTTAAAGTTTTATGATGCAGCTTTAAAAACTGAATTAAAAAACATTAAAGCGTATTTAACTGTTAGTGCTAAAAACACATCAATTAACTTCATCAAAGCAAAAAAAGGTATATTTATTGAGTATGATGACAATTTATATTTTGATGATAATCAAAATAATTCTTCATATAACGATATTATTAAAACTATGAAATCTATATTAAGCGATGAAGAAGTGAGCATCATTGTTTTAAAAGTTATTTATAATTATACATTTAATGAAATTGCCAAAAAGTTTTCTATGAAGCCATCTACTGTTAGTTCTAAATACTTTAGAGCTATTAAAAAGTTTAAGAGGAGCTATAAAGAATGAATATATTAGACTATATTAAAACAGATTCTTGTTTAAAACTTGATTACAACACTATTAAAGAAGATGTTAGCAAATTAGTACATAACGAAGTAGGGATGTATCCCCATAAGAAGACAAAAGTATTATTAAAAAAAGCATTCTATATTGGTTTTGTAGGTATTGTTTTATTGAGTTTAACTTTGTTTATCATCTTTATTAATAATAATGGTAATAATTTAGATAATGAAAGAATAGATTCTATAAATAATTCCATAAGTAATCTTGATAATATTGAAGAAGATGAACAGAGAATGATTGAAATTAGTAAGATTGATAAACAAATTCAAGATTTACCAGAAGAAGAACAAAAAAGTATCGATAGCTTAACTTTAGATATGGCTGCATTTACAACTGCAAATGCCTTAAGAGATAACGTAAAATGGAATAATTATTTAAGTAATGATGTTGCCTATTTTAGATTAGAAAACATCGTAGACTTAAATAAAATAAATACAGTTACGCTAGGTGATTTAGCAGGTTATGAAGATAATAATACGCATATTATTGAAAATAAAGAAAAAATCAAAGGAATTTTAGAACTTATCGATGTTCCATATTCATCACTTATTAATGATGCTGATTTAGAAAGTGATGAAGCAAACTTAGAAAATGTAAAGAATGCCATTGAAATGGACTGCGATCTTAGCTTAGCTACTAATTGTTTTCTAAAAGGTGATCTTAGTACTGATGAGCACATAGATATTTATATATATTCAAATGGATACGTACTTATAAAAATTTATTCTATCGGTTATGAAGGAAAAAATGAAATTAATAGTTATGCATCATTAGTAAAAATAGATTATAATATAATTAGTAATGTGTTAAATGAAGAATCCCTTGAAAAAGGAGGTGAATAATATGAAAAAATATATAATTTGTTTTGTATTATTATTTGTTATATTTTTAACTGGTTGTACTACCGACTCTAACTCACCTATTGATCGCGAAGTTAATAATTCGACTAATGAAAATATTGATACTGGTGATGATGTTAATAGTGGTAATAATAATACAAACAATTTAACAAATGAAAATAAACTAAAATTAAGTTATTTATATAGCTGGATTGACACTTTAGCAGAAGATGATATTGAAATGGTAATATCTGGGGTTGAAGCGGGATCTATTTCGCCTACTTTTTCTATTCTTAACAGTTATTATTATTCACAAGCAAAAGAAGACATTCATAATACATATCAATATTTAAAAGAAGCAACATTAAATGATGGTGCTTTTGTAGATGAAAGGGATGCTAGTGTCCTTCAAATCAAAACTAAAAATGATACATTTATCATTAAATCATTTATGGGTAATGTATATAAAGATAATACCACTAGTTATTCATTAAGCAGCCCTTTACCAACATTTTCCAAATTTTATGGATACAGTTTTGTATCTCAATCACTAATTGGCATGAAATATGAAAAGATTAGAGATGATGGGATTAAAATTTATTTTGAGTATAATTCTTCCTCAAAAGCTGAGGGGTCATCATGTTTTCCTGATTATCCTGATTATGTGGAACTTATCAATAATTTTGGCAAGATGATATTTGTTAAGATTGATGATAATTATCCAATTCAAGAAAATAGCTTTAACAGTTGCAAGTTTTCTAATGACTGTGGATCAATCATCTTTCAAAGTGCTGATGTTTTTTCATTGGTTGATGCTAATGGTACTAACAGTGGTAATTATTGTGTTGTAAATTATAAAAACTTTTGGTCTTTTTCGAAAATTTTAACGATATATGGTACATTTGCCGGTATAAAAAATGATGTCTTATTAAATGATTCGGAAGAAAAATTAGCAAGATTTCTTGAAGTAACAACTGCTAAAGAAAGAACACGTCTTTGGCTAACAAAAATAAGAACGAGAGAATTTGATGATAGTATTGATGGAGAAGAAAATAGGACTTCGTATACTGTAGAATATGATGGAGAAGAATATATATTAACTGATATTGACAAAGGTAGAATAATTGGTAAGTATACTTATCTTAATTATTCATTTAATCCATATAGTGGAATTATTTATTATTTGTTGACTAATGATGCTACTAGGACAGGCGAAGATTATTTTCGTATGGCCACATCTTCACAATATATTGATATACAAAATATTGCATCTGACTTTCCATTAGTTTTGGCTCATAAACAAAGTGAGATTGTATTTTATGGTAATTCATTAAATGAGCAAGAATTAATTAATTATTATGATGGTAATACTACTAAATATTATTATAGTCATTATACAGCAACATGGATGATTAATGATGCACTATATGATCTGCATTATCAATTAGAACAAATTGTTTCCAGTGAAAACGAAAAGATGATTTCTTTTAATATGAGAAGAAAAATATTATTTGATAATTATCAACTAATTGATAAAGATAATAATTATCCATGGCTGGATATCCATTATGAAGTATATCTAGATTCGAAGTTTGTTAAGATGAATACTACTAATTTGGAAATTGATTATACTTTATATGCTTATTTAACTGATGGTCAGATTGCAAAACTTGTTCGAATTCTAAGTGATGAACGTGAAAAGGTAGTAACAAAAGGAGAATATAATTATCTATTTCTAGCTGATTGCGAGACCATGGGAAATATTAAATTAGAATTACTAGAAGATAATAAAGCAGTGATGACTTTTTCAGATAGTAATAATACAATTAAACTAATTGATGGAACATATATAGTTAATGGTGAAAGACTAATCATAAACTATGATGAAGCAGAATATGCATTTTATCTTGATGAATATGTTAGTAAAGTATTAAAATTTGACTTAGCAAATTCAAAAAATGTGAGTGATGATTTTTTAGCATATGTTAATGATCAAGCCACATTTAAAATGGAGTTATTAGCACCAAATCGTAGTATTAGTAAATATATTGGCCTTGATACTAGTTGTGGCCTTGAAATTGTAGTTATTACAAGAAGTGATAGTTTAGATAAATGCATTTTATTATCGCATGATTTTAATAGTCATAACATATTTAAAGATCAAAGAGTCGTTAATGCATTAAATGAAGCAATAAGTATTGAAGAAATGATAGAAGTACTAGCTACTTATCCACCATTTGAGTTAAATTTCATAAACATATATGTGATATTTTCTGTAGATGCTGATGATTTAGCTAACGCTTATATCGTTGATTCATATGATGAAAGCACATTAGTTAGTAAGTTAGGGCTAAATAAAACTTCAGTTTTAAAATATGTTTTATTAGAACCAGTTTTCTCTTCGGGTATGATTTATGGCCACGTAGGTAATACCTTAAAAATTTGGTTTAACCTTCAACCAGATGATTATGTTTATGAAAATGTTTATTATAAATCTAGCAATCCAAGTATCGTTACAATTGATGCTAATGGTAATATTAGTTTTGTTGGTGAAGGAGTTGCATATATATTAGTTAGCGTTGATGGGGTGTTAGATTATTACCCTGTTAAAGTAGGAAAAAGACTAGATAGTGTTATAAATAGATATTTAGATTGTGATTTAACGAATGAAGAACAAGAAATGATTGGAAAGAGCTTTATTGCACACAAAGCTGATTTACAATCTGAAGATCTAAGCTGTTCAATACGCACATTTTATGGAAAATATAATGGATATTATGCGGTGATTGTAGATGGGGCTGGACTTGTATATGATGAAGCATTATGGACTGATACAATTGATGGGGTAGAAATTCACTACCGCAATGGTAATCAAATTTATTTAATTAATGAATATAATGTACTTACATTAAAAGAAGGATTTGAAGCAGGAATTATTAATCATAATGATTTAGAAGCAATCAATTCTATAGGTGATTTAAAATAAACATTATTAATTCATATTAAATAGTTCTAAACTAAAAAGGTTTAGAACTTTTTTTATACAACTAAAAGAATTGTGTTTATCTAAAGCAATTTTGATATCGTTGTAAAAAAAGGATTAATTTGTTATAATCCTAAATAGTGATATAGGTGAATTTATGGAAAACCTTATAAAATATGTAAATCATAAAAATAAAGAAATACTAAATTCTAATTATACATTAGAGGCCTTATTTAATATTATTCACAATCAAGAAGATCGTATATTTGGAGAATACTTAGATAACTTTAAAATAGTTAGCGTATCTTATAAAGATATGAAAAGTTATTCTTTAAAAATGGCAAACTTCTTAGATTCAAAAATAGAAGATGATAAAAATACATTTGTTGGGTTATATTTAGAAAATTCAATAAACTTTTTTGCTTGCTTTTGGGGTCTAACTATAGCTGGCTATAAAGTAGCATTACTTAACTGCAAATTACCGAAAGAAATAAATAATAATATTATAAATCTATTAAATATTAAAACTATAATTTCAGGTGGAACTACTTTCGATAATGTTAAGACTATTGTTATAGAAAATAATAATAAATTTATAAATGAAGTAAATAACTTAAATGAATTAAAAGATTATAAGGCAGCTGATGAAATTGCCATCTGTTCTACAGCTACATCCCTAAATTATAAAGTATGTATTTATAATGGCCATGACCTAACTTGCCAAATACTAAATGCGAAAAGTATTATAAAAGCCAATAATATGGTTAAAGCCCATTATGAAGCAAGGCTTAAAGTCTTAGCGTTTTTACCAATGTATCATATCTTTGGTTTGATTGCTGCTTATTTTTGGTTTGCAAGTTTTGGTAGAACTTTTGTTTTCTTAAAAGATTATGCGCC
>JAFZWP010000019.1 GCA_017617065.1 Bacilli bacterium
GGAGGAAAAAATTATGCCATTTATTAGAGACATTTATGCTCGTGAGGTTTTAGACTCAAGAGGCAATCCTACTGTAGAAGTAGAAGTTTACACAGAAAGTGAAGGCTTTGGCCGTGCTATCGTTCCAAGTGGAGCAAGTACTGGTGAATATGAAGCTGTAGAATTACGTGATGGTGACAAATCAAGATATTTAGGTAAAGGCGTTTTAAAAGCAGTTGCTAACGTTAACGATATAATCGCTCCAGAATTAATCGGTATGAACGTATTTGATCAAGTAGCAATTGATAAAGCAATGATCGCTCTTGATGGCACACCTAACAAAGCAAAACTTGGTGCAAATGCCATTTTAGCAGTAAGCTTAGCTTGTGCAAAAGCCGCAGCTGATTTATGTGGTCTACCTTTATATAACTATTTAGGCGGTTTCCATGCTCGTACACTTCCTACTCCAATGATGAACATCTTAAACGGTGGTGCTCATGCAGATTGGTGCATCGACTTCCAAGAAATCATGATCATGCCAGTTAACGCTCCATCATTCAAAGAAGCTTTAAGAATGGGTGCAGAAGTATTCCATAACTTAAAGACTATCTTAAAAGCTGGTGGCTATAATACAGCTGTTGGTGATGAAGGCGGATATGCTCCAAAACTTCCTGGTAATGCCGCAGCATTCGAAGCAGTTATGGAAGCAATTAAAAAAGCTGGATATGTTCCTGGTAAAGATATAATGCTTGCTACAGATATCGCTTCAAGTGAATTCTTTAACCCTGAAACAAATAAATATGACCTTAAAGCTGAAGGCAAGAGCTTAACTAGCAAAGAACTAGTTGCATATTATGAAGAATTATGTGCAAAATATCCTATCATCTCAATTGAAGATGGTCTAGATGAAAACGACTGGGAAGGTTGGAAATATTTAACTCAAAAACTTGGTGACAAAGTTCAACTTGTTGGCGATGACCTATTTGTAACTAACTCTAAACGTTTAGCTAAAGGTATTGAAATGCATGTAGCTAATGCAATCCTAGTTAAAGTTAACCAAATCGGTTCTCTAACTGAAACATTCGAAGCTGTAGAAATGGCTCAAAAAGCAGGTTATGCAGCAGTTATTTCACACAGAAGTGGTGAAAGTGAAGATACTACAATCGCTGATATCGCTGTAGCTCTAAATGCTGGTCAAATCAAGACTGGTTCTGCTAGCCGTACAGATCGTATCGCTAAATACAATCAATTAATGCGTATTGAAGATGAATTAGGCGAAGCTGCAGAATACTTAGGAAAAGATGCATTCTATAACTTACGTAAATAATTAATAATTATTAAGCTACCAATAATTGGTAGCTTTTTTATAAATCGCTCATATGTCTATCCAGTTGTCCGCAATTTGTGGACAACTTACTTCTTTGATAGTATAATCTACTTAGGGAGATAATTATGATAACAAAAACATCAATTAGATTTTTTAATAACAAAGCGGTTAGAGCTAGATGGGATCAAGAAAATAAAAAATGGTGGTATTCTGCCTCTGATGTTGTTGGCGCCATTACTGAAAGTGGCAATGCCAGACGTTTCTGGAATACTGTCAAAAGTAGACATAAAGAACTAGCTATGATTTGTAAGCAAATAAAATTAACTGCTTACGATGGTAAGATGTATTTATCAGATGTTTTAGATATGGAAGGTATCCAAACGTTACTATTAACAATTAACGGGAAAAATAAAATTGAATTTGCAAGATGGATTAAAGGATTATCAAATCCAATCGATGAAGAAAGTAGAACTCGTGCATATGAACTGTTTGAAAATGGTATGCTTAGTGCAATCGAAGTTGGTAGTGTTAATGGATTGCTCCAAATTCATTCATTTCTATTTGAAGGTTTATATTCTTTTGCGGGTAAAATACGAGATAAAAACATTTCAAAGGGTGGATTCACATTTGCAAACTGCAATTATCTCGAGAGTATTCTCAAAGATATAGAGGAAATGAGTGAAAATACATTTAAAGAAATTGTTGAAAAATATATAGAAATGAATATTGCGCACCCTTTTATGGAGGGTAATGGAAGAGCAACTAGAATATGGCTTGACTTAATTTTAAAAAAGAATTTAAAAAAAGTAATAGATTGGTCTAAAATTGAAAAAAATGATTATCTTGAAGCAATGAAAAAAAGTCCATTCGATTCTAATCAACTAGAAAACTTACTATTTAATGCATTGACAGACGAAATAGATAGCCGCGAAGTTTTTATGAAGGGTATAGATTATTCATATTATTATGAGGAAGTTGAATAAAGATATTTTAAAAACACAAAAAATAAATAACTTATTATAAAACTAAAATATATTATTATAGAACATCTAGAATTTCTAGATGTTTTTTTATAACTATTATGGTAAAATTGTTTTAGAGTGAAAGAGTATGAGCTTATTTAAAAAGAAAAGAAAAGTTGAAGAAATAAATATCAATTTTAATCAAGTGGAAATAGAGTCTAGCGAAAAAGAAGCTAAAGAGCAACCTATCAGTAAAACCCCACTTGATTTGAATGTTGCTATTAATAAAAAATATAGTAGCGTATATAAAACATACAATAATTTACTTTATAATTATTATTTGTGTAAATTCTTCTCTTTAGCCGTTTATACAAGAGTTGAAGAATTAAGCCAATTTGCTAGTTTAGAACACCAAATAAATAACACTAAATTATTATTTGAAAGTGTTAAAGATCGTGTTTCTAAATTAAATGGTGATAATGATTATGCGGATGTTTATTTAAATGAATTATATAATGATATAAATCATGTTAATGAAAACTGTTTAGGTTTACTTTCTCGAATTGATGAAGAGAGAAGAAATAAGTTTAATTTACTAAAGATTTCATCCCTTGCATCTATTATCAATAAAAATGGCGAAGAACTAGAAAAGATTGATAAGAGGTTTTCAATTCTAGTTAATAACTTTAAATCAATTAGCGATGCTAGCGATTATATTTATACTAATAGTGGTGAGTTAATTACTAAATTAATTAAGAGTTTGGTTAGATGTGTTGATAGTACTAATCGCGAAGATTATAAAAACCAATATACTTTCCATTACTTTTTAAAAAGTGATGTAACTATATGGTTAAGTATTACTGATTGGGTTGATTTATATAATAAAGTAAGACATGCGGTAAATGTATTAAGGCATGTGGATATAGCTAATTATATTGATTTCCAAGGATATCTTGAAGAATTTGAGATTCGTTATTTAGTATTAATGGTAAACGAGGAAAAGAAAAACCATATAAGAGGAGGAAAAGATGAAAAGAGTATTTAAAGTATTAGGTATTGTTTTAATATCTTTTGTATTAGTAATGATTTTGGGAGGAACAAAAGTGAAAGCAGCAAATTACGACGTTTTTCATTTAGTAACAACAAATCCAGGTGAAGATGCTTCAACAACAATTGGCATTAATTATCATACATATAAAACTGGATCACATATTGAGTATACACTCGCAAGTGATACAAAATTTACAAATGCAAAGATGGTTACTCCAACTGAAGAACTTTGGAGCATTAAAGGTGAAACTAATGCGGATGCTAATGATACATTTTATAAAAAAGAAAGATATGTATGTAGAGCTACACTAACTAACCTAACTCCATGCACTAAATATAAATATCGTCTTGTAAATGGCGAAGATGTTTCTAATTCTTATTTCTTTACTACAGCTGGACTTACTAATGATTGGAGTTTTGTGGCTTTAGCTGACTGCCAATACGGTAAGAACAAAGTAAGTCATAATATGATTCGTACAATGCAAGAGATTGCTAATAATCCGGCGCTTGTTGTATGTAGCGGTGATATGGCTGACTATGGTGGCCGTGAAGAAGAAGTAACATGGTTTTTAGATAACCCGGTTATGCAAGATTTCATTTTTGCTTCAGCTCCTGGTGACCATGAGTATTGGGCAAGAGATTTAAGTGGATCTAAATTATTTACTACACCAGTTGTATATAATCATACATTTAATAATCCTAAAAATGGATCAGAAGATATGTTAAATTCTAACTTCTATTTCTATTACAACAATGTATTATTTGTAATGATAGATACAGATGATTCTGATACAGTACAATCTACTAGAATGACTAAAGAAGTTGCTTGGTTTAAAAATACTATTAAAGCATTAGAAGGAACTTATCAATATTTAGTAGTATTAGGCCATAAATCAATTTATTCAGCTTATTCTAACGACTCACGTGTATTTACTAAGATTAGACCACAATGGTACCCTGTATTTGATGAATGTGGAGTTGACTTAGTAATATCTGGTCATGATCATATGTATTCACGTACATATAAACTATATGATAATAAAGTAATCGATAATAAAGGTGAAAATAGATACAAAGGTACATATTACCTTGATCTTGGATCTAGTGGTGATAAAACTAGAGAACTAGAACAAGCAATCTTAGAAGATGGATTACATGTAGATGGACCAGACATCAAGAAATTAGGTTGGACACTAGCAGCTCACGTAGAAGTAAGCGAAGAAAACTTAGTAGTTACAGTTTATAACCAATATAAAAATGTTGTAGATACATTTAAGATTCTTCCAAAGAGAAATCCTACTGCTCTAAGTGTAGATGGCTTTAATCAACAAGAATTATTTGATGATGCTAAGATTACAATCGATAGCTTCTCTACAAAAACTGGTAGCTTATCATTTGCTGATGGAGCAATGTTAAAGTATGTTAAGCATATTAAAGTTGCTAGTGATGATATTGTATGCTTAGATACAAAAGTAAATTATAATGCTAACGATTATTCATATAAAATGGAAAATATGTCTAAAGTAAAATATGAAATATTATTTACTTTAAACGATAATACAGTAATTAAAAAAGAATTTAATTGCGATTATTGGGGATCTTGTGATGTTAAATTAAAAGTAACTGATAAGATGTCTTTATCATGGAATGCTGGTATTTCTAATTTAAGCGATTACAGTTGGAAAATATATGTAGATGATGCTTTAATTAAAACATTAAAATCTAGTGATTTAATGTTAGCTGGCTTAAATTTATCAAATAAGTATTTAGTTGGTGAACACCAAATTAAAATTGAATTACTTTATGGAGATAAAGTAGAAGATACATATGTTATTAATCATGATGGTGCTGGTACTCTTACTTTATCAAAAGAATCAGTTAGCCTAAAAGTTGGGGAAAGCGTAAATCTTGATTATGATTTTGAATATGATGATTTAGTTAAAATAAAAGTTGCAGATCCAAACATTGTATCTTACGATGATGGTGTAATCACAGCTCTAGCTAAAGGTAGCACTGAAATTATATTCACTGTTAAGGATACAGATATTGTATGTAAGTGTACAGTTGAGGTTGGAGCAGGTGGAGGATGCAAAGGCACTGCTGCTAGTGATTTAATAGCATTATTTAGTTTATTTGCAATAGCATTCTTTACTAGAAGGAAACACTAATGAATAAATGTATGAATTGGTATGGCAGAAATTTTGCCATCCTTTCAATTATATTTACACTAATCTTCTTACTTGTGGGCTGCGATCTAATCAATCCTAGCGAGGAAAACGAGCCTATAAATGACAATGTAAGCCCCGTTATTGAAGAGATTGACTTTTTACCTGATGAGATTACTCGTAGTGATATTAAACAAGTAATTATTGTAGAGAGAATGTATAAAGCGCTAACGGATGAAGAAAAAGCACAAGTCACAAACTATGATAAACTTTCTAAAGCAATAGAAGATAAAAACTATTTACAATATTTAGATAATAAATTAGTAGAAGAATTTGATAACATTAGTTTATTTTTAGATGAAGCAATACCAGAAGTAATTGAAGCTACTATTTCAAGTATTAATTTACCTGATACATATACTTATACTGATAGTAGACAAAGTATAACTTATCGAATCAGTTATAGTATTAGTGATACTAGCATTATTAATGGCTTTGGGGAAGTTGCTCATCAAGCAAATGATTGTGATGTGGATGTAGAGATTAATGTAAAGTGCTCATACAACAATCTAGAAAAAGATTATGTAAAGAAAATCAAAGTTGAAAGGAATGCAAATTTAATGTTTGATCACGAAATTTTAGTTGCATATTGGTATGGTAGATACCAAGAATTAACTGATGCTGATTATGAATCTATTGATATTATCAATTATAGTTTTGCCCAAATAGCAGAAAATGAAAATGGTTGGTATATTGATGGTAGACTAAATAACCTATCTAGCTTTTCTAAAGCTAAAGAAAAAGGTATTAAGATATGTTTATCATTAGGTGGATGGCATGATGATTCTTCATTTTGGGATACTTATGCGAAAGCTGCTAGAACTGAAGCAAATAGAGTAGCAGTTGCTAATGCTATTTTAGAAGTAGTAAAAGAGTATGATTTAGATGGTATTGATATGGATTGGGAATATCCTAAGTCAGCCGATAAAACTAATTTTACATTATTAATGAGACAAATTAGAGATACTCTAAAAGCATACAATAAAGACTTATTAATTACAGCTGCTATTCCAGCAGGGGATTGGATTGGTAGTAGATTTGATTTAGCTAGTTTAAATGATGTCTTAGATTTATTCTATATCATGACATATGATTTAGATGATGGAATGAACTGTAATCATTTATCTAGTTTAAGTGATGCAAAAGATGCTGTTGCTTTCTTTACAAAAAACAAAGTAACTAAAGAAAAAATAGTAATTGGGTCTGCGTTTTATGGTAGAATTTACGAAGGTGTATCAGATAATGGTAAAGGTGGCTTAGGCGCTAAAGCATCTAAGAAGAATGAAACTACATTTGATAATATTAAAGAAAACTATTTATCACGTCTAGGCAAAGGTGTAACTAAATATTATGATGAAGAAGCAGAAGCATATTACTTATATGATTCACAAAATAATATCTTCATCACATATGAAGATGTTGAATCAGTAACCGATAAATGGAATTATGCTGTGGAAGCAGAAATTGGTGGATTAATGTATTGGTGTTATAACGATGATAAATCAAATACATTAATGAAAGCAATTAACGCAGCCCAAAAGAACAACAAATAAAAAAGTATGTGTGCAAATGCACACATACTTTCTTTATTACTTCGTTATTTAAATTTAAAGAAGTGCCTACTTAACAAAAAATATATTAAATAAATTTAGCTAAAAAAGTGTATTAATTTTAAAATTTCGGTCAAAAAAAGTGTAAATAATTATTGTAATTCGGTCGAAAAAAGTGTAAAATGTATATGACAGGTGAAAAGATTTGTTTAAAAGAAAAGTTTATAATGAAATTTTAGAGTGGAAAAATAGTATCAACCATAAACCATTAATAATTAGAGGTTTAAGACAAATTGGTAAAACAACATTGGCCCAAGAATTTGGTAAAAACAATTATAAATCAGTCATCTTACTTGATTTTAGAAAAGAAAAAACTCTACATGAAATATTTGAGGGTGATTTCGATGTCGATCAAATTATGTTTGCAATAACTCTAAGAAAAAAAGATGTTACAATAATTCCCAATGACACTTTGCTTATTTTTGATGAAATACAAGATTGCCCAAATGCTAGATCTTCCTTGAAATATTTTGCCAAGGATGGAAGATACGATATTATTGCTACAGGTTCACTTCTTGGTATAAAAAACTATAAAATAAGCAAAAAACCTACAAGAGGAATTCCAGTTGGTTTTGAAGAATATTTAGAAATGAAACCTATGGATTTTGAGGAATTTTTGTGGGCAAATAACATAAATTCAGAAGTAGTAGACAACGTGAAAAAAAGTATAAATGATTTGAAACAAGTTCAACCTTTTATTCATAACGAAATGCTATCATTATTTAATAAATACCTATGCATTGGAGGTATGCCTGAAGTTGTTGCAAAGTATATTGAAACTAATGACTTTAATCAAGTGAGAAGAGTTCAAAAAAGAATTCTAAATGATTACGAAGCTGATTTTGGAACGCATTTAAACGATGATAATGAGATTGTTGTTGATAATTTTGCGAAAGCAAAAATATTAGAGACATTTCACTCTATACCTAGACAATTAGCTAAAAAAAATCAAAAATTTCAGTATTCGTGTATTGCAAAAAACGCGAAAGGACGAGAATATAAAACATCAATCGAATGGTTAGAAGATTACGGATTAATTAGTTTATGTCACAACCTTTCTGCACTAGAATTACCGCTTGACTCATTTGCCATTGGTGACACATTTAAAGTATATGTCAATGATACTGGCTTATATATTGCGATGCTTGATGATGATATACCAGCTGAAATAATTAATGGTAATATGGGAAGCGGTAAAGGCGCAATATATGAAAATGTAATAGCAGATGCACTCAATAAAATGAATTTAAAGCTGTATTATTTTCATAAAGATTCTGGATTAGAAATAGATTTTATACATAAATATGCTTCTAAAGTAAGTTTAATCGAAGTGAAAGCAAAATCTGGGAGAACAAAATCAGCAGCTTACATATTAGATAACTATGAAAAATATGGCGTTGATCACCTAATTAAATTTACTTCAAATAATATTGGATTCCATAAGAATACTTATACATTTCCTTATTATTCAGTTTCTTTTCTGTTTAAATGAATGATAAGAATTTACAGTAAATGAGTAATAACTAATGAGATTACATGTATTAAAATTGTTCGCTAAAGATAAAAACTATTAGTAGAAACTACTAATAGTTTTTTAATGATATCATACTTTATTCGTTTTTAAGTCCACCATATCTACGGTTTCTATTATTATATATGTTTAAACATTTAATAAATTCATCTTTAGAAAAATCAGGCCAGTATGTATCCGTAAATATAAACTCAGAATATGCTAATTGGAATAACATAAAATTAGATAGGCGCTCTTCCCCACTAGTTCTAATTAATAAATCTACTGGTGGTAAGTCTTTTGTATATAAATGATTATTAATAGTTTCACTATTAATATCATTTATATCAAGTTTGTTTTCTAAAACTTCAGTAGCTATTTCTTTAGTAGCTTTAACTAGTTCAGCGTAACTTCCATAATTTAAGCATACATTGAAATAAAATTTATTATAATCTTTAGTTTCTTCAATTGCTTTGTTTAGAGTTTTTTGGACTTTAACTGGAAGTCTAGTTGTATCACCAGATATGATAATTCTAGTTTGATCTTTATGAGCAGTTTTAATATATCTTTTAAAGAATATATCAATATATGAAAATAGAAAGTCTATTTCATCTTGAGGACGGTTCCAATTCTCAGTAGAAAAAGCATAAAGGCTCATTGCTTTAATGTTAAATTCTTTGCAAGCATCAGCAATTTCATAGATCCTCTCAACTCCAGCTTTATGGCCGGCAGTTCTAGGTAGGCCCCTTTTATTTGCCCATCTACCATTTCCATCCATTATAAAAGCCACATGGTTAAGTGGCTTTGTTAAGTTAAGGGCTTCGCTCATTGGCTCGCTAAATACCTTTCAATCTTTTCAACTTGTTCAATTGGTGTGCTTGCTCCACCAGCGATAGCTGCTTTTTTAATATGTTTTAAATTTAAGTGGTATCTACTAAACTGTTCGATATTATCTACTTTAAATACATTAGCATTAGGATAATGTGTTTTAGCTAATTTAAATAATTTATCAGTGTTAGATGATTTAGGAGATCCCACTACAATTATTAAATCTGTATCTTCATCTAAATTCATGATAGCTTGTTGACGAAGACGAGTAGCGCTACATATTTCATCAGAATATATTGCATCAGGATATTTAAATTTAATAGCACTATATATTTTGTTTAACTCTGTTATAGATAAAGTAGTTTGGTTAATTACAAGAGGATTCATAGTAGTAATAACTGTAGCATCCATACCACTATGAACATCATATAAAGCAATTGTTTTTTTATCCCTTAAAGCTAAAACTGCTTTAGTTTCAGGGTGATCTGCATAACCAATATAAATTACTTCACCTGGGGCATTAGCAATACGATCTAGGTTAGATTTAACTCTAACACAAACAGCATCATAATATGTTATACCTTTAGCTTCTAAAATTTCTGAATATGTTTTAGGATGACCATGTGATGTAAATACTACAATATCATCTTTAGTAAATTCGTTGAGTTGTCTAATTGGATCAGTTACATAAACTGTATGAATTCCTTCTTCCTCCAGTTTATTTACTACATCATAATTATGAACTAACATGCCAAAAACATTAATGCGTTTGTCAGGGTTTTCTTTTTTAACGGTTCTAGCAATTTCAATTGCTCTTGTTACTCCGCCACAATAGCCTACTGGCTTAACAATAGTAGTTATCATATCTATCACCTTTTCTCCATTATACCACATAAATTAAAAATAGTTAAATCAAAAAGATTTAACTATTTTTCTTTTTCAATTAATTCTTTAATTTGCTTTA
>JAFZWP010000020.1 GCA_017617065.1 Bacilli bacterium
ATAAACTAATTGGATTTGCAATTGTGCGTGATGATAATTTATGCTGTTTATGTGTAGATCCAATTTATCAAAATAAAGGATATGGCTCTAGCTTGTTAAAAGAAGCAGAAAAGAAAGTTTTAGATAATGGTTTCAATAAAATAAACTTAGGCGGTGGTTTCTTTTTAGCATGCCCTCTAAGAGGTAAAACCATAGATGACAATTTCTTTAGCCATCATGGATATATTGGTAAACGTACATGTTATGAGATGAAAATGGCATTAGACGATTATGATGTAAATAATCAACCAATTAATTATCAATTAGATAATGTTATCTTTAAATATAATGATCATCCATTTGAGAAAGTTTTAAATGCGGTAGCAAAAGTGCAACCTAACTGGGTTAAATTCTTTCATAATGATAAACATTGTTTTATCGCTGAAAAGAAAGGTAAAGTAGTAGGATTCTGTAATACATCATTTGATGATCCAACTTTAGTTAGCGCTAGTGGCGAAAAGGTTGGTAATGTTGGCTGCGTTGGTGTAATTCCTAGCGCTAGAAAAGGTGGCATTGGCCTTGCTATGGTAGCTTATGCTACAAACGAATTAAAGAAACGTAAATGTACAATTAGTCATATTCATTATACTGATTTAGAAAAATGGTATGCAAAGCTTGGTTATAGGACATATATTAATTATTGGTTTGGATATAAAAAATTATAATTATAAAAACACTAATAAATTTTATTAGTGTTTTTTTATTGTTATATATATAATTAATATATTGAAGGTAAAATTATGAATAAATCTTATAAAACAACTGATATGAGTGTAGGTCATCCGATAAAGATAATATTAATCTTTGCAATACCTTTACTCATCGGTGCCCTTTTCCAACAAGTCTATAATGTAGTTGATACAATGATTGCTGGTCACTTAATTGGTGAAGATGCCATATCGGCCATTGGATCAACTAGTGCACTATATGCTTTAATTGTTAATTTAGCGCTTGGGCTAAATACAGGTTATTCGGTATTAATGAGTAGAGCATTTGGGGCTAAAGATATAAACTTATTAAAACGTAAAATAGCTTTTTCTTTTGTATTTAATATTTTACTGGGAATAATATTAACAGTTATATCGTTAATTCTATTAAAACCATTACTTAGGATGATTAATGTACCAGATAATATATTTAATGATTCTTATAAATATATCGTAATTATTATAGCTTTTATGTTATCTACGATAATTTATAATATGTTTGCATCAATCTTAAGAGCACTTGGTAATAGTAGAGTACCGCTATATTTTTTAATAATATCATGTATGATTAATTTAGCTAGCGATATTATTTTAGTAAAAGTGTTTGGGGCTGGTGTAGAAGGCTTAGCTTACGCTACAGCGATTGCGCAAACAATATCTGCTTTGTTGGTTGGTATTTATTTCTTTATTAAATACAAAGAATATATACCATCTAAAGAGCATTATAGTTTTGATAAGAAATTGACATACGATATGCTAACTTTAGGCTTATCTTATATGGCGCTAAATTGTGTAGTAACACTTGGTAGTGTCTTTTTCCAAAGTGCTATAAATTCGCTTGGTGATAAAATGATTACTGCTTGGTCATCATCGCGTAAAGCAATTGGTGCATTGATGCAGCCACTTTCTTGCTTAGCAGCAGCACTAGCAACATTCACTTCACAAAACTATGGTGCTAGAAAAATAGATAGAATTAAATATGGATTTAAATGGGTAATTATAATTGAACTATGCGCAAGTATACTATTTATAGGACTGGGATTTTTGTTTGGAAAAGATGCAATTTACCTTATTAGCGGATCAACTGATGAAGAAATACTAGATAATGGATATATTAGTATTATATGCCATTTTGTAATGTATCCCCCTTTAGCAATTCTATTTTGCGTTAGAAATGGTATGCAAGCATTAGGCCATAAGATTATTCCTGTATCTAGTAGTATTGGGGAATTAATAATTAAAATTATTGCTACATATATCGTAATACCAAAAGTAGGATTTATTGGTGTATGTTTAACAGAACCAATTATTTGGCTTATGTTTGGTATATTTGTATTAATTGCTTTGCTAATTGAAATTAAGAATAAAATGATATTAAATAATACAATATAATATTTTAAACAATTGAGGAAAACAACATGAAGAAAAGAATTATATACTGGTTTATCTTAGGGGCAATATTAGCAATAGTTGTATTTATTACGGTTTGGTGTTCGTTTTTTTATCTATATGGTCAAAGCGATGATGCGGGATGGAACATTGTATCTTTGTTTTTATATTCTGTGTTATTCTTTATACCAATAAGTATTGCATTAACAATAATAGAAATAGTACTGATCGTTAATGAAAAACATAAAGTATTCGATATAATAGTGGTATGTTGCATAGTTGCTACATCAATTACTGGATTATTATTATCTTTTCTATTACAATAGATATTAGGAGGAAATTATGGAAAATTGTGTATTTTGTAAAATAATAAAAGGTGATATTCCTTCGTATAAATTATATGAAGATGAATATACTTATTCATTTATGGATATAGCTAATGACATAGATGGTCATATTTTAGTAGTACCTAAAAAACATGTAACTAATGTACTTGATTGTGACAAAGAAACACTTCACCATGTAGCTGATACTGTAAAAAAGATATCTAATTTATTAGTAGATAAGTGCGGATATGATGGTGTTAATATTTTAAATGCAAGCGGTGAATGCGCAGGACAAACTGTATTTCACTTACATTTTCATATTATTCCTAAAAAGAATAATGATGGTATTAATGCATGGCCTAAACTTCCTGGTGGAGTAAATGGCGTAGAAGCTACTTATAAATTATTAAAAGAGCAATTAGATAAATAATTGAGGTATAAAAATGAGCGAAGCATTTTTAGGAAAAGAACAAGATTTAAAAAATAAAATTAGTTTACAATCAAATAGTGGTGGTATCAAAGTAATCAATATTGATGATTATTTAGAAGATATAAATAAAAGGTTTAAACGTATTATTAAAGAAGTAACTAATGAAGCAGAATCTAAAGCGTTGTTTTTAGATTTCATTGCGCTAAAAAATAATATTGATGAAGTATATATGCCTTCAGGTGATATGGATGAATATACTCTAGAAAGAATAAATAGAGCAAACGAGTTACTTTGTGAAATATATGGTTTAATTTTATCTAAATCACCAACTATCTATACATCGCAAATTCAATATTTTGCTTATAATAGTTTATTTGATAGTGCTGATCATATGATCTTTTATAGACATTTATTTGATGTAGTAAAAGATAATTTTGAAGTGGCAAGATATACTGTAGGTGTATTTAAAGAAATTATATTTGTTCATTATGATTTAGATATTAATGGTGTTATTAAAGATAATGTTACTGAATTAATTGAATTATTAACTAAGCTATGCAATGATGCTAATCTAGATGTTAATGAAGAATTAGAAGGATTAATTGACTAATGAAGGATGTAGTAACAGATTTTAAGAAATTCATTAATAAAGGTAATGTCATAGATTTAGCTGCTGGTATTATTATAGGTACCGCTTTTACTGCTATTGTAAATTCACTTGTTAATGATATTGTAATGCCGTTAATTAGTAGGATGATTAATTTTGATTTAACTAGTGCTAAAACAGTATTACGTGAAGAAGTATTAGATGATAGTGGCGAAGTAGTAATTAAAGCTATTACGCTAAATTATGGATCATTCATTCAAAATGTAATTAATTTCTTTATAATTGCTCTAGCAATTTATGTAGCTGTAAAGACTATTAGGTTTATCAAGAATGGTTATATTCGTAGTGAAATAAAATACATCAAGAAACTAAAAGCAAAACATCCGGAATTATTTGATGAAGAAGATGAGCCAGGTACGCTTCTATATGAAAAATTGAAGAAGAATCATCCTGAATACTTTAAGACAGAAATTGCTCAAGAAATTGAAGCAAAGAAAGCAAAAGAAAAAAGAGAATTATCTCCTCAAGAAATTAACAATGAATTATTGCTTAGACTAAATGAAAATTTAGAAAGAGTATATGGTGTATCAAACACTGAAGAAGATGAAATTAGAGATATCGTTAATGAGGAAAAAGAAAAAGAGATTAAGGATTAACCTTAATCTCTTTTATAATTCTTATTGACCATTATCATCAAGTAACATTAAGCCAAAGATCATTACAAGCGGAACGATAATTCCTGCTTGGAAGTTATTTAAGAACCAATCAAATGAATCATTCTTAATAGCCATGATTACTTGTAAGATTAATAATACGAATAATAATGCTAAGCTAAACACTAATACAATGAAACCAATTTTCATAAGTTTAGTACCAAATACTTTATCGAATAAGAAGCAAATTAATACGAATGCATAAGCTAAGCCAAGTGTGAATGCAACGATTCCGTAGATTACTGTTAATGCAGGTAGATCTGCATCAATTAATACACCATGACCGATTAGGTTCACAACAGCACTAATGAATAAGTATCCCATTAAGAAACTTAAAGTGATTAAAGCTTCTCTATCTTTCTTAACTAATAATAATACTGCTGGTGCACCAAATAATAATGTTAATAATAAGTGCATTGTGATTCCTGTGATTGCATCCATGAAACCACCACCAAATGATCTAACAAAGGCAACTAATTCGAAAGCAGCTAAAACTAATAATAAAATAATAGTTAATAATCTTGCTATCTTTCTAAATACTGAAACTAATTTATCCATTTAATTCCTCCTATATAATGAATACACAAAAATTCTAGCACAATAAATATATCGTGTAAAGGAGTAGACTTACTCATTTGACAAATTATAGTAGTTATTATACAATGGTATCACTTGTTATTTATAAAGGATGGTGAGTGAAAATGTTTGGTGACCCCGAGGGGCCTCTAATATATGTGTTAATAGTATTACTAATATTATTTAGCGCATTCTTTGCTGGTTGTGAATCAGCTTACGCGTATTGCAACCGCCATAGAATTAAAGTTATGGCGGATGATGGCAGCAAACGCGCTAAACTCGTTTTAAGGATTTTGGAACATTCTGATTCCACAATCATTACAACTTTAATTGCCATCAATATATGTCATGTTGTTACATCAGTATTAGCTACAATCATAGCTATCTACTTCTTGGGTGCAGCTGGTAGTATTGTAGCTACCATTGTTACTACAATAGTAGTATTCTTGTTCGCTGAAATATTACCAAAAAACATTGCAACACTAAACGCAGATAAATGGGCGATTGGTTCTAGTTTTATCCTTTATTTCTTCAAGATATTATTTTTCCCAATCTCTATCATCTTTGGCCTTTTATTAAAGGCTACAAAGAAAACACTTAATCTCGATGAAGATGAAGATGTGTTTGATGAAGATGACTTTACGGATGTTGTGGAAAAGGTTGAAGAAGAAGGCGTATTAGACGAAGAAGAAAGCGACATCATTCAAGCAGCTATTGAATTTGGTGATATTAAAGTAAAAGAAGTTTATACACCACGTGATAAAATTGTTGCTCTAGACTATGATAAATGTAGCAAAGCATATTTAAAACAATTTATATTAAACAACACTTATAGTAGAATACCAGTTTATAAAGGTAGTATTGATAATATTGTTGGTATTTTACATATTAGGACATATTTAAAAGCTTTATTTCTAAATAAGAATGTTAATTTAAAAGATATATTAATTGAACCACACTTCGTAGCATTAGGTGCCCCAATTGATGAAATATTTGCGGGATTCAGTGAATTTAAAACGCATATCGCTATTGTTCGTAATGCTAAAGGTAAAACTGTTGGTATGGTTACAATGAAAGATATATTAGAAGAATTAGTTGAAGATATTGATGAAGAATCAGATGAAGCAAGACTAACTCAAGGAGGTAGCCTATAATGCCTGCTTGGGGATATGTAATTATAGCAACACTTATAATATTAGTAGTGTTATCAGGATTCTTTAGTGGTAGTGAAATAGTTTATGCGAAAGTAAATAAGTTAAGACTTCAAAAAGCAGCTAAGAAAGATAAGAAAGCTCGCCTTGCTTATAAACTAAATGAAAATTATCCAGCTTTAATTGGTACAATTCTAGTTGGTAATAATTTAGTTAACATTGCAGCTTCATCTTTAGCTACAATACTATTTACTTATTTATATCCAGAAAGTGGTGCCTTACTTGCCACAATCATTATGACAGCGACCATTTTAGTGTTTGGTGAGATTTTACCTAAAACTATTTTATCTAAATATGCATTCTCGTCTTCCAAGAAGATGGCTAGACCTTTATATATACTAGAAATAATATTCTTCCCAATCGTATGGAGCGTAAATAAATTAATTGGACTTGCCAGTAAAATGTGGACGCCAAAAGAAAAAACTCCAACTGCTACTGATGAAGAATTAGGAGTAATGGCTGATGAGATTGAAGAAGAAGGATATATTGATGAAGAAACTCATGACTTACTTCGCAATGCTATTGATTTTGTGGATGTAATGGCATTTGAAGTAATGAAGCCAAGAGTTGATATATATGCTATCGATATTGAAGATGATATTAATGAATTAATTAAAGAAAAAGAATTCTTTACTTATTCAAGAATTCCAATTTATGAAGAAACTATTGATAATATCATTGGGGTTGTTAACACTAATGATGTACTTAAACTTGCTCTAGCTAAAAAGAAGATTGACTTAAAGAGTATAATGTATTCACCAATCTTTGTTCATAAGACTAAAACTTTATCTAGTGTGTTACAAGATTTTAAGAAGCAACATATTCATATTGCAGTTGTAATTGATGAATTTGGTGGTACACTTGGTATTGTAACACTAGAAGATATTTTAGAAGAATTAGTTGGTGATATCTGGGATGAAACTGATACTATCGAAGAAGAAGCAGTTGAAGCAAACGATGGATCAATTATTGTAGATGGTGATATGAATATCTATGATATGTTTGATCTATTTGAAAAAGAAACTGAAGAATTTGAAAGCGAATATGATACAGTTGCCGGATGGTGTACAGAAATGTTAGAGAAATTTCCAGAAGTAAACGATACATTTACTTACGAAGATTTAAAAGTAACCATTCTTCAAGTAGATGGTGTTAGAGTAGAAAAAGTTAAAGTTGAAAAAATAGAAACTGAAGAAGATGAAGAATAAAATAAAAACTATACTAGGGATGCTAGTATAGTTTTTTTATATATAAAAATAACTTATCACTTTATAATTATTTATTGCTTGTATAAATTTGACTAGTTAATATAAAATATAAATAGGAGTTATAATATGAATATAAAGATATCAACTTTTTCTAGTTATCTACACGAATCATCTGCTTTTCTAAAAGAAAATGAAGAATTCATTAATGAATTAGGAAAAGCATTAAATACTAAAATAGAGTATGCAAGTTTAGATGATTATGATTGCGATTTAAAGTTAATATTAATTGCTAGTGGTGGATCAGAAAACTATTTTTTAGAAAATATTGATAAATTAAAAGAACCATTTTATTTATTAACAACTGGTAAGAATAATTCACTAGCAGCCTCACTTGAAATATTAACTTATTTAAATAACAATAATTTAGACGGAGAAATTCTTCATGGTAATATAAACTATATTGCTAGTAGAATTAATAATTTGTTTGTTAAAGATAATAATATACCCATTAATTTAGGTGTAATAGGAAAACCAAGCGATTGGTTAATTGCATCTAGTCCAAATAAAGATAAAGTACTTAAATTATTTAATGTTAAATTAATTGATATAAGCTTAGATGAATTGATTTCTTTATATAAACAAGAAGAAGGCTTTAATAATAATTTAGAAGGCTATGATTTAAATGAATTAAATAAAGCTAATAAATTATATTTTGCGTTTTGCAAAATTAAGAATAGATATAATTTGCAAGGATTAACTGTTAGGTGCTTTGATTTATTAGATACGATTCACACAACGGGATGTTTTAGTTTAGCTGAACTAAATGCTAAAGGCATCATTGGCACATGTGAAGGTGATATTAGTGCGCTAATATCGATGTATTTAATTAGAAAATGGTTTAATGAATCAAGCTTTCAAGCAAATCCTAGCAAGATTGATGTAGATAATAATGTAATTGAATTAGCTCATTGTACTTGTCCATTTGATATGATATCTAGTTTTAAATATGATAGTCATTTTGAATCAGGAATTGGGGTAGCAATTAAAGGTGAATTCTTTACTAAAGATGTTACAGTATTTAGATTATCATCAGATTTAAAACGCTTCTATGTTGGTGAAGGAAAGATAGTGAATAACTTAAACGATTCAAGGCAATGTAGAAGTCAAATTAGAATTAAGATGAATGATGATATTGATGTATTATTAAGAGAACCTTGCGGAAACCATCACATTGTATTTTATGGACATCATAAAGATGAAATTATAGATAAACTTAACAGGTTAGGGTTAAAACGAGTATGAGTATAATAATGAAATTAGTACCGCTTCCTAAAATTGATAAATGTAAGAGAGCTTTATTTATTGGGCCTCATCCTGATGATATTGAAATAGGAGCAGGAGGGCTAGCTAGTAAACTAGTAAGAAGCGGCAGCGAAGTATATTATTTAATATGTTGTGATGGGGGTTGCGGAACTCCTGATAAGAATGCTAATCCATTAGATATTGCTAATATTAGAAAAAATGAAGCAATTGAAGCAAGTAAAATAATTGGCGCTAAAGAAGTAAAGTTTTTAGATTATCCCGACGGGGGAATATATAGTGTCGACGATTTAAGAGTTGATATAGCTAAAGTTATATTAGAAATTAAACCAGATTTGATTGTGTGCCCATCACCATTTCTAAAAACAGAAACGCATATGGATCACATAAGAGTAGCTGAAGCGTGTAGAACGAGTTTATTAATTGCTAAGTTTCCACTAGTTGCTAAAAGGCAAGGAATGGATATTACTAATATTGATGAATATTGTAGTGGGATAACACTGGCATATTATTTTAGTGCCGATGTTAACCAAATTGTTAAAATTAAAAAAGAAGATTTAGAAAACAAAATCAATGCTCTAAAAAAGCATACTAGCCAAATGGATTCTAACATCGTTGATGTTTTTAAATATATTAAGTTTAAGGCAAAAATCTTTGGAATCAAGAAATTTGCTAGATTTGGTGAAGGCTATTTTGTTTTAGGATCAGTGCATCAGCATTGTTTTTGTGAGAATATTTAAAAAATATTTCACATATCCGAAAAATAGTGTATAATTTAAATGTAATAAATTTATAAAAGAAAGGAAAACAAAGTAAATTTATGAAGAAATTTTTAACATTGACTTTTGCTATGATATTAGCATTTGTACTTGTTGCTTGTGGCGGAGGTGCTACACCTGAAAGTGTTAAAATCGAAGCATCTTCAAAGAGTGTTAAAGTTGGTAGAACAATTCAATTGAAAGCCAGCGTTAAACCTGAAAAGGCTGCACAAGATGTTGTATGGGCATCAGATAAGCAAAATATTGCTACTGTTGATGCAACTGGTAAAGTAACTGGTGTTTCTGCTGGTAGAGCAGTTATCACTGCTACTTGTGCTGATGCACCTAGTGTTAGCTCAAAAATCACTATTAATGTAAGTAACTCTAATGAAGTAGACTTTGGTGGCTATACAATTAGAATCGCTTATTCTCCTGGTGTAGAACACGAATTAGATCCAAGAATCACAGATGTTCCAGCTGAATATACAATCAGCCCTACTCGTAAATATGCTGCAGAAGCATGGAGAGCAGTAGAAGACAAATACAACTGTCATATTGAAGTTGCAGGCTACCCTACAACTGACTACTGGGCAAGATTTGATTATATCCTAGAACAAGGTAAGAACAATACTACTGAATTTGATATTTATTGGATTCCAACAAATCAAATTTCAAAAACAAGTTCTGCTTTAATTACATTTGATAAATTATATGCATCTTATGGTAATAACTCAATGAGCGAAGCAGACGTATTAGCTAGAACTTATAAAGGATCATTATATGGATGGAGTTACACTTCTGGAAATATCACATCAGATGACCCAGTAATCGGTGTTAACTACAACTTATTAAAGAAGATCCATATGGATGGCGATAAAGAACCTGCTAAATTATTCATGGAAGATAAATGGCATATCAACGAATTCGTTGAATGGTGCTTAGAAGCTCAAACTAAATTAAATGGTTTATCAACTGGTGAAGATGATAAATATTATGTAATCTCTGGTAGATTATCTTATTGGCTAAGAGACTTATCTAGAACTAGTGGTGTTGCATTAGCTGATACAATCACTAGAAAGATCAGAATCACTGATCCAAAAGTTGTTAACCTTGCTAATATGTTAAAAGAATTATTCGATGCTGGTTGCGTTGACCCTGCTAACCAAGTTGATGGTAAAGTTGAAACATGGAATAATGAACACGCTCTATTAAATACTGGTTCTGCATACTTTGTAGACTACTACAACAGATGGAAAGCAGACCTATGGGGTGCTGGCGATGATACATTATATGGATTCGTTCCATGGCCTTATGGCGCAGATCAAACTTATGAAACAGCTAGATGGGCAACTTATACTCAAGACTGCTTCGTAATTCCAAAGGCAATCACTGAAAAGATTAAGAACGCTCTAGAAACATCTGAAGACGTAACTGTAGAAAACATCTTCAAAGTTTGGTATGAATGCTATCAAAAGACTCAAGAATTAATGGAAGCTGACCCACAATACGATAAAGAAGCAACTGATAGAATCGTTGCTAGCGGTAAATGGGATACAGAAGCAAGTGTTGATGCATGGTTATATATCCAAAACAACTTGAAGACTAAAGGTATCTTTGACCCTATCAAAGAATTACGTCTTAACAATGGTGATGGCGAAGAATGGGAAAAATTCTCTGCAGGATACATTATCCCATCTCTAAAATATACTGAAGAAACAGACTACGTAGCAGCTGTTACTCCAGCAATCGCTAACCTAGAACAAACATTCGTAGAAAAATATAATTAATAATTATATTTAAAGGAGACTTGTTGCCAAGTCTCCTTTTTTTATATTAATGTTATAGATTTACGATCAAATATAATTAAGTTATCATTTTGCATATTTATTAATTCACGCGATAATGATGGACGCGGAATATTTAAATATAAAGCTAATTTTTCTTTTGAGGAAAAATAAATAGTTTTAGATTTATTCATTCTTGATTTGATCAAAAATAATATTTTTTCTCTAATACTCTTTTGGCATAATATTTTTAATCTTTCTTGGGCTAACAATCTTTTGTTAGCTAAAAAAGATAAAAAGTTATTAAGTATTGCTTCATCATTTTGAAGCAGATAGCTGAGGTTTGCTTTAGTTATAAATATTATCTTAGTTTCTTTTAAACATTTAGCATAGCCTAAATAATAAGGCTTATTTGAGAAAAGTAGAGTAGATGCGAAGATATCATCTTTTAAAATGGTACTAATTGAATATTCGTTTTCTAAAATAGTGATTGTGGATATCTGAATGGCTCCACTAATAACTAACCCGATACTTTTGCATTCATCACCCTCATTAAAGACGATATCGTCTTTCTTATATGATTTTATGGTTATATATTTATTATAATCAATTTTAGCGTTATTAAATAAGATATGCATGGTTCCCTCCAATTTGTTCATATTGTAACATATGTTACGATAATTCATTATAACATAGTTTATAATGGATGTATAGAAGAGGTGATAATATGAAAAAGATTATTAGTATTTTATTATTTTTATTTGTAAGCGTGTTTGCTTTTGGCTGTAAAGAAAAAGAAAAAACATATCTTCTTACGCCTGAAGGAATTCCACTTGTTGCTATTGGCGGAGTTGTAAGTGAATTTGAAGTTACTACTACTCCTGGTCCTCAAGTATTACAATCTGAACTTGTTCAAGATAATTATGATGTAATTGTTGCTCCAGTTACACTAGGTGCACAATTATCAATCAAAGGATCAATCAATTATAAAATTGCCGGTTTAATTACGTTTGATAATATGTATATTGTTTCAAAGAAAAGCGTAACTTTAAACTCGATTAATGATTTGAATGGTAAAACAATTTATGCTTATGGGCAAAATCAACCTAGTGATATAATGCTTAAATATGCATTAGAAAAAAGCGGTGTAACTTGTACTATTGAATACGCCGATAGCGTAGCAACAGTTGTTAGTAGTTATTTTTTACCAGGCAATGCAGATTACGCACTAGTAGCTGAACCTTATCTATCTAAGATTAAGCAAAAAGTAGAAGTAAATGTAATTGATGTAGCTAGCGTATTAAGAAATTTGAGTGAAGGAAACGTCGAATTTATTCCTCAAGCAGCAATATATGTTTATAAAGAATTAAGTAAATCACAAATCAAAAAGATTCTAAAAGTGATAGAAGATAATATTGCAGCTCTCAATAAAGATAACTTCGCATATGCAAAATTGTTGTTAGAGCAAGATAGTAATTTATATCCATTATTTACTAATTTGGGTGAAGATGTATTAAGTGGTGTATGTTTAAATGCAGGTATTAATTATCTAAAGGCATATGATAATAAAGCTAAATTAGAAGAATTCTTTGGAATTGTGGATAAAGCAAATAAAAACTTATTTAATGGTCAAGTACCATCTGAAGATTTTTATTTTAAATATTAATTAGGTGTAACATGACTAAATCCAAACAATTAAATATATTATTTACTTTTTTAGGTATCTTAACAATACTAGTTGTTTGGATGGTAGCAAGCCTAATCATTAAACAAGATGTCATCTTACCTTCAATTGGTATTACTTTAAAAAAGTTAATTAATATTCTAGGGTCAGCTTATTCTTATAAAGTATTAGGAATTACTTGTTTAAGACTTGCTATATGTTTGCTATCTTCACTATTTATTGCTATCGTTTTAGCAAGCTTATCTACGAGATTTATTCGTTTTTCTTATTATATAAGGCCGCTAATAACGTTACTTAGAACAATTCCAGTTGTAGCGATAATTATTGTGCTACTTGTATTTATCGGTAATCAGAAGGCATCAATCTTTATTACTAGTTTGGTGATGCTACCAATAATGTATGAAGGCATATTATCAGGAATGAAAAATATTAATTCTGATATATTGGATGAAATTAAGATTCAATCAAATATCAATCTATATATAATAAGAAATGTCTTTATACCTTTAATTAGACCACATATAATTGTGGCAATAATTACTAGTTTAGGGTTAGGCATTAAAGTGCTAGTCATGAGTGAATTTATAGCAACGCCTAAATATTCAATAGCAAAAGAGATGTTTAATTATCAATCGGCTTTGCAGTTAGAAGGAATATTTGCTTGGACTATAATAATAGTAACAGTAATTATGTTGCTAGAATTAGTAATTAAAAAGATCAATGACAAATATATAGTTTAAGTATATAGGAAATAATTGGTTAATAACGGAATCAGATCAATTTAATAGTTTTTAAAAAAGAGCAAGAATTTTCAAAAAGTACTTGCTTTTTTTTTATGAAAAGAGTAAAATCGTTAAGGTTTAGGAAGTAACCAGATTGTGGGAGGTTGCTGATACGCACGGATGAGTTGCCATAAGTAGTGCTATCAGGTAATTCACACGATCCATTAATGCGCAAAGACGCTACAAGGAGGAAATAATAATGGCAAAGAAAGCATTAAGAATTAAACTTATTTCTTATGATCACAGATTAATTGATGAATCTGCAAAGAAGATTGTGGAAGCTGCTAAAAAAGCTGGTGCTGAAGTAGCTGGTCCAATCCCACTTCCAACTGAAAAGGAAGTATTTACAATTATTCGTTCACCACACAAATACAAAGATAGTCGTGAACAATTCGAAAGAAGAACTCATAAGAGATTAATCGACATCAAGAACACAACTCCAAAGACAATGGATGCATTAGTTCATTTGGAAATCCCTGCTGGTGTTGAAATCATCTTAAAATAGGTAAGAGTAATAGGAGGTGAAAACTCGTGGCCAAAGGAATCTTAGGTAAAAAAGTCGGAATGACACAAATCTTTACAACAGACGGTCAACTTGTTCCTGTAACAGTTATCGAAGTTGGTTCTAATGTTGTATTACAAAAGAAGACTGTGGAAACTGATGGATATTCATCAGTTCAATTAGGTTTCGCGGATAAGAAAAATCCTAACAAACCAGAAGTAGGACATGCTGAAAAGGCAAGCACTTCTCCTAAGCGCTTCAT
>JAFZWP010000021.1 GCA_017617065.1 Bacilli bacterium
ATCACTTTTTTCATTTACGGGTATTTCACTAACGCAATAAATATTATTTTTATACCAAACGTAGAAGTTATAAAAATCTTCTATTTTCACAATGAATGCATCGACATCATAAAGATTTGATTTTTCGGTAGGCATATAATTTCCTAAGACTTCATATTCAACTTCATTTTCGTTAGAACTTAATATCTCATCGAATTTTTTTTCAAAACGTTCTTGATGTAAATTTGTTCCCTTACTAGGTAAAAAGTAATCATTATTAAAAGGCTTAGCGCATGAACATATGAATAAGCAAAAAGAAAGTAATATTATAAATAATAGTTTTTTCATAATCATACTCCCCCTGACACAAATACAACAAGTTAACAAAATATTTTTCTAATACAATTATATCATTTTTTTTACTTCTAAACACCTTTTCTAATAATTGCTGTAAAATTGTACCATTCGCAAAAAAAGACCATACCTAAGTGAAATGATAAACTATTAGTTTATCATTTCACTTATTGCATGATCTTATTCATTCTTATTGGGCTTTTGCTTTTATGATGTCTGAAACATCCTGTAAAGATATAAATGCTTTATCATCTATATCATGTACAATTTGTTTTAACTTATTAATTTGAAAATGATTAATTATGAAATAAATAATATTTTTCTCCTCCTTAGAGAACCCACCAATAGCATTAACTATTGTTCCACTTGCACCAAATTGATTTGAAATTGCCTCCGATACTTCTTTAGCTTTTGTTGTTACAATCATTGCACATTTTGATCTATTAAATCCTTCAACTATAAAATTAATTGTCTTTGATCCAACAAAATACGTAACAATAGAATATAAAGGCAATATCCAACTATTAATAGCGATTCCACAAATGATATATAGTATTGTATTGAAAATCATCACAAATGTACCTATAGATATACCAATCTTTTTTGCGAACACAACCGATAATATATCTATTCCATCGATAGCTCCCCCAAATCTAATTGTAAGTCCGCTTCCAACTCCAGAAATTACTCCACCAAAAATAGCACAAAGTAATAGATCTGAACCCGCAAGTGGAGAGATGATTGAAACATCTATTGGTAAAACATACATTATTAAATATGACATTAGTGAATATATTATAACAGTAAATATTGAGTATGTTGTAAAAGCTAATCCTTGTCTCTTTAATCCAAAAATAAAGATTGGAATATTTAATACAACAAGAAACATAGGAAGCGTTAAAAATGCTGGTGTTATTTGATCTAATAACATTGATGTTCCTGATATACCACTATCATATAATTTAACAGGAAACAGGAATAAAGTAACACCAAAAGCATTAATAATTCCTGCAATGGTAAGATATAAGAAATTTATAGGTTTTAATTCTTTAAATTTAGTTTTCAATTCAACTCTTTTTTTCTTTTTTACTTCAACAATTTCTTCGCTTTGTTTGATTTCCTTTTGTTCTTCCATTTATGCTTCCATACCTTTCAATAGATTAATTCAACTATAATTATAGCGCGCTTATTTACAATATACAATAAACATTAAAAAAGACCATGCATTTTGCAATGATCTATTTCTTGTTATTTACTTATTTTATGCTAATCATCAGCTAAGCCACCAAGAGAGACATTTTTGTATTCATGTGAAACTTTGAGCTTGTGCTTATACAATTTGTACAAGCACAGCCTCACTTCTCCTCCAATGCACAGAAAAGTCTCGCCTCGCCAAGCGCCTGCATGCATTATATCGCACTACTCTCAATCCGTAAGCCCCTTTGTTAATAATTTGCATAAAACTTGCAATAAACGCAAAAAAAGCCAGGCTTGAGCCCAGCATTGCATAAAAAAAAGACTATGCGTTTTGCATAATCTTTTTTAAAAATTTTTTAACTATTACAAATCTCTTCTAGTTCTTGCCTTCTTGTTTCAATCATTTCCAAATACTTTGAATAGTCTAGTTTATTTTTATTTCTTAGTAGTTCGGTTATTTGGACAACTGGCTCAATTAATGGGGTTAATTCTAAACTTAATAATACTCCTTTTAACCCATGAGCATATTGAAAAGCGCCATCTAAATCATTCTTATTAATTGCTTGTTCTAGTTTCTTAAAGCTTTCATTGCCTGGAATCATTTTAACTAATCGTAAATACAATTCTTCTTTATTAGCACACCTTTGTACTCCTATTTTTGTATTAGCACCGAAAGAATCTAGTTTTTCTAGAGTTAACATTTCTTTCCTCCTAATAAATATACAAATTCTTTTTCGCTTAATGGCTTACTGAAGTAATATCCTTGAATAACACTATAACCAAATTTCTTAAGTTGATTTAATTGTTCAATCGTCTCTACGCCTTCAGCAACTAATATAACATCTAAATATTTAGCAATATCCGATACAAGTTCAATAACTTTTAATGTTTTATCATTACTATACATTTCCTTAACAAATAACATATCCAGTTTTAAAACATCAAATGGAACAGTAGTCAAAGCATTCAAAGATGAGTATCCAGCGCCAAAATCATCAATCTCAATTTTGAATCCTTTTTCTTTAAGTTTTGTAATAATTTCTACTAAATGATTAATATCGCTATTATATGCGGACTCGGTAATTTCTAGATATACGTATTTGTTGTCGACATTGTATTTTTTAGTAATAGAATCTAATATATCTACAATGCTATCATCTAATAAGTCTATTCTACTAACGTTTAGACTAATTGGAACAATATTAATATTATTAGTTTTCCACTGTGCTAAATTTTTAATTGCTTCTTCCCAAACATAATGATCTAAATCTCTAATAAAGCCACGCTCTTCAAAAAGGGGAATAAATAGTTTGGGAGAAACCATCCCTAATGTTGGATGGATCCATCTAACTAATGCTTCAGCAGAACATATATAAGGCTTATTTTCAATATTATATTTAGGTTGATAATAAACAATGAATTCTCTATTCATAAGCGAATTATGAAAATCATATGCTAACTGTTCATAAATAAGTGCATTATTTTGGCTAATGTCATTAAATGCTAGGTATTTATTATGTGAGAATTTTCCTACTTGATTGCATGATAATTTAGCTCTATTAATACGAACATCGATGTCTACTGTCTTATCATCAATTTCATAAACCCCTAATTTTAAGTTTATCCCTGATACACCATATTTTTCTAACGATATTTCAAACCTTTTAACTAATTCATTATAATCGTTAACATGTTTGTGAAACATCACAAAATATTCATCTTCTAACTTACCAACAATACCATCATAGACTTTAACATTATTTTTTAACTCGTCAGCAATATGGCTTATAACTTCATCTGCTTTTTCTTGACCATATAATTCATGAATTACTTGTAAGTTTTCAACAAGCAATACGTTCAAATCCATCCTATCATTTGGATTATATTCCTCAATCATCTTTACATATTCTTTGAATACATTTTTATTATACACATGCGTTAATTCATCGCGTTCTGATGCATTGATTATTAATCTATCTTCAAATAATTCTATTAGTCTTGCTACTCTTGCAAGCATTACTTCAGGTAATTCAAACGGTCTTTTTATAAAGTCGATAGCGCCAAGTTTTAAACATTCAAGTTCAGTATCAGCTTCTGATGTGATAACAATAGTTGGTATTCTTTTGATGTTTTTTTCGTTTAATTTTTTTAAGAAATCGATACCATTCATCATCGGCATATTAATATCAAGCATTATCAAAGAAATAGGTGTTATTGATTTTGTCAGCTTCTGAATTGCTTCAATACCATTACTAGCTATTTCTACATTATATTTTGTGCTTAATACTTCTTTTAATATTTCTTGATTAATTACTTCATCTTCAACAACAAGTATTGTTCTTTTAATCTCGCTAATAATATTACTCACTATTATTTCCTCGATTCTTAATTGTTTCTATTAGAGTTTTATATAGTTCCGTATCATCAAGTGGTTTAGCAAGATGGGCAACCATTCCTACTTGCAAACATCTTTTTGCATCTTCAATAAAAGCATCAGCTGTCATAGCAATAATTGGTACGTCATTATCTATTCTATCTAATGATTTGATTGCTTCAGTTGCTTCAAACCCATCCATTTTTGGCATTCTTAGGTCCATTAAAATGACATCATAATAATTGATATCCGAATGTTTAAATTTTTCGTAACATTCTTCACCATTATTTGTCACATCAACAATTACTCCCTTTTCTTCAAGTAATGTCTTAACAATTTCAATATTTATATCATAATCTTCAGCAACAAGTACATGCTTATTTAAAAGATATTTATAATCTTGATCAACGTCCAATAAGTCTTCATTCACTTCATTATTAATATATTTCCTTATTTCGTGATAAAGCGTTGATTTAAATAATGGTTTTTCAATGAATCCATTAACTCCAGCACCTCTTGCCTCATCAACAATCATTGAGTAATCATATGCAGAAATAAGAATAATTGGTATATCATTACCTATTATTTTTCTAATCTTTCTTGCCACTTCAATACCATTAATGTCATTTAAGCGATAATCAATTATGCACATATAAAAACCATCATTTGTTTCACTTGCCTTTTCTACAATTGAAATTGCAGCATTACCACTTGTTACAATAGTTGGAGTTAGACCTATTTCTTTTAAAGAAATAGCAATTGATTTACATACATCTAAATTATCATCTACTACTAAAACATTTAAGTCTGGCAAAATCATTTCTTTATAAGAATTATCTTCAATCTCTAAATCAAGTATGATATGAAATCTAGTGCCTTCTCCTAATTTTGATTCAACCTCAATTTTCCCTTCTAAAGCATCAATAATATATTTTGTAATGGCAAGGCCTAATCCACTGCCTTCAGTTTTATGAACTCTCTTACTATCCTCTCTTTCAAAAGAGTTGAACATTTTATCCATAAAATCTTCACTCATACCCATTCCGTTATCTTTAACAATAAAATGAGTTCTTACTTTTGATTTATCTCCTAGTTCTTCTTGATATAAAGATAACTCAATAGATCCACCTTCTGGTGTAAATTTTAGAGCGTTTGATAGCAAATTTAATAAAACTTGATTAATTCTTACCGAATCACAGTACACATCTTCGTGATATATACTATTAATAAATACATCAAACTTTTGGTCTTTCATATCTACTTGTGGCTTAATAATATTGCAAATGGATTTCACAATATCTTTTAAAGATACTAAATCAATGTGCATTGTCATCTTACCACTTTCAATTTTAGACATATCTAAGATATCATTGATTAAACCCAATAATTGTTTTGAAGAATAAGTTATTTTTTCTAAGCAATGTGACACTTGTTCTTTATCATCAATATTTGCTTGAGCAATAGTAGTCATACCGACGATTGCATTCATTGGTGTTCTAATATCATGACTCATATTTGATAAGAATTCACTCTTTGCTTTATTAGCTTTTTCTGCATGAACTTTAGCGCTTTCTAAAGCACTATTCATTTTTCTTAATTCTAAGATTTGTTCACGTGACTGAATAATAAAGAAAACAACAAAAACTAAAAGAACTATCAATACGACAGCTATACTTATGATTGTTTCAACATTCCTTTGCACACTAATGCTATTAACCATTTCGTCTAATGCACCATAAGGCATAACCGTAACTAAATACCATTTAGTATTAGGTAATGGTGTCAGTTTAACGCTTCGCTTTTGACTGATTTCTTCATTGACGTATTGTTGATTATATGTATATGTTTCTCCGTTTTTTATTGCATCTTTAATCTCTTTGATTAATGTTTCTTTGCTCATATCAAAAGGATTAACATATTTTTCTATTTTTGTATAATAATTGGATTCATTATTGTCTTCATTAGATAATATATAGTCACCATTATCCAAAATGATTGATGAATAAACTAATCCGCCTTCATTATCAAGTCTCATATATTTTGCAAAAGATTCATATTCTCTACACAATAATAAGGCAATACTATTGTTTCCGTTTTCCATTTGAACTTGATACGGAAAGCCATAAACTATTTGCATGTAACTACCACTTGCATACGAGATGGCAATATTATTGTTTTGAACAATTTCGGTGACATATTCATAACTATAAATACTTGTTATATCATCACCAGCTATTTTCTCTATATTTCCTTTGCTATCATAGAATCCTGCAAAAGTAAAATTATAAGTGGCCATTTGTTCAGATATCTTTTCTTTTATGTTTTCCTTATCCGTTAAATCTTTTACACTATTTAGTATTTGCGTTCCTTCATCTTTACGAATTGACGTTATAGTGGCAAAATGATTAGCTATTTGCCTAGATACACCATTTACATAAGTAGAAGCAATTTCATTAGATTCTTGCTTAGTTTGCTTATTTAAATACGTGGTTAAAACTACAAAAAATAAAGCTATAATTACTAAACTAATTGCAGCAACTATAATTATTCTAATACTTCTTTTTCTATTTTCTTTTGCCTCGTTGTACATATCTAGCTTATAACCTTACCCTTTCTATTATTCATATATTCATCAGTTTTGTTTAATAAAAATGTATTACCTCTATAGTATTCTAACATATATTTCTATTTTCTCAATAATATTGATTTAAAAAGGTGAATAACAAAAAAGACCATACCTAAAGTATGATCAATTCTCTAAAATCTTATTATTAGCACTAGCTTGCTATGCATGGCATTTTTGTGCACCATGTGAGATTTAAGCTTGTGCTGATACAGCAATTGTACAAGCACAGCCTCAATTCTTCCCATATGCACAACAATCCTGCTCCTCCCAAAATCTATTTAAAACTCAGCACCAGCCTGCATGCATTATATCGTGTATTGCTTTATTTGCGAGCCCCTTTGTTAATAATTTGCATAAAACTTGCAATAAACGCAAAAAAAGCCAGGCATAAGCCCAGCATTGCACAAAAAAAGACCATACCTTAAGTATGATCAATTTCCTAAAATCTTGTTATTAGCACTAGCTAGCTAAGCGCAGCATTTTTGTGCACTGCAGGAGCATAGGGCTTGTGCTGATACAAGTTGTACAAGCACAGCCTCACTTCTCCCCATATGCACAGAAAAGCCTCGCCTCGCCAAGCACCTGCATGCATTATATCGCACTACTCTCAATTCGTAAGCCCCTTTGATAATAATTTGCATAAATCTTGCAATAAACGCAAAAAAACCAAGCATAAGCCCAGCATTGCATAAAAAAAGACCATACCTAAAGTATGATCAATTTTCTAAAATCTTGTTATTAGCACTAGCTAGCTATGCATGGCATTTTTGTGCACCATGTGAGATTTGAGCTTGTGCTGATACACAAGTTGTAAACTACTCTCTAGCAAATGGTAATAAAGCCATATGTCTAGCACGTTTAATTGCAACTGCTAATTGTCTTTGATAAATTGCTTTTGTTCCTGTAACTCTACGTGGTAAGATTTTGCCACGGTCAGTTACATAACGACGTAATAATTCATAATCTGTCCAGTCAATTTTATCAATATTATGTTCTGTAAAATAACATGTCTTTTTTCTTTTTGGACGAAATCCTGGCATTTTTATAATCCTCCTATTTTAGAATGGCAAGTCATCGCTTGAAACATCAAATTTAGCATCGATGTCATCAAATGGATTTTCTTGCTTTTGTTCAGGCTTTTGTTGGTTATTATTTGGATAATTATTATAACCATTATTTTGTTGATAAGGGTTTTGATAATTATTCATATTGTTATAACCATTGTTGTAACCATTATTAGCTGGTCGATTATAGCCTTGGTTGTTGTATGATTGTGGTGATACCATGTCTGCAAATGGATTAACATTTTGATTTGCACCATCTTGTCTCTTTTCTAAGAAATGTACTTGTTCCACAAGTACGTTAGTAGATGTGCGACGCATACCAGTTTGGGGATCATCATATGAATTAGTCTGAATTTGGCCTTCAATTCCGATTAATGTTCCTTTATGAAAGAATCTTCCAATTAAGTCTGCAGTAGCTCTCCATGCAATACAGTTGATGAAATCAGCAGGACGAACACCATTTTCATTTTTATAATTTCTATCTACCGCAATTGTAAATTGCGCATATGGTAAATTCGTATTAGTCATTTTGACTTCTGGGTCTCTAGTAAGTCTACCAATTAATATTACTCTATTCATAGAATACTATACTCCATTATTCTCTAACTAAAATGTGTCTGATTACATCTTCACGAATGTTACAAATACGATCATATTCTAATACTGCATCATCATTAGCGTTAACTAAGATAACAACATAATAGCCTTTCTTAAAATCGTTGATTTCGTAAGCTAATTCGCGTGCACCCCATTCATTAACTTCTAAGATTTCTCCTCCGCGAGTTGTAAAGATATTATTGATATCTTCAATTACTGCTTTTGTTTGTTCTTCAGTTAAATCTGGACGAATGATGTACATACCTTTATATTGTCTCATTTATACACCCTCCTTTTGGTCTAATGGCCGTTTCCGGCAAGGTTAAAAGCTATAGGCCAATAGCTCTTAATTCCTATACGATTATACTACTAATTGAAGCATTTGTCAAAACAATTCTTCTTAGATAGAAAATAAGTCTCTAGATAGAGACTTATTTTTATATTTGTTTTCGGTAAGGATTTCTTACCTTCTTTGGCTTTGTTGCTAACATCTTCTTGAATGATTGAAGAATATAGTAAGATCCTAAAGCAAAGCAAGCAAGAAGTAAGAAAAATGCATGATTGTCTGTTGTTAAATTTACAGCCTTAACATATTCAAATACGGCGCCATTAAATGATCCAGCCATTGATAATATATATGCAGCTACTGTAATTGCACTAAATACCACATACATTACTATCTTCCACCATGTCCATGGCTTACACTGTTCGAATAATACAAACAAGAATACAATATTTGTAATTATTATAGCAATTGTATTAAATACTTCTGCTGTTAGAGGAAATACACCAAGTGCTACTAGTGCATATAAAACACCATGGCATACTATAATAGTTAAAGCTGCTGGAATTACAGTCTTCATGACATTAGCAAAGAATTTACCTTTAACTTTTTCATGGTTAGGCTGTAGTGCAAGTACTGCTGCTGGAATACCAACCGCAAATATTTCAATTAACATTAACATACTTGGTTTCGCAAATGGATATGTATAGAATGGTTTAACAAACTTACCAAGTAATAAATATATAATTGTTAATAAAATAACAGCCATTGTCTTAAGTAAGAATAATGAAGATGTTCTTTGAATATTGTTAATAACTCTTCTACCTTCAGCTACTACTTGAGGCATAGATGCAAAGTTAGAATCAAGCAATACTAATTGACTTACATATTTTGTAGCATCAGAACCTGATGCCATAGCTATTGAACAATCAGCTTCTTTTAAAGCTAAAATATCATTAACGCCATCACCTGTCATCGCTACAGTTTTCTTTTGTGCTTTAAATGCTTGAACTAATACTTTCTTTTGAACTGGTGTTACACGACCAAATACTGTATATTCAAAAGCAATATCAGCTACTTCTTCATCAGTCATACCTTCTAGGCTAATATATCTATTAGCATTAGCAACTCCTGCACGTCTAGCAATTTCCGATACAGTTATTGGATTATCACCAGATATTACTTTAACATCTACATCATTTTGTTTGAAATAATCAATTGTTTTATAAGCTTCGTCTCTAATATGGTCTTGGATAACAATTAAAGCAACAGTTTTAACGTTTTTCGGAGTTTGACCATCGCGTAATCCGGTATTAGTATGACCAAGTACGATTACTCTACAACCTTGAGATGCAAATCTTTCAACTTTAGATTTAAGCTTTTCATATTGATCAGTTAATACAAATTCAGGAGCGCCTAAGTAGAATGTACCCACGGAATTATTTGTTTCTGGATCTTTAAATGATACAGCACTAAATTTTCTCTTTGAAGAGAAAGGAACAATATTAACTGGCGTTAATACTTTGTTAGTATCAAAATATCTGATTAGAGCATCTGATGTGGCATTAGTTTCAGAAAACGCACTCATCATTGATCCAATTATTTCTCTAATTGTGAAATCAGTAGGGTTCTTAACTTCAATACAATCCACTACATGCATCGTACCATCAGTAATAGTACCAGTCTTATCTAAACATAAAATATCAACTCTAGCTAGTGTTTCAATACAATATATTTCTTGAACTAATGTTTTTCTTTTAGCTAGATTTAATACACCTACAAATAAAGCTACACTAGTAAGCAAGAATAGGCCTGATGGAATCATACCTAAAATTACTGCTGATGTCTTAGGAACGGCTTCAATTATCTTTTCCCATAAAGTAAGTGATTCACTTGCAAGCTTTTGTACCTCTAAATACATTGTTAGGGCACCAAGTGGAATAATAATGAAACCAACTACTTTAATGATAATCTTTAAAGTCTTTAATAATTCTGACTTTGGAGCATCATGTTTTTTAGCTTCACTTGCTAATTTTTCAATATAGTTATCTTTACCAACATGATCAATTCTAGCTTTACATGTACCACTAGATACAAAACTACCAGAGAATAATGAATCACCATTCTTTTTAGTAATCGCATCAGATTCGCCGGTTAGTAATGACTCGTTAGCTTCAATTACACCATCTACTACAATTGCATCTGAATAGATTTGATCACCAGCTTTTAAAATTACGATATCATCTAATACTATTTCGTTTGTTGGGATATGTTGCTCAACACCATCTCTAATAACAGTTGCTTGTGGAGCTGTGATTAGACTTAATTTATCAATAGTTAGTTTAGCTTTTATTTCTTGGTAAATTCCAATTGCTAAGTTAGGAATAACTATAAATAAATAGAACATATCGCTCCAAGAATGAGCAATACATAACATTATAGTTATACCTAAATAAAGCATATTAAAGAATGTAAATACATTATCCACAATAATTCGTGGAATTGATTTACCTTTCTTAGCCACATAGTTATTAACTTGACCAGCTTCTATTCTTTTATTAACTTCACTAGTAGATAAACCATTTAATAAATCATTATCTTCTGGTTCAGTTACATCAGTCATTTGAATATCAACTTCTTCAGTTTTGTTATTAACTACTTTCTTCTTTTCAATTGTATCGGTGCTCTTTTTTGCCATAATTTCACCTAGAAAAAATAAATAAATTGATTAAATCCATTGTATCATATAATCAAAAATTAAACAAGAGAAAAAAGGCCTACAAAATGTAGGCCTTTAACATTAATTTTTACCCATAATTTGGGCTTTAATTTCTTTTGCTTTAGAACTACCTAGTGCTTTTTCAATAATAGCTAATGCAAAATCAGCGCTGTAATACATCGATCTAGCAGTAATAAAATTACCATCAACTACTATTTCTTTACCGGTATTAGTCCCTTTTGTAATCGGACCATCACATCCAGGAAAGCATGTATATTTCTTACCTTCAAATAAACCAAGTTTACCAACAAGTGATGGAGCCGCACAAATTGAAGCAACGATTTTGTTTTTCTTAGCATAATCTAAAATGATTAAGCTAATTGCTTCCATTTGGTGAAGCTCTTTAAATACAGCTGGCCCACCTGGAAGTAATAAGATATCATAACTAGTATAATCTATTTCTTTTAATGTTTTATTTGCTTCTACTTTAAATCCATGTGCAGATTTAATTATCTTTTCTTGATACATTGAAACTGTATCTACATTTATTCCTGCTCTTCTTAAAACATCAATTGTTGTTATTGCTTCACTATCTTCAAAGCCGTTTACTAATATTGCTAAACAGTTCATTTTGCCTCCTTATAATTCACATGTATATAGTTAATCTTATTACCTAAACTTGTGAATCTATCTTCGTATTCGGTAGTAATAATATCTTGTTTATCTTTATGTAAATCATATGTTAGTTCTAAAATACTAAACTTTGCTTCTTTAAATGATTCAACACTATATTCAAATAAATCAAAGTTATCTGTTTTCATTTCAATATCACATGGATCATTTAAGATGACTTTGTATTTTTCCAAATTAGCAATATAAGTTAATCTTCTTTTAGCATGCCTTGCTTTAGGCCATGGATCAGAAAAGTTTAAATATAACTTATCTACTTCGTTTTCACTAAATACATCTAAGATATTAGTGGCATCAAAATGCACGAATATTAAATTAGGAATTCTTTCTTCTAACTTTTCCGCGGCTTTAATTAAGCAGCTTATTTCTTTTTCTAAACCGATATAATTGATATCAGGGTTCTTTTTAGCAAGACTAATGATAAATTGACCTTTGCCCATACCAATTTCTAAATGGATTGGTTTATCGTTACCAAAGAAAAATTTCCACCTTCCTTTTAAGCTTTCTGCGTCTTGTACAATTAATTCTTTGCTTGCCTCAAGCCTTTTATCTAAGTTTTTAACTTTACGTAAACGCATATTCTTACTTCGCTAATTTATAGATAGCATCACTAAATATTGCTACTGATTTTACTAGCACATCTATATCTACATATTCGTTTGCTTGATGCATTACATCTTCTGCTCCCGGCATTAAAATACCAAATGCTACCGCATTATTAAATGAACGCGCATATGTTCCCCCACCAATAGTAATTGGTTTATGAGAGTAATCGTTCATATATTTTTGATATGTTTCAAATAGCGTTTTTACTAAATCAGAATTCTTATCTACATAATGAGGCTTACTGTTTCCTAATGCAACGCATTTAACACCAAATTCACTGGCTACTTTTTGTAGCCCTAAATAGAATGCATCATAATCAAAATGAATTGGATAACGAATGTTAATACCTACTTTTTCGCTATTTTCATTCATCTTAAAGTTAGCTACATTTACAGTTAAGTCTCCCATTTCTGGATCTCTAAACTGCAAGTTAGCTTGGCCCATTCTTGAATCACATAAATATTTAGATACAAACTTAATCATACCATCATCAAAATAATCTTTAGCGAAATGACAAAGATTTACTAATGCATTTACACCATTTCTTGGTTCCATAGCGTGAGCACGTTTACCTTGAAGCATATATGTATATAAACCATTTTCTTCTTTTACTTCACCATTTAATTTATTTGCTTTTAAGAATTCGTAGTATTTATCTTTTAAATCGATGGTAGCTACGATTTTAGCTTTTTCAGGTACAACATTATATACATCACCTGAATCAATGCTTATGATTTTAGAATCTTTCTTTTCGCTTAGAAAATCAAAACTAGCAATTCCTTTTTCTCCATATATTACAGGGTAATCAGCATCAGGTGAAAATGCCACATCAGGGATTCTTTCAGTTTGCATATAACGCGCTAAACATCTAGAGCCACTTTCTTCATCAGTACCTACAATAATTCTTACAATCTTATTCAATTTAATATTGTTTTCTTTTAAGCATTTAAGTGCATAAAAGGCTGCCATTACTGGTCCTTTATCATCAATTGATCCTCTAGCATATAGCCTGTTACCAACTCTAGTTGCAATAAAAGGATCAGTTTTCCAAGCATCTAAATCACCAGTTGGTACAACATCTAAGTGACCGAGTATTCCAAGCATTTCTGCTTTTTCATCTAGGTCCGAATCATACTCTATATAGCCAACTATATTATCAATATTTTTAACTTTAAAGCCTGCTTGTTTTCCTTTTTCTAATATCCAGTTTAAGCATTCAACTAAAGGTTTACCAAATGGTGCTTCCTTTACATCGGGTTGATTGCATAATACACTAGGAAATTTAATTAATTCAGATAAATCAGCAAGCAATGCATCTTCATGCTTTTTTGCATATTCTAAAAAATCCATATTTCACCTATTTCAAAGATAAATATTTATCCATTACTTTTTCTACACTAAAGCCAAATTCAGGCATAACTAGTTGATACTTACCACTAATACCAAATCTTTCAATATTGCACATTGCTCCATCTAAACCTACATATTTATATAGGTGCGCAGCTTCGCTCATTTCGATACCTAAACGTTTTGTTAATTTATGAGGTAATACTTGCTCTTTATATGCTTCATCTTGTTTATCAAATAAATACATTGATGGCATACTTACTACTCTTACTGACTTACCAACTTCAGCTAACTTATCAGCTACATGTAAAGCTAAAGCAACTTCTGATCCAGTAGCAATTAAGATACCTTCATCGCTACCAGTGCTTCTAACTACATATGCGCCTTTACTTAAATCACCATGGATTGGTAGGCTTTCCGTATTTTGACGAGTTAAAGCGATAAATGTAGGACCATCAATTGATGTGAATGCTTGCTTATATGCTTGAATACATTCATTAGCATCTGCTGGTCTAATAACATTTAAGCCAGGTATACTACGTAGTCCTGTTAATTGTTCAACAGGTTGATGAGTTGGTCCATCTTCACCTACGGCAATTGAATCATGAGAGAAGATATATACAACTCTTAGATGTTGCATCGCAGCTAGTCTAATAGCTGGTTTTGCATAATCACTAAATACGAAGAATCCACTACAGAATGGAATTAAACCTCCATGAATAGCAATACCATTACAAATAGATGCCATTGCATGTTCTCTTACACCAAACATAATGTTTCTACCTAAGTGGTTTTCCGAACTAAAGTTACCATCAGCACCTTTAACTTTTGTTGAGGCAATTAAGTCAGCCGATCCACCAATTAATCTAGGATCTAATTTATTCAAAGCATCTAAAATCTTTCCGCCAATATTACGTGTAGCTGCATTAACAAAATCTTCTTCATTAATTAATGTATCATAATCAATATTAAATTCACCATTTAACATCTTATTTAGTTCTGCAAGTTCTGCTTCTTTACAACCCTTTTGCCAATTAGCATAAAGCGCACTACCTTTTTTAGCTACTTCGCTATAATATTCTCTTACATCTTGATCTACAGTGAAAGCATCTCCACCAAGCAAGCTTCTTAGTCTAGATACTTCTTCAGCACCAAGTGGGCTTCCGTGACACTTGCTAGTTCCTTCAGTTACGCAACCATATCCAATAATTGTTTTACATTCAATCATAGTTGGTTTGTCTTGAGCCTTAGCACGCTTAATTGCTTCAATTATAGCATCAACATTATTTCCATCTTCCACTAGCTCGTAATTCCAGTTTAGAGCTTCCATACGCATTTTGATGTTTTCGTTAAAGCATGCTTTAACTTCTCCATCAAGTTGGATATCATTTGAATCAAATAAACAAATTAATTTATTTAAACCAAGCTTACCTGCTAGGCTCATGCCTTCATATGCTACGCCTTCTTGGAATTCTCCATCCGTACAAAGCACATAAGTATAGTGATCAATTACACTTGGAAACTTTTCATGTAAATGCGCTTCCGCAATTGCCATACCAACAGCAGTTGGTACGCCTTGTCCTAATGGTCCACTAGAGCAATCAACTCCATCAGTTACCCCAAGTTCAGGGTGACCTGGAGTTAAAGTATGAATCTTTCTAAAACCTTTTAAATCATCTATTGATAATTTATAGCCAGCTAAATGAAGCACACTATAAAGTAAGCTTGATCCGTGTCCACCAGCTAAAACAAATCTATCCCTATTAATCCAATTAGAGTGTGCTGGATCAATATTCATTGCATGATAATATAAGCTATGAATTAAACTAGCAGCACCTAAAGCAATTCCGGGATGGCCTGAATTTGCTTCATTAATCTCTTCAGCTGATAAAACTCTTAAAGTTTGAATTGCTTTATCTTGAATATTCATTATTTACCTCCATTTAAACTTGCATATACATTATCGATATTATCAAATGTACTCTTTACTTGATTTCCGACAATCAATACATTTTTAGCACCTAATTCTTTAATTGCCTCAGGATTTACTTTGTCTAAATCATTAACTGCTACAGTTAGTCTAGTCATTTCTTTAGAAACAGACTCAATATTACTAGCTCCACCATATGCAAGTAATATATCTTCGTTTACTACTACTAGCTTTTTGCCTTTACGGTTTAGCTTAATAGTCTTTGTTAGTCTAATAATAAAAGCAACAATGGCAAGTATTACAATTAAACATACCGGTACAATTAATATCCATCCCCAAACAGGAATATTATTTTCAATTAATAATAAGTTTATTCTCATTTTGCTTTAACCACCTTTTTTAAATATATATAGGCAAGTCCTAAATGAATCAAATCTTTTTCATAAATACTGCCATCAAAATAATCTAAATAGTGTCTACTAGCTCCCCCAGTGAATACTATTTTTGCATCCTTCACATATGATTTATATCTAGCAATGATTTCTTTTAAAGCACCAATTGTTCCATATAGCATACCGCTTCTTAATGCATCTACGGTATTTCCACCAATAAAGCGTTCTGGTTCTTTAATATCTGTACAGTTTAGCAAAGCCGTTGCAGAACATAAATCATTAAAGGCAGCAGTTACACCTGGATAAATTGTGCAAGCAAGAAGTGTATTATCTTTTACCAGTGTAAGTGTAATAGCTGTTCCCATATCAATGGTAATTGATGATCTAAAACGTCTAGCACTTTCAATACAGCCACAGAATATATCAGCACCTAGCTCGTATTTACCTAATACATCAAGTTTTAATAAATCCTCATATTCAGTTGGTGTAATAAACATTGCATTAATATCAACTTCTTTTAAAGCCGCTTTAATCTTTTTATCTACATCAGGTACTACACTACTAACCAAAGCTGCAAGTGGTACAAATTTGTCTTTTAAATTCAAAAAGTCTTTGCAAAGTGTCGCTTTTTTCACATCGTCATCTTTGTACTTTTGACTCCACTTGATATCTTTGCTTTGATAATCAATAACTACAATACTAGTATTAGTATTACCTACATCTATTGTTATAATATTTCTTCCCATATTCTTACCTACTCTTCATTTTTCCAATCAAATAATAATTCGCCTTTAAATACATTAGCACTCTCTAACTCAAACCTATAATTACCTTTTTCTAAATCAAAATAATAAGTATTGTTTGTGGACTTAGTTACTTCAATTGTATGAAGCACATCATTATCTTTAGTGATTTTGATGTATAATACATCATCTTCTGTCTCAGTGTAAGTTACTATTCTTACACGAGTATCTTCTGAAAAACTCTTTTTAAAAGTATAAGTCCCTTTAAATGCTCCAAAGTTATAATGATTGAAACTTTTATTTTCTTCGGTTGATGATGCTCCCATAACATAGCTTGGCATGCAGCCACTAAACATTATAAAAACAAATAAAATTAGACTGATTGTTAATAACTTTTTCATATATCAATTATATCATTTAATTATCTTTTATTCAATTTACAAAATTATATATATTTATGAGTTGAGAACTTTAGGCTTTTTTTGTATAATGGTATTAATTTAGGGGTAAAGTTATGGAAAAATTACATTTCATGAATTACATATGGAGTGATTGTATCTTAGTAGAAAGTGATGGTTTATATGCGCTTGTAGATACTGGAGAAGTCAACCACTTAAATAAAACATTAGCATATCTTGATTATCTAGGAGTTAAAGAATTAGAATTTGTTTATATCACTCATTTTCATTATGATCACTATAGTGGAGCGGAAGCAATTTTAAAAACATATAAAGTTAAAAACTTCTTTATGCAAGCATATAGTGGGACTGATGGTGATGATGGATCAGGTAATAAACAACCAGGACTAGATGATGAATATCATTTCGATGCTAATTATCAATTTAAAAAGATTCTAGAATTAGCTAATAAGAAATGTGAACATGTGGAAGTGGTAAGCGATAACATGGCAAGTGTTGAATGTGGAAAATTCAAATTCAAACCATTTAGAACCGCAAATTACGTAAGACAAGCATATGAAGATAAAAATGCATATTGTTATCATCAATGCTTGTTGAGTGAAAATGGTAACTCTTCGCCACTATTTGCTCATGTTAATGGTAAAAACATATTCTTAGGTAGCGATATAGCTGACTATAATGCTGAGGTAGAATATTTATCTTATGTTAATTTAAATATTGCAAAAGAGCTTAATTGCCAAATTGATATATATAAAGTACCACATCATGGTACAAGTGGCTGTAACACCAAAGAAACCCTTGCTATATATAGACCAAAACATGCTATCATTACTAATAGCTATTGGTATTTAGAAAGATGGTCAACTATTAAAGATTTAATGGAAGCAAATAAAGATTGTAGAATCTTAACAACCGAAAGAAAGTATCTAATCTATACAATTCCAAAAAATGGTGAAATTAGTGTAGATATGATTAGTTATGATGAATTATATAATCGTAAATAAAAGAAGGACTATTGTGAAATAATCCTTCTTTTTATATTCTTTCTATAATATAAGAAAACTCTTTTTCTTCACCTGGATTAATATCAATTAAATCAGGTTTAGTATAAAATTCATGATTTGAATTTACTAAATCATCATAGCCACACCAAGGTTCTAAACATATATATTTGCTTCTTGGCTTTGTCCATAAAGCTAAAGTATTTAAGTTTTCAAATGTAAACTTAATTCCTTTGTTATTCTTATTTAATAAGTATACAACTCTAGACTTAATATCTTTAATAATTAAAGCATCTACTTCAAATAATTTATAGTCTAAGTTTAATTCTTTTAGATTATCAAATTTATATAGATAATTATTAAAATCAATTAATCCTTCTGGATATGATGGGCTTACGAATGATTCTTCTTTTTCAAATACGATTTTATAATCATCAAATTCTTCATTATCATTAAATGGGCAGTTAAATCCTGGGTGGCCACCAATACTGAATTTAAAGGATACGTTATCTATATTTTTAACTCTAATTGTTGTTTTTAAACCACTATCAATTAATTTATAAGTAACATATACTTCATATTTAAATGGAAACATTTTTAATGATGAATCACTATATGTATCCTTAAATGTAAGTGCATCTTTAGTCTTATTTATCAAAACTAAATCGTGATCTCTTAAGAATCCATGCTTAGTGATGTTGTACTTTTCTTTATTAATAATTGTAAAACCATTTTTTAAGCATCCTACTATTGGAAATAAGAATGGAGCGCTTCTTCCCCAAACTTCATCTTTTTGCCTAATAATGCTTAAACCATCAATTACTAACTTTGCAGTTTCTGCTCCATGGTTATCTACTTCTAAATAAATATGATCATTGCTAATAGAATACAACATATTATTACCTATATAATTTCAATATTAAATGATACTTCTTTTTCTTCACCTGGCATAATATTAATTAAATCAGGTTTTGTTAAGAAATCTTGATTGGTATTATATAAATCAGCATATCCATGCCATGGTTCAAAGCATAAATATTTGCTACCTGGTCTAGTCCAAAAAGCAATAGTATTAAAGCCATTATATGTGAATTTAATTCCATGATTGTTTTGATTTAATAAACATATTGTATCCGATTTAAGATTACGATTTACAATGGCATCGACTAAGAAATATTTATAATCTAGGTCAATTCTATCAATATTTATAAATTCAAAACTAGGATGATCAAAGTCAAGCATACATCCACTTGCTATACTAGGAGACGCAAATGTTTCTTTTTTATTAAATAAGATATGATAATCATTAAACTGTTCGTATTTATTCAAAGGGCAAACAATTCCTGGATGACCACCAATATTATATTTATAACTAACTTCATCAATGTTTTTAACTTTAATGATTGTATCATATGATTTTTTATTTAATCTATATGTTACATATAGTTCATATTTAAATGGATATAACGCAAGAGTTTCTTCATCATATTTATCAAAGAATGTTATTTCATCATCTTTTTGACTTATTACGCTAAACTCGCGACTTGCCGCAAACCCATGAACACCTAAAGTTATTTTCTTACCTTCATAATAAGCATATCCGTCTTTAAGTCTACCAACAATTGGAAAAAGAATTGGTGCAGTGCGGTCCCATACTTCATCTCTTTCGCGCAAATAGTTTACACCTTTGTGAACTAAATGAAGAGCTTCAGCGCCAATGCTATCTAATTCTAGAGTTAAATATTTATTCTTAATTGTGTAAATCATTTTTAATTACCTTTCTAAAAATAAATCCTTCATCTTCTTTAGGTGCTATTATCTTTTCTCCATAAGATAATATTACTTCAGGCGGAATAAATCTTTCCCCCGGCATATTATTTCTTTTAACAGCGCGATCATAACATATCTTAGGGTCTACATCAAAATAATAAGTACCTATTTCAAAATCATTAGAATATTCTTTAATTTTATCTTTGAAGTTATTTCTTACTTTAGGAGTAATGTTAGTAGCATCATATATAAAGTCTTGATTATTTAAAACATTATTAATACATGCCTCAAATATAAGTGGCCAAATATCACTTTCTTTAGTATCGGGATGGAGGTTGCGCATTTCATCACTTGATACAATTGGAATATTAAGTTCTTTTGATAACTTTTTTGCGTATGTGGTTTTACCACTAGCAGGTATTCCTACTAACATATGGATTCTAACCATTTTAATCTCCTAAATCTCTCTTAATTTTGCTCCTACTCTAAATGATAAATCTTTTAGAATCTTCTTAATCTTTTCATTAATGATTTCATCAGTTAATTGACTTTGTGATGTGAATACAAGTTTTAAAGCAACACTCTTTTCATCACTTGCTACTTTTTCACCTACGTATACATCAAATACCTTAACATCACTTAATAATTCTTTTTCGCTTTTTCTAATTGAAGCTATGATATCACTTGCTAGTACGTTTTTCTTAACGACTAATGCTAAGTCTCTTTCTACGCTAGGTAGCTTATTAATAGGCGTATATTTTCTAATTGGTTCCACATAATCAAGTAACCAATCAATCTTTAATTCATATACATATGTTTCATCTAAGCCGTTATCACGAGCATATTTTGGATGAAGTTGACCAATAAATCCAATTGTCTCTCCATTATATAATACAGTAGCACTACGTTTTGGGTGAAGTTCGGTTACTTCTTTATCAATTGGTTTATATTCTAGTTTTAAATCAAACTTAGCAAATAAGAAATCAATAATTCCTTTTACTAAATAGAAATCAACTTTTTCAAGTTTAGCTGAATGTAGTGTAGATGAGAATGTTCCACTCATAATACCAGCTAGGCGGTATTCTTCTAAATATGAATCAGTTTCATTTTTAGTATTGTCAAAATATACTTTTCCAATTTCAAAAGCAGAATAGTCTTTACATTTTCTTGATACATTATATTTACATACATCAACTAAAGATGGAACTAATGATTTTCTTAATACGCTTCTATCTTCAGTCAAAGGCATTAATAATTTAATGTTATCTAAATCAAGATGATTATATGTGAACTGCTTATTTTGCGCTTCATTTACTAAAGAATATGTAACTGTTTCAAATAAACCAAGTCCTGATAATGTATCTTTAATCTTAGCTTCGTTTGCTTGCATGTTATTTAGCCCGCCTACTAAGCTATCAGTTGGAGTGGTAGCTGGTAAGTTTTCATAACCATATAGTCTACCTACTTCTTCTACGATATCTTGCATAATTGTAATATCAGGTCTACGCGATGGTACATATACTTTTAGTTTTTCACCATTTGCTTCTACTTTAAATCTTAAATCTTCTAAAATCTTTACGATTTGTTTAGTTTCAATATTAGTACCAAGTAGGTGATTTACATTATAACTTGTTAAATTTACTACTGTATCAGCCACTTCGCTAATTCCGGCATGTACCCACTCTTTATCTACTTTTGCATCAGCTAAAGTAGTAAATAAGTAGTTAGTATAATCTAGAGCTAACTTAGTTCTATTTAAATCTACACCTCTTTCAAATCGCATAGATGATTCTGAATGCAAGTTAAGTCTAGCAGCAGTTTTTCTAACTGTCATAGGATCAAAGATAGCTGCTTCAATTAATACATTTTTAGTTGTATCTTTAATATCTGAATTAGCTCCACCCATTACACCAGCTAGTGCTACACCCTTTAATCCATCTGTAATTAATAAATCAGTTGGTTCTAGTTTACGTTCTATATCATCTAGAGTTGTAATAGTTTCACCTTGCTTAGCATATCTTACTACAATCTTATTACCAAGTACGTCATAATCAAATGAATGAAGTGGTTGACCAAATAAAGCTAAAATATAATTAGTAATATCAACTACATTATTAATTGGTCTAACCCCAAAGGCAATAAGCCTTGCTTTTAACCATAGAGGAGATGGTTTAATGTGTACATCTCTAATAACTTGTGCATAGTATGATTTACATGCATCAGCTTCAATTCTTACTTCTAAATCTTTATCCATTAAACTACTACGTTTATAATCGTAAGTAAGTTGCTTAAGTGGGCGATTGAAAGCAGCAGATAATTCGTAAGCAACACCAATCATACTAAGTAGGTCACCCCTATTAGGTGTAATACCAAGTTCTATTACATAATCATCCATATTTAATGCTTTTAGTGCATCAGTGCCTGGAGTAATTTCATCTTCAAAATAATAAATGCCATGAGCATATTTTTCAGGTATAAATTTTGCTTCAATTCCAAGTTCAGCTAAAGAGCAGCACATACCAAAGCTTTCTACGCCTCTAATCTTAGATGCTTTGATTTCGCCTCCTGGTAGGATAGCTCCAACTAAAGCAACAATTACGTATTGGCCTGCTTCAACATTTGGTGCTCCACAAACAATTTGAAGAGTCTCTTTGCCTACATCTACTGTTAACACATTTAAGTGATCTGAATCAGGATGAGGAGTTTTAGTTAATACGTGACCGATAACTAAATTTGAAGCATCTACTAATTTTTCTAAGTTTTCTACTTCAATACTATATAAACTAACTTTATCTACAATATCTTTAACGCTTAATCCTGTTAAATCTACTAATTCATTTAACCATTCTAATTTTACTCGCATAGTTACCACCTCTAAAATTGCTTTAAGAATCTAACATCATCGTTATAGAAATTACGGATGTCATCGATTCCATATTTAAGCATTGCGATTCTTTCAATTCCAATACCAAATGCAAATCCTTGCATCTTTTCTGGATCATATCCAGCCATTTTAAGTACATTAGGATGAACCATTCCCGCACCTAACACTTCAATCCATCCATTTTGTTTACAAAGTGGACAACCTTTTCCATGGCATTTGAAGCAAGAGAAGTCTACTTCTACACTAGGTTCTGTAAATGGGAAGAATGATGGACGGAATCTTACCTTAACATCTTGGCCAAATAGTTTTCTAAAAATAGTTTGTAGAGTCCCTTTTAAATCAGCCATAGTAACATTAGGTCCAACTACTAAACCTTCACATTGCATGAATTGATGAGAATGTGTTGCATCATCATTATCTCTTCTATAAACTTTACCAGGACAAATAATCTTAACTGGTTCACCCTTAGCTGCTAAAAGCGTTCTAATTTGAACTGGAGAAGTTTGTGTACGAAGTAACATGTTTTCTGTAATGTAATATGAATCTTGCATTTCACGAGCAGGATGACCTTTAGGTAAGTTAAGCATTTCAAAATTATATAAGTCGCATTCTACTTCTGGTCCATCAGCTACTTTAAAGCCCATTGAAGAGCATATTTCTTCAATTTCACTATATATCTTAGTTAGAGGATGTAAGTTACCACTTGACATCTCTTTGCCAGGTAGTGTTACATCGATTTCTTGAGATTCAAGCAAAGCGTTAATTCTTGCTTCTTCTAAAGAAGCAATTTTATCTCTAACTTTATTTTCTAGGTTAGTTTTAAAGTTATTTATCTTTTCACCTAATTCTTTTCTGCCTTCAGCGCCTAAATCTTTCATTGTTGACATAAGAGCGTTTAATTTGCTTTTTTTGCCCAAAAATTGCGCCTTGGCTTCGTTTACTTCTTGTACTTGACTTGCTTTATCAATCGTAAGATTTGCCTCTTCTTCCAAAGATTTTAATAATTCTTCAGTTTCCATATTTATCTCCTTTTATTAATTAATCTCATAAATTGCATTTAAAAATAGTTCTTGACTACTATTATCTTCTTTAACTAGCTTGCGCTTAAAGTCTAAGCCATTATGGTATAAACATTGTTCTAAAAAGCACATAAATATACCAATATCAATACTATTATAAAAATCAACCATTTTAACTGGCATTATTCCTCTTTTACCAGCTTTCTTATAACGGTATACTTTGATCTCTTTTTGACTAGCTTCTACTACCCATGGTTGTGAATTGCACGCACTTGGTGCAAACCTGCATATGTTACCAATATCTTGATAATAATCACCGCGCCAAATGTCAGCTAGCTCTTTTCTTTTAGATTTAAACATATCTTTTCTAAATTTAGTTTCATCATCGACTTTCGCAATCGCAATCATTATCACAAATTGTAACCCGTCTAACACCTCTTCTTTAGGCCTACCTATACCAAACCACAATGTGCCAATATTTTTTGACACTAAATATAGATCAAGTTGTTCACCTAAATAACCAATATTGCGCAAATAATTATCTTTAAGTTCCGAATAAAAGACGATGCAATATTCTTGTCCACGCTTGCAAGATGTATCTTTAGTAATCTTAATCTTCACTTTGATTCCTTCTTCTAAAGGCGTGAGCGTATAAAAATAATCTTCAATCTCTTTTAATTCATCGATAGTTAAATGATTGTTACCAATATTTCTAAATAGATGAAATGATTTACGTTTAAAAATATTACTATATAATTTTTTATCCATACCTTCTCCAATAAAAAAATCCTTAAACCATATATAGTTTAAGGACTAGATTTCTAGCGGTACCACCTTAATTAAAGAAAAATTCTTTTCTTTCACTTCATTGACTTTTAACGCTTGCTAGCGGGTATGATTAGTACCTCTCCAAAGACGAATTCACAAAGTTATTTAAAAGTGTTTCACCATCCCACTTCTCTCTAAATAAATAATCATTTGTTACTACTTCTTTATCTACGATTTAATCCATTATAACATTAACTAACATTTTTATCAATAATTTTAAAAAAAGAGCAATACCTAAGGTATTGCTCAAATCAATTATTCTTTTGGAATATAAATATTAAAGTTAGCAAGTGCAGCATCATATGCCTCTCCTGTTAAAACACCACCACCAACTTTAGAAATATTGAATGCACGATAAATATAATTTCCCCACCATGCTTCATCAACTACTATTACGGCTTCAGTAGTATTTGGATTTCTAGAAGTTTGTTTTGCTTCATCAATCCATCCTTCAGGACGATATTGATATCCATTACCTAGTGCAATTATTGATCCGATTGGCAAATCTTCTTTTGTTAATAGTTTAGTAGTAATAAAACCATTACAGAAATCAGATCCATCATTAATTCTTGTTAAGAATTTTGTACTATCTTGAGAGTTATAATATCCATTACCAACGATATATTCGCTATGAGGTAATAAATCATAATTATCGTAATTGATTACTACTTGATTATTATCTTCTGTATAAATTGAATTTGTAATTTCAAACGGAGCAAGACATGCATTTTTAGCTGCTTCTTTACAAAGTGGATCATACTTAGCAGATACACTGGCTGGTCTTACAATATTATCTATGTCTTTACCAGTTAATTTAATTGCCCAAGTTAGTGCTGCAGCATATCTACCGAATGCTTCATTTAAGTGGTAACCATCACGTGTAATTGTATCGCCTAAGAATGTAGTTCTTAAGTTTTGAATAGTTGTTCCACTTGGTACAACAATTGGATTATGGCTATTAGGTACAATAACAGTTTGTACTGCATTTAAAATACCATTATACATAGTAAGTTGATCTTTATTATAATTTACAAAAGCAGAATGAGTTGAGTTTTGTTGATAAGCCCAAGTCATATGCCATACAAACTTAACATCAGGGTTCTTTTCTTTTGCAATATTTAAAGCATATTCGTAAATATAATTAATATCCGCTTCCACATACTTATCAACTAAACCACTATGATCTGATGCTTGTTGAAGTGAGATATAATCCCATCTTTGTTCAGCTAATGCTTTAGAAGCTTTATAACCATTCTTGTTATTCCATGTACCATCTTTATTTATACGATAAGTATAAGCTGAGGCATCATTTTCTAAATTAGATTTATGTATAGCTACAGTACATCCACCAATATAAAGGTTAGCAACAATTATATCATCATATCCTAACTGTTCCAAGATATCATAAAGTAACCATAAACCATCATCTGAAAAACTATTACCAATTGCTAAGATATGAATTGGATTTTCACCAGGAACTCTTTCAGTTTCAGGAACAGGTTCTTTTAAAACTGCTTTAATTGAAATTAATTCATATGTTCCAGTAACTGGTGCAGCAGTTGTTCCCGTTAAACCTTTATGGCCAAATATAACTAGACGAGCAGAATTAACAGCTGACTCACTAATCTTCATAGTATATTCTTGAACTTCGCCCGTACCTACAACTGCCTCTTCTTGATTGCCATCTCCACCTTCTACTTTAAATAAGTATTCTACACCTTTTTCACCTTTGAATTTAAATGTAATTGAAGATAGTAATCCTGATTCTTCTGATGTAAATGGTCGAATAATACATGACCAATTCTTTCCTTCAGCTTTACTATAAGTAACAGTTAATTTACCAGTTTCGTTATCAAATGCTAATTGGTGAACGGAACCTTTATCATTATCATAAAATGTATTATCCAATAATTCTTTAACTTGCTCAACTTCACTAGCAAGTTTTATTCCTTTAAATCGAGCAACTGTATCTTGTACAGTTTTTTCCTCATTTACATTTACTACACGATTAGCTATATCTTTTCCATCTAACATAACTTCTGCCACTCCAGATCCATTTTCTTCATCAAATATAGCGTATTTATATTCAATATTTTTACCTTCTTCAAATTCTAATGTAACTATATATTTATCACCATCTTTAGTAAGTTTGTTAGCTGCAAGGCATTTCCAATTACTAAACGATCCTTTGATAACAAATTCATAGTCCGTCTTATCTAAAGCAGGAACTGTTAATTCAAATGTGATTGCTATTTTATTTACAGGTTGAATAGTTTCTTTTATGAATGTACCATGTTTATTAGTAACAGTGTTTTCACCAAACGTACAATATACTTTTTCTTCATCTTCTAGAATATAAATTCTTCCATCGCTTTCTACATATAAAATATATTGCAATGTTTTTCCTGTGGAATCAGTGATGCTTACTTTTGTCTCTTCCACAACCACCACTATATCTTCTGCTTTGTATGTACCACGTAAGGCCTCTCCAACAGATGCTATAGTGTGAGTGGCGGTTTCTCCACCTTGATTCTCACCGCCCTGGTTTTCGCCACCTTGATTCTCACCGCCTTGATTTTCGCCTTGATTGCCTCCCGGATTATCTGTGCTAGGTGTTTCTCCACAACCAATTAACACTAATCCTAAAGCTATAAATAGTATTAAAATAATTGTCCTTTTAAAAATTTTAGTCATTAGTTTCTTTCCTTTCCTTTAACAAACCCATTATAACAAACATATAAACTTTGCGCAATTATATGGCTTTTGATTTGATATAATTATATATGTGTGTTAAAATGGTATTACTTTTAGGAGGTAAGTATGTATATTCCTTATGTAATTGAAAAATCTAGCCAAGGCGAAAGAAGTTATGATATCTATTCTAGATTATTAGAAGATAGAATTATTATGCTTTGTGGGGAAATTGATGATAACCTTGCTAGTAGTATTGTTAGCCAGCTTTTATTCCTAGCAGCTACAGATAGTGAAAAAGATATTAGTATTTATATTAATTCACCAGGCGGATCAATTAGTGCTGGTATGGCGATTGTTGATACGATGAATTTAATCAAACCTGATGTATCCACAATCTGTGTTGGCATGGCCGCATCAATGGGTGCCTTCATTTTAGCTCACGGTGCTAAAGGTAAAAGATATGCCTTGCCTAATAGTGAAGTTATGATTCATCAACCACTTGGTGGCATTCAAGGCCAAGCAACTGATATGGAAATAACAACTAAACATATCATTCGTATTAAAAACAAAATGAACGAAATGTTATCTATCGCTACAGGTAAACCTCTAAACGTAATCAAAAAAGATACCGAAAGAGATAATTACATGTTTGCAGATGAAGCTCTAGATTATGGAATCATTGACAAAATATTATAAAAAAGTCTACTCTTCAGAGTAGACTTCTTTTTTATTTATCAATTAAGCTTGCGGCATCTTCGTCCACAATAATTGTTACATTATCATGTAAATTTAGGGCAGATGCTGGTAAATCTTCACTTACTTCACCACTAACAAGTTTTGCTATAGCTTCAGCTTTATTTTTACCATTAGCTACAAGTAAAATTGATTTAGCATTTAGAATGTTTTTAATTCCCATTGTAATAGCATATTTTGGAACTTGGTTGATATCACCATCAAAGAATCTCTTGTTATCTTCTCTAGTTTTATCAGTTAATTTAATAACTGATGTTTCATTTTTGAATGGAGTACCTGGTTCATTAAAACCGATATGACCATTTGCACCAATTCCTAATAATTGTAAATCTACAACTGTAGAATTCAATAACTTATTGTATGCTTTACAATTTGCTTGTAAATCAGATCCTTCACTTGAAGGTAAGTGTGTATTTTCTTCTTTGATATCGATATGGTCAAATAAGTTAGCATGCATAAATGAATAATAGCTTTCGCGGTGAGTTTTAGGTAACTCGCAATATTCATCTAAGTTATATGATTTAACATCTTTAAAGGAAATTACACCATCTTCACAAGCTTTAATTAAATTCTTATATAAACCAATTGGGCTAGATCCTGTTGCTAGGCCTAAAGTACAACTTGGATTATTCTTAACTAAATCAATAATAATTTCAGCGGCTTTTTCGCTTAATTCTTGATAATCTTTAGTAATTATAATTTTCATTTTATACCTCTTTCCTTTTAAAAGGTTACATACTTAGGATTTTAAGTATGTAACCTTGGTTTATTACATACCAGTTAAACCAGTACGTTCAATACTTTCTACGAATAATCTTTGAACGAAGAAGTAACCAATTAATAATGGTACCATCATGATCAAAGCGCATGTATTACCAATCAAACCTACCATTCTTTCGTCAATGATTAAGGCTTCACCGAATATTAATCTAAACTCTTCATATAATTGTACAACTAGTTTAATTGAAGATGATGAAATGTTAGCAAGTCTAGTAGCGATTGTGTTAATTCCATAAATACTAGCATAATATGAATCATTATATTGCCATACAAATGCGAATAACGCTACAGTAATAATTGTACCTCTTGCATTAGGGAACATTACTCTCCAGAATGTTTGAGTAACAGTTGCACCATCAACTTGTGCTGATTCTTCAAGTTCTATTGGAACATTTCTAAAGAACTGTCTAAATAGATAAATGAAGATTGAGCTACGTAACCCTTGTCCAAAGGCAGACATGATAAATACTGCGGCACAGTTTCTTAATATTTGCCATGGAACAAATGAACTTGTATATGTAGATAATTTGATTAAGTTAATCCATAAGAATCTATTATTTGAGAAGAATAGAGATCTTGTACCTTTCAATGCTTCATCTGGAACTACAATTGCAAATAATACGATATAGAAGAAAATATTACTTCCTTTAAATTTTAATCTTGCAAAAGCATATCCAGCAATAGCTGTTGATAATACTTGAAGGACTGTAGTTATAGCTGATAAAGTTAGGCTTACCCAGAATGATCTACTAAATTGTAAACATTCTAGACCAATCTTATAGTTAACTACTGACCATGTCTCTGGAATCCAAATAACAAGTGGATTATCAGTATCGGTTACATATCTAAATGAATAAGATAGTTTTTGAATAAATGGCATTAAAATTATGAAGCATAATCCAATTAATAAGAATGCTCTAAAAATCGATGCAATTGTCGATAATAGTCCTGTAAGCCTAATCTTTCTTCTAATTGGGTTTTGCATATCTTCTTTGAAGTATGCGATTGCTTCTCTTATTGTCCTAGGTTCTGGTCTTTCATTAATCGTCATAGTAGAATACCAACCTTGACAAAATTCCTAACACAATAGCAACAATTAATACACTCATCAAGCAGAATACTACAGACATCGCTGCATTAATACCATAATTTGATAATGTGCCTAAAGTCTTACTTCCATATGTACCTGTACCTTTTGCATACCAAGCTTGAATACTTGTTAAGATTGGTGATCTTAAGAAAGCATCTACTACAGTATAAACAGCACAAGTTAACATCATTGGTGATACCATTGGGAATGTAATCTTCCAGAACATATCGTATTGTGTTGCACCTTCCATTTTAGCTGCTTCATATAGATGTACAGGAACACCTTGAATAGCAGTAAGGAAGATAATAATTTGAATACCTGAGTAACTAATAATATCGTAGATCTTCGTTGAAACGCTACCGATAAATGATACTAAGAAGTATGGGATACCGGCATTTTGAAGGAACGTACTAAAGTTAAACATTTGAGCGAACAAGTCGTTAGTTGAAGCACTTGCAGCAGCATTTAATGAACCTGATGTAGATGAAATGGCAGCTGTTACGGCTTGTGAGTTAAAGATAACTGGCACGAAGAATATACTTCTTACAAGTGCACGACCTTTAAACTTAGAGTTTAAAATTACGGCCATTAATAAACTAAAGATTAAGATTGTTGGAATATCAGTTAACATTGATAATACCGCTTTACTAAAGTTTTCTGTAAAGTTAGGATCTTCAGTAAAGATATAAATATAATTCTTAAATCCTACACCCCATTGTTCTAGTCCAGCATCTCCAATAGTTACAAAAGAGAAACTATAAATGAACATTTGTACAAATGGAATTAAGAAGAAATAGATAAAACCAATTGTTAACGGAATTAAAAAGATTATTCCCCAAATAGCTTTTCTTTTACGATAAGGTATATGTTTTGCAATCTTGTTTGGTAAATAAGATAAAATCTCACCAAGCTTCTGCATAAACTTTGTTTGTCTTAGCTTGTAGAAGAAATTGCTAATGGCATTACCAATCTTATGAAAGAAGTTTTTAATGCCTTGACCTAAGCGACGGAAAAATGGTACTTTTTCTTGTTTTGCTTCCATAATTTTCTCCCTCCTTAAGTCCTATAATTTGTACCAACTATATGCACTAATTGTCTTGCCATCATAAATGACATCACGACTATTAGTATTAACATATAGTTTGATACCATTACTGTATTCAACTTTCGCAATAAATAAACCATTTACATTGATTGTTTCATGTTTAACTAAATGTCCACCATGAATTCCAAGTTGATTTAATCTCTTTGTCATATCAATGATTGTGTCTTTCCATTGATCGAAATGAACACGGTAATATTGAGTATAATCTGTTTCAAGTAAAATTGAATTATCTTTATAAGCTAATTGGAAATATAAGTTAGAACCAGTTTCAGCTGCTTTAGCTAAATACCATTCAACGCTATAGTCATTGGTACCATTGATGATTTCCATACTATAATCTACAAGTCCGCTTAATACTAACTCATAGAAAGGAATAGTATAGTTAACAATTGGATCAAGTGTAGTTGTAAGTGGAGCACCTACAATACTTGAAGCTGAAGCAATTGCATAATCAAATGGACGGTTAAGTTGTACTTTATAACCTGCTTCTTTCCAATAATTCATCGCATCGATTTGATAATATTTATTAGCTTCTGCGTAAATTGGATTACTCTTACGATAATCACCAATCTTTTCATTGCCTAAGTCAATTAAATAAATACCATTAGCATTTGTCTTAGCAAATGATTTTGTTAAGATTTGTGAAATGTTTTGATAGAACTTAGGAGATACAAGATATGTTGGTTTTGATTTTTTATCGTATTGGTTCTTTGATAAATCATATGCATATTCTTTAGCTGCAACGTTACCAACGCCTCTAGCTGTATATTTAGAATTACCAAATCCAAACTTATATCCTTTATTAGTGGAAATATTTAATTCTGGGTAGAAATCAATACCTTTACTTGCAAAGAACTTGCTTAAGTCTTGCATGTCTTTCTTTCCACCTAAAGCATTTGAAATACTAAAGTTACGGCGTAATTTATATTCAAGAGCATCTTGTGTCCAGCCTTTATATGATACTGCCATATCGCTAATTCCATTATCGATTAATTCTTGAACAATTTCTTCAGCTTGTTCGAATGAAGTTAACGCACTCTTCTTATAATAAATTATACCTAATGTTAATTGATAATGGCGGTATGCACCAACCATGTTTAGATTAACTACAGTAGAGTTAGTATCATCAACTGGTGTGATATTGTACTGACTGCATAAGTATGATTGATAAATCTTAGCTAAATTAGAATAATCTAGATCAGCTGGTTTTAAGAACCAATAATCATAAACAATATCTGTTGAGCACATATATTCAGCCCATTTATCAATTTTATAACGATACCATCCATAAGCTAATTCCAACTTTTCGATTTCACGAATATAAGTAGTGAACTTAGCATAGTTATATGGTGTACCTGAACGATTTGAGTCAGCTGAAAGTGAAGTTAAGTTTGCACCTTTTTTAACTACTCCCATGACACCTTTTCCACTAGCATTGTCTAAGAAGCCAAACATAGGGAACATAATATCTGGAGTTTGAGCTGTTTGGTTGTTAACTAAGAATGTTTCATCACTACCATAAATCATATGGTTGTAAGCTGAAGCGCCTCTATCTTCGGCGTGATTGTTGAACTCAATTACTGATCCACATCCATCAGGAAGAACAATTGTTCCTGCATTATCTGTAGCCATATATGATGAAGCTAACATTGGCATCATTTCGATACGAGATAATTTACATTTAGCGTTATATTTCTTATCATCATTTTCTGTCCAATTAGATGAATCTAATAAAGAATCGTGAATTACTGATGCTTCTAAACCTTTATTAGTTAATTTAAATTGGATTGCTACTCTAAATACTGGAAGTAAGAATGAATCAGAGTTTTCACTACCAAAGTATGAAGCTTGTCTTTCAACTAAATCTACATCATAGAATCCTTGAACTGGTACTAAATTACCATCTTCATCTGTTTCATATAAGTAGTTACCATCTTCATCTTTCGCATGGAAACCACCACGATAAACAGGTTCACCATTATCATACTTCAACTCAGTTGTTACGCCACTTGAAGTAACAGTTTGAACATGTTTAACATAGAAGAAATTGTATAACTCTTTAGCTGTGGCAGTTGACATACTTGGAATATCAATTGCGTAATATGCTACTTTATTTCCATTTTCATCTACTAATGAATCAGAGATACCAGCATTATAATATGAATCAGTTAAGTTACTCCATTCATTGAATGAGAAGAATGGGTTGTAAATTAATGGTGAGTTTTTACAATTCAAATATTCTCCATATGTATTGTAAAGTGGTTTATCTGGATTTAAATATACACGATATTCGTTTTCATGTACGGTCTTTTCTTTAGGATAATAAGCATCTCCTAAATCTTCATCATCATTATCTTCATAAATGATTAAGTTTTCGTCTTTTAGATATTGAAGAATATCTTCACCATAGCAATATGCATAACCAGTATATGAAATATTACCAGTTGCCCTTTGTTGGTTAATGTTTTCCTCAAAACGAATATTTCCACGAAGTAATTCATACCATTCAGACTTTCTTACTTTAGATGGGAAATATGCATCTTTCGAAGCAAATTTACCAATGTCGTAGCATACTTGAACGAATCCTTCTTCTTGATTTTCATAGAATGAATAATGACGTTCGTATTCACCTGTTAATTCATTTTTGAAGGCAACACTGTTTTCAATAACATTTAAACTACTACCACTTTCTTTTCCATCTTTCTTAATATAATAAAGAATGAAGTTAGAAAGTAGCGATTTTTTGTTTACTTCTTCTAATACAGGGTTTCCACCATCAATTAAGCCAGTATCTTGGCCCTCAGCTACATATTCACCTTCAGCGTTAGCTTCTGATGGGATAGCTGAAGAATAAGTTTTGCCAGTTATTTTATCTTCAATTGTAACTACAGTTGTATCTTCATCAAAATACATAATGAAGTTATCATTTTCCGCAATTTTCTTATTCTTGTTTAAAGTTTCTTGATCACTAGCTAAAATGAATTTTGAAATATCGAATGTAATATTATCAAATGATTTTGCATTAGCTTTTAAAGCCCCTACAAAATATAACATTAATACAATGATTACTAAAATTAGAATCAAGGCTGGAATGATGAACTTAGCTTTTAAAAATCTCATCATTTTCGGAACCTCAAAAGATCTCTTTGGGTTATCTCAGTATATAGTGTATAAAGGAAACCGAACATCTTTTGGAATAATTCATACATTAATAAGATTACAAAGACAATTACGATTGCGGCTATTAAAGTTAAAATTAACGAGAATATCGTTTTACCTAAGCCAAATTCATGAATTGTAATCATACCTGTAATGATCATATAACCCATTAATACATAACCTAATGCATAGATTAATCTATAAATGGCAAGTTCTGTACCAGTTAAAACATTACTTAATGCTAGAGCAATTCCACTACACCATGCAAGTGGGAATAAAGAATAACATGTCATTAAGAATATTTCTTTTAGTTTTCCTTTACCATCTAGAATTGTTGTACATGCCCAACTTGCAAATGTATATAACAATATTGGACCAACAATATAAGTTATTTGGGCAAAGAACTTTAAGTTCTTTAGATCACGGTCACGAATTTCAATCGAAACGTATTGGAAGTCTAGAATGTTAATGATAATAACAGCAACAGCATAGAAGATTGCTGGACCCCATTTGGCGCGATGTTCTCTTTGGAACATTGTGAAACCTTTCATTGGGTGGGCAAGAATATAAAGTGGGAACTTAATATATTCTTCCACGAAATATTTCCAGAATCTTTTAAGCATTCCTAGAAACTTCTTTGCTTTGCTTTCGCTTTGTTCTTCAGAAGATTTATTTAATTGTTGAGTGTCTAATACTTCTTTTTCCATATTATTCATCCTCACCCATATTTAATTCTTCTTTCTTTTTGCCTTTACCTAATTTCTTACGAATAATCTTAACAACTACTAATACAATTACTAAACCAACAACTGTATATAGTACTGGTGGAGCATAGCGTTTAATTAAATTATTTCTATATAATTTATATGCTTCAGAGTATTGTAGTTTATTAGAACCACTCTTGAAATATTGCATTGCAATTTTATACTCTTTATCTTTTAAGTATTTCTTACCAACACCAACATATGCATATTCATAGTTAGCATTGAATTTGATAACTTTCTTCCAGTATTCTGCTGCTGTATCGATGTCACCACGGTATTCTTGTTCTACGGCTTTATTGATATAACTACCAATTTCAGTTGATACGAATACTTTTAATTCTTTTGTATTCTTATCTAGAACAACAATATCACCACCATAATATTGAATAGCAACTGGTGCATCTAATACATTAGTGTATTTACCACTTTCACCAGAGATATAAAGTAGATGTCCTTCATTGTCATATGTGAATAAACGATTACGTTTGCTATCAACTACTGTATACATTCCATATTCATTAACAGCGATTGCGTTAAAGCTTGATGGACCAACAGCAATTTCAGCACCGTTTGCCGTATCAGCTACATATGTCAAGTCTCCTTGAGGAGGAGCGTATCCATTACGACGTAATACATCTTTTCCAGCTGGATTAAGTTTCTTAATCATAGCTGTTGAGTTAACACTACCATTTGAGTTTGTAATTGGTGAAGCTGTACTATAAATAAATGTACCACTTACATCTACTGCCATACTTGTAAATGTAGTATTGATGTATGATTTTCTACTTTCGTATTGAGCTTCTGTTGATACTGATAACCAGAATATATCCCATGCAGTAAGTGTTACATTGTTAACACCTGTAAATCTCTTATAAATACCACTAGCATCAAATTGAAGAATGCCTTCAAAGACACTATTAGCGATAACATAAATTCTACCAGCGTTATCTGTAACAACCTTTTGAGGTTGGAATACTTGAGCATCAAATACTGGTACATTTTCATATTCATTAGGGTTAGTGATAACGATATTGATCTTTAATGTTTGTGAATCAATACATAATACTTGGTTGTTATCATAATCACAAATGTAAATGAAATCACGGTTATCTAAAGATTCATCCGCAAACTTAGTGATAACGCTACGATATGTTGATTTAGGGTTAGCTAAACCAATTACATAGTTTTCGTTATTTCTAATTGCAGCTAGTGACATTTCGCTACAATCACTTACTAGTTTTGCTTGAACTGCATCTTTATTTGAGAAGTCTGATGCTACATAACTTGCACCTTCTACTTCGTGTAATGTATCGTTTGAATACTTTAATAAGTTAGCAATGTTGTTAGCTAACATTTTAGCCGAACTTACATCATATACTTCAGGTGTAGCACCTTGATAATCATAACCAATATTAGCTTTTGTACATGCACCAAGTAAATATTCATTATTTAAGTTAGCAGATGCTGCATATGATAAATACCAAGCCCATTTAGAAGTGAATGCTTTATCTAATTCTAAAATACCTTGTTTTGTGCTATCCCAACTTGCATCATCTTCACCATTACCAACAAGTATATACTTAGTTGATTCGTAGAAGTTATCTGCGGTAACGTTGCTAAGTGCAAAACCATTTGCTTTTAATGATTTATTAAATTCTTTTAAGAAATCATCTACGATTCTACTAGCTGAATCATATTTAACTACGATTTCAGAGCCATTACTTCTAATTGCTTTTAATTGATCATCACTAAATTTTGTTTGATCTAAAACAAATGAGTTATATGAATCAATCATATGGAATGATGTGTCAAGTACATATACTGAATTTGCTTTTGAATCTGTTAAATACATCTTTACTTCATCAGTAGTTGGATGGTTAAAGATGAAGAAATCTTCAGGAGAAGTTAGGTTACTATAACCAATTCCTAGAGTTTGACCATCAAAACTATGGTCATAGATTAAGCCTTCTGCTGAATAAATAATCTTTTTGTTGTGGTCATATGAATAACCAGTTGCTGCCTTGCTGTGTAATCCTAAACCAACTAAACTGAACGCTAAAACTAGAATGAAGATTTTTGAAATAATTCTTTTCATACTTTACTCCTACTTCATACCAGAATGAGCCATTGTTTCCATAACTTGTGATTGAGAAATTATGAATACAAGGATTGGCACTAAAATCATAATTAAACTAACGGCAGCTGATATACCTTCTAGGGCTGGTCCACCAGCAGAAATCTGACTTAAGGCATAACTTACTAACTTATAATCTTCACGATAGATGTAACTTGATCCATCTGCAGACCATAGATCTTGGATTAATAAGATAATCAAAGTTAACCATGCAGGTTTAACTAGAGGCATAACAATTTTCCAATAAATTCTAAACTCACCAGCACCATCAATCTTAGCTGATTCAAGAAGTTCGGTTGGTACACCAACCATAAACTGTCTCATTAAGAATAAACCAAGAGATGATTGTAGTGATGGTAAGATTATTGACCAGTGTGTATCAATCATTCCAAACCAGTTGAAAATGATATAACGAGGAATACCTGTTACGCTGCTTGGGAACATTAATGATAAAGTAATCATTGCTAAGATGAATGCGCCACCAGGAACTTTATATTTTGCTAGTGGGTATGCACACATTGAAGCAACAAGTAAATGACCAAATGTACCAGCAACAGTAATTAATATAGTATTGAAGAAATATCTTGAGAATGGAACTAATGAACTAGTTAGAGCATTAGCCAAGTTTTCAAAGTTTGCAAGTGTTGGTTTACGAACGAAGAATCTTGGAGGGAATAAGAATAATTCATCAAGTGGTTTGAACGCATTATTAACTGTTAGTAATAATGGTAAGAAACTAAAGATTCCGCAAATCGATAAGAATACGATTAAGGCGATATCTCCACCTGTAGAACGGTTTACTCTTTTCTTTTTCTTTGATCTACGATATACCTTCGAATTACTAATTTCTGAGAAAGGACGAGAATCAATTCTAGCAGATTTGATTTCGTTAACATCACGTTTAGAACGCTTTACTCTAACTTTTTTAATCTTTTCTGCCATTTTATTCACCTACCTTACTAATGATCTTTCTAATCAACTTATTAAGTCCGATAGAAGCTAAGAATAATAAGGTTGCAATTGCTGAAGCATAACCCATTTCGAAACGTAAGTTACCATAGTCTTGTAAGTGGTTTACAATCGTATGCGCAGCATAGTCAACTGAAGGGAATCCAGCAAGCGATACTGTAATTGATCCAATACCTAATGTACCAGAAATTTGAATTACGGCACTAAATACAAGTTGTGGCTTCATACTAGGAAGTGTGATGTACCATAACTCTTGCCATCTATTTTTAACACCGTCAACTGCTGCTGCTTCATATAGTGTTTTATCAACACCTTTTAGACCAGCAACTAGTGACAAGAAGTTAACACCTAAACTCATCCACAACTGTACTACAATTACAATTGCTAAGATGTATTTAGTATTTGTTAACCATTGAATTGGTTCTTGAATTAAACCAAAGCTTACTAGGAACGCATTTGCATATCCATATGAGTCACTTGAGAAGATATATGTCCAAATAGCTAAGGCATTACCTGCAAGTGATGGTGCATAGAATACTAATGTAATGATTGGTCGAATACGATCAGGTAATTCATTGATTAGCCAAGCAAATACGAATGCCATGATATAACCAACTGGACCAGTGATTACAGCTAGTATTACAGTGTTCTTTAAAGCGGTAATAAAGATTTGGTCATCTAAGAATAAAGTTAAGTAGTTACTAAACCATATAAACTTAGGTGTCTCTAACATGTTGTAGTAAGTAAAGCTTAAATATAAACTCATTACAACTGGAATAATTGTGAAGAATAAGAATAATAACAAGAATGGGAACATCATTAAGTATAATGTTCTATTCAAATATAGTTTTCTTCTAATTGGTTTACCACGTTTACTCCATTTATCAATCTTTCTACCAGTTTCATTCCACCAGTTAGCAAACTTTTTCCAGCCTTTAACTAAAAAGTTAGGTTCTTTATTTATTGAGTTTTCCATTATTTCCCTCCTTTTTAGCCGTAGTAGTCAGGTGATGTACCAAGTCCGAACTCATCACGTTTACGGTTAATTTCGTTATTGATAGTTCTTACATAGTCATCAAGTGTCTCTCGAGGATTTGTTTTATTATTAACTACATATCTAAATGCATTTTCTAGGTTACGTCCAGTGTAGTATCCACCAGCAACTTCTGGTACACCAACTGTATTTTCCCATTGTTCCATTAATACTGCTAATTCTTCTACTGTCCAAGATAATTGTTGGAAGGCTTCAATATTAGCAGTTGGATGACGAGCAGCTGCACCTAAGATAGATTCAATTTCACGAGCGTATTGGATTTGTGTATCAGCACTAGTCCACCACTTCATGAATTCCCAACCACCTTCTGGATTCTTGGCTTGTTTCATTAACATGATTGCGCTTCCACCAGCGGCTCCATCGATATGTAGGTCACCGTTATCATCTACAGTTCCTGGCATTAGGGCAAATTTCCATTTACCTCTAATTTCTGGAGCTGATACTGCTAACGTATTATAAGTTTCATAACTTGCAATACCGATTGGCATTTCACCTGTTCTAAATCTATTGATGAATGTTCCACCACTTACTGAAAGTGAGAAACTATAATCTGTATAGAATGAACACCAGAATTCAAATGCATTGATTGCTTCTTCTGAATCAAAATTAGATTCCATATATTCTTTACCAGTAGCTTCGTTAATTCTAGTACGATAGAATCTACCGCCAGTTTGATATAAACGGCTAGCAAATACTTGGTTAACTACGCTACTTGCACCAACTGTATTTAGTGGTAAGTAGAATGATAAGTTCTGGAATTGTAATTCTGGAATTAAGTTAATAGCATCTGTCCAAGTTTGAGGAACATCCCATCCTTGAGCTTCGAAGATATCAGTACGGTAAAACATTACTAGGAATCCTTGAGTATTAGGTAGAGCATAGAAGCCACCTTCTAACTCATATGGAGTCATCGCACTATCTTGCCATCTTGATGTTGCTTCACCATCAACTTTTACTGAGTAGCTCTTATTTCCATTAGCATCAACTTTTTCTTCAACTACGAAATCAGGGAATTGAGTTAAATCATAAATTGCTCCACGGATAGCGTAGTTTACAGGAGTACCATTATCTGCTTGAATAGCAACATCTGGACCATTTCCAGAAAGTGTAGCAGTTAATAATACGCTACTTGATACTGCTTTTAAGTCAACATTTATTCTATGTTGATGAGTAAATGAACTATTTACTAGTGTTCTAATCGCATTAGCTTGTTCACGACCAGCCGATCCACCAGTAAGTAACCATACTTCAATATTTGAATAATCAGCTGTAGCAGGTGTTTTACCAATTGTTGTGTAATCAAAGAAGAATGATTTTACAAATGCTACAAGCTTAAATCCTAAACCACCAAAGAAGTTTTGATTAGCTCTTGGTAATTTGTAATCTTTTGTATGAACATATATTTCATCAATTGTTAATGTTTGTTCTGTAACTGTTAAAATCCAAGTACCTAAAGCAGAAATATTAGAACTAAATGTAGATAAGTTACGTTGAATGTTACGAGGCTTCTTAACAAATTTTTCTAACTGTAACGCCATTGTTTCTAATGATGCTGTTTCACCACTCTTTTCACCTGAAATTTCTGTGATTCTTGCAGCTATTTCTCTTAGTTCTCTTGCATATTCTTTAAATTTACCATCGTTTGCTTCTTCTGTATTAGGATTGTCAAATAATTCTGGTAATCTTTCTTTTAATTTATAGTTAATATAGTTATCTGGAGATGTACCAGTAATAGCAATAATTTCACGATATACATTATTTAAGTTATCGATAATTGTTTGTACGCTATTAATTTCACTACCATAATCACCAAGGCTTGCTTCAAGTGCAATAATGTTTTCACCTTGTTTTAGATGGAAGTAGAAATCACCATCTGCATTACCTAAAGTAACGATACTATAATTAGCACTATAATTAAATTTACAGTTCTTTGCTTCAGCGAATGGAATCTCATTGTTTATACTTACAGTTCTAACTGCAAATAGTCCACGTGATGAGTTTTGCTTACATCTTAGAGAGATTTTATATAAGCCATCAACTGGGACATTTACATTCCAACTGATCCAGTCACCTGAAGTTGACCATTTAGCTCCACCAATTACATTTAAGATAATCTTAACATGATCGGTATTTTGTAAATTGCCTTCACCATCAATATAATGACTTAATTTTGAAGAACGATCAGATACTGCGTATAGTGTTGATGAAGAACGGTATGAAGCATTTTCAGCTTGAATTGTCCATTCATTTTGATTGATATCCATATGATCTTTATCAACAATCTTAACGCCATCAGCTATCCATTTGTTATATACGTCTTGATATGAGTCATATTTTTCTTTTGGTGTTAAATATACTTTATAAATACTCATGCATTCTCTAACAGCTTCAATTGTTAATTTATGAGTACCTGCTGTAAAGAATACTAAGTAAGGCTCTGTTACATAACCAACTGAATCTTTAGCATAAACTTGACGACGGAAGAAATATTCTGCTTGTTCAGGTTTAATTTGGTTGCCATTGATATCAGTGATGATTTCTGCACCAGGTGCATCCATCCATATACGTTGGAATGATACATTTAATAATGCATCATATGGAGGTATGTAATTACCATTTGCATCTTGTTCTTCATCAACGATGAATTTACGTTCGATGTTTGCTCCACCGCTTTGTTCTGCTACATAATCAAGCATGATATTATAGAAACCATCTTGAGGAACATCAAATGTCCAAGTGGCAGAACCAGTCGCTCCCATATATACTACTTTATCGTTAACATCACTTTGAGCAACTGATAGATCAGTATAAGTAATTTCATCGTATCTAACACTGACTTCGTGTTCTACACCACGATCATCTCTTTCTTTATGAACATGATTTGAAGTTATTTCTTTGAAATATGTTTCGTTTGTTGAACCTGGAACTAAAACGGCATCTTTAGCTTCTAGTTCAATTGCTTCATCAGGATATAAATCTGCATTTTCATAATTATGAAGTTCTAAGTATTTAAGGTATTTACCTGTAGGCGCTACATCTTTCATAATTGTTGAATTGGAAGATATATGGCCTTTATTAAAACTTTGAACAATAGCAATTATTAAAATGACAAACACTACAACTCCAAGTGCTATGAAGAATATCTTCTTTAGCAACTTATCAGTAATTACTATTTTCATTTAAGCCTCCCTATAAATTTCTCACACATAATCATTACATTAGTGATTTTTTGAATACTATCATCTAATTCACTATATTTGTTTCTCTCTAACCAAATATATTTTAATGATTCAATTAATATGTCTTTTTGTTTTAAAATCTCTTTAAATCGTTTAATTCTAAACTTATTGTCATAGTCTTTATTTATTGCTAGCAAGAATGTAGCTAATGTTTTAAGCAAATGAATTGCAAATGCTAATTCATCTTTAACTAAGTTATCTACATCACAATCAAGTAATTGATTATATTTTGAATCATAGAAATCCATGATTGCATTATATTTTTCAATTGTTAATTCCTTGCCTTCCATTCTCTGCACCATATAATCCACATAATCTTCTTGATCTTGATCAAGTGCATTGAATGCTTGAGTTATTACATGGAATGAATGAGTTGCATTACCTACATAATCATTTTCAAAATGATAATAATTACCTAAGTCTAGGATTAGATCGCAAATCATTCCACTACTGTCATTAAAGATTTCTCTATTTACAAACTTTCTTGCTTTCTTGAAGGCACCTTCATTACATCTATATGAAAGTAAACCCGCATAAGCTAAATAAGGAAAAGTAATTGGCAATGGTTGTAAATGACCATTATCGCCCCAATCAGTAAGTAATATTCCTTCACCACCATATTCATGGCAATAATAACAAGCATTTAAGATGTTTTCGTAAGCGTCATCTTTTCTTCCTGTTATTGTATTCCAAGTTGATGTTCCGGGTGCTGCTAAGAATTTTATTCCTGCATTAGCTAATTTCTTTAGATGATCTTTAAATGGGTGTTCTGCTTCATATCCCCATTCAGCAAATATCATATCTTTTGGAATAAGAGGTAGAGCATCATCGTGATTAATTAACACATCACCCCAAATAATTGGAATCTTTCCATATTTTTTAATCTCTTCATATGCCTTTAACATATAGTCAATATATACTTTTTCTTCACCATCTTTTTCTACAGCTTCTTTTGTTTTTTCTAAGCCTAATTCAAATGGTTCATCAAAGTTCATATTGAAGTATTTAGATTTCATATATGGAATCATATCCGCATATGTCTTTTTAACTAGTTCAATAGATTCAGGGTCTAAAGCATTTAAAGTAGATGGCTTTCTAAATTTACCCCATTTATACATTCCCGCTTCAGTCTCGCCTAAATGTTTAAGTTCTGGAATAGCGAGCCATGCACTCATATGACCAAATCCATTCATATTTGGAACAAAATCAATGAATTTAGAATTAGCATATGCTTCTATTTCTTGATATTCTTCAATCGATAAATATCCTTCATCATGAAGATACTCTGGAAATGATTTATAACCAAATGAGAATCCTTCCACATACAGCTCTAAATGATTCATTTTAAGTTTAGCCATTATATCAATAATTAATTTAACTGTATCTACTTTTGGTACTTTATTACGACTTATGTCGTACATAAATCCACGTACCTTTAAGTCGGGTTCATCAATTATTGTTTGGCATTGTATAGAATTATCAAAAATTTGTTTTAACGTATTAGTACCGTAGAAGTGTCCTACTGCACTGGATGCATAAACTAATATATCTTTTTCACTTACTACTAATTTGTATGCTTCTTCTGGCATTTCGTTATCAATTATGTATTTAAGATTAGCGCTATTTTTATCAGTTTCACTAATTTCCACAAACGCTTTCAATTCTTGATATACAAAATCATTCTTTAGTTCACTAAAGACGCTAAGTTTTTCAGGCACTTCAAACACACCATCGTTTTTAATAACTTGTTTTGGTATAGGAAAAATACTCATTACTATCTCCTTTATGGCATAAAATTAGATATAGTTTCTCTAATTACTATTTTACCTTTTTTTATACATTAATACAAGCGTATAAATTAATACATCTTTTGTTTTTTATAATTTATTTTTATTGTTAAATATATTTTACTTATAATAATCTGATAATCAAAAAAACACACACCATTTAGTGTGTATTTTTATCCCTTAGTGAATATTCACATCCACAATAATCTTGTCTATATAGGCCCATGTCTTTTGATATTTGAATACTTCTTTTATATCCTTCTTTCTTTTTGAAGTCAGAATATAGAAATCTAGAACCATTTTCTTTATCTAATGATAAGCCGATCTCATTAATCCACTTAGAATTTTTGTGCGGTGAGATTGAAAGGGTTGTAGAAAAGTAATCAAAGCCAATTTCATTGGCTAAAGTGGCAGTTTTTTGAAGTCTTAATTCATAACATTTATAGCACCTTGCACCACCTTCAGCTACATCTTCTAACCCTTTAGAGACTGCTAAGAATTCTTCATGATTATAGTTTACTTTCATCATTTGAAAACCATCTAGTTTTTCAAACTCTAAATATCTTTTTTCAAATTCTATTTCTGGATAAGTGTTTGGATTATAATAAAGGATCGTTATATCAAAGTAAGGAGTTAACTGTTCTAGTACAGCACTAGAGCAAGGAGCGCAGCATGCTTGAAGAAGTAGAGTTGGCTTTTTGCCATCTAGTGATTTTAGTAATTTTAAATACTTTTCATAACTATCTATCATCATCTTCACCTAATAAATACTTATCAATTAACTCAAGGAATTCATTTTTAGTTTTAACACTTACTAAAGCGCGTTTATATTCTTTAGTATTTTTCATTCCCTTTACATACCACCCAGCCATGCTTCGCATTTCTAAGACAGCGATCTTTTCGCCTTTTAATTTACACAGCTCATTGAAATGATAAATTAACATATCGATTTTATCGGCTCTTGTTGGTGGGGCGAAAGTAATTCCTTGCATCTTTGATACGATTTCTTCAATTAACCATGGATTACCAAGTGTCGCTCTACCAATCATTACACCATCGCAGCCTGTATATTCCATCATTTTAACAGCATCTTCATATGATGCTATATCCCCATTACCAATAACTGGTATTGATACTGCTTCTTTAACCATTTTAATATAATCTAAATTAACTTTACCTGAATATAAATCGCTTTTTGTACGGCCATGTATTGTAATCATACTAGCCCCAGCAGCTTCAGCCATTTTTGCAACTTCTGCACAATTGATTGATTTATGATCCCAACCAGCTCTAATCTTAACCGTAACTGGTTTAGTTACATTATCGCATACAGCTTTTACTAGTTCATAAACTAGCTTTGGATCCTTCAACAAAGCAGAGCCCGCACCAGTAGTTGCTACTTTTTTTACCGGGCAGCCCATATTGATATCAATAATATCGCATTTAGTTTCTTTATCAAGAATCTTAGCCGCAACAACTAAATCTTCTGCGGTTGAACCAAATATTTGCATTGAGCAAATACCTTCATCCCCTACTTCTAACATATCAATTGTTTTTTGGTTTTCATAAAGCAAACCTTTAGCGCTAACCATTTCGCAACAAACCATTCCCGCTTTATGCTTATGCATAATCTCGCGATATACTTTATTAGTATAACCAGCAAGAGGCGCTACTATTATATTTGATGGTAAAATTATATCTTTGATTTTTAATTCCATTTTTAATACCTACTAGCAAATTATAACAAATATTAATAAAAAAGCCTACATTTTAGAAAATGTAGACTTAATTATTTATTTCTTAAATTGCTTTACAGCAATAGATGTACAAAGTAATCCAATAAGAGCTGTAATAATAGTACCAATTATTGAATACATTAATGTATTGTTTGTTAGGATCATTCTAATACGATATACATTAAACAATCCTTCCACATCTCCTCTTGCATCAATTACTTGAATTGTAAGAGTCATTGCATTGTTAGCAAGTAAACTAAATAGATATGTGCCAAGATAAGTTAAACCAAATACAAGTACAGCCATTAATAAGTATGTAATAAACTGCATTGCCACAATCTTTCTAGGTCTTACACCTAGAATACACATCTTAACAATATACACTTTATGTTTACGCTCATTTAGATAAATACAACCAATAGATACAATTAATGCCATTACTAGAGTAAAGATTGAAATTCTATTTAGAATTCTTAAGAAGTTATTCATCGATTTAACTGAAGAAGTATTATAGTATTCTGAATACATATTGTATAAAGATATATTACCATCTTCAGTTTCACCGATTGAATCGGTAATAACCGCAATGGATGCTTCCGGAATAAATTCAGAATATGCTCCTGGCATCACATCAACTGGACATAATACATATCCCAAATCAAATAATTTTTCCATTAACTTCTTTCTTTGGTTTAAATTCAGGCCATTTAAATCTAAAGTAACACCATAATTGATATTATCTTGGTTATTAGCAAATAGGTTAGCATATAGATTATCTGATAAATACATTGATATTCCATCATTATCTTTTGTAATACCAACTATCTTACAATCTATTTCTAAATTAGTATTCTTTAATCCAAAATTAACCTTAACAACGCTATCTTTTAGATTTGTATTAAAGTAATTAGTAATGCTAGCATCACTAGTTACATCAACGCTTGGTGCTATTTGTTTTAAAGCACTAGTTGTTAACATAATTTCGTTATCAACTAAAGTAGAATTTGTAGTTGACTTAACAATAATTCTATCATCTCTATCTTTTGTTAAGTTATCCACATAATATACTGAATAATATCCATAATCTGGATCATTGTATCCTCTTACACGATAATCATCAGTTCCTACAAATGCTTTAGTAGAAGCACTTAGATTTGAATTCATTAGTTTAATACTATTTAAACTTAAAGTATTGAATAGATATGGAACAGTTCTAATACCATCAATATCTTTCATAGTTACAATATAACCATATGGTTGGTTATGAGCTGAATTCATATAAGTTGCTTTACCAGTTTGTTGTTTGATCTTACTAGTATAGTAATAATCACCAGCATTATAGTAGAAATAATCAAGTTGGCCAGTTTTGATAATACCAGTTACTTTAAACTCTACCTCATTAGTGTAATAGAATGTATTAACTTGATAATAAATATCTTTAATAACAACTGTATCACCAATTAGAGTAGTAATATCACCATTATATTGACCATAATAAATTGAATATCCACCATCTACAAATGATCCATCTTCCGATCTGTTTCTACAGTAATAATCCGCAAACGTATCAGTTACTAATATTTCGTTTTCTTCTTTTGGAAGATTGCCAATTATATCGTAATCATTTGATGCATCATATAAGAAGTAATCAAAATGAGATCTGTAATATTCATTCCATAAAACTGATCCAACACCATTAATTGTAGCAGTGAATTGATCTTGGAGTTTTGGACTTGCATATTTTAAAATCAAATTACCAACATCATAATTATTTACATTAATATTTGCACCACTTGCATACATTTTAATGATATCTAAATCATCTTCAGTAAGCCCGCCATTTACATGACCTACTTCACTTAGATATTGATATGGTGATTCTTCGTTTGTAATTGGTGCTACTGTCCACAAATTAATATCATTCTTAATTTGTGTTAGAATCACTCTATCTACATTTACACCAGTATAACCTTCATTTTGATACTTTTGATATTCATCATAAATTAGTTTTTGTTCAGCTGATACAGCTAAAACTATCATTGCTAAAGCAAGAAGTAGTGTTACAAAAACATTTATGAATAAACCTCTAGTAAATTGGAACTTAAATACAGGTGCTAAAGCACTACCTTTAGGTTTTTTGTAGATATCTACAATCTCTTGATCAGGGCAATTAGTAATTAGTTTATCTTCTACTACATTACCATCACTAAATCTGATGATACGGTCAGCATATTGAAAGGCTTTTTTAGTATCATGAGTAACCGCAATTACTAATCTTTCTTTACTTATATCTTGAAGTAATTTAAAGATTTGATGGCCATTTTTACTATCAAGTGCACTAGTAGGTTCGTCAGCCAAAATGATTGAACAATCTTTGATTAAAACTCTTGCGATACCTACACGCTGTTTTTCACCACCAGATAAGTATTTAATTTTACGCTTTTCAAAGCCAGCAAGTCCGACTTTTTCTAATACTTCCGGAATACTTGCTTTTTTAGATTGCATATCTAAAACAATATTTAAGTTTTCTTCTACTGTTAATTCTTCGAATAAATCTTCTTTTTGGAAGATATAACCAATCGTAAAGTTTTTATATTTTGATAATTGCTTATCGCTCATCTTTGATAAAACTTTACCACCAACATTTACTGTACCAATGTAATCATTATCCATTGAACCGATTACATTAAGTAATGTTGTCTTTCCGCAGCCACTCTTACCGACAACGATATTTAATCCTGTTGCTGGAAACTCAAGATTAAGGTTAGAGATAACTGGTTCTTCTCTTGTATAATACTTAGTTAGGTGTTTAATCTTTACGTAACTCATAATCCACCTCTAAATATCCTTAATTATCTCAACAGGGCTCTTACGCATGATTGAAGAAATCATGATCAGTAAGCTTGCCACCATTAATAATGATATCAACAAATTCCAGCCGATGATAACAAAGCTTGAGATATAGAAGAACGATGCTTCTTTGTATGCAAATTCATCCGCAATATTAACAAGTCTTAATACTGCTGGATAACCAAACTTTGCAATAACAAAGCTAACAACAAAACCTATAATTAAATATAAGCAATATTCTAAGATATATGGAGTAACAATCTTCTTTCTAGATAAACCTAAAGAATACTTGATACCAATCTTACGTTTTTCGTTTGATAAAGTATATGAATTAATAAATCCGCCAAAAGCAATAATTATTACTATGATTGCAAATAACACTTCAAATATCGCAATCTTCGTAGAAGAGATACGATCATTTATGCTTTTTGCGTATACAAATGTTTGATTTATTACATTTTCATTATTTACGATTTCATTATATTTTTTATCATTTACGGAAATGGCAAGTCTACCATATCCTACACGTTCAATGGCGTAAGTTTTGAATGTGGAATCAGCTAAAATGATTTCATATTTATTGCTTTCAAATACGCCGCCAACTTGGAATGTAACTGCACATCTGCTACGATCATAAAATGTCATAGCTGGTGCATATTTAGATACAGCACCACGGTAATTAGATCCAAACCCAAGTTTATTAATTAAAGCAGAAGAGAAATATGCAGTTCTACCACCAATTGTAGGGTAACCTCTTACCGATGTACTAAGTAAAGTAACGTGTTTACTTGATTCTGAATAAACTGTAATATCGATATCTCTAATTACTTCGTTGCTATTAAGTGGTGTGCACATAAATACTTCATTATACTGAGTGCATCTACGAACAAATGAATTAGCATCAAGAGAATCACCATAACTTGCTTCATCCATAATGATTGAATTATAAATGTATAAGTTATCTTCAAATGACATTCTTACGAATTCATCTTCCATATTGGCATTTATAAACTTTTCATAATTAGTATCCGCAATTCCTACTACATCATATGTATGACCATAGATACTAAGTTTGTCTGGAGCATAACCTAAATAATATTCTAAGCTTGCTTCTAAATAATCGGTAATTACTATCTCATCAGTATTAGTAGGTTCCATTCCATCAATCTTGAAAAATCCATCTTGATAAATGGCTACATGTTTAATTTCATTTGTATAGAATGGATCATAATCTGGGTCTTCTTCATTAATATCTTTAAATACTATTGATGTATTAAATATTTGAATTAGTTTACTGCCAGGATATTCATTGAAGATATCAGTATATGAATCAGCATCATAATAAACATTAAGTCCTCTTTTATCCATTGCTAGTATTACATAATCAGAATTGTATTTCTTTTGGTGTGATTGATATGTCTTAGCAACATTAAAGAATCCATATCCGGCAAGTATGGCACCAATTATAGGTATTAACAATAAGGTAATAAAAATAGTTAAAGATCTAGCTATATATCTTTTTATAAAGCTTTTAGTAAATCTAACTTGATTTTTAAATGTGACAATAGGTTGCATAAATACCGGTTCACTATTATCGTTATCTTGCGCAAGTGGTTTTGAATCGCTTAAGATTTTACCATCTTCAATTTCAATAATACGATCACCGAATTTATGAGCTGCGTAATCATCATGTGTTATTACAACAACTAATTTTTCTTTACTAACTTCTTTTAGTAGATTTAAAACGATATCTCCGTTTGTAGAGTCAAGGTTTCCTGTAGGTTCATCAGCTAAAATGATGTTAGCATCTTTTACTAACGCTCTAGCAATAGCAACTCTTTGCATTTGTCCTGAAGAAATTTCAGTAACTTTATGGTGAATTATATCTTCAATATCAATTGCTTTAATTACTTCATCAACTTTAGAAAAATCAGTTTTACCTAGTAATTCTAAAGGAAGTTTGATGTTATCGTATACATCTAGGTCATCTATTAAATTGTAATCTTGGAAAATTAAGCCAACATACGAATTACGGTATCCAAACATTTCGCCACTTTCTTGATCATATAGGCTTTTACCACCAACGATTACATCACCATTAGATGGTTTATCAATGCCAGATAACATATTCATTAGCGTAGATTTACCAGAACCGCTAACGCCGACAATAAAAACTAAACCTTTCTCATCAAAGTTTAGTGTCATATCGTTAAGGGCTTTAACGGTATCATATTTTCCACGATAGATTTTGCTCAAATTATTTATTCTCATAAATAATCCCCCATTATTAATAAATCTCGCCTCATGTACCCATACTCACAAATTAAATAAGCTTAAGGCTGCTTCTGTCACGACCTGACCTGGTTCACCATTTAATCTTGAATATGGGTACATCAAGCGAGATTATTGTTTACGAAGACCTTTAAAGAAATCTTTCATTAGTTTTTCGATTTCTTCTTTTAAAATTCCTTTATTTATAACAACATTCGTAAATATCTTTTGATTATTTGTTATATCACAGACGCTTTCGCATACTCCATATTTGGGACTAGCTACGCCATATACTATTTTTTTTATTCTAGCTTGGCTTATAGCTCCTGCACACATTAGGCATGGTTCTGCGGTGATGTAGATTATGCAATCATCCAATATCCATCTATTTAAATTCTTACACGCTTTTTGAATTGCTACTATTTCGGCGTGTTTTGTTACATCTTTTCTATTTTCTCTTAAATTGTGTCCTCTAGCAATTACTTTACCATCACAAACGATGCAAGCTCCAACTGGGACTTCATTTTTTTGATATGCTTTTTTTGCTTCATTTAAAGCAATCCGCATATAGTATGTATCATCTTTAATCATTTTATTTCACAATATGATGGTGTCTACATCTTGCTTCGTATGATTCAGTAGCACCAACTAAAATTACAGGATCAGTATATTTTGCTGGTTCACCATTAATTATTCTTTGTGTACGAGTAGCTGGCGCTCCACATACTTGGCAAATAGCACTTAGTTTTGTGATATCTTCAGCTCTAGCAAGTAATTCTGGAACTGGTCCAAATGGTTCTCCTCTAAAATCACAATCAAGTCCTGCTACAATTACTCTAATACCGCTATTAGCTAAACTATTGCATACGCCAACAATATCATTATCAAAGAATTGCACTTCATCGATTGCTACCGCATAAGTATTTTGTGTAATATGTTTAAAGATTTCACTTGATTTAGAAATACTAACTGATTTTAATTGATTTTTGTTATGTGATACAACTGCTTCTTCGCTATAGCGATTATCAATCTTAGGTTTAAATAAAACTACTTCCTTTTTTGCATATTGTATACGGCGAACACGACGCAATAATTCTTCAGTTTTACCTGCGTACATGCATCCACAAATAACTTCTATCCAACCAGCTTGTAAAGGCAAATCCATATTGATACTCCTATAATTTTTAATTCTATTAAAATTGTATAATAACTATTTTTGAATGTCAAAACAATAATGATTATAATGTTATAAAAATTTATGATATTAAACAAATATTAAATAATCATTGCATTTATATTAAGTTTATAGTATAATGGATAAGGAACTAAGGAAGGTTATCCTTCTTTTTTAAATAAACTTACTATGGTTCGAATCTATCATGGCGGAAGGAGAAAAAAATGAAAAAAGGTATTCATCCAACTTACAATAAAGTTACTGTTACTTGTACATCATGCGGCGCAACTTTTGAAAGTGGATCAACATTAAAGGAGCTACGTGTAGATACATGTTCTAAATGTCATCCATTCTACACAGGACAACAAAAGTTTGTTCAAGCAGCTGGTCGTGTTGAACGTTTCAATAAGCGTTTAGAAAAGAAAGAAAACAAATAATTGACAATATAAAAATGTCCCAACAGGGACATTTTTTATTTTATATATTCATTTATCATTTGTTTATATTCATCCCACACTTTTCCATTCGGTTTAATACAAAACTTCATAACTTCTTTTGTTACCGGATGAGTAAACTCTAAATAATAACAAAATAGTGCTAAATCAAATTTATTTGCTGGACATGTTTTATCATATTTATAATCGTTTAGAATTGGATGAAAAATATGAGCAAAACTAAATCTAATTTGATTATATCTACCTGTTAGTAAATTAACATCAACTAGTGAATTATTATTTTTAATACCAATTAACTCATACTCTAATTTTGCTTCTTTTCCGTTTTTGTCTAAAATTGCAACATTATTCTTTTCATCTTTGCTTATTTTTAAGCAAATATTTCCGCACTTCTCTACCTCGCCTTTGCAAACGCAAAGGTATTTTTTTACCATATTATGATTAGCAATATCGCCAGATAATCTGCTTGCGGCTTTACTTGTTTTAGCAAACACCATGACTCCACCTACACGGCGGTCTAATCTATGCACTAATCCTAAATATACATTACCAGGTTTATTATATTTATTTTTGATATATGCTTTTACAATTTCACACATATCAATATCACCAGTTATATCTTTTTGCGATAATATATTCACGAATTTTTCACAAACAATCAAGTGATTATCTTCATAAATTATATTAAGCTTATCCACATAATCATTAACATTCATCATAACTGGCCTCAACCATACTAGTAATCTTTTCAAAGTCATCTACGTTTCTAATTAAATAACTTTTATATTTGCCACCTTGAAGAATGCTTAGCTTTATACCATCACTAAATAATAAATAAGCAAACGTATTAATCTTACGATAAGCTAAATAATTTAGGTTACCAACCTCAATTACTTCATCACCTAGTGATAAAACAAAATCACTTATATATTTATATAAATCATAGTTTATCTTTTTTAAATCTAGTTTTAGTGATGAATGATCAATGTTTTTACTTTGATATACTTTTTCAAATGCTAAATAGTTTTCAAAATATTTAACTTGAATTAATTCAATTGTATAAGGTAGTTGTTTAATTGCATAATGGTCATAACTATTAGCATCATCGCAGAATATTAATAGTCTTGCATTATAGTTTACTTGATTAACAATATCTTTATTGTAATCGTTAATTAACATTCTAAATCTGCTTAAATGATCTTTGATATAGTCAATATAAAATAATCCCTTTTTAGTTAAAGACACAAATTTGCCATAGCGATATTCAATTATAACTAGTTGCATATTTTCATCTAATCCTAAAAAGCTGATAGCATCATTACTGTTTTCTTCTAGGATTAAATCCTTAGCCAACAATTCTATTTTAAATACTTCTTTTAAGTGATCTTCGATTATATGCTTAATATCTAAAGCATTAATCTTCTTGATCTCTTTTTTATTCTTTAAATCATATAATTTAATATCGCTCATATACATACCTACTTATGATATAAATATTTTTTAATCTTAATATTTTTTCTTGCTATTAAATCTCTAATACTTATAATTGATGCTTCTGTTAATTCTTTCTTTTGAACAATTAATGCACCATATTTAGTACTATATAAATAAATATATTTTTTTGTTTCACATACTTCAATAATTCTAGTCCATTCATATGTTACTTTATTATTAACATTGTATTGAACTAGATTATCATTGGTAATTTTTAATCTTTGACCAGGCCTACTTAAGGCTCTAAAATCTTGTCTTCTTATTGCTCTACGCATTTGGAGAGGATAATTAACAATAATTACTAAACCGATTATCATACAAGCAATACCAACAGCTGGTATTTTAATAATAAACCATAACACTGCTCCAGCACCTGCAGCTACAAGTGCAGCTAGTATGAATAACCATTTAGTTTTTTGCCTTACGTTTATTTGAAACTTAAAGAAGTCCGTAAGGACTTCTTCTTTATAATCTAGAGAAACATCAAATGTTTGATTATCCACTCTTATTCCTCTTTATTTTCACTAACTTCTGCAGCTGCTTCTTCAGATGATTCTTCTACAGGCTCAGCGCTTTCTTCTACAACTTCAGCTTCCGCTGCATCTGCTGGTTTATCTTCTTCTTTGTTTTCTTCTAAAGATGCTTGTTCTTCTGCTCTAGCAGCATCCATTGCATCATAATCTGGATAATTAAATTCTACAGGTTCTTTTAAGATATTCTTATCTAATGATTTAAATGGTTTCTTAGTTGCTTGAGATGCGATAATTCCTTCTAAATCTTCTTTAGTACCTTCTAGTATCATATCTTCATTTCGATCTACAATAATAGGTTGTTTACCTAAATATAAATAATAGAATTGAGGAATTTGATAAATGTGAGTTACATATACCCATTCATAATTGATTGGATCGCCGCCCTCAGCAGGAACAACAGTGATTCCTTCATCAGTAAATGTGTATTCTTGTACTTGAGGACGTCTTCTCATAAAGTGGGCAGTTAGTTGTCTATCTATTGTTCTTTCAATTGATAACATTTGATAAACTAAATATAAAGCAAATACTGCCATTAATGCTACAACAACATATGTCTTAACGATTACTGAATAAACAATACCACCAATTAATAACAATAAGAATATTGCATATAACCAATAAAACTTTCTAACATATTTTAAAACATAAACATTATAGTATTTTAAAGTACGATAATCGACATTTAGCTTTACTCTTACTTTTCTAGTACTAGCTTCTAATACTTCTTCTTGATTTTCTTCTTTATCACTTTCTGGAAGAATTTCATCATTTGTTTCTTCTGCACTAATTTCTTCTAATACTTCTTTTTCTAAATCTTTTTGTGACATATTAATCTCCTTTTTATTAATTATATCTATCTTACCTTAATTATACCTTACTTTTATTATGAATGATATCTAAAATCTCTTTTACATGATCACTTGGCATAATATTATTTTTAATTACGTAGTCGGCAATCGATGCTTCATCACAGCTATTAACAATTTCTAAGCATCGATGATATCCAACTTCACCTGTGATGTATGCTACAAACATATTGTTTTCTTGGATTTGATTTATTACTGTTTCGTTTACTTGAATGTTTTCTACAACTTTACTCCTTAAAGTTGCTATTGTTCTTCTAACAAAATTCAAGCTTTCAAATAAGCAAGCAAGCACAATTGGTAATGTATTATTTAATTCTAGTTCACCGCTTTCAGCGCTTCTAGCTATCGTTAAATCGTTACCTTCAATATAATATACTACTTGATTAACCATTTCTAAGATAACTGGAATACTTCTGCCTGGGTAATTTGTACTACCAGCTTGTACGCGTGGAATTGTAATGTTACCAATAATTGTACTCATTAATCTAAAATCATTAGCTACTTTGTTTAAATTGATGGCAAATAATTTTAAAGATGAGCTCATCCATACAAAGGCATCAATGTGTCTTGTGGTATCTACCATGTTAGATGATTGATAAAACTTTTCACTAGTAAACTTAACAACATATGTACATACTTTTTCTTTATATACTTCATTTGCATTAAAGCCTGTTCCCGTAATTGTTCCACCTAGTGGAAGTTCTAGTAGTCCTTTATTTGCTGCCTCAAGTTTAGCAATATCACGTTCTATTGAATTAGCTAGTGAATCAAAGATAGTACCAAAAGATATTGGTCCACTTTCAATTAAGTGTGTTCTTGCAATTGTATAAGCACTTCTAAATTCTTCTGCTTTTTGAATGTAAGCATCTCTAAGCTTTTTCATCTCTACAATCAACTTTTTAGATAATCTTAAAGCAGCAATCCTTCCTGCTGTAGCTATGACATCGTTAGTTGATTGACACAAATTAACATGATCAATTGGATGAACCGGATAGTATTCCCCTTTTTCATGGCCTAACATTTCATTAGCACGATTGGCAATTACTTCGTTAGCATTCATATTCATACCAAAACCAGCACCACCTTGAATAAGGTCAGTAACGAATTGACCATGTAGTCGGCCATTTAAAATCTCATCGCAACAAAGTGATATTACATCTCTAATTTCTTTAGAGATTAGCCCTGCATCATAATTTGCATAAGCAGCTGCTTTCTTTACGATAGCAAGACCTTTAATCATTTGTCTGCAAATCGGTCTTTTTGATATTTGAAAGTTTTCTTTAGCACGATATGTGTGAATGCCATAATACACCTCAGCTGGCATTACCACTTCGCCTAATTCATCTTTTTCTATTCTAATACGCATAAGTATACCTCTCATTCATTTTAACATATGTATGAGCATTATACAAAATAAAAAAAATTATACACCTAAGTGTATAATCAAGATTTCGTATAGATGGCAGGGCTATCTGGATTCGAACCAGAGAGTGTCAGAGTCAAAGTCTGATGCCTTACCGCTTGGCTATAGCCCTAGAAAATGGTGGTGGGGAGTGGATTCGAACCACCGAACTCGTTGAGAGCGGATTTACAGTCCGCCGCGTTTAGCCACTTCGCTACCCCACCATTAAGCTATTTTCTTTTTACCTTAACCATTATACTATGATAGGCTATAAAATGCAAGATATTTTTCTATTTATTGATACAATATGGAATTTCTTCTTCAAATTTATTGAAACATACAATTTTATAATCATATGTATTCTTTGTAATATCTATATTTTCTAATTCACATTCATTTATATATTTTAAAATGTGTTCAGTAGAATAGTATACAATAATTATTTTTTTACCATCAACTATGCTACCTGCAAAGTCTTCAATTTCAGTTAGATATCTATTATTTGGATATGCACGACCTACTTTAGCACTACTTCCACCCCAAGATAATCTCCACTTCTCTTTACAGTTAATGGTAATTTGCGAATTTGATGGAATCATCAAATATTTAAAATAAATTTTTTGGCCTTCTTTTTCTAACACCAAATCAGATAGCTTGTTATGTTTAACCTCACTATATCCTATATTATTAAAATAAGATAATACTTTTTGGCTAATTAGCTTTTTAATTTGTATAGGTCTAATTATAAATATATAAATAAGAAGTAAGATAACAATAGATGCAATTATGATATAAGGTATATATTTCATATAGGCCTCCCATATGGGCAATTGTAACATATGCAGTTAACATTTGCAATTCTATTTGCTTTTATAGGTTTCAAGTGTTAAAATGATAGAGAAATAGAGGTGTACTATGGAAGAAATTAAATTAAATGATCAGGAACTTGTCCGTCGTAGCAAGGCAAAAGAATTAAGAGAACTTGGAATTGATCCATTCGGAGCTAGATTTGATCGTAAATCTACAAGCGAAGAATTAAAACAAAAATATGCCAACTTTACAAAAGAAGAATTACAAGAAATGAATATTACTACTAGTGTAGCTGGTAGAATTATGTCACTTCGCCGTAAAGGTAAAGTTGCATTTATGCACATTCAAGATAGATTTGGTCAAATTCAAGCATATGTTCGTCAAGATGTACTAGGTGAAGCACCTTATGAAATCTTTAAAAAAGCCGACATTGGTGATATTTGTGGAGTAGAAGGTGAAGTTATTAAAACTGATACTGGTGAGTTAACTATTAGAGCTACCGTTTATACTCACTTATCTAAAGCATTAAGACCACTTCCAGAAAAATTCCACGGTCTTCAAGATAAAGAAGAAGCTAGACGTCACCGTTATGTAGATTTAATTATGAACGAAGAATCAAAACGTAATGCATTCTTACGTCCAAGAATCATTCGTTCAATTCAAAGATTCTTTGATGGTAGAGGGTTTGTGGAAGTAGAAACACCAGTATTACAACCAATTCTTGGTGGTGCTGCTGCTAGACCATTTATAACTCATCATAATACTTTAGATAAAGATTTCTATTTACGTATCGCTACAGAGCTTTCTTTAAAGAAATTAATCGTTGGTGGAATGGAAAGAGTTTATGAAATTGGTAGACTATTCCGTAACGAAGGAATGGACTCAATGCATAATCCTGAATTTACTACGGTTGAAGCATATCAAGCATATTCAGATATTGATGGTATGATGGAACTAGCTGAAAGTTTATTTAAATATGTTGCTAATGATGTATTAGGTAAAACTACTGTTAATAATCATGATGTGGAAATTGATTTAGGTAAACCATTTAAAAAGATTCATATGGCTGATGCCGTAAAAGATGCTACTGGAATTGATTTCAAAAAGATTACTGATGTAAATGAAGCACTTGATTTAGCAGCTAAACACGAAATCAAAGTGCAAAATCACGAGCATACTGTTGGTCATATCTTAAACTTATTCTTTGAAAAGTATGTAGAAGAAACATTAATTCAACCTACATTTGTTTATGGCCATCCAATTGAGATATCTCCGCTTGCTAAGAAGAATAAAGTTGATCCTCGTTATACTGATAGATTTGAATTATTTATTGCTGGTCATGAATATGCTAATGCATTTAGTGAATTAAATGATCCAATCGATCAACGCGAAAGATTTGAAAAACAATTAGCTGAAAAAGAATTAGGTAACGATGAAGCTAATGAAATGGATACTGATTTCTTAGAAGCACTAGAATATGGTATGGCTCCTACTGGTGGAATTGGTATTGGTATCGATAGACTTGTTATGTTACTTGGTGAAATTGAGTCAATTCGTGATGCAATCTTATTCCCTCAAATGAAAGATGTAGGTAAGAAAAAAGAAGTTAAGAAGACAGTTGAAAAAAGTAGTGAAGTAATTGATTTTTCTAATGTGGAAGTTGAACCATTATTTAGTGACTTTGTAGACTTTGAAACATTCTCTAAATCCGACTTTAGAGTTGTTAAAGTATTAGATTGCGTAGCTGTAGAAAAGAGTAAAAAGCTACTTAAGTTCACATTAAATGACGGAACTGATAATCCTCGCGTTATCTTAAGTGGAATTCATCCATTCTACGAACCAGAAGACTTACTTGGCAAGACACTTGTTGCTATTACTAACTTACCTCCAAGAGCAATGATGGGTATTGAATCTTGTGGAATGTTATTAAGTGCAGTTCACCATGAAAATGGTGAAGAAAAGCTTCACTTAATAATGTTAGATAATCATATCCCTGCTGGAGCTAAATTATATTAATATATAAGAAAAGAAGACTTAGTATACTAAGTCTTCTTTTTCATCTTCCTCTATTTCTTTTTCTTCTTTTTCTTTCTTCATTGCTTCAATTTGTTCATTGGTCTTCTCTTGCATAGTTCTTAATGCCTTAACATCATCTTGAATGTTTTGCAAAGTTTCATCTTGCTTCTTTAAATTAATAGCTTCTTTAATTGTATCAGCGCGATGATTAATCATATACTTAAGAAGAACTTTAACATCTTGAATAGAGTAATTTGGTAAAGCAAGTGGATATTTACTAAAATATTCTTTTTCTTTGTTTGTAATTAGTTGTTCTTTCTCATTAGATAGACTAGCAACCATTTCATTTGCTTCATCCACATTTCCTTCACATTCAAATAATAGTTTGTTTAATTTGTTCTTAACTCTATTTAAATGTATTCTCCTAATAATCATTGATATAACTAAAATTACAATAGAACCTAAAGTTAAATACCAAAAGATATGATTGATTTGATCAAAACGAGCATTATGGAATAATGCATAATATAAATTAGGTTGACCGTCTTTTATACTAACAAAATATAAAGTACCACCAAATAATAAACCATTTGTTAACCAATATAACAAATGAGCAATAAATGTTTTTTTAGATCCTCTTGCCCAAAAGATATACGGAATAACAAATAGAACTGTAGCCATTGCACAATATGGTGCATATGGTTTAAACAATTCAACGAACGAAGGAACTATATATAATACAGCACATAAAATTATAAGTATTAAAGCGCCAAGGCTTCTACCATAATCTAAAGTATCGATAGTTCTTTTTAGGCTTTCTACTTCTTTTGCTTGCGACTGTGCTTTATTTTTAAAATCTTGAATTCTTGCTTCATAATTATCATTTGTTTTTTGCTTCCAATTATTCCAAGCTTCAAGAATTATTATTTGATTGTTAAGTAATGTGATGTCATTTGCTCTTTTAGTATCCATTTGACACCTCCTTAATCTTGTTTATCGAAATGTTTGTGATCTTTCATTATTAATAATTCATCATATATTTGATTAAATACTTCAGGTACTGTTTGAAGCATTTTATCTGATGGAATAAAAGAAGATACAACTATATCAAACTCTTCTAACATATCCCTCTTAAATGGCTTACGATCATTAATTGTATCTAGTATTTTATTTTGAATATTATCGAATGCTTCTTTGATTACTTTAGTATCCATATCTTCTCTATCAAACGCATCAGCAATATCTTCTAAGAATAAATAATATCTAAATAATTCTTCATACTTTAAGAAAGCATGTAAATCACCAATAAAGTCTTGCTTTAGACAAGTCTTTATATAATTAAAGCGATCGTAGATATATGCATACCCTTCATCAAATATTACTTCTAAATCATTATCAATTTCTGATGGATCTAAATCTTTGATGTAATTTAGAACTTTTATTATATTTTTGTATTCTTCATATAATAATGAATCGTGATGTTCTAAATGTTCAAGTAAGTCTTTATTTTCTTTGTACCAATATTCGTAATCTTTATACATAGCGCCTCCTTAGAAAGGCTTTTTCTTGCTTACAAAGTAATAATGATAATCGACCTTTCCTTTTTTGTTTTTACGCATATTCTTTTTAGCTAGTTCTCTAAATGTTACTACATTACCTTCAGTGATATCTTTCTTTACAATAAAGATACCTTGTTTAGGACCAGTATAAATAAATATATAATTCTTAGTTTCGCAAATAGATTCTACTTGATACCAAGAAATTACTACTTTTGCTTTTAATGCTGGATTGCTTCTAACAATCTTTACTTTATTAGCTTCGATTGTATCAACACCATCTCTTAATTCTGGTGTTTCTTTTTTAATAACGCTATTAACTGATCCAATCATTAAGAATGGTACCATCATAGCTGTAGCAGCGGTTAGAGTCCACACCATAATAATTGTGTTAAATGAATCAGTTTCTTGCATTCTTAGCGTAGTTCTAATGGCATAAAATACCATAAAGCCAAGAAGTGCTAGTACAAGTAATGGTGTAGAACTTCTAAAGAATGTATGAAATGTATAAAATCTCTTATGATCTTTCCTTCTATATTCGCTTCTTGATATTACATGATCATATATGATATTGGCTTCTAATGTTTTATCTTGTTTATCTTTCATCATTTGCCTCCGTGTATAGCCATTATATCATATTAAGTAAATTATGTTAAGATAATTAAAGAATACTTTAAGGAATGGATATTTATCTTTTTTACAGGTTATGATATAATCGAATAGGTGATTTATATGGGAAATTATTTAATTAAAGCTTTAGCTTATAAAGAGCAAGTAAGAGTATTTTTAGTTAATGCACCAAATGCATTAAATGAAGCAATCAAGCGCCATGATGTATGGCCATCTGCTGCTAGTTGTCTTGGTAAAATTATGACAATGGGTCTATTTTTAGGCGCCAATCTAAAAGGTGATGAAGCAGTTACTGTAAAATATAATGCGGAAGGGCCTATTGGATCAATTGTTGTTGATGCTAATGCAAATGGTGATGTAAGAGGCTACGTTCAATCTAATCATATTAATTTTGTTAATAATGATGGCGGCTTAAATGAAGCAATGACTTTAGGCAATGCTGGATTTTTAGATGTTATTAAAGATTTGCATTTAAAAGATTTCTTTACATCTTCAGTAGAAGCAACTGGAAATATTGCTAACGATTTTACTAAATATTATGTGGAGAGTGAACAAACACCTACACTAATTAGTTTAGGAACATTAATTGATGTTAATAACTTAGCAATTATCAATGGCGGTATTTTAATTCAACTATTACCTAATGCTACTGAAGAAGCTATTAATTATATTGAATCAAAATATGATATCTTAAAAAAGATGTCTAGCTTACTTCAATCTTCATCTTTAGAAGAAATATTATCAATGATATTTGAAGATGGAGAGATTGTTGGAAGACTTGATATTAAGTTTAGTTGCCCATGCAATAAAGATAGATTTAAAGAAGGCTTATTAACATTATCAAAAAAAGATTTAGAAGAAATGATTAATGATAATAAACCGATTGAAACTATTTGTCATTATTGTGGGGAAAAGTATGAATTTAGTGTTGAAGAATTAAAAGAGATATTAAAGCAAAAAGGAAGTAAATAATTTACTTCCTTTTATTATGGCTTTTATTCATTAGTTTCAGTTGAAGCTTCTTCTTCATGATGCTCTTTTTTAGTTTCAATATCAGCCATCATCTTATCATAATATTCTTCATCCACGATGAATTTCTTTCTTTGAACCCACATTGATCCAAACATTAATAAACATGGAACAACGCAGCATGAAATTCTAATTACTAATCTTGTACCAAATGTACGTTTAGCATCATATATTTCATCTGCTGCATTATGAATTTCTGAATTTGATGCATCAGACACTGTAATTAATAATTGATAATCATACCCATCAACTACAAATACTAAAGCAGTATCATCTTTTAATTGTACAGAATCTAGATATTTACCTTTATCATCAACTCTTACAATATACATATATCCAATGGCATCTAGATATTCTGGATTTACTTGACACTTATTAAGTGTTTCATAATTACCATTTGCCATTGTTTCATTTAATTCTTCTACTGTAGCTCCATTTGCTTCTAATGCTTTAAGAGCTTTATATTCAGTTACATAATCGCGAGCGGTTTGAGCTGTTTCATAACGTTTTTCAAATACATTCTTTTGTGTTTCAATTGTACTAATGTTTTGTGTAATTGCATATAAGCCTGAAACAATTAACGTAACTGTTACTACTAAATATTTAACAGCATCCGCAAACTTAACAATTAATGGTCTCATTGTAGTTACAACTGCTTCTTCACGTCTGCCTGTTAAGAATTCATTGTATTCTACGCAGTTATTTAAGTTAACAAGTTCAGCTACGTAGAATAATGTGTTACCAGCAAATACAAGTAATGCAAATGCACATAGAGGAATAATTAGAGGAATACCAGTATTAAACCAGCCCATTAAGCCAAGTCCAATATAACCAGCTGCTTGTATAAAGAAGCATACAAATTGAATTTGTTTTCTTGTGAATTTCTTGGCAATACGAGGATACATTAATTGAATAACAGTATTAGCAATTGCATATATTATTAAGAAAATGAAGATATCACCATTATAACTTCCTTCTAGATAATATAAGTTATAGATTAAACCAAGTAAGATTGCTGTAGCAGTCGAAGAGAAAAGTAATGCTAAGCACATCCATAATAATTGTTTATTATGGAAAATAGTTTTAACCATCTTTTTAAATGATACATTGTTTTCTTCATGTGCTTCTACTTCATCACGTGGTGCTTCTTTAACAGTAAATACAACCATCATTTGACAAATAAGTATTGCTACACATGCTACAACTGAATATACTGCATAAGCTGTTAATACATTACCAGGACTAAAGAATGTAACTAGTCCTGTCATAATGATAGTGCCTAAACCCGCAAAGAATGTAACATAAGTTGTAATGCTATCACGGCGTTCTTTAGTACGTGACAAAGATGGAATCATACTCCAATATCCAATATCATTCATAGTGAATGATGCTTCCCAAACTAAATAGATTGCACATATTACAAATATGTAACTCCATCCGCTTGGTCTTACATTAAATAGTAATACTGTAAGCAAAGCTGTAAGAATTGCACCAATCATAATCCATGGTCTAAACTTACCCATCTTTAGATGTGTTCCGTCAATTATTGCACCCATCATTGGGTCATTAATACCATCCCAAATTCTACCTAGAATTCCAATTAAAATTGATAATGTGGCGAATTGAGCAACAGTTAAAGTTAAACCAAATTGTACGTATTGTAAGAAATATGTACTAACAAGAGTGTATAGCATATCTCTTCCAATTCCACCAGCACTAAAGAACCATTTGTTCTTTCTAAATTGCTTTTCATCTAAACTTAAAACTTTCTTTTCTTTCATATATTCTCCTAACCTAATTTTGGTTTATCGTTTATTACCATAAACGGTTTATTAAACCCTTCTAATTCTAAAACAACAATTTCATTTTCTTCTTTTAAAATACAACCAGGTATATATAAAGCTTTTTGTGGACCAATCTTATTATATCTACCTAGATTAAATCCATTTATATATATAACTCCTTTAGTAAATCCATCAAAGTGAACAAAGCAATCATCTTTTTTATCTGTATTAAATTTACCTTTTAGAAATAGCGGATAAGTTTGATCATTATTTTCTTTTATCTTATCTATATTATCTAAAGGAATATTATATACATCCATATTATATAGATTTGATGGCACGATTTCTAAACCAGTTAAACCTTTCATATCGGTGATATGATTGCCAAAGTTAACATGACCATCATTATCAACTAATACTCCTAGTTTTACTTTGCCATCTATTTCTTTTAATAATACAGTTGGCTCTTTTAATATTTTAGTTGGTAAATTCTTAATACTATTTTTAACTTTCTTCACAAATTTACCATCGCGATAAATATATGCATAATCATGCAATCCTTTAATTGAAAAGATTACTGGGCTATATTTACCTTCAACTTCTACTTCATAATAAATTAAGCCACTTGATTGATCATACATTTCCATTGGTTCTGGATATATTACTCTTCTTTTTGAAGCAATATTATCAAGATTACCAAATAAGCTACCAACAATTTCTAGTTTTACTTCTCCAATTGATTGTAACGTTGGGCGAGGTGGTAAAGGTGGTAAATCTAGTTTTAATTTGTTTTTCATCACATCTCTAACTAAATAGTATTGTTCTGTATAATCTCCCCATTCAGTTAAAGGTGCCGCATAATCATAACTTGTTACAGTTGGTGCATATTTTAGATATGTATTAGCTCCACTTGTGAAGCCAAAGTTAGTGCCACCATTAAATACATAAAAATTAAAGTTAGCATCCATATCAATTAATTCACTAACTTGTTTTGCTACCCATTTAGCTTTTTTAGTGTGATGCCTTTCGCCCCAATGGTCGAACCACCCACACCAAAATTCCATAACCATCTTAGGTTCATTTCGAATAAATAGTTCTAAATCGTTAAATGCGCCTTTAACTTTTGAACCAAAGTTAATAGTTGCATATACATCATCTATTGCACCTGAAGATATTGCTCTTTTGTTTTTATCATCTGATGTACAAAGTAAGCAGTCAACTCCAAGTTCTACCATTAAATCTCTTAACCATATCATATAATTATGATCAGCACCGTAGTTACCATATTCATTTTCTACTTGCATCATAATTATATTGCCACCATGCGAATATTGATGGTTAACTAAATGTTTAAATAGTTCCGTAAAATAATCTTTTACGTGTTTAGTATATACTTCATCCATACAACGGATGTTTTTAGTTTCTTTAATTAACCAAGTAGGTAGTCCACCTAAATCCCATTCAGCACAAATGTATGGGCCGGGTCTAACTATGGCATATAATCCGACTTCTTGAGCAATTGTTAAGAACTTTTCGATATCTAGTATACCGCTAAAATCAAATTCGCCTTTCTTCTTTTCATTTAAGTTCCATGGAATATATGTTTCAACAGTATTAAATCCAGCTGCTTTTAATTTCATTAAACGATCACGCCAATACTCTGGCATAATTCTAAAATAATGAATAGCACCTGAATAGATGTTAAACTTTTTACCATCTAACTCAAAATGGCTATTTTTTATTTTCATAACTCCTCCTAAACACCTATTCCATTTTATCACTTAGCATCAAATATGTAAATTGATATAAAAAAAATAGCAAGTTAAACTTGCTATTTTATTAAATCTTTTAAGATTATTTCCAATTTTTGTTTAGGTAGTCCCATGATTGTATAATAATCACCTTGGTAATCTTTTATATATTTAGAAAAGATTCCTTGAATTGCATAGCCACCTGCTTTATCGTATGGTTCGGGCGTATTAATGTAATCATTAATCTCTTTATCATCCATTGGATAGATTCCTACTTTTGCTTCATCCACAAATTCTGTATATTTATTTTGATATTTAATACATACAGCAGTGTATACATAGTGGCTTCTACCTTGAATTAAAGATATCATATGATATGCATCGTCTTTATCTTTGGGTTTACCTAAAATTAAATCATCAAGCACTACAATCGTATCAGCACATATAAGTAATTCATCATCTTTAACTGGTATATTATTAGCTTTTTGTTTAGCAATTGATGCTACTACATCTTTTGGATTAGTTTTATCAGTTACTTCTTCAGCTTCACTTACGCGTACCTGGTAATCATAACCCATTAAAGATAATATTTCTTTTCTTCGAGGTGATTTAGAACCTAGTATTATTTTCATTACTTATCTAATTCTTTGCTTACGATATCGATAATGCGTTTTCTTTCCTCAAGTGAAGGATATACGCCAGTTAATAATTCTAATGCCCATACAATTGCACCAGTTGCTGGTGGAACAGTTAAGACATATACATTAACTTTTTTACCAGTATATTCTTGGATTTTTTGTTTGTATGTGTTGATAGCATGAGGACAAGCTCCTTTTACCCATACACTACCAACTAAGCAAGCATCAACTTCATCACCAAAGTTTAAATTTGTGATCAAGCCGGCACCACTTCTAGCACAGTTATCGCCCATACGATATAAAATATCTAAAGCAACTTTGTCACCTTTGTTTGCTTCTTCAAAGCAAGCAATAGTTAAAGCAGTATAATTAAATTTACGTCTTTTATATACGTTAGCAATGCCATCCATTAAATCTTCTTTACCTTCGATGCCAAGCTTTTCAAAAACAATTTGTGATAAAGATGTAGCTTCACCCATTCGGTATGCGGCAGAGTATACTGCTCTTACAACTTCTTCAGCGACAAATCCGCCACCAGCGAAATCACAAGAGATATCACCAATGCCACCTACTTGTAAATATCCACCATATTGGTCAATACCGCTATTTGATGTACCAGTACCATTTACACAACAAATTCCATATCCTTTTGTTGTTCCAGCTTTAATACCAATAGCAGAATCATTAACAACAGCAAATTTAGTAAAACCAATTTTTTTAACGATATCTTCTAAAGCAACTTTTTGAAATGGAACATCTACTCCAGCAAGACCGAATGTGGCTGCTGCGATATCACTAACTTTTAAATTGTTACGTGATAATAATTCACCGATGCATTTCTTCATTACACGGTAGGCACCATCAAATCCATCATCTAAAGCTTCATGTGAGCATGTACCTGCTCTTAAGTGGTCTACAAATTCTGCGTTCTCATTAAATAAGAAATAATCAGTCTTTGTGTTTCCACCATCAACACCTAATACATATCTCATTATTATTTACTCTCTTTGTTATGTTCTTCTAATGCTTTTGCAAAGTTAGGTAAGAATTCTTTATGAGCTTCAAGTAATTCCCAGAAGCACGGAGCAAACTTATCATAATCACCAGTTAATGGATTAATTAATAATGCTTGGAATGCTTCATTAACGTCTCCTGTTAAAGCTGCTTTAACAGCATGCTTTTCATAAGATTTCATCATCTTCATATAAGCTGCGATATGATCGTTATAATGTTGGACTTTAATTGTCTTTCCACCATCTTTACCGATGTATGCTCTAGTTTCAATTACATCATTATCATCCATGAATGGAACAGCACCGTTATTCTTTAAGTTAACAACTTGAATATCATTAATATTATTATGAATTGAATTAACTAAGTTAATTGCAACTTCAGAGTATCTAGAACCACCACGTTTACTTAATAATTCAGGTTTAACATGTAATTCGCTATCTGAATAAATCTTAAGTAAGTTTTCTTCAATTTCCATACATTCTTCACCACGACATTTTTCTGCGTGTTGACAATGTTCAACTTTAGCACTTCTAAAATAGAAATATTCTAAATATGAATTTGGAATTCCACCAACTGCTTGAATTAAATCTTTAGGGAATCCAGTTGCTGGGATGTTTTTCATTGCATCAGAATTTAAGCCAGCATTTAAAGCATCTGCTAAATATTCATGACCATTAGCTTTAATAGATGTAATCCAACTTAAATGATTTAAACCAATGTATTCAATTTCTGCATCATCTAAACCAAGTTTTGATTTAACGCTGCCTTCCATATTAATTGGAACGTTACATAAACCAAACATTTTAATCTTAGTATTGTTTAATACAGCTTCAGCTACCATACCAGCAGGGTTAGAGAAGTTAATTAACCATGCATTTGGACATAATTTTTCCATACGATGTGCGATATCTACAATTACAGGAACAGTTCTTAAACCTTTGAACATTCCACCAATACCATTTGTTTCTTGTCCTAGTAGACCGTACTTTAGTGGTATCTTTTCATCTTTAACTCTAGCAGGAAGTTTTCCAACTCTAATTTGAGCTAAAACAAAATCAGCGCCATCTAATGCTTCATCTAGGTTATCAGTTAATACGCATTTACAAGTTAAGCCAGCAGCCTTAATCATTCTTACACATAAACCACCAACGATTGTTCTCTTTCTTTCATCGATATCCATGAAATATAATTCATCTAAAGGAAGAGTTTCACGTTTGTTAATAAGACCTTCAATTAACTCTGGAGTATAAGTAGATCCAGATCCAATGATTGCAATTTTTAAACCTTTTTTCATAATTAACCTCCCATATATTTTCTTTTATTTTTCAATCACTTCAATAATTTCATACATACTTGATGCATCAGCCGCTTTAACTACATTATCAATTGATAATACTTTTACTTTAACTACTCTTTTAGAATAATTGATATCAATAATATCGCCTATTTTTATATTAGTAGATGGTTTAGCTAAGCGACCATTAACATTAATATGTTCATCTTTAGCAGCATCGGCTGCTACAGTTCTTCTTTTAATAATACGTGATACTTTTAAATACTTATCAAGTCTCATATTATTCTTCTTTATTATCTTCTTTTACATCTTCACTAGCGTTATTTGCTTCATTTGGAGCTACATCACTAGCATTCTTTGCTTCTTCCATAGCCTTAAGTTGCTTTTCATAGATTTCTTGAAGTTCAGCTTCTTTTTCACGAGCAATCTTTTCAGCTTCAGCTTTAGCTTTCTTCTTTTCCCACCAAGCAAGTTTACCTGTTTCTACAAGTTCATAAATATCTTCCTTAGTAAGAGTTTCAATTTCATATAAATGATTAGCAACTAGTGTTAACAATTCTTTGTTTTCTTCTAGAACTTTCTTAGCTTTTTCATAGCATGCACTAACTAGGATTCTAACTTGCGAATCAATTTCATTAGCAATTTCATTTGAGAAATTCTTATCAGTCATATAATCACGACCTAAGAATACTGATCCACCTCTTTGTTCATATTGAACAAGACCTAAATCACTCATACCATATTCAGCTACCATTGCTCTAGCAATCTTTGTAGATTTTTCTAAATCGTTATGAGCGCCAGTTGTTACTACACCACACATTAGTTCTTCAGATGCTCTACCACCAAGTAAGCCAACAATTTCATCAATTAATTGGTCTTTGGTTTCGATAAAGTGTTCTTCTTCAGGTGTCATCATTGCATATCCACCAGCTTGACCACGTGGTACAATTGTAACCTTTTGAACAATTTCAGCGTTATCAAGTTTAACACCAATTACTGCATGTCCTGCTTCGTGGAACGAAATAATGCGCTTCTCTTTATCAGTATATTTTCTGCTCTTCTTAGCGGGTCCCATAATTACACGGTCGATTGCTTCATCAATATCATAAATCTTAATTTCTTTACGATTTTCTCTAGCAGCAAGCAATGCTGCTTCGTTTAATAAGTTTTCAAGATCTGCTCCACTAAATCCTGGAGTTCTACGTGATACATCTTCTAAATTAACACGTGGTGATAATTTCTTATTACGAGCATGTACTTTTAAAATTTCTGTACGAGCATTAACATCTGGCATTGTCATTGTTATTTGACGGTCAAATCTACCAGGTCTAAGTAATGCTGGGTCTAATACGTCTGGTCTATTAGTAGCAGCCATAATAATAACGCTAGAATTTTCTCCAAATCCATCCATCTCTACAAGTAATTGATTTAGAGTTTGTTCTCTTTCATCATTACCTCCACCTAGACCAGCACCTCTTTGTCTACCTACCGCATCAATTTCATCGATAAATACGATGCAAGGAGCTGTTTGCTTAGCCGTTTTAAACATATCTCTAACTCTACTTGCACCAACACCGACAAACATTTCTACGAAGTCGGAACCAGATATAGAATAGAATGGCACTTTAGCTTCCCCGGCAACGGCTTTAGCAAGTAGTGTCTTACCAGTTCCAGGATGACCAACAAGTAATATACCTTTTGGAATTCTTGCGCCAATTTCGCGATACTTCTTTGGATACTTTAGAAAATCAATGATTTCTTTCATTTCTTCTTTTTCTTCATCGGCACCAGCTACTTGATCAAATGTAACTGATGATTGACGATTTAATTTTGCTCTACTTCTAGCAAAATCAAATGCTTTGTTATTACTGCCAGCACTATTTCTTAACATTACAATCAAGAATACTACAAGTAAAATTGGAATACCAATTGAAACAATAATAGTTAACCAATCAACTTCTCTTAATTCTTCTACTTGTAAAGTGTAAGATGCAGTTCCATTGTTAATCTTAGTTAATAAATATTCATAAGTCGTATTATCAATTACAACAACAAACTTACCAGCGTCATTTTTTAGCTCTCCGCTGATACTATATAGTTTAGCATTTGCTCCGCTTCCAGTAGGGCTTGCTACCATTTTTTCAATTTGACCAGCATCTACATATTGGTAAAATTGATTGACATTTAGTTCAGTTGGCTGGTTTCTACTTGATACAAAGAAAATAATTATACCAACTATAACCGCTGCAATTAAAACAACGAACGCAATGTCACGCTTATTAAAGCGGGCTTTGTTATTGGGATTTTTATTGTTTTGATTCATATCTTCACCTATTTTTCATACACAGATCTTCTAAGTACCCCAACATATGGTAAATTACGATATATTTCGTTATAGTCAAGACCGAACCCAACTACAAACTTTTTAGGGACATCGAAACCAATATATTTTGGATTTACTTCCTTAACTGTTCTACCTTCTTTTTTATCAAATAATGTCACTACTTCAACCGATGTAGCTCCTCTACATCCAAGTAATTCCATAACTCTTTTAATTGTTAATCCTGTATCAACGATATCTTCACAAATTATAATATCTCTACCATGCACATCTGTTTCGATATCTTTTAATATTCTTATATTTCCTGTTTGATTAACACCATCATAACTAGATACATCAAAGAAATCTATTTGCATATCAGTATCGATATGTTTAATTAGTTCTGCCATAAAAGGAACGCATCCTTTTAACAAGCCAATAACTACTGGCTTTTTGCCCGCATAATCTTTACTAATTTGTTTTCCAAGTTCATCACATCTAGCAACAATTTGATCTAATGAAAACAATATTTCTTCCACATCTTTATGCATCTTAGTCCTCCTTATAAAATGTAATCATCATATTACATTCATCTAATTTAGTATATTTTTCTAAAGCTTTTAAACTTTTTAGATAACCTACTACCATTAAAACATCATTATCTTTACAAACAACTAATGTTTTCTTTCTATCAATCATGCTTACATGGTTATCAATTAATATTCTACTTACTTTTTTAGTTCCACTAGCAGTAATGATTTTATCACCATTTTGCCAGTTTCTTATAACTAGTGGTAAATAGTTATAGTTAAAACTCATCGAATAACAATTCTTGTTACTTAATTTACAAGCATCGTCATCTATATTAATAATTTTAACTCTCACATTATCTATATTATACTCTAATTTATTCAAATCGTTAATAATAATTTCTATATTAACGTTTTCCTCAACTTTATTTATAAACAGATATAACTCTGAATATGACTTAACAACACTAATAGAAGCAATATTAGATATTACATTTGCTTTATTAGAATTAATTATTTTAATAATTTCATCTACTTGTTTACTTGATAATGCTTTCTCTTTTGTTAAGTGAAAAATAATTTCTTTTTGCATATATTCATGAATTTTCTTAAAATCTTCAATTCTAAATGAATATCCATCCTTTTCTTCCTTAACAATTGCTTTAATCAGATTATCACGATATTCGTTTAAAACAATCGAAGCATTCTTAATATTATTCTTCATTTCAATAAAATTATTTGAAGCATCTTCAATGCAGTCAAATATCTTTGTTACATCATTGTGTCTAATTTTATTCCTAGAATAAATATCAGTATCATTGGTATAATCTTCATAATACTTAATATTATTTGCTTTTGCATATTGTTTTATATCTTCTTTTAAAACACTTAAAAGAGGTCTAGCTATAATTCCTTCATCTATTTTTACTAGGTCGCTAATTCCTGCGTATCCTGCAAGATTAGATCCTCTTTGTAATCTAAATAACATTGTTTCAATGTCATCATTTAAATGATGCGCAAGTAACAATACTTTAGCGTTTTCTTTAACCATTATATCTTTAAAGAATTTATATCTAATATCTCTTGCTTTTTCTTGGAAATTACCTTTTATTTCATCATGACTTATATGATACACATGAATCTTTAAATTATTATCATGAGCATATTGGGTGATAAATTTTTCTTCTTCAATAGATTCTTTTCTTTTTCCGTGGTTAACATGAGCAATAATGATATTTGCATTTGTATACTTTTGCATTAAATCTAAAAGTACCATTGAATCAACCCCTGTAGATACTGCTATAACTACCCTAGACGAATCAATATCAATTTTTTTATTTTTAAAATACTCAACAATTACTTTTTGCAAGCTAACCATATTATCACCTTTTTTATCATTATACTATACGGATAGTTCTTTTTCAATTTAGCAAACCAGGCTTTAAGTTAATTTTAAAGTATAAATAAAGCACTATAATCAATTAATTATAGTGCTTTATTTTATCCAATAGCATCTTCCATTTCTAATTTAATCAATTGATTTAATTCTACAGCATATTCCATTGGCAATTCTTTAGCAAATGGTTCTATAAATCCCATTACAATCATTTGCATTGCATCGTTTTTCTTAATTCCTCTACTCATTAAGTAGAATAGTTGCTCTTCCGAAATCTTAGATACAGTTGCTTCGTGTTCAATACGTGATGTATTGTTTTGAACGATGTTAGTTGGTATTGTGTCACTTCTTGACTCATCATCCAAAATAATGGTATCGCACTGGACACTACTTTTACAATTTAGAGCGTTCTTAGAATGTTTTACTGTACCGCGGTAGTTGACAACTCCTCCGCTTCTACAAATCGATTTTGAAATGATAGTAGATGATGTATTACTTGCTAAATGAATCATTTTAGCACCAGCATCTTGATATTGGCCTGCTCCAGCAAATGCAATTGATACACAATTACCTTTAGCGCCATCTCCTGCTAGTATACAAGCAGGGTATTTCATATTAAGCATTGAGCCAATATTTCCATCAATCCATTCCATTGTGGCATTCTTTAGGCAAAGGGCTCTTTTTGTGACTAGATTTATAATATTATTCGACCAGTTTTGGATTGTAGAATAACGACAATAACCATTATCTTTTACATATATTTCTACAACAGCTGCATGAAGTGAATCTTTAGAATAAATTGGGGCTGTACATCCTTCTACATAATGTACGCTAGCTCCTTCTTCTACAATTATCAAGCTTCTTTCAAATTGTCCCATCTTTTCGGAATTAATTCTAAAATATGATTGAAGGGGTTTTTCTAATACGACTCCTTTAGGAATATAAATAAAACTACCACCACTCCAAACAGCCGTATTTAAAGCCGCATATTTATTATCAGTATAAGGTACTACCTTTCCAAAGTATTCTTTTACAATCTCTGGATATTTTTTAACTGCTGTATCAGTATCACAAAATAGCACGCCTTTTTCTTCTAATTCTTTGATTGTAGAGTGATATACTGCTTCACTTTCAAATTGTGTTGATACACCAGCTAAAAACTTTCTTTCAGCTTCAGGTATGCCAATCTTATCAAAAGTGTCTTTGATTTCTTCTGGTACATCTTCCCATTTAGAGGCTACATCTTTAGATGATTTGATGTAATATGTATAATCATCATAATCAATAAATGATAAATCAGGTCCAAAAGATGGAAGTTGTCTAGATATAAACTCATTGTATGCTTTAATACGATATTCAAGCATCCAATCAGGCTCACCTTTTAGTTTAGATATTTCCTTAACAACATCTAAAGTCAATCCTTTTCCAGTTGAAGCAACAGTTTTGGCGTTTGTCTTAAAACCATATTTATAATCACCAATGATTGATTTAACATCTTGATTACTCATTTTTATCTCCATCAGTATCATCATTAATGACATCTTTCAAGGCTTGCCATGCAATTGTAGCGCATTTCATTCGTGCAGGAAATTGGGCTACTCCTTGATATACAAGAGCATCTTCTAATCTATCTTCATCTTTAACTTCTTCGCCTTTAATCATATTGAAGTAATCTTCAATAATTTCTTTTGCTTCGTTTACATCTTTTCCGCTTAATAACTCAGACATTACCGAAGCGCTAGAACAACAAATTGAGCATCCCGCTCCATCATGGTTAACTTCTACTAATTTACCATTTTCAATTTTAGCTTCTACTGTAATATCATCTCCACAAGATGGATTATGTAAATGTTCGCATTTATATCCTTTTAATCCTTTATGGCGAGGACTTTTATAATGATCCATAATTATTTGTCTATATAAATTATTCATATCATTCATAATAATCACCTAAAACTGTTTAAAGAAACTAATTGTTTCTTTGATTGCATCAATAAATGCATCAATATCTTCTTTATTATTATATACATATATACTAGCTCTTAACGTGCCATTTACGCCAAGCGTTCTAGATACAAGTTGTGCACAGTGATGTCCTGCACGTAATGCCACATTATAATTATCAAAGATTGTGGCAGCATCGTGTGGATGAACGCCATTAATATTAAAATTGATAATACCTAAATCAGCATTCTTGTTATATATAGTTACATCTTTAATATCTTTTAATTTATCAATTGCATATTTTAATAAATCTAATTCAACTTTTTGAATAGCATCATATCCGATAGCTTCAATAAATTCAATTGCTTTAGCGAGTCCAATAGCCTCAGCTATAGCAGGTGTACCTGTCTCAAAGCAATAAGGTGGCTTTTTAATTTCAGTTTTATTAAAATCTACATCATTATTCATATCTCCGCCAAAGTAAACTGGTTCTAATTTTTTAAGCAAATCATATTTGCCATAAAATACACCAATACCAGTTGGTCCAAACATTTTGTGTCCTGAGAATGCTAAAAAGTCACAATCAATATCTTTAACATCTACTTTGAAGTGTGGAATAAACTGAGCAGCATCTAAAACTACTAATATTCCTAACTCATGTACATAATTAATAATATCTTTGATATCAGTAATATATCCCATTGTATTAGATGCATATGTAATAGCTAATACTTTAGTATTAGTTGTAATCTTTGATTTAATGTTTTTTAAGCTAATACGATAATTTTTATCTAAATCAATATAATCTAATACGATTCCATCCTTTTGCAAATTTTGCCAAGGCAAAATTGAAGAATGATGCTCTAGTGGAGTAGATAACACGTGATCTCCTGGATTTAGCGTTTTAGCTAGCATTAAATCAATTTGGTTTAATCCTTCGCTTGCGTTTCTACAAAATACTACTTCTTTGCTATCTGCATTAATAAACTTAGCTACTTTGTCTCTTGCTTCTTCATAAGCTGTACTTGCTAAATAACTCATCTTATAAACGCCACGATGAATATTTACGCCATAATTTGCATAATAATCATTCATTGCATCGATTACACAAGCAGGTTTTAGAGATGTTGCTGCATTATCCAAATAATGAAGTTCTTTATTGTTATTATATATTGGAAAATATTTACGAATATCTTCAATATTAATCTTATTCATAACTTTCACCTATTTTATTTTATTTAAAATATACTTACCCAAATTTGTTTCATTATAATCTTTAAAGTATGGCGAAACATACGCTTCAATAATTAATTTTTCAGATTCCTCTTTTGTTAATCCTCTACTCATTAAATAATATAAAATTTCAGGATCAATAGCTCCAATTGAAGCACCGTGGCTTGCCAAAACATCATTTTCATCAATTATTAAAGCAGGATCAGCTTCTATACTTGAATATGTATCAACTAATATACCTTTAGTTTTTTGTTTTAAATCAGAATTTACACAGCCTTTATTAATTTGACCAATGTTTTTAATATTTAAAACAGAATTGTTGTTAGCAATTGCATATGTATTAAAGTTAGATGCTGTATCTTCGTGTAAATGATAAACATTTAAATTTTGATTTTGTGCCTTCCCTGATTCATTTATCGCTACATTTAAAGCTGATAAAGAAATATCTTGTTGGAGAAGATACATATTTAGTGTTAAATCATTTATATTCGTATTGTTTTCTAATGATTTATAATTTAATTGATTAAATCTTAATAAATAGAATGATGTATTAATTTTAGTTTCGCCACTGAACTCATGATATTCTCTAAAATTAACAACACTTTTATGGTGAATCAAAACATCCAACTTAATTTTTGCATCATTTACTACATATCCATAAACGATTGTTAAATTGACATTCAATCTTTTTGCAATATCTATTTGGTAATTAATATATTTAACATCATCGCATACATGTATTATTTTTAAATTAACATCTTTTTTAACACTAACTAACGTTTTTACTTTAGCAAATCTATCAATTTCTTTTTCTAAATCAGTGTCATTTTTTCTTAAATAATCACTAAAATCGATTGATTCGTTTACAGTAATTTCAACTTCTTCATCCGCATTAGTTTCAACTGCTTTACCATCGTTAAAAATGATGTACTTTTCGTTATCGTCGATTAGGGATTTTGCGGAATCGATTACTTCTAATAATTGTTTCATTTTGTCTTCTTCGCTCCACAAACACCTAAAACTGCTTTTTTAGGTTCTTCTATATCTTCTAATCCTAATTCTAGCTTTAACCAATCATATCCTTCTTGATCAATTTTAGTGATTAATTCTTTTCCACCACTTCTAACAATCTTTCCATCCATTAGAATATGAACATGACTTACATTAATATAATCTAATAATCTTTGATAATGAGTAATTACAATACTAGCAAAGTCAGGACTAGCCATATTATTAATATTTTCGCCAACTATTTTCAAAGCATCTACATCAAGTCCTGAATCTATTTCATCAAGGATTGCAAAATGAGGCTTTAACATCTTCATTTGAAGAATTTCATTACGTTTCTTTTCTCCTCCTGAAAAGCCTTCGTTTATATATCTTTGAGGAAGATCGGGATTCATCTTTAAATCTGCTACTGATTTATCTAACTCTTTAATAAATTTAAATAAGGAAACATGTTCGCCATCATTTAGTCTAGTTTGCATTGCTGATTTAATAAAATCAGCATTAGTAACGCCACTAATTTCCATTGGATTTTGCATTGCTAAAAAGATACCTGCTCTACTTCTTTCATCAACACTCATTTCAAGTAAGTTAGCACCATCTAATAATATTTCACCACCCGTAACTACATATTTAGGATTACCCATAATAGTAGCAGCAAGAGTTGATTTACCATTACCATTAGGTCCCATAATTGCATGCATTTCACCAGTATTAACAGTTAAACTTAATCCTTTTAATATTTCTTTTGATTCATCTTCTAAAATTGAAACATGTAAATCTTTAATTTCTAGTTTCATAATCCACCTCGTATCTTACTATTAACAATTATAACAAATTAATATTTTATCTGCACAATATACGATAAAAAAAGTTTCACTCTATTTTTTAAAAGTGAAACTATATCTTAATTTGCAGCATCTTCATCCCATGTACGCCATTTTCTCGTGCCTTCAGCAGGGTTTTTGCTATCAGGTAAATAATCGCACATTCCGTAAGATGATGTATTCTTCTTATAATACTCTACATCACTATTAAACCACCATGAATCTTTTAATAATGTATTGTTGTTAGAACAATTTACACTAATCTCTCCATTTACACATGATACTACAATATTACCGTTAAGTGATTCATATGTTTTTCCACGTAATGCAGCCAAACAATACATTTGATCTGTATATTTAGCAATTCTATTAATAGCTATTGTAGATGGGAATATTCTATCGATATCTTTAGTATATTCATCGCTACCAGCAACACATGTAAATACTGCAATTTTTGGTTTAATTTCTTCTAGTAATACTTCGTTTGAAGAAGTTGGAGAGCCATGATGTCCAGCTTTAAATAAATCTGCTTCTGGTAATGTATTATATTGAATTAAATATTCTTCACCTTTTTCTTCCAAATCACCTAAGAAATAGAAATTCTTATTATTTACAGTTTCTGTAATTAGTACACACACCGAATAGTTATTTTCATCACTTGATTTGTGATCATAGAAATAATTGTAAAGAATGCTCATTGAAATGCCTTCTGCTATTTCATATGTTCTTTTCGCACCATTAGTTTCATTCCAACAATCTAAAGCAGTATAATGTGTCATTCCTTTAGCAACAGCTGCATCTCTTTTAGCAATGTAATTATTATAAAGAGTAGTAGTTTTATCTGAAAGAGCGAAATCTATAAATATTTCACATGTATAATACTCAAAAATAGAAGGAGCGCTCTTTGTGCCTACAAATCCCGCAATGTGATCTTGATCACCATGAGTTGCTATAACATATTCTAATATTCCATCAGTACAGTATTGATCGATATATGCTTCAATGATGCCAGCTGATCCTTGTCTTGGGCCAGCATCAATTAAAATGTCCGTATCACCTGCTTTAATATATATAGCATCACCAGCATATGCATAAGAAGAAGTTGGCTCAATAAAATGTATTTCAAGTTTATCAGTTACAGTTACTAATGGTATGTCTTCTCCTGGATCGTCATCGCCACCTGGGTTATCGTTACCACCGGGATTGTCATTATCGCCTGGATTATCGTTACCACCTACATCGGTAGGCTTTGCTTTAACAGTAACAGTTACTTCATCAGTTTTTGTAGTGCCTTTATAAGCTACAGAATAAACTACTTTATATGTACCGGGTTTACTTAAATCACTTACTTCTTGCCCTGATGCGTCATAATATTTAATTTCTACATCATCTTTTAAATTAGCATTGTATATGCCAAGATAATCAAACGAAGCTTCATAATTTAAATTTAGACTATCTCCTTCGGTGATTTCCAAATTTTTGCTTTCGTTATTACCAGCTACTTTAACCTCTACATGATATACTGTGCCTTCTAAAGCAGAGATTCTAGGAGTAATTAATAAGCCTAATCCTAAAACCGCTAATATCACCAAAACAATAATTATACTTTTCGCCGATGTTTTTTTACTTTTTCTCTTTGCCATGATATCCCCTCAACTAATTTAATTATAATTAAATAAATATATTAATTCAATCATAAATTGTGATATAATGCATATGTGTGTCCTGTTACCTCAGATGGATAGAGGACCCGCCTCCTAAGCGGGCTGCCGGCAGTTCGAATCTGCCACAGGACGCCATTTAAATCAAAAGGAAGCAAATTGATTGCTTCCTTTTTATTTTTGATAACACCTTGGATCATATCCATCTAAATAATTAGCATCTTTAATTTCAGTATGATGCATTACTTCAAATGTAATTAAATGATCACCATCAAGATTTTCGATTTTAATTACTTTTGCTGTCATTTGTATCTTAGCTCCATTAATAACAATTGCACTGCCATCTTCACTATAATTAACATTATCAAATTTATCTACTTGTGAAGAATGATTCATACCAAATAAGGCTGCAACTTTGTGTTGCCCTTCTGCTAGAGCACTAATACCAACAATATCATTTATTTCTATATTGTTACCAGTTTCAGACTGGCCACCAATTAGCATCATAACTTTACTATAATCTACCATCATGGCCCATGCACAAGTCATTCCATACATTTTATTATTCTTTTTATAAGCAAGTATATTAGCTCCACATCTAAAAGCTTTTAATGTCATATAATTCTCCTAACGATATATTGATAATTCTTTTCTAATAATATTTTTATTTAAGCATTTATCTAAAATCATCAATACAATACATACTAAATAAGAACAACTTTGAGCAACCATGCAGTCTCTAATCATTAATGGCACATTTTCATTAACTCCTGCGCCATCTAGAATTGAAATTAGAGTGAATAAACTTCTAAATCCTAAAACAAAGAATGCAATTATTGTGATTATATAAATAATTGATGATGTTCTCTTTACAACACATTCTTTTTTCTTAAATACAAATTCTTTCGCAATCAAGCAAATACAAGCTAGTATTACAAATATAAATAAAAGCATTGTATATGTTCCATAACCATTAATAAAGAATAATTCCATCATTGGTTTAATCATTCTAAATATATTAAACGATCCATCAAATGATGCTTTATAATCTATATATCTAGAAACATACTCACCATATATTGATAACGAACCATCAATTATATATCTATTAATTGATATTAAGTATCCTAAATATATATTAAACATTACAATAGCTACGATTAATATATATGCTATCTTTCTTCTAATTAGGCTACTATTCATACCATTAAGTTTTGGTAAGCTTTCTTTGTTCTCTAGATTGTAGCGCATAAATCCCCATCTAAATGTTAAGTTTAGAGGGTCAACGCATCTACAAATCATATTCACAAATAAGTTAATAATAATTAAGGCCATTATTAAATATGAATATATTCTAAAGAAATAATTTAATTCAAATTTAAATAAACCATTCTCTACGTTAAAGAATAATGTACTTACAATAAAAGCAATTGATAAGCCATGAAAATAATTACTCCTTAAAGCAATTTGATCTTTTTTTCTATTAATCAATATCTTTACTATATATATAATTAAAAATACTAATGCCATGAATAAACTAAATAAACCAAATGATTTCGCATATAAAGTATATGATAGGTGAGCTATATTTTCTAAATCACGCTTTACGTCTCTTACTACTTGTATACAAAACATATTTCTAGTTTCATAGAAATAGCCAAATCCAACTAAAAATAAACATCCAGCATTAATTATTAAATTAAAGATAACATTCAATATATTTACTTTTCTTGATCTAATCTTTTCAATTGGAATTACTTCTTCGATAATAGGAGTTTCTTTTGAAACTTCTTGATCTTCTTCTAGCTCCTTAGAATCTTCATCCTCTTCATCAAGAACAGTCATATCGATATCGTTTTTATAATCACTTAAATCAGCAGGCATTACATCAGGATTAGGCAATTCTTCTACAAGCGCTACATCTTTTTGCGTATTCTCAAAGAATACCGGTTTTGCTGCATCGGAATCATCAATTATTATTTCTACTTTAGGTGTTTTTAATACATCTTTTTTAGGATCAAAGTGATTACCATCTATCAAGCTCTTGCTAACTACTTTGTTAGCATCAATATACATATTCTGTTTTGCTCCGCAGTATGGGCAAATAATAGTTTCTTGGTCTATTTCTTTTTTACATCTAACACAAGTAGCCATGCATACTCCTTTCTAGTTTATAATACTTTTTTAACTTTTTTCTTTAATTCAACACGCGGTATCATTATTATGTGCCCACAACCTACACATTCTAATTTATAATCAATACCTGTTTTAATTACTTTCCATTTATTAGATCCACATGGATGGTTCTTTTTAAATTCTAAAACAGTACCTACTTCGTAAATGTTAGCATTATTCATCATTTGCTTAATACTTCCATTACTTTAGTTTGAATTACTGCTTTAGCTTTATCTATATCTTCATATTTTACTTTTGTGGATAAGATAATAGTATATGAATCTTTATTAATATCGGCTACTCCATCAAAGTTAGGGCCTTCTAAAATAATAGGATAGTCTTTAACTAGTGATGGTAACTCTTTTTCTAGTAATTCTTTCACTTTATCAATTAATTTATCATTCGATATAACTACATTAATTTTAATATCATATACATTCTTAGAATTGTTAATGATATTATCAATACTTGCTCCTCTTAAGAATGTATAGTTACCAGTTAAATCTAATAATTCTATTTGATAAATATTCATCTTAATAATTTTACCACTATAATTATCTACACTAATATAATCATTTACTTCACATTTATTATTCTTAACAATCCAATAAATACTATGAAAGTCTCTTGTCTTTCTAATAAATGAATAACGAATAATTATTGATACAATGAAGAATAAACTAATAATTCCTGTAGGCAGTATTCCTAGCCAAATAGCAACCTCTACTAAGATTAAAAACATCGTTACATATGTACAGATTATATAATGCCAATGTTTATATACATCCCTAGATAAAGAATGATTATTTTCTTTACTAATTCTATATGTAACTAATCCTACAAGTCCAACCACACTAAAATATGTTAGTAATAAAACAACACTAACAATAATTGCATATTTAATTGGTAATAACAAACCGATCATTTTATCACCTACAAAATCTTTTTCTTAATTTGACTATATAGTCTTGGGTATTTATTATCTGTACTTTTAATCTTTTTATACTTGATTATAGCACGAGATCCATAATCATTACCATTTTTATCAATTAAATCATATTTGTAAATACCTTCAAGCTTATAGCCTAGTATTTTTGTAGCAGTGTGGGCAAGATCTATTTCTTCTTGATAATTAGAACCTTTGAAAGGTGCAAAGAATCCTTCTACTTTTGCAAACTGACTACATACTTCTATTAGTATTGGAAGGCTAGCTACAGCTCTTGCAGTAACTATATCAAAAGATTCTTTTAAATCTTTTAAGTTTTCAGCCCTATCACAAATTATTGTTACATCTTTTAATTCTAATATTTTAACTAGGTTTTCTAAAAAGTCGCATCTTTTCTTCATTGCTTCAATTATTGTCACTTTAATATTTGGATATTTAAGCTTTAAAGCAATGGATGGAAAGCCAGCACCACTTCCAACATCACATAGTGATATATCTTTGTTTAAATCAAATGCTTCTCCTAACATATATGAATCGCAGAAGTGTTTACACATAGCTTCATCAATATCTGTGATATTAGTTAAATTATATTTAGCATTTTCACTAACTAAAAAATCATAATACTTCTTTTCTAAATCATTCATGTTTATAATTCTCCAAATAAACTAGAAGTATTGATATATCACTAGGATTTACTCCACTAATTCTAGATGCTTGACTAATAGTTGCTGGTCTTACTTTATTTAATTTATCTTTAGCCTCACTTGCTATATTAGGTATTTGATTATAATCAATATCTTCTGGTATCTTTCTAGTTTCCATAACTAGCATCTTTGATGCTTGTTTATATGCTTTTTGGATATATCCATCATATTTAGTATTGATTGTAATCTTTTCTTTTAATTTTTTATCTAGATTAAAAGATTCTCCTAATAATATTTCTAAATCATTAAAATCAATTTCTGGTCTTTTTAATAAATCAAAAGCACTTACTTTATTATTAACGATGTCTTTATTGTTATTTAATAAATAATCATTAACTTCTTTTGTAGGGGTTAAGTAACATTCTTTTAAGTGATTTACTAAATCGTCCATTTGCCTACATTCATCTAAATAATGATTAAATCTAGCATCACTTACTAAACCTACATCATGACCATATTTTAATAATCTATCTTCAGAATTATCATGGCGAAGAAGCAATCTATATTCTGCTCTACTAGTTAGCATTCTATATGGATCTTTTACGCCTTTAGTAATTAAATCATCAATTAGTACACCAATGTATGCTTCATCTCTTCTTAGTACTAATGGTTCTAATCCTTTTAATAATTGATTCGAGTTAATTCCGGCCATTAATCCTTGACAGGCAGCTTCTTCATATCCACTTGTACCATTTACTTGCCCAGCAAAGAATAGTCCTTTAATCTTTTTAGTCTCAAGAGTTGGCTTTAATTCAAGAGGGTCAATTGCATCATATTCAATAGCATATGCATATTTTGTAATGATACAGTTTTCTAAACCAGGAATTGTATGTATCATTTCTTCTTGAACATCATGAGGAAGGCTTGTAGAGAAGCCTTGGATATAATCTTCGTCACGCGACATACCTTCCGGTTCAATAAATAATTGATGACGTTCTTTATCAGAAAATCTTACTACTTTATCTTCGATTGATGGACAATATCTAGGGCCAACTCCTTTAACAAGGCCTGAATACATACTAGATCTATGTAAATTGGCTCTAATAATTTCATGAGTCTTTGATGTTGTATAAGTTAGGTAACATACACATTGTTTTTCGAAAGGTACCACTTCAACTGTTTCATCAGAAAATCTTAATTCTTCTTTATCACCATATTGCTTTTCTAAAATATCATAATTAATTGATGATTTTAAAACTCTTGGTGGTGTACCAGTTTTAAGTCTAATTAATCTTAAGCCTAATTTTTCTAAACTTCTTGATAAAAGTGATGTAGTTTTTTGTCCATCAGGACCTGATGGAGTTTTTTCGCTTCCACAAAGTACACAAGAATCTAGATATGTTCCCGTAGTTACAATAATATTTGTAGTGTTAATAACTTCTCCATCTACTGTTTTAATACTAGTTACTTCACTACTTTCATTTACATATATATCGCTAACTAAAGTTTCTAATACATCTAAGTTATCTTGATTCATAACTAAGTCAATCATATAAGCAGGATATGTATCTTTATCGGCTTGGGCGCGAAGTGCTCTAACTGCTGGGCCTTTTGAATAATTTAACATCTTAACTTGAAGAAGGGTTGCATCAATGGCTTTAGCCATACAACCACCTAAGGCATCAATCTCGCGTACTATTATTCCTTTAGCAGGGCCGCCAATGGAAGGATTACATGGCATGTTGGCAATCTTTTTAAGATTTCCGCAGACCATCAGTGTTTTATTGCCAAGCCTTGCTGAAGCCATAGCGGCCTCAACTCCTGCATGCCCTGCTCCAATTACTATACAATCATATCTTTTATTCATCTTTTGCCTCCTCTAAATAAGGACCAACTAGTTGATCAGTTGGTATACAAAAGAATGATGCAATTTTATGTAATACATCATAACTACATTTACTAATATCTACTTTATCGTTAACAATGTCAGAGATTGTAGAATAAGGGATATTAGTTTTCTTTGCTAATTCGTATTTTGATACTTTGTTTTCGTCTAATAAGTTTTTAAATGCCATATTAAACCTCCACTATATGTATAAATTATAACGCTTTAGCGTTACTATATCAATAAAAAAATAGTAAGGACATCCTTACTATTTTCTATCGCCATCATTAATATATAAAATTCCTAAGCATCCATCTCCACAATGGCTAGATATTGTGCATCCTGCACGTGTAACATATATATTTCTAAAGCCTCTTTCTTTTAATATTGTTTTTATTGCTTCTACAGTTTCAACTTTAGCTGTAGAATAAGTAATAAATACTAATTCTTTGTCGGGATTATTAAACCTATCTAGTGTATCTAATACATAACGCAATGTATTTGCTTCCATCTTACCACGGTATTTCTTGCCAACTACCATCTTACCATTTTGTACTATGATTTGGGGATGAAGTTTTAATAGATTTGCTCCAAATAATTGTAAAGCATTACATCTTCCGCCCATATATAAATAATCTAATCTTTCTAAAATGAAGCTTGCCTGAACGTGGCTTACTCTAGATAATACATGATTAACTATATCATTAAATTCCATACCTTGGTCTACTAAAGTTGATGCATATATTGCTTCTAGCGCAATACCTGTAGATAAGCTTTCACTATCTATTATTTTAATGTTAGGGTTATCACTAGCTACAATATTAGCATTAGCATATGCACTACTAATTTTACTCGATAATGAAAAATGAATAATATAATCATAATCTTTTAATAAATTATTAAAGTGTTCTTCAAATTGATATGTATTTACGGCACTAGTTTTTGGTAATACTTTATTTTTATTTACATATGTAAAGATCTCTTCTGGACTTATCTGCCCATCTAGTGCTTTTATATCCCCCATTAATACTGTAAATGGTAGGGTATGGATATGATATTTTTCTAATAATTCTTTTGGTAAGTCGATTGTTGATTCGGCTGAAATTGCTATTCTCATATAAATTACCTCTCTTTCACTTACAATTTTATAAAATGAAAGTAAATTACTAAACCTACTCGTAATTATTTATATCTACAATTAATTTAATAAATCTACTACTAGTAGAATTAAGTAATTATTTATGTTTTTTATTTATTTTTGTATAATGGTATTAGAAAAAAATATGTGAGGTAAATATGAATAAACTAATTGTATTAACTGGTGCAAGTGGCGGGTTAGGAAAACAAACTGCTTTAGTCCTTTTAAATAATGGTTATAAAGTAATAGGAATTGATATGTATGATACTGACATAAAAAATGATAATTACACTCATTTAATTTGTGATTTAACAGATGAAAGCAAAAGATGTGAATTATTTAAAATAATTCACGAAATGACAGATCATATTTATGCAATAGTAAATCTAGCAGGCACCTTTATGATGCAATCTATAATTGAAGGAAGTAGCGCAGATCTAGAAAAGATAATTAATGTCAATTTCTTTTGCGCATATCATTTAAATAGAGGTTTATTTGATTTATTAGATAAAACTTCAAGAATTATTAATATGTCTTCAGAAATTGCAATATATTCTCCTCAACCATTTATGGGGTATTATGCAATTACAAAAAAAATGATTGATACATATACTGATGTATTAAGAAGAGAATGTAATTATATTGGTATTAGAGTAATTAAAATACAATCCGGATCAATGAAAACTAAAATGTTATCTAAAGCAGATAGTGAATATGAAGTAATGGTGAAAAATACTAAATACTTTAGTAAACCACTTGCTAAACTTAAATATATGATGGATCGAGAAATTAAAAAGAACGCTAGTCCAACTTTAGTTGCTAATTTAATTTTAAAGATAGTAACTATTAAAAAGCCTAGAATTAGATATCGGATTAAAAATAGTAAAGCATTGATATTTATGAATGCTTTACCAGAAAAGTTACAAGATAATATTTATAAAAAAGTAATTAGTTAACCTTAAAGATAAGTTAAAATAAAACATTATAGTTTTGTTTTAACTTATTTTTGTGTATAATGTTTACATATGGAAGATTTCACAACATTTAGAAAACAAGTAGCAAATAACCTAGCATATTATCGTAAGAAATGCGGAATGACACAAAGCATGGTAGCCGAAAAGCTTAATTACTCTGATAAAGCTATTTCAAAATGGGAGAGAGGAGATGGAATACCTGACGCTTATGTGCTATCTAATTTAGCAATCATTTATGGTGTTAGCGTTGATGTTCTTTTATCTACTACTAAAGAACAGATTGCATCTGAACCAGAAGTTGAAGAAATAGCATCAGAAAAAGCGCTAAATAAAAAGCATAAATATATTGCTATTTTATCTTGCGGTCTTACTTTATTTGTTACCGTATTAGTTTATGTAGTTTTATCAATAGTATTTAAAACAAATACTGAGTTTTTATATGTATTATTATGGGGAATTCCTGCTGCATCGATTGTGGCATTAGTATTTAATTGTATATGGGGCAAAAGATATAATAATACATATATTGAATCAATCTTAATTTGGACAATATCAATATGTACAGTATTAACAATTGAACATTATGTACATATACCAAATGCATGGTTATTGTTACTTTTACCATTTTCATTCCAATTATTAATAATACTTTGGAATAATATGAAAGCAATGGGTAAATTTAGAAGAAAAAAATAAGTCACTTCTTTCGAAGTGACCTTTTTTTATTCTACTAAATCTAATACTTTAGTATCAGCATTATATGTATAACCTCTTGCTTCTCCCATACTAACTAAATAGAAGTAACCATTAACTACTACCATTCTAGCTGATTGTGAATTAGCAATTAATTCATTAACTAAAACTATTGTATCTTCTGTTCCTAAATCTAGACGTAATAATAAGTATTTACCAACTTGATTATAATTATATTCACCATTAATTCTTGTGTATGTATTCTCATCTAAATTCATACCAATGAATGTATTCTCATTATTATCTTTATATAAGAACATTGTACGAATGTTATCTACAATAGGTGTATAAGTATATATATCAGTATAATTATTGTTTTCATCATCATAACTAAATTCACCTACTTCAATAACATAATCTTTACCAACTTGACTTACGCTATCATCTACTACTTGGTATAAAGATATTTTATAATTTCTATTATCAGTTAATCCTACGCCAATTTTATAAGGTGTACCATTAATACTAATATCTAGTAGGAATGTAGAATAGCCGGGAACTTTTAAGTAATCAACAATTTCAATTTTTGTATTATCTGTAAACTTAATTAAATAAAGTGGATCTGTTTGATAATATGTAACAATACTTACATATTCTTTATCAAATTTAACACTTTTAATTTGTTCACCCGGATAACCAATACCTTTATCTAGTTTACCGACAACTTCTAGTGTTTTACCACCATATACTTCTTTTTCTTCTAATACATATAAAGCATTAATTACTTCGCTTTCCCATCTATTATTAAAAATATTGTTGTTATAGAATCTGCCTGTTGTGGCAACACGTAAATAGCCATTATATTCATCTAAATAATATTGGTTATTAACATATCCATCTACTTTACCACTTGCAGAGAATTTTAAAAATCCATCTTCATTAATAGCATATTTGTAAATTACTTCGCCAGGATTAGAATCAGTATAACATGTATTACACATATATAATGCGTTTTCGCTCATGTAAATAGTTCCATATGAATTGCTACCTAATTGACATTCATAATTAGTAGCAAGTGTATTTAAATTAATTGAACAAATATAATTTTCATATGGGTACTCAATATATTCAGGAACATAAATTACATCATCATAATCAAATTCTTTTTCATCATCTACACCATTAGTAGTCTCAGTAATACTTGCAATTTTATAATCTACAATATTTTCAGCTGTAATAAAGTAAATAAAGTTATTATATACTCTACCATCAATTAAACTACCCGGTACGCTTATTTCTTTTGTTAAGTTGAATTCATCTTTGTCATAGATTTGTAAAACTGTTTCAAAAGCATTACCATAGAATCCATACCAATAACTTCTAACTAAACTATTGTAATTCTTTTGGATTACTTTTTCATACATTAGTATTAAATTATTATCAGTAATATACATTTGAATTGGTGTGAAATAATAATCATATACAAATTCTTCATCACCATAATAATATAATTTATTTTGTAACTCTATTTTCTTTAATAAAGTAGCTTTACCGTTATTTGCTTCATAAATTTCAACGCTATTTCTCAAAGCATAATATATATGATTATTATCACATTTTACTATTTCACTTTCTTGAATTCCTTCAACTTGACTAATTGTTTGGGAAGTTCCACCGTTTGGCGCACTCCCGCTTTGATCAATACTATTAGGACCAGCCTCATCGTAATATGCATCATCTACGCTCATTGCTTCTTTCGCACCAAAGCTAAACCAACCAAGTCCATTTCTAGTATTATTTTTATTCATTAATCTTGAAAGTGTGTTAGCAGATCCAACAGGCCTTGCTACATTACTTGCGATTAATATATTATTATTTGTTCCACCAAATATAACAATTGGTACAACCACCAATAAAATTATAGCTAAACTACATAATGCTAATACTATAGCTTGTTTTCTGCCAAAGCCAATATGCTTAGTTTGTTCACCATTATTAATTGATGTAGCCTTAGCATAATTTGAAACATCTTCACTCATGTTTTCTATTTCTATATTATTAGCTTCTTTTCTTATATTCTTTTTAAACTCTTTAAACTTCATTATATTTGCTCCTTAATTTTATCAATTGCTTTTTTATATTGGAAATGGGCCGTTTTTAAATTCATATCTAAAACTTTTGCAATATCTTTAAATTTATATCCTAAAACGATACGATATATAAATATATCTTTTTGTGTTCCTTCTAGGATTTCTAAAGCACTATCTATTAATGGTGTAGAATTATTAGAACTAAACCTGTTATCAAAGTCTTCTACTTCAATTGTTTCACACTTTGATTCTTTATTGTAGTAATTAATTGCGTTATTACGCGCAATTCTACTAATCCATGCTTTAAAATTAGTTCCAATCTTGTACGAAGTAATCGCGTCTATTGCTTTTAAATATGTATCTTGCATAATATCATCCACAGCGCAATGATCTTTAATTATTGCATAGATTGATAAATAAACGCTTTGCTTAGTTTGTTCGTAAATTAAATCAAAACTATCCTTATTACCATTAATGAAATCTTTTACTAACTTGTCTAACTCGGCCATAAGTTATCCTCTAAAAAAGCTTTTCAATAATTAAACAAATAAAAAGCTATTTTTTCTAAAAAAATTATAATTTATTTTAACATATTAAAAAAGAATAAACTATTTATTAGTTTATTCTTTATCTATTTTTTTGAAAATGATTTGATTTTTTCCATTATCTTTGGCAAGATATAGTGCTTCATCAGCTATCTCAACTAATTTTTCAATATCTTTACAACTATTTGTAATTGTATATCCGGCACTGAATGTTACTGTACCATATTGAGAATTCTTATCTTCGATATGAGCTAGTTTCATATCTTTTGCACATTCATCAAGAATACTTCTAATTATTTCTACATCATACCCGTATGTAACGAATAAAAACTCTTCACCACCGAATCTTGAAACAAAGAAGCCATGCTTTCTAGCGTGATATAAAAAGATACTAGAAAGAGTTCTTAATACTTCATCACCTTTTACATGCCCATATGTATCGTTATATAGTTTAAAGTCATCAATATCTATCATTGCTATGGCTATTTTATCTTCGTTAACCATAACTTCTTCTAGGCGTTTTCTACCAGCACGTCTATTATAAATATTAGTAAGTGGATCATATCTACTTTGATATTCAAGCTTATCTCTTAGGCTATATCCATCAAATGTATTTATAAGAGAATGTCTACCAAGAAATATTCCAGCAACTATGCAACACAAGCCAAACATTAAGTCTTTAATAAATAATGATTTTTCTTTAAAAATATAACTCATAATCGCTAATGCAGCAAAACTCAAAATATTATAATTTAAAATCGCATAAGGTGGAGCAATAATTAGAATTGGTAAAGCCAACATAAACACATAAAATATTACTGCGTTTTTATTTGGCATATAATATGTTTCTTCAAAAATTAAAAATGTGGAGAAAGAAGCAACAAATATGCTCATTAATACTAACGTAGCAATATATTTATTCTTTGTTAGTAATGTGTGAATAGCAAACATTATAATTGTTAATCCTAACATTATAGCAAAGGCATTTACATGTATTTGAATAATACCTGTTGTTAATTCCACAACCAAAAATGATGATAAGAATATAGCTATAGTAATTAGGCCTATTCCAAGCACTCTTGAATTGTTTTGTTGGATGTCGTTTTGGTGCTTTTTATAGAATTCTCTATCATAGCCTCCATCAAACCAATTTAAAAACTTTTTAAACATAATTCTCACCTATATGCTTAACCATTATACATCAAAATAATGGCTTTCTCAACTTTGTATAATTAATTTGTTACTTTGCTTACTCTTATTTCAAGAACAAATGATTCTTCAATTGTATCAATTGCATCCTCTAACATGAATGAAATTTCATAATACTGTTCATGATAAATAAATATTAAACTATAAAATAATGATTCATCTTCTAATATTTCGTTTGCTTCTTCAAGAGTTTCTTGATTTTCACCACTATAACATTTTTTATCATCAGCTATCTTTTTAATTTCACTAACTACTAATATGTAGTAATCACTCATATAATCAAGACCATCTTCAAATGAAACTATATCTTCTGCTTTGTAATAATATGTGGCAGAACCTGTGCTTAATACTTCCATTGAACGATATAAATCATCACTTATAAATAATTCTTTATTGGGTGCAATGGAATTTAGCCCAACGAATGCTAACATATTCCATTTACCACTAATGTTTGGATCCTCTATATTAATAGGATAAACATCAACTGGTCGCTTTAAACCAGTCATTTGCGCATTTGTTTTAAAACTAGTTACTTCAAATGTAGATGTAGATGTAGTAGATCCATCATCACCACTTACTTCAAACTTTAAACATATTCCAAGTTCGTTATCAATATAATAACTCCAAGTAGCATCTACTCCAGTTAGACTAGATACAATTTTACCTTTTTGTGATACTGAATATGTATAAACTGTACAACTTCTTCCGGCAACAGTTGCTTGTTTTGTTTTAGATAAACCACTATCAAATTCATATGCTTGAAGGAACATACTAAACTGAGCAGTTAAATCCATACTATATTGTTTATTACTTGCATCATATAAAAATGCATATTGATACTCCCATACACCATCTTGAAGTAAATAATAAAGCGTTAAATCATTTGCTTTCTCATAGGCAATTCCTGATTCTTTATCACCATTATAATACCAGCTATAACCTTTATATGCTCCAATTGTAGCTACTTGGGCAGTAGGATTTTCACTACTATAATATTGATATGTAATTTCATATCCGTCTTTTGATGCTAAATCTCTAAGTTTTGTTTCCACTTCTTGCTTACTATTTTCTAATTTATCATCTTGATTATCATTAGCGTTAAGCATATCACAAGCTGATAAAGAAATAGTTATCAATATACTAAAAATTATTATAATTACTTTTTTAACTAGTTTCATATTAGCCTCCACAAATAATTATATTATATTATGATCATAAAAAAAAGGACTAGTTAACTAGTCCTTAAATTTATTATTCACCGATTGCATTTACATTTCTTATATCAAAATAAATATAATATGCATCTGCCGGAACAGTGAATGTAAATGTATCGCATTCACCAACATTAGTTGCAAGTGTTTCACTATCATTTAATACATTAGCTTTATCTAGTCCGTCACCATATGGAACGTGTACTGTATAAGTAAGTGTTTCACCAGCTTTTCCGTATCTTGGCCCTTCTAGTTCGAATGGATATCCATACCAACTAATTGATACATAATCTTCATCTACTTCGCCTAATCTAAATTCTAAACTTGTATTAGCTGTTACATATAAATTAAAGTAGTCCCCACTATAATCGATAATATCATATACTACTCCATTTACTAATACATATACAACTTTAGAATTATCTTGCCATCTTAAACTACCGCTTAATTCACCATTAGCCCAAGCATTAGTTCCATCAAAGTATGAAGAATCAAATGTAATTCCTTCTCCGATTGTTGGAGTAACTTTTTCATATGTATTTTCTTCTACTGTAATAGATACACTAACTGAATAACTAACTACAGCACCAGTTTCATCTTTGTTTTCATAAGTATATAAGTAAACATTTTTAATTTCTTCATCACTTATTAATGTTTCTGAATAATATGAAGAATGTTCACTATTAGTCATTGCCTCAAATGCACCATAAACTGATTCAACTTCTGTGCTAGTTAAATTATTTAGATTGAAACCATAATATAAATCGCCATCATATTCTGATACATTCTTTTTGAATGTAGCGTTATCAGATAATGTAGGTAATGTTAATTGTGGTAAAACGCCTTTAATATCGGCTGCAAGTTTATCTGCACTATAAATATAATCTACAGGATTTACTTTTGTAATATCTTTGGACTCTACTGGAGTAATTGTTAAATTAAGTTTAATTGCAGTGTTATATGTGCAAGTTACAGTTTCATTATCTTGTTCGTCTTTTGTTGTTTCTTCACCAGGTACAACGATATCAATATCAATTAATGTTGCAAATGTATTGAAGTTAATTTCTAATTTACATGAATTAATAGTCATTTTAGATAAGAAAGTTTGTGCTTCAATAAATGCATTACTAATTTGTTCAGTATATCCTTGTGAAAATTCATCATATGATTTATATTGTGCTTTATCTCTTTCGCTCATTCCAGTCCAAACTTCTTCTAGAATCTTGCTTAAATTACTAGCAACAAGTAATTGAACAGCCAATAATGCAGTTTGTGCTTTGTCTTTTGTGATACTAATCTTTAGTTCATTTTCATTTAGTTTAAATACAGAATCTAATGCTAATTTAATATCAGAATATTTAACACCGATTTCAGCAAGTTTTGCTTCGATTTCTGCAAGTTTAGCAAGCAATTCTTCAAAATCAAATGTTTCTGCTTCCATTAATTCACCAGCTAAATCATCTACACTTGGTAAATCTTCTACGCTATATTCAGCTTCGTTTGGATTTCCTTTATCTTGCTTAGTAAATACTTTTCCATCTTGAGCGTTAACTTGAACGTTAACTTTCATATCTTCATTGTTAACTTTAGCAGTTAATTGTAATTTAATTTCAGCTAATAATTTAGATAAATCAGTTAAATCTAAGTTCTTTACATTAATACTAGCGCTAGCACTAACTTGTGTATCTCCTAAGAACGCACCGATTAAATCAATCTTTTCAGGATCTTTTTCACCACTAACAATAGTTTGTTTTGCACTAGCTGTAGCTGTAGCTTCTAAAGCGAAATCTGCAGTTGCTTTGTTTTGCGCATTATCTAAAATCTTTCTAACAAGTTTTGTTAATTCGCCTTCTTCTGCAGGAAGTGGAGCAGCAGTAATAATATAAGTCTTACTATCAAGAGTAATTGATGCAACTGTTGCTACTGTAGCAAAGGAAATATAATTTTCTTTACCATTTGCTAGGAAATATACACCAGTTTCGTTTTCAAATAAAATGTAAGTCTTTTTATCGCTTAGAGTAACGCTTCCTTCTCTAACAGCTACTGTAGATGCTAGATTTGTTGAATCTGCATATACACCTTGCTTTTCGCTAGCAACTTTTGCTAATGTTCTTTTAGTAAATGTTGCAGCATTTTCTATTGTAATTGAATTACCATTAATACTAAATGTAAGTTGTACATCGCCTGCTTTCATTACACAATCATCACCATAAGTATATGTAGCATATTGTTCTTGCTTATATTCAATAGATGCTTGTTTAACTTCTAGTGATTCACCATTTAAATCATAATAAACGCCCATTTGCTCTTGAGTCATTTCAAGAGGTTTTAGCTCTTTGTTTTTGTTTGAACCATTTTCGCATGCGATAGCAAAAAATGATAAACAAAGAATTAGTAAACTTCCAACAAATAAGCCTAAAATCTTTTTCATTTATATCCTCCTTGTATTTGTTTTTGCATATCTATTCTAATTCATGATTACTTTTTTTTCAACCAATAATACCAAAAGCAATAAAAAAGATTATAATTTTAAGATAATTATAATCTTTCTATTAATTATTCTTCTTTAACTGTTTTAGTATCTAGGTAGTACATTGCTAAATAATAACCACTCACAATTACTCCTGAATATAATACACTAGCAATAATATCGCTTAACCAATGTACTCCACTAAGAAGTCTTCCACCAATCATCAATATCACTAAAAACTCAATTAAAAATATAATGTTTTCTTTAATAAACTTAACATTAATTAGTTTTTTTGCTTCAATTAAAGCAGTAGAGAATACTACACAAGCAAGCAATGTATGACTTGATGGAAATGAAGCGGCAACTTCGCCATCCTCTAAAATAGGACGATAGTTAATTACTACTACTTTTTCAAAAAATACATATATAATAGCAATAACTATATATACAATTCCAAGTCCAATTATTTCTTTATCTACTTTTTTAATACTTTTACCTTTAATTAATTGGATTACTCCAATAAATGCAAATATTACTACTACAAGTATTGCTAAATAACCTAAAGCTTGTGTAAAGTAATACCAAAAACTACTTTCTCCAATTGCATTAAATACTTTTTCATTCATCGAAGCAAGACCTAGTTTAGGATTATTAAAACTTGCTCTTACATCAACTGTTAATACTAAAATTGTAAATACAATTGACAATACAAAGAAAGCACCAAATGCTATTAACCAATTTCTTACTTTTTTATCCATATTTATACTCCTATGCTCCATCTTCGTGTGTATCACATATTGATCTCTTTTCAGTTTTGCTTCTATTATCATTTAATAAATCTATATCTTCACCGCTTAATTGCTTCTTGACTACTCTAGATTTACTTTTTTTGATTGGCTCGACTCTATATTTTTCAATATCTATACTAGTTAGAGATTTTTTCATTTATTTCACCTTAATTCAAATGCATTATATCATATATTATATGTATTATCTATTTATTAACTCGTATTCACCTTGAGAGAATACTTTTTTAAATCCAAGTGAAGAATATATATGATTTGATATTGGATTAGCTCTATCCACATTTAATGTGGCGAGATATCCATTTTCTATAATTTCATTTTTAATATTGTTTACAACTTTTCTAGCATATCCTAATCCTCTATATTTTGGATTAGTATATACATATGATATTCTTACAGCCCCATCAATTGCTTCACTCATTTTCGCAAAGCTTACAATATCATTATCTATTTTAATGACTCTAAATTTTTTAATACTTTTGATAATATCATCTTTAATTACTTTATTATCAATTCCACACTCATTTAAAAAATCATTCATGTACTTTACCAACTCATCCACATCATCAAGTGAAGGTATACCTACACCATTACATGATTTTTCACTAATCGTTGTTGCTTCCATAAAATCCATTCCGATTTTTATTTTAAAGTTGTGGTTTTTAATTAATTCATCTCCAATATCTATAGAACATAATACTTTGTTAAATGAATAGTTATTATCTTTTAGATACTTAAATAATGTATTAGTACATTCTTTGTTTCCATATAACATTAAATCATATGGCTCTACTTTTAAAGCAAGTAACTTATTTTGATTTTCTACTACTCTAAATACATAATTATCTTTATTTACATCGTTTAATAATTTTGCATCCATATAAAAGAAAGTCGACATATATTTATTTATATCTAAAAAATCACTATTTTCTTTAATAAATACTTGTCCGTTTATATATTCTTTTATCAAAATACCATCACCTACTTTTCTTTGCGTCTTTATTTAAGAAAGGATATTCAAAAATTCATTAGCTTCGTCTCTTGATTTGAATATTATAATATTTTTCTCTTCTTTGTATTTTTCTAATAAATCTATAAGTATTGGTTTTTTATTATTAAACCAGTTTATTATCCACTCTCTAAACTCTGGATCAAATCTTTCCTCTACCCAAGGCATATCTGGTCTAGTTTTACCAATTCTAGACTGTACGCCTTTTAAACATACATCTAGTGAATAATCTAAAAAGATAATCGTAGCACAGCATTGCATCCTAACTTCATATGTTCTAGAATAATCACCATCGATTATCCATTCATCTAGATTTAATATTTCTTTTAGCTTTATATCAAATTCTTCCCTAGATATATGCGTTTTATCTTCTTTCCACCAAATACTGTCTAATGAATACAAAGGTAAATTGGCTTTATTACTCAATCTTCTAGAAAACTCGGATTTGCCTGATCCACTTGGTCCTATTACTATAACTTTTTTCATTGTTATTCTTCCTTTAAATATAGTCCAACTATTGTCTCTACTGTCTGTTGTGACGTAAGCGAAACTCACCAATAAAACATATCTACATATATTTTTTAATAAACTCTTCTATTTTATCAAATGGAATAATATCTTTTCTATCATACAAATCTATATGATTAGCGTTAGGAATTATAA
>JAFZWP010000022.1 GCA_017617065.1 Bacilli bacterium
CACTCTTTGGACAGATTAGGCCAAATTCCATTTGGCTTGTGGATACGATTTTTGATTTTTTATTAAATACAATAGCTCTTGAACTAGTTGTACCTTGGTCTATTGCTAATATTAATTGTTCTTTTTCCATATAACTACCTCACTGTTATCATTTTATCATAATTACGGTTAGGGGTAAAGATTATAAAGATAATGTCAAATATAATTGACATTATCTTTTGCTAGCATTAAAAAAAGTCCCAATAGGGACTTATTTTTATTCTTTGTGTGCTAATTCTTCACTCATGATTTGTGCTACTCTTGTACTAGCTGCTGCTGCGATTGCACCAACGATATCATCTAAGAATGTATGGCACTCAGGTTTATCTCCTTTTCCATCGCTATTAAGTTTAGCTACAATTCCTGGTTTATTAACATCAATATCACCAAAGTTAGTTTGGCCAATTGCACCATAGTTTTGAGCAACTGCTAAGCCGATGATTTCATCGATTCCAAACATGCCAAGATCAGCTTTCATAATATCTTGAATTGGTGAACGGAACATTCCTTGTTCAGTTAATCTATCTATTTCAATTCCAAGTTGAACGATATGGAAGATATCGCGAAGTGATAATAACTTCTTAACGCTTTCTAAGCATACATCAAAGCTAACATTTGGAATATAACGAGATTGTTGATTATAAGCAATTTTAGCAATTTCTTCTAATTCAACGCCTCTCTCTTTTAATCTTTCCACATTCAATTCATACATTTCATCTCTTGAAAAAATAACTTTTTTATCCATTAATCTATTTTCCTCCCTACAAATATAATCTCTTTTCCTTTTCCATTTAGATAATCTCTAACGCTCATTTTATTCTTACCTGCTGGCTTAATTTCTTTAACTTTAAGGGCATTCTTTAAGCACCTAACAGTAAAAGAATCTTTTTCTACTTTTTCAATAACGCCAACTTCTTCAATTGAATCTGAAGAGACTTCTTCACACTTATATATTTTATATATAATTCCATCAATTGTAAAGTAACCACCTGGATTTGAATCAAGTCCTCGCACCTGTCTACATACCATAAATGCATCTTGATTAAAATTAATTAGTTCATCTTCTTTAGTTAAGTTAGGTGCATAACTAACAAGATTTTCATCTTGCTTAACTGGATTAACTTTACCATCTACTAGTTTTTCAATTACTTCATTGATCATTCTAGCACCAAGACGTGCTAGGTTTACAAATAATTCATCACTTGTTTGATTACCAATTTCAATACTTTCTTCTTCTAAAATATCGCCACTATCCATTCCTTTAGCCATATACATAATGGTAATACCAGTTTTATCATCACCATTAATGATTGCTCTTTGGATTGGCGCACCACCTCTATATTTTGGAAGCAGGCTTCCATGCACATTAATTGATGCAACTTTAGGATGAAGCAATACTTTAGTACCAATTATTTGTCCATAAGCAGCAGTAACAATTAAATCACAAGGAGTTGATAAAATCTTTTCGTAATCTTTGCGAATATTAACTGGTTGAAAGACTTCAATCCCTTCTTGTAAAGCTAGTTTCTTAACAGGACTAACATATGTTTTTTTGCCATTTACTTTATCAGTTTGGGTTACTACTAACTTAACATTATGGCATTTAATTAAGGCTTCTAGAATAGTAGCCCCAAAATCTGGTGTACCCATAAATATAATATCTAGTTTTTTCATTTATCCACCTCTTGTATATCTATGGAAAGTGGCCATAACTTTACTGCTATTAAAATGTTTAACGGCATCGTTAAATATTTTAATTGTATAATCATACTTTTCATACTTAACAACTAGCTTAACACCTTTATGTACATAATCATACGTAGGGCCAAGTACTACACAATCATTACTGTGTGAAATTGCTTTTTTAAAATAATAAGCAAAATGATACATTTCTTGATAATCACCTTTTATAAAGATAATGCTTAATTCTTTAAAAGGAGGATAATCAAGTAATTTTCTATTTTGTAATTCTAATTCATAATAATCATCATAATTATTATTGATTGCATTAGTAATTGAATAATGCGTTGGATTATATGTTTGAATCACTATATTTTTAAAACTAGTTACTTTTGCTATTAAATTATAAGTAGCTTCACTTCCGGAATAATTGTTAGCATTTAAGAAACTATCTACATATAACAGTCCAACTAAATCAATATTTTCAGAATTACCGATTTTTACTAAAGCATTAGTACCAATGATAAAATCTACATTTCCTTCTTCAATTGCTTGAAGTAAGTTAGACATTTTTTCTTTACTATTTAGATAAGCGCTATCTGCTCTAATAATTTTAGCATTCGGATACATATTCTTTAGTTTTTCTTCTACTTGTTCAAGTCCAAAACCAAAACTAATGTAATTAGTGCTTCCGCACTTGCAAGATCTAAACATCTTCTCTTCATAATTACAATATGGACATCTAGCACTATCTTTACTCTTTACATAAACTAGTGGCACTTTGCAGTCAGGACATTTTAAAACTTTGCCACACTTTCTACACTTAATTTGGGTAGCAAATGCCACATTATTACAAATAAGCATACTAATCTTATGATTAGATAAAGCTATATCCATTTTAGTTCTTAAATCACTAGATATTACTAAATCATTAGTCTCTAATAATTCTTTATTCATATCCACAATACTAACGTGATTAGAACTAATACTATGATTATTTAAAATATAATATTTACCAATTGAAGCATTATAATAATCACTAACAATTGGTGTTTTAGATTCTAAGATAATTTTCGCTTCAAGTAATTTAGCTTTCTTAATTGCTGCTTCTTTATAATTAATATAAGGATATGTTTCATTGATGTACATCTCATCATCTACATCATTTAGTACAATATCACTAACATTATTAAATGGTAGTAGCACTACATTAGGTGTACCAATTAATACATCGAATGAATTATCAATTAGTTTTTGGAATGTATCGTAGTTTTCACTATCAGTATTTCTTGAATGGAAAGTAACAATATCTATTCCTTTAAAATATCTTTTTAACTTAATGCTTCCTTCTTCCACATTCAGCGCATTAGGATAAATCAATACTACTTTCTTACCTAGCTTTATACTATCATCTATTAATTTAATATAAAAATGTAATCTAAAATCATCATTACTAGAAAAGAACAAGAATGGCTTTTGACTTACTTCCCCATAATAATCAACTAGTTCTTTTTCACTAAAACTAAATTCATATCTGGATTTGTTTTTAAATTCTTGTTTTTCATTATTTTTAATTAATACTTCTTCAACTTTTAATACTTTTAAGTTAACTAATGTTTTTACAATGTTTGAAGAAACGTTTGTGGCGACTCTAATATCATCCATTGAAGAAGCTGGATGATCAATTAAATATCTAACAACTAAATCACGAGCTTTAGTTGATTGAGTGCTATCATCAATTACTGAATACACTTTTACTTTTTTGTTTTTACCATAAACAAAATAATCATATCCTTTGGTGATATTACCATTCTTAATTTCATTTTGGATTTGTTTTTTAAATGGAAGCAATGCATTAGTAATCAATACTTTGCTTTTTCCGTTTAAAGCTAAGGCTAAATTAGCATCTAGCAAATTATAATCTTCAATATATAAATATTGTTGCTTTTGGCCTTTAATAAAAGATGGTTGCATCATGCTTAAAACATTAGCCATTGAACAATCAAGATCGCTTGATAATTCGTTGGCTAATTTGAAATTAACTTCACCGATTAGGTTAGCTTCACTAACTACATCAATTATATCTTTTAAGTCGGGTTTAGTATCCCCTCTTAATTCTATTACATAACCAAATACTTGATCATATCCAAAAGGAACAAAGACGCTAGCACCGACATCAATTGCATCAACTAGTTCTTCTGGCACGTTATAATCATAAACATTAGCAATGCTACTACTACGACGGTCAATCGACACTTTTGCTATCACTTTATCCCCTCCTTCTATATATCAATTATACAAAAAAAAGCTTATTGCGTAAACAATAAGCTTATAGTTATTTAATTTCTAATTTATTTGCATAAATTTCTTCTAAAGCAATGCCAATTCCTTTTTCACTCTTAGGATTGTTTATTAACGGTTTATCACCTTCACTAATTTGTCTAGCTCTAATAGCAGCACCAAGTACTAGGCGATATTTAGATTTAGTTCTAGTTACTAATTGGTCAATAGCAGGATATCTAATTCCATCTTTATTCATTATTTTGCCTTCCTATCTTTTATAATTTCATTATAACCATCGATGCATCTAGCAAGTTTTGCATGCTCTGCTCTAACGATAGCTAAGATTTTATCTGCAGCGTTTTCTACGGTGTCATTAACTACGATGTAGTCATAAAAATCAGCCATTACTACTTCTTTACAAGCTTTATCGTATCTTGCTTTAATTACTTCTTCGCTCTCAGTTCCACGAAGTAACAATCTATCATATAAAGACTTCATTGAAGGAGGGGCAATAAAAATAAAAACGGCATCAGGGCATTTCTTTCTTACTTGCATTGCCCCTTGTACTTCTATTTCTAAAACTACTTCTTCACCAGCATTTAGTTTTTCTTGTACGATATCTAAAGGAGTACCATAATAATTGTCAATAAACTTAGCATATTCTAAAAATTTACCTTCTTGAATTCTCTTCTCAAATTCTTCTTTAGAAACAAAATAATAATCTACGCCATCTACTTCACCTGCGCGTGGTGCACGAGTTGTCATTGATACAGAAAATACCATATCATGGTCAGTTCTTTCAAACAAACTTTTTCTAACTGTTCCTTTGCCAACTCCAGATGGGCCTGACATTACAATTAATAAACCTTTTTTGTCTAGTTTCACCGCAGTTTCTCCTATTATTGCATCCATTATACAACTAATTTTATCTATTTTCAATAAAATGAAAACATTATCTTTGTTTATAAAATGGAGATATGTTAAAATGGGGAAGAAAGGAAGTGTAATTATGGCATTTGATGGTGTATTTGCTCATTATATGTTAGCTGAAATAAACGATCAATTAATAGGCAAAAGAATATCTAAAGTTGAAGCTATCAATGATACAGATTATGCTTTTAGTCTTTCGAGTAAAATGGTATTAGTTTTATCAGCTGATAAAAACTTTTCTCACTTTAGATTATCAAAAAAAGAATTCATGCATACTGATAATCATTTCGGCAATATCTTAAAGAAATATTTTGCTTCTTCTTTTATTGATAATTTAATTCAAACCAATAATGATCGTGTTATCACTTTAATAGTAACTAAAAATGATGAGTTGGGTTATCCAAAAACATATAAACTTGTTTTTGAATTTACTGGTAAAACTTCTAATTTCATTATTTTAGATAGTGAAGATATCATAATTGAAGCATATCATAAACATTTTGAAATAGACACGCGCATTATTAGTCCTAATGTGAAATACGAATTATTAGAATCCACAAAGATTAATCCTTTTACCCTAGCAAGTGATGATACTATTTTAAATGAAAACATTTATGAAGGTGTATCTAAACTATTATTTAGTGAATGTTGTTACAATGCTTCTTTATTAAAAACTATCAATCAATTAGTAAGTCCAACTTTAATCATCGGTAAAAAAGTTAATTTTTATTGTTTTGATTTAAAACATTTAGATGGCAAACGTATCAAATATGATGATTTATCTAGTCTTGTAGAAGGATATATTGATCATTCTAATAGTAGTTTAAATGAGAATGCGGATGAGAAATTAGCTAAAACTTATTGCATAAAAGAATTAGAAAAAGCTAAATCAAAACTAGCTAAACAAAATGATGAATTAAGAATTGCAAAAAACTATGCATCTTTAGAGCGAGATGCACAGCTACTTGCTAGTAACATCCATCTAGTTAAACCTTATCAAGAAGAAATTAAAGTAATTGATTATAATACTAATGAGATAGTTACTCTACCCCTTAACACTAAAATTAGTCCAAATGAAAATGTTAATTACTATTTTAATAAAGTTAAGAAACAAAAAAGGACAGTTGATGCTTTAAGTGAACAAATTGAAAAGACAAAGCAAGAAATTATTTATTTAGAAACCCTTCTAAATCAAATATCAATTGCTTCAAATTCATCTTTAAAAGAAATCTGTAAAGAAATAGGTTTAGTTAAACCTGACAAAAGACCACTTAAACCGCTAATTACTCGCTATATTGATGAAGATGGATATACAATTTTAGTTGGTAAGAACAATACACAAAATAATTACATCACGAATAAACTAGCTAAAGCAACAGATTATTTCTTCCATATTGCTTCATACCCAGGTTGCCATGTAATTTATAATGGACCTCTAAATGACGATAAAATAAAACTAGTTGCTAATATTTGTGTATATCATTCTAAGAAAACATCAATCATGGCTGTAGACTATGTTCAAGTAAAATACTTAAAGAAAGTAAAAGGTGAAAGTGGATCATTTGTTACTTACACTAATCAAAAAACAACCCATGTAAATGGTGATATCGATTATATTAATAAGCATGCAAAGCTTGTAAATTAAAAGAACATATTTCATTTAGAAATATGTTCTTTATTTATACATATATCACTAAATGGACATTTGTCACATTTAGGACTTTTAGCAATGCATATGTTTCTACCAAATGATATTAGTAAATGATGTAAATGGCACCAAGTAGATTTATCAAAATATTCTTTTAAATCTTCTTCTACCCCTTTGACATCATTAGCTTTTGTAATACCCAACCTATTAGCTATTCTAAAAATATGCGTATCTACTGGCATAGCAGGTATTTTATATCCTTCTACCATCACTACACTAGCAGTTTTATGACCTACTCCTGGTAAGTTTTCTAAATCAGTGATGTTATTTGGGATTAATCCATTAAATCTATTAACTATTTCTTTACTTAAAGCTACGATATTCTTAGCTTTAGAATTAGATAAGCCAATTGGTGCAATAATTCTTTTAACATCGTCTATATTAGCAATAGCTAATTTATATGCATCACTATATTGACTAAATAGAATTGGTGTTACTTTGTTAACAGCTACATCAGTAGTTTGGGCAGATAATACTACACTTACTAATAATTCAAATAAGTTATTATAATTTAAGCCACATTTTGCATTAGGAAACAAATTATCTAACTTATCATAAATGTATTTACTTGAGACTGTTAAAAACATTATTAAATTTCTCTTGTAAATCAGAATCTACTTTACTAGGTTCGTTTCTTGTTGTGTCCATTAAATATGCATCTACAAATCTAGAACCTATTTTTTTCTTCATAGCGCAAGTTTTAATAGCTTCACTGACTACTTCATAACTATATTCATCATCAATTATCCAGTGATTAATCATTTGTAGGTCCATTGCGGATGGAGTTTTACCGAAGTATGTGGCAAAATCTTCTGCTACTTTTTTAACTATATTAGTTTTAGTAACTTCTTCGTTATTATTATCATCTAAATCAAGTAAAGTAGCTAAGTGGTTATAAATACCATCTAAGTTAATTACTTCACCTTCATCGCTAATATCTAAGCTAACATAGCCTCTTTCAACTAAGCTAACTATTTTTTTACTAACTTGATTAACATCAATGCTCATCTTAGATGCGACACTTGCAGCATCTAATGTCTTTTTGTATTTGATTAATTCGTTAATCTTAATCAAAATTATTGCATCAACTTCATCTAAATCAAGGCAAAAATATTTTTCTAATACTAACTTATCAAAATCAATAACTTGGTTTTTAATTAATGTATAATATTGACTCATTCTTTATTACCTGCCACAATCCCGAGTGCATTTTTAGCGGCTAATTGTTCCGCTTCTTTTTTAGTTTTACCTATTCCTTTTCCTAAAGCTATGCCATCATGATATACAGCTACTTCAAAAGTTCTATCATGTGCTGGGCCAGATGAAGATATTAATTCATATGTAACACTATTTCTGCTTTCAGCTTGAATGAATTCTTGAAGTTTACTCTTGTAATCTACAAAGTATCCATAATCATCAGTTTTCATATGAGGGAATACATGGCAGACTAAAAAGTTCCTTACATATTCGATATCATGATCTAAATACATAGCTCCTAAGAATGATTCAAAAACGTCACCAATGATAGCATCACTTATTCCATCATTATATCTAACCCCATTACCAACTAAAATTAGTTTATCAATTCCTAATTCTTTAGCGTATGTGGCATTGGCTTGTTCGCAAACAAACTTGGCTCTAATTTTTGTCATCGTTCCTTCAGGAATGTTTCGGTTGTCATATAGGTATTCAGCTACTAAAAAGCCAAGTATTGAATCACCTAAGAATTCTAATCTTTGATAATTTTCTAGTTTTTTGCCTTTAGTTTCGTTGACATAAGTTTGATGAGTAAAAGCTTGTTCGTATAATCTCATTGAATTATAAGTTAAGCTAAGCTTTTTCATTAACTTTTTAAACTCAGGTGCAAAACTAAAAGTTTCATTCATGGTTAGCATCCTCAATAGATAAATATGTTTTCATCATTTCTACTACTTCGCCCTTTACTGCTTTTCTAGCTTGAGCGATAGCATATTTAAAGTCCATTGCTTCACTTGATCCATGAGATTTAGTAACAATTCCATCAACACCAAATACAAGTGCGCCACCAACTTCAGCTCCACTCATGCGGTACTTGAAGTTTTTAAATGTTTTTCTCATGAATAAGTAACCAATCTTACTAAAAAATGATTTATTAATTTCTTCTTTTAGGATAATACCAACAGCTTTAGCAGTTCCTTCTACTGATTTAATACAAATGTTTCCAGAGTATCCATCAGTTACGATAATATCGCAAGGAGTTGTAAATAATTCTTTAGGCTCTACATTTCCATAGAAATTAATTGCTTCACATTTTTCAAATAAAGCATATGCTTCTTTTTCTAATTCTCTACCTTTACCAGCCTCTGTTCCAATGTTAAGTAAACCAACAAGAGGTCTATCAATTCCTCTAGTTTTATTTACATAAACGGAAGCAAACTGAGCATGTTGGAGCATATGTTCTGGTCTAATATCAGTATTAGCACCAACATCAAGCACTAATCTTGATTTACCACCAACTACTGGCATAGCTGGGCATAATGCAACACGTTGCATTCCTGGGATTCTTTTAATAATCATATGGGCTGCTACAATTACCCCTTGAGTAGGTCCAGCTGTAACTACGCCATCACATTCTTTATCACGAACTGATTGGAATGCTCTAACTAGGGATAGTTCTTTATTATTTCTAATAGCTCTAATTGGATCTTTTTCACCCATTGATAAAGCCTCAGGTGCATGAACGATTTTTACACGATTAGATGGAACTAAATATTTCTTAATTTGTTCTTCATCACCAAATAATGTAAATTCCACATCATCAAATTCTTTAACAGCTAAATTAACGCCTTCCACAATCTCTTTTGGAGCGTTATCGCCACCCATGGCATCTATTGCAAGTTTAATCATATGTTCCTCCATTTATTCGATTATTTCTTTTTTGTTTTGGTAATTATCATCAGCAATCTTTAAAAGTCTTGCATATTCAGGAGTGAATAATTTACCACTATCAATTATTTCTTGAGCTTCTTTATTAGCCTGTTCTAATACGTCTTTATCAACTAATAAGTCGGCTAACTTAAATGTTTGAAATCCTGATTGCTTTTCCCCAAATATTTCGCCACCGCCACGCATGATCAAATCTTCTTCGGCTAAAATGAAGCCATCACCTACTTCTTCAATAAGTTTAAGTCTCTTAATAGCTGATTCGACTGTGGAATCAGATAATAAGAAGCAATATGCTTGATGATCACTTCTTCTAACACGACCACGCATTTGGTGAAGCTGAGCAATACCAAATCTATCCGCATCAAGGATTGCTATTGTAGTGGCGTTAATTACATTAACACCTACTTCAATTACACTTGTTGCAACTAATACTTGATATTCATTAGCTGCAAACTTGCGCATAATCTCATCTTTTTCTTCTGTCTTTAGTTTACCATGTATTAACCCAACATTACAGAATCCATCATAGAATTTCTTAACACGATTATATACATCAATCGCATTTTGTAATTCCATTACATCTGATTCATCAATCATTGGGGCAATGATATAGGCTTGTCTACCTTTTTTAACTTCGCCACCGATGAAATTTAGGACATCTTGAAGATGTGTATAATCTAAATATTTAGTAATAACTTCTTTTCTATTTCCTGGCATTACTTTAATAGTAGATATATCCGAATCACCTAATATACTAATAGCTAGAGTTCTAGGGATTGGAGTAGCACTCATCTTTAAATGATCAATTAAGTAACCTTTACCAACCATTGATACTCTTTGTCTAACACCAAAGCGATGTTCTTCATCGGTTACTACTAGTCCAAGACGTTTAAAGAATACTTCTTTTTGAATTAATGAATGAGTTCCAATAACAATATCAATATTTCCATTTTCTAAATCATCAAGAATTTCTTTCTTAGCAGCCCCAGTTATACTAGAAGTTAAAAGAGCAACTCTTACTTCACTATTAACAAAGAATTCACTAAATGTTTTGTAATGTTGGAAAGCAAGTACTTCTGTAGGGACCATAATAGCTCCTTGGTAACCAGCTGTAGTTATTGCATATAAAGCAATAGCAGCAACAACTGTTTTACCGCTTCCTACTTCACCTTGAAGTAATCTATTCATTTTGTATGTAGAACTAACATCACCTAAAATATCATTTAAACATTTTTCTTGGTCGCTTGTAAGTTTATATGGAAGTGAATTAATAAAGTTATTTACTTTATCTTTATCGTAATTTATTGCTACTCCTTCAGGAGCATTCTTACGCATATAAAGCATATATTTAACTTTTAATTCGAATTTTAATAATTCTTCAAATTTAAGTCTCTTAATTGCTTTAGTAGTCTCTTCCATAGTCTCTGGAATATTGATGTATCTTACAGCTTTTTTAATACCAATAAAATCATATTTATTTAATAATTCATCAGGTAAATCTTCTTCTAATAAATATGAGTAATCATAATATAGTCTTTCTTTGATCTCTAATACTTTTTTATCATCGACACCTTTAATATTAAATATTGGATTAATCGCATTACTCAATTCATCAAAGGCAATTTCTGATGCAATAAAGTGATCAAGTCTTCCATCAAATTTACCAGTTAATCTTACATATTTTCCATAAAAGATTTGGCTTTTTAAGAAGTGACGATTAAAAATCGTTACTCTTATTTTATTACCATCAATATCTACATAGAAATTCATTACACTCAAGTTTGATTTAACATTAGCAATTGTTGCTTTTCCTTGAATAATTCCTGCAACCGTTAATGTTTTGCCAATCTCTACATCACAGTAATTAGTAATTGTATAATCTTCAAATCTAGAAGGATAATGATAAAGCATATCTTCTACAGTATTTATACCGCTTTTCTTAAGCGTTTGTATTTTCTTGGCTGTTAAAAATGTGATTTCACTCAAATCCATAAAGCCACCTCTTTTCTAAAAAAGGTAACGTTTCAATCTCGTTATAGACTAATACGTTACCATCTTTTTTATATATTATTCTACAGCAACTATATAACTATATACGTCTTGTCCACCATTAACTACTTGTACATCTACATTAGAATGATTTCTTTGAACATATTTAGCAGCATCGTTTGCTTCTCTTTCAGTTACACCTTTACCATAAATTATAGTAACTAGTGATTTATCATCGTTAACTGCCATATCAATAACTTCTTTAAATGTATTGTATAAGTGACGATGAGCAGATACTAGCTTGCTATCAAGCATACCGATGTAGTCATTCTTTTCTACATTCACACCATTGATATTAGATTTTCTGATAGCATAAGTTATAGCGATGCTTGTAACATTACTGATTTGTTCTTGCAAATCGTTTACGATGTCATCAACTTCGCTTGATAAGTCAATCATTGTTAAGGCTGAGAAACCTTGAGCAATTGTCTTAGATGGAATTACTACTACATTGCTTTCATCATAAATCTTGGCAGCTTGGTTAGCAGCTAAGATAATGTTCTTATTGTTAGGGAAAACAATAATGTTTTCTGCATTCAAATGATCAAAGCCTTTTATGAAGTCTTCCGTTGATGGATTCATTGATTGTCCACCACTTACTACATAATCAACACCAAGTTCTTTGAATGTTTGCGTTAGGCCATCGCCTGTTGCAACAGCAACAACTGCATATTTGCTTCTTTCAGCTGGCTTAACTGGTTTTTCTTCAACTTCAACTGGTTCAACTTCATGTTCTTCAACTTTTTCTTCTTTACCAGCAAGAGTTGTATGTTGAAGAGTCATGTTTTCAATCTTTAACTTAACAAATTCACCATATTGTTGGCCAATGTTAAGTACAACGCCTGGAGTTAAAGTGTGAACGTGAACTTTAATGATGTCTTCATCCTTAACAATAACGATTGAATTACCAATTGGAGAAATTTGATCAAGAATTGTGTTTTCAGAAAATTCTTCAACACTTCCTACTTTTTCTTTGTCAAGTTTTAAAATGAATTCTGTGCAATAACCAAATTCAGCTTCTTCTTTATTTAAATCTTCGAAGACTGCTGAAGTACCGAAATTCATTGTTTCTTGACTATCAAGCATTTCCCCATTAACCGCTTTACGCATACCTTCAAGGATACATACAAGACCTGCTCCACCACTATCTACAACACCAGCTTCTTTTAAAACTGGAAGTAGGTCTGGAGTTCTATCAAGTGATGCTTTTGCTTCCATAATGAATTCATCAAAGAATTCATTAATTGACATTCTTGAAGAAGCGATTAAAACTAACTTTTCAGTAGCTTCTCTAGCTACTGTTAAAATAGTACCTTCAGCAGGTTGTAAAACAGCTTTATAAGCTTGATCTACACCGCTCTTAAAAGCTTTTGCTAAACTAATAGCTGTTACGCTAGTATATTTTTCAAATCCTTTAGAAATACCTCTAAATAATTGTGATAAGATAACACCAGAGTTTCCTCTAGCGCCCATTAACATACCACGAGAAACTTTTTTAGCAACTTCATATATATTTTTACTATCAAACTCAGCGATTTCATTTACACCGCCTTCGATAGTCATTCGCATATTTGTACCAGTGTCTCCATCAGGAACAGGGAATACATTTAAAGCGTCGATTGTTTGATAGTTACGTTTCAAGTTTTCAGCACCATTTATTACAAGCAGCTTGTATAAGGCACCATCGATTTTATTTATTTTCATAATAACCTCACAACTAATCCACTAAAATCTATACCATTTTACCACAAACGCTCATAAAAATCAAGTAAATAATACACTAATAAAAGGCCTATCTTAACAATTTGATAGGCCTATTAATTATTCATCTTTTAATTCTTCTTCTAGCTCTTCTGGAGTCTTTGCATCCTTTGCACTAGCAGTGATATTTGCAGCTATTTTTAATTCTTCAGTTCTTTTTTTAGTTAAATACTTTACAAAGAAGAATAGTGGTACAGATATTGCAACCATTACTATTGCCCAGAATTGAGAAGGCGTAATACCAGGAATAAAGCTTCCTCTATCATCATCTCTTAAGTATTCAATTAAGAATCTCCAAACTCCATAAGCTGCTGTATAAATTGGGAATGTATAATAGAATTTCTTCTTTAACACTAGAAATGCCATTACTCCGCATAATATGAACAAGAATGCTGCTTCCATTAATTGGGTTGGAAATACATGATCAGTATGATACATGTTTACCGCAAACCAAGAATACCATTTACCTTCAGGAACAACTTTTCCATAACAGCATCCCGCAAAGTTACAGCCGATTCTACCAAATCCATGAGCAATCGTTATACAACATGGTGCAATTGGTAAAATATCCGTAATTCTGCCAGTTAGTTTTGGTTTTCTGATTAGATAAATAACAATGAATGTAGCGACACCAAAGATTAATCCCCCAATGAATGTTATGTTTTCTAAAGAAAAATGAAAGCCATCGCTAGGATCTTCTAAAAAGTTATATAGTGCTTGCCACAAAGCAGCACCTAAAAAGCCAATCATTATCGCTACATATCCAAGCATCTCTGTGAATTCTAAAAACTTAGGATCAACACCAATCTTTTTACCAAGTTTTCTTAGTAAAAAGATACAAGCAACTACTCCGATTGCTATACATATTCCATATAATGTAACCCATCTACCTGCAATTAATCGATCTGGAAACATAATTTACCTCCTCTTGCAAGTTATAATCTACTTGCGATATCCTCTATTTCTCTTAAACAATGAGAAATCCCTGATTTACTCATTGGTTTACCAAAATACGTTGTGTCTTCTTTGCTTACTTCACTTAAATCTCCTAAAGTATAATCAGGATAATCAATTCTAAGTAATGCTGCCCCAAATAATCTCGGGCTTAAAGCTGCATAGCCAATTGTTTCTTCTATTTTTTTTATAGCAGCAAGTTGCCTATTAGTAGCTTCTTCAAATCTAGCGCCATTTGCTAAATCACAATTAACCATTCTGTTAGCATAGTTTTCATAATCTCTTTTAATTCGTGCATCTTCAAACCTATATAATTCGTTATATGCACCAATTAGTTTTAAGAAGTCACCAATAGCTTCACTCTTTTTAAGATATACTACATATCCTTTTTCTCTTAATATCCATTTAGCATGTATATCATAAATCTTTAATCCATCAATTATGTAGTTTGCTTCATTTTCATTAGAACATACTATTTCTAAATGATACCTTTTAGTTTTATCTGGATCATTAATTGATCCTCTAGCTAAAAACATACCAGTTATGACTTTATCAATCTTATCATAATACTTATTAGATACTTCTTCGTTAATCAAATAACCATCATTACTTAAATCTAAATCAATCAATATTTCTTTTAGTCCTTCAGTTAATCTAATAACAAATACTGTTTGACCTTTAAGTTTAGATTGGCTCTTAGAAAACATTTCATAATTAGCATTATATAATTTCTTTAAAGCAGCTGCTACTTTTCTAGTAATAGTGTTAGATGTTGTGGATAATTCTAATCTAACACCATCATGAGATAAACCTATCTCACCTTTTAGCTTGATATAGCCATATAGTATCGCCTTATCATCAGCTAAACTTGTAGATACAGTCGCAACTTCTTTTTTGACTTGGCGAGCATATGACATAAGCTGCCTCCTTACTTTTTATTTTTATTCTTTTTATGTTTATAATAGAAATCTACACTATATTTCTTAATAAATTCTCTAACAATCAATAAAAGTACACATACTATTAAGTATCTACCAATATAAATTGGACTTACAATAAATGGAATAAAGATACATGCAAATAAGGCAATTAGTGGTGGAACTAACATCACTAAGCCAAATGTTTGAATGAATGTCTTTTTAAATATTATCAAAAATAGATTTCTTAATAATAATTCAATTACACTAAATGTTAAACTATAAAACAGAATATCATACCATGATCCATCAGACCAGCTAATATATCCACTAAGTCCAATAAAAAGTAGTGCAGTAGATATAATGTAATATAATGATTCAAAAAGAATTGTTAAGAAGTTACGCTTAGGTGCCTTAATAGAAACAACTCTAATTTGATTTTTATCAACACCCATTTGTTGACTCAAATCTTCAAGCATTTGTTCCATTTCTTTTTCCACATCTTCAGCTGTTTTCTTTTTAGGCTTATCTTCTTCTTTTTTTTCTATTTCTTTTTTATCTTTTGGTTCTAACTCGTTTTTATTATCTTCCATCTATTCTACCTTTAAAGGCATTTTTTGATAAACATTCCTGTATATGACTCTTTGCAATTAGCAATATCTTCTACGCTTCCTTCAAAAACAATACTTCCACCTGCATCGCCACCTTCAGGTCCTAAATCAATGATATGGTCAGCTTGTTTAATAACATCTAAGTTGTGTTCAATTATTATTACTGTTGCTCCTTGGTCAACAATATAATTAAGAACACTTAATAGTCTACCTATATCATCAGTATGTAGGCCAGTAGTTGGCTCATCTAGGACATATACTGCCCCTGGTGTAATTGTCTTATAAAGTTCACTAGCTAGTTTTACTCTTTGGGCTTCACCACCTGATAAGGTAGTAGCCATTTGACCTAGTTTAATATAACCTAGTCCTACATTATATAAAGTATCTAGCTTAGTTTTTATATTTTTAATATTTGAGAAGAATTCTCTTGCTTCTTCTATGGTCATCTCAAGAACATCATAAATGCTCTTTCCTTTATATTTTACTTCTAATGTTTCACGGTTATATCTAGTACCATGACATTCTTCACATGGAATGTATACATTAGGTAAGAAATTCATTTCGATGCAAACAACACCATCACCTTGACATTTTTCGCATCTTCCACCCTTTACATTAAATGAAAAGCGGCCTTTATTATATCCTCTTTTTTTAGCTTCGATAGTTTCTGCAAACAAATCTCTAATGTGGTCAAATACACCAGTGTAAGTTGCTGGGTTTGAACGTGGAGTTCTACCAATTGGTGATTGGTCAATAACTACCACTTTATCCACATTTTCGATTCCCTCAATATGATCGCACAATCCTGGTTTAATCTTTGTTTTATATAAACTGCGTTGTAAAGATTTAACTAATATTTCGTTTACTAAACTACTCTTACCAGATCCACTTACGCCAGTTACTAAAACCATCTTACCCAAAGGGATAGCTACATCTATATTCTTTAAATTATTTTGTCTAGCCCCAACAATCTTTAAGAATTTACCATTACCGCTTCTTCTTTTAGCAGGGATAGCTATTTTTGCTTCCCCTCTTAAATATTTAGCAGTAATACTACCAGCTACTTTGCTTACTTCTTCAGGTGTACCTGTTGCTACAACTTCACCACCATGCACTCCAGCCCCAGGGCCAATATCAACTAAGAAGTCACTTTGGCGCATAATCTCTTCATCATGTTCAACTACAATTACCGTATTACCTAAATCACGCATTTCTTTCAATGCATTAATTAGTTTTTGATTGTCTCTTTGGTGAAGACCAATTGATGGTTCATCTAAAACATATAAAACACCTGATAATTTAGATCCGATTTGGGTAGCTAATCTAATACGTTGTGCTTCGCCACCTGATAAAGTAGCTGAAGCTCTATCTAGGGTTAAATACTCTAATCCTACTTCTTTTAAAAATGATAATCTATTTTTAATTTCTTTTAACGCTAAGTTAGCAATCATTTTATCATTTTCATCTAAATCTAAATTATCGATAAAATCAATTGCTTGCCCAATTGTCATCTTACAAAATTCATAAATGTTAATACCACCAACAAGTACACTTAGTGCTTGTTCTGATAATCTTTTACCACCACACTTAGGACAAGTGTGTTCTGATAAATAACTACCATAATATTCTCTACCAAAACTAGATGTTGTTTCGTGATATCTTCTTTCAATTAATGAAGCAATTCCTTCAATCTTTTGGGTTTGTCTAAAAGTATTTAGACTAACCGTTGTCATTTCATAACTGATTGGTTCTTTAGCTCCAAATAGAATGATTTCTTTTTCTTCATCTGTTAAATCTTTATAAGGCTTATCTAAACTAATACCATAATGGTTACAAAGAATTGCAAATTTTTGCCATTCAATATTCTTTGTATCTACGATATTCTTTAAATATCTAATAGCACCTTCTCTAATTGATTTATCCGGATCAGTGATTAATAAATCATAATCAATCGATTCAATCATTCCCAGTCCATGACACTCATCACATGCTCCAAATGGAGAATTGAAAGAAAATAGTCTAGGTTCTAGTTTAGCAATTGAGAAATCGCAATATGGGCAAGAATGTTTTTCACTAAATACAACTTCTTTGCCATCAAAGCTTACAATTATTTTCCCATCTGCTAATTTTAAAGCAGTCTCAAGTGATGAATATAGTCTAGATCTAATGTCATCTTTTACTTTAATTCTATCCACAACTGCTTCAATTGTATGTTTTATGTTTTTATCTAATTCCGGAACTTCTTCAATTTCATACATGTTAGCATCTACTCTAACTCTTGTATATCCTTGCTTTAGAAGTAATTCTAAAGTTTTTTCATGTCTTCCTTTTTCTCCAACAGCAACAGGAGCATAAATTATTACTTTAGTATCAGTTGGATAATCTAGGATACGATTGCACATTTGCTCAACTGTTTGTGCTTCGATTAATACATGATGATGCGGACAATATGCTTTACCAATTCTTGCATATAATAATCTTAAATAATCATATACTTCTGTAACTGTACCAACTGTCGATCTAGGGTTTTTACTAGTTGTCTTTTGATCAATAGAAATTGAAGGTGATAAACCATCAATTGAATCAACATCAGGTTTATTAACCCCACCTAAGAATTGTCTAGCATAAGCTGATAAGCTTTCCACATACCTTCTTTGCCCTTCAGCGTAAATTGTATCAAAAGCAAGAGAAGTTTTACCTGATCCTGATAAGCCTGTCATAACAATAAGTTTATCTTTAGGAATTCTTAAATTAATATTCTTAAGGTTATTTTCTCTTGCGCCTTTTATTTCAATAAACCTTTGCATGATAGACTCCTTTCTTTATTACTTAATCAATTCTTTAAAATCTTCTTCACTAATGATCTTAACGCCTAAAGCCTCTGCTTTTGTCTTTTTACTACCAGCATCTAGCCCACATACTACAAAACTAGTTTTCTTAGATACACTACTTGCTACATTACCACCTAAGTCTTCAATAATCTTAGTAGCTTCTTCTCTAGTAAATGATTCAAGTCTACCCGTTAAAACAATAGTTTGATTAGCAAATATCGCATTATCATTAGATACTTTTTCATTTACTGGATTAATGCCTCTTTCAATTAAAGCATTAATAACATCAACATTATCTTTAAAATAGTTTACTACACTACCAGCTATAGCATCCCCAATATCTTTAATATCTAATAATTTATCTAAAGTAGTATTTTCTAAATCTTTAAGTGAAGCATAGTTTTTAGCTAGAATCTTAGCTATTTTGCTACCAACAAATCGAATACCTAAAGCAGCTAGAACTCTTTCAAATCCATTTTGTTTAGAATTTTCAATATTTGCTAGTAGCGTATCTACGCTTTTTTCACCTAAGCCTTCGATTTGAATTAGCTCATCACGATGTAAGTATAAGTCATAAATATCAACTACGCTCTTTAGAAAACCACGTTTGTATAAATCTTCACATAATTTATCACCCAATGTTTCAATATTCATACAAGGCTTACTAGCAAAATAAATAATGTTAGCTAGTTTTCTTCCGTCACAATCTTCATTTACACAAAAATGACTTGCTTCTCCTGGTTTCCTAACTAGAATTGATCCACATACTGGGCAAGTTTCAATCATTTTAAATGGTTGTGAGTTTGGATCTCTTCGATCCATCACTACTTCCACAATCTCTGGGATTATTTCTCCCGCTTTTCTAACTTTTACAATATCTCCAATTCGGATATCTTTATCGATGCAATAATCTTCATTATTTAAAGTAGCTCTACTAACTAGTGATCCTGCTATCATAATTGGTTCTAATACCGCATTAGGAGTAATGTTACCAGTTCTACCAACTGTATAAATAATATCAAGAAGTTTAGTTTCTACTTCTAAAGCTGGAAACTTATAAGCAACAGCCCACTTAGGACTTTTAACAGTCCTACCAATTTCATTACAAAGACTAAATTCATTTACTTTAATTACAACTCCATCAGTTGCATAACCTAGAGTCTTTCTTTTATCTTCCCATAATTTTAAATAATCAATTACTTCTTCAATTGAAGAACATAATTTATAATTAGGATTTACTCTAAAGCCAAGACTTGCCATAAATTCTAAAGCATCAGATTGACAAGTAATTCCATATTTTTCTGGATCAACTAAAGTGTAATCAAATGTATCAAGTTTTCTTGATTTAGTGATATTAGCGTCTAATTGTTTAAGTGAACCACCTGTAGCATTACGAGGGTTCTTAAATGGTTCTTCTCCATTTGTAATCCTAACTTTGTTTAGTTCATCAAACACTTCATCACTCATATATATTTCGCCTCTTACCTCGATATCAAGTGGTCTTGATAACTGCATTGGTAAAGAGCCGACTGTTTTCATATTTTCCGTTATATTTTCTCCAACAAACCCATTTCCCCTTGTAGAGCCTAAGACGAATTTACCATTTTTATATTTAGCACTGCTTGATATACCATCAATCTTTAATTCACAAACATAAGTAGGATGATATCCATCTTTTTCAACTCTACCAAAGAATTCTCTAACCTCATCATAATTAAATACATCAGCCAAAGATAACATCGGCACAACATATTCGATCTTTTCTAAAGTAGCATCACTTGATGCTGCTCCAACTTCTCTAGTTGGTGAATGTGGTAAAACAAGATCAGGATATTTATTTTCTAAATCCTCAAGTTCACGAATCAAACTATCATATTCGTTATCACTTAAAGTAGGATTATTATTAATATAATACTCATCTCTTGCTTTATTTAAAATATTAACTAAATATTCAATTCGCTCACGTGGATTCATATTTTCTCCTATTCGACTTTAGATATTGCTGGATGAGTCATATCAAACGATTTTATAACTCCTTGCGAAGTAAAACAAATCGTTCCAATAACTCCATTTAAGCTAACTACCATTCCTTCCCCATAAACTTTATGTTTTACCTTATCACCAACTTTATAAGCGGTATCATTAGGTAATTCGCATTTTGGTTTTTCGGTAGATTCTTCTTTAACTTTTGCTTTTGCTTTTTTATATTCCCCAACAAATTCTTCTAAGAATTTAGATGGCTTATTAGATACTCTATTTCCATAAAGCATTCTGTGATTTGCACAAGTTAAATATAATTTATGTTTAGCGCGCGTACAGGCTACATATGCAACTCTTCTTTCTTCTTCTAAATCATATGAGTCCATAATCCTAAACATATTTGGGAATATTCCTTCTTCTAAAGCAACTAGATATACTGTATCAAATTCTAGTCCTTTAACCGAATGAATAGTAGACAAAGTAACTCCATCAATTCTTTCTTTTTGATTTTGAAGCTTATCATCAGAAAGTATTGCTTCATCAAAAGCCATTATTAGCTTTTCTTTTCTTTCCATTACTTGTCCATCATCTTCTAAATTAGCTAAAATACTCTTTAATTCTAAAACGTTTTGTTCTCTTTCTTCTTCATTATCTTCATCTTTATAAGATTTCTTGAATTCGAAGTCTTCAAATATCGTATTAAATATTTCATCTAATCTAGTGTTATCTAACATTGAAGCAACTCTAGCTAAATGATCTAAGAAACTAACAATCGTATTATATTTATTCTTTAGATCTCCTTTAACTCCATCAACTGCTTCTCTAATTGTTACTTTATGTAATCTTTTATATTCTAATACTTTATCAACTGTCTTTAAGCCAATTGATCTAGCTGGTACATTGATGATTCTTTTAAAACTATAAACATCATCAGGAAATACCATTAGCTTAAAATAAGCTAACATATCTTTAACTTCTCTTCTCTTTAAAAAGCTTACCCCACCATATACATGATATGGAAGTCCTGCTTGAACTAAAGCAAGTTCGTATTGGCGTGAGATGTTTGAATTACGATAAAGGATGGCGATATCTTTCATTTCGATACCGCTTCTAATTTGCGCTTTGATGTGATTAATTACATAATCAACTTCATCTCTATCATCATTTCCTTGATATACTATTACATCATCACTAGCGCCTTCCATATCGCTTTGTAAACTTTTCTTTTCACGATCAGTATTATTGCTAATTAATCGATTACATCCATCCAATATATTTTGGGTTGAACGATAATTCTTCGATAAAACTACTGATTTATATTCAGGATACTCTACTTTAAACTTTTTGATGTTTTCGTAATTTGTTCCTCTAAATGAATAAATCGATTGATCATCATCACCTACTAAAAATAAATTACGATACTTATTAGCAATCATACTAATAATATGATATTGAACAGTATCCGTATCTTGGAATTCATCAACTAAAATATATTTAAACATCTCTTGATAACGAGCTAGAACATCAGGATAATTCATAAATAATTCTTCAGTTTTAAGAAGTAAATCTTCAAAATCTAAAAGATTTAATTCTTTCATCGTTGCTTCATATTTATTAATAATCGATTGTTCCACAAATTGTTTTGGTTTAATGTTTAAACATTTGTAGTTAGTAATTATCTTTTTCGCATATTTAGCAGTGAATTCTTTACGATCAATTCCCATATCATCTAGGCAATCAGCGATTACTTTTAATTGATCTTCTTCATCTACGATTCCAAAACTTCTAGTGTAATCAAGATAGACTATATCGCGTCTTAAGATTTTAGCGCATAAAGCATGAATTGTACTAATATTAATCATGCTAGCTTTCGGGCCAACTAAATCAAATAATCTTTCTTTCATTTCATTAGTTGCTTTTTTAGTAAAAGTGATTGCTAAAATGGATGAAGGGTCTATTCCTTTATCAACCATATTAGCAACTCTATATGTAAGAGTTCTAGTTTTACCAGTCCCTGCCCCCGCATATACAACAAGAGGACCATCAATGATATTAACAGCTTCAAGTTGCTTATCGTTTAATAAATTAAGTGAATCTATCATTTGGCCCTCCTTTTATATTTTAATTTGGTTTAAAATTTGATTTTAAAGATACAGTACAGTTAAAAACTAAATTATCATCAGTTGTATCTTCATCAACTCTATAATATCCATCACGGATAAATTGATAAATATTACCAACTTTATAATCATTAGCTCCTTCTACGTAGCCTTCTAGCTCTTCCCAAGAAGCAGGATTTACACATTCAGTAATATCTTTAGTCTCATCTGGGATAATTAAAACATCAAATTTATTAAATTTAGCTTTCTTAGCAGTTGTCGCTTCCACAAACCCAATAGTACCATTAGGTTTTCTTTCATTAAAACCAGATCCAGATAAAGTAGCTGGATCATACGACGCATGAACGCATACAATGTTTCCATCTTTATCATAATCTACATATTCAGCTTTAATAAAATATGCATGGAATAATCTTACTTCTAATCCCAAAGCTAAACGTTTATATTGTCTATTAGGTTTTTCCAAGCAGAAATCATCTTGTTCAATATATAAATATCTTGAAAAGGCAATCTTTCTTTCGCCTAATGCTTCGTTCTCTTGGTTGTTTGATGCCGTTAAATATTCAATCTTTCCTTCTGGATAATTATCAATAACTACTTTTAAAGGTTTAGTTACTGCCATTATACGATTAACTTTAAGTTTTAAATCTTCTCTAACGAAATGATCTAACATACCATCATCTACAGTAGAATTTATACGTGACAATCCTGCTGCTAATATAAATTCTTTAATAGCTTCAGGACTTACACCTCTTCTACGTAAACCTGCTAAAGTTGGCATACGTGGATCATCATATCCTTTAACTTTTCCACTGTCGACTAAAGCTTTTAAATATCTCTTGCTCATAACAGTGTTAGGAATATTAAGACGACCAAATTCAATTTGTTCAGGAACATGTTCCATTTCGCATTCTCTAACTACCCAGTCATATAGTGGGCGATGATCTACATATTCTAAGCTACAAAGTGAATGTGTAATACCTTCAATTGAATCTTGTAAAGGATGAGCAAAATCATACATTGGATAAATGCACCATTTGTTACCTTGACGATGATGATTGATATGAATGATTCTATATAATACAGGATCACGCATATTAATGTTAGGAGAAGCCATATCAATTTTAGCTCTTAGAGTCTTTTCTCCATCTTTATACATACCATTTTTCATGTTTTCAAAAAGTTCTAAGTTTTCTTCTACACTTCTATTACGGTATGGAGATTCAATTCCTGGAGTAGATAAGCTACCACGATATTTATTAACTTCTTCAGCGCTTAAATCACAAACGTAAGCTAATCCTTTACGGATTAGTTTTTTAGCTAATTCGTATTGAGCATCAAAATAATCAGAGCCAAAGAATACATTAGCAGGATCATAACCTAACCATTTAATATCATTCTTAATCGCTTCTACAAAACTAGCATCTTCTTTAACTGGATTAGTGTCATCAAATCTTAAATTAGTTTTTCCATTAAAACATTTAGCTAATTCAAAATTAGTAACAAGTGCCCTTGCATGACCAATATGTAAATATGCATTTGGTTCTGGTGGAAATCTAGTGACAATCTCACTTACTTTTCCACTAGCCAAATCCATTTCCATTTTTGTTTTTATAAAATTGGTAATTTCTGCCATACTTTTACCTCTTAATAACTTCTATTTCTTCTATGTTTTTAGCATCAGCATATTTTTTAAATATGTTAATTGTTTCATCTTTATCTACATCTATTTCATTTTCCGAAAAGCAAATAACAAATACTAATATCTTTTTAGTAGTATCAGTAATCATAGTTCTTTCGGTATCGGATGTGGTAGATCCAAATGGACCAATACCATCTACATACACTGGTATATTGCTAACATTTATTTGCCCTCTACCAATGCCATAGTATTCATCAGTCTCTCTACCTAGTCTAATCGATACATCCCCAACAATTTTATCATAGTCAAGGATAGCTGTTGATCTAGCTAACTTAATCGATAAGATATTACCAGCATCGACTAAATTATTGATACGATATAGACCATATCCTTTAACTAACCTTCTATATAATGATTCAACTGCTAGGCGGTAACGACTAGGATCTTTTCCTAAAGCTTTATAAGAATCTCTTGCCTCTTTGATAAGAGGAATATTCAACACCTCTTCAAGTGAATACTCCTCTTTAATCATTGATTCATATTTTTTTATCTCATCTTCAATAATAGCGCTATCCTTAAGTTTAACATCCATAGAATATGCTACTACATTAAAATGAGGTAATTTTTCAAGTATTTCTCTTTCAATTGCAACTTTCATACTATCTATTCTTTTTATCGCGTTTAGCTTGATATTTCTTAATTAAGCTTCCAGCTTCTTCAATCTTAGAAACTAGTTTTAAATATTCTTTAACGCGTTTATCTTTACTAGCATCATTTAGTTGCTTCTTAGTATAATCACGATTATTCTTTAGATTATCGCCTTTAGCTTTTAATTCACTGATTTGATTCTTTAAGTTAGCAATTTCATTAGCATCATTACTTGCTTTTAATACTTCATTTAATCCCACAATCTTATCATTGTTTTCTTCAATTGCTTGATCAAATGATAAATATTGTTCTTTTAATGCTTTAAATTCTCTAACTGATGCAATATCAGTACTGTATTTCTTTTCAGCTGCACAGAACTCTTCATATTTCTTACGTAGTTCTACTTCTTTAGGACTAATCTTACTTTCTTTAAGTTCCAGTTCTTCACTTGCAGGAGATGCAGTTTCTTTAACTTCTAGATTATCTTCATAAACATTATTATCTTTCAAAGCATCTTTTACTTCTTCTTTATCTACAGGAGTAACTGCTTCTTTGCCACTAACAACTTCACCTTTATCATTTAGTTTAATATCGGCAATATCTTCTTCTTCAATTAGTTTACGAGGTTGTCTAGAAACACGAGATTCTAAGAATTCACGATATTTACGTTCTCTAATTTCATCTTGACTCTCAATTATACGTGGTTCATCATCTTTAATAACATTAGCTTCTTCAAATTTCTTGTTAAGTTCTGCCTCACGAGCTTGCTTTGATGCTTCTTTTGCTTGTTTAGAAAGATAAGTTTCTTTTAATTGTTTTTCTTCTTCTTCAAGTCTTAGAAGTTGATCTTCAATTCCTTTGATAATGTTTTGATATCTTAAATCAATTTTTCTAACATCATCTTCTTTTAATTTTGCAAGTTGTGACTCGCGAGTATTTAATTCATAAATTAGTTTTTGTTTTTCAACTTCATATTTTTCTAATGCTTCTGCGCTGTGGTCTTCACCATTTTGATAATTAGCGCTAGCATCTTCGATTCTAGAATTTAATTCTTCAATCTTCTTAGCATATTCTTTTTGAAGAGCTTCGTTATTGCTTAATTCAATTTTGTGATTAGCAGTTTCTACTACTTTTCTTTCTTCTAGCGATTTACGAGTACGGCGAATATTATTAAGTTTATTTAAATATTCGCTATCGAAAGTAATAACTACTTGTGGTTCTTCACTTGCTTCAATTAGTGGAACTTGTTCAGCTTCAAGTGGAGCAATATCGCCAAAGTCTCTTTGTACTTCTTGATCATAAACTGGAGCATCACTCGCCTTAACTTCTGGCATTGGTGCATCTTCTAAATCTACAATAACAGCATCCGCATCACTACTAGCTACAACAGGACTAACTACTTCACCATTTTTAATAGCATCAACTGCTTTATCTAAATTAGCATCTAGCCCCTTAATTGCTTTTGCATAAACATCATCAAGCATTTCTTTCTTAGCGCTAATTGTAGGTTTTGCATCATCGCCTGCATATTTACTTGCAATGTTAAGTTTATCAGTCTCATTTGCATAAACAAATTCATTTTGTTTTTTAGCTTCTTTATAAGCGTCAAGTAAACTAGCTAAATTATTAAATCCAATTAAAGCATTAGGTTTAAATAATTCATTAATCTTATGAGAATATTCTTCTAATTCTTGATAATTAACAGCTTTATTTGCATTTTCTTGCTTCTTAGCTAATGCTTCATTCAAATCTCTAATTTGGGCTTCTAAAGCTTCAATCTTAGCATTCAAAGCATCACTTTCTTGCTTTCTTTCTCTTTGTAAGCCAGCAATTACTTGATCACGTTTAGCAATTTCACGATCATGATCTTCTTTAACTCTTTCATCATATGGATCAGCATATCCATAGAATGGACCTTGATATGGAGGACGTGGAGCAAACATATCACGTCTAGATAAATCTTGAACCATGCTAGCAATTTGATCAATTTGCAAATCGCGTTTATTTTGTTTAATAGCATCTTCTAAACGTTTAATCTCTAATTCTTTTTCTTTCAAAGAATCATATAGTTTTTGTTCAGCTTCTAGATGTGCATTCTTTTCATTTTCTAATGCTTCACGATAATTCTCAATTACTAAAGCTGTATTAGCAATGCTAGTTTCATTTTCTTCTACACCTTTAATCATTTCATCTAGTTGCTTACCAATTGCTTCACTTTGTTTAGCATAAGCAGCTTTTTCGATTTCAAGTTGCTCTTTTAACTTTTCAACTTCATTATTTAAGCTAACTATTTCTAGTTCTTTATCCGCAAGTTCTTTAGCTAAAGAATCATCTTTGTTATCTACTACTTCTCCATTAGTTAAAGCTCTAACTTTATCGCTAAGTCTACTAACTTCTTCGCTTAAAGAATTATTTAATTCACTCAAACTATTAATGCTTACATTTGCTTCAGCTAATTTTCTTTCTAAATCCAAGTTATTAACTGCTAAATCATTATTAGCTTTATTAGCGCTAGTTAATTTTTCATTTAAGTCTTTAACTTCATCTTGAAGACCTAAATACTTCTTAGCTTCATCAGCTCTAATTTCTTCTTCTTTAATTACATTTTCTTTTTTGTATTTAGCTAGTTCATCTTTAGCAATCTTGACCTTTTCATCAGCTTTAGCATCGATTTCTTGCTTATATAAGTTAAGGTATGATTCCTGTAATTCTACTTCTTTCTTACCTTTTTCTAACTCTCTATTCTTTTCTACAAGTTTATTTCTTTCATCTTCAACTTCACTCAATACATCAGCATCCTTAACATTTCTATCTTTAGCTGTATCTAAATCTTTCTTTAATAATTCAATTTCTTCATTAGCTAAATCAAGTTTCTTGGCATAATCTACTTTTAATTTTTCGATTTCTTCTTGTCTACTAGCTGCTGTATTATTAGCTTTAGTAAGTTGAATCTTAGTATTAGTTAATTCTTTGTTAACTTGATCAAATTCTTTTTGTTTTTCTTTTAATGCTTTATTATTTTCTTTTTGGATTTCCCTAACTTTCGCATTAAATTCTTTATTTAAACTTGCTTCAATCTTTGATGTATCTACATTACTTGCAGCCTTTAGATCATTTGCTTCTTTAGTTAAGCGATCCACTTCACTGTCAAATCTATTTTGTAATGCTTCATATTCTTCATCTTTTGCTTTTAGTGCTTCATTATATTTTTCACTTACACCTGAAGCTAGATTTTCATTTTCAATTTTTAACTTCTCATTTTCACTTAAAGCAAGGGCTTCTTTAGCTTCTAATTCTATGACTTTAGCTTCTAAAGCGGCAATTTCTGATCTAAGTTTAGCAACTTCACCATCTTCTTCAACTGGAACTTCTTTAACTTCGGCTTGAACTTTTGCAAGTTTATCTTTTAAATTCTTGTTCTTAGTTTCAAGTTCTTTAAGGTTTTCTTTTACTTGATCGTCTTTAGCTAGTTTACCATCCATGATTCTTTGCTCTAAATCTTTTTTAGCAGCAATTTGTTCGCGTAAACGTTGTAAGCTTTCACTTACATTTTCATCTTTTTTAGCTGGACCATCTTTTTTAACTTCATTTTTCTTTGGTCCTAACTTTTCTAGACTATTATCATGTCCGCTCTTCTTAGCTACAACAATATCATCATTATTGTTTTCTTTTTGAGCGTTTTCTAAACTAGCAAGTTTATCTTCAGCTGCTTTACGAGCAATTGCTCTAGCTTCTGATCTTTCTTTTTCACGCTTAATTAAAGCTTCGAGTCTTGCTTTCTCTTTTTCTTTTTCTTTAGCTTCTTTAAGAGCAAGTTTAGCTTTTTCTTTAGCTTTGGCTTGCTTAATTGCTTGCTTTTCTTTTTCTTTAGCTTTGGCTTTCTTAACTGCTTCTTTACGCTTAGCAGCCTCTTTTGCTTTAGCTAATTTTTCTTTTTCTTTCTTTGCTTGTTTTTGTGCTTCAGTTAAAGGCTTTTTAGCTGGTGCTTTCTTTTTAGCAGGCTTCTTAGCAGAAGTCTTCTTAGGAGCACTTTTAGCAGTTTTTGGCTTAGAAGCTTTTGGTTTTGCTTCTTTAACTTCTTCATTTTCAACTTTTGCAGGCGCAGTATCAGTAGCCTCTTCTTTAGCTGGCTTTGATGAGCTAGGTTCATCTTGAATAGGTTCATCTTGAACTTTAGCTTCAGCTGGAGCTTCATCTACTTTAGGTGCTTCTTCAACTACTGGCGAAGCGGCATCATTTGCAACTTTATCGTTAATAGCGTTTTCGATAATAGCACTATCATCTTCTGCTAATAGGCTCTTTTTCATATCCGCTAATTCTTTTTCGATAGAGAATTCTTCATCGTGTTTATTTGCGTTTTTATTTGTGTTACTATTCATTCTAAATTCCTCCGCCAAATAGTCCCCATATTATTTCAAAAGAAACATAGCCCCATACACCAGAAGCACATAAATATGTTCCTTTAAATAGAATAAACTTTGTAATATAAAGGAATGTTTTTCTTCCTTTCATCTTTGCCATCTTATGAGTGTAAGCATCGCTCAATGCTTCAATATCACTGAAATCAACATCAGTAATTCCTGTATCCTCAATTGGAAGCGGATCTAACTTACATTCTTTCTTACGCAAAGCCTTTTGATAATATTTTAAAGTTTTCTTTGATTTTTTTGCAAAATCACTGTTAACTTTGTTAGTCAGTTTTTCGTTTAAACTTGCATGAGTTTTTGTATAACTAGTAAACTCATGACAAATGGCATGATACAAACCAATAAATAACATACTAGCAATAGCAATATAAAGACCTACTACTGCTACGATATTTACCCACTTAGACGAGAATGCTACTTGGCGTGCTGCTTCAAAATTAAGATGCATTTCTTTGCCAAATAATGTAAAGTCTTTTGTTATGCTCCATAACTTTGTTAAGCCAAAGTAGCAAATAATCAAGACAGCTAGTCCTAATGGTAAAAAGATATAAGCACCAACTTTAATCTTTTCAATATCGTTAGGTTTAACAGCTTCTTTTACATCGCTTACTTTTAAAATAACTTTTGATTTGTTTTCTTTAAAATCTTTAATCCATGCTTTAATTGCATTGATTATAATTTTCTTTCTCTTTGATAATCTAAATTCTTCAGTTCTAAGTACTTCTTTTAAAGTTCTTGTTTCTTTTCTTTTAACTTTTACTCTAAAGTCTTCAATTGAGTGTACATTACATTTCTCACTCTTATTTACTCTAAACATGAAAGGATTAGAATTAATAGCGTGTTCATGTTCATATGCAACTTCTTCATTATAACGTTTAATTATTTCTTCTTTTTTCTCTAACTCTTCGTTTGAATTATCTACCGAAACGCTTGAATATTGTTCTTGGCTGGCTTCACTTGTTTTAGCAACAGGTTCAAGATCATAAGTTTTAATTTGATGATTCTTACGCATATTATCCTCCTTTCATAAAATTAGTTATATTTTCTATGCAACAACAGTTATAGCTTCAATAACTTCCTTGATTTGAGGAAGTATTCCAAATATCTTAATTGATATACTAGTAGATGCAATAGCCCCTGGAACATTGATAAATATCAAGAATAAAATAAGGCCGACTACATATGCATTAACTAGACCTAATATTCCTCCAATTATACAAGACAAACTTGATTTATCTTTTAAGAATGATTTAACATCACGCCTCTTAAATGCGCCAATGATTAAATACATTATAAGTTTTACAACTAGGTATACAATTAGTCCTACAAATAGTTTAATAGCAATATCTGCTTCCATTACGAATACTACATTTACAACTTTCGCAATAATACTTTTAGTATTACCAATAGCGCTAATGATGCCTACTAATAAATCATTTAAGAAGATGGCACAGGCAAGTCCAACTACACTACTTAGCGTTCTACGTAGTTGGTTATAAAAGCCAAAGTATAGTCCCGATAAGAACATAAATATGGCAACTATTAATAAAACAACATCAAAATTAAAACTCATTTTTCTATTAAAGTGCCATTAGTGGCCACTTCCCCTTTTATCTCATTATACTACAAGCCCCCTTATTTTACAAACTAAAAAAATCACATCCCCTAACAGATGTGATATTTTTATAAAAACGATAAATTTTACTAATTAATTTTTTCCTATATTGATTAGTTTTTATCACCATATTTATTTTGAAAATAACCAGCTACAGCAATCATTACAGCGTTATCTGTACAATATCTAAATTCAGGAAATGTAAGTGTTACACCATCAAGACTAGCAACAGCACTAGTTAGTCTTGCCCTTAAGCCTTTATTAGCCGCAACTCCTCCTGCTACAATAATTTGTTTTACATTATATTCGATAGCTGCTTTGATTGTTTTTCTAACTAAAACGCTTGTTACGCTATCTTGAAAAGCATAAGACAAAGCATGGTAATTTAAGTCTTCGCCTTTCATATGACACTTATTTATTTGATTTAAAACAGCTGATTTGATTCCAGAAAAACTGAAATTATAATCATCACTATCATAAATTGGAAGGTGATAAATTGGTTTTCCTTGATATTCAAGAGCAAGTGTATCTACCTTTACTCCGCCAGGATAAGCTAGTCCCATGACTCTTGCAACTTTATCATATGCTTCCCCAACTGCATCATCCATTGTCTCACCTAATACATTAAAGTCATAATGATCCTTCATTAAAACAAGTTCAGTATGGCCGCCACTTACAACTAGGGCTAACGTAGGGAAAGTAAAATCTGCACTTACGTAATTTGCATAAATATGACCATATATATGATCTACACCGATGCATGGAATATTGTTAGCTAAGCTAAAAGCATAAGCTGCATTAATCCCAACTAGTAATGATCCAATTAAACCAGGATGAGTGGTAACTGCTACTAAATCAATATCGCTAGCTTTAATTCCCGCTTGTTTGAATGCTTCATCAAACACGCTAATAATCTTAGCAATATGTTTTCTACTAGCAATTTCTGGAACTACTCCCCCATATAATTTATGAATATCAATTTGGCTATAAACAACATCAGCTAGTATCTTTTTACCATCTTCTACAATCGCTACAGCTGTTTCATCGCAACTTGTTTCTACACCTAAAACAATCATTTTTCTTCTCCAAATTTCTTAATTAATACTAAAGCATCTTCACCATTATCATAATATCTTTCTCTTTTATGAGAAAAGATAAATCCATGCTTTTTATATAACGCTTTAGCTATTTCATTAGATTCTCTTACTTCTAAACTTAAATTATTAACTTTAGATAATTCGCATAATCTAATAGCAAAATCTAACATCATTTCCCCAAAGCCAAGGCCTCTAAACTCACTATCTACATAGAAATTAATAATTTCCGAATTATCATTAATCCATAAGCCAATATAGCCGTGGACCTTTTTATCAATCTCTAAAACCATGTAATGAGCATAAGGATTAAAAGTTAAATCAGTATATATTAAATCATAACCTAGACTTGTACCAAATGCTTTAAATTCTCCTTCAATGACATCATTGATATCTTCAATTGTCATTTCTCTTAAGTTATATTTCATTACATACCTTCTCTTAAATAATTAGGTTCTAATAGCTCAATTGATTCAACTCTTTTAATTACTTTTTCTACGTTTAATGCATCATAACAAATATTATCGTTACTAATAAATACATCAATGTTTTGTTTACTGTTATGATCACTAGCATCATTTAGTTCTATAAATGTTTCATCTTCAATTACAAGATATCCATCACTATTACATTTAATAATTTTATGATACACATAATCTTTTTTAGCTTTCATATCAATGGCAATAACTTTATCGCACTTGCCAATAAACTTAGTTGCCATTAAGTCTAAGCTAGATATAGTATATAAAGGCTTATTTAATGTCCAAGCGAACATCTTAGCTACTGTTAAGGCTACACGCAAGCCAGTATATGCTCCAGGCCCAATTCCACAAACAATCTTATCAAAGTCTTTAACTTCTAGGCCTGTTTGATTTAGGCCTTCTTCTATCTTTTTTAGTAGATTATCAGAATGATTATTTTTACCAGGAACAATATATTCATAAATTACTTTATTATCATCTAGTAAGCTAATGATTAAATATTCACTTGATGTATCCATAATCATTGTTTTCATAATGCTTCTACCACCTTATCATAAGTTTTATCTTCCCACTCAAGCCATAACTGTCTTTTGTTATCATCTAATCTAGCAATATAAATATGTAGACATCCATTAGGAAGAAGGCTTTCAATATATCTTGACCACTCGATAACACTAACTCCACCCATCTCAAAATATTCTGAAAGTTCGAATTCAGAGTCATTAGTTCTATATACATCTAGATGATATAAAGTGAGTCTTCCTTCATATATTTTCATAATGACAAATGTCGGACTATTAACTACTTTAGTTATTCCTAGTCCTTTAGCGATACCTTTAGTTAGGGTAGTCTTGCCAGCACCTAAATCACCATCAAGGGCAATTACCATATTGGCTTCTAGCACTTTTCCCATCGCCTCGCCTAAAGAAATCATATCATCAGCACTATTTATACATATTTCTTTTTTCATATTTCACCTCTAAATAAACATTTTAAAAGGAACCAAAGTATAAATTTACTTGTAAATATTAACTTTAGTTCCAAATATTTACTTAATCTAATTGTTTGGCTAACTCTTTTGCTAATTCTTCATAACCAGGCTTACCTAAAAGAGCAAACATATTCTTTTTATATGCTTCTACACCTGGTTGGTTAAATGGATTAATACCTAAAATATAACCACTTATTCCGCAACTAATCATAAAGAAGTATAAAAGATATCCAAAGTTTTCTTCATCTAATTTGTCAATTGATATAACAATGTTAGGTACTCCTCCGCTAACATGAGCTAGCTTTGTGCCTAGTGTAGCCATATCCTTTACATAGTTGACATCTCTACCTTCTAAATAATTAAGTCCATCTAAGTTAGCATCATCGTGGTTAACTATTACATTCGCATCTGGATTAACAATATTAACAATTGTTTCAAACATTGTTCTAGTTCCTTCTTGGAAGAACTGACCGATTGAATGTAAGTCAGTAGAATAAACTACACTAGCTGGATATAATCCTTTGCCATCTTTGCCTTCAGACTCTCCATATAGTTGTTTCCACCATTCACTTAAATATTTAACTTTAGGTTCATATGTTACTAATGCTTCAATTACTTTACCTTTACGATATAAAACATTTCGAGCAGTTGCATATAAAACTGCTTGATTATTTAGTGAATCATCTTTTGTTAAATCATTATAAGCTAAATTAATACCTTTTAATAACGCTTTAATATCAATGCCGCTAGCAGCAATTGGAAGTAAGCCAACTGGAGTTAAGAACGAATATCTTCCCCCAATATCATCAGGAACGATAAATGTTTTATATCCTGCTTCATTAGCTTCTTGTCTTAGGGCGCCTCTTGCTTTATCAGTTGTAGCTACGATTCTAGATGCGTAGTTCTTACCATATTTTTTAATCAACAATTCTTTAAATAATCTAAATGCAATAGCCGGTTCAGTTGTTGTACCTGATTTAGAAATTACATTAATACAAAAATCTTTATCTTCTAAATAATCAAGAGTTTCTTTGATGTATGTACTAGATAGACTATTACCTACAAATATAACTTCTAATTCACCATCTTTTTTATAATATGGCTTTAATGCACTAATTACAGCTTTTGCTCCTAAATAACTTCCACCAATTCCTATTACTACTAATACTTTAGCTTTACTAGCTAAATCGTTAGCAGTATTAACTATATCATTTATTTCAGCTTCAGTGTATTTTGAAGCGAAGTCAATCCAACCTAAAAAGTCATTACCTGCACCAGTCTTTTCCATTAATGTATGAAAAGCAGTTTTAGCAACTGGGGCTAAGGCTTTAATTTCTGAGTCCTTTACAAAATTATTAATGCATTTTAAATCTAATTTTAGTTTACTCATTTGTTTCTCCCTTTAGTTGATCTTGAATAAATTGAGGTAAATGATCTCTTAATGTTTTAAAACCAAGTTGGTAATGAGGAATATCACCTTTTACCCCACGAGTCTTATTTAAAGACTTATAGCTTAGTTTTAAACGTTTGTTTTCTTCTTCCACTTCTACAACTCTTAGTTTAACTTTTTCTCCGACCTTTACAAAGTCAGATATACTTCTAACATATCCATCACTAAATTCCGAAATATGGATTAGCCCGTTGTAGTCATCAACTACTACGAATGCGCCATATCCAACAATCTTAGTTATAATACCGTATACGATATCTCCCGTTTTCATTATTCTTCCACCGCTACTGTTTCAACCGCAATAACGCCAGGAACTTCTTCTAATAGAATCGCTTCAATCCCGTCTTGAATAGTTAAGTCAATACTAGTACAGCCTACGCATGCCCCAAGCATTTTAACGTAAACTATGCCATCTTCAAACTTAACAAATTCTACATCCCCACCGTCATGTTGAAGATAGGGGCGGACTTTATTAAGGATAAGCTTTACTTTCTTTTCAATTTCTTCGTTTTTCATTAGTTTTTTACAGCCTCTCTTAAATAGATTATACACCAATTATATGCTGATTACTACACAAAAAAACTACTAAATAAAAGCAGTGTATTTTTACACTGCTTTATATTATTTATTTAGAAATAATAGCTCTGGCAATTTTAACGCCATTTGCTCCAGCTTGGGCTAAGCCTCTTGTAATTCCAGCACCATCGCCACCAAGGTATAAATTCTTAATTTGAATAGTTTCAAAATTAGAATCAACTTCTGGTCTATCTGAATAGAATTTTGCTTCTACACCATAGAACAATGTATGATCATTAGCAATACCTGGAGTAACATGTTCTAATGCTTGAATCATTTCAATTAATGATTTCATTGTGTTGTAAGGTAATATTAAACCTAAATCGCCTGCAACAGCTTCTTTTAAGGTAGGCTTTACAAAACCTTCCGCGATACGTTTTTCAGTGCTTCTTCTACCTTTAATGATATCACCATATTTTTGAACGATTACGCTTCCACCTGATAACTTATTAGCAAGGTGAGCAATTTGACGAGCATATTCATTTGGATCTTTAAATGGGGAATCAAATGTATGTGAAACTAGTAGAGCAAAGTTAGTATTTTTACTACCTAGCTTTGGATCATGATATGAATGTCCATTGCATACCATTATACCATCCCAGTTTTCAATAACGACATGGCCACTTGGGTTAGAACAAAATGTTCTTACCTGTGTACCAACGCTAGTATTATAAATGAATTTACCTTCATATAAACTATCGTTAATTGCATCCATGATAATATCATTAGTTTCAACTCTAACACCAATATCTACATGGTTGTTAGTGAACTTAACACCATATTTAGATAACGTATCACCTAGCCACTTAGAGCCGCCTCTTCCAACACCTAAAGCAATATTATCGGCATAGATTACTTCATCATTATCTAGAATTACACCAATAGCTTTATTATCTTCTACTAAGACATCCTTAACATTAGTTTCAAACATACAATCAATGTGTTCTTTTAACGTCTTATTGATATCAGTTAAGATGCTTAAGTTTACTTCAGTTCCTAAATGTCTTACTTCACTTCTAAGTAATTTTAAACCGGCTGCGATTGCTTTCTTTTCAATATCATATACTTCTTTAGTGTTAGGATTAGTAATTTCTTTTGGTGCACCATGTTTTAGATTAATCTCATCAACATATTTAATTAATTCTAATACTTCATCAGTATCAAGGTATTCATCCATCCATCCACCGAATTCACTAGTGATGTTGAACTTACCATCAGAATATGCACCACTTCCACCAAATCCACATGTCATTGAGCAAGCAGGTTTACAACCGCTATGTCCTCTTTTATCAACTGGACATTGCTTAACTTTACCAGCTAGGATTGGGCAATTTCTTTTACCAATATCACGTCCACGATCAATCAATAATACTTTTTTCTCAGGGGCTTTAAGCATTAGCTCATAAGCCATATAGATACCCATTGGACCAGCGCCAACAATAATTACATCATATTTATTCATATATACCTCCATAATGTTTTTAGAATAGAAAAATGCACCCGGTTAAAGGCGCATTTAGCTTACTATTCTTCAGCTTCTTCTTCTAGTTCTACATTATGATAGATATCTTGAACATCATCAATTTCATTTAATGCATCTATAACTCGGTGTAATTGGTTAACATGTTTTTCATCTGCAAATTTAATATAAGTTTGAGGAATCCATGTTACATGGTCTTCTAAGAAATTAATGTCAGGTTTTGCATCTGTTAAAGCATCTCTTGCTTTAGAATAATCAGTGTTAGGTGCACAAATTGTAACAACACCATCTTCATCTGTTTCATATTCTTGAACATCTACGTCAGCCATTAATAAAGTTTCTAATGCTTCATCTTCACTTAAGTTATCGAATGCTAATACTGCATAGTTATGGAATTGATAACTGGCACTACCAGCAACACCTAAGTTGAAACCGCATCTAGAAAGTGCAGTACGAACTGACACTAATGTACGATTAGTATTATCTGTTAAGCATTCAACAATAATCATTGATCCTTCTGGACCAAATCCTTCATATCTAATGCTTTCATAGTTTTCACCAGTACCGCCTTTAGCTTTTTCAATAGCTTTCTTGATACATTCCGCAGTAACTTGTTCTTTCTTTGCTCTTTCAATTTCTTTCTTAAGTGCTTGGTTAACGCTAGGATCAGGTAGTCCACTCTTTGCAGCCATATAGATTAATTTTGACCATTTTGCATTTAATTTACTTTTAGCAGCAGCGGTTTTAGCCATTGATGCTGCACGAACTTCATGTGCTCTTCCCATAATTTAACCTTCCTTTATTTGTTTTATTACCTAACCATTATACCACTTGATAGGGTATTTGTAAAATGATTTAAATACTTTTTATATAAATAAAGCTAACCAAATGGTTAGCTTCATAATTTATTGTAGATTATTTTCCATCATTGCATTTAGATAAACAGCTTCGTTTACGCTATCCCATGTAAGGCCAATCCAAGCATTATCATTAGTGTAATTATAATTAGTATACTCACCTTCTACCTCTGGTCCAGTGCATGTCCAACTTGATAATGATAAATCTAGATATGCTTTTAATGCTGCAAAAGTATCATAACCTAATTCTTCACCACCGATAATATCAAAGCAATAACTTGTAGCACCTTCTGAATATGGATAATCATCTACTTCTAATCCTTCTAATTCAGGAAGTAAGATGCCAGTTACTTTTTGGAATTCTCCTCTTGCTTTAGCATATGATTCACTCATATTATTATCGCTAGTTGGTTCAGGAAGTGTTGGAGCAACAACTGCAGAACCAGTTTTGAATTCAGTTACTTCATAATTGAAGCTTGAAGACTCGCCATCTACTGTAGCTTTAAATTCAACTTTCATTGTAATCCCAGTTTCTTTATCTACATATACTTTATATCCGAAATCAGAAAGACCAGCAAGTTTTCCAATTGCTCCACCAAGTCCTAAATTCAAATCATAAGTATAACAATTTCTACCAGCAACTTTGGCATCTGCACCTTTCTTGAATTGTCCATTATATGCATTTGCCCAATATAACCAACTAGTAGATGCTATTTTATAACTACTAATATATGATTCACCTTGTTCTTTTTGAACAGTTGATTCATATTTATAACCATCTTCATTATTATATGAATAATAATGAACACTTGCCTCTTCTTCTAAAAGAGCAGCTCCTTCACCATCTGTTAACATCCATACAACATTACCCTTAGCACCAATTGTAAATGTGCCACTATCACCTTCATCATCACTATAGTGGAAAGTAATTAAATAACCATCGCTTTCCATCTTTTCTAATTTTTCTTGTGATTGTTCTTGTGTCATTTCTAAGCTATCATTAGCTTCATCATCGCCACCATTAATAGCATTGTTGATTGAATCACAGCCAACAAGCGCTAATGCAAATAAACATAACAATAAAAAACTTAATATTTTCTTCATTCTTTTCCTCTCTTTGCAATATATGTTTACTATAGAATTATAACACACATATTTAATACTTTCTATTTTTTATTTATAAAAAAAATATCATACATTTGTACTAATACAATTTTCTGATTTTTTTGAATAAAATAAATAGTTATGTTATAATTAAATAGATAGAAAGAGGTGATGAAATGGGTTTAACACGCCGTAAAAATATACCTGTGGTAAGCTTGCTTTCACTAGGCTATTTCACCACTATATTAATAGCAACAATTTTACTATTGTTACCAGCTGCAAGCCGTGAAGGGCATACTAGTATTATAGATGCTATCTTAACAGCAACCAGTGCAACTTGTGTAACTGGTTTAATTGCTTTTGATACAGCAGCACATTGGACACTGTTTGGTCAAATAGTCATAATGATAGCCATCCAAATTGGTGGTTTAGGCTTCATGACAATCATCACTTTACTATTTATGTTAGTAAAGAAAAACATAGGTTTATATAATCGTACTGTCATAATGCAATCAGCTGGATCATATAATATATCTGGTACAACTAAACTAATTAGAAGAATTGTCTTAGGTACACTTGTATTTGAAGGAATTGGAGCTTTATTAATCTATTTAAGTATTAAAGATAGTCATCCAGATAAAACTTGGTACTATGCAATATTCCATTCAATATCTGCATTTTGTAATGCCGGATTTGATGTATTTGGTGGAGCAAATGGAGTAACCGATCCAGTATCACTAGTCAACTTCTCTTCTAATTATGGTTTATTATTTACCTTAATGGGATTAATTATAATTGGTGGATCAGGATTTATCGTTTGGAGTGATGTGATTGATTCAAGATTTAAATGGAGTAAATTTCAAGTACATACAAAGATTGTAATTGTAGCTAATGGTATATTGATTTTAATACCAGCGATATTATTCTTTGTTTTTGAATTTACAAGAGTTGGAACTAATGCGGCATTCGCAAATATGCCACTTTTAGATAAGATAGTAAATGCGTTGTTTATGTCGGTAACCCCAAGAACTGCAGGTTTTAATAGTGTAGATTTAAATTCTATGACCGCTAGTGGCCAGCTTCTAACTACAGTATTAATGTTAATTGGCGGTAATTCTGGTTCTACTGCCGGTGGTGTTAAAGTAACAACAATTGTTATAATATTTGCCACTTTAATTTCATCTGCCCGTGGACAAGAAAACGTAGTAATGTTTAAACGTCGAATAAATGAAAAATTAATCAAGCAGTCTTTATCACTTTTAGTTGCATATTTATCAATAATTATGGTCGCTACATTAATCATCGGTTCTTATGAAAACTACACGTTAATGGAAATACTATTTGAAGTAGTATCTGCTATTGGAACTGTAGGATTATCACTTGGTGTCACAGGCACTTGCACTGTAGCCACAAAAATCATAATTATTGTATTAATGTATATAGGACGACTTGGAGCTCTAACCTTATTTGATTTACTTCTAAAAGATAGAAATGATACGATTGTAGAAAAAGCTGAAGGAAAGGTATTGGTAGGATAATGAAAACTATATTAATTATTGGTATGGGCGAATTTGGTAAACACTTAGCATATCGCCTACAAGATTTAAAAGCTGATGTATGCGTAGTAGATACAGACAAAGAATTAATCAATGTTTTATCAGAAGATTTTGAAAACGCATATGTAGCAGATTGTACTAAAGATGCTGCGCTAAAAGATTTAGGCGTTAAAACATTTGATGTATGTGTTGTATCAGTTGGTAGTGACTTACAAACTTCACTTGAAATTACATCAAAACTTAAATTAATGGGTGCTAAATACATCATTGCAAAGGCAACTAATACACTTCAATCAAAGTTCTTAATTATGGCTGGAGCTAATGAATCAATTTATCCAGAAAAAGATATAGCTTCAAAAGTTGCCCAAATGTGCATTGCAGATAATGTATTGGATGCATTTGTAATTTCTGATGAGTATAGCGTATTTGAAATGAAAGTACGTAGTGAATGGGTAGGTAAACCTCTAAAAGAATCTAACATTAGATCAAAGTACAACTTAAATGTTATGGCAGTTAGAGGAGATAACGGAATTATTGTTCCTGATCCAGATTATGTATTTGCTGAAGAAGATAGCGTATTCTTATTTGGTAAATCAGCAGTACTAAAGAAATTATCAAAATAATATAAAATAAAAGTCCATTTCAAATAGAAATGGACTTATTTAATACAATGGTCGGAATAATGAGATTCGAACTCATGACCTCTAACTCCCGAAGCTAGCGTTCTACCAAGCTGAACTATATTCCGATTTCTTATTCATTATAACATATAAAAGCAACTAGTATAATTACTAGTTGCTTTTATCTATATTGATTTATAAAATAACTGATCAACTGTTTCAAATATTGTTTTATAATCGCCTATTTTTATAAAGCCATATTTTTCATATAATCCTTTTTCGCTACTCATAAGATAAATGTTTTTAAAGCCAAGTAACTTCGCATAAGTACTTGCTGAATCAATCATTTTTTCTGAGATACGATGCCCACGGTGTTGCTCATCTACAAACACGAATCCAATAAATGGTGATAGATTATGCTCTACTGGCAATTCATCATCTTTAGTAAATGTACAATATCCAACTATTTCATTATCAATCGTTGCAACAACTACTCGTTCCCACTCAAGGAAATCCTTAGCTTTCATCTTATTTGCTAGAAATGGCCCTGCACTCCAAGAACTGTTGTTTGCAAAATCAATTGCTTTTTGCCAAAAAGGATGATCTTTATTTAATAACAATAAATCTAGAGAGTGAATATTGTTTATTCCCATTCAATAGTACCAGTTGGTTTTGGTGTAATATCTACTAATACTCTATTTACGCCTTTTACTTCATTTAAGATACGGTCGCGAATCTTAAATAGAATATCATAAGGTATTTCTTCTACTGTAGCGCTAGTAGCATCAACTGAGTTGACTGCTCTAATGACTACAAAGTATTCATAAGTTCTTTGGTTATTGTTAATACCAGTTGAACGATAATCAGGAACGATTGTGAAATATTGCCATACTTTTTTAGCTAGGCCACATTTAGCAAATTCTTCTCTTAAGATAGCATCGCTTTCACGAACTAATTCTAGTCTATCTCTAGTGATAGCTCCAGGGCATCTTACACCAAGTCCTGGGCCTGGGAACGGTTGTCTATAAACCATTTCTGGTTTTAAGCCTAAAGCAAGACCAACAAGTCTTACTTCATCTTTGTATAAGAATTTAACAGGTTCTACAAGTTCAAAATGTAAATCTTCAGGAAGTCCACCAACATTATGATGTGCTTTAATTCCATGAGATTCTAAAATATCAGGATAAATTGTTCCTTGAGCCAAGAATTTAATATCGTCTAGTTTTCTAGCTTCTTCTGCAAACACATCGATGAATTCTTTTCCTATAACTTTACGTTTTGCTTCAGGATCAGCAACTCCAGCAAGTTTATCTAAGAATCTATCAACAGCATCTACATAAATTAGTGTAGCACCTAATTCATCTTGAAATGTTTTAATAACTTGTTTACTTTCATCTTTTCTAAGCAAGCCATGATTTACATGCACGCAAACTAAGTTTTTACCAATGGCTTTTATAAGTAGAGCTGCTGTTACGCTTGAATCTACACCACCTGATAAAGCAAGTAGCACTTTATTGTTGCCAATTTGCGCTTTTAATTCTTTTACGCTTTCTTCTACGAACGCCTTTGCTTGTTCACTACTGACAATTCGTTTTAATGATTCTGGTCTAACATTATCCATATTTATCGATCCTCTCTGTAATAATTTACACCAAGTGCTTTCGGTGGTTGCGAATTCTTAGCATCTAAAATCGAAGTAACAACCAAAACGATTACTGTAATTACATATGGTAAAATTGCAAATAATTTTTTTTGAATGACAGGAATATTTAGGTAAATTGGCAAAATTGATAAAGCACCAAAAATGATTGATCCAAAAATGCCATATACCGGCTTCCACATAGAAAATATAACTAAAGCCACTGCTAACCAGCCGAACGCCTCAATTGTCGCTTCTACAAAAGTAGTCCCACCACTGACATTAAATACATAGTAAGCCCCACCAAGTCCTGCTATAGCAGATCCAGCAATAATTGCTAAATATTTATATAAAAGGACATTTACGCCTTGGCTATCAGCAGTTTGAGGTGACTCACCAATTGCTCTTAAGAATAGGCCTTTTCTTGTCTTATTTAAAAACAAGCCTGCAAGAACTGCTAGGGCAATTGATAAATATGTTAAGAAACTATATGACAAGAATATTTCCCCAAACCAACCTAAATTTGATGCGTTTGGAAAAATAGCACCAACATTTCTACTAGCAAGTGTAAGATTATCGTTACCTATTTTAGAACCTACAAAACGCATAAAGCCAACGCCAAACATTGTAAGTACTAATCCAGTTACATTTTGGTTGGCTTGAAATGTTACCGTTAAAGTAGCATAAATGAGCCCCCCTATAACAGCAAATATGATAGAAAATAGTATTATCATGATTAATAAGACAACACCTACTACACTATCTACACCAAATAAAGCAAAATAGATTCTACTTCCAATTACTCCGCCAAGAGCGCCTAAGCTCATAATACCAGGAATACCTAGATTTAGGTTTCCGCCTTTTTCAATAACTATTTCGCCAGTACAGCCGAATAGATATACAACACCCATTGAAATTGAAAGAACAATGAAACTAGTAAGCATTACTATTTTTCCTCCTCTTTCTTGTTATTCTTCCTAAAGAAATCTAAATTAATCTTAAAATGATAGCGAATAAAGAATTCACTGAGTAAGATTGAGAAGAATATAATACCTATCAAAACATTTGATAAATCGTTTGAACCCAGCCTAAATACACTTGATACTTTTGATGTACCATTTGTTAAGAAAGCTAAGAAGAATGATACAAGTGCCATAACAAATGGATTAAAGTTTGATAACCAAGCTACTAGTATTCCAGTAAATCCTAAAGATCCACAAGTATTAGGACTAACTGAATAGTTGATAGCTGAAGTATATAAAAATCCTATAATTCCACACATAGCTCCAGATAATATTAGGGTTCTTATAATTATCCATTTTGTATTCATTCCTACATATTTAGCAGTATTAATGCTATCGCCCACAACATTTACTTCATAACCATGTTTAGTCTTAGACATATAAAACCAAATAAAGAATGTAATTAAAATTACAACTAAAATTGGTAAAAAGTATTGGTTAAATACTGGTGGTAACCAACCAGCTTTTGATGAAGCATTGATGATTCCAGGAGCTTCTTGCTTACCTTTTGCTAAGGAATAATTAACATAGCTTACAAGCCCTGCTGCTATATAGTTAGTCATTAAAGTAAACAAAGTCTCATTTGTTTTAAAGAACACTTTAAATATTGCGGGGATGACGGCAAAGATAATACTTGATGCTACACTTACTACAAACATTAAAGCGATTAACAAGAAATTATTAAGTCCACTTTGCGATGCCCACGTTCCTAAATAAAACATCAGAATAACACTCATTAATGCTCCAATCAAAACTTGACCATTTGCTCCCATGTTCCAATATTTCATTTTGAAAGGAGGTAGTATAGCAATACCAAATGCAAGTAGTATTGCTGTATCACGAAGCAGCTTCCAAGGGTTAATAAATGCACCAGTAAATAATGTGCCAATAACGCTAAAGATGTTTTCTTTGATGATTAAACTTGAAAGAATCATCGCAAATAAGAATGAAGCAAGAATTGCAATTACACGAATTAAGTTAGCTTTCCATTTAGGTAAATCATTTCTCCTAATAATGGAAAACAATTCTTTATGATGACGTTTATTTTTTAATGTATCAGTGTTTTCCATATTATTTACCACCCTTTACATCTTTGATTAATTTACGCCATTGTTTTTCTGTTAAATAGCTATCTGAGGCAATTCCCCAATTTTTGTCTGGTTCTTCTTTCAACAAGTTCTTTCCACCAGTCATCATTAATCCTATTTCTTCTTTAGTTGTATCTTTTGTATGAACTACGCCCATACATCTACCTTCATATAAAACCATGATCTTATCGCAGAAAGTCATTAAAACATCTAAGTCTTCGCCGATAAATAAAATAGCAGTATATTTTTCTTTTTCTGAATTAATTACATCATATACCATATATGATGAGTTAATATCTAAGCCTCTAACCGGATATGCTGTGATTAATACATTCGGGTTAGAACCAATTTCACGCCCAAGTAAAATCTTTTGGACATTTCCACCACTTAAATTTTTAACTGGTGTTTCGGTTCCTGGTGTTACTACATTGTATCTTTTGATTAATTCCTCGGCTTCTTTTCTAGCGCTTGCACGATCTACTAATATACCTTTATTGTTTTTATAAGTTTTAAGTAATAAATTATCAGTGATTGATAGATGAGGAGCAAGACCTAAACCTAAGCGGTCTTCAGGAATAAAACTCATAATTATGCCTAAGTCTTTAATATGTTCTCTACTATACCCTACAATCGATTCACCACGATGGGTAATAACACCTTTATAAGGGCGAAGCCCTACTATTGCTTCACACAATTCTTTTTGTCCACAACCAGCAATACCAGCTACGCCTAAAATTTGACCGCCACGCAAAAAGAAATCAAGGTTTTCAATAGCAATAGTCCCATCATCTTTTAATACATTTAGTCCCCTTACTTCTAGAGTAGGACTACTTGCTTTAATACGCAAACGTTCAAGTTTTAAATCAACTTTTTTACCGACCATATATTCAGTTAATTCTCTTTCATTAGTCTCGCTTGTGTTAAGAGTAGTGATATATTCCCCTTTTCTTAAAATCGAAACACGATCAGAAAGCGACATAACTTCATTTAATTTATGCGTAATAATAATGATTGATTTTCCATCATCACGCATATGACGTAATATATTGAATAATTTATCTGTCTCTTGAGGAGTAAGCACTGCTGTAGGCTCATCTAAGATTAAAATATCAGCATTACGATATAATACTTTAATGATCTCTACTGTTTGCTTTTCCGAAACAGACATATCATGAATTTTCTTATTTAAATTAACATCAAAGCCATAACGAGAAGCAATATCTAGTGCTTTTCTAGTTGCTTCTTTTAATGATGCTTTTTCTTTTAAACCAAGAATAATATTTTCTGTACCTGTAAATATATCTACAAGTTTAAAATGCTGGTGCACCATACCGATACCAAGATCGATAGCATCCTTAGGCGAATGGATGCTTACTTGTTCACCATTAATATAAATTTCACCTGTATCAGGTTGATAAATACCCGATAATACGTTCATAAGTGTAGTTTTACCACTACCATTTTCTCCCAAAATCGAAAGAATTTCGCCTTGATATAATGTAATATTTACATTAGCGTTGGCAATTTTACCATTAAATTGTTTGGAAATGTTTTTTAGTTCGACCATTGCTTTCTTTTCCATATCAAGGCCCTCCTTTATTTAAACAAGATAAGGCGGAAAAAGATTTCCGCCTTATTTATTTTTATATACCTTTTTATCTAAATTATTTTAATTCATCAATTAGTACAACGCCATCGATAATTAAATCGAAGTATGGAGCACTACGATATTCTGATTCATGGAAGTATCCATCATGGATTGCTTCTGTATCACCAGCATATGCTGGATCAGAATCAACATCTGCTAAATAAGATGTAACTTTATGAGTTACTGGATCAACTGTAGCATTGAAGTTATAGAATGTAGTAGTTCCATTGCCTCTTGTAGATACAGTAAATGTAGATGTATCAAATACATGTAATTCACCAGATTGAAGTTTAGCTTTTACTTCATCAAGTTTAGCTTGAGTAGTGCTTACTGCAGCTTTTGCTCCTGGAGCATCTAATTTAACTGAACCAGTTGCGATTGTTCCAGTATAATCTTTTTCAGATACTTTTTCACCATTCATAGCAGCTTTGATCATCTTAACATAATATGGAGTCCAGTCAATCTTGCTAGATACAACATATGTATTAGGGCATTTGCCTTCTGTAGTTCCGTTATATGTTACATTTGGAACACCAGCAGCTTCACAAGCTTCAGGAGCACCATATGAGTCAGCATGTTGAGAAATTAATAAACAATGTCTATCGATTAATTTTTGAGCAGCAGCTTTTTCAGCGTTGAAATCATACCAAGAGTTAGTATAAGTAACTTCCATTGTTGCTAGAGGTACGATTGAACGAACGCCTAAATAGAATGAAGTATAACCAGAAATAACTTCTGCGTATGGGAATGCAGCAACATAACCGATCTTTGGATCAGCTGTAGGGTTAGCAGCTAATAATTCTTGTAATTTCAAACCAGCAGCAACGCCTGCTAAATATCTACCTTCATAAATTGCTGCGAAAGCATTGAAGTAATTATCTAATTTTTCAGTATGAGCTTTTGTACCAGTTGCATGGCAGAACATAACTTCTGGTTTTTCTTTAGCAGCTTGAATCATAAAGTCTTCGTGACCAAATGAGTCAGCAAATACAACTTTACAAGTAGCAGCAAGTTCTACAGCCTTTTCATAGCATTCATTTCCTTCAGGAACACCAGTAACTAATTCTAATTGGCTCTTCTTAAGACCGCATTCTTCTAATGCACGATACATAGATTCAATAAAGTTGTTATCATAAGTTGATGATTCATCATGTAAGCAGATTAGACCAACTTTGAATTTATTGCTTTGACAAGCAGTTAATGCAAACACTGTACATACACACATTACTAAAACTAAAACTAACTTAAAAAACTTTTTCATTACCTCTTTTTAACCTCCATTACTTAAAGATAATTTTGTTTTCTTTCATTTCTAAAATTGAAGCTAAGCTTTCCACACGAAAACCTTGTTTTCTAATTCTGTCGCCACCTTCTTGATAAACCTTTTCAATCTCGATGACGGCCCCAACAATACTCCCTTCACATTTCTTAACGATTTCAATTAAACCTTCTAAGGCATTACCCTTAGCTAAGAAATCATCCGCAATTAATACTTTATCATCTTTTGTGATATAGTCTTTAGTAATATAAATGGTATTAGTAGTCCCGTGAGTGTAAGAATCTACAATAGCAGTTACTACTTCACCTGATACGTTAGATGTTTTACTCTTTTTGGCAAACACAACTGGGCAATCAAACTCCATTCCGATTGCCGTAGCAAAAGGTAAGCCTGATGCTTCAATTGTTAAGACTTTAGTTACCTCTTCAGGAAATAACCTTTTCGTCTCTTTAGCCATATTTTTTAATAGTTTCGTATCAATTTGTTGATTAAGAAAACTACCAACTTTTAAAATATCGCCATCAAGAATTATTCCATCTTTTAAAATTCTTTCTTCTAATTCTTTCATAAATCCTTCCCAAAAACAAAAAAGCGATAGATTTCTCTACCGCTAAAAACAAGAATAACAAAATATGATATTAATTAATCCCTAAAAATTAGTATTATTAATATCCAGTTATTCCAATAGTCGTGTTTTACGGCTACACGGTAGAAACGCCTTTGCCACTATATAAAGGTATATATTGGAATTATTTAGTTACACATATATTTTACCAAATATGGTTAAGAAAAAAATATGAAAATGGTTTCATGAAAAAGAAATTTTCATGAAAATGCTTGCAAATTTAAAAGATGCAATAAATTAATTATTGCATCTTTTTTTTATCTATTTAACAGCCTCTACAACCATCTTTAACATCTCGTTGTTTGTAGAATCCATGCTTAAATCCCATGCCATAATACCACCGATTCCCTTATCTCTAATTAGTGAAGCTCTAGCAATTAATGCACGATCATTTTCAAATGATAAAACAATATATTCACCATCTACTTTATTAGGTGTATATAAAACTGCCATTGCATCAGTAGTATCATAATATAGTTTGTAACCTGAATTATTTAAATATGACTTAACAACATCTTTATAATCAATATCTTCTCTATTAGATGTCATAGTTTGACCGATACCATATTTAGAGCCTAGTTCACTAACTGTAAACTTAGTTGCTCTAAAAGTAATACCAACGATTATCTTTTTAGCTGTAGCACCAGCGGAAATGTAAGCTTCTACTGAAGAAGTTGTATCAGTTAATCCTTCATCGTATCTTGCTTTTGATCCACTAGTTTTACTTGAAAAGTCATAAGTCATTAGATTCCAATAATTTAAATACTGATCAACATTCTTAACATCATAATATCTAGTACCACTAGCAACTGCTGCTGTTAATAATAACTTTGGATTGATTTCATTTAAAGCAGCTCTTAATTCTTTACATAAAGCAGTGAAATTTGCTTTATCTTTTGATGTATAAGCAATACCAGCTGATTGACCACTTGTTGGGTATTCCCAATCAAGGTCAACACCATCATAGCCATACTTTTGAACTGCTTCGATGATTGATGCAATAAATGTTGCTCTAGTTTCTTCACTTGCACATGATTGACTAAAGCCATCAGCACCCCATCCACCGATTGACATACATACTCTAATACCATAACTATGAGCTCTTGTGATATCAGAAGCAGTTCTATCAATATCAGTTGTATCTACTTTAAATGTATTTTTATTAATCAATGCAAATGCATGATTGATTATATCTACATATTGTAATTCATAAGGAGTATATGTGTGCATTCCGTGATATGCATACATCATAACTATCTTACCAGGAGTTAGAGTCTTCATTTGGATATCATTGATATTACCGACTGTTATTTCTTTTGTCCAAGTATCAATAGTTCTACCAAAACTAATCTTAGCTGTAAGTGTTACTTTTACATCTTCTTCTTGACGGTTATATAAACCATTTACAGAAAAGACTTGAGGATTAGATGAACTCCATGTAATTGTACATGAAGCATATGATGAAGGTAAGCTAATTACGCCTTTAACTTCATAACCATCTGGGAATAAATAATCTAAATATGTTTTAGTTTCATTGATATTAGCTAAATCGCTACGATTATCATATCCTTTTTTTGACCAAGTAGCACTAACTGATGAATCTAGCTTAGATGTAGCTGTGATTGTAAAATCACCACTACCTACAATTCTAACAAGTCCATTAGCATCTACTCTAGCTATATTTGAATCACTACTTTTCCAATTTACATCGTAACTTGCATCATATGGTTCCACATCCACAGCAAGTTGGATTTCTTCTCCATAATAATAAGTATTATTAGTTCTAACTTTATCAGTATATACTTCAATTGATGTTGGAGGTATAGTGCTTTCTTGTGGCTTATCTTCTTCACAACCAACAATTATAAAACAAACTAATGCTAATAAACATATGATCATCAATTTTATATATTTACTCATTTTTATCCTCCTCTAATAGCATATCAATATCTTCTTCTGTATAAATTGTAATCCCTTCTTGCATAAATTGTCTAGCAGTAAATCCAATTCCTTTTATTTTTTTACCACTGAATGATCCATCATGAACTAAATTTGATCCACAACTAGGTGAAGATTCTTTCAAAATAGCAAATATACAATTATTCTCTTTATAAATCGCTAAAGCCCTTTTAGCACCTTCATTAAAATATAATGTATTATCTAGTCCATCTTCTCTTAGTACCTTGTTACTTACAATTTCTGAAGCCACTCTTGGTGTAGGAAGCCCTCCTAAAACTTCAGGACAAATAGGGATAAGATTATATTTATCTTTTAGTAATTCTACTTTAGGATAATATTTAGCTTTCCCATCATACCTACAATTATGACCAAGTAGGCACGCGCTAATCGCAATGTTTGCTTTTGACATTTTTACCATCCGCATCTGTTGTTGCTGCCATTTGCTTACGATATCCATAAAATGCTTCAATTTGTAAATTGATTTCTTTACGAATAATCTTATCTGCCTTAGGCGAAGCACACTTTATATTCTTTTTATGGTGACGAAGCCTTGCAATATATTTATCAATTTTATCAATTACTTCTAGATAATCTTTTGATGCCTCTTTCCAATCACCAATTTTAGCTAATACTCTTAACATTCCATAACGATCAATATCATCGGCTTCTTCAGTGAAATGAGCTTCGATTATATCTTCATAATCGTATTGGTCATATTCACCGGAGTGACAAGTAATACACCAACAAATATCTTCAGTTGTTTTATCATCAATACCAATGCTTTTTAAAAATGGTCTAGCCATTTTAGCACCAACTAGTCCGTGCGATTCATTAGGAATTAAGAATGCTTCAAATTTACCAATGTCATGTAATATACATGCCATTCTAACTGTAAATTCATCTACATTCATTCCACGCTTTAATGCATCATCTACTAACATCTTTCCAAAGTTAGCAACTCTCAAAGAATGTTCGTATCTGTACCACTTAGCTACTTCGCTCATATCATCTACATCTACTTTAGTATTAATCAAACATTCATAAGCAAACTCTTGTGCTTTTTTAAATAAAGGAAGACTTTCTGGAAATGTATATTTACTCATTTATTTACCTAAAAAGAAATGATCAATCTTTCCTCCTTTAATAAATTCAAGCATTTCTTCATTATAAAACCTAATAACATTATCAACTAATCTTGTAGCTTCTTCTACACAAGGTTTATATGATGGATCATTAAAAAATGCATATTTGTCATTTACATCAAAATCTACAACAAGTAAATCTTCCCCAACTTCAATTGATGTTGGTTTACTAAACTTATCAGGAGCACTAATGCGCATTTTATGCTCATTATGCATACCAAAATTAACAAAATAAGGAGGTTCAATAAATGCCACTTTGCTAGTCATGTTATCAATAACTGTTTTTGTATCATAACTTGGCATCTTCTTAATCATATGAAGTAATGGGTTTTCACCTAATTCATTTTGTTTCACTTCAATATGTAGTGTTAACCCTACAAAGTTATAAGGACTATCAATATAGTTTTCTAAGAATGATCCCATTTTCTCTACAATATTCGATAAAGTATCAAGCACAAATGAATCATCAATCTCTGCTGGGATGTTGTTATACATTATTTGTAAGTTTTGCATTGAGCAAGTAAACATAAACCCCATTTTTGGTTCCCCAATAATGCGTGGTAATTCAGCTGGTTTTGAAGAATCAAAGTTAGTAACGCGTAATGGTTCTTTAAAGAACAGTTTGCCTGCTTCACTAAACAAAGCTACATCTTCTCTTAATGTATCCATTCTCTTTGTATAAAAATTGAATTGAAGTCCAACTATTTTCATATTCTACTCCTTATAAATATTTATAATAATCATCTAAACTATTAAATTCATAATTAACTTTCACATCGCTAAGTTTATTCTTTGGATTAAACCAAGCAACGTCAATTTTATAATTTATTCCACCCATTATATCTGATGATATACTATCACCAATTACTAAATAATTAGTTAAATCATTATCACCAATTTCTTTTATTACATAATCGAAATATTCTTTTTGCGGTTTAAAATAGCCTATATCTTCCGATATAAATGCGCCATCAAAATATTGCATTAGATTAGTCTTATTCCATCTAGACACTTGGGTCTTCTTTACACCATTAGTAATAATGTATAATTTATAACCCTTGTCTTTTAAATATTTTAAAACATCTTCAATGCCATCAATTACAAATACATTATAAGTAAGCGTATCTAAATATTCTTGATTAATCTTTTTCCCATCTACATCTATACCATATTTTTGGAAAAACTCTTTAAACCTAAGTTCTAATAACAATTCTTTACTAATTAATCCTTTTTCAAACTTTCGCCAATATCCTTCGTTTAGCGCTACATATTCTTCTACTATTTCAGAAGTTGGCTTAACACCATATTTATCCATGATTAAGGCAATAGAGACTCTTTCACTTTTACCAAAATCTAGAATTGTATCATCACAATCAATTAATAAATATTTATACACTTACTACCTTCCCAAATAAATCATAAAAACTAGCATCAGTAATTTCTACTAAGTATTCTTTAGATATTTCTAACTCCTTATCTGATTCAATATAGATTTCCCCATCGATATCATCCGGTGCTAAGAAGTATGAGCGGCCAAAATAAGCATTATTATCTTCATTATAGCCTTCTATAATAACCGAATATTTCCTACCTATAAATGATTTATTAGCTTCATATGATATCATTTTCTGGGTTTCCATCAACTCATTATAGCGTTTAGTTTTAATATCTTCATCTACTTGATTATCCATACTAGCAGCAACAGTATCATCTTCAGGCGAATACTTAAATGCACCAAGATGATTAAATCTAGCCTCCTTAATAAACTCTAGCGTTTCTCTAAAGTCATCATCACTTTCCCCAGGAAAACCGACAATCATCGTAGTTCTAAATATAGCATTAGGAATTAGATTTCTAATCTTATTTATGAGGGTTAATACATATTCTTTGGTACCTCTACGATGCATATCTTTTAATATTTTATTAGATGCACTTTGAAGAGGAATATCAAAATATGGCATTATTTTATCATTTTCTTTAATCATATAAATTAAGTCGTCAGTTATTTCATCTGGATATAAATATAAAAGTCTTACCTTAAAATCACCATCAAGTTTAGTAATTTCACCTAATAATTTAGCTAGATTTATATCTTTTAAATCATATCCATAATTAGTAACATCTTGACTAATTAAACAAATTTCGCGTCTTCCTTCACTAATTAACATCTTGATTTCTGTTAAAATATCATCTTTAGGTCTACTTACAAATGATCCTCTAATTAAAGGTATTGCACAATATGTGCACCTGTTGTTACAGCCTTCAGATATCCTAACATACGCCATATGAGCTGGAGTTGATACTAATCTGTTTAATGGATTAAAACACATTCCTTTTTTAATTATTTTATCACCTAGAATGGCTTCTATCTTTTCACCTAAGTGTAAGTAATCTTTAATCCTTACATATAGATCAACTTCGGGGATTTCTTTTACCAAATCATCATAATACCTTTGAACAAGGCAACCTACCACAATTACTTTTGTTCCTAATTTTTGATAATCAAGGCAATCAAGAATTGTATCAATTGCTTCTTTTTTTGCATCCTCAATAAATCCGCATGTATTAACAATAATCACATCGGCTTTGTTTTTATCAGGAGTAATGATATATCCATATTCATTAAACATCCCTAGGATTATTTCACTATCAACTAAGTTCTTTTCACATCCTAAAGATATGAGACAAATCTTTAAATTCTTCATATTTTTCTCTTTCTTATTATATATAGATTATAACAAATTATTCCCCTAAACAAAAGTTGCTTAAAGCTACTCAGCTAATACTTTTTCTAATTGATCTACTAATTCATCCATTCTTGTTACTACTGCCATAAATGTTTCTTCATTAGTAAAATCTACACCAGCAGCTAGTGCTTCTTTTACTGGATAATCAGATCCACCAGCTTTTAATAAACTAATGTAATTATCAAATTCTTTAGCTCCACCATTTTTAACACTTTGATATAGTTTTAGTGAAGCTGAGAATGATGTGGCATATTGGTAAACATAGAATGGTGTATAGAATAGGTGAGGAATATAACACCATACATATTTTTTATAAACTTCTTTAGTAATATCAATACCATAATATTGTTTATATAAATCAATCATTATATTAGATAATACTTCATGATTGATTACTCCACCACTTGTCGCGATCTCATTTGCTCTATATTCATAATCCGCAAATAATGTTTGGCGATAGAACGTAGATACAATTGAATCAATTGCTTTTTGGAGAAGAATAATCTTTTCTTCTTTGCTAGCCTTACCTGATTCAATTAAATAATCAAGCAATCTATGTTCGTTGAATGTGGAAGCAATTTCAGCCACAAATATCGTATAATCTTGTAAGCTAGCAGGCTGTGCTTCTGCTGCATATAGTGAATGAATTGAGTGACCTGATTCATGAGCAACTGTGAATACATCATCAAGTGCATCCGTATAGTTTAATAATATAAATGGTCTACTATTAACTACACTACTAGAATATGCGCCACTTCTCTTCCCTTCTTTTTCATATACGTCCACAAATCCTTCTTCTAAAGCTAAATGAGCTTTATTTTGGAAATCTTTTGGAAATACTTTAATTGAATCAAAGAATAATTCTTTTGCTTCTTCATAACTATATTTCTTATTAGAAGTAGCCAAGTTCATAAAACGATTATATGTATGATATTCTTTTAATCCTAAATATTTTTGTCTTAATGCTATATATTTTTTAAGTGAAGCATTGTTTTCACTAGCCACTTTTACTAAAGTCTTAAACACACTTGTAGGGATAGCATTATGATATAAGTAACTATCTAGAATAGAATCATAATTTCTATTAGCTACATTAGCTTTATTAGTATTAATAATTTGATTATAAATAGTAGCAAAAGTAGTTTTTAAATCTTCATATTTAGAAAAGATTGCTTCAAATATTGCTTTACGATCTTCATCATTATCAGCTTGTTCTTCTAGAGTTGTCCAGTTACCTTGTGTAACTGTTACACTTTCTCCATTTTTAAGTGTAATTGTTTTAGGAGTAGCATCAGCTACTGCTAGAGCACTATATAGTTCTCTTGCATTTGATGTAACTGGCATCAATCTAGCTAGAAGCTGTTCGCTTTTTGAATCTAAGATATGGTCTTGTTGTCTAAATAGCTTATCTAGCCCAAATCTGATTTCTTCCAATTCTTTATTCCTATCTACAAAATGCATTAGTTTATCCTTACCAATTGCTAATAATTCTGGTTCTTCAAATGATAAGCCCGATGCAACCTCTGCATAAAAATTCATTACCTTGGCGTAGGATGCTGCATTTGCCACATCCTTCTTATTTAAATCACTCTTTAAAGATGCATATTGATAAATCTTTTCAAATCTTTCTTCAAATTCAATTTCTAACTTTTTAAACTGGCAAAAAGATGCTTCATCTGCAAGTTTTCCTTTAAACGAAAGCAGCTTATTAAATAATTCTTTAACAGTTTCAAACTCTTTTTCCCAAGCTTCATCATTTTTAAATAAATAAGTTAAATTCCAATTATTCATAATCTTTTCTCCTACTATTATATTAAATAAATTATAGCATAATTTATTTAAAAAAGAATAAATAGTGTATAATTAAAACAGATTAAGGAGATTAAATATGAAAAAGTTAGTTTGTGCATATATTTATGATCGTGATCCTAGTGTCCCATTTAATCTAGATAATATGGAAATGGTTGATATTGTCAATTATTCATTTGGAAAAGTAAATGATGATCATACTCTTGATACATCACGCTTATTCCATTTAGATCAAATATTAGCTCTAAAAAACGATAAACGTAAAGTTGTTCTATCAATTGGTGGTTGGGGTGCTGATGGCTTTAGCCAAGCTGTAACAACAAGCACTACTAGATATAAATTTATTCATTCTATTGTGGAGTTTGTAAAGAAAACTGGAATTGACGGGATTGATCTAGATTGGGAATATCCTAACAGTGGAGCAGCAGGAATTGCTTTTTGTCAAGATGATACACCAAACTTTACATTTTTCATTAAAGAATTAAGATCTTCATTAGATAATATCAAGCCAGGATTAATTATAAGTGTAGCTGTAGGGGCCGGACTTAAATGTGTTCAAGATATTGAGATTAAAGAAATAGAACCATTTATTAATTATCTAAATATCATGACATATGATTTAGGTCATTCTCAAGATGGTGCATATCGTCACCATACTAATTTATTTAAAGAAGCTAGTGACCCACAAGTATCAGGTAATGAAGCCATCATCAATTACCATAATGCTGGCATGCCTTATGAAAAAATCATCATGGGTTCCGCAACTTATGGTAAAGTGTTTACTCTAGATAAAAACGATATCCCTCGTGGCCATTATCCATATTGGAAAATTGAAGCAGAACTTACAAATGACCCTTCCGTTAAATTTGAATGGATTGAGGAGGCCCACGCACCAATTATTATTTTAAATAAGAATCATTATGTTACATATGATGATCCCCGTAGCGTAAAAGAAAAATGCGACTATATTAAAAGCCACAATATGGCTGGTATCATGTACTGGGAATATAATGCAGATAAAACAGGAACACTATTAAAGGTAATGTATGAAAATCTTAAATGAAATTAATCAAGAATACTTATTAGCTCTTCTTGGTCTTGAAAATCTTCCAAAAAAATATTTAGATAAGTATGAAGAATTTATTGCATATTTAAAAGAAGCTCCCGATGAGTTTATGACTCATGAAGAGCTTGATTATGATTTAACTATATTAAAGATTGAAGATGATGTAAAATTTGATCTTCATAAATGTTTAGACTTAATTAATTCTAATTATGAAGCAAAACTAGCATGTTATTATTATAAATACATCTCATATATCGCTTTTTATTCTACAGCTAATCAAATATATGCGAAAGTATCTTCTTATGCTTTAGAAGATTATATTCTTCATACATTTACAATTATAGCGCCTTTTAAATGGCGATATGAGGAAGCATTAACAAGAGGCATCCCTAAAAAATATCTAGAGCCGCAATTTAGAGATTTAGCGCATCATATTCACCGATGGATGAGAACTCATAAGACTGGTGGAGTTATTAGATGGGATACGATTGTAGCATACTTGGAGTTATTCCCAATTGATACCCTTACATTAGAACCATTTGATAATACAGTGCTTTGGCACGGATTTATTAATAAAGATGGTAAGAAATTAATCTTAATGCAAGATGCAAAAAACATCCGTAAAGATGGTCAGCTTGATGGAGTAAACGGAGTGTATGATTATTCATTTACTACTACTTATCACGAGGATGATAAATATTTCTATGGTAACCCAGTTGACCCATATGGTGTTGTATTAAAAGATGTGGTAAGACTTGATAAAACAAACTGGAGCGAGTTTCCTAAAAAGGATGATTGGTTTATTGAATTCCATGTATCAAGCCACAATCCATACACTATTGAAAACTTTGCTAACAGCATTAAAAAAGGTATTAGGTTCTTTAAGAAATATTATCCTGAACGTAACTTCGTAGCTGTAAGAGGATTCTCTTGGTTATTTAGTCCCCAACTAAAATATATAATTGATGAGAATAAAGGTAATATTTCTAGAATTAAAAAATGTGGATACACTGTTCCAACAGCAACTGGTGAAGGTAATGTATTTAATTTCGTATTTCATAATGTGGATATAAAACCTGAAGAAATACCGGAAACTACTTCACTATATAGAGGTATTAAAAAATTCTTACTTGCAGGTGGTAGAATAAACTGTGGAGAAATGATGTTCTTTTTAGATGATTTAGATAACATTATGGATAATGTTTATATGCAGTCGTTTCCAACTATTATAAATAAATTAAAAGATGATGAATAATATTCATCATCTTTTTATAACCACTCTTTTAAATCACCATAATATGCATCAACGGCAATGCCATAAGCAAAAGAGATTGCTAAGCCTTTTAGCTTTTGTCCTTTTTTAACTCTATTAGCTATTTGTTCAGTAGAATAACTGCCATCAATCCAGTAAAGAATACCAGTTGCACCTTGAATATCTACATTAGTAACTGATCCGTAATTTGATTCACCGAATTCTTCTATGATCTTTGGCATTAAGTCAGTATATGAATAAGGCGTCTTAGCACTACCATCCATATATCTAGCATAGCGGTCAGTGATTTTTTCTGCCCACGCTTTCTTCTCTTCGTTATCTTTACAGCCAGCTAAGCTTACACAAAGCGCTACTAATAAAAATACCATTAATAGTTTTGAAATTCTTTTTACCATAATTATCACCTTTTTCTATTAACCATTATAGTCCAATTTATACATACTTTCAAGATTATATTTTATAACCTCATAAAAAATAATAATGTAAAAAGAAGATATAATATTGAGAAACAGCCACATTATTAGTATAATAAATATTAGAGGTGAATAATAATGAGGAAGAAATATTTATTATTGTTGCCTATCTTGGCAATTATTATCCTAATGTGCTTTACATTAAATGTAAAAGCAGCAACAATTGGTCAAATTGATTTAGTTTACGCAAATCCTGGTGAAGATGCATCCACATCAATGCGATTTAATTGGCATGCAAAATCAAAATCATGCATATTCCATTATACAATGGCAACAGACGAAGCCTTTGCATATGAAAGCACTGTTGTTGTGGAAGGGGAAGCAAATCAAGCAAAATATTCAGATATGACTGAATCATTTTATGTTTTCAAATTCCAGCTTGATAATTTAATTCCTGACACAAAATACATATTTAAAATCACATATGGACAAAACTCTAGTGAAGTTCATGGATTCAAAACTGCTGGATTTAGTGGATCATTTAATTTCATAAATTATGGTGACCTACATTCTACAGCTAGTGAATCAGGTAAAATTAAAGTTTTAGATAAATTAATTTCTAACGCCGAAAGTAAAACCGAAGAAATCGGTGGAATTGATTTCATCTTATCTACTGGTGATACTATTAAATATGGAAACTTATATAGTGATTGGCAACAATATAATAATTCTGAATTACGAAAGAATTATATGTTAGCTCAAATCAATGGTAACCATGAGCAAAAAATTTCAACTTCTTTCGAAGGATATTCTTCTGGTCAATCAGCAGTTCATGATTGGGAACTTAACACTTGGAACAATCCTCAAAATGGTTTAAGTAGTGATTTATGTGACTATTGGTTTATATATAACAATGTATTATTTATTGCTATTGATGACCAAAGAGGCGGCAATATCAATAATAGTGCTAAATGGGCCGAAGAAGTTTTAAGAAAGAATGATGGTAAATATCAATACTGTATCGTATTCAAACATAACCCAGCATTTAGAGCAAGTGATACAACTTGGTGTGATTGGGGTGGATACGAAGAATATAGTAAGTTCTGTGATAAATATAATGTAGACTTATTCTTATGTGGTGATGACCATGTATATGTAAGAACTAAGCAATTATATAATGATACTGTTCAAACTGATTTATCTAAAGGAACTGTTTATATGACCGTTCCAATGATTTCTACTTCTACTGGTACTACAAACATTATCAATGCCACAAACAATCCTCGTTATGCAAAGATTGGAACAGGTGGTGATACTGGTGCAATGTATTTCACAGTTACTCCAGAAAAATTATGTTTATATACTTATTCATATAGTGGCGTAATTGTTGATTCATATGAAATAGCAGCAAAAAGAAGTTTTACTGCTAGAGCTGATTTAAAAGAAAATGTAGAAAATAGTTTAGAATATGTTCAACTAAGTGGAGCTAGTGAAGGCATCGTTTATGGTGATACAAGCATGACTTCTTTAGTTAAAACTATCGAATTCTATAATGGTTCTACTTTAGTTGGCTCATTTAACCCATCTACTTCAAAACAAATAGCATTTAAACTAAGTGGCTTAGAAGCTAATAAATTATTAGATTTAACTGCAAAGATTACTTACGTAGATAGCACTACAAATAATGTTAGTGTTGTAGCTAATACATTTGATTACTTTGGAAGAATTTCTAATTTCAAAGCTGGTATTCAAAATGGTAAAGTAGTTCTAAACTGGCGTTCAGAACTAGTTGGAAATAGTGTAGCTAAGATCAAACTATTCCGTAACAGTGAAGAAGTCGGTGAAGTAAATAAAGATGCCCTAACATTTGAATTTACAAAAACTGATGCGGATAATAGCGCTAGATATAAATTAGCACTTATTTCAAGCGATGGATCAATCATTGGTGAATACTTCTGCTATTATTCAGCACTAGGTGATTTAAACTATGATGGATCTGTAAACGAAGATGATTGCGATGTGGTTTCAAGTTATGTATTTGGTGGTACATTAACCAATGAACAAAAAGCATTATCTGACATTAACAAAGATGGTAGAATCGATTATGCAGATATTACTTATCTATGGTTACACTATAAACAAGATGTTAGCCTAGAAACAAATACTGTTACTGTTACTTATAAATCAATGGATGGATCAATCATTTCTATTCAAGCTATTAGATCAGGAACTAACGCCGATGAACCTACTGCTCCAGTAGTTGAAGGATACGAATTTATTAATTGGACTGTTGCTAATACAGCAATAAGTGAGGATGTTACAATCTATCCAATTTATGCAAAATTAAAATAAAATAAAAGCATACCATAGCTTAAGCTATAGTATGCTTTTTTATGTCTAATATGAACGATATGTGCGTGGATTAAATAACATTAAGATTGGGTAAACTTCTAGTCTACCAACTAGCATTGATAATGATAATACAATCTTTGAAAAGACTGAATAGGCACTATAATTGCCAATTGGCCCAACCATTTCAAGCCCCGGTCCAACATTATTTAAACAAGCAGCAACCGCAGAAATATTAGTAGTAATCGAAAAACCATCAATAGATACAAGTAGGCAAGCAAGTAAGAAGATTACGATTATCGCTACAAAATAGCTATTGACTGCTTTTACTACGCCATCATCAATTCCTTTACCATCAACTTTTACTGGCTCCACGATATTTGGGTGGAGTAATTTTTTGATTTCTCGCTTAAATGATTTAAACAAGATTACAATTCTACTTACCTTCAAGCCACCACCAGTTGATCCAGCCATCGATCCAATAAACATTAGTATTATTAATACTGATTTTGACAGTGTAGGCCATAAATCAAAGTTAGCAGTGCAAAAACCAGTTGTAGTCATAATTGATGATACCGCAAAGAATGAATGTCTAATTGTTTCACCAATTGGGCTAACTCTATCATATGCATAAAATACATTGATAGTAACGATGATTGTAGCAGTTAAGGCAATACCTAAGTACCATCTTAATTCTTCATTCTTTAAAACTGATTTAAAATTACCAAGTAATAATAAATAGAACAAGTTAAAGTTCATACCAAATAGTAACATAAAGATGCCAATTACTACTTGGCTATAAGCACTAAATGCTCCAATACTATCAGCTTTTGTAGAGAAACCACCAGTACCAGCTGTAGAGAATGTATGAACTATTGCTTCAAATAAATTCATGTCTCCGCAAACTAAAAATATAATTTCGGTAATAGTGATAGCAATATAAATCAAATATAAAATACGTGCTGTAATTCTAATCTTTGATACAAGTTTACCAACCTGTGGCCCAGGGGACTCTGCACGTAAGATATGAATAGATTTTCCATCCGCATTAGGTAAGATTGCTAGTACGAATACTAGTACACCCATACCACCAATCCAATGGGTAAAGCATCTCCAAAAAGATAGTCCTTTTGATAATCCTTCGATACGTGCTCCATCTAAAATTGTTGCTCCGGTTGTAGTGAAACCAGAAATGGTTTCAAACAATGCATCAAAGAACTTAGGAATGGCACCACTGATTAAGAATGGTAAACATCCAATAATTGATAGGACAATCCAAGATAAGCCAACAATTACGAAACCATCTTTAGCATAGAAATTAATTTGTGCTGGTTTTTTAATTGTTAGTAAAAGTCCAAGTCCTACTGATATAGCAATTGGAATTACAAATGCTAAGATTTCAAATTCCCCATATATCAGTGAAACAACAAATGGTAAAACTAGTAATGCTGCTTCTAACTTTAGGATTTGTCCTAATGTGTAGAAGATCATTTTATGGTTCATATTTACCTCAATATATCTTCTACATCTTTAATTGGTGTTGTAGTAACAATAATTACTGTATCTAATGGCTGAATTGAATCATTACCATTAGGGATAATTACATGGTTATTCCTAATTATACAAGCTAGTAACATATTGTTTTTAGTCTTTAAATCTTTTAATGGAATATTAGTATAATTAGTTTCAAAAGGAATATAGAATTCAAGTGCTTCTACTTTATTATCAACTAGGCGGTAAAGAGTTCTAAATTCACTACCTTCACTAGATTCCATACCACGTACATATCTAATGATATGACTAGTAGTAATATCTTTAGGAGTAATGACACTTTCAATTCCCACTTTATCAAGGATGTTAGAATAGCTATTGTTATTAACTTTAGCAATAATTGTACCAACGCCTTTTTCTTTTCCATTCATAGCAATGATGATATTTTCTTCATCATAACCAGTTAGGCTAATTAAAGCATCCATTTTATCTAATCCTTCTTCCATCAAGCTCTTTGGATCAGTTCCATCAGCATTGATTATCAAAGCATTTGATAATTTATCACTTAAGAAGTTGCATCTTGCCGCATCTCGTTCTACAATCTTAACATTGATGCCTAATTCTTCTAATTCATCAGTTAAATAATACGCAATTCTACTTCCACCAATAATCATTACATTACGAGTTTTATCTTTTAGAATATTTAACTTTTTGAATAGCTTAGTAATTTCTGTAGGGCTTGCAGTAATATATACTTCATCTTTAGCTTGAAGTTTAAAATCGCCTTTTGGAATAAATACTTCATCCCCTCTACAAACAGCACAAACTAAGACTCTAATTTGGTATCTTTCATGTAAATCGAGTAAGCTCTTACCAATTAGTGGAGAATTCTCATCTAATTTGATTTCTATTAAATCTACTTTACCATTAGCAAATGAGTCAACTTTAACTGCACTTGGGAAACGTAGTATTCTACCTATCTCTAAAGCTGCATCAAGATCAGGGTTAACAGACATACTTAAACCAAGCTCTTCTCTCATCATATAGATTTGTTGAGAATAATCAGGTGTTCTAACACGAGCAATAGTTTGTTTTGTTCCCATTTTTTTGGCAACTAAACAGCTCATTACGTTTAATTCATCGCTTGGTGTAACTGATATTAATAAATCAGCTTTATCAGCACCAGCTTCTTTTAAAACGCTTAATACTGCTCCATTACCATATATACCTCTAACATCATAATCATTGACAACTTCTTCAATAACTTTTGAATTAGTATCAATAACAGTAATATTATGGCCTTCACCTGATAAGTGTTCAGCTACCGATCTTCCAATCTTTCCGGCTCCATTAATAATTATATTCATAATCTACTTCCTTTTTCTCCATTATAACATATAATGGTTAATATCTCTTCGAAGTCTATTTTGCCTTATTAAATAATCTCTTAAATAATTTAATTACTTCTACTATCACAATAATTGATAAACTTAGTCCGAAGCAAATTAAATATTCACTAAATGCAATACTATCAAATCCAAATAATACTTTAATAAATGGTACATATACTACTATTAAAGTTAGTGCTATAGCAACAAGTGCAGATAACCACAATAATATATTTTGTTTCTTGATAGTAAAGATACTACCTTTTTGACTTCTCATATTAAAAGCATGGAATACTTCAGTTAGTGACATTGTAATAAATGCCATTGTCATACCATTAGCACTTGTTTCAAAACTAAATCTATCTAGTTCTAAATAACTACCAATTAAATATGCCACAACTGTGATTAGGGCAACTAGTACTCCGTGAACGATTACATCTACTACTAAACCATTAGCAAATAGCCCTTCTGATTTAGGACGAGGCGCTTTGGTCATCGCATCTTTTTCTTCTTCACCAATACCAAGTGCTAGTGCAGGTAAGCTATCTGTAATTAAGTTAATCCATAAGATTTGCACAGGGCTTAAAATTGTAAAGCCGCACATTGTAGCAAAGAAGATAGCTATTACTTCACTTAAGTTACTTGAAAGCAAAAATTGGATTGCTTTACGGATATTAGAATAAATCTTTCTTCCTTCTTCTACAGCAGCTACGATTGTAGCAAAGTTGTCATCTGCTAAGATCATATCAGCTACATTCTTAGTTACATCAGTACCAGTAATTCCCATACCAACACCGATATCAGCACTCTTGATTGATGGAGCATCATTAACGCCATCACCTGTCATCGCTGTAACTTTATCTTTTGCTTTCCAAGCTTGAACAATTCTTACTTTATGTTCAGGTTGAACACGAACATAAACTGAATACTTTTCTACTAAATCAATTAATTCTTCATCAGTATATTTATCAAGTTCAGCCCCCACAATTGCTTCACTTGCATCAGTTATTATTCCTAATTCTTTAGCAATTGCTACTGCTGTATCTTTATGGTCACCTGTAATCATAATTACTTTAATACCAGCCATTTGACATTTAGCAATTGCATCTTTAACTTCGACTCTAATTGGATCTTTCATCCCTACAAACCCAACATAAATTAAATCATGTTCTAAGTTTGCTTCATCGAATCCATCCTTATAAGTAGTATAAGCTAGGCCTAATACTCTTAGAGCATTATCAGCCATTTCTTTATTCTTATTTAATACTTGTTCTCTAAATTCTTTAGTAATTGGTTGAACTTTACCTTCACTATCTAAATAACCTTTACAAATATTTAATACTTCTTCTAAGGCCCCTTTAGTAAATTGAATGTACTTATATTCAGCCTCATTATCTTCATGAACTGTAGACATTAGCTTACGTAAACTATCAAATGGCGCTTCACCTACACGAGGAAATGCTTTCTTTAATTCATGTTTATTTAAGCCAAGTTTATAAGCATAATTAACTAATGCACATTCAGTAGGTTCACCAACAGCCTCATTAGCTTCATCTAACTCCGCATCGCTACAAAGAGCCATTCCTTTAGCTAACAATTCTTGATTATCGCCATAATAATCTACAACTGTCATCTTATTTTGTGTTAATGTACCAGTCTTATCAGAACATATGATTTGTGTACAACCTAAAGTTTCTACAGCAGTTAATCTTCTAATAACAGCATTATGTTTAGCCATCTTAGTTACACCAATTGAAAGAACAATTGTAACTACAGCCGCTAATCCTTCTGGAATTGCAGCTACAGCTAGTGATATAGCTACCATAAATGTATTAATAACAACTTCAGCATTTAGTGTACCAGCTCTAATAATACCTACTACAAACATAATTACGCAGATACCTAGTACCATAAATGTTAATACTTTACTAAGTTGGTTAAGTTTGATTTGAAGAGGAGTTTCCTCGTTTTCACTAGCACTTAAGATACCAGCAATCTTACCCATTTCGGTATCCATTCCTGTACCAGTAACAATAGCTTTACCTCTACCATAAACTACTGTTCCACCCATATAAAGCATATTACGTCTATCACCTAAAGATACTTCTTCAGCTTCAATTACATTTGCATGCTTTTCTTCAGGAACACTTTCACCAGTTAGTGCTGCCTCTTCAACTTTAAGTGAAGCAGCCTCTATTATTCTAGCATCAGCAGGAACAGCATCCCCTGCCTCTAATACAATTAAATCACCGACAACTAAGTCTTCACTTCTAATGAAGCTCATCTTGCCATCCCTAACTACTTTGCACTGTGCAGCTGTCATTTCTTTTAAAGCATCAATTGCTTTTTCTGCTTTAGCTTCTTGAATTGTACCTAATATCGCATTAACGATAACTACAAATAAAATAACAAATACATCCGCAAATGATTCATGATTAATAATTGATATAACTAAACTTACAGCAGCTGCTGCTAGTAGTACAATTATCATCAAGTTAGCGAATTGCTTAAAGAATCTAGCAATAATACTAACCTTTTTGGCTTCTGCTAATTTGTTTTTACCATTAGTTTCTAATCTTTTATTAGCCTCTTCAAGAGTTAACCCATTAGTAGTTGTATTTAATTCCTTAACAATATCTTGCGTTGTTTGATTAAACCACTTCATAATATCCTCCATAAAAAAACCAGATATCTAAATATCTGATTTATCAATATTAAAATTAAAACCAGGTAATTTATCACCTTATTAAGTTAATCCATTATACTAAAAAAAGTCATTTTTGTCAATGTGTGCGACTATCGTAGATATCCTTATCCATATAATAAGCATATACTTTAAAACGTTTGAAATCGAGTGCTTCAATATCTTTCATAAATGTATGATGATACTTAAAACCATTCTTTAAAATTATACGTTTAGATATTAAATTATCTTCAAAATGCATACACCAAAGCGTTTTAATTCTCATATCTTCAAAGGCAAACCTAATTACTTCCTTTGTTGCTTCACTCATTATACCTAAGTTATGATAATCTTTAGATAAAACATAACCTAGTTCTCTTTCTAACTTATCATTATTGATAATATGTAAACCAATTGATCCGATAACCTTATGACTTTCTTTAAGTTCTAATGCATATACTTCATCACTAGCTATAAAGTTTTGAAGAATAATATTAGATTCAGTAATTGAGGTGTGGTGCTTCCATCCAGCTTTCTCCCCAACACCTTCAACTTTTGCATATTCATACAAATCATTTAAATCATCTATTCTAAATGGTCTTATAATTAGTCGCGCTGTTTCTAATGTCTTCATAATTACCTCTAATACCATTATATAATAAGAAAACGATTTAATAAATATATTGTTTGCATTAAGGAAACTATAAAAGTATAATTTGATAAAGAGGTGATTATTATGGAAGAATTTAAAAACACATTAAAGAAAGCAGCTCCAATTACTAATGATGACTTATCAAGATTCGAAGAAAACTATTCTTCTAATCAAAGCCACACAATCTTACGTCATGCATTATCAAAAGCAAATATTAGCGATATTGTATCAAGTAGTGATAACGTTAAAGATGTAGACTTCAATTTCTCAATTGATTTACAAACAATGAAAGCAACAAATCAAAAAGCATCAGGAAGATGTTGGATTTTTGCTGCTTGTAATGTTTTAAGAGAAATCATAGCTCATAAAGCTAACATATCAGATTTCGAAATATCACAAAGTTATATTGCATTCTATGATAAATATGAAAAATTCAATTATGCTTTAGAATCAATCATTGATTTAATTGACCATGATCCTGATGAAAGAGTATTATCTCATGTATTACATCTAGGAATTCAAGATGGTGGCCAATGGGATATGTTCGTAAACATCGTTAAAAAATATGGTATTTGTCCAAAGAATGTTTTACCTGAAACATTTGCATCTTCAAATACTAGAGCAATGAATCAATTCATTGATGTACAAATTGGAAAGTTTGCTGCAACTGCCCAAAAATATTATAAAGAAGTTGGTATTAACGAAGTAAGAAAATACAAAAATGAATTATTAGAAAAAATGTATGCATTCTTATGCGATTGCTATGGTAATCCAGTTAAAGAATTCGCTTTTGAATATACTGATAAAGATGGCGTATATCACAGAGAAGAATCATTCACACCTAAATCATTCTTTGATACATTCATCGGTAAAGAAATTGATGAATACGTAAGTATTATCAATTCACCAACTGCTGATAAACCATTTGGTAAAACATATACAATAGCATACCTTGGTAATGTAGTTGGTGGTAAAGAGATTACTCACCTTAATTTACCAATTGAAAGAATGAAAGAGTTAGTAATTAACCAATTAAAAGATAAAGAAATAGTTTGGTTTGGTAGTGACTGCGGAAAAGAAGGAAATCGCGAAGATGGAATTTGGGATCCAAATCAATTTGACTATGCTAGTGCTTTTGGTATGGACTTTAATTATTCTAAGGAAGATGCTCTTAATTATCATATTAGCGTTATGAACCATGCAATGTGCATCACTGGTGTTAATCTAGTTGAAGATAAGCCTACTAAATGGAAGATTGAAAACTCTTGGGGAACTGATAGAGCTAAAGCAGGTTATTATCTGATGAGTGATGAATGGTTTGATAAATATGTTTATCAAGCAGTTGTTAATAAAAAATATTTGAATGACAAAGAACTAGCTGCTTTAAAGAAAGAAATGATTGTTCTTAAACCTTGGGATCCAATGGGATCATTGGCAGATTAATTAATAGATGTAACTACTAAGTAGTTACATCTTTTTTGATTAATGATTTAATTTATTATATAATGGTTATATAAGAAATGAGGACTATTATGAAAAAAGTATTATTAACATTGCTTTTATTCTTAACAGCCATCTTTATGATTGGGTGTAAAGAAAAGCCAAAAGATTTTCATACAAAAATTCAAAATAATTATTTAAGTGGTGATTATAAAAATGCCACTTTATATGCTGTTGGTGATTCAGAATTAAGTATCCCAAGTCCAATTACTTTATCTTGGAAAACTAAAGCCAGTAGTTACACTTTAGAAGTTAAAGAACTTGGAAAAGATAATGGTTTAACAATAGAAGTTGATTCTTCTTCAGCGGATGTTTATAACCTAAAAGCAAATACAACTTACGAATGGTTTGTAAATGGAGAAAAACAAGGTGAGTTTAAAACTGTTAGTGGTCTAAGAAATCTATATATTGATGGGCTAACTAATGTTAGAGATATTGGTGGATATAATGCTACAGGTGGCACCGTTAAACAAGGGTTATTAATTAGATCATCAAAACTAACAGATGATGATACAGGAGAAGTACTAATTACTCCAAAAGGAATTGAGCAGTTAAAAATGCTTGGTATTAAAACAGAACTTGATTTAAGAGATACAAATCCTGATAGCGATGGTAACATCGAACAAGGTGGCATTACAGCGTCTTGCGTAGATGGAGTGAATTATATTTCATTTCCTATGCAATCAGGTGGTAACTACTTGCAATTAAATCGTAAAATATTACCAGCCTTATTTAAGATATTAGCAAATGAAAATAATTATCCAATTCTCTTCCACTGTTCAATTGGAACAGATAGAACTGGTGTTGTAGCATTCTTAGTAAATGCAATACTAGGCGTTAGTGAAGAAGACTTATATCGCGATTATCTATTTTCTAATTTTGGTTATATTCACGGAATGCGTCATTCCAAAACAATTGATGATTATATCAGTAAAGTAACTATGGAAGAAGGCAAATCATTAAGTGAGAATGTGGAAGCATATTTAATAAGCCTAGGTGTAGATGAGCAAGATATCATTAGTGTAAAAAACATAATGTTAGAAAAATAAAATGAAAAGAAGTAACTTAAAGTTACTTCTTTTTTCTTAACGATGAATAGCGTGGAAGCTAATACCAACTGAATCAGGTCCACAATGGCTACCTGCTGTTGGATTAACATCTACTACTACGATATTTAAATCTTCACCTAATTTTTCTTTTAATAATTTAATAATATCTTCTACAATCTTAGGTGCATCTGCATGCGCAACAATGATACGATGATTCTTAACATCTTCACCAAGTTCTACTACATAATTTACTAGTTTTGCTACAGCGTTCTTACGACCTTTTTCTTTACCAATATTAGTCATTACACCATCAGAGCCCATATAAATAATTGGTTTAACGCCAAAGATATTACCCATGAATCCCGCAATACCACTTACACGGCCACTTCTTGCAAAGAACTTTAAATCATCCGCAAAGAAATAAATAGCGAATTTATCTACTTCTACTTCTGCCCATTTTTGAATTTCTTCAATAGACTTACCAGCTTTATATAATTCACCAATTTCTAATACAATATTTAAACTACCAATTGTGATTCCTTTAGTATCAATTAAATAAACTTTACGATCTGGATATTTTTCTTTTAATTCATTTAAAGCTAAGTTAAGTGAATTAAATGTTCCACTCATTCTCTTAGAGAAGTGAACGTATAAAATGTCATCACCTTTAGCCAAGAATGGTTCAAAGTATCTAACATATTCATCAGGGTTTAGAGCTGACGTTGTTGGAAGTGTACCATTTCTTAAGCTTTCATAAAATGGATGAGCTTCAAATTTATCAAAATCAACATAAGGGTAAGTTGTTTTATCACCAATTGAATAAGGCATTGATATTAGATGATAATCAAATTCCTTCGCCATCTCAGGAGTGATATCAGTATCTGTGTCTGTAAATAAAATAAGCATAAATAACCTCCATTACTTTTATAAAATACTATTCAATTATATCATTAATTAAAAATTATTACCATTAACATTAATAATACTTTTGTCTATTAAAAGAAAAAGAGGCTAATAATAGCCCCTTTTTATTCTTCTTCGAATTGTAATCTATACAAATCGTAATATCTACCTTTGTTAGCAAGTAATTCTTGATGAGTACCTTGTTCTATTATTTCACCATTCTTAAATACATAAATGCAATGAGCATGTTGAATAGTTGATAGACGGTGAGCAACAACAATTACTGTACCAAGTGTCATAATCTTCTTTAGTGAATCTTGAATTAACACTTCTGTTTCAGTATCGATGTTAGCTGTTGCCTCATCTAGAATCATTACTTTAGGTTTATGAACAACAGTTCTCGCAAATGATATTAGTTGTCTTTGGCCAAGTGAGAAGTTATTACCTCTTTCTCTTACTTCTTCATTATAACCATTAGGTAATTTATCGATAAACTTATTAGCATTTACAAATGTAGATGCTTCAATTATCTCATCGTGGCTGAATTTTTCATCATTCATCGAGATGTTAGATTCAATTGTACCACTAAACAAGAATACATCCTGTAACATTTGACCGATTTGACTACGCAAGCATTCTAATTTGATGTGTTTAATATCAACGCCATCAATTAAGATTTGGCCTTTTTGAATATCATAATTACGTACAATTAAAGATAGAATGGTAGTCTTACCTGATCCTGTTGCCCCGACAAAGGCAATAGTCTCTTCTGGCAAAATATGGAATGATACACCCTTAAGTACCCAAGTACCTGGAATATAACTAAACCATACATCCTTAAATTCAATATCACCTTTAATCTCCATTTCGATAGCATCAACTTCATCATCTACTACTAGTTTAGTTTCTAGGACTGTAAATACTTTTTCTGCTGCCGCAAACGCTGATTGAAGTTCATTATATTGATCTGCTAGGGCTTGAATAGGGCCAAAGAAATTCCAAATGTATTGGTAGAATGCATAAAGCAATCCGACTGTCATCGTTCCACCCACATAATCATTAAGTGGACCCATTACTAGTCTTCCACCAAACCAGAATACTAGGACCATTGAAACAACATATAAAACATAAATACTTGGTCTAAAGATACCAAAGACAAATATTTCGTTGATTAAGCTCCTACGAAGTTTTCCATTGTTTGCTTTAAATTCATTATATTTCTTATTCTCCTCGTTAAATACTTGTGTAAGCTTAATCCCTGAAATGTTTTCACTTAAGAATGCATTCATATTAGAAACATTATCTCTAACTTTACGATGCGCTCTACGTGAGAAATATTGGAAAATAAATGCAAATAAAGCAATTACTGGAACAATGGCTAGCATTATTAATGCCAGTCGCCAGTTAAGTACAAACATAGCAATAAATACACCAGCAATTGTACAGAAGTTTCTAAGTAAACTAATTAATACATTTGTATATAATTCATATAATGTAGTTACATCACTAGTAACTCTAGTCACTAGTTTACCAATTGGCACTTCATTAAACTGTGAATGAGAGAATTTTTGAATATGAACTATTACTTCTTCTCTAATCTTATAAACTATTTTGTTGCCTACTTTACTTAGCATCATTGCTTCAAAATAATACATGAAGCCAAGTGATACTGTAGATACAAAACCAACTGCTGCTAGAATTAATATTAGTCTAATTTCAATTGGATCAGTTGTAAGTAAATCGATTGTTAAACCTAGGATATAAGGAATCAATAGATTTACACCAACTACGCCAATCATTAGAATAATAGCAATAATGTAACTAACAACATACTTACGCATATACTTAAATAACATTTTAAGTAAAACGCCAGACTTCATTTGGCGGGTGAAATTAGCATCGTAATTATCGTTCACGCTTTTCACCTACCTCTGCTTCTAGCTCTTGAAGTCTTGCTTCATTAGCATAGGCCTTGTTTGTCATTAATAATTCTTCATGAGTACCAATACCTGTTACACTTCCATCTTCCACAACCAGTATTTTATCTAAGTGTTGAAGAGTGGAAATACGATGGGCAATGATAATCGTGGTTTTACCTTTACGGTTCTCTCTTAAGTTATGAATGATTGCTTTTTCAGTTTCCGTATCTACAGCACTCAAAGAATCATCAAGGATTAAGATATTTCCATTTTTATATAGTGCTCTAGCAATTGATATTCTTTGCTTTTGGCCACCAGATACAGTAACGCCTCTTTCACCCATAACGGTATTTAGTTTATCATTAAATGCTACTACATCTTTATAGACATCAGCTAGTTTTGCTGTTTGTTCTACTTTTTCGTTATCAATTTCTCCATTTTCCGAAAAGGCAATATTATTTGCAACTGTATCACTGAATAAGAAATTATCTTGAGGAACATAAGCGATATTGCTTCTTACTGTAGCTAAAGGTAATTGCATAATGTCATGTCCATCAATAAATACTTTACCTTCATCAATGTTATATACTCTTAAGAGTAAATCTACGATGGTAGTCTTACCAGATCCTGTTGCACCAATGATACCAACGAATTCTCCAGGGTTAATACTAAATTTTACATTCTTTAAGCAAGGAGCTTCCACACCTGGATAATTGAATGTTAAATCTTTGAATTCAATTAAACCATGTAACTCTTTTATATCTTTAGTCTCATCATTTACTAAATTATCATTTACTTCTACTTCGTTTTCTAAAATCTTTGCAATTCTACCTAAACTTGCTTTACCTTTACCTCTTAATTGGAATAGTCTTCCAAAGGCATCGATTGGCCAAATTAAAGTATCAAAGTATGCCAAAAACTTTGTTAAATCACCGATTGTAAAAGCAATATCTTCACCAAGCGAATGGCGATATATAAGAATAGCTGAGTAAACTATTGTTAAGATAAACAATGTATCGATAACTGCCATGATTACAGAATCAAATCTGGCTGATTCTTTTACCATTGATAAACATGTATCCACATTATCTTGATTATACTTTTGGAATCTTTTAACTTGTAGTTTTTCTTTTGTGAAGGCTTTAACTACACTAATTCCTGATAAGTCTTCTTGAACGAAATCGCTTAATCTCTCGTATGCTTCAAAATTAGCATCGGTTGCTTTTGTAATTCTCTTTTCAAATATTTGGGCAAATACAATTGTAATAGTAATTGTTACTAATGAAATAATTGTTAACATCCAGTTTAGTTGGAACATTCTGATTAGGGTAAATACACCTAAACATAATGAATCAACTAACATAATGGTTCCACCACCGAAGCAATGTCTAATTTGATTTAAGTCATTAGTATATAGTGCCATTAAAGCACCAGTCTTATTTTCCCCAAAGAATTTTTGCGATTGTCTTTCCATCGCATTAAATAAATCATTCCTTAGATCACATTCAATTTTTATACCATTACCAAATATACATAATCTCCATACAAATCTACCAGCAAACATAATGCCAGCAATTCCTAGAAGTTGAAGTATAAACCTTCTTAAATCATTAGTGGTAAGACTCTTTTGATCAAGTCCATCAATTATATTACCAATTACATTTGGTATTTCTAATTGAAAATAGTCGACCACGACTAAAGCGGCTATTCCTAACAAGAAGAATAGCCCGTATCTTATATAGAATTTGTTAACATGTTTACCAAATAACATATTTTCACCTCTATATACTTATACCATTATACTTGATTAAAATATTTAATTCAAGTTATCAACAATATAAAAACGTTAACATATGTTAACGTTTCTAGAATAAGAATCATGGATAACTATTTTATTAATATCCACTCCATTAATTTTAATCTCTGTTTTTGTACATGTTACACTAATTACTCTCTTTTTATCTTCTTCGTAATATGTATAACAATACTTTCCATCATCTAATGGATAAATATGAAATACTATTTCATCTTCTTCTGCTGGTATTACAGATCCTGCTTTAATAAAGTATACAGGCATTCCTTCAAGTGGAGCCTTCATTACTACTTTACCGCTATAAATTTGATCTTGATAATACCATTTATCTTCTTTTGGTAAATCTACTTCAATTTCTTCTTTTCCTTTATCAAATACTGGACAGGATAAAATGCAGTCTCCATACATAAATGAATCTGATTCAATATCCATATCCTTATATTTTAAGAATAACGGATAAATTAATGGTTTGTACTCATTTATTGATTTAATAGCTTCGCTATATAAATATGGTACTAATCTTTTTCTTAAATCAAATAACTTTTGTACAAGTGGAATCTTTTCTTCATATAGCCATGGCATTGTAACAGATCCATCACTTTTCCAAGAATGAAGAGTAAATCTAGGGGTAAAGATACCATATTGAATCCATCTAATGAATAATTCTTCATCAGGCTTTGGGCCACTAAATCCACCAATATCTTGACCAAATAGATGATATCCTGATAGTGCTAAAGTCATTGCCATTTTATGATTAGCTCTAAAATCAGCAAATGAAGTTTTATTATCACCTGTCCATGTTTGACAAATCCTCTCAGATCCAGCAATTCCACTTCTACTTACATTCATTATATAGTTTCCGTCTTGTGCTGCACGTGATGCTCTAGCCATTAAGAATGAGAATAGTGGCCTAATTAGTTTTGCTTTAATTTCATGACCAAAGCCATTTGCATAAACTTCATCATCATGAATATCGTATTCATTATTATCATTCCAAATGGCTTCATAACCTAGGTCAACCAAGTTCTTCTTTACACATTCAGTCCAAAAAGCTGCTGCATCTTTGTTTGTGAAATCAAAATATGAAGCATATCCTCCCCAAAACGGGAATACTGCTGGTGTGCCATCTTTATAATGAAGGAACCATCCTTTTTTAGCAATTTCTTCATATAAAGGATGATCAGTTAAGAATGCTGGCTTTACATTTGGTAAAAAATGAATGCCTGCTTCTCTAAATTCATCAGCTAGTTTTTTAGGATTAGGTATTTTATCTTTATTCCAATTGAACACATACCTTTTATCACCAATTTGTGTATAGCCGCTTGATAAGTAAAATCCTCCGCAATCAATATTATATTTTTTAATCAACTCTAAAAAATCATGTAATCTCTTGTCGGTATCAATTGCATCTGTATAAGTCATTGTGGATGCACAATATTTAAATGACCATTTAGGGGGCATACTTGGTTTACCAATTAAATATGAGAATCTACTTAAAATTTCTGCTGGATTACCAAATAAAACATAATATACAAGGACATCTTCTTCAAAATAAGCATATTTATATGGCGGATAATAATTGTTAATCTCTTCCCCAAAGTTCATTTCACCATTTGAATAAGTGTCGTAGAACAATCCATAGCTTCCAACACTATTAATACAAATGTAAAATGGTACTTGTTTATATAAAGGATCACTACTATTAGCATCAAAGCCCATTGAATCAAATGTTTCCATTTTATAGCATCTACCAGCTTTATTGATATTACCTGTTTTATCACCTAAACCTAGAATTATTTCGTTTTCTTCCCTAGTTAGATAGTGATAACTTCCTTTTCCTAGTTCCCCTTCGAAATTATATGCAAGGATATCACGGTCAGCGAATAATAATTTATCATCTTTATAATAACTTATCTTTAGATTATTTAAATCTACATTAACTTTTATATCATCAATTATAATTTCATCTTTTTGACTGATTAAATCTAGACCATCTACATCTAAGCGGCTTCTTCCATCATATGGTAAGCTGCTTTCTCCAGGGCAAATCGAAAATGTAGGGAAAAGGTATGAATCTTTTTTATAAATAGCAACTCTTAAGCCATGACTAAAAAAGTCAAGTCTTACTTCGTTATCTTCACTATTATAGATTCTATAAGTATCAGCCTTTTTGGTTAATGTGAATCTATGATTCCATTTCATTTAGGGTCTCCTTTAAATGTATTCTTAAATAACTTAAATCCTTTAATCTTATCCATCTTGACTTCATCACTAGTAAAATGCATAGCTTTGCCTGCGTATTGTTCCCAAACTGGGGCACCTGTGTGGTTTGGATCTGAAGTTTTTGCAAAACTGGTGATGTAATCCATCATTAGATTTGATACTTTATAATCGCTAGATGCATAAGGACGCCAAGAAGTTCCAAGTGTCCCAAAAACATATCTTAAATCTGCGGAATGAAACGCTTGGTTTTTATCTCCTTTTGCATCGATATCAAAATAATACAAATATGCTTGATGAGCCTTAGCATATTTTTTAGAGATATTAGCTAAGATCATTGTAAACATATCATTATTAGTAAAGCCTATTATTAATGGCATTTGCAATGGATTCTTGATTAAGACATCAATTGAATCAGTTAAGATATAATCATCAATTACTGGCATTGTATTATATGTATTATCTTTTCTTAAAGCTTTTTGCTTTTCCACTGCGGCTAAAACATCATATGCAGACATGTTTTTAAAATCTTCAAAGCCTAATGCACCAGCGAGTTTCATAACTTCAAGCCAGTATTCTCTAGTGTCAGCACTTTTTCTTGGTAAAGAAAACTTAGGGAATAAGCCAGCCCCAGACATCATTATTGCTTTATGAAATAAGCCAGTTGCCATCTTGCTACATAACAAATATTGAATCGACATAGCACCAGCTGATTGACCCATTAAAGTAACATTAGCTGAATCTCCTCTAAATAAACTAATATTCTTATTAACCCACATTAATCCTTTAAGCATATCATCTAGGCCAAAGTTTCCATCACGACCATATTCCTTTTGTATTTCTTCGTGCGTAAAATATCCGAATACACCAACACGATATTGAATAAATACCACAACATTACCTCTTCTTGCTAATTGCTCACCGTCAAATGGTGATTCATTGATACAACCACTATCAAATCCACCACCATGGAAGAATACAATTACAGGATATATGCCTTCATTTTTTGGCATAAAGATATTTAAATTTAGACCTTCAGCTTCGCTATATTTAAAATTAATACCTTCACGATATTCTTTATGGTAAAATGCGCGTTCAGGGATTTCTAAATGTTCAAATTCTGGCCATGCCCTCTTCTGCATGCAAGCTGGTCCTGGTTTAAAAACATTGATTGTGCCATAATCATCAATTAGACTAGCATATTCAAACCTGCCTGCCTTGGCATAAGGTATACCTAAAAAGGCATAACAAAACTGTTTTTCAAGTCCGTGAAAAATACCATTACTTGTTTTATGAAAATATGTATCCATACAATATCTCCTTTGTTTACTAATTCAATTATATCATTAAAATGTTAATTCTTTTAGCATAATTATAAAAAGTCCAACTCACTTGAGTTGGACTTATAAATTATTCACCTAAAACAATTTCATTATTTTCCACTTGTCTAGCTAGCATCTTTTCTTTTTCTACTTGAAGTTCAGCTGTCTTCTTATGATTTAGAGCATAAACAAAGAAGAATACTGCTGCCATTAAGCCAAACATTACAGCTGGGATAATAGTAGCCATTTTATACATTGCATCTAGTGTGCCGGCATTTTGAACTTGGCCAGCGCCTGATTTATAGTGCATTGCAATTAATGCTACGTTTACTGCTACAGCAGCAACTACTTGACCCATCTTACGGAAGAACATGAATACAGAATAACTTGTTCCATCGTTTCTCATTCCTGTCTTAACTTCCACATCATCAATAGCATCCGTTGCGATTGCCCATATCTCTAGAGTGATAATTGATAGGCCAATTCCTGAGATTAAGCAGAACGCTAAGAATATTGTAGGTGTCTTAACAATAACTGGTTGCATAAAGAATAAAGCAAGATTTGCAACTGCTGCTAAAGCAGCACCAACTGCACATATTTCTTTCTTACCAAACTTACGAACAAGTTTACCTGCAAATAACATTAGTACTGCCATTGGCCCATATGTACAAACCATTGAAATCATATTCATCCAGTTTGCGGCAAACAAATCATTAAATAAATATGTGTAATATGTTTGTGTAAACATTTGACCAGCTAGTAATAATAAACCTGCTAAAGAGCATCCCAAGAATGAACGGTTTTTAAGTAAAGCCTTAACAATCTTGAAAGTTTCACCTTTATTTTCATGTTTAACTTCGTTAGTCTTAACTACTCTTTCTTTATTCCATTTATATGCTACAAATAAAAGAAGACTTGCTACAATTGCGCTTACTACTACACCAATTAAGATTGGTAAATATTGTACTTGCGTTAAAACTCTTGCATTTTCACCTAATTGTTGGCCATTAGCGTTTACTGGAATTAATCCAGCTGCATATGTAGCTTGCAACTGTTCTACAATATTAGCTTCTTTTAATTGTTCAGCACTAAATATAACAGTGTTTGCCGCAGCAGGTTTTACTGCTTTTGCCCAAACAAATGTAACAACTAATACAGGAATTGATCCTAGTGCAGCGCCAACTGATCTAAATACTGATAATTTATTTCTTTCCTTAACATCTGTTGTTACAACTGAAGCTAATGATCCATATGGTATTTGATGCATTGTATAAATCATACCAAATAAGATATAAGTGATGGTAGCATAAATACAAATACCAACGTTTCCGATTGCATTAGCAAATCCTGTCCAAGGTAAAAACATTAATACAGTTGCGATTGCTAAAGGAATTGAAACAAATCTCATCCAAACGCGATATCTACCTCTTTTATCTGCTTTTCTAATGTCAACTATTCTACCCATGATTGGGTCATTAATTGCGTCCCAAACACGAGCAATGATGAACATTATCATAATGAATAAAGGAGTTAATCCTAAAATATCAGTATAATATTTTTGAAGCAATGTGGTAACAGTAGCAAAGCATAAACATCCCGCAAAATCACCCATTGCATAACCAATGTAATCTTTTTTTGCTAGTCCACTAGTACGAGCAATATAATCACTAGATTGGTTAACTACTTTTTCTTCTTGTAAATTTTCCATTTAAGGTCCTCCATTTCTTTACCATATCCATTGTACATTAAATAAGTCATTTGGTCAATCTTTATAGATACTCCCAAATGACTTATAAATTATTATTTATTTGTTTGCATGTTTAATAACTTCAGCTAATCCTAAAGCTATATCTTTAATTGATGCATTAGATGTATTAATCATTAAATCATAGTTTTCTTTATCGCCCCATCTAGCTCCAGTATAGAACTCATAATATTCACCTCTTTGGCGATCGATTTGTTTGATTGCTCTAATCATCTTCTTTTCAGTTAACGATGCATCAATTTCACCTTTTTCTTTACATCTTTTAATTTTTGATTCCATATCTGAATATACAAAGATTCGATAAGGATGTAAATCTCTCAAAATATAATCAGCACATCTACCAACAATTACACAATTTGATTTAGCTGCTATTTCTTTAATAACTTTATCTTGTTCAGAATGAACTGAATAATATTCTTTAGTAATATAATTATTATAGTCTTCAAATGAATGACCAATAGAAATTGGATAATAAACGATTGGTCTTTTTTCTATAATGTTTTGTACATAATCATATGCTAAAGATGTATTCTTAGATACTTCTGCTACTATTTCTTTATCAAAATAAGCAATACCTAAAGCTTCAGCTAATCTTTTGCCTAATTCTCTTCCGCCACTTCCAAATTCTCTTCCTATTGTAATAATCATTTGTCTCCTCCTAATAAAATAATTGGTACCATCATTTCATCTTTAGTAATCCCGGCATGATTACCTTTCATCTCTTTTGCTTCAATTCTTCCATCATACATGAAATAATATTTATCTTTGGCAAGTGAAATATAATCTCCCATAAATGGTAATAGTTTATCTACACTTTTACCTACAAGACCAAGTTTAAAAAACTCTTCCGTAGTATATAGATCAAACCATTTTGCAAAACGATCATTAAATGCTTTTTTAAAGCCTTCTTTATCACTTACATTAAAAATAGTTGCTCTACCTTCAAGACTTGGTTTAATAGTGAAGAATTTTTTAATATCATCATAGAACCATAAATCAATTGGACTAACATCGATTAAGCCGTGATCAGCAATCACTAATACTTTAGTCTTTTCACCAATCTCTTTTTCTAATCTTATTAATTCTTTAGTTAAGTCTAATAAATTATTCTTAACTTTTTCGTTAAAACAACCATATTCATGAATTAGTCCATCTGGATTAGGCCAATATACATAAGTTAAAGACTTACCGTCTTGATGCATTAATTTAATGACTTCATCTACTTCTTCACTAAACGAATTAGCGGTTCCTCCGGCAAAGCTTGGAAATACGACTTGATAATTAATACCTAAGCTAGCTCCAAATTGATGTAGTTCCACATATTTATTTCTAACGCTTGAATCAAGTGCCTCTTCTGTATAATAATCAATATTTTTAAACATTACATAATGGTGCTTATTTTCTTTAAAATACTGTTGCCAACCAAACCAACCATTCTCTCCTGGTAAAACACCAGTTAAAAGAGCGTTTGTGGCAGCTACGGTTGTTGGTGGGAATACTGATGTAGCGGTCCCAACCATTCTTTTTCTTAAAAATGCATCTTCATCTAAATTACCATTTAGGATATTTACACCCATTCCATCAAGTAATATTAATACTACTTTATCATGACCTATTAATAAATCATCAACTAATTTGATTGATGGATATTCTAATGGTAAGTCGGGTTTAAAATGTTTTTTGATGGATGAAGCAATATTAACTAGTGAATTATTAAAATCAGGATACTTGATTTCCATCATTACTACCTTCTATATAAAATGTTTGTTTAGGACCAGTATCGTTTACTAATATTTTTTTATCTCGATGTTTGAATAATAAATAATAAGCAACCCATAAGTCACCTACACATCCACCAAAATGCATAGCAAACATAAATAATACAACTATTTTAGTAAATAGATCAGGAATTAATAACATCAATAATATATAAATAATGTTAAAAATAACAAATGGAGCAAGAGTTGTAATTAGTGATGTTTTTCTATTAACATATAATTTTGGTACTCCACAAAACGCTACAAGTAGCGTTAACCCAAATGTTAATTTTTCATGGGTAAATATTTTGTAAAATAATCCATGGGTTAATTCATGAAGAATAATGTAAACAAACATCGCAGCACAAGCAATTAGGACAATAAAGGGGCTAATATTAATATCTTCACCTGGATGAAGCTTTAATATTATTAATAAGCCTAAACCAAATATTATTGCTAATAGTAAAAAATTAACAACTGTCATCAAAACCATAAATTTCTTATCTTCTTTAGCATCAATGGTTTTAACGCAAATATATCCTTCAGGCAGTTCATAAAAGTAATTATTTGTTTTCATAATTATATTCTACTTCCTTATAATCATTATATTATATATTTGTATCAAATGCATTTATTTTTGCCATTTTGTTAATAAAAAAAGGAGCCTATGCTCCTTTAATTTATGCTCTTGAAGAATAACTTCCATCGATTGTAGAGACGATAACTTTATCGCCTTCTTCAATAAATAATGGTGCTTCAATTACTAGGCCAGTTTGTAAAGTAACTTTCTTTCTAGCAGTTTGAGATGTATTACCTCTAACAGCTGGGTCTGCTTGAGTTACTTCAAGAGTAACCTTTTCATCTTTTGTTTGAATACCTAATACTTCGCCTTCGCACATCATAACTTGACAAATAGTTTCGCCTTCAACGATGAAGTTCTTATACCATTCAAGTCTATCAGCAGGAAGTTCGATTGTAGAATAGTCTTCATTATCCATGAATACATATGTATCACCATCTACATAAGAGAATAACATATCTTTCTTATCGATGATGCATTTTTTGTATTTGTTGTTAGGATTGATTGTAGTAGCAACAATACTGCCGCTTCTTAAATCACGCATCTTAACTCTCATTACGGCGTTACCTTTACCAGGTTTCATAAAATCTTGTTCTAGTACTAGCCAAATACTATTATTATATTCAAATGCCATACCAGCTCTTAAATCAATAGCACTTACCATTTCCATAAAATTCACCTAAATTAACCTTTCTTATTTTTTATCCATTAGAATTATAATCTAAAATAAATGATTTTTCAAGAATTATCTACTTAATGAAAAAAGCTAACCAAATGGTTAGCTTAATTTCATTTATTCTTCTTTGTTTTCTTCAGCTGGTTCTTCAGCTTTTTCTTCTTTAGGTTCTTCACCATCTTTTACGAAGTTTCCTGCAATGTTATAAAATACAGGTGCTTTGAAGTCATCCTTAACGAATGCGAAAATCATGCAAACTAGTAATACACACCAAACAAGAAAACCAATGATTGAGAAGATCCAACCTAGTTCTGGTCCTACTGCACTAGTAATGATTGCTTGTACAATGCTGATAATAATCCAAGCAGTAATAGCAAATCCATAACCTACAAACACAGATACTAATTGTCTCTTTTCTTCTTTTTCTAATTTTTCATGTTCTACAGCTAAAGCAACGATTCCTAATACTAAAGTTAACCAACTTAAGCCTAAACATACATTTCTAGGCATACCTAAAATTTTCTTTTCTTCCATTTTTTCCTCCTATAAATGGTTTACATTTTCATTATATCACTATATACAATAATTTCAATTATTGATTTTGTAACTCTAGAACTCTAGTTTCAATTAAGTTATATACTTCGCTTGAAATCTCAGCTGGAGTCATATCTTTATAATCATCATAATATAAAGTTTTAATTACTTCATAATGAACAATATGTCTTTTAGTCAATAAATGATCGTTTACTTCTTTAGTCCCAACAATTGCACTAACTACAATTGGTTTTTGTAAGTTCTTGGCAAATTTGAAGCAAGTATCTTTAAAAGGAAGTAGGGTTGTCTCACCAGTTTTATTTCTTGTACCTTCAGGATAGATTGCAAGTGAGCAATCTCCTGCTTTTAACCAAGTTAAGCCACGCTCTAATTCTTTTAAATCTTTTCTTACATCTTCTCTATTTAATTTTAAATATCCTATTTGGTGAATCATCTTACCAAAGAATGGTACTTTAAATAATGATTCTTTTGAAGCAAAGATAAATGGATAATCTTTAAAATAAATATTGGTTACAAGTGGATCTAAATTTGATACATGATTACCAACTAAAACGAAGTTTGTATCGGTAGGAACTAATTCTATTCCTTTAGCTTCAAGCTTTACGCCAAACAAAGATAATGCACATCTAACATAACGATAAAATATCTTTTGATATTTACCATTATATTTATCTGGCTTTTTACTTGTATCAATTGGTATATCAATTATAACTGCACTTAAAAAGAATAATGATACAGTTAAAATTATATAAGCAATAAAGAATCCAAATGCTACAATCACATAAATAAAAGGATTTGAAAAACTAAATAGTAAACTAGTTAAGATGCCTAAGGCTAATGAAACTAATAAAACTATTAATTTAATCATTATATTATGCCTTTACAGTATATTCGCTTACACCTAATACTGTTTCACCATCAATTTGCAAAGCACATGGACGGTCAAACTTAACAGTTATTTCTTTACCAGTTGCAATTCTTACCATTTTAACTTTCTTAACATGTTCACCCTTGAAAATCTTAGGGAATACAATTAAAGCTTGGAATTTATTGCTAGCTCTATAAATTACATTAGATAATACATCGCCCATTCTATCTTGAGCAGGTGCAACCATCATTCCACCGCCATAAAATCTACCTTTCATAGAAGGTGATAACCAAACTTTAGTAAATGTTTCTTCTTTGCCATCGACAATTACAGTAGCAGTAACTGGTTTAAAGTGGAATAATAGACCTTTAATTGCAATACCAGTATAATCTATTTTCTTGTTAGGCTCTTTTTCCTTAATTTGATCTGCTACTTCGCAACAATATCCATCAATTCCATAACCTATACCATTGATGAATTTCTTTTCCATACCATTTACAAATACTGTAGGTAAGTGTTCAATGTATGGATTTAATAATATTTCTTCTTCCCCTTCGTGATCTTTCTTAATATCATTTAAGAAATCATTTCCAGTTCCAGCTGCTCTTAAGAATAATTTGTTTTCAATCTTATAATCACCAATTGCATTAACAAGATAATTAATCGTTCCATCTCCGCCAACAAGTACTACTTCATCATCTTTATCTAGTCCTTTAAAGAATAGAACATAATCAAGCCCGATTACATCTTTTAGGCTAATGCCTTCTTTTCCTTCAAGTTCACCTAAAAATTCAGGTTTGACTCCATTGTTTGCTAATGAATTGAATAAATAATATTTCATAGAATATTCCCCCTTATATATAAATTATAATATTGATTTAAAATATAAACAATAAAAAAATGAGTTATATAATATACAACTCATTTAAATATGACTAATTATTCTAAATATATATTTTTAAGTTTATCAATATATTCACTATTAAGTCCTAAATAATTAGCAAGGTAATTATCTACTCCACCTAATTTATCAATTTCCTCAAAGGCTGCTTCTAAATATTCTCTTCTAGTAACAAGTAAATTTCTTAATCCTCTTGCTTTTTTTATCGAAAAACAGCCAACCGCTACACCAAATGTATATAAATTATTCATTCTTCTATTTACTACATTATAATGTAAGTAATCTTTAATGATCACTTCTTTATCTACACCTAATGCAAGTAAAAAAAGCATTGTGGCTACACCTGTACGATCTTTACCTTGAGTGCAATGATATACAACTGGTTTACCATCGCTTTTAATCAATTCATCTAAGAATAGTCTATAACGACTCATAACGTCTTTGTTATTAATCATCTTACGATAAATTCGAGTAATATGTCCTCTACTACCGCCCTCTTCTGCCATATTGCTTTCTAACACTTCATCGCGTGAATCTTTGTTTACAGCTGGGTTATCATCATCACCTAAGACTGGCAAGTGAACATATTCTACGCCTGCAATTTCTTGGTCTGGTTTATCAATTAATTCTGATGGGCTACGCAAATCAATATCTTTACTAATTTTTAAATCATTTACTAATTTAAGTTTAGCAGCATCATCTACTTTACTTAAATGACTAGATTTATAAATTAGTCCATATTTAATATGTTTACCGCCCACTGTAGGTAGTCCACCTAGATCTCTTAAACATGCAACTTTTTTAATTTTAATAACTGATCTCTTTAATATTTTTTTCATAATTAAATTATACAAACCTTTTTTTTAAAGAGCAATAAAAAAGTCTACCTTTCGGTAGACTATGCTTTATTCTTCTTCTTTAAAGAATCTATTATACATTGCAAGTAGACTTGCACCATGACGTTGTTCATCTTTTGCCATTTCATGAACTGCATCATGAATTGCATCATAATTTAATTCTTTAGCTCTCTTAGCAATATCAAGTTTTGATTTGCAAGCACCATGTTCACCAGCAATCATCTTTTCTAAGTTAGCTTTTGTACTATCAGTGATTACTTCACCTAATAATTCTGCAAACTTAGCAGCATGTTCTGCTTCTTCTTTAGCGATTTGTTCGAATAATAATGCAACACCAGGATATCCTTCTCTTAGTGCAACTCTAGCCATTGCTAAATACATTCCAACTTCTGAACATTCACCTTTAAAATGATCACGGCATCCTTCTAATACAAATTGATCTACGCCTTGAGCAACACCAACTTCGTGTTTGCAAGCCCAAACTAATTCTTCTTTACTAGGCTCTTCTGCAATTGGTTCTAATTTAGAGAAATCAGCTCCACAAATTGGGCATCTTTCGCCTTCCTTAACTTCTACGATTTGTCCACAAACTTTACAACGAAACTTCATATTATCCTCCTATAATTTCATTACACTTACATTTTAACAAATCTATAAATATAGTCAATTTAAATACATTAAAAAAGTCATTCAAATTATTGAATGACTTTGATTAATCTTATTTAACTTGTGGACCAGCTTTAACTAATGCTTTTCCAGCTTCGTTAGATTCATATTTAACGAAGTTCTTTACAAATCTAGCTGCTAAATCTTGGGCTTTATTATCCCAATCTTGAGGATTTGCATAAGTATCACGAGGATCTAAGATGTTAGTAGCTACACCATTTAATACTGTAGGAACTTCTAAGTTGAAATATGGGATCTTCTTAGTAGGTGCTTTGTTAATATCACCATTTAGAATTGCATCGATGATTCCACGAGTATCTTTGATAGAGATTCTCTTACCAGTTCCATTCCAACCAGTGTTAACTAAATATGCTTTAGCTCCACTCATATTCATTCTTTTAACTAATTCTTGAGCATATTTTGTTGGATGTAATTCAAGGAATGCTTGACCAAAGCATGCAGAGAATGTTGGAGTAGGTTCTGTAATACCACGCTCAGTACCTGCAAGCTTAGCAGTGAATCCACTTAAGAAGTAATATTGAGTTTGTTCAGGAGTTAAAATTGATACTGGAGGTAATACTCCGAATGCATCAGCTGATAAGAAGATAACACTCTTAGCAGCAGGAGCACTTGATACAGGGCGTACAATGTTTTTAATGTGATCAATTGGATAAGAAACACGTGTATTTTCTGTAACGCTCTTATCTGCAAAATCAATTTTACCATTTTCATCAACTGTAACATTTTCTAATAATGCGTTTCTCTTAATTGCATTATAGATATCAGGTTCTGAATCTTTATCAAGGTTAATAACTTTAGCGTAGCATCCACCTTCAAAGTTGAATACACCTTTGTCATCCCAACCATGTTCATCATCACCAATTAATAATCTCTTTGGATCAGTTGATAGAGTAGTCTTACCAGTTCCTGATAAACCAAAGAATATAGCAGTATTTTCACCATTCATATCAGTATTAGCTGAGCAGTGCATAGCAGCGATTCCTTGAAGAGGTAAATAGTAGTTCATCATTGAGAACATTCCCTTCTTCATTTCTCCACCATACCAAGTATTTAGAATAACTTGTTCACGACTAGTAATGTTAAATGCTACACAAGTTTCAGAATTTAATCCTAATTCTTTATAGTTTTCAACTTTTGCTTTTGAGGCAGTGTAAATTACAAAGTTAGGTTCAAAATTAGCTTCTTCTTCAGGTGTTGGTTTAATAAACATATTTCTTACGAAATGTGCTTGCCAAGCAACTTCCATAATGAATCTAATAGCCATTCTTGTATCTTCATTAGCACCACAGAAAGCATCAACTACATATAATTTTTTATTAGATAATTGTTCTTGAGCTAATTTCTTAACTTTTGCCCAAACTTCTTCACTCATTGGGTGGTTATCATTTTTATAACCTTCGCTAGTCCACCATACAGTGTCTTTAGAGTTTTTATCCATAACGATGTATTTATCTTTAGGGCTACGACCTGTATAAATACCAGTCATTACATTAACAGCATCAAGTTCAGTTAATTGACCTTTATCAAATCCTTCTAATGATGGATTCATTTCATCTTTGAATAATGCTTCATAAGATGGATTATAGATGATCTCCTTTGCTCCTAAAATGCCATACTTTTCTAAATTGATTTTGCTCATATCTTTTTCCTCCAACAAATAGATATTTTTTTAAAAATCCATAAAAATTTTAAACTAAAACTAGTTATTTGTCAATCGAAACCACAATTCTAAATTGTTTATTATCTATAAATTTAAGTTATGGTTTAAATAAAACTTATTAATTTAAACCATAATAAAAAGAATAGGTTACCCTATTCTTCTATATCACTATGAACCATGTTCTTTTTTAAATTAATATCATTAATTCTAACTTGTTTATCGGTTTTTGCTTGCTTTTTAATCTCTTCAATTATTTGCTCATCATTTTTAGTTCTAATCATTTGATTAGCTTTAATGATATCTTTAGCATCTTTGTTAATTAAAATATATGCACCGCTTTCTTCTAAATCAAGATTGATTCCAGTCATTAAATAATTAGCATATAAAATAATTAAATCAGATATGAAATATATAATAATTTGTATTAAAAACGCAGCAGCAGATAAAGTAATAATAGCTACTTTACTAGGTGAAGAATCAATTGCTAATATTTCATATAATGCATAAACAATTGATATCGCCTTGATGGCAGTTTTAATGATTAATACTGTATTTCTTTTTAAACGTCTAGCTTCACTAAATTTCTTTTTATCTAAGAAATTCATTTTTTGTCTTTTACCTGGATATAAAACAATATCAAAAATAGTAGATACGATTAATACTGCCATAAGCACGATATAAACAATCATTCTCACTAATCCACCACTTACTACATTTGCATAAATCATATAGCCGTAAAAGCCAAAGAATATAGCAGTTGTTATTAAACTAATAATAAAAAGTGTCTTTTCTATCTTATTTCTAATAAGATTGATTGAGGCAATTGTATTATCAATTACAACTGGCGTTTTGCCATCCATTTTCTTTTCTACAAACTTATTTACTATAAAATCTTTTAAAGACATAGCGTATCTCCGTTTCTATATTATCTACTATACTCTATTATACCTACCACACTTACATATTAATTTTACAACATTTTTAAATAAATGCAAAAAACAAAAAAAGACTCTGATAAATCAAAGTCATTTGAAATCAAAATGGGGCGAATATAGGGATTCGAACCCTAGCGTAACGGAGCCACAATCCGCCGTGTTAACCTCTTCACCATATTCGCCACATGGCAGGGGTAGAAGGATTCGAACCCTCATCTACGGTTTTGGAGACCGCTGCTCTACCATTGAACTATACCCCTATTAAAAAACTATAACCATTATACCATTTACTACCTTTTAATGCAAGAGAATAATGATTATAGTTATTTATAATTATCCGTTTAAACCAAGCCTTGCTTTAATATGAGCTTTATAATAAATGCCCCATTCTTTTAAATTAGTATTTGAGAAATCATCTAAGTTAGCAGTCTTTGCTTTAAGGATTGCTGATGATCCTTTAGAATGAGATATATTCCATGCAACATAACTAATGTTTCTTGCATCTAATACTTGGTACCATTTTGCAGTACTATCTCTATCTAATGCTCCATCACCATCGGCATCCATTCCACCATGTTCAGTAACAAAAATAGGTAGACCTGCAGCATATGCTTTAGTAACTTTAGTTGTATCTTTAATATCAGCTGCATAGAAATGGAACGTATACATAATATTAGTAAATGATAAAGGATTATTCTTTGGACTTACTAAATCACTTGACCATTTAGGATTACCAACTAATACGATTGCATCTGGTTTATTAGCTCTAATAATAGGTATTATTTCTTCAGCGTATGTTTTGCAATCAGCCCATGTGGTTTTTCCACAAGGTTCATTCATAATTTCATAGAATACATTATCATAATCCGCTAAATCTTTAGTAATTCTATCAAAGAATTCTTTAGCTTGTTCTTTATAATAAAGTGGATTCTTATCATTATCGTTTTCTTCACCTAGCATATGCCAATCTACAATTGCATACATATCTAGTTTAGTAGCGATTCTTACACCTTCTAAAACGCGGTTGTATAATTCTTCCTTCTTCTTTTCGCTACATTCGCAGTAGCCGTTTTCACTAGTATATAAAGAGAACCTAAATAAATTAACATTGAATGCTTCTTTACAAGCAGCTAAACTTACTTCATTTACATATTCACCATACCAATGAAGTCCATGTGTAGATAAACCAATTAATTGAACTGGATTATTATCTTTATCAACTAAGTCAGTTCCTTCTACATGCAATTTACCAAATCTAGAATAACCATTATTTACATATTTATATTCACTTTCAACCATTCCACATACCTCACATACTTTTTGTTTTTTTCCAATTGATCCATCAATTGATTCTTCTACTACTTTATAAATGTAGTTATGTCCTAAAGGTGATGCTACATTTTGATATGATATCACTTTTCCACATCTACTACATTTAGTAACTTTTTTTCCATATTCTGTACAAGTAGGCCCTGTTGCCTCTTCTATAAGGTCATGACCTAAAGCATCGATTACTTCTTCTCTAGAATCACTTCCTTTTGTATATCTAATCAACCCATTTTCTGTACAGGTCGCTTCTTTTACTACAACTTTGTCCCAGTTGTGATAATCATCATCAATTGCAGGTTCTGCCTCACATCCAATTAATAAAAATGTGAAGCAACAAATTATAATTAATAATAATTTAGAAATCTTTTTCATCATTTAACATTTAAATCGTCCCAATCGATTTCTAACTCCTTATAAAAATACTTATCATCTCTACTTGATACTTCTCGCATTACTTTGCAAGGATTACCAACTGCTACTACATTACTTGGGATATCTTTAGTAACAATGCTTCCCGCACCGATGATTGTATTATCACCAATTGTTACACCTGGCATAATGATGGCACCTGCACCAATCCATACATTAGAACCAATATGAACATCTTGATTGTATTGATAACCTATTTGGCGAAGACGGGCATTAATTGGATGACCGGCTGTAGCAATGGTAACATTAGGGGCAATCATCACATGATCACCGATATAAATATTACCATCATCTACTAATGTTAAATTGAAATTAGAATAAACATGATTACCAAGGTATACATGTTTGCAACCGAAATTAGAAAAAAGTGGTGCTTCAAAATAGCAATCTTCTCCAACTTGTGCAAACATCTTCTTTAATAACTTTTGCCTTTTCTTTAAAGATGTTGCTTTTGTCTTATTATATTTATGCACCATATTAATATATTTTAACTGTTTAGCTAAAATCTCTTGGTCCATTGGAATATAAATAAGTCCTTTTTCCATTCTTTGTTTTTCAGTTAATTTCATTTTTATTCCTCATATCTATTTCATTATAACATAGTAAACATAAAAATAATATCATTTTACCAAATGGCAAAATGATATATTTTTATATAATCATTATTTAAATTTATAATAAAGCATGCAGTGGCAGTATCCTTCATAGTTTGGATCTTTAATTTGTTCTCTAAACTCTTTACACATACAAATAGTATCCGGAGTCCTCTCGCGCTTGCAAGGACAATATCCACCAGTTCTTTTTAATCCTTCTTTAATAACTTTTACTACTTCTAAATCTTCGTTTTCTACTACTTTCATACTTCACCTAAAAATGGTATTCTTTGTTTTCTCCACCAAATGAGCAAAACTTAGCTGTGGCATCAGTGAAATATAATACTTGTGTATTATCATCATCTTCACTATACATTCCTCTTAAAACTGGCATTTTGTCTAACATCGCTTTTTTAACTTCGCGGCGATCATCATTAACAAGTTTTCCCGATAATCTAAGCCATTTCCCATTCAAGAATGCACATATCTCCACATTATGGTTTTTACTAATTTGTTTTGATACATCTTTTACTTTACCAGTTTGAATATATAATTTATCTTCATATACTAAAGCAGTACCAAATGGTCTAACACGTGGCTTATCGCCATCAACTGTAGCAAGATAATAAGTCTTTGCTTCATCTAAAAAATTCACGATTTCTTCTAATTCTTTTCTCATACTATCTCCTAATTAGCATCTACAAATCTAGCTTCACATAATTCAAAACTAGCTTTGCCATTATATTCAACCATGATTTCTATATATCCAATCTTTTGTGGTTCGAATATATTATTACCTTTGTTATACATTACGCTAAACTCATCAACACTTACTTCAAATGTCTTAACGCCTTCAAAGTTATCAACGATTTTGTATCCCCATATTTCATAACTATCGCCTTCAATTGCTCTAAAGGCGATTGTGGCACCACTGTTAGTACCTTTGATTGTAAATCTAAAAGTAGTTGGATGGTATGCAATAGCACCCCATTTATCAAGTCTTACTGAGCCAAATGTTTTACCATCATTAGTCTTTTCAATTGATAAATTGCCATCCACAATTTCAATATTCATCTTTGATCCATCTGGATGGAAATAATAATTATCAATACTATTATAATCAAACAAGTCAATATTTGTATTATAAACATCAGTTCTAAATGGTGTTACCGCAAATCCATCTTTATTATAAATATTTACAAATGGACTCTTACCAAATCCATATTTAATGTAAACAGGGTTTTCTACTTTATCTGAATAACCCATTAGTTTTCCATCTACAATTCCCGCTGTTGCTTGATAATACTTACCATCACTTCCAGCTATGTATAAACTAGTAATCTTACCAGGGCAACGCAATCCATCTGCATTATTAAATTCAATATAAACTCTATTACCTTTTACAGTAAATGATTTAAATGATGGACCTTCTTTATAGAAGTCTTTACCATAAAATGTAGCACCAATTGATTTAGCTACACGTTCGCAAATATATCTTTTTGCTCTTGGATGAATATATGTAGGGTCTCCATCATCACAAGTAGAAATGAAATATGCGTTTTCATCTAAGCTACATGCTAGAGCTTGGCTTTCACGGACATATGAGAAATCAAAATTATTACCGCTATCGCCATCATAACATGCAAGGCCAATTACAAAGAATGCTAATTTATCATTACCAAATAATTCACGATAATTTCTGAATAAATCTAATAATAAGTCTTTATAATCACAACCTAAAGATGAATTGTTACAACCTTGATACCATACAACGCCTTTTAAATTAGCGTGCCTCAAAGGATAAACCATCGCATTATAATGAAGATATTTTGTGCTACAAGAACCATTATAATATTCTGGTCCCATCCAGTTAGCAATATTTGTATCGCCTTGGTATGCAGTAATGATGCCAATTGGTGCATCATTTTTTAAGCTTACCCCTAGCATTGATCCTGTCATTGTAGCGATGGCGCTAAAGTAATCTAAGTTATTCCTAGTTGGTGCAAACCAACGACCATTAGTTACTGAATCTAGTTTAGTAGGAGACGAAACTACATCTTGGCAGAAAAATCTAACGTTAGAACCAATTAGATTATCAATATCTTCTGTTCGATAATCTGAATCTTTAAACATCCATTGCATATTTGATTGACCAGCAAACAAATATACATCACCAATTAATACATTTTCAATTTTCTTTTCAATAATACCATTTGATATTGAAACATTGAATGGTGTAAAGCAAGCATCCATCGTAGGTAGACTAAACGCAAATTCACCGTTTTCATCACTAATTGTATAATAGTTTTGGTCATTCATATTTAGAGTAAGTAACTGTTTACTTGGCCCTTTACCACTAATGATGTTTTCTACACCACGCTGTAATACCATATTATCAGAAAATGGATTGACTAAAGAGAAGCCAGTGGCATTATTTTCGTATATAGATAATGTTTTAAAGGCCATCAGTGCATTTGCATCACCATTGCCTACAAATACAACATAATTAGTATTAGCATCAAGCAATTCGTCAAATTGGCAATAATTGACATTAACCTCTTTACTTTTAACCTCCTTACCATCTACATATAATACAACAGTATAGGTTGTATTATCATAGCCATCCCAACTAAATAATGGATTTAAAACATATTCATCATCTATTTTACCAATTATATTAATCAATAAACCTTTCATAACAGGCACCGCTTTCGTATATAAATTAATAGAGTCAAACTCAAAATATTGATCTAAATTAGAAATGTCAAATGGCATTGTAAATTCTTTATCTAAATACCATCCAAAAAATTCTGGATCGTGTAATGGCAAATCTATTATGTTAACATATTCTTTAGTATCAACCAATTCATCGCCATAATAATAATTGATTATTAATTTTTTATCTTCCTCAATGACAGTGTTATTTTCTTTGCAACCAGTTAAAAGTAACAATAGCACTATTATTGGAATCCATAAAATTCTCTTCATTTTTATACCTCACATTAATACATTATAACACATTATCTGTTACTTTTTAAATTATGAATTGCTTCATAATTGTTTGAAATTATCATTTTAATCTTTTCACACTTTTCTAGTTTATTACACTTTCCGCAATTTTCATATTTATCTTTTGCACATTTTCTAATTTCGCATAGCTTGTCACAAAAGATGGTTTTTACACCATCTGCCTTGCAACCTTCACAATTAATTTGATCTGGTGTTATTAGTATATTATTTAGTTTTGACCATTTAGCTGCTACTTTTTCTCTTAAGCTATCATCATTATTGATTGTAGCAAGATATGCTTCACACTTAGAACAATCAAGTCCACAATATGCTATCATTTTATCCATATGTTTACCTCTTTTATATAATAGATTATATATGATTATATGAGCTAATGCAAAAAAGAACTGGTATAAACCAGTTCTTAATTATTCTAATTAAAGAAAGTTGCTGTATCAATCTTTTGGTATCCACCAAATGAAGCAGGGCATGCATAAATTTCAGTTGCTAAATTCTTACCTAAGAATGCATTTGTTACTTCATTTGTCTTAGCAATAATATCGATATCACTAAATAATTCAGGATATACAACCTTAGCAATATACCAAGTATTAATTAAAGCAATTTCAAGATTTGTATAATAAGCATTGTATGCCATTTCTAGATATACTTCACCATTTTGCCATGCTTTAATATCATCAAATAAAGTTGCATTTTCTTTATATAAAGGTTTGATGTTTTTAACAGCAGCTGAATCGATAATCATAATATCAATCTTATCGCCTAATGCTACTAGTTTTTCATATTCAATAGCCTGAATTCCATCTTTTGCTAAATCAGTTACAACGTTTTTAATATTAGCAACATTAAATGGCGCGTAATTTTGAGCAGTCATTAAATGGTTTGTAGTTCCCCAGTTTCCAAGTCCACAAATGTAAACTGATTTCTTATCTTCTTCTTTAACATCTTTAACTCTATTTTGAATTAATTCTTTTTGATTAGCAATGAAGGCATTTAATTCAGATGCACGAGATTCCTTTGCAAAAATCTTACCAAGTAATGTAAAAGTCTTAGCTACGTTTTCATCAAATACACCACTTGATCCATATTTAACTGTAATTACTGGAACACCAAGTTGAGCTTGTAGGGCATTCTCTTTTTCTACATCTTCATATTCAGAAATAACGATATCTGGATTGCAGCTTAGAATTTTTTCAGCTTCTGCTGTTTGTGCATTTGGTCCACCAACTCCACAAGAAGATGAGATTGCGTTAAATACATCTTTATTAGCAAGTACATAAGGTCTTGCGGCAGAATCAAACATCTTTGGTCTATTTTCTAGTGTTGTATTTTCAATATCTTCAATTCCACAAAGTTTACTTACATCACCGATGTATGAATATATTCTTAAAGCACCAGCGCCAATGCATACAACACGATTGTATGATCCAGGAGTTACTTCTACTACTCTTCCAATCATATCTTCAATCTTTTCTGGAGTAGCATCAGCTGGTTTATCTTGTTCTTTACATCCAGCTAGCACTGCTACGCTTAAGGAGATAATCATTACTGCAATTATTAAACTAAATCTTTTAATTACTTTCATTTTATTCCTCCTACTGTAATCACTTTAGTTCCATCTAAATCATATATTTTGGCTTTAACCCCATATATATCATTAAGCTTTTCTTCATTTATCGAAGTTTTATCAGTTGTATATTTAATTATTCCATCTTTCATTAAGAAAAATCTATCTCCGAAATTTAAAGCAAAGCTCAAATTATGAATAGCAATTAGTATTGCAATCTTTCTTTCGCTTGCTATCTTTTTGACTACATCAAATATAAGTTGTTCGTTTTGAATATCTAGGTTACCAGTTGGCTCGTCAAATATTAGTAACTTTGGATCTTGCGCTAAAGCTCTAGCGATTGCTACTTTTTGTCTTTCCCCACCAGATAAATTAGAAACTATATCATCTGCTAAATGGCCAATCTCTAATTCATCCATAACACGACTAACTACTTCTTTATCTTCAACGGACACAAAAGTGCCAAAATGCGATAATCTACCAACCATAATGGTTTCATAAACAGTTAAGCTACCAAATGCTAATTCTTGAGGAACATAACCAATCAGTTTTGCTCTATTAGTCCTTGACATATTTGCTATATCATCACCATCAAATAAGATTTCTCCATCTGGTTTTACAAAGCCTAGAATACATTTAAATAAAGTAGTTTTACCAGCACCATTCTTACCAAGTACTACACTGATTTTTCCATCTTCTAATTCTAAATTAATACCTTTTAGAACTGGCTTTTTATTATTATATGCAAACTTCAAATTATTAATCTTTAACATCATGCACGCTCCTTCTTAGAAAATAGTAGTACTAAAAAGAATGGCGCACCAAGTAAAGCAGTAATAGCACCAACAGGTAAGGCACTACCATTACCAATTGAACGTGACAATGTATCTGCAATTAATAAAAGCAAGCTACCAGCAAGGGCTGTTGTTGGGATGGAAACTGTATGGTTATGACCTATTAGTTTTTTAACTACATGCGGACAAATGATCCCTACAAATCCTATAATTCCCAAAAATGATACGCATACTGCTGTAATTAAAGATGAAGTAAGCAAAGCAATAAATCTAAGTAAGTCAACTCTTACACCAACGCTTTTCGCAACATTATCTCCCGATAACATAGCGTTAAATCGCCACGATAAAATTACAAACATAATAATAGAGGCAACAACTACACCTAGCATTATAAAATCTTGTTTATAAGTAGCTCTTCCTAAATCACCAAAACTCCAAATTACTGCAGCTGATAAGCCAACATCAGTAGCATAGAATTGAAGAATAGTTGTAGCAGCAGTCCAAATAGATCCAATGGCAATACCAGCTAAAACGACTGTATTAGGTGAAAAGTTTTTGATTTTACAAAATCCTAATATCATTAATACCGATATAATCGAAAATGCAAATGCAATACCCGATACCGCAAATGGGTTAAATGTGGATACAACATCAGCCATATTCTTACCCATTGTTAAAAAACCACCAGCAAAACCAATAATTGATAAGTTGGCGCCAAATACTGCCGCATTCGATACACCAAGTGTAGATGGGGATGCCATTACGTTATTTAGTGATGTTTGCATAATATGACCAGCTACCGCTAACCCTGCCCCTGCTATAACTGCCGCAAGCACTCTTGGAAAACGAATGTTCCAAATGATACGGTTATTAGCATTAGTGCTTTTTTTGGCTAGAGCCATAAAGGATTCCTTTAGGCTCATATTAGCTGATCCAATAAATAAGCAAACAAAAAACATAATAATAACAAGTAAAACTAGACTAATTATTATCAATGTCTTTTTCTTATTCTCTTTTTTTGTGTCAATACAAGTATTATTCATATATAAATCATATAATAAATTATTAATTACCGCAAGAAATTTGCAAAAGTGTTCGATATCTTTTTTTTAATACCGAACATATAGTTTTATTATAGACAAATAATTATACATAATATATAATTGAATTATCTAAAAAGAGGTCTATATGGATAAAAGAATTCAAAAAACTCAACACAAAATCTATTTAGGCTTTTCATCTTTATTAAAAAAGAAAAGTTATAATAAAATAACAATTGAGGATATGTTAAAAGAAAGTAATGTATCTAGGTCAACTTTTTATATGCACTTTAAAACTAAAGAGGATGTATTACATTCAATATCCAAAAACATCTTCTCTCATGTGTTTTCTCATACTTTAACAGTTGAGCAAACGCATGACTTTTCTCATTCTGATATTTTTGAATATTCCCATCTTATAACTCATATTCTTTATCATCTTCACGATGAAAAAGAATTAATAACTGCTATTTTATCATCTGAAAGCAAAGAATTGTTCTTGAGTGAAATGAGAGAAAATGTCATGGTGATTGTAGATAGATTAGTAAATGATGGAATTTTAGAAAAAAAACAAATTCCCGACGAATTATTTAAGACAAAACTATGTGAAGACTTTGTACTTTGCGTAATTTATTGGTTTAAGAATGATTGTAAAGAATCTCCAGAGAAAATTAAAGAATATTATTTCGCGATGAATAAATAAAAGACTAGATACATCATAGTATCTAGTCTTTTTTTTATAATTCACGAATTGGACGATTAAAGAATAACACAATTGATGTGATTAGAAAACCTGCTGTACATATAGCAACTAATCCAATTGAGCCAATGTAAGTAATCGCAATTCCCCCTAAAAACATCGAAAATGGAATTAATCCTTGAGAACCAATGCTTGTTACACTTGTAACTTTACCATATTTATCTTTATCAATTAACACCATCCCACGAGCTGCGGAAGGAACATTAATTAGAATTATTGCTACACCAACTAACAAAAATGCTATTGTAGTGATAATTAGTAAAGCATTTATGCCCAACATTCCTTGTTTAAACAGTATAAACGATGCTAAGAAGAATACTAATACTGCTGTTACCCCAAGCATTGAATAACGTAATATTTTGTTACATTTTTCTTTTTGTTCTAAAGCCGATAAGACAATAGCCATAACAAGTGATCCCACACCAAACGCTACGCTAAAGAAGCTACTCCACATCTCTGGTGCTATCTTATCATGGAATAAGTAGTTAGCACTAGCAACATCGGTAGATATAAAGTATGGAATGAAATTATCAAAAATTGGTGAAAAGAAAAAATTCACAAATAAAACGCAAATTACTAAAGCCAGAATTGGTTTCATTGTACCTAAATACTTAAAGCCTTCTTTAATATCGCTAAATACTACTTTCATCGAAAGCTTTTCTTCACTTCTTTCATAATTACTTTGATATTTAATAAACATCTCTGAAATTGCACTACCAATATAACATATACCTACTATTAAGAATAAGACATTAATTGGAATAAGCGTATAAAGCACACCAGCAAGTATTACCCCAACAATTGATTGAAAACTATTTAAAACTGAAAAATATGATTGAGCTTGTTGATACTGTTCTTCATCTACAATTAAAGGTAGTAAGGCAGCTGAAGCAGGAGTAAATATACCACCTACCGCATTACCTAATACTGCAACCACAAATAACGCTATTACTTTTGCTGTTACTGATTCAATTACAAACATCAAAAGAAATGTAAATCCTAAGATGATTGCACCTTTTAAATAGTCACATATATACATAATCTTAGCTTTATTGAATCTATCACTAATTACTCCCCCAAATAGAGTAACTATGCAAAATACAATTCCACCAGTAGCTAAATATAAGCCTTGGATTAAAGCGTTATTGTCTGTAATCTTAAGAATATAAAAGCTAACGGCAAAAGAATAAAATAACGATGCAATGTTTGAAACTAACGCTCCTAAAAACACTAATGCATAGTTTTTATTTCTAAATACGTTTTTCTTAACTACTTCTTCTTCTTCATTCATTATACTCACCAAACATTTCTTTTATTAAATAATCCACATCATCATAAATAACTGTTCCTTTTAATTGCTCTAATTCTTTTTTAAGCGTCTCTTCTAAGTTGTTAAAAACAAAATACATTTTAGTTCCTTGATTATCATAAAACTTTAAAGCTCCGCTAATTTCGGTTTGTCCGAATTCATATTTTATGTTTTGTTTTAAAAGCATTAATGTTTCTTTATAATCAAGTTTCAAATGTCTTTCACACGCTACTTTTAAAACATTAAAAACAAGAATAATATCAAAGAAAGCATCTTCGCTAGTACCAATTGATTTAATAAATGATATACCCCAATTAATTGATTCATAAGCATCATTTATTTTATTAGTTCTAAGAAATAATCTAGAGCGAAGTAATGTTCCATTTAAAATCATACTTACTGATTTTAAATAACTAGTAGATATTAGTTCCATAACTCTATCATAATTACCTAGTTCTAATTCTAGGCTAGCTTCATCCATTTCATTATCATATATTTTATTATTCTTTAAATACTCTTTAGCTGCTTTATAATCTTCTTTAAGTGTATATAAACTAAATAATAGTTTATGAATATCATTTCTTGTAAAGTTATATTTATTATCTTGTCTAAAAATAATAAGTGCTCTTTTACAATATTCAATTAACAAATCAATTAATTCGTTATTTCTTTCTTTTACCCAAAGGGAAGATAAATAATCAATAACGCAAAGTAATAAATCTAAATTATTGGCATTCTTTGCTACCATTGCTTTAATATCTTCAACACTAATACTAAATGAGTTGTCTTTATTACTCTTCTCTAGTTCATCTAAAAATCCATTTAAAGAATTTGCTTGCATGTCATATCCAAGTAGGTAATCAATTGATACATTAAAAAATGAAGCTAAGTCTTTTAACCTATCAATATCAGGGGTAGATTCCCCTCTTTCCCATTTAGAAATAGCTTGACGTGAAGTATTTAAAATATCAGCTAATTCTTCTTGAGAGATATTTTTAGCTTTTCTTAGTTCTGCAATTCTTTTATCTAACATATTATCACCACCATCACTTAAAATTATACCATCCTTTTTTTATAAATCTATACCTTTGTGGTTGCTTTTGTAACATATTTTAGCAACCAATGGTTGCATTACTATATATTATAAAAAAAGATTGGATAAATTCCAATCTTTTATTTATTATCTTTTGCTTCTAATTCTTCGAATTTTTCTTTCATTGTTTGATTACCACGAGTTAGTTTTCTAACTTCCAAGTTTGGAATTTGATTTTTAGCTTTTTCAACCCAACCAGTAGCTTTCTTAAATTCATCTCTAAATTTCTCAACCCTCTTAATGATATCATCACACATACCATCTACATTTGAATAAATGGCACTAGCTTTATCATAATCATTATTAATCTTATCAGCTATTGATTTAACTGCATTTTCAAAATTAGTTACATCAATGTTTTCTCTTTGATATTCTACTACTTGCTTCTTATAATTAAATGAGTTTTTAGCCATAGTACGAATTAAGCTTATTATTGTTAAGAAGAATTGCGGTCTAACTACATACATCTTAGGATATCTATGACTTACATCCACAATTCCATTGTTATATAGTTTTGAATCTTCTTCTAGAGTTGATACTAATACTGCATATTCACATTTTTTAGAAGTTCTATTTCTATCTAGTTTAGCAAAGAAATCTTCGTTTTTATGTTTTGTCTTTGTGGTATCTTTTTGATTCTTCATTTCAAACATAATCGATACGATTTCAATACCTTCTTGATAATCTTTAAAAATGAAGTCACCTTTTCCTTCTTCATCCACATCATTATCTTTTTCAAAATATGCATCAGGATATGCTGTTGCTCTGATTTCATCAAAAGCATCGTGGCAATATTGTTCTAAAGATTCACCGATATCTTTTGTGGAATCACCTAGGCGGAATTCGCGCCATTGCTTAATTTGCTCATCTTTTGCGCTTAACTCAAATTCATATTGTTCTTTTAACTTTTGAATAGATAGATCTTTTTCTTTTTGATTAGAGTTAATTGTACCTTGAAGTTCAATAATCTTTGCTTCTTTTTCACTCAATTTGCTATTTAGGCTTTCTTTTGCCTGGCTTACAGCCAGCTCTACATCCTTAGCAGAATTAGAAAGTCTTTCTTTTAATAGATTAATTTCATTATTTAATTCATTAATTTGTTTTTCTTTAGATGATTCAAGTTTATTTGCTTCAAGTTGATATTTAGCTTTATATGTTTTTTCAATATCTTCTACTCTTTCATTAACTTGTTTTAATACCTCATCCTTTTCAATATCATTTAAAAGGGCATTATATTCATCTTTACCTAACTTAATCTTTTCCCCACACTTAGGGCATTTAATCTCTAGCATATCCATCTTCCTTTCTACATTTTTACTAAGTCCATTATAACATACTAACTTGTTATCATTCCATAATAAAAAATAAAAAGAACTATCTTAAATGTTATATTACAATACATATGAGACTTTTTTGTAATTAAATAAAAAATGACTTATAATCCTATCAGAAGATTGATTACCCGCCAAAGTGATCATCTGGAAAGGACTATAAATCACATGACAAGTATATCATTAAAATCTCACGATATCAAAACAAAATACCATGCAGTTAAAACTTACTTGAATACTGGTTGTTCTATATTGAATGGGGTTTTTGTACCCTAGGGTACAAGCCAGCCACTCGTTATTAAAGTAAGCAATATAATCATCTATTGCTTTGTAAATGTTATTTGATTTATATAATTTAAAATCCTTATATAATTCTTCCTTTATCCAACCATTCAAAGATTCAATAATTGGGTTATCAGTTGGTGTACTCGTTTGATTAATTCTAAAGACTTTGTTTTTTTTCGACTATAGCAAAAATATGATTGCGATACTTATTTTATGATTCGTCTTATATTACTTTTCTTTTTTAATTTCTAGCTCAATATCGTCCTCCACGTTCACTAACATAGTGCCACAGCTTTGTTTTTTGTAAGTTAAGGGGATATTTTTTAATTTTTTTATGAAATTTGTCCCCTTAACTTATACAAAATTAGTATATTATATGATTATTGTATTCAAACAAGCAGGGTTTCGGATAATTAACCAATGGTTTTGTGATTTTAAACTTCTTTATAAAAAGAAAAGAACTGGATGCTTCCAGTTCTAATCTAAATCTATTTGTAGAATAAAACAACAAACAGCATATAGTTTGGTGTGTTAAACTACGTTTGCTAATGGCGGATTATAGGCGATAGTTAGCGAACTATTAAGTCGTTTTTAGTAAAAATCGTCACGTTACCATTTTCTTTGATATTAATCTTAATTTCTTATAAAAGATATCATATATATTGGCAATTGCGTAATAACTTCTGTTTCTTTAACCACATTGCACTGACCAAATACGAAAGCATTTTGAATATTATATAGTTTTATTACATTATTTAAAGCGGTGTGATTATATATATTCATTTCATTTGGTTTACCTGATTTTATTTCTATTGGTAGTACATCATTTTCATATTCAATAACAAAATCAATTTCACCATGCTTTTTTGAATTATAATAAAATAGTTTATCTTTGAAACCATGCGAATACAATTCTTGAGCTACTACGTTTTCATAAGGAGCTCCATAGTTGATTTCTTTCTCATTTAACAATAATTTTTGTCTTATACCTGTTGATAGAAGCATTGTATCCAAAAGTCCAATATCATTTAGGAATAATTTCATAGTTTTTCTTTCTTTTGAAAGAAATAAAGGAATTATAGGTTCAGTAATATTATATACAGGTATAGCAATTGCTGCAGAAGAAATCCAAATAAATTCATCTTCAAGCGTATTCCTTTTTAGGTAGTTTTTATCTAAGACATGTGAAGCAATATACTTTTTGTTCTTGTTGTTAAGTTCTGAAGGAATATTGTTAAATATATCTCTAACTCTTATCTTCTTTGATTCATCTGTTATATAAGTCGTTATATCTAATAAATATCCTTTGATGATTTGTTCATGAGCGATTTGTACTTGATGAAGATTATTTGTTTCAAAAAAAGCTGAAACTGCTTCTGGCATTCCGCCAATCAAAACATATTCCTTAAAATAATCTAAGAATAATTTATTAACGGGTTCATCTACAGGAGTTCTATCTTTGAAACAATTGCGGACATATTCTATTGCTTCTTTGCCAACGCCTTTATTCCATAAGTATTCTTCAAAATCAAGTGGATACATTTGTATTTCATCCAAATATCCTACTGGATGCAATACGACGTCATTAATTGAAACACCAAGAAGAAATCCACTAAAAATATATCGATATTCTCCACTAATTACTAAAGCCTTACTTGCGGTAAGTATATCTTGAGAATTCGGATCAAGTAAGCCATTTTTTCTCAATTCCTCTCTTCTTTTATATACCAGTTGAATTTCATCCATAAAAATTAGTGTTTTCCCAGGATGCATATCTTGCCCAAAATTTGCAGATAAGTTTATTATTAATTGCTGTGAATTTTTCAATTGAGCAAACAAATCAATTAAATCTGTTCTAACAGAAAAATCAATCCTAACGACACTTTCAAAATTGTTAATTGCAAATTGATTTATGGAATATGTTTTGCCTACTTGGCGAGCACCTGTAACCAAAAGAGCCTGCTTTCTATTGTTTTTCCAATTAACAAGATAGTCTTCAATCTTTCTTTTTAGCACAAAACCACCTTCTTTCAAGTATATTTTATTTTAATTGTGAACTTTTTGCAAGCAATTTTTCGCCTTTTTGCGAACTTTTTGCAAGTGGTTTTTTGCGTTTTTGTGAACTTTTTGCAAAAGAAAGAAAAGAACCGGATGCATCCAGTTCTAATCTAAATCTATTTGTAGAATCACCCCCACCATTCTTCTACCACATATAGCTACAAAGTCACTTTTATCATTAGAATAGAATTCTCATAATTTTTAAATATATTTTCTCTACCAGCAATCATTTTCATCTCACAAGATCTTACTATTTTCCTCCGCGAACACCATATAAATTCTGATAGAGGAGAAGTATGACACATTTTTGTCATAAGACAATAAGTATTCAGTCTTTTTTATACAGAAAATTCTGTTAATATTATATATATTTTACCGCATTTTTCTGTAGTATTCCGTTTTTTTGCGACTCAGTCATATCATAATTCTCTATTTATTAATATCAAGTCTGGTGCACGATTCATAAAAATATCCCCCACATATGTTTTATCTAAAAAGTGGGGGATAAATTTATTAATTACTCGAAATTTTGTGCAACTATATCATTTTAAAGTTAAAGATTGAATATAATTAATTTTTTTTCTTTATGTTTTGCAACAATTAAAATAAATGTCCCGTTTTCTAACATTTATTTTTGTGTTTTTGTCCCGTTTTCCAATGCGTTATACAGCATTTTTATGAAACAAAAAACTATTAATAAACAACAATGTACTTTTAGTGTCTACTAATAGTTTATCATTTCAAAAAATTCTAACCTCTTAATTTATAGTAACCGAACACCAATAACTACGTAAAATTATAGGGGTTCGAATACGATGTGACATGGCGGGGCATTGTGTTGGCTGGACGAACCCCTTTTTTAATACTTTTTTATTATTAATTTTTAAGCATTGTTACGGGAACTATATATACACCTTCATTTGTTTTATAACATGGTCCATGGCTAGTAACTATGATTTGAATTTTTGGTAACTTCATCATACTATCTTCCATTTTTCGATTAAAACTTATAAGTGATTTTATTCCTTCTTTGACGTTATTTTCACTATATATTTTTATCTCTATTGCAGCATAATCTCCATTTTCCATCTCAACGATTGCATCTACTTCTTGATTTGAACTATCGCGGTAATGCTTTAGAGTTGCGCCAATTGATTCAGCATATACATATAAATCTCTTATTACTAAGTCTTCAAAAAAATATCCAAACGATTTTAGATCTCCAAGCAAATCTGATGGTTGAATTCCTAATGCTGCAGTAGCTATGGATGTGTCATAAAAATGATGTGTTGGCGTGGTTCTAACACTTACAGATGTTCGTAAATTTAAATTCCACGCAGGCATATCAAAAATGATGAATAAACTCTTTAATATGTTTTCATATGTAGTAAATGTATCCTCATCAAGTGTACTTCTAACCCCAGATTCTATAATTTCCCTTGCCATTGTTGTTTTTTTGCATTGTGTCGATATATTTCTAGCATATGATTTTAAGACCAGTTTTAACAGTTCAATATCTTTGTTCTTTAAAAATTCAGCAAATTCATCACTTTCATTTTCTATATTGAACAATCCAGCATAATAGTTTTTTGTCACTTCTATTGCATATTCTTTTTTTGCAAGGGTTGATATTGGCCAGCCTCCTCTACAAACAAGAAATGCTATATCCGCAAGTGAAGTGCGATTATCTTTTACATATACAGTTTGAAATGATTCTTCCTTAATAAGTTTTTCTAGTGATATTAAACCATTTGAATCACCCGACTCGTAGAGAGTGAAAGGCCTAAGAGTAAGTGGTGTAATTCTACCAGCTCCTGAATGTTGAATCTTTTCAGGATTGATTGGCGTTGTACTTCCAGTTATAATATATTTTCCAAATTCATAATCATCATCTAAATCATTTTTAATCTCGTTCCATATTTCCGGTGCCTTTTGCCACTCATCTATTAGATGTGGATTTTCGCCAACTAAAGCCGATCTAGGATCAGAACGAGCTAATTCAATATCATTTGTTGATTTAAGTTGTGTAGATGATTTAGCATATTGTTTACACATTGTTGACTTCCCACAAAACTTAGGACCAGTCACAACAACACAACCAGCTGAGTTCAATTTATCCATTAAGTTTTTTTCTATCAAACGCTTTACATATTTCATGGTTATACCCCTCTTGCTTCAATTATAAGTAATTATTTCTAATTAGTCAAGATATTTTCGGTGTTTTGAAAGATTTAGTTTCGGTGCTTTGAAAGCATTTGCTTCGGTGTTTTGAAAGCAAATGTTTCGTAGCATTATGTGTTTCATTATGCTATGTTATACAATTTACACCTTTTTGCATAAATGCATTTTTTTATACTAATATGAAATTCTCCAAATAATTCCCCAAATACCCCAAATTGTTTTAATAAGGCTCAAGAGGATATAATGCTATTATAAAAGCAGGCGCAAAAAAAGAGATTAAAATAAATTTAACCTCTTTTAATATAGTAAACCGAACACCAAATATATAATCATAGATGTCAGAATACGTCCTATAATGGCGGGGCAGTGTGTTGGCTGGACGAACCCAGCCATATTTTTACTATTCTCGCGAACGTGTATTATCAGCTATGTTCCAACGTTTGATAGAAATCATTGCAAATAAATGAGTCAGCACAATTATAAGTAGTATAAATGCAAATGCAATTATAACTGCCGGAATGCTAAATACAGTTGGATAGCTTTGTGCAGCTGATGATGACTTTTTAAATAAGAATACAGCTACATAATAACCAGCAGGTATGGCAAATATTGATGCTAATAATAACTCAGATATACTTTGTAAAGTCCAGACATCAGAAACATTTTTAATTGTAAATCCAATTGCCCTTAAAATTGTCAATTGACGTTTTTGTTCCATCAAAGCATTTTGACTCATAATTGCTAAAATGATTAATCCCATGCCAAAAGAGAAGCCTACCATTATATAAATAAATACATTAATAGAATCAAATACTGAGTGAATATCTTTGCTTAAGTTTCGTGTGAACACAGTAAGCGTTCCAGCTGCGGTTTCATCTAAATAATCAAGTACAGCATCTTCATTATTTGTATCAAAAAGAATCGAAGTTACATATTGATCAGTTAGCATACTTAGTTGATACTTTGATAAATATGTAATTGGATGAAAGTATTGATTAGATAAGGCAATTACTTTAACATTATTACCATTGACGTTAATAAAATCACCTTTTTTAACCTTCAATTCTTTAGCAATAGATGTTGGTAAAATTATGCCCTCTTTTTCAATCTTAAGTGTTTTTCTTGCTCTACTATCTGGAATATTAACAAAATTATTTTGCGACTCCTCATCAATTGCTAAACACTCTAGATAAATAGATTTACCATCTTTTGTTGCTTCCACATACGTATAATAACAATTTTCTAGTTTTGTAATGGCATCAAGGTTAGCTAAATTTGTTACTTCTTCATCGCTTACTAAACTAGAATAATAGATTTGTCCATCATATTGTGGTCTAACATTAACTGATTGATTAACTAATCTTGTTTTTGATGCAAAGAAAGTTAAAGTTATCAATATGATTACAAATGATGCGAAAATAGAGAAAGTTGACACGAAGAATCTCTTAAAGTTTTGAGCAATTGAGTTTACACCTAGTTTTGTATTCATAGGTGCTTTCTCAATAAATCTACTTAACCATTTAGGTAATGGTTTTCTCTTTGCTTCATTTGAAATTGTGGCATCTTTTGGAGTTATTCTTAATATTCCTCTACAAGATATAAGTGTTGTAATTTCTGAGAAAAGTACTAGTATTACGCAAGCTCCAACACTGAATCCAAAATTAAGTGTCATAGGAAGTGTAGGCATTGAATATACTCTTCTCATTGATAATATCAGCCGTATGTTCAATAACATTCCGCAGCCTAAACCAATAATACTTGCTACAACGCTCATCAGTAATGTAAATAACAAGAACAAAGAACTAATGTCACGATACCCTACACCAACTGACATCATTACACCAATTTCTTTTGTCATTGATGTTATTATTTGATTAATAAATAGCCCAATGACAATCATCGTAACAAAATAGAAAAATAGGGGTAGGAAAATTGATGCTACTCTTAATTGTTTAATACAGTTTTCTAGATATAAGATGTAGAAAAGTTTATGAGCTACGCTTTTTGATTTTACTTCTACGCCTTTAGATTCTAAATATTTATCTACATTTTCTAATACTTCTTCTTCAGTATAACCATCTTTTGCTTGGATTAATAATTGGTTGGTAAAACTACTTCCATAATTATTACCAATCAATGTACGATCAGCTAAATCAGGAATATCAATACCAGTTATGGCAATAGCAGCATTATAATATCTTTTATATTCTTCATCATTTCTAACTTTGTCATCAATTAGCTCGGCTAATTCCATCAAGGCTTTATCAAGTTCAGTTTCGCTTATATAAATATAACCAAAATCAGTAGCATCGCTCCAAACATAATCATTGGCACGAGCTTGAATACCTTCTGGAGTTTCAATTATTTCGTTTATATACAAAGTAATATATGTTTTAAAATATCCTACTTTGATTTCATCGCCTAGTTTCAAATTATTATTCTCGGCAAATCTTCTAATTATTGATACATTGACAACATCTTCTTTTTTATCAATCTTTTCTAAGATATAACGTTTAAATATTTGGTTTTCATTTTCATTGAATGTAAAGAGCCTTGATGTTAAGATTCTGTCGCTGGCATTAACCATTCGTGAATCAAGAGTAAGACGATAATCAACCCTTTCTACTCCTTCTACAGTTTCAATATCACTTATGGTTGCTCTTTCAATAAGATCAGTTTTAAAAACAGCATCGACGTTTTCATATTCATTTAAGTATCTTTTGTATTCTTCTTGAAGATTAAATAATGTTGATGCAAATGCACAAAGCATCGCTATTGAAAGCATCGATACAAAAACCATTGATACAAATAAGCCAACATACTTTTTGAAGAATGGCTTGAACATTATTTTTATCATTACCAAACTACCTCAGATGCTTTAACGATATTTTTGTTTTCTTCTTCACCAACTACTTGGCCATTTTTCATAGTAATAATACGATTAGCCATGCCAGCTATTTCCTTAGTATGAGTAACAAGTACTATTGTTTTACCTTCGTTATGAATCTCTTCTAATAATTGTAAAACAGCTTTACCTGAAGCATCATCTAATGCTCCAGTTGGTTCATCGCAAAGAAGTATTTCACTATTTTTATTAAGCGCTCTAGCAATAGCAACACGTTGTTGTTGACCGCCTGATAATTGACGAGGGAATTTGCTTTCTTTACCTTCTAGGCCAACTCTTGCAAGTAACATCTCGGCTTTATTTTTATCACGTGATCCTGGAGCTAACATTACATTTTGTAAAACGGTAATATCATTAATCAAATTGAAGAATTGATAAACAAAACCAATTGTATCTCTTCTATATAAAGTTAATTCTTTGTCATTAAACTTAACAATATCTTTTCCTAAAACATCAATGCTACCGCTATCAACTTTATCAATACCACCTAGCATATTTAGAAATGTTGATTTACCAGAACCTGATCCACCAAGTATTACCAAAAAATCATGTTCGTATACTTTAATAGATACATTGTTTAAAGCATACATCAAGCCTTCGCCTTCTCCATATGTCTTTACTAAGTTTTTAGCTTCAATTATTACTTTTTGTTCCATATTTACCTCGCATTATAAAAGTGGTGATATTAATTTAATTAAAGAACAAAGACGTTTTGTTCTTTTATTTAATTTAAAATTAGCCGGTACTTTTTCTGATACTTCTAACATTTGTTTAAAATCATCTAAGATATCTTGAGCACAATGATTTCGATACAAAACAGTTCCGCATTCAAAATGATGAACTAAACTTCTAAAATCAAAATTAATTGTTCCAACCATAGCTAATCTCTCATCAGCTAAAATGGTTTTCATGTGATTAAATCCTGGAGTGTAACGATAAATATTTACACCAGCATCAAGCAAATATCTAAAATTGTATTCTGCTACTTTATATACTAATTTCTTATCAGGGATGCCTGGCACTATTAAGTGTACTTTTACTCCTCTCAATGCGGCGTTTCTTAAAGCATCTATTAGTCCGTATGTTGGAACTAAGTAAGGAGTTGAAATAAAGACTTCATAACGAGCATAATTTAAAATATTAATATATGTTTGTTCGCCAATTAAAGCATCATCGATTCCACCAGGGCCATCACCAAATGGCATTACATAGCCATCATCTTCATATTTAGGATAATCATACATTAAATACTTATTATAATCACTAACTTCACTAGCTGCTAAATCAAAATTTTGAAGGAAAATAGTAATTAAGTTATTAATGGCACTACCTTCAATTTTGATCATTGTGTCTTTCCAATAACCAAATCGTTTAATTACGTTACCATATTCATCAGCTAAATTCATTCCACCAGTAAAGGCCATTTGATGATCAATGACAACAATCTTACGGTGGTCACGATTATTATAAACACCTGAAAGAATCGGTCTAAATGGATGGAACTTGTAACACCTAATACCTAGTTTTCTTAAATATCTAGCTGTGTTAGATGCAATAGTTCCACTACAGCCCATATCATCATATATTAATCTTACTTCTACACCTTCTTTAGCTTTTTCAATTAAAGTATTTTTAACTTCAGTCCAATAAACACCATCACTAATGATAAAAAATTCCATAAAAATGAATTCTTTAGCTTGCTTCAAACTAGCAAGTAGTTCTGGAAAGAATTCTTCACCTGTTTTATAATAAGTTACTTTATTATTAACGTGAGGCCCAACTTCAGTTGTATTGTTTAAATAACAAAACGTGCCCGCAGCATGGCCCATATCAATTTTAGTTTCTTCTGATAAATTGAAATGAGCGTGGTAAGCATTTCTTGTTGCTTTAACAATCAAGCGATCTTTTTTGCGTAAGCCATGATTTCCGAAAATAATAAACATAATTGAGAAAAAGAAAGGTAACAAAAGCATACCTACAATCCATGGAATTTTAAATTCTGGATCTTCTTCTTTGTTAATAATCTTAAAGAATATTATTACAGCTATAATAAAGCCAATTATTCTAAGTACTAAATAAACAATTGTTACAATCGCCTGAACATCCTTTGCACTTTCATCGGATCCAATGATTCTTGATACTAAATCATCCATACCAAATTGAAGATATAAAACAAATATTACTTCTAAAAGTAGTAAAGTAATAAATACAATATTACCTGACATTAAATTTCTAAAAAACTTTTTCATTTTTTGTCTCCTTTAAAATAGTTCACTAATAAGCCAAAGTTTCTTTTCAATTCTTTTAGCTTTATATATTTTAGAAGTCATCGCTTCTTTAAATGCTACAAACGTATCCGCATTATTAACAATTCTTGCTTCTATAGTTTTGGGAAAGCACTTAAAGTTAATTGGCCACATATGCGATAAAATAATATCTGCTACTTTATTATTTATATTAAAATCTCTTTTCGCATTATTACAAGCAATATATGGATGTCTTGATCCATGCTTTTTTAATAATGATTTATCTTTTCGCCAATCATATAAATAATAATCATGAAGAATTGATGCAATTAAGATGGATTCTAAATCTAATTTCTTTTTTCTTCTTAAAGCTCTCTTAATTGCTAGCTTAGCAACTTGAAAAGAATGTAAATAACAATTAGATCCGCGATGCATGCTAACATCCTTCATCATATCAATTTTTGGATCATTTAAGAATGAATAATAAATCTCTTCAAGTCTTTCTTTTTCTTCCAAACTAAGTTTATCTTTCATATGCTTAACCCTTTTACAATTTTTGTCCAAAGAAGACTAGTAAATCTAGTCTTCTTTTATTAATTAATCTTTTTCTTTAATGTTAATATGTTTTTATTATTTTCGTATTTATAAGTAACTTCGTCCATATTCTTCTTTACTAAGAATACGCCAAGTCCACCAATTTGCCTATCATCAGCCGATAATGTGTTATCAGGATCTGCTTTGGCAAGCGGATCAAATGGTATACCATTATCTTTAAATGTAATTGTAAATTCTCCATTATTATAACTTTGAATAATTTCACAATCACCTTTAGAATCTTTATATGCATAATTAGCAATATTTACAAATATTTCTTCGACTGATAAATCAATTTGTGTTTGGGCTTTAGGTAGACAATTCTTTTCTTCTAAAAACTCATCTACAAATTCCATTACTTTATAAAGATTATCTTTTGTTGCTTCAATATTTAATGTTTTTTCTTCTTTGTTTTCTTTTAATTCAAAACATACCATCGTTAAATCATCAAATTGTGGAGCATCGCCCACAAACTCATTAACTCGTGTTTGGACGTGATCTAGGATTTCGTTTGGAGAATAATCCTTACATTCATTTAATGCTTCAACCATTCTATCCATTCCATATAATTCATTGTTAGAGTTTGTTGCTTCAGTTACGCCATCAGTATATAAGAATAATTTATCACCAGGATCCAGTTTAATTTCATAATCTTTATATTTCATGCCATCCATAGCACCAATTACAAGGCCATGTTTATTCTTATTAATTTCAAAATTACCATTTTTATGGTAAATGGCTGGATCATCATGGCCAGCATTGCTAGCAATAATTTTTCCAGTAGATAATTCTATTATTCCAAGCCATACTGTTACAAACATATCTGCTTCATTATGTTCACAAATACCTTGATTAACGAAAGTCAAGATTTCTCCAGGTGTTCCACCCATTTTAGTTCTATCTGTTATTAAGATATTTGTTACCATCATAAATAATGCTGCTGGAATTCCTTTGCCTGATACATCCGCAATAACCAAAGCTAAGTGATCGCTATCTACTAAAAAGAAATTATAGAAGTCTCCACCTACCTCTTTTGCTGGCCTCATACTAGCATAAATATCAAAGTCACTTCTAGATGGAAAAGCAGGAAACTTATGAGGGATTGAATTTTCTTGAATTGTTGTGGCAATAGAAAGTTCTGCACCGATTCTTTCTTTTTCTTTTGTAGCAAGCGTTAAGTTATTCATGTAGGTAAGCATGTCTTCTTCCATCTTATCTACTGATTTAGCAAGATTAGAGATTTCTTGAATCTTACTAATTTCGCCTAACTTTTCACCTTGTGATGATTCTTTCGCAAAACGTGTTGCTTCATCTGATACTTTACGCATTGGTCTAACAAATTGACGACGTAAATATGCCATTGTAATAAGAGTTGTAATTATTGCAATTAGAATAATTGAAATAGTTATATTAATTAAATATGGTCTTCTTGCACTTTTCAATTCGCTAATTGGTCTTTGAATGCACATTAAGGCTGTTACTTCACCACTAGATGTCTTCATTGGAACCAAAATTGTAAGATGAGGTGTCAATCCATTTAGTTTAGTTGTTCTATATACTGTTTCATATTCAACTTCACCAGAATATAAAGCTATATATTTTTCTCTATATTCTTCATTAGTAGTATTACGCTTATATCCTAATTCCCAAGGAGAATAATTAGTGTTTTCTACACTATTATTTACTGAATTAAAGACTGATAAGAAACTACCATAATCGCTTTGATCAACTTTAATAACATAAACAAGTGAAACATTCATTTTTAAACAATAAGTATCAAGGTAACCTTTTGCTTTCAAATATTCTTCATCAATACCTTCATTTAAGTATTTATCAATATTATCTGCATTAACTAATGTACAAGCAGTCGAAGCCATGTGATAAGAAGTTGTAGAGTATTCACGCTTGAAAGCATTAGTAAAACTAATTAGGCCAATTATACTAACTATTAAACTACAAAATAATAATAACAAAAAAATGAAACTAATTATTCTAAATGATAATGAGGAAAATAATCTTTTGATTCTTGCCATATTATCACCTTATTGTTAGAAAATCAGTAAAGCCTGTCATTTCAAACACTTCCATAACATCTGCTTGAACATTTTCAATAATCATTTCGCCTTGATTATTCATTAGCTTTTGTGCTTTCAAAAATATTCTTAAACCTGCTGAAGATGTATATTCCATATCTTTTAAATTGAAAATAAGTTTTTTAACACCATTTAAGTTATCTAAAAGAAATGTTTCTAATTCTGGTGCAGTAACAGTATCTAGTCTTCCACTTACACCAATAACTAAAGTATCTTCAGTTTTTTCATGATTAATAATCATATTTTTTCTCCTTATTTTAATGATTTAATTACATCATTAACTATGTTTTCTGCTTTAGATGGATCTATATCTAAGCCTTCTGCTTTAATAAGAGTTGTTTCTTTTATACCAAAGAATTCTTTAGCTAAAGCATTCACATAATTAAAAGCAAAGTTTTCATTAGGTATATATCCACCAGCTGTAGCAATATAAGTAAGCCTTTTTGCCTTGCATAAACCAACAGGTTTACCATCTTCATTATAAATTAAAGTGAGTCCAATAATACATATATTTTCAAAAAATATTTTTAAGACTGCAGGAAAAGATAAATCCCAGAATGGTGCAGCAATTATTATTTCATCTGCATCTTTGAATTCTTTAGCATAACGAAAATAATTATCACTAAAATCATTACTTGCTGCTGCTTTATCTCTTAATGATAAGTTTTCTTTACTAAGTGGTTTAATATCTTCATCATAAAGGTTTATGGTCTTAATTATTCCATTAGTTTTTTCTAGGATGTTTTTAGCTAATCTAAGAGTTCTTGACTCATCCCTTAGACATGCATTTATAAACAATATTTTATTCATAATTAAAAACTAAGGGAGTCTAGAGTTTTCGCATTTTCACTGATGTAATTGATACAGAACGCAATAACTTGACTTGCATATGGATCATCTTTTCCGAATCTTTTTACCATCCAACGTAAGATATGTAAATAGCTTATTAGTGCTGCTTTTCTCTCTACTTCTTTAATAAATTTTTCGTCTTTGCCTTCAAAATAATATTTTAAAGTATAATCCCAAATTTCTTGGCACTGTTCCCTCTTTATTCCTAAAAAAGCAGCGCTATTGTTTTTATCAACGCATGAGTATCCTAAATATGCACCATATATTTCAGAAAACTCAAAGATTGGATGACCTAATGCTAGGGTATCCATGTCAATTAATAAGTTTTCGTTTCCTTGCCTCATGATATTTTTAATATGATAATCACCATGTAACATATTTAGTGTATCTGGAACTTCATTAACAAGTTTAACTACTTTTTCTGCTACATCATAAGCAAGATATGCCCTACCAAAATCAGCCCATTTCAAAACTTCTTCTTTTTTATTAGGAAGTTCACCAGCTTTTAGGAAAGTAGAATGAATTATTTTTAAAATATCAACGCTTCCTTTGGCAAGTTCTTCTACATCTGCACCTTCTCTAATTAGCATAGCGAATGATTTAGCGTTTAATAATTCAAATACTGAACCATATAAATTGCCAACTTTAACTACATCATAAGGAATTGCTGTTGGAATTCCCATAACAAATGCTTTACGTGCAAGTTCTCTTTCTTTATGAATATCAGCTAAAGAGTCTGGACTTTTATATACTTTAACAATTGTATCAGGATCAGTACGATAAACGATACCATTAGCTCCTTCACCAATCACTTCACATCCTTCGATTGATATTTCACGGTATGCTTTGTGTATTTCCATCATTTCTGTAAAGCCAGTCATGTCAAAGATTTCATAAACATCTAAACTACAGTTTATTATTTTAGTGCTAGGATTAGTTTTCTTTAATCTTAATATAACTCTCAATCCTGCACTTGAAATATATTCAAGATTTGATGCATCAAGTGTCACTTCACCACTAAAGCTACCTATTTCTTTGTTAATAGCTTCTTCTACAGTACTAGCGTTTGTGGAATCGATTCTTCCGGTTAGTTTAACTATCATTTCTTTCTCCTTATAAATGTTATTTCATTATTCAATTTAATCATTAACAGTTAATGTTACGTCTTGGCTATCTACTTGTTCTATATTTTTATTTTTTAAACGTAGTTTAATAATAAAGAATACATATATTCCTACCATACAAACTGTTGCTACCCCACCTATAATATATGCAGGAACTACAGGAATGTGAAAGCCTTCCCCTGCTACAAATATATAAGTAACTGTAACTGCTGTCATAAATGCAGCAGGAACTGCAGTGATGAGAGATGCAAATGTATATTTACTATGTTTAACTAAATATGCTGTTGCTACCCAAAGAGTAATCATTGCGAGTGTTTGGTTACTCCAAGAAAAATAACGCCATATTATTTGAAACCCATTTGCATTAGAAATAGCAAACCAAGTGATTAGGCCGCCAACTGCAAGTAGCGGTATCGTAATAATAAGTCTATTTCTTATTCTCTTTTGTCCTAGTTTAAATGTTTCACCAAGAATTAGTCTAGCACTACGAAATGCTGTATCACCAGATGTAATTGGGCAAATAATAACACCGGCAACTGCTAGTATTGCGCCAAATGTTCCAAGAATTCCTGTAGATATTTCATATACAACATTTGATGCTCCAGATTTTAGTGCTTCATTTAGTAACTCTGTTGTGCCATAAAAAGCAACACCAGCTGCAGCCCATACTAATGCAATTACTGATTCACTAATCATAGCACCATAAAATATCTTTCTACCTTCTTTTTCAGTTCTGATGCACTTTGCGACCATCGGTGATTGTGTTGCATGAAAACCAGATACAGCTCCACAAGCAACTGTGATAAACATATATGGCCATACTGGTGTTCCTTCAGGATGCAAATTAGCTAGTGATAATTCAGGAATGGTATATTTTCCACCAGAGAATAATACTCCACCAATAACAGCTAAAGCCATTGTTATTAATAAGACACCAAATACTGGATATAATTTACCAATTACTTTATCAATTGGTAAAAGCGTTGCAACTAAGTAATATACTAATATAATAATTGCCCAAAATGTTCCATTCATCCAAGAAAGAGGAACCAACTTATCAAGTAATGCAGCAGGACTAGTAACAAATACTACTCCACATAATACTAATAGAACTATTGAAAAAATTCGCATTACCCATTTAACACCTTTACCAAGGTAAACCCCTGATATTTCTGCTACCGATGCTCCATCGTTTCTAGAACTGATCATTCCTGACATATAATCATGAACAGCACCACCAAGTATTGCTCCAAATACAATCCATAAAAAGACAACTGGACCAAATACAGCTCCCATTAGTGCCCCAAATATCGGACCTGTACCAGCAATATTTAATAATTGAATTAAAAATGATTTCCAAGGTTTTAAAGGTACATAATCTACACCATCATTTTTAGAATATGCTGGTGTTTTTCTATCATCAGGTGAAAACACAATTTCTGCTAATCTACTATATGTAATATATCCAATAATCAATACTAATATTGCAATTATTAAAGAAATCATAATACCTCTCCCACTAGAATGTTATCATCTTTTCATTAATTCTTAAGTAAAAATTATATGAAACTTTTGATTGTGTTTGTTATTCTTCGTTAGTGTCGTAATATTGTTTATTTATTAATTATTTATAAAGGATATCATATATATTGGGAACTGATGAATCCTATCATTTTCTTTGAAATAGTTTGTTTCGCCAAACACATATGCTTCTTTTATATCATAAATGCGTAATGCATTATTTAAAGCCGAATGATTATAAACGTTTGCTTCATCTGCTTTTCCAGATTTTATCTCTATTGGTAATACTTCGTTATTGTATTCTATAACAAAATCAATTTCCCCATGCTTTTTAGAATTATAATAATAAAGTTTTTCATTAAATCCATGTGCTAGTAATTCTTGAGCACATACGTTCTCATATGGGGCACCATAATTAATTACCTTATCATTATTTAATATTCTTTCTCGTATTCCAGTAGCTAATAACATTGTATCAAGCAAACCTATATCGTTAATAAATAGTTTTAATGTCTTTCTTTCAACGGAAATTGCTAATGGGGATTCAATTGCAGATACATTAAAAACTGGTATTGCAATACCTGCATTTGTTAGCCACAAGTACTCATCAATAAGATTCAGCCTATTTAATTCGCTTTTTGTTAATATGTGAGATGACATAAACCTTTTGTTTTTGCTATTAAGTTCTGATGGAATTGCTTTATATATTTCTCTAACTCTAAGTTTTTTTACTTCTTCATCTATGTATTTCGTTATATCAATAGTATACTGGTCAATAATTTGTGTTTGAGTTTGTTCAACAGTATATACATTTTTGGTATTAATAAAATCAGATACAGCTTGTGGCATTCCACCTATTAACACATACTCTTTAAAATGATTGAGGATTATTTTATGTATTTCTTCATCAACGCTTTCCTTTTCTAAAAAGCATTTTCTAAGATAATCGATGACATTTTCTCCAACTCTTTTTGCTAATAAGTATTCTTCAAAATCCAAAGGATACATTTGTTTTATATCTAAATATCCTGTTGGATTTAAAACAACATTATTCAATGTCACTCCTAAAAGCGAGCCACTCAATATATATCTATATGACCCTTCAATTACTAAAGGTTTGATTGCAGTGATTAGATCTTGTGAAGCTTCATCAAGCATATTCTTTTTTGCTAGTTCTTCACGTCTTTTATAAAGCACTTGTATTTCATCAAAAAAGATTACTGTTTCCTTTGGCACAAGATTAGGACCATCTATTGCGGATAAACGAATTAACAATTGTTCATAATTTTTAATTTGTGCAAACGCATCAACCAAATCCATTCTTTGCGCAAAATCTATGACAATTTTGTGCTTAAAGTTTGAGTCGATAAACTTATTTATCGAATATGTTTTTCCAACCTGTCTTGCACCTTTGATTAAAAGAGCTGTATTTCTTTGTTTCAGCCATGCATCAAAATATTTTTCAATTTTACGATTTAGCATAAATGCCTCCCTTTTTCAGTTAAATTGTATTACTTTTTGGGAAAAAGTGCAAGCATTTATCGCAAAGAAACGGGAAAAAGTGCAAGACGTTTTATCGCTTTATTAGGAAAAAGTGCGAACTATTTCCACATAAAACTCATATTTATGTTGACATAGTAAACTATTATTAGACGCAAAAAAGAGGTCAGATTCATTCTAACCTCTTTTACATATAGTAACCGAACACCAAAAACTATCTAGAAATGGTAGGGGTTCGAATACGATGTGACATGGCAGGGCATTGTGTTGCCTGGATGAATTCGGACATTTTACGCCTTTTTACAAGCGATATACCTTATATTTGATTATAAATCCAAGCTGTTTTTATTTAGTAAAAAATCTTCAAGAGAAACAACTAGAATTCCCATATCATTTGTATAATACATTAGTGGTTTATTAATAACCAATACTTTTTTGAATGATCCCGGAACAGCAAGCAGTGCGTCATATTCATTATTTAAGTGTTTGCCTTGAGGTATTTCATCAACTATTTGAATATAGTATTCTTTGCTAGATATTCTTGCGATAAAATCTACTTCCGATTGAACATAGACATACTTGCCTTCTTTATTCTTCTTTTTTTGCTCCAAGAATCCTACATCAACTCTATAGCCTCTAGTAATCAACTCATTATAAACAGTGTTTTCAATTAAAAATCCTTGATTTGGCTCTCTAAAGTTTATTCTTACATTTCTTAATCCAATGTCTTGGCAATAGAATTTTGATGGAGTATTCAAGTATTCTTTTCCTTTGATGTTATATCGTTTTACTTGATCAAATAAAAAAGCATTCTTGATGCCGTCAAAAAATCTAGTGATGGTTTCATTATCTATCTTTATTTTTTTCTCACTCATTAGGTAATTACACATATTAAGTGGATTAGTCAAATTACCAGTAACTGAGCAAAGAGCATCTACTGTTGCTGATAATTCATCCACAAGTTCAGTATGAATATTTTTCTTTATATCATCTATATAAACCTTGTTCATAAGGTTATCTAAATACTTTTCTTTCCCTAGATCAGTTTCTTCATCAAATAATGCAGGCATTCCTCCAAACCTTAAATAAGTTTGTAATGCAAACCTCTTATCTCCTTCATATGCATCATAGTATTCAGAAAAAGACAATGGTCTCACATTAATTTCAGTGCCCCTGTCCTTGAATTGATCGTTTATATCTTTAGATAAGAATTTAGAATTACTTCCAGTTATATATAAATCGTAGTTTGGATGCTTGTTTAAAGAATTAACTGCTCTTACAAAATCATCTGCTAATTGTATTTCATCTAAGATAATGTAGTACTGTTTATTAGGGTCACTTGCTATTTCTTCTACATACATTCTTAGTTTCCCTTTTTCTAATAGTTCATCATTCTTTTCATCATCAAGCTCCACGACTACTATTTGGTCCTCATTTACTCCTTTATCTAGTAAGTACTTTTTAAAGATTTTTGATAGAAGATATGATTTTCCACTTCTTCTTAATCCAGTAATTATTTTTATTTTAGGCGAATTCATCTTTGATATTAATTGATTTAAATAAAAGTCTCTTTTAATCATTTGTATATGCCTCCGCAAATTTCTGCATTTTTCTAGTTTTTTGCGATTCCATTATATCGTAATTTCAAAGTAAAAGCAATAGCATCATGAATTAAAAATTAAATAAATAAAGCAACACAAACAGACATTCAAACGGACATTCAAACGGACTTTTCTTTTAAAAAAGCCTCAAAAATGGGGCTTTCTTTCAAATGATTTATCTAGACTCGTCTTAATATCTTATTAATTCATATGTGTTTCGCTTTCTATTAAATACCACCTTTGCTTTTGCACATAATATGGATGATGGTCGTATGATGGCAACGAACAAAAAAAGAAAAAGACTACCTCAGAATTGTGATAGTCTTTCTATTATTAGAATTCGACGCAATTATAATTGTTCGAATACCATTACCTATGGCGGAGCAGGGGAGATTTGAACTCCCGCACCAGTTTCCCAGTCTATACCCTTAGCAGGGGCACCTCTTAAGCCACTTGAGTACTACTCCGTAACCTATCCCATTATACTAGTTATAATGGGCTAATGTCAAGTTTAATTATATATTAACAATACATACTTTCCTTTTTAGAAGGAATGTATGCTACATTCACAACTAAAGAAATTGAATTTGCAAGTTTAGTTTTAATATCTCCTTCTACTGCATATGTTTCATATGAATAATTATATTGATTATTACCTGCGGCGCTTACTGTTAAATAAACAAGCATTGGTAAGCTTGCTTCATCCACATAGAATTCAGACCATTTAGACGCTGATGATGTTGTATAAGTTGAAAGACATCTTTGATTCTTTGATTCTTCAATGTCTAATAATCTAATTTCACATACACCATTTTTACGCTTGTTTTGTTTTACAAATGTAAAATAGTTAGCAATATATGGTTCAAGTGCATCTTGCTTTTCCATGTTAATCTTTTCATTATTATGATTAGATGAATAAATAAAGATATAATAATCACCATCTTGTAAACTAAACATATCTTGGCCAAGAATTGTTAGGTTCTTACGAGCAATATCATTATATCCTTTAAATTTTACAGATTTAGCAATCATTGCGAAAATAACAATTATAAAGATAATTGTAGCTAAAGCGATTATTGTTAAAAATGCATATGCTTTTTTCTTATATAGCTTATCTTGTTCATTCTTTTTCATAGCTTCACCTTAATTTATAAATAATCTATAACGATTATATCAAAAAAGGCGTTTTTATACAAGGATTACAAGCTTCAATTGCTATAAATAATAAAAAAAACTTGATTATTATATACGATAGTAGTATAATGGATAAGGTTAGAAATGTAGGAGGTGCACTATGGCACGTAAATGTTATGTAACTGGTTTAGGAACTGTAACTGGTAACAACCGTCCTCACTCATTAACAGCAACTCGTAGAACATGGAAAGCTAACTTACAAAAAGTTAGAATCGTTGATGCTGATGGCAAAGTTAAACGCGTATACGTATCAACTCGTGCACTACGTTCTGGTTTAGTTAAGAGAGCTGGAACAGTCCAATAAAAATGTATCCGTTAGGATACTTTTTTATTATCTATTGAAAAAGAGAAGGTTAGCCTTCTCTTTTTTCATTTATCATCTTATTTAATGTTACCATTTTACATACTATGCAAAATGCATACGCTGCTTTTTTCACATCTTCTAGTGTAGGAGATGATGGAGCTATACGAATGTTTGAATCATTTGGATCATTATGATATGGATATGCTGCTCCCGCATCAGTTAGCAAAACGCCAATTTCTTTACATTTACTTACTATTTCTTTCGCAGTACCAGTATAGCCATCAAATGAAATAAAATATCCTCCATGTGGCTTAGTCCAATTGGCAAATCCAAGATCTGTCAAATTGCAATCTAGAATTGTTTCTACTGCTTCAAATTTGGGCCTTAAAATGCTTGCATGTTTTTTCATTTGCGCTTTTATGCCATCCAATGATTTAAAATAACGCACCTGTCTTAACTGGTTTACTTTATCATATCCAATTGTTTGAATTTTTAATTGGTTTTTAATATCAACCAAGTTTGCTTCACTAGCAGCTAAAGCGGCAATTCCACTTCCTGGAAAACTGATCTTAGAAGTCGATGTAAACTTGTATACAATATCTGGATTACCCGCCTTTTTACATTCATTTAATATTTCATCTAAATAATCAGGATTATCAAAATATAAATGATGTACTGAATAGGCATTATCCCAATATATTCTAAAATCTTTAGCTTTAGGTCTTAAGTGAGCAAATCTATCTACTACTTCTTTAGAATAAGTAATTCCACTTGGATTAGAATATTTTGGAACGCACCAAATACCTTTTATTGATTCATCTTCACTTACTAGCTTTTCTACTAAATCCATATCAGGGCCATCACTATTCATTGGAATATTGATCATTTCAATTCCAAAATATTCAGTAATGGCAAAGTGGCGATCATATCCAGGAACTGGACAAAGCCATTTTACTTTATCTAATTTGCACCAAGGAGTCGACCCCATTACACCCTTTACAAAAGACCTTGATATTTGATCATACATTACGTTAATACTAGAGTTACCATAAATTATAATGTTTTCTGCTGGCACCTCAATTAAATCACCAAGTAATTTCTTAGCTTCATTTATACCGCCTAGTACTCCATAGTTTCTACAGTCAATACCATCTTCACATCTTAGATCAGCTTTAGAGTTAAGAACATCCATCATAGGCATTGATAAATCTAATTGCTCTTGGCAAGGTTGACCTCTAGACATATTGATATTGAGGTTTAAACCTTTTAGATGCTCATATTCTTTTTTTGCTTCTATTAATTCCGTTTCTAATTCATTAATACTTAATTCACTATATGGCATATCTTTACCTCAAACTGTTACCATTATAACACAATTTATAGAACCAATGAAAACATTTGTTAATTGACTTAATAAAAGTTGCTAGTATAATTCTTAATGGAGAAAAAAATATGATACTATCAATTATTATTGGTTGCATAACTTGCATGCTTTTAATACTAGCAGTTATATTTAAACCAACCATCAAAATTAATAAATTAAAACTTGATACATTTTGGATTGTGGCAATAGCGGGGGCGATTATCACACTACTAACTGGCGCACTACCTCTTGACTTTCTAGCAAACAATCTAGAAACCACTTCTTCCATTAATCCATTAAAGATAATGGTACTATTGTTATCCTTAACAATGTTATCAATCACTTTAGATGAGCTAGGTTTTTTTGAACATGTGGCATCTTTAGCTATTAAAAAAGTAGGTGGATCAAAATATAAATTGTTTTTTACTTTTTATGTTTTAACTGCCATCCTAACAATCTTTACTAGTAATGATATTGTTATCTTAACATTTACATTATTTATATGTTACTTTTCTAAGAATGCTAAGATTAGTCCAATTCCATACTTAGTAATGGAATTTGTTACAGCTAACACTTATAGTATGTTATTTATCATTGGTAACCCAACAAATATTTACATTGCATCTTTCTTTAATATTTCTTTTTTAGATTATTTTAAATCAATGTGGCTAGCAACAATTCTTGCGGGTATTGTAAGTCTTTCAATATTGCTTTTAATCTTTAGAAAAGATTTATCAAAGAAAATGGAGTTAAGTGAAGTAGAAATAGTAAATGTAAAGCATAAAACATTAAGTTTAATTGCAATTATTCACTTAATTGCTTGCACTACTCTACTTGCTATATCTAATTACATTAATCTACAAATGTGGATTGTAACACTAATGTTTGCATTAAGTTTAAGTATCGTATTAATAGTATATACTGTAATATTTAAAGATATTAAGCCAATTACTCATGTTTATAAAAGATTACCTTATACATTATGTTTCTTTGTTTTATCAATGTATATAATCGTATTATCACTTGATTGCCACGGCATATCTAGTTATATTGCTAACTATATTGATAGTTTATCTTCAAGTAAAATCATTACAGCTTTAATTTACGGCTCCTCATCTACAATCACTGATAACTTAATAAATAATATACCAATGTCACTTGGCTTCGCTTCTATTCTAAACCAAGCAACGATTAATAAAGAAGTAGCAATATTTGCTTCAATAATTGGATCTAACATTGGTGCTTATGTTACACCAATTGGTGCCTTAGCTGGAATTATGTGGATGAGAATATTAAAAGAAGAGAATGTGGAATTTGGATTTAAAGACTTCATAAAATACTGTAGCATTGTAGCTATACCTACACTAGCGGCAGCATTAATTGGTTTATTAATAATCATATAAAAAATATGGCTACATAGTAGCCATATTTTATTTTTCTATATTATCTTCAGCTTGCGTGTCTTCTTCTTGTCCTTGTTTAATTCTTGCTTCTTGGCTTTCTTTACGTTTGTCTTCATCGTTTTTATCTATTGTGGCACCAATCAGTGCACCTAGACATAATCCAACGCTTACCCCAATTGCAATGTTTTTTAAACTTATACCAACCGCAAGGCCAATACATAAGCCAATGCTAGCAAAAATGATTAGCATTCTTGATTTAGGCTTTTCTAAAGCATACAAAACTAAATCATCCTTTTTCGCAACGATCTTAAATTTAAGCTTTTCTAAAGCATTAACTTTATATTCATCATCCGCTTTGATTTCCATTTCAATAAAATAGATTTCATCTTGGCTTAAAGCATAATTGACCATTGTGTCTAATATCTCATAAGTATAACCTTGGCCCCAGTATTCTTCAAATACTTGATATCCCATTTGAGTTGTATTTTTATTTAATCCACCGAAATGGAATTCACCAATCATTTGGCCTGTATCATTTAAACATATTTTCCAAGTACTATACCATTTATATTGATCTAGATTTTCAATCGCTTTATCTCTAATATCTATATATAAATTAGCTAAACTTTTATCCGTTTCTTTCGCTATCAATTCATTCATTTCATCAACTGTCATCGGAAACATTGATAATCTTTTACTCTTTACGTGTTTCATAATATTACCTCATTACCATTATACCACTAAATTTTAGATTTTTCCATTTTAAAAGTGCTAGTTACCTAGCACTTAGTTTTAAGCTGAGATCTTATTGTATAAATTAACACCATGTTTTCTAACTACTAAATAGAATATTAGGCAAAGAATGCCAACTATTAAAAGCATTCCCCAAGTAAGGCTAATATTAAACATAATGCCAATTACTAAAAGCACAGCTATTTGTGCAAATAGACCAAAGTCAATTACCATTGGTAAAACAACATTTGCTCCTTGTTTAACAGCTTGCGTAGGATTATCCCACTCAAGATTATAAAACTTAAGGTTAAGTAGCAATCCAATGATTGAATATAAAACTGATGCAACTTGAGGAACTAATACAATCATAATAAAATCAAGCCAGTTTGCACTAATCATTATTGCTGCTACAACGCATCCCACTAGGAGTGCTGGTCCCATTAGTAAATAACTAAAGATGACTTTTGAATTAATATATTTCTTAGCATCTATTGGTAAGCTCTTAATAATCCAGAATCTTCTTCCTTCCATGGAAATTGAACAAGCAGATGCAGGTGCTAGTCCCGATAAGAAGAGCGACAATGCACATACAATATTTACACCAATTGAATAAGGTACATCACCCTCAATTGATGGAGTAATTTGATATTTAAACATATATGCACCAAATACGATTACAAAGATGCTCATAATTGGTCCAATTATTACGTTAGTTAAATAAACCGGAGTAGAAACAAGTGTCTTTACTTCTTTTTGAAGTAAGGTTCTCATCAATCCTTTGGATTTAGTTTTATTTTCTTTAGTAATATCATAATTACCATTTTTATATGCATCTTTTGCATGCGTATTAATGTATGCATATTTATTACCAATAATGATTACAAATACAATATAAGGTATTACATTTATTGCTACATACAATAATAAATAAAGCAAATTACCCTGCATTGCAGGAATAGCAATTTTAGATACTGGATAAATTGTAGTGAAAGATACATACATCTTTTGTGCATATACTACCATTGCATCTACATTTGATTCATCTCTAGGAATTGTGAAGTTAATTGCATATATCCCAACAACTAATGCGATAATGAATATTGCGTATAAAATTGTTGAGATAGTATTTTTGTTTTTAAAACGAGATGCAATTCTACCAAAAATATATGCAATAAAACTGCATAATGTTGTAACTAGTAATGGTGCAAATAACCATACCACAAAACTAGATACTAAAAACATTACATTCACACCAGCTATAATAATATACATTACAAAAGCAGGTAAATATACAAGCGTATAGTAAGCATATCCAATGAATGTAAGTGAAACTATTTTACTAGCTACAATTATTCTTGAATCAATTGGTAAACTTGCAAGTAACTCGAAATCACGTGATTTGAATAATGTGCCATAAGCGTTAGCAAATGTCATCATTAAAACAACAATTATACCGGCGCCAATTCCGTAAGCTAATAATACTTCTGGCATATTAGCAACTCTTGCCACATTTCCTATCATAAACGCATAGCTTGCTGTACTAATTAACATCAAGAATACTAAAAGTATTGCAAGGCCTAAATTTGAACTTTTCTTCGGACGATTCTTTTTATTTTTACCAAAGTTTTTATTTAAAGCAAAGCCATTTATTAGGTCAACCTTTAATAATGTAAAGAACTTTTTCATTGTTGTTCCTCTTCATTATTAGCAATTGATAAGAATACTTCTTCTAAGCTTGAAGAACCTTTTACCTCTTCCATTGTCCCACTAGCTACGATTTTACCATGATTAATGATGGCTACTTTGTTACATAACTTTTCAGCTACTTCCAAAACGTGAGTTGAGAAGAATACAGAATTACCTTCTTCACACATCTTCTTCATTACTTCTTTCACATCATGGCTAGCTTTAGGATCTAGTCCAACGAATGGTTCATCAAGTATTAATAGTTTAGGATGTCTGATAAATGCACTAATTAAAGCTAGTTTTTGTTTCATACCATGTGAATAAGATGAGACTAAGTCGCCTAAGTTTTTAGTAATGCCAAACATATCGGCATACTTTTCAATATCTTTAAGTCTAGTTTCTTTTTCTAATCCACAAATGTCACCTACAAAGTTTAAATATTGGATACCGGTTAAGTTATCATAAATTTCTGGATTATCTGGAATATATGCTATTTGCGCTTTGATTTTGTTTCTATTCTTAGCTACATCAAGCCCATCCATCACAATTTGACCGCCTTCGTACTCGATTAAGCCAACAACTGATTTAATTGTAGTTGTCTTACCAGCACCATTTGGTCCAATGAATCCAAAAATTTCTCCATCTTCGATTGTAAGGCTAACATCATCTACTGCTTTAAAATCGCCATTATAAATCTTAACTAAGTTTTTAATTTCTAACATATTATCCTCCTAATACAAATCTATACCATTATAACACAAAATTACCAACAAACATAGTATCACGGATTTTTCCTAAACTTTGATATTTAGTCTGTAATATTTTCTATTCTTTCACACATAATTTATCAACTTCAATAATTTGTGCGAGTAGTGGCGAAATTAGAGGCCTATTTTCTAAAAATCGCAGTCTCTTTTACACTAGTTTTACGAAAACAAAAAAGTGAATAAAAATCTACTTTTAATTGCTTGTTTTAAACCTTTTTATTGGTAAAAGGTTTCTTGTCTCTTTTTTATATTCATCATATCCTGGTTTACGTGATCTTTGATGATTATCAGCCATTGGGATGCTAATAAATAAAAACATAAATAAGTTTACTATAGCACCAACTATAAAGTACCACTTAAATCCACAAGCTGCTATAGCAAGCAAAGCTACACTGATCCACATCATAATTTCACCTAAATAATTTGGATGACGTGAATATTTCCATAAACCAATTCTATTAAATGTTCCTGTTTTTTCTTTTCTAAACTTATGCATTTGCATATCTGCTATAAGTTCAATTGAAGGAGCAATTAAAGCAAATACAAAGAAGATTATAACTAATACATTAATACTAGCATCATAGTAAAACATTCCCATAACTGGAAGCATACATAAATATACAACTAAAGTAGGGAACAAGTGTATTCCTAAAAAGTTTACAAATGGGTATAGTTTGCCACTCTTTTCTTTAAGCATCATGTAGCGCCAATCCTCGTGATCTAATCCTGTAAATGTATAAGCCCAGTTTAGAGTTAATCTAATACCCCAAACTAAAATTGCAATAATGATTAATAACCTAGTAGGTGTTAAAGGAAATGTTAAACCAAGGCTAACTACAACTACCATCGGTGTATAACTCCAATACGGATCATAACAAGATGCGTTTTTAAAAAGTAAACTAAATATAAATACTATTACTGTTGCACAAATGTCGCTAATCAAAAACTTTAACCAAAAGTCATAATTTAACAACTTATAAATAATAATTCCAAAAATAGTTGCGATAGCATAAATTGCTACCACAACTATAAAGCTAAACAATCTATTACTTCTCATTATTAGAAATTATTATTTGAAACAAAGAAATATGCTTGAGGATGAGCACAAACAGGGCATTCAAGTGGGGCTTCTTTGCCAATATGAATATGTCCACAATTAGCACATTCCCAAATTGTATCGCCATCTTTACTAAATACTAGTCCACCTTTAATGTTAGCTAGTAATTTACGATATCTTTCTTCATGATGCTTTTCAATTAATGCTACACCTTCAAATTGAGCAGCAATCTTATCAAAGCCTTCTTCGCGAGCAACTTTTGCAAATTCTTTGTACATTTCTGTCCACTCGTAATTTTCACCTTCAGCTGCAGCAAGTAGGTTTTCACTTGTATCTCCAATTCCGCCTAAAGCTTTAAACCAAAGTTTTGCATGTTCTTTTTCATTGTTTGCAGTTTCCTCAAAAATATTTGCGATTTGAACATAGCCATCTTTTTTTGCTTTTGAAGCAAAATATGTATATTTGTTTCTAGCTTGGCTTTCACCAGCAAATGCGATTTGTAAATTCTTTTCAGTCTTTGATCCTTTAAGTTCCATTTTTATTCTCCTTCAGCTTCATCTATTAACTTATTATATTCAATAAATACCTTATCTAAAATATCATCATCAAGTATTAAATCATACTTAGCTTTGTTTTTACCAACCATTATTACTTTATAAACTAAAGCTTCATCTTCAGCCATTCCATCGATTGGCTTTACTGGTTGAACAATAAGATATTTTGAACGATTGATAAAGATTGTGGCAATCTGTATAAATTCTACAACTTCACCACTAGGGCTAGCTAATTTTAAAATATTATCTTCCATATTATTTAATATGAGCAAGTCTCATTACATCTCTTGCAATTACAAGTTCTTCATCTGTAGGGATGATAAATACTTTAATCTTAGAATTTGGTGTAGAGATTAAGATTTCTTCACCACGAACATTATTCTTTTCTTCATCGATTTCTACGCCTAGTACGCCTAAACGTTTTACCACTTCACGGCGGCATCTTGGTGAGTTTTCACCAATTCCAGCTGTAAATACGATAGCATCAATTCCGCCAAGTAATACATAATAACTACCAATATAATCAGCAATTCTCTTGTATTGAATATCTAAGGCAAGGCGAGCTCTATCGTTACCTGCTGCCATTGCAGCTTCTAGATCACGAGAGTCATTTGAAACTCCGCTTACACCAAGGTATCCTGACTTCTTATTTAACATCGTTACTACTTCAGTAGCATTTAAATTAAGCTTGTTACAAATATAACTTACAACAGTTGGGTCTAAGTTACCACTTCTAGTTCCCATTGGAATACCTTCAAGTGGAGTTAAGCCCATTGATGTATCTTTACATTTACCATCTTCAATTGCACATAAACTTGCACCATTTCCTAAATGGCATGTAACGATCTTTAAATCTTCAATTGGTTTACCCATTAAGGCAGCGCATCTAGTTGCTACATATTTATGACTTGTTCCATGGGCACCATATTTTCTAATATGATATTTTTCATACCATTCATATGGAATTGCATACATGTAAGCATCTTCCGCCATAGATTGGTGAAAAGATGTATCAAATACAGTAACATTAGGTACTCCTGGTAAAGCATTCATAAATGCTCTAATACCAATTAAGTGAGCAGGATTGTGAAGAGGAGCAAGATCACATAATTCATCAATCTCTGCGATTACTTTATCATCAACCAAAACTGAATCATCAAAGTACCAACCACCTTGCACAATACGATGACCTACACCTTTGATTTCACTAATATCACTAACAATATGTTCACTAATTAAAGCATCAAGTAGCATTTGTACAGCTACACCATGATCTTTAATTGGTAATACTTGTTTTTTCTTTTCTCCATTTACTCTAATAGTAAAGTATGCATCTTCTAATCCAATTCTTTCTACAACACCATCAGTAATAACAATTTCATCGGGCATTTCAAATAATTTAAATTTTAATGAAGAACTACCGGCATTAACTGCCATAACTTTAACACTCATATTATTCACCTCATTTACCTTCTAGTCCATTATATCAAAGATTAATATTCTATACAATAATATAAAAATAAAAGGTGCGATATTCGCACCTTTATTCTGTATACACTGTGTCTACATATAAAATCATATTAATCTTTTCATCATTAATTGCTTCTGCGCAAATCTTAACAGTGTTGTAGTAGAGTAAGTAATGATCATATGTAGTGATTACTACTACTTCATCAACACCTAAGTTTCTAGCTATTTGCATACCATAATACATATTATCCCAAGTAGTTTTAGCTTGTTCTTCTTTGATAATCATATCTTTAGGAAAGCCATGACTAACTAAATAGTCTTCCATAGCTTGAGCCTCAGATATAGTTGTATATGGATTAGCAACTCCTCCTGATACGATTAATTTATCTAAGCCATGAAGTTTATGATACTTAATAGCAAGATCACATCTTTTATCAAGACGAACAGTTCTTGATCCATCATCGTTTAATCTATACCCTAAAATAATTCCTACTCTCATGAATCCTCCTAATATCCAATAAGTATTGCTAAGGCTAAAAAGCCAATTACAAGTGCGAATGTTATAACAAATAATAAGCTACTCTTCTTTAACCACTTGAAGTAAGATACGCCAATCATTGATAAGCCAATTAATAATACTGGACTAGTTGGAAATAATAAATTAGTATATCCATCACCAAATGTATAAATTAGTACTAATGTCTCTTTTGTTAATCCTAAGCTAAGTACTGATAAGATACTCATAACAAAGATTGCTTTGGCAGTTGAAGAAGAAATAAAGAATTCTAAAACTAAAACAATGCCAAACAAAATTAAAGCAATTAAATATGGATTTGAAGAAACTAAAATGTTATTTATGCTATTTGAAATTGTGGCTATAACTTTTCCTTCCACAAGCACATATTTAATTGAAGATGCTAAAAGAATAAAAGCAATAGTTGGAAGAGCACTTAGAGCGCCTCTACCAAATGATTTAGCAGTTCTTCTTAAATTCGAAGTAGATAGATAGCTTGCTAAAAATCCGCCAATCAAAAATACTACTATCAATGCTACTACTGTGTAATCTCTTAAAGCACTAATTAAAGAAAAACAGAATATCGTAACAAGTACTACACCAAAGAAAATTATGTAGCTTAAAAAACTCTTCTTTTCATTTGGGATTATAGCCGCTTCTTGTAAATCATCTTTTAATTCTAAATCATGATCATATGTTAGTGATTTAGTAGGGTCTTTTATAATCTTTTTTGTATACAAATAAATCCAAAATACTAATAAAGCATACATTACAATAAAGATAACAATTCTAAACCAACCATTAATTAGAGGATTAACATCAATTATTTTTGAAGCAAATAGTACGGTGAATGGATTAGTAATAGCTGAAGCAAAACCAAATCCACAAGATACAATAGATATTAAAAAGCCAGTAAATGAATCATATCCTACAGATATAGCAATCATTGCTACGATTGGCAGCAAAGTTAACATTTCCTCAAATAAACCTAGCATTGCTCCAAAAAGCATAAAGATTAATGAAATTACACAAAGCAATATAAACTTCTTATTTTGAAATCTATTAACTATTCTTCTAACAATAACCTTAATTCCAGCACAATCGTTCATTGCTTGGAAAGCTCCGGCTATCACTACTAAGAATAGTGATAACATAATTATGCTGATTCCATCACTTGAAGCTAGTTGCAAAAGTGGTGCAAAGATACCTTTAAAGATATTAATTCCCTTTACACCATCTAAACGATGGTAACTTGTGTAATCGATTATTTCCTCGCCGTTTTCAATAATTACTCCATATTCACCCCTTGGAATAATATATGTTAATACAATTGCTAGTACCATTAGGGATGCTAACATTACTAAGGCAACTATAAATGTATGGGTAGAAATATTTATAAGCTTTTTATTAACTTTAGATTCCATGTCTTCCTCCATTAATAATAAAATACACCTCGTTAGAGATGTATTAAATTTGTTATTTAACTGGAATATATCTTTCTAATGCATCTGCTAATTTTTCAATAGAAACGCCTTGATTAATGTTTCCGTCAATTGTGTATGAAATGCCACCAGTTTCTTCTGAAACAACAATTGTTAAGGCATCGTATTTTTCACTCATACCGATGGCTGCTCTATGACGAGATCCTAATGATTTAGGGAGGTCATATTTATCAGTAACTGGTAAGTATGCAGCTGCACACATGATTCTATTGTTTCTTATAATAACAGCACCATCGTGAGTTGGAGTACCAACCGTGAAGATTGTTGTTAATAATTCTTCAGTAATAACACCATTGATTTGAATTGATTTTTCAATTAAACCTGTTAAGCTATCATCTCTTTCAATTGTAATTAAAGCACCAACTTTACGTTTTGACAACCATGTAACTGATCTAATTAAAGTACTAATTAATTCTTTCTTTTCGGCTTCAGTTACCGATGGAGCAGACGTTCTAGCATTATGAAAGTTGTTTTCAAAGAATCTACGGACCTCAGTTGAGTAGATTATTAGAAGTACTCCTAAACTCCAAAATGCTAAGAATTTAACAATAGTAAGTAATAAACTCATTTGAAGAATGTATATTGCTAGTACCGCTATAATAATTCCTATCATTACTAAATATAACCATTTATTATGAGTTTTTGCTTTAAATAACTTAACAATGAAGAACAAAATTAGCAAAGATAAAACAGCATCAACTACTAATTTTACAATTCCTAATACTGAATAGTTATTTGTATAATCAGCTATTTTTTGAATAAATTCTTCAAACATAAATTTATCTCCTTAAACATCTATTACATCGTATCACAAAAAGTTTATTTTTGCAATTGCCTATTTATTGTCTTTAGCACTATTAAGCTTAGTGATTAGATCTTTCTTAACGCTTTCAAAATCTTCATATAAATCTTCAAGCCATACAACAAATGTCTTAATTCCTTTATCCATATTAGCTTGATATAATTCACGATAATCTGATAAGATATTGAAATTTGAAGAATCAGGATTAACAAATAACAATACTACAAAGTATTCTCCTTTGTTTTCCACGATCATACATAAATCACCATAACTACCAATTACATCAAACTTATTACGTTTTAGAGCAGTAGCAAGTTTTTCAATAGCGCTCGATCCAACCCCATTAATTCGTGTAGGGGTAGGATTAATATGTCTTGCATAGAATTGTTCGTTAGTTCGCTTTAAATCTTGGAGGACATCTAAATCGCTCTTGTTACTTAAGATTATTATCTTCTTTCTACAAAGCAATACATTGGTTGCCCAAGCTGAGAAGTCTTGGCTGAACTGTTTACCATATTCATCGTAGTTTATAATATTGTAATCAGCTTCATAGAAATATCCAAGACCTAAATCGCAAATATTGATTTGATGTCTTAGAATATCAATTATCTTTTCTCTAGAGAAGTTTTCCTTAACAAGTAGACTTGCTAAGCTATCAAACATCTTACGTTGGACACTAGGTAGCGATGTATAGTAATTAATAATTACATTTGGATTATCTTTAATTAATTCTAAAATATATTTAGGCCCATCCACATTAAGTACTTCTAGCCCTGCTTCTTTTTCTTCGTAAGGAGTAATCATGCTATGGATACTCTTAATTCTATTGCTAATAGCAATTGGTGTTGGTACATATCGATAATCAAATGTCATAATACTTTCACTTCTAAAACGCGTTAAAAGTGAAGCTGTTGTTGACATACGATAACTCTCTTCACCAGCAAAGATTATTCGTTTTGCTGAAACGGCTTTATCGTAATCATCTGCATCACCTAAGTTAGCATCATCTACTAATACTAAATCAAATTTATCAATATCAATATATCTGTTAAGTGTCTTAACATCACATAAATATAAATACTTAATACCAGTCGATGCCTCAATATAGTGATCATAATTTAAGTCTTCAAACTTAACATTTACGTCACTACACATTTTCTTTAATTCATTGATATTATTAGCAATATAAATCTTTTCATAATTAACTACTTGTCTTAAAGCATTGCTAACATTTTTTGTACTAATGTAATTTTCAATACTATTCTTATAAGTATCGTATACCATTTTATAATAACGATATTTAAATAAATTAGTAATATCTCCTACTTCTCCATTAATTATTAAAGTAGCAAACTTAAATAATTTATGTTTGAATAGGATTCTAATTTGATTAGTAAACTCTAAATACGTATCAAGTTCTGCTTTAGAATCAAGTAATTTCTTCCAATGCTCAATAACTTTATCTAGTTCATCATAATAATATTCACCAATACCATCTTTGAATATCTTATTATAAGCATTAAAAGAATCATTGATTTCTAAAATTATTGAATTAGCCTTATCAAGCAATCTATTGATTTCTTTATTATTATCTAAATCTAGACTTTTAACTAAGGCCTCTTTTGAAGTAAAGTAATCCATATAACTTGCAAATGAAGTAAGCATCATCGCTACATCATTCAAAGTGGTTTGTCCTTTTTTATAAAGGTCACCATATAGATTTACATAATCATTGCTTTGGTCAAGTTTCTCTTCTGCTATATTATAATTATCAAGTAATTCTCTTAATCTTAAATATGTATCAAACCTAACAACGTCCGTTGTATCCTTAACGGTTTTCTTCATTAAATTATTGGCTTTGTTTACTTTATCAAAATATTCATTTATTTCTGGCATTAATGATATAGCTACATCATAACCAATTGATTTTTGAAGATATTTATCTGGTAAGTTGATGAACGTTAAAAACATATTGAAGTTTTCCATCAATGCTTTGATCTTATTAGTTTGATCAAGGAATTGATTAGCAATACGTTTAACATCATCTTTAGATGGTAAAACTAAAATACGCGTAATACTACGTTTTAAGTTTTCATTTGAAAGTGATGTGATGTAATCATAGAAATTAGCAAACTTGGCGCTTGCATTAAAGCCCAAGCTAAATGCCACTCCTACTAAACTTTCATATTCCGAATATGCTTTTTCAATATTATTAACATTTACTAAATTATTCTTAACATCTTCTGCAATCTTTTTGATCTCATCTAAGCTAAACTGACGATATGGTCTTTTTGTTTCAATTGCTTTGTTAAGTTTTTCTAGCCCAACTTGATAATCTTTGTAGTTTTTAAATACACTATAATATTCTTCTTTAGCAATCTCATAATTAGTTAAGATTGTTTCATACTTTTTAATCTCACTATTAAAGTAGTTACATCTATTTAAATTACACCACTTGTTATAGACATAACTTTCACTAAGGAATTGAGAAAAGCTAACTACTTCATTTAACCAGTTGCTATCAAATTTACCATTGTATTCATATTTCTTATTAAAAGTAGTTAAGAACTGCTTTAGGTCTTCAATAATCTTTACACTATTATTAGAGACTTTAAGTAAATTATGAATATTTGAAATAACACTATTTACTTTATCAATTTCATTTTCTTTAAAGTATTCACCAAGTAAGTTACTAATTAATTCGTTAACATCAATTTCTTCAATATCTTTAAATTCCCAATCGATGATAGCTTTAGTTTCTTTTACTTGGCCAACTCTTGTTTTAAAATCAGAAAATGTATCTTTGGCTTCGAAATATTTTTCTTGTTTAGTTGTAATCCAGCCAGTTGGCACATGTTCAATATTTACTTTTTTAATATCACTTACAACATTTTTAAACTTCGCATAGTTAGGTATAGTAGTAAGACCATATTTATTTTCTAATTCATTCTTTAATTCAAATAATCCTTTATATGAATTATACAAGTCTTCTACAATCTTAATTGGTACGTCAGAATACTCAATATCATTATTTACTGGTATATTAGAAAATAGTGAATCTTTAGGTCTTGGCATTGCTTTTTTAGCTTTTTCAATCTTTTGCAATGCTTCAATAATTTCAAATGCTTCATATTTATAAATGTCATGTAAATCATCTATTTCCACATCTTCACTAGGAGCACTAATTTTTAATAATTCTTTAATTACATCTACAAATCTAAAGTTTAAAACACGACCAGTAATATTCTTTTCGTATGCATCAATCACCGCATATGCTTTAACTAATTGCTTGTCATTATCTTTAATATTAATGTTTTTAACTTTAGGTTTTTGAAAGAAACTCCTACCAATTAACGGATCAGTTAAATTAGCAACCAAGTTACCAATTTCTAATTCATTAAATTTGCTTTCAACTTTTTCAATTGTTTCAATATTACTTGAAACATATAAAACTTTTTTGCCTTGTTTAATTTCGTTTGTAGCGATATTCATTAGGGCAGTTGTTTTACCTGTGCCTATAACACCTGATATTACAAAGTTATCACCTAAATTACATCTTTGAACTGCTAGGCGCTGTTTATCATTTAATAGCGTTATATTACAAATTTCATCTTTACCAGGAATATAATACTTATTTCCTAAATATGATGGAAAGTTACTAGATAAAGTATATCTATCATGGTCCATCACAATAGCAGGAAGTTGCGTAAAAGCAAAAGTTAAGAAATTTTCTAATTTTACTACATAATTATTTAGTCTTGTAAATTGCATACAAAACTCATCGATATCATAAATCGTAGTAAAGGAGTTAACAGCTTTTTCATTTACCATCGATAATTCTGATTTAGCAAGTCCATTGAACAAAATGGTATTTTCAGTTGGAATACCGTTGCTTTGAAAATAATATTTACCATTAAGGAATATTAATTTAACTTGAATCAAAACGATTGGCGCAAATGTTTCCGCTTTATTAGCAACTACCTTGCTTAATAATCCACAAGTAATAAATAATTGAATTGATCTTTCTTTATTTTGAATATTTTCAAAATAGATATATGGTAATATATCTTTTAGGCTCTTAGTTGATTTAGAAGCATGGCCAATACCAATGTTTTGAATATCAAAATAAGCAACCTCATCAACGCATACTAATTCTCTTTTTAGAATCTTATCGATTACTGTATAATCGATATTTCCAAGTTCTAAATAATAATTATCAGTAAAGACATTTAGTAGGCTATTACTTATTGGGGAAATATTAACTTTTTCGCTTTCCTTAAAATTAATCATAGTACCACCATTATAACTAATTGGATTATACCATTTTTTATATCCATTTACAATTTTAAAATTAGGTGATGATAATTGTAGCAGTTTTTGTGATAAACTTGTATAATTGATACGAGGTGATAAAATGATAATTAGTATAGTTTGGGCATTGGCAGGTTGCTATTTTATTTATTTAGGTTTTATAATTGTATTTCTAAAAAAGCTCGATAAAATTGGTTCTCTTCAAACCCATTTATATAAAAATAAAGATGCTTTCGCTTTTAGAGTAGGGGTTATTGAGTTTATTGCAGGAATAGCCATTCTTGCCGTTTCTATAATTGCTGTTATTAATTACAAAAACCCATTATTTAGCTATACTTTGTTTGGAGTAGAGCGTCAAATGGGTTATGCCCTTTTACCACTAGGGACAGGTATTATATCTGTAATTGCTTTATGGATTAATCAAAAAGCATCGGAAGTAAGAATAAAGAAAGATACAAATAATAACGAAAATAAAAAAGCAGATACTAAATAGTGTCTGCTTATTTTTTTTATTCATCAAAGAATGTGCCTCTAGCTGCTTCTTTTACTTCTTTTGAAGCGATGAATGGAATTCTTGTAGTATAACCATTCTTAGCAGCAACAATCATATACTTAGGCCATATTTGAATGTCACGGTTCCATTGGAATACTGTATCGTTGTAGATTTCTCTAGCAGCAGTAATTTCTCTTTGTAAGTAAGAGTTCTGTTGAATAGCATCTTGAATTTCTTGATGTGCTTTAAGTTCTGGATATCTTTCTAATTGAATATTGATATTTGCTGCTACTTTTTCAGCTTGAGCTTGAACTTCATTTCTTTCAGTATCTGAGAAATGTCCGCTTCTAGCTTGAGAAATACCGATATAAGTTTCCTTATCTAACTTAACAGCTTTGCTAACAAGTTGAGCTAAGTTCTTTAAGATAACAACTCTGTTTTCTAGATAGTTATCAATTTGTGATGCATTGTGTTGAATCTTTTGTTCTAGTTGTCTTAGGTAGATACCAGCTTTAATCTTCATTGAGATCCACCATGCGCCAGTTCCTAAACCAAATAATATTAAGAGACCACCAATGATGCAAAGAGGCCATAAAGTTTCTAACTTAACGATACCAAAAATAAGTAAAATTAAACCAGGTAAAATTGGTAACCACACTAATACTTGGAAAAATGCAGAACCCCAACCAACCTTCACAGGAATCTGTTTCGCAATGACGTTGACGTCTTTGCCTTCTTCTAAAATAGGACCAGTCATTTCATCTAATTGATTTGCCATAATTTTCTCCTTTCAATTAATTATTTATTCGACTTGTCAATATCTTTCACAATATCTATTGTTTGATTTAATACATCATCTTTAAACATCTTATTCTTTAAATCACTATCATCAAAATCAGATAATGATTCATCAAGCGGTCTTTCAAATGATGTCAGACAGTTACTAAAGTTATTAAGTGTATTATCACTTACTTCATCTTTTAGTAGTACTGCAAGTAATCCTCTTTGGTAATTGAACAATCCTCTCAAAGATGCAGAATTAAGAAAACTTGTAAAATCAGAATCATTTACATGATCAATAAAATCACTACGATTTGTTCTTTCTTCTTTTACTTCCATCTGCGTTTGTTTTTGAATAGGTATATATTCATCCCAATGGACTGGAACCTGATGAGTTTTTCCATCTCCACCTAAAGTTGAAACATATTCTACTCTATCAATAGTTTTATATGAGTGAGCAGTAATCGTAACATTATCAGCTTTTAAGTTGCGGGTATTAAATGATGTTTTCATAATACCTTGAGTTTTAGATTCAGGATGAAGTAGGGCTTTTTGGTCAAACGCATTAGCCATAACTTCATGCTCATAAGTAGTTACATTACTTGGCACACTATGCTGATATATGTAATCTCTTGATTTATATTGTTGATAAAGAGGGATTGAAAGTAATGGAATAAAATCAAAATACATTGATTGGAAATATTCATTACAATATCCTTCAAATTTAATCTTTGCATCTTCATACGAGTTTGTTATAAACATCGCCGGATTACAAAGATAACTAAATCTTTGTGAATGATCAGATTTAATTACATTTATCTTCTTTCTCTTATAAAATACGAAATCATCACCATATGGTTCTTGCGATCTAAGCAGTTTCACAAAGTTTTGTTGAGCTAGGGGAGTGAATAATAATCTAAATTCCATTTCATTATCACGGTCTTCACCGCCAAACAATGATTCAAATTCTAGATTACCAATTCGAGTAAACTCAGTTTGATTCATAACGGCTTTCTTAGCCATTTTATCAAGCTGTTTTTCTTCCTTATTTATCATATTGGTAATCTGCTTTTCGCTTTTACCAAGGGATCCCGATTTTAATCTGCTAAAAGATAAATTAGGTGCCGCTTCATTGCCCATTATAAGTTTTGTTTCTTTACGATAAGTAGGAATTGGTTTAGTAACTGATGCATGAAGAGTTTGGGTTCTAGTTCTTGTACGCATGTTACCATTAGAATCACGGTATCTTTCGACCCAACTAATTACTAATTGACCATGATATGTTTTCCTTCCCCAGTCTTGAATGATGAATGTAGAAAACAAAAACGGATTACCGAGAATTGATCCAGACTGAACAAATGATGTCGATCTAGCGCTATCTTTATTATCTAACAGGCCATATTGCTTACATAACATTTCGTAACGCAAAGGATTAAAATTGTCATCTAACTCTAACAACTTCACTGTCTTATGAGCAAGGCTAGCTGCCATTGACCAATCATACATTTTATTAAGCTTGGCCATTTGTTCCCAAGAAAGTTTAATTAGATCATCTAGCTCGGCTTTTAGTTTTGCTAGTTTAGTGGCTATGTCTCTCATCTTGCCGGTTACTTTTTTAATCAGGTGTATAAATAACACATATATCGCTACTAATAACATACTAGCTACAATTGGAATAATGATATGGATTTTCTTTACAATTCCAAAGTACCAAAGTACGATTGTCGCGATACTAAAAGCAACAAGACCAAATATTAACAAGAACTTTAAAAAGCCGTTACCACGTTTTTTCTTTTCTAGTTCTTCTATTTCTTTTCTCTTCCCCGCAATATCGATAATTGTTTTCTTGTTAGCATCGCGGTCTACTCCCGCTTTGTCCACAAGTCCTTCAAAAAACATCGATACATTTTCTTTGTGCATATTTTTATATTCACGATTATATGCATCAAACGGAGTTAACAAAGGTGAATCAGCCATTTTGATAAGCCTCCTAAAAATATGATATCACAACACACTTTAATTGTAAATTGATTTAACGCATACATTCTTCAACCTAATTTTTTATAATTATATTGATACATATATTCTAAATTGCTATTATGTTATTAGAAAGATGTAGGTTATTTTTATGCAAGATAATCAAAAATTAGAAAAGAAAGCGATCCTTGTAGGATATAAAACACCGGACAATCTCAGCTTTGATTATGAAATGGACGAACTAGCCGGTTTGTGTGAAGCAATTGGAATTGAGACAATTGATCGTATTACCCAAAGCGGTGAATCCATTAATATCAAAACATACCTCCGTAAAGGTAAAATGGATGAATTAGTTGATTTAATAGAAGTAACTGGAGCCAATATAATTGTATATAACGATGAATTAACTCCATCGCAAATGCAAAGTATAAATAAGCTAGTCGATATTACTGTTTATGATAGAACATATATCATATTAGAAATATTCAAACAAAGAGCTAAAACTAAAGAGGCACTTCTCCAAGTAGAAATTGCTACCCTTCGTTATATGCGTGCAAGGCTTGTAGGTTTGCATGAAGGATTGTCACGTCAAAGAGGTGGCGGTTCTAATGGTGGAGCCTATGGTAAAGGTCGTGGTGAAACACAACTTGAAATTGATAGAAGAAATGTTGGCGACCGCATTGTCTTACTAAAAAAGCAATTAGCCACAGTCACAAAAGAAAGAGCACTACAGCGTAAAAAAAGAAGTACTTCTTCTACGCCAATCATTTGCTTAGTTGGTTATACTAATAGCGGTAAATCAAGTATGCTTAATGCTATTATGAAGTACTCAATTCTTCAAAAGAAAGAAGTTGAAAGTAAAGACATGCTCTTTGCCACCCTTGAAACTTCTTCTAGATTAATTAAACTATCAAACAACCACTCTTTTATATTAACTGATACAGTAGGTTTTGTCAGTAAACTGCCAACTGTTTTAGTAGAAGCATTTAAATCAACTTTAGAAGAAATCACAGAAGCTGATTTAATCGTTCATGTAGTTGATGCCTCTAATCCTGAATTTGAAAAACAAATCAAAACCACAAATGAAGTATTATCAGAAATTGGTGTAGTAAATATTCCTACAATTTATGCTTTTAATAAGATTGATAAAGTAGATAATTACTTATATGTTCCTAACGATTATTTAAAAGTAACTAGAACTTCTACTATTACTGGAAAGGGAATTAATACATTAATTAACGAAATTGAAAAAGAAGTATTTGCAGGGGAAGCTGAAGTTAGTATTTTACTGCCTTATTCTGAAGCAAAATATGTTAATACTTTAAAGACTACATCTTTTGTTTGCTCAATGGATTATTTAGAACAAGGTATTAAAATTAAGGCTAAAGTTAATCAAACTATAGCTCGTCAATTGGATAAATACATAATAAAAGAATCATAGGAACTATGATTCATTTTTATAATTCTATATTAAACTCTTTCCCTATTAGGATATGCATGATTAGTGTCTTATGTAAATCAAGCATTTCTAAGTTTACTATTTCATATGGTGATATTCTTTCAAAATTTTCTAAATTGTTATCATCAGCTAAATCTACCAAGAAACAATAAAATACCATTTTCTTCTTTTTATTAGCTGTAGCAGACCCAACATATGAATAATCATTTATTGAAACACCTAGTTTAGATATATAACTACTAAATGCTTCATCATAAAAGAAAACGCCTCTTTCAAAAATGACGCAGTCTCCAAGGTATACCTCTTTACTATCATTTCTTTCTTTTCTTAGATAATACATTCCACCAAATTTATATACGATATATAAATATTGATTGATATCTTTTTGATAACTATTAGCATTAGTGATTTTATGATGATTTCTAAATGCTTGGATTAGGTTATAAATAATAAATCCTAGGTTAATTAAAAGCATTGCTGCGGCGGCTAGGAAATATTGATAATGCGTAAATTGGCTAGAACCAAACTTTAAATAATCATAGATCATTGCTCCGCCAAATAGCATTAAATTACCAATAAATAATATGCTTAAAATTAAACTACGTTTAGCATAGTTTTTTGCTGATACGATATTATTTATTATTAAAAAGATTATAGCCATAGGAAGGCATGCATAAATTATAATCTTAATATGTTCCATATTATTACCTCTAATACATTATACATTATTTTTCTTCCTTTAAAAAGTAATAATTATTTAGTATAATGTTATTAGAAAAGAGGTAATTATGAAACCAGTAATAATCGGTATAGCTGGCGGTACAGCTAGCGGTAAAACAACAGTAGCTAAAAGAATTTATGAGAATGCATCAAAACACGGTCGCGTAAATATGATAAGACTAGATGATTATTATAAACGTCTTGATCATCTGACATTAGAAGAAAGGAAAAAAGTTAATTATGACCACCCTACATCATATGATGTGGAATTATTAGTTGAACATTTAAGAATGCTTCAAAATGGTATGTCAATTAATAAACCGACATATGATTTTGTGATTCATAATCGTAGCGAGATTAGCGAAAGAATCGATGCTGCTCCAGTTATCATTCTAGAAGGAATTATGACTTTTGCAATTCCTGAAATAAATGATATGTGTGACATTAAAATATATGTAGATACGGCTGATGACATTAGATTTATCAGAAGACTTAAAAGAGATATTACTGATAGGGGACGTAGTGTAGAATCAGTAATTGATCAATACTTAACTACAGTTAGACCAATGCATTTATTGTTTGTGGAACCATCTAAGAAATACGCTAATATCATTATCCCTGAAGGTGGACACAATCAAACAGCAATTGACCTTGTATCCACAAAAATCATTGACTTGATTTTGAAAGCAAATGAAGAATAATTTAAAAATGTATCATACGACGTATGATACATTTTATTTTTGATTATGTTTTCTTATTATATCTTGTACAGGAGCAAAGCTTCTTCTATGAATATCACAAATTCCAAATTCATTAATTGCTTCACGATGAAGTTTAGTTACATACCCCTTATGTTTTTCAAAATGATATTCCGGATATGCTTTAGCATATTCATACATTAAATGATCTCTTGTTACTTTAGCTATGATGCTAGCAGCAGCAATTGATGCACTTTTTGCATCCCCTTTAATGATAGCTTCATGATCAAACTCTTCGCCAAGGGGCATAGCATCAGTCAAAACAAAATCAATTTTTGATTTTGCTTTTTTTAAGCAATTTATCATTCCTATTTTTGATGCTTGATAAACATTTAGTCTATCTACATCTTCTACGCTAATTACTTCTACTTGTACTTCTTTTGCAAATTCATTAATTTGTTTAAATAAAGCTTCGCGCTTTTTTTCAGTTAGTTGTTTAGAATCATTTAATCCTTCAATCTTCTTTTTAGGATCTAAAATTACCATCGCCACAACTAAAGGTCCCGCCATTGGACCCCTACCTGCTTCATCTAAACCAGCGATGATCTTTTTACCCATCTTCTTGTATTTATTTTCATATAAATACATATCTACACTATTCTTCATGATCTAAGGTAATCCTTCCAATACGAACTGATCTAAAGTCAGTAAGTATAGTTTCATATACTTTTTCATAATCTACTTCACCGGCTTTAATAAAGCCACGGCTTTGACCAATTTTATCTAAGATTAAAACATTATCATCATCAACGCTTACGTTATATCGATTAACTAAATTATCTGGATAATATTTCTTTAGAAAATCTAAGAAATATAAAATCATATCTTCTTTTCTAACTACTATATCTTTAATAGCACCAGTTAAAGCTAAATGATAGCTTTGGGTAATTGATTCAAACTTTGGCCAAAGTACTCCTGGTGTATCAAGTAAATCTAAATCTTTGTTAATACGAATCCATTGTTGGGCTTTAGTAACTCCTGGCTTATCACCAGTAGCAGCTGAATGTTTACCAGTTAGTTTATTGATTAATGTAGATTTACCAACATTAGGAATACCAACAACCATTGCTCTAATAGCTCTAGGTTTAAGACCTCTTGCTAAATCTTTTTTTATCTTTTCTTCTAATACAACTTTAGCACTATTAACAATATTCTTAACATTAGCCCCACTAATTGAATCAACTGTTATTGAATCAATTCCTTGAGATTTAAAATGCTTTTGCCATTTTAAAGTTTGGCTACTATCTGCCATTTCTGATTTTGTTATTATTATTAATCTTTTAGAAGATACAAACAATTTTTGAAATTCAGGATTTTGGCTTGAAAAAGGTATCCTCGCATCAAGTAATTCGAAGACAATATCAACAAGTTTTAATTTCTCTTGAATTTCTTTTTTAGCTTTAGCCATATGGCCAGGATACCATTGAATCATTTTTATTTCTCCGTTTTATCAATCTTTCTATATTCAAATAAGTTATTCATTACAAACATTGCTTTACCAATTATTAAACTTTCAGGAACTAAGCCAATTGACCACGAATCATAACTATTAGCTCTATTATCACCAAGTAATAAATAATACCCTTCAGGTATTACATCCCCAGTTAAGCCTGTTAGTGCCATTACATCACTTAATGTTTTACAACTCTTATATGATGTATCAAGCATGCAATCATAACTTTTACCGTGAATGACTCCTTTTTTAAAGTTACCTTCTTCATCATATAGATAACTTTCAATATAAGCTTCGCCATTCACATATAATACGCCATCAACAAATTCGATTTTTTCTCCTGGTAAACCAATTACTCTTTTTAACCACAATTCATCATCGTATGCACTTGATACATTTAATTTTGAAGAATCAATTTTAAATACAACTACATCTTCTCTTTTTAAGTTATGATGATTTGCACTAACTATTAGTTTTTCAGAATCAAGTACTGTTGGTGTCATCGAATTTTGGGTAACAGTAACAGGAAATGCCACAAGTATAAATATTAAGTAAACTACTATAATTGCCCAAATGAATATTGTTAAATAATCATAAGCATTAGTTACTTTAGTTAGTGTCTCTTTAATATCTGCAACTTTGCTTGCACTCCTTAGCACTAATATATATCCCATTAAAACACTTGTAAGTAAAAGTAGTCCAACTAAAGCCGGTAAGGTAACAATACCAATTTTACCATTTCTAGTTGGAATGCTTATATCAAATGCTACTCCTAAGCCAAAGATATTTGTGGACACTAATAAAATAGCAATGCTTAGAAGTAATAATGTAATATACATTTTAATGTATATTTCTTTTTTCATCATAGGTTATCTAGAATATCCTCTAATTGTTCCATTGTTACTTGAACAACTCTAGCTCTACTACCTAAGTTTTCAGAAACAATTCCTAAGTTCTCTAATGATTCCATAATTGCTTGTGCTTTATTAAAGCCCATGTTGAAAGTCTTTTGAATACGATTGATTGATGCATTGTTTTCTTCTACTACAAATCTTGCAACTGCTGCAAACAATTCATCATCTACACCAGTCGATTCTTGGCTTTCTTCTTTTTGCATTACATCATCAATATTTAGGATATAACTTGTATCGCATCTATCTCTAATGAAATCAGTGATTTCATTAATCTCTTCAGATGAAATATATGCACCTTGTGCTCTTATTTCTTCTACACCATTGTTATAAAGCATATCACCATTTCCAAGTAGCTTTTCAGCTCCTGCATGATCTAGGATAATGCTTGAGTTAACTTGGTCTTTAACTTTAAAGGCAATTCTAAATGGAACGCAGTTCTTAATTGTACCACTAATTACATCAGCTGATGGTCTTTGGGTTGCTAGTATCATATGGATACCAGCAGCACGTCCTTTTTGAGTAATACGTTGGATGTATCCCATTGTATCAGCACCACTTACACCAAGTAAGTCAGCTAACTCATCAATTACGACTAATACATAAGGTATATGAGGTAATGCCATATCACTAGATGCTATTCTATTGTATTCAGCGATATTCTTTGCATGAACTGGTTTAAGCATTTGATAACGTCTTTCCATTTCGTCTACGCACCACTTAAGTGCCATTTGTGCTACTTTTGGCTCAGTAACAATTGGCATTGCTAAGTGTGGTAAATCTTCATAACTACTGAATTCAATAATCTTTGGATCCACAATTATCATCTTAACATCATCAGGATGAGCTTTATATAAAATTGATGTAATAATACAGTTCATACATACGCTCTTACCAGATCCAGTAGTACCACCAATTAATACATGTGGAGCTTTAGCTATATCTAAATATAATGGATTATCAAATAAGTCTAAACCTAAAGCAACATTAAGTGGCTTACCATCATTTAAGAAGTTACGATCTTTTTGAAGTAAATCTCCAAAGTAAACCATTGTCTTATCTTGGTTAGGAACTTCAATTCCCACGGTTGATTTACCAGGGATAGGTGATTGAATTCTAATTGACATTGCCGCAATCTTTGCTTGAATGTTAGAAGCAATGTTGGCAACGCTTTGCATTCTAACACCTGGGTCTAACGCAATTTCGAATTGAGTTACAACTGGTCCCTTTACATAATTAACAACTCTACCACCAACATTAAATTCTGCTAATGTTTCGTTGATACCATTCTTTTGATATTCTACGCCAGCATTATCACCAAGTGTTTCTCCATTGCCATGTTTTAAAATTGATAGTGGTGGAGCAACATAACGTATTCTTTTCTTTTTAGGAGTAGCTTCACTTACTTGCTTAACAGCAGGTTTTACAGGAGCAGGTTCCTCTTCTACAACAGTTTCTTCCTCCTCATCATCATCTAGCGAAGCAAATTTCTTTTCTTCTCCAAAATCAATTTCTAAATCATCCATTTCTGGATCAAGAATTGAATCTTCTTCATCAGCAGGTGATGTGTATATATCTTCAATTCTTGGAGCAGGGTTAGAAGTAAAACGTGGTTTTTCTTCTTCAACAGGCTCTTCTTCGATTTCTTCGGTTACTTGTGTTCTAGAAACAATTTGAGGTTCATCCTCTTCTTCAGCCCTAACAAAATTTGATTCTTCTACAGGAGCACTATTTGCTACACTCGGTCCCATAATATCTTTGTATGCAGGGTCTTTAATTAAATATGATGGCGTTTTTAATTCTTCCTCGGATAAGTCGCTTCTTGCACTAACAGCTCCTTCTTCACGATGAGTAACAAAATCCATGTAGTCATCTTTACGAATACGATCTTTAGGGTCTCTAAATGAATCATATTGAATACCACGATTATTGTATTTAGCTCCAGTAATCGTAATTTCATCTTTTACTTTAGTCCCATAGTATGAAGATACAAAACGATCTCTTGGAGGTGTTGGCTTCTTGGCTTCAGTTTTTTTCTCCTCAGTAGCATTAGCCTCAGACTTATTTTCAGTTGTTTCATCCTCAATTTGAGGAATATAAAATTTTTTCATAATACCCTCCTATTCTTCATACTTTCATGAGCGGACACTTATCTCATTTTATCATTCCACTTTAATCCAATTTTACTACATCATTCATCTTTTTTCAATCCATAATTAATTATAAATAATTCGTTAAATTTATGATTTAGTAATAATTCTCGTTTAAAATTTCTGCTAGCTATGTTATAATGTCTATATCTTAAAGGTATAAAATATGAAACTAAAAAATTATTTAATTGCTGTAGACTTAGACGATACAATTGTTACTAATTTTTCTACTAAAGATGAAAAGAGTTTTGCAAAATTAAAAGAACTAGCAAAAGATAATTTAGTAATAATTGCTACTGGCAGACCTAATAGATCAAGCATTGATTATTATAACTACCTTGACCTAAATGGCCCACTTATTAATTATAATGGCGCCTGGATTCATAACCCTAGTGATCCAAAATACCCTGTTACGATGATATCAATGGATAAACAAAAAATAATTGATTTTTATAATGACAATAAAGATGCAATTTATAATTTGTTTTCTGAAGTGGGGGATGATATTTATCTTGATTCTTATCGTATCGAACTTCATCCATTTCTTCATTTAGATGGGGGTAGACTTCACACAGGGCCCCTAGAAGAAATACTAACTGAAGATCCCGCTGGTGCCATATTTTTTGCGGATAAGGATAAAAAAGAAAGATTAGAAAAATATGTAGCTGATAAGTTTAAAGGCGATGTAATGATACGCTTTTGGAATCACGCTAATCCTTTAATTGGAGAATTCTATAATCCGCACATTACTAAAGGCATTGCCTTAGAAAACATTAGAAATCATTATGGCATTTCTAAAGATAAAACAATTACTTTTGGTGATGGTCATAATGATATTGATATGATTACATTTGCTAAATACGGTGTAGCAATGGGAAATTCACATCCTGATTTATTGAAGGCTGCAAAATATGTTACTGGTAGTTTTAGCGAAAGTGGTGTTTATGAATTCCTAACTAAGCTTGAAAACGGAGAAATAAAATAAAAGTAGTTAACTATTCGTTAACTACTTTTTTCCTCTAATTAGATAATTTACACCCCATATAATTGATACACCTAATGTGAATGCTAACAAATAGCAAAACAAGAATACTATATATGGTACTTTAGGATAAATGATTGATAAGATTGGTAATGTACAATTGAAATATGGACTGATAAAGAACATATTAAATGTTTCACCAGCGAACTTTGCTCCTTCTTTAAATAAAGCATGATACATTACAATATCGAGTAATAGTGCACCTACTAAGAAGCAAGTAAATACGATTGTTCCTGGAATAACTTCTTTAAATATATTTCTGCCTAGTTTTCTACTAGTCATCAAAAACACTCCAAGAGCAACAAGTGATCCATGCCATATCATTGTATGAATACAAATAGTAAGCGTAGAAACAAATACATCACCAGGATAAATCATTACAGCCATTCCTGATACAAAACCAAACATGGCTAGAAAATAATAAATAGCATTATTGATTTTTTGATTCTTTATGAAAGCATTAATTAAACAAGCATACATTGGGACAGAACAAAATTGATATGGAAATGCATACCATTGATAATGTCCAGCATCAAGTGTGTATAATGTTTGTTTATATATTTCAATTGTTAATAATATCAAACCAAATATTAAAGTTACTCTTTTCGCAATCTTGTCACACTTTTCTTGGTCATTAGATAATTTAGATCCATATATACCCAAAATTATAGCTAACCCTATCGTTAAAGCAAGTGCTACAAGGTGAAAAGCACCAAATGTTTTTGGAGTTTCAATCTTCCAATCAGTTATAAGTAAAAATAAACTATTCATTTTATACCTCTCTTTACTCCACAACATTAACGATTATACTCCAAATTATCTAAAAAGTAAACAAAAACCATTCTATAGAATGGTTTTAATTGTTACATATTCATAGCCTTTTGCAAGTAATCTTTCTACGATATAAGCTTTCTTCTCAGATTCACTCATATCTTTTTTGGATACTTTGCTAACTAACTTTTCGTAATCTTTTTTAAGATTATCAATTGAATCATCAATAAATTCTAATTTATCAATTGTTCCTCTAATAACACTACTACTAAATCCACGTGATTGAAGTTTAGCATAAATTGATGTTTTTTGTTTTCTAATTGGATATTTGCTTAAATGTTGTATCTCTTTTATGCTTACTTGATAACATATATCTTTTTCTAGTTCTTCACTATATACTAACATTGCATTCTTCATTATTGCTTCATCAATTCCCTTTTCATCCATCTTTTTTAAGATATATAAAGGGCCTTTTGCTAAATCTATATAATAGCTAACTAAATCATTAGCTAATTTCTCATCATCAATATAGCCATATTCAATTAGTTTTTTTATCGTAGGCTTATAGTTTTCAATTCCTTTTTCTTTTAAATACTTAATGATTTCAAGTTTACTTCTAGGTCCATATCCTAAATATCTAATGACTTTATTAAAAGCTATTTGCTCATCATTATATTTAATGATTTTATCAAATTCTTTTTTATCATATACTTTATCATTAAATACTTCATACTTAACAATCGTATCTTCATCAAACTTATAATCATTAATTGATGTAGTTACTAAATAATAACTTTTTTTTGCTTCAACGCTAATTATCTTAACATCATTCATAAGTGAATCCTTCACCACTTACTTCACTAGCTCTAACTACATAATAAAAAGCTTTAGGATCGATTTCTTTAATGATACTCTTTAAGCGATAGAATTCTCCGTTTGATAAAACACAAACAAGTTCACTTCTATTTTGATTTGTATAACCACCAATTACATTGATGTTTGTTACACCTCTTTCAAAATCATATAGAATACGTTCTTTTATTGCTTCATTATGTTCAGATATGATGTGAACTGCACGCTTATTAAAGCCATTATATACTACCGCATCCATGGCAAGTCCTGATAAGTAAATAAATACTATAGCATATAGAAGTAAACTATAATTTCCAAGTAAGACGGAACCAATGACTACAATTGAGCCATCAACTATAATTAGTGATACTGATAGTGGCATATGAAGATATTTAAGTAATGTATATTGAATTATATCAACCCCACCAGTACTAGCACCACTTTTAATAGTTAGGCCAATTCCTGCTCCCATTAATAAAGCTGATATGATAATGATTAAAGTCATATCAACACTTCCATCAGTAAGAGGGGAAGTGGTTTTAAATAATAAGCCAAACAACAAACTCCATAGATATGTAAAGGCTGGATAAACAAGAGATGCATATATTGTTTTAATGAAAAATCCTTTGCCTAAAGCAAAAAAGCTAATTATTAATAATACTACGTTAAATATCAATATTACTAACGATGTATTTAGTGGTGTAAGAGCACTAAAGATTATACCAATGCCTCCAGTTCCACCAATTACAAGTAGATTAGGATCTAGAAAGAAACTAAATGCAAATGTGGCAATTAGCAACCCTATATTAATATTAATCCAATCTTTTATTCTTTTCTTATTGGCCTTTTTTAATTCTTGCTTGTCTTCCATATTATTTACCTTGATTATAACTAGATTTTAAATATGCATTAATGAATCCATCTAAATCTCCATCCATAACTGCACCAATGTTTCCTGTTTCATAATTTGTTCTATGGTCTTTAACCATTGAATATGGATGGAATACATATGATCTAATTTGATTACCAAATGAATTATCAGTTACTTCACCACTTGCATCTTTAATTGCTTTGTTTTGTTGCTCTAATTCTAATTGATATAATTTGCTCTTTAATACTTGCATTGCGGTATCTCTATTTTGGAATTGACTTCTTTGGTTTTGACAACTAACAACAATTCCTGTCTTTAAGTGAGTAATTCGAATTGCCGATGATGTTTTATTGATATGTTGACCACCAGCTCCACTTGATCTATAAACATCAACTCTAATATCTTCTGGTTTAATATCAATGTTAATTTCACTATTTACACTAGGAAATACGGTAACGGATGCAAAAGATGTATGACGTCTAGCATTAGAATCAAAAGGTGAAATCCTAACAAGGCGGTGAACACCTTGTTCGCAGCGCATATAACCATATGCTTTAGGGCCTTTTACCATAAACGATACACTTTTAATTCCTGCTTCATCACCATCAAGATAATCTAGTACTTCTACTTCGTATCCTTTTCTTTCACAATATCTTATATACATTCTATATAGCATAGAGCACCAATCTTGTGATTCAGTTCCACCAGCTCCTGGATGCATTTCCACAATCGCATCACAATCATCATATGGTTTAGAAAGTAAAGATTTGATTTCAAATTCACCTAATTCTTTATCAATTTTATCGATCAATGATTCTATATCGGCCATCAAATCTTCACCATCATTTTTATACATATCAAAATATAGTTCTAACTCTTCTACTTTTTCATCTAATGATACAAAACTATTAATAACTTCTTTTTGTTCTTTTACTTCTTTTAAAATAGCTGTACTAGTTTTATTATCATTCCAAAAATTAGCTTCACTCATTAAGTTTTCATTACTTGCTAGTTTAGATTTAACCTCATCAAGTTTTAAAGAAACCTTTAATTCGCTAATTCTTTTTTTATAATCTTCAATATGTTTAATTATTTCATAATTTTCCATATTATTCTCCAACAATACTATTCTATATATATTTTAACTTTAATTATCTAATTTTTCCAGTTTTATATAGATTTTATATAATTCAGGGAAATTCATATATAAAACCTATCCTTAAGGATAGGTTTTATTCTTATTTTCCGCAACAATTCTTATACTTCTTACCAGATCCACATGGACATGGGTCATTTCTTCCAACCTTTTGTCCTACTCTTACTGGTACTTTCTTTTCTTCTTTACCAGATGAGGCAAAAGTTTGTTTAACTGCTTGTTCACGATGAACATTCATGTGAACAACACGACAGTTAATTAAAGTAGTTGCGGTATTTTCAATATTTATTAACATTTCGTTGAAACGTTCGAATGCAATTTCTTGATATTCTCTTAATGGATCAATTTGGGCATATGATTGTAATCTTACAGCTTGGCGAAGTCCATCCATTTCATCGATATGTCTAATCCAATATCTATCAACTGAAGTTAAGATTCCAGCTTTTAAAAATTCTTGATAAATTTCTGGTGGATAATCTGTCTTCTTATTACCAAGCAATGCTTTAGTAACATCCATTAGTTTACCATGTGCTTGATCAACACTTAAGCCTTCAAAATCACTTTCAGCAATTAGTCCTTCAGGTAAGTATTTCTTTTCTACTGCTTCAAGTATGCCTTTAGCATTTACAAGATGATGTTTAGAACTATAATCAATGTTTTCATGAACGATACGTTTGAAACAATTATCAATCATATTAACTGCTACATCAGTAATATCATCATAGAATAATACTTTATCTCTTTGACCATAGATGATTTCTCTTTGTTTACGTAACACTTCATCATATTCTAAGACATTCTTACGTGCATCATAGTTAGATCCTTCAATCTTCTTTTGCGCACTCTCTACAAACTTAGAGAACATCTTTGATTCAAGTGGTACTTCTTCACCAGTTTCACGATTTGACATCATTGATAGAACCGTTTTAAATCTTTCACTACCAAATCGCTTCATTAAATCATCTTCAGCTGATAAATAGAATCTAGTAAAGCCTGGGTCTCCTTGACGACCAGATCTACCTCTTAACTGATTATCGATACGACGAGATTCATGTCTTTCTGTACCAATTACAGCAAGGCCTCCAACTTCTTTAACTCCAGGGCCTAACTTGATATCGGTACCACGTCCAGCCATGTTAGTAGCGATTGTTACAGCACCAAGGTAACCAGCTTTAGCGATAATTTCAGCTTCTCTTTCGTGTTGCTTAGCATTTAAGACATCATGTTTAATTCCACGTCTTTTTAATAGATCCGAAAGTAATTCTGATGTTTCAATGGCAATTGTACCAACTAAGACTGGTTGACCAATTTTGTGGCGTTCTTCAATGTCTTTAGCTATAGCTTCAAACTTTGCTTTCTTAGTAATATACATATAGTCAGGAGCATCAATCCTTATTACTGGTAAATTAGTTGGTACTTCTACTACATACATATTATAAATATTTCTAAATTCTTCTTCTTCAGTCTTAGCAGTTCCTGTCATACCAGCTAACTTCTTATACATTCTAAAGAAGTTTTGGAATGTGATTGTAGCTACAGTTACTGTTTCTTTCTTGATATCTACATTTTCTTTAGCTTCTAATGCTTGGTGTAATCCTTCAGTATATTGTCTACCATGCATTAAACGACCAGTAAAGGCATCTACAATAATAACTGTATTATCTTGAACTACATAGTCGATATCTTTTTGCATTATATAATTAGCTCTTAGGGCATTATTAATGCGGTGAACGATGTCAGCGTTCTTTTCTGTATATAATTCTGTAGCGTTAGCTTTTTCACCTTCAGCGATTGTAATTTCTTCACTACCATCGCCACCACTAGAAATCATATTGAAATATTTTTCAGCTTTAAGCATACCTTCATCAGTCAAAGATATTGTCTTTGCTTTAATATCAATATCATAATCAGTTGGCTTTAAGCCTCTTACGAAGTTATTAGCACGACGATATTTATCATCAAATGTATCTTGCTTAGCAGATCCAGAAATAATTAGTGGGGTTCTAGCTTCATCGACTAAGATTGAGTCAACTTCATCGACGATGGCAAAGTTTAGAGGACGTTGAACCATATCTTCTTTTCTAATTGCCATATGATCTCTTAAGTAGTCAAAACCAAGTTCGTTGTTTGTAGAATAAGTGATATCACAAGCATATTGTGCACGCTTTTCATCAGCACTAATCTCTCTAACATTTAAGCCTACTGTTAAACCTAGCCATTTGAATAATTCGCCCATTTCAGTGGCATCACGTCTAGCAAGGTATTCGTTAACTGTAACGATATGTACACCTTCGCCTGGTAAAGCATTTAAATATGCAACCATAGTTGAAGTTAAAGTTTTACCTTCACCAGTCTTCATTTCAGCGATATTACCACCATGAAGGGCTAACGCTCCAATTACTTGAACTCTAAATGGAGTCATATGTAGAACACGAGTTGAAGCTTCTCTAACAGTAGCATATGCTTCTACAATCAAATCATCTAGAGTTTCACCATTCTTTAGTCTTTCTCTAAACTTGACTGTTGCACCTTGCAACTCTTCATCAGTTTTTAATTTATATTCTTCTTGTAATGCATCAATTTGATCAGCTATCTTGGCACAGCGTTTTAATTCTTTGTAGCCAGCGTCAAATAAAGTTTTAAGCATGATCATCACATCCTTTCACTATAACCATATTAACAAAAAAGCGCCTCTTTATCAAGCAATAAATATGTTAGAGCTCTTTTTTTAATCTTCATTTAAAAAAGTCTACGAGTGTAGACTTCTTTTTTATGCTGCAGAAGCAGCTTGATTTTTATCACGACGTCTAATACGTCTTGGTTCTTCTTCAATTTCTCCTGCTTTCTTAAGTGACCACTTAGTAAGAATTGGCCCAACAATTTCATAGAATAGGGTAGCTGTTAATACTACTGCCATTACTTGGGCACCATATTCACCAAGTGCAGTTGAAGCAATTTGCGCCATACCAATGGCAACACCCGCTTGAGGAAGAAGGGTAATACCCAAATAATGTTTTACATTCTTTTCTGAATGAGTTGCCCAAGCTGAGAAGAATGTACCAAAATATTTACCTAAACTTCTTGCAATAATGTAAACTACGCCAATTATGCCAACAGTTGTAACTACATTAAATTTTAGTTCTGCTCCACTTAGTACAAAAAATAACATGAATAGTGGTGGAGTCCATCTTTCGCAACCATCAAGAATTGCTGTTGAATCACTACGTAAATTACAGAATGTAGCACCAATCATCATACAAGTTAAAAGTGATGACATGCTAAATTGTGTTTTAGTGGTAATTATTTCGCATATTGCTACGCCTAAAATTGTAGCGCATACCATTAAACATAATCTATTGGCACGTGAATGGAAAAATTTCATCATTAGCGCAAGTATTGCTCCTAATACTCCACCTATACCAATTGAAAATGCAATTTCGCATAAAGGTAAGACAACAATTGTATAAGCAGTAATCTCTACTCCACTAGCAAATGTTTGTGCTAATGCAAAGCAAACTGAGAATACTATTAGACCAATGGCATCATCAAATGCTACAACAGGTAATAATGTATTTGTTACTGGACCATGAGCCTTATATTGTCTTACTACCATTAGAGTCGCAGCGGGTGCAGTAGCTGTAGCTACTGCTGCTAAAACAAACACGATTGGAAGCGGTGCTCTAAATAACCATAAAGCGACTCCTACTAAAAGGGCCGCAGTTAGTGACTGCGCAATAGTGATAATAATAATCTTACCACCTAGCTGCTTAATATTCGCTATTTTAAATTCACTTCCAATTGAGAAAGCGATGAAACCTAAAGCAACCGTTGATATGATATCAAGAGATGCTAGGTTATCATCATTAACTATATGAAAGATTGGGCCAATTAATAAGCCCGCAACTAAATATCCTGTTACGTTTGGAAGATGAATTAGCTTCACAAGTCTTGTGGAAGCTAGACCAAACATCATCGCAATCGCAACAGCCAAAATGGCTGACATTTTATTCTAAGCCCTCAATGAATAATGCTGGTACAGAGAACATAAATCCTTTTCCCTTAATACCACCTGTTGCATCATTCACAATACTTCTTAATTGTTCTACTTCTTTATCATCTTTTACAACAACAAAGATTGTAGGTTTTTCTGCGTGTTCGTAATTAACTAGTTTACTTATACTGCCAAATAGAACTGGTTCTGGTTCTATATCGTTATAAATCAATGCATGCTTAATACTTTCAGAATGCATTACAGTTCCTTTAAAATTATATTCGCTTAATTTTCTTAATATTCTAGGCATAACATCATATTCAGTTAATACTATAAAAAATACTTGCATAATTAACCTCCATTAACCTAATAGATTATACGCTCATATTATTAATATTTCAATTAGGGAAATAAAAAAAGGTGCCATTTGCACCTTAAGTTTAATTATTTGGCTTCAATAATACCATAATTTTGATCTTCTCTTAAATATACAATACTAGTCTTTCCTGTTTCGCTATTAATGAAGATGTAAAAGTCATGACCTAACATTTCCATTTGCGTAATAGCATCATCAGGTGTCATTGGAACTAAGTCAACTGTCTTAGCCCTCACTAGATTGTTTTCCATTACCTCTGCATTCAATTGTTCTGGATCAAAATCAGCTTCAGCTGCATAATACTGCGCAACTCCTTCACGACGTTTCATACTAGAATAAATTTTATCCTTGTGCTTTCTAATTTGTGCTTCTAACTTATCATAAACTAAATCGATAGCTGCAAATAAGTCACCTGCTTTTACTTCTGCACGAAGCAAGATATTCTTTGTTGGGATAGTCACCTCCACAACTTGTGAATCATCATAAACTTTACACAATACATTAGCCTCTAAATTGTCGGCATTCTTGAAGTAATGATTTAGCCTTTGTAGCTTTTTAACAGCATAATCATTAACAGCTTCAGTAGGTGTATACTTGTTCTTTCCACGAACGATAACTTTCATATCTATACCTCCTTGCTACACTTACATTATAACATAATTATTAATATGCAACTATAAAATATACTAATTTTTAGTTTATTTTAATAATTATATTTACTCAAATTGTGAATAATATAGTTGATGATAAAAGCCTTTATTGTTTAGTAATTCTTGATGCTTGCCCATCTCTACGATATCTCCATCCTTAACAACTAAAATTAAATCAGCATTTTTAATGGTAGATAATCGGTGTGCAATGATGAAGCAAGTCTTTCCAACCATTAAGTCTTTCATTGCTTCTTGAATCTTAACTTCAGTTGATGTATCTACATTACTTGTAGCTTCATCCAAAATTAACATATTAGCATCAAGTAGCATCGCTCTTGCGATTGTTAATAATTGTTTTTGACCTTTAGAGATATTTATTCCACCTTCTACTAAGACTGTATCGTATCCTTCTTTAAGCCTAGAAACAAAGCCATCAACTCTTGCTGCTTTACATGCATTAATTACATCATCTAAAGTTGCATCATCTTTACCATATTTAATATTTTCGTAAACACTTCCTTGGAATAGCCATGTATCTTGTAAAACCATTGCATAGCTCTTACGTAAATCAACGCGTTTTATATCTATGATGTTTGTATTATCTAAGCTAATCTCACCGTCCCAAATATCATAAAAGCGCATTAATAAATTAACGATTGTAGTTTTACCAGCTCCGGTTGGTCCAACTATTGCAATAGTTTTACCAGCCATTGCTTCAAAACTTAAATCATGGATGATCGTACGATCTAAATTATATCCAAACTTAACATGGTTAAACTTTACATCGCCTTTTACTTCTTCTAAACTAATAGCATGAGGATGGTCTTGTGCTTCAGGGGTAGCATCTATTAATTTAAATACTCTTTCTCCTGCTGCTAGTGCTGACTGTATGTCCACAAATATATTGGCTATTTCGTTAATAGGACCCGAGAACCTCCTTGAGTATTGAACAAAGCTAGCAAGATTACCAACTGTAAAGCCAGGGTTTGTTAGTAAAAGGATTGATCCAAACATACATACAAGCGAAAGTGATAAATTGTTAACAAAGTTTACACCAGGACCAGTAATACTTCCATAAAACTCTGCTTTATATGCAGCAGTTGTAGCACGCAAGTTATATTCATCAAAGTTTTCTAAAACTTTTCCTTTAGTCGCATATGCTTTAATTGGTTTTATACCAGTTATCATCTCTTCAGAAAAACCATTAAGTTCGCCTAAAGTTCTACTTCTTGCTCTAAACATCTTTTGTGTATGTTTAAGCATAAACCTAGTAAATAATAACGATATTGGAATAGTTATCACAAATACTAATACTAGTAATGGTGATAAAACTATCATCATAATTAAAGAGCCAATTATTGTAATTGCGGATGTACATATTTGAATTAAATCACTAGATAGTGAAGTATTGATTGTATCAATGTCATAACTCATACGAGATATGATATCTCCTGTTTGATATGAATCAAAGAAAGATATTGGTAAGCTCATTAGTCTAGAAAATGTATCTGCTCGCATTTTAAATACAATCTTCTTACTCATCTTCATCATTATAATTGCTAATATATACGAAAAGACACTCGATAAAATATAAAAGCCTAACATCATAGATGCATATATAAATATGTCTTTAAGAATTTCTTTATTGGCCTGGCCTACTATTAAATCTTTAATATCATCCACAATATGACCAGATAATACTGGACCAATCAAAGCAAATAGGTTTGCTAAAATGGTTAAAGTTAATGCTAGTAATAACCACCATTTATAATAATACATATAATCCCAAAGACGTCTTAAAACATATTTGACATCTTTAGGTTTTTCTTTCATCTTAGTTGATGACATTCTACGATTAGCGCCGCTATTCATGTTCATCCCCCATTTGTAATTTATATGTATCTAAGTACTCTTTGCTACTAGCAAGCAAATCAGAGTGTGACCCATATCCTACTTGTTTGCCATCTTCTAAAAGTAATATATGGTTACAATTAATAATTGAAGATATTCTTTCACTAATAATAATTGTTGTTGTATCTTTATTAAATTCTTTCAAAGCCTTTCTTAAATTAGCATCAGTTTTATAATCTAGTGCGCTTGATGAATCATCTAAGATTAATATATCTGGCCTAGTTGCAATTGCCCTGGCAATTAACAATCTTTGCTTTTGCCCACCTGATACATTAGTACCTTTAGATGCAATCATGTAATCTAGACCTTCTTTTTTAGAGAAGACAGTTTCAGTTGCTTGGGCTACATCAATTGCTTTAATTATTTTCTCTTCATCTAAATCACGATTAAACTTTATATTATCTTTTATAGTTGCGGAAAACAAAATATCATTTTGGAAAGCTACACCAAACTTTTTTTTAAGTTCTTCATCTTCCATTGATCTAATATCTTTCCCATCAATCAAAATCTGTCCACTATTAATATCATATAATCTAAGTAGCAAGCTAATAATGGTAGTTTTACCAGATCCAGTTGGGCCAATGATTCCTAAGCTTTCACCTTTTTTTAGACTAAAATTGATATTAGTTAAATTATCTACTTTTCCATTATATGAAAAATTGACATTTCTAAATTCAATATGGTTATCAGTAACATCAGCCTCAATATCAACTTTCTTTAAATCCTCATCTAAATCAAATACTGCTTCAATCCTTCTAGCCGAAGCAATAGTACGGCTTGACATTGTAAAGATTCTAGTAACACTTAACATAGCATTTAGAATAATATGAAAATAAGAAATAAAAGCAATAATCTTACCTACTTTTAAATCTCCACCTATAACCAAATACGCTCCAACTACTAATACACTTACTAGCCCCACATTTAAACATAAGTTAATAAGTGGGCTAAGACGTGCCATCGTATATCCCGCTTTTAATTCATTATCAATAACTTTTTTATTGGCTTTTTCAAATCTTTCTTTTTCGTATTCAGTTTTTGATAAAGCTTTAATTACTCTAATGCCAGTTACGCTTTCTCGTATATCTCTAACCATATCATCACTGGCATTTTGAATATCAGTATATAGAGGTATTCCTTTTTTAGATATTAATACAGTTATTAAAACAATAAAAGGAAGTACTGCTAGTAGAACTAGAGTTAGCTTAACATCAAGTGTAAAAGTAACAATAATTCCCCCAACTAGTAAAATTGGCGCTCTAACTCCAAGACGTTGAATCATCCCAACAAAATGGTGAACATTATATGTATCATTATTCATTCTAGAAATTAATGAAGGAATTGTGATATCATCCATTTGTTTTGGACTCAAATCTTCGATTCTTTTAAATAAGTCATGTCTTAGGTCTGTTGTTACCATCATAGCAACTTTTGATGCCATTTGGTTAGCAAACATATTACCTAAAAAACATGCTCCGCTACAACCAATCATAATAATGCCATATATCACAATTGGCTTAATATCTCCAAGAGGTACTAATTCATCAATTATGAAAGATAAAATATATGGAATTACTAAATCCATTAGTGTTCCAAATATCTTTATCATTAAACCTAGTAACATTCTTGGAGTATATGGTTTAATATACTCTAATACTTTCCTCATTATTATTCCTCATAATGTTGATCAATGTAACTAGAAGCGTTATTAGCAACAATAGTTAATAATTCGTTTAACTTATCTTTATCTTCTTCATTTAAGCCACTAGTTATTATTTCATTAAACTTACCCATAGTTTCTTTAATATAAGGTAAAGTATCAAATGCTTTTTTAGTTGGATATACTTTATATGCTCTTTTATCATCAAGGTTCTTCTCACGGTAAACAAAACCAGCATCAATTAATGTTTTAATACTTCTAGCTACGTTAGATTTATTAACATATACTTTTTTGGCTAATGCATCTTGACTTACTCCATCTGGATGATTGCATAAATAATAAATATACATATGATGCGAAGGTAGCAAATCAATATCTTTAAAAGCAATATTGCGATAAAGCATTGCGCATCTTTCTGTTATTGAAATCCATCTTGTAATTCTAGCCATAATTCACCTCTAATTAGTTGCATATGCAACTAATTACATTATACAATGATTTATTTATTAATCAATACATTTTAATAAATCATACAAATATTTAGTCCTTGATTTATGAACGCTTCCAATATCCTTAGATCATATATGAATTCTTTTTGGCCGTCATAACTCCAAATAAAAATATAATCATCATTTAAATCTAAATACTTTTCTATTTCAATTAACATTCTTGATAATCTTTCACTAAAACATTCTGATACAATATCATACTTAATACTTTTGCAACCTTTAAAAATTGGATATATTCTAATAATATTTAAACCTATTAGAATTATTTCATCATCTCTAAACCAACTGCAATTATCGCAAGTAATTATTTCAAACAAATTATTGATGTTTCTATTTTTCTTTTTAACGCAATACATTTATACCCCTTATATATATTTAACAAAAATCTCCTTCTTTTCTTAACAAAATAAAAAAAGTAGATACAATGTATCTACTTTTCTTCTTCTACTTTTTCATAAAATGTAGTTTTTATTAATTCTTTCATCTTATCTTCGTATGGAATAAACTCAATTAGGCCTTTGTTCTTTTGCGTATATCCTTCAATTTGCTTGATTCCATTGTACTGGAATGTTTGGACATATTTTAATATATCTGCCATATCCATATAAGTTACATCCATACAAACATAATTGTTAATGATATGTAACATATCTAAGATATCTGAAAAAGTATAGTCATTAGTTCTAGCTTTTCTTACAACTTCTTCCATAAAGATTTTTTGACGACGCATTCTTGATACTTGCGTACCATCGCCAACTTCCATTCTGGCACGAAGGTATAATAAGCAGTTATCACCAGTTAGAGTAATACTTGCTCCTTCTTCCCAATTCGGATCAATTACTGTTAAATCTTCATCAAGAGTAATTGTTACTCCACCCAAGAAGTCTACAATCAAAGGAACAGTTGTCATATTAATCCCAACATATCTTTCAATATCTACACCCATTAATACTTTTGTTACTGCTCTGCATGTGTTTCTAAAACTCATATCAAGGCCATCACCAACTGTATGGGCATAGTCAATTTGGGTATATTTAGAACCAATTACTTTACCACTTAAACCTAAGATGTCTACTTCAACCATTGTGTCTCTACTTACTGGAATAATTGTATAAGAACTATCGGTTAGATTAAATGATACTAAGCAAATTAAATCATTTAATGCAGTGTTGTTATAACCATTGCTTGCTTTCATCTCGCCAGTTGAGTCTATACCAACAATCAAATAATTAACTGTATCTTTAGCAATATATTTTTCATCATCGATATAAATGATTTCATGTTCTTTTGGAGCGTTCTCAGCTCTTTCGGTTTTACTCTTTCTAGCATATAAGTAGTATCCACCACCAATACCAGCTATTGTTACCACTACACCGATAAGCGAAAGCATTATAATTAATATTATTTTTCGTGCTTTTACCATAATCTAACACCTACTAATACTAATAAAACTGCCTAGGGTCACTAGGCAGTTTATATTTTTAATTATTCTTCTGAACCTTCATCACTTGGTGATAATAATTGACCACCAGTTAAAGCAACCATCTTTGCAACGCCTAGTGTGTATGCATCGCAATCGATTGTTAAGGCTCTATCCATCTTGCCACGAGGTTTTAACTTGTAAGCAGTCATCTTCTTGTCAACGCCTTTAACTCTTTCTTTGATAGCAGCTAGATCAACTTTTTCGCCTTCTTCAAATACTTCGCATAATTGATCTGTAAATACTTCACCAAAGTTAGTAGCATCAATTTCTCTATCAGCATGACCAACTAAGTTTAGTGCATCGTTGTCATCCATCTTGCTATTGATGTTGTAAACAGAAGTTTCTTTTAATAATTTGTATTGACGAGCTCTAGCTTTTGGTTTTTCGCCTCTTTCTACACTCATCTTAATTTGACCTTTAGCAATTAAAGTCTTTTCAGAATCGCCTCTGAACTCTGCTAATTCATCAACAGGTTCGTATTCTTTTTTCTTTTCTGCCTTAATGTCTTTTAATAAATCTTTTAAGATTTGAAGAGCATATTTAGTTCTTCTCATACTCTTAATCTTCATTACTGCGAAACCATCTTTATCTGGTTGTAATGGAGTCTTAGGATCGCTAGCATATTTTTCAACATCTACAGTTACATATAAGTTAAGTGTTTTACCACGAACCATTAATCTAGCAAATGTTTCTCTGCTCTTAGCGAATGTTTCATGTTTCCAAGAAACTCTATTAGTAATTTGATATGAGCATAATAAATCTTTGATTAATTGATAGCATTGTTGCATATTTTCATCTAATGCAACTAATTTAGCAATGTGAGATTTGTTGTAGTTAATTGATAAGAATTCATCTTTTTCTTCTACAACTTCTTCTTCCTCAGCAACTGCAGCTGCAGCAACAACTGGAACAACAACTGGTTCAACTTCTGGAGCAGGTTCTTCTGCTGGAACTTCTTCAACTACTTCTTCAGCAGCAGGTTCTTCAGCTACAGGTTCTTCTTCAGGTTGTGCTTCTTCTTCATTAGCTTGTTCTTGTTGTTCTTCTTCAGGTTGTTCTTCTTCAACTGGAGCTTCTTCTTTTTCTTCGTTATTGTCATCTTTATCTTTCTTGAAGAAGATATAGATTACAAGTAAGATGATTATGATTACTAATAAGATGATGATAATAATAAACATCCAGATAGGACCAGCACTGCCATCTTTTCCGTCTTTACCATCTTTACCATCTTGTCCATTTTGACCAGCTTGACCAGGTTGACCATCTTGTCCGTTTTGTCCATTTTGTCCATTTTGACCAGCTTGACCATTAGCAGCAATTCCTGTATCAACACCATTGATTATCCAGTTACCATTAGCACCGATTTCAATAGTTGGAGTTTGACCATCTTGTCCGTTTTGACCAGCAGGGCCTTGTTGACCTTGTTGTCCTTGTTCACCAGCAGGGCCTTGTTGACCTTGTTGTCCTTGTTCACCTTGAGCAGCAATACCAGTGTCTTGACCATCAATGAACCAATGACCATTATCACCAATAGTGATTAGAGGGCTATGACCATCTTCACCAGCTGGACCTTGAATAGCAACAGGTTGTGCATTTTCATCAGGTTGTAAGAATGCAACTGGACATAAGCTATCGAATTCAACTTCTAATTTTCCGTTGTCATGGTTGTATGCAACTTTGTCTGCATCTACAACTGCCCAATCTTTAGTTGTTTCGTTTTGGTGAATAACAACTGGAGATTTTCCATTTGAAGATGTGTAATCAAATTCAAATTTAATAGTTCCACCAGCAGCAAATACTGCTTTGATTTCATCTGTAACTGATAAGTCGAATACTTGTTCTGCATCGAAATCTTCTGACTTATACATTTTGCCATCAACAACTAAGTCAGCTAATGCAGCTTGTAATTTTTCTTGACTAGCTTTTTGATCGCCTTCAAGTTCTTCACCAGCAAAGATTTGACGTAAAGCTGCTGTAGCTTCTTCTAGTGCTTGAACTTTTGTAGCGTCACCAGATTCTCCGCTTAATGGAGTGATAGTAACTTTTGATAAATCAACAGCTACTTCATTACCGTTAGCATCAACAGATGTAGCCTTAGCTACTTCTGGAGTTTCTGCTGCAAATGGGCTTCCAGCAGGACTAGAAGTTGGACTAACCGTTGGGCTAGGTTCAGCAAATGCAACAGGGATACTAACTAATACTAATAACATTGCTACTACTAAAGTAAATAGCATTTTGAAATTAATTTTTTTCATTTTTTATCTCCTTGTTTTTTTAAAAAGTTGTCTTTTTTTAGTAATAAATATCACTCATATCAAAAAAATAACACTTCTTTTCCATATTTTACTTTAAATCTGAAATATTTTCAACTGTTTGCTATTTTTTCATTATTTATGAAAACACTTTCATAAATAAAAATGCGCTTACTTATCTAATTAAACTAAATAGGAAGCGCACTTTTGCATATTAAATTACAATACTTACCAACTTATTAGGTACTACAATCACTTTCTTAACTGGATTATCACCAACATATTGTTTTACTTTTTCGTTAGCTAATGCGATTGCTTGCATCTCTTCATTTGATAATCCTTTAGCCACTTCTACTTTATCTCTAAGTTTTCCATTAACTTGGAATACTACTGTTACAGTGTCTTCATGAGTCTTAGCCTCTTCAAACTCTGGCCACTTTTCGTAAACAATGCATCCTGCTTCTGGTTTAAGCATACTGTATAGTTCTTCAGTAATATGTGGACAAATTGGATTTAATAATTTTAAGAATCCAAGAGCATATTCAAGTGGTAAATTAGGATCTTTGAAACATTCATTCATAAATACCATCATTTGACTAATAGCAGTATTAAATCTTAGAGCATTATAATCTTCGGTAACTTTCTTTACTGTTTGGTGATATAGTCTTTCTAAGTTTTTATTCTCAGGAACAATTTGAAGCATTTCTGTATAGAATCTATAAACTCTATCTAAGAATCTATGTGGTCCTTCTACACCTTTAGTTGACCAAGGTTTAGTAGCCTCAAGTGGTCCCATAAACATTTCATATAAGCGAAGTGTGTCAGCACCATAATCCCTAACTACATCATCAGGATTAATTACATTGCCCCTACTCTTACTCATCTTTTCCCCATCAACGCCTAAAATCATTCCTTGGTTGAATAATTTATGGAATGGTTCTTTACTATCTACAACTCCACAATCATATAATACTTTATGCCAAAATCTTGCATATAGTAAGTGTAATACAGCATGTTCAGTTCCACCAATATATAAATCGACTGGTAACCATTTATTTACCTCTTCTTGAACTAACTTATCGCTAAGTGGTAAAAAATCATCGCCATCTTTTAATAAATAACCAATATAGTACCAACAAGATCCTGCCCATTGAGGCATAGTGTTAGTTTCTCTTCTTCCTTTAACCCCATCGCTTCTTACAACTTCAAGCCATTCATGAGCATTAGCTAGTGGACTTTCACCATTATGAGATAGTGTAACTCTTTCCATAATAGGTAATTCTAATGGTAAATCTTTTTCATCTAGAACACTTACTTTACCATCTTCCCAAAAGATTACTGGGAATGGTTCGCCCCAATATCTTTGGCGGCTAAAGATCCAATCTCTTAATCGATAGTTAACATCTTTATAACCAACGCCTTTTTCTTTTAAGAATTCAATCATCTTATTGATTGCATCTTGTTTATTCAAACCATTTAAGAATCCTGAATTAATGTGAATACCATCACCAGTATAGGCACCATTACTCATATCGCCTTCAAGAACTTGAATAATATCGATATTATACTTCTTTGCAAATTCATAATCTCTTTCATCATGTGCAGGAACTGCCATAATAGCACCTGTTCCATAACTTGATAAAACATAATCTGCTATCCAAATAGGTAACTTCTTTCCATTTGCTGGATTAATTGCATAAGCACCAGTGAAGCATCCTGTTTTTTCTTTATTTAAATCGGTTCTTTCTAGATCACTCTTTGCTTTCGCAAAATCAATATATGCTTCAACTTCTTTTTTATGAGTAGCTGGTGTAATCTTTTTAACTAATTTATGTTCAGGAGATAATACACAATATGTAGCACCGAATAAAGTATCAGCTCTTGTTGTAAATACTTCAAAAGTTTCTCTACTACCATCAACACTAAATGTAATCTTAGCGCCTTCAGATTTACCAATCCAATTTCGTTGCATTTCTTTGACGTTTTCTGGCCAATCAAGTAAATCTAAGTCTTCAAGTAATCTTTCAGCGTAAGCAGTAATCTTTAAAACCCATTGTTTCATTGGTTTTTTGACAACTGGGAAGTTACCTCTTTCACTTACCATCTTACCATTATCGTTTAATACTTCTTCATTAGCTAATACTGTGCCTAATTCTTCACACCAGTTAACTTCAATATTTTTAACTTCAGCTAAGCCTTTTTCATATAGTTTAGTAAAAATCCATTGTGTCCATTTATAATATTTAGGATCGCATGTAGCAAGTTCTTTACTCCAGTCAAAAGATAAACCTAGCATTTGTAATTGATTTTTAAATATTTCAATATTGCGATATGTAAAGTCAGCTGGTGAATTGCCAGTATTAATTGCATATTGTTCTGCAGGCAATCCAAAGGCATCAAATCCCATTGGATGAAATACTGCATATCCTTGCATTCTTTTCATTCTAGAAACGATGTCTGTAGCAGTATAGCCTTCAGGATGACCCACATGTAATCCTGCTCCACTAGGGTAAGGGAACATATCAAGTGCATAAAACTTTTCCTTGTTTGTAACGAGCGGTTGTTTAAATACTTCGTTTTCAGCCCAGTATTTTTGCCATTTCTTTTCTATTTGTGTGTAATCATAACTCATAATCTTATCTCCTAGTTTCTATCTCTGTTGCTTAATAATTGGTTTGTAGCAATCATATTATAAATAATAGCTAAAATAATTCCAATAAAATATATAAATCTAAGACTAAATAATTGCGATAATAATCCACTTACCACCATTGGTGATAACGCGTAGCTTGCAATTACATAATTCTCTTTAAACGATATAATTCTTCTAGTCATCATTCTTTGAACTAGCGTTAATAAAAGCGCTATGGCTAACATAATGACTAAGTTAGCAAATGTATATCCAATTGCAACACCGATTGTTAAATACGGAATATATTTTTTAATTTCCTTATTAGCAACATTAAATATATCATTCCAAAAATCATAATTCTCTTCTGATGCCGCATGTTTTAAATTGATATTAGTTAGTTCATCATACTCTTCATATTTAAACATAGGCAGTGATGTTACATTACTACCATTTAGATAATAATAAATACTAACTTCGTTTTCCGTAAATACAATCCTATACATTGTTTTTTTAGTTGGTGCACTTACTTCTTTTAGGCTAAGTGTTACCATAAAATCATTATCGATATAATAATCACTGAGTAATGCGTCGCTTGTAGCAGTGAGTTTATTATCTACAATTGTAAATGGTATTTCTTCATCTTTAAAAGCAGCTTGTATTTTAACTCTATTATCAAATGATATCTTATCAAACCTAGCTACCTTGATACACGCAGGTATCATCATTATAAACGCTAGTAATAATAAATAAGCAAAGACTAAGCCAAAAGAATCAACACGCATGTTGATGATTTCTGTTGGCACAAACAAAGCAGTCTTTAATCTCTTTATCATTCTTACCACCTATAATTATATGCATTATATCATATTATTTTACTTCTAACAATAACGAAGTAGCTTATATTCGGTTATATTATTAAACAATTATTTCCTATCTATACCAGCTTGGATAACACTCGATTTCAACTTTTTTATGATCTATTGGGTGCATAAAGCCTAGTTTATAGCAGTGTAACATCAGTTCACCATCACCATCACCATATAATTTATCCCCTAAAAGTGAGTGATTATGGTAGGCAAAATGAACTCTAATTTGATGTGTTCTACCAGTCAAAAGCTTTGCTTCCACTATAGATACATCTCCATTTTCTAAAACTTTATATAAGGTGTGGGCGCTTTTTCCATCTGTAAACACCCATCTTTTGATGTTAATTTCTTCTACTCTTCTAATTGGATCAGTATATTCTCCTTCCATATTTTTAAAAGATCCACGCACTTTGCATAAATAATACTTATCAAATTTGGCATCATTTAGAAGATTATGAATGTATCCATTCTTAGCAATTAAGACAATTCCACTTGTGGAAAAATCTAATCTGGTGACAATATGAATGTTAGATTCAATACCTTTTTCTAAATAATATTTCTTTACTGAACTAATCAAATTATCTTCTTGATGCCTTTTAGATGGTTGAATTGCTAAGTTAGATTGCTTGTTTACGATTAATAAATAATCATCTTCATAGAGTATATCTAGAGGAATATCATTGGTTTTAAAGTCTTCATTTAGCTTTTCATTATATTCTATTTCAATAATATCGCCACTATTTACTATAAAATAATTTTTAACTAGATTACCATTAACATAAGCAATATCTTCCATTCTTACACGTTTAAGTAAATTACGTGATACGCCTTGTAATTTCAAATAATCCTTTAATTTAATATTATCTTGGTCAACTACATACTTAATTTTCATATAACCATTATACTCTTAATTATTGCAATTTAAAAGTCCACACTTTTGTGTGGACTAATTTGAATTATTGAGCTTGTTTGTATTCGTCACAAATCTTCTTGATTAACATTTCAGGAACTTCTTCATAACGAACGAACTTTCTTGAGAATCTACCACTTGCTTGAGTCATAGCTTTTAAGTCAGTAGTATATTTAATGATTTCAGCTTCAGGAACTTCAGCGACGATCTTGCTCTTGCCACCTTCTAATTCTTCAGTAGATAAGATACGGCCACGACGTTTTGTCATATCACCCATGATAGCTCCGAAGTATTCTGATTTAGCAATTACTTCTACTTCCATAATAGGTTCTAGAATTGTAGGACGTAATTTATCAACAGCGTTCTTGAATGCAAGACCAGCAGCGATAACGAATGAAATTTCATTAGAATCTACTGGATGGTAGCTTCCATCATATAATGTAGCCTTAACTTTGATTACAGGGAATCCAGCTAATGGGCCATGTTCTAATACTTTAATTAAACCTTTTTCTACAGCAGGGAAGTAGTTTTTAGGAACTGATCCACCGAAGATTTCTTCGCAGAATTCGAAGTCTTTGTCAGTAGGTTCAAATCTAATCCAAACATCACCGAATTGTCCAGCACCACCAGATTGCTTCTTATGACGTCCTTGTGCTTCGCCTTTAGAACGAATTGTTTCTCTATAAACGATCTTTGGATCTGCTAAGTCAACATCAACTTTATACATATTCTTCATCTTTTCAAGAATATATCCGATGTGAGTCATACCTTGACCACCGATTAAAGTTTGACTTGTTTCAGCATTTCTCTTAATTTCAAATGTTTCATCTTCTACAGATAATTTTTGTAAAGCTGTAGAGATCTTTTCTTCATCTTGTTTATTCTTTGGATTAATTGCTACATAAATTGTAGGTGTTGGATGTTCTTCTTTCTTGAAAGTAACAACATCTTTTTTATCACAAACTGTACATCCTGTGAATAAGTTAGCCATCTTAGCTACAGCTACGATATCACCAGCAAATGCAGCATCAACTGGAATTTGAGTCTTACCCATCATTGAGAATAATTGGCTCATCTTTAATGTTTCACCAGTATTTGCTAAAACTGCTTCTTGAGCAACCCTTACAGATCCTGAGCAAACTTTTAAGAAGTTAATTGAACCTACGAATGGGTCAGAAATAGTCTTGAATACTCTTGCACTAAATGGAGCGTTGTCATCAGCTTTTCTTTCAACTTCTTTGCCAGATGCATCAACACCCTTGATTGGTGCAACGCTGCATGGAGATGGTAATACATCGATTACTTTATCCATTAATTCTTTAACGCCTTCATTCTTAATTGCACTAGCAGTAACAATTGGGAAGAAGTCACAATTTAGAGTAGCGTTTCTTAATCCTTTAACAGTATCTTCTTCGCTTAATTCTAATTCTTCTAAATATTTATTTAATAATTCTTCATCACTTTCAGCTGCAATTTCCATTAATTCTTCACTGAATGGAGCACTAACTTCTTTTGCATGGCTTGATAATTCATCGTTGATTTCAGCTAGTACTGCATCCATCTTAACATTTTCTTTATCAATCTTATTGATTAAGATTAATGTAGGGATTTTACGAGCACGTAATTCATCCCAACATCTTTCAGTACCAACTTGAACACCGCTTGATGCATCAACTAATAAGATAGCTCCATCTACAACGCTTAATACATTTTCAATTTCTCCAATGAATTCTTCAGAACCTGGAGTATCAATAAAATTGATTTTATATCCGTTGTATTCTACAGGAATTAAACTAGCAGTTAGTGTAGTTTGTCTGTTTTGTTCTTCAGCTGTATAATCACCAACAGTATTCTTCCTTTCAACTTCGCCTTTAGCCTTAATTGCTCCGCTTACGAATAATAAGCTTTCAGCTAAAGATGTTTTACCAGTTCCTAAGTGACCAAGTAAAGCGACGTTTCTAATTTGTTTGCTATGATATTCTTTCATATTCGATAATCTCCTTTATTATGTCCTTTACCATTATACTATAAATAAGTATCTTTTACTAGTTTTTTTTATTTTATTCAATTCCTTCTTTGTAATGCCCATATGTGACATCTTCTAAATCATATTCTTCAATATATTTATCATTGTTTAGGCTAGAATTAAAGGCATTAATATATTCTTCAATTACTACTTCGTAATCTTCTTCAATACTTAAATCCACAAGTAAGTTATTAACGCCCATTTTTAATAATTCATCAACTTGATTTACTAAATGTAATCTCTTTGAATTAAGCAATTTTAAATGACATGCTCCATCATTTACCAACGGGAACTTATAACCCAGTCTATCCATCAAATAATAATTATTGTTTTTGCATGCTCCGCATCCTAGTTTTTCATAACCTAATGCTTTATTAATCAAGCAATGCTTCATAATCATTAATTCATAATATCCATATACCATAACCATAATATTAGGGATATTACCATATACTGCCTTATATGTATCAATAGTCGATACTATATCATCTTTACTAGCTTCAATTGACATACCAACTATTTCACAACCATTCTCTAACATATTTCTTACACTTGCATAATTAATTACATTAGAATAAACATTAACTACTTTCTTATTATATATACCTTTATCATTAATTCTATGATCGACTAATATAATATTTAAATCTTCATCAAGTAGTTTATATTTGCATGCGGCATCATACATCTTTTCATTTTCTAAAAGAATATCTTTAGCGCCTAGGTTGATACATGCTTCTAACTGATTTAATGATGATACTTTAAAGAATAAATGTTTCTTATTATCGTTATATACATCTATATTGCTTGGGACAAACTTACAAACTTCAGTAGGTGTTTTTCCTTTTCTTATATTATATAGGGCATCAATGGCATTTCTTCTTAATTCGTTAATTTCTTTGATTGGTAAAAACATTGAATCTTTAATTTCAATATTTCTAAATTCATAAATAGTATCCCTAGTTTTTCTAAGTTGTTCTTCTTGGCGCAGTTTAATATCAGCACTTCTAGCTGCTTCATACGGATAAGTTGACTTTACCGATACTTTATTTTTACCATCAGTTATTTCTAAGCAAGCAGTTCCATCTAAATATAGTTTAGCATCAAGCAATACTTTTTGTTCCTTAACGTTAGTTATTTCGTTTTCTAACAAAGCATCGCTTGTCTTTAATACTGTTGCGCCAACATCCGCAACCTTGTGAACTTTGATTTGGATTAAATCACCGGCTACTGCGTGTTTTCCTTTAATACCATTAACAAACATCTCATTAACAACGATTGGATCGTTTTCTTTACTTAAGATTCTTAAACCATCACCGCTTCTAATAGCATCTTCTAATTTAATATAAGCATAGCCATTATTATATTTTGTTACTTTACCAACTTTAATACCAATGTGATTAGATGTGGATACATTAGTGAAGTGTTTATTGTTTTCGTTAAACAAATAGCCTTTAGTAAACGAACGATTAAACATTACTGCTAAGTCTTTTTTATAAACTTCTATTTGCTTTTCATCTAAGCTTGTATCAATTGCTTTACGATATCTATTAGTAACTAGGCCAACATATTCTGGCTTTCTCATTCTTCCCTCAATTTTGATTGAGGAAACGCCAGCTTTAATTAATTCATCAATATTATCTATTTCGCATAAATCTCTTGGACTTAAATAATACCTCTTAGCACCTTTGGCTAGCTCTTCATCTTTAACTAGTTCGTAAGGAAGTCTACACGGTTGAGCACATCTACCTCTATTACCACTTCTTTTACCAATTACACTTGATAAATAGCAATTACCAGAATAGCACATGCATAGTGCTCCATGGGCAAATACTTCTACTTCAATCCCAACTTTACTGACTATTTCTTTAACTACTTCAATTGGTGTCTCGCGTGCTAAAATAATACGCTTAAAACCAAATTCTTTAAGCTCTTTAGCGTGATTTACGCTTAAGCAATTCATTTGCGTAGAAGCATGTAAAGCTAAAGCAGGATATACTTGTTTTAAAATTGAAGCTAATCCTAAATCTTGAATAATGATAGCATCTACTCCACCCTTATAAAGTATACCAATGAATTCAACACAACTATTTAATTCATTATTCTTAATAACTGTATTAACTGTTACATATACTTTTTTATCTCTTTCATGCGCATAATTAATTGCTTCAAGTAATTCTTCATTTGTAAAGTTAGCAGCATATGCTCTAGCACCAAAATTTTTACCAGCAATATAAACTGCATCTGCGCCATTATTAATAGCTAGTTTAAATGACGTCATATCACCAGCAGGTGCTAATAATTCCACTCTTGCCATATGTCCCCCTTACAATTAATAAAGCGAATAGATTATCTACTCGCTTATTAATTTTATTCTTTTACGATATATAAAATACCAATAGTTCTTGGTCCACAATGAGCAGCAATTACGCTACTTGCATTTGTTTCCACAAGATTATCAATTTGAACATCACGTTTCTTTAATTCATTCATTAAATATACTGCATCTTCGTGTGTATCAGGATGAGTAACGAATACGAAATCAGGATCGATATTATTAATATCAGCATCAAACATTTCTAGTTGCATATCTAACGCTTTCTTATAATTACCAATTGGTTTCTTAGCTACAATCATTTTACCATCAACAACTTTTACGATTGGTTTAATCTTAAGTAGAGTACCAAAAAGTCTTGCAGTTCCTGAACATCTTCCACCTTTATGTAAGTAATCAAGTGTATCAATAGCAAATTGAGTTCTTACTCTTGGTTTAATCTTTTCAATTTCTTCTACGATTTCTGGAGCACTCATACCAAGGTCACGAAATTTAGCTGCTTTTAATAAAAGTAAGCCAATACCAGTAGATAAGTTAGCACTATCGATTGGATAGAAATTAGGACATTCTTCTGCTGCAAGTCTAGCATTATTATATGTACCTGAAATTCCTCCGCTTATACCCATATAGATAACATCTTCATCTGCAGGGTATTCTTTTACTAAATCTACAAAGTATGCAGGTGGCACACTTGCTGTGTGTGGCATTTGACCAGTTTCATCGATTAGTTTAAATAGCATCTTAGTATCGATATCAACTCCACCTTTATATGATTTATCACCGATATTAATAATTAATGGGAATTCTCTAATTCCATATTTCTCTTTTAATTCGGGTGTTAAGTCTGATGTACAATCTGTAATAATATTTACTTTTCTCATAATTCACCTCTCGATAATTAAATTATATATGCTTTAACGATATTAAACAAGTTTTATTATTTTACTTGTTCTTGGCATCCCATTTTTTACGTTCAACTGTATCTAGAATTCTTTTACGAAGTCTAACACTTCTTGGCGTAATTTCTACAAGTTCATCATCGTTAATATAATCTAAGCATACTTCTAAGCTCATACGACGTGGTTTCTTTAAAACAATAGTTACTTCTTTATTAGCTTCACGCATGTTTGTTAAGTTCTTTTGTTTAGCGACGTTTACGCTCATATCTTCTTCACGATTACATTCACCAACGATTTGGCCTTCATATACTTCTTCGTGCGGTTCAATGAATAATACGCCACGATCTTCAATATTTCCAATTCCATAGGCATTACTCATTCCTGTAAAGGCAGCAACAAGTACACCCCATTTACGGTTTCCTAGTGTGGCATTAGCATCCATTGGTCTATAATCTAAGAATGAGTGAGATAATGTGCCATAGCCTTTTGTGGCTGTAAGGAAAGATGTAGATAGTCCAATTAAGCCGCGTGATGGAATTGTATAAATAATTCTAGTTTGGCTTCCATCAGCGCTCATATCTTCAAATATTCCGCCACGATTACCAAACAAGCTAATAACATCACCTGCTGATTCATTAGGCACATCAATTTGCGCAAATTCATATGGTTCGTAAACTTCACCATCTATTTCTTTTAAAATAGGCTTAGGTCTAGATACTTGGAATTCATATCCTTCACGACGCATATTTTCAATTAATATTCCTAGATGTAATTCGCCTCTTCCGCAAACTACCCATTCATCACTAGTACCGATTCTTTTAACTCTTAAACTTACATCTTTTTGTGTTTCTTTAAACAATCTATCATCTAACTTAGTGCTAGTTACAAACTTCCCTTCTTTACCAGCAAATGGAGAAGTGTTTGTGCCAAAGATCATTTCAATTGTTGGTTCACTAACATGGATTGGTGGCAAAGCTTCTTCAGCCCCAACATCACAAACCGTTTCACCAACATAAATATCACCAAGTCCTGCTATAGCTACAATATCACCGGCATAAGCAACTTCGGTTTCAATCTTATTTAATCCTAAGAATGTAAAGATTTTTTGAATTCTAAATTGTTTAATTGACCCATCTCTTCTAATGCAACTAGCCATTTGGTTTAGGTGCATTGCACCTCTTTGAATTCTACCAATCGCCATTCTACCAACATAATCATTATAATCAAGTAATGATCCTTGGAATTGCAAACTTCCATTAACATTTACAGCTTTCTCCGTTTTATCAGGAGCTGGTATTTCACTAACGATTAAATCAAATAGTGGATCCATAGTTTCTTTTTGTGTTGATAAGTCACTAGATAAGCTGCACGTTCCTTTCAAAGCACTAACGTATGCTACTTTAAAATCGATTTGTTCATCATTAGCACCCAACTCTATAAATAAATCTAATACTTCATCAACTACATAATCCGGTCTAGCTGAATCTTTATCAACTTTGTTTATTACTACAATTGGCTTTAAGCCATATTCTAATGCTTTCTTTAAAACAAATCTTGTTTGAGGCATTGTTCCTTCATAGGCATCTACTACTAGTAATACGCCATCAACCATAGTCATGATTCTTTCAACTTCGCCGGAGAAATCAGCATGACCAGGTGTATCTAAAATATTAATTTTATAATTCTTATAATATATAGCAGTATTTTTAGCAAGAATCGTAATTCCTCTTTCACGCTCTAAGTCGTTAGAGTCCATGGCTCTTTCTTCAATTTGTTCTCTTGCTTGTAAAGTAGAACTCTTTTTAAGCATTTGATCAACTAATGTAGTTTTACCATGGTCAACATGTGCAATAATAGCTATATTTCTAATTTCCATATTTTCCATATAATTCACCTTTTTAATCAAAATTAATATGAATCATTTTAAGTTCATCATAAAAACTCTTTTCATGTGATACTAAAATAACAGTACCAGGATATGTTGCTATTTTTTCAAATAAAGACTTTTTAGCTAATTTATCTAGATGGTTAGTTGGCTCATCTAAAATTAATAAATTAGATTTAGTTAATGATAATTTAGCAAATCTAACTTTAGCAGCTTCGCCTCCACTTAAATATTTCATACTCTTTAAAGGTAATTCTCCACTTACACCATAGCGAGCAAGTATTCCTCTAATTTGTTTATCATCCATTTGTGGATAATCATTTCTAAAATATTGGATAGCACTAATATCATCTGGTGTCTCTTCTTGAGCATAATAATAAATTGTATTTAAATCAGTTAACTCGTAACTACCTGCAAGTGGAGCAAGTTCACCTAAAATCGTCTTTACAAAAGTAGTCTTACCAATACCATTCTTACCAATGATTACATATTTCTTACCAAATTCTAATTTTAGACTAATATGTTCTAAAATTGGATGAGTATAACCAATGCTTAAATCATTCACAATAAGTGGTGATTTATGAAATGATTTTGTAAATTCGAAATTAAAGTGAACTGGTTTTTCACCAGCTGGTTTTTCCATAACTTCTAGTTTATTTAATACTTTTTGTCTACTTTGAGCACGGTGAGTAGTCGATGCTCTAACTAAGTTCTTATTTATGAAGTCTTGTTGATGCTTGATGAAAGCTTGTTGACGATTGTATGCTTTCTCATAAGCAATTCTATTCACTTCATGTTGTTTTAAATATGCATCATAATTACCTTTATAGCGAGCAAGAAGTTTATTTTCTAATACTAAAGTTACATCACAAACATTATTTAAGAAATCAACATTATGGCTTATAACAATAAAACTATTTTTATAACCAACTAAAAACTTTGTTAACCATTCTACATGTCTTGCATCTAGAAAGTTAGTTGGTTCATCAAGTAACAATACATCTTTTTCTTCAAGTAACATTTTACCTAAAAATACTTTAGCTCTCTGTCCACCTGATAATTCTTTTAAGCTTCTACCCTCTTCGATATCAATACCTAGACCATTTATGACATTGCCTATTTTAGATTTAATCATATAGAAGTTATTTTCATCTAAATAGTTTTGAATGTTTTCTGCTTTTCTTAAAATCTTATCATAATCATCAGGATTAGCTTCAACTAAACTATTATATAGATTATTCATTTCTTCTTCTTTTTTAAATAGCGGTGTATAAACATCATATAAATAATCGGTAATAGAAATATCTGTTTTTACTTCTAGATGTTGATCCAGGTAAGAAAATGTTACATTCTTATCCCAAACGATTTTACCTTCATCAGGAGTTAAGCGAAAGGCAAGTAAATTCATCAATGTAGATTTACCAACACCATTTAGCCCAATCAAGCCAACATGTTCGCCATTATATATAGTCACCGATGCTTTATTAAATAATTCTTGTGCACCATAACCAAATTTTAAGTCGATAATCTCTAACATGGTTACTCCCCTTCTTATCTAACTATTGCATTTTACCACAAAAGTGCCCTATTTACAATAAAATGAAAAATGTAAAAGGTTACATAAAAGGAGAATCTATAAATAGATTCTCCTTTTCTTAATTATATACAGCAAATTAATTAATCATCTGCTCCTAATGCATCGATTCCTTTTACGTTTTCACCAGTATCTTTTTTATGAGGTGCCTTAACAAAGAAGAATACAGCACCAGCGCATGCCATTAAACTAGCTGAATATATTGGTAATGCTACCCAACTTGTTTTAATGAAGATGAAACCGATTAGGATTGGTGTAATAGATTGAGCTAACATTGATGCAGTGTAGTATAAAGATGTAAATCTTCCTAACTTGTCTGATGTACAATAATCTGTAACTAGTGGGAATGAACAAATATGAATAAGTGATGATCCAAATCCAATTGCAGGTAATAATACAAAGAATAACCAAGGAAGGCTAGCGGCAAATGTTCCATGAGTTGCTGATTCAGGAATTAGTGAATAGATGATGTAGCATACACAAACTAAGCAAATTCCTGAGAAGATAGTCCATTTACGACCAATCTTATCAGCTAAGAAACCAGCAGTTAAGAAACCAACAATTGATGCAGCACCTGAAACAACTGTCATGATAGCTCCACCAGCACTTGATGTATCTAGCCAGAACATTACATAATTTGTTTGGAATGTCTCTACAGCATTAAGCGACATAAACCAAAACATTTCAGCGATTAAAATTAGCACTAAGTTACGAATATTATTCTTTGATAACTTTTCAGTTGTTGTAACTTGTTCAGCTGATTCACCCATGGCGTCGCCAACTTTGATTTCTTCATCAAGTTGTTCGTGTAATTTATTTTCTCTTACCTTAAATAGTAACAGAACTAAAGAGCCTAATAAGCAAACACTGCAAACGATGAATGGTATTTCTAACATCATTAATGATCTATTAGATCCATCAATATATTTTGTAACTGGAATTACGATAGCAGCAACAGATCCAACTGCTCCACCAACATAACCAACAATATTAATGATACCATTAGCTCTACTTCTTAAAGGTTTTGGTGTTAAGTCTGGCATTAATGCTACAGCTGGTGAACGATAACTCATCATAAAGATGATGATTAAACACATCATAGCAATCATCCCAACAATCATTCCTAGCATAGCAGCGCTTTCTGCAGCCATTGCTTTAACGAAGAATAGTGGAACAAATGGTAAAACCATTGCTGTAACAACAGATCCAACAATGATAAATGGCATTCTCTTACCAAGTTTAGTCTTAGTTTTATCTGATAAGTTACCAAATATTGGCATAATGAATAAAGCAGCAATATTATCAAGAGCCATGATAATACCTACTTTCCATTGAATTTGCAAATAATCTTGTTCTGTAATAAAGTTATGTGCTAATAAGTCTTTCATAGTAACATAACCTGCAGCTGCCCCAGCAGCTACTTTATCTGCATAGTCATGTCTAGCAAACATAAATGATAACATTGGTGCACAATATGAATTATATAATTGCCATACAAGTAAAATACCAAAGAAGGCAAGTCCAATCCACATTGTACGCTTTAAATAATCTTTACTAAAAGTAATTTTTTTAGTTTCGTTAATTTCCATAAACTCCTCCATAACACTTCAATTATACCAATTAGTATAATAAAAGACAAACAATTTAAAAAGGCAAGTAATAAATACTCGCCTTTCTTATTATATATTATTCTTTAGTATAATCATCAAAGTAACCTTGGATGTAAATAACTGGAGTACCTTTGTCTCCTGATCCACTAGTTAGGTCACATAAGCTACCAAGTAAATCTGTTAAGTTACGAGGTGTAGTGCCTAAAGAGTTGTGAGCATCTTTAGTCTTTGATTTATTTGATTTAATATATTCAGTCATTGCAATTCTTGCTTCTTCACCTTTTAGGTTAGCAAATTCAGTATCAGCTAGTAATTTGAATTTTAATTCATTAGGTTGACCGATTAAGCCTGATGTGAAGAATGGTGATACAACTGGATCAGCTAATTCCCAAATCTTACCAAATGGATCTTTGAATGCTCCATCACCATAAATGAATACTTCTACAGTCTTGCCATATTTTTTAAACATTCTTTCTTGAATTGCTTCAACTGTACTTTGAGAATCTCTTGGGAATAATTTAATTTTACCATTTGATGCATAGTTAGAACCAAGAACACCATATTTTTGATTATAACCACTACCATCAACTGATGAAGTTAAGAAATCATCTAAGCCTAAAACTACTTTAGCTCCTGCTTCTTTTAAGATACGTTTAGTTCTAGCACGAGTATGGATGTCTCCGCAAATAACTTTATCAGTATATTTTAGAATTGCTGTAGCTTGATTAGCAAAAATAATCTTAATGTTTGGTGCAGCTTCACTATATAGTCTTACATAATCAGTTTTAGTGAATGGATGTAATAAATCTTTACCAAATAATTCTCTAAACTCTTTTTCTGTAAATACTCTATCATATGGATTAACATGGTTGTTGTCTAAATCATCAAAAGAAATGATAGGGTTACCAACTTCATCTGAAGGATAACTTAATTGAACGATTAATTCATCAACACCACTAGCAATTGCCTTTAACATTTCTAAGAAACGATTTCTACTTAGAATTGGGAACACAAGTCCTACTGGGCCATTACCCATTTTGCATCTTACATCTTTAGCAAATTGATCAACTGTAGCATAGTTTCCTTGAGCTCTAGCTACAACCGATTCAGTAATACCAATTACATCGCGATCATTTACTTTAATTCCACTTTCATCAATTGCTTTCATCAATGTATCACTAACAACTGATACAATGTCATCGCCCTCTTTAATAACGGGCATTCTTACGCCTCTAACAACAGTTCCAAAATAACGCATAAATTTATCCTCTTCTTTTATATAAATTATTTTCTTCCCACAGTTCTTGTCGCTACAATATTAACACCTAAGCCTAAAACATTTTCGATAACTATATCACCACAATTAATTGGTGCCTTAACTTCTACTTTGTTAATTTCAGCCATCACATCAAAGATTTTACCTTTAGGAATTGGTGAAGCTGTTGCTACTGGTAATCTAATGATTTCTCCATCAGTAATCTTAACAGTGGAAGATATCATTCTTGTTGGGTTAGTAACTTCGGCGATTCCGTAAGTTTTACCTCTTGGACAAGTATTACCTGTTACATTTAAGTTTTCATCAACTTCAAGGTGGCATCCTCTAGGACAGCTTATACAAATTAGTTTTCTAACTTCACTCATTATTCTTCCACCTCCAATGTAACATTATCTAGATTTGTTAAGATTGAAGAATCAACCTTAACATTTTCCATTTCTGATGGAATCATATACAGTTTCTTAACTCTCTTAATTTCTTTATCGCCTTGTTTTACTACTAAATAACAATTCTTAAGTGGTTTTCTAACTCTAAATGAAATGCTAGCTCCATCGCTTGTAATTGTTTGTGGTAAAACATAACCGATTAAATTGCCATTTACAACTTTAATCTTTGGTAAATCAGCTAACTCCCCTTTAATGAACTTAGCACAGTTTTCACCAGCTTTAGTTCCTTCAATGCTTACGAAGTCTACTAAATCATGAACATGTAATCCATTTCCACAAGCGAATACGCCCGGAATTGAAGTTTGTAAATTAGAATCTACAACTGCACCTTTAGTAAGTGGGTCAATCTTTACTCCTGCTTCAGTTAATAAATTAATTGAAGGAATTAGACCAACTGATAAAAGTAATGTATCGCATTCAATAACTCGATCAGTTCCTGGTACAAATTGTAATTTATCATCAACTTCGCAAAGGATGATTTTTTCTAATCTATCTTTACCAATAATATCTTTTACAGTGTGATGTAAATATAGTGGAATATCATAATCATTTAAGCACTGAACAATATTTCTATTTAGTCCATTTGAGTATGGCATGATTTCAGCTACACCGATGACATTAGCGCCTTCTAGTTTCATACGTCTAGCCATGATTAAGCCGATATCACCACTACCTAAAATGAATACATTGTTTCCAATCTTTAATCCATCTACATTTAAATACTTTTGAGCAACGCCAGCACACATTACACCGCTTGGTCTATCACCTGGAGTGTTAATAGCGCCTCTAGTTCTTTCAATACAACCAGCAGCCATAATGATTGATTTAGTAGATACTCTTAAATAACCATCAGAAGCATTTGAATAAGTAACAAATAAATTACCATCTTCATTTTCAATCTTTAAAACCATTGATTGAAGTTTGTAGTTAATGCCTCTATCTTTTACTTGTTTAATAAATCTCTCTGCATAAGCAGGTCCAGTTAATTCTTCTTTAAAAGTTTGTAGACCAAATCCTGAATGGATACATTGAAGAAGTATGCCACCTAAAAAATCACCTTTTTCAAGAATTAATATATCTTTAATTCCATTATCATAAGCAGCTATAGCAGCAGCTAAACCTGCTGACCCACCACCGACAATAATTACATCATAATCTTTTTTCATTATTTGTCCTCCTTAGTAGGTCCAAGTACGATATATGAATTAGCATTTGAATACATTATATCTTCGGGATTCTTATTAAGTTCTTTAGCTAGAATATCTAAAACAATTGCTTGGCAGAAACCACCTTGACATCTACCCATTCCTGGACGGCATCTTCTCTTAACACCTTTAATCGTAGTAGCTCCACAATTTCTTCTAATACAATCTAAGATTTCACCTTCAGATACTGCTTCGCATCTACAAACGATTCTACCAAACTTAGGATCTTTTTTAATCAATGCATCACGCTCTTCGATACTCATCTCTTCCATTCTAATGACTTTGCGTCTATTAGGCTTAAAGTCTGGATTAATTTCTTTATCTTTAATAAAGCCAGCTACCATCTTAGCAATAGCAGGAGATGCTGTTAAGCCAGGAGATTCAATGCCAGCTGCATTAATAAATCCATCCGATTCATTAATAATAAAGTCATGAGTATCACCAACTGCTCTTAGGCCGGCAAATTCTGTAATTTGTTCACGATATGGAATATTATCAACTAATCTTGTGGCATTTTTCCTTACATTATCTAAAACATCTTTATTAGTTCTTACGCTATCGTATTCTTCAATAAATTCACTAGATGGCCCTACTAAATAATTATCATGAGTTGTAGGAGATACTAGTACACCTTTACCTTTATCACTAGGCACATTAAATAATGTATGTTTTACATATCCATTTTGGAAATGATCTAAAACATAATATTCACCACGTCTAGGTCTAACGCTAAATGTATGTGGATTTACTAAATCATTAATCTTAGATGAATATACACCACTTGCATTTATTACATATTTTGCATGATATTCGTCTTTATTAGTCTTAATAACAAAACCATTATCTTTTTTAATATCTACTACAACTTCTGCTAAATGTAGGCTAACTCCATTGTCCATAGCATTTTCCATCGCTGCTACAACCATTTCAAATGGATTTACAATGCCTGCTGTTGGACATAAAAGTCCTCCTTTAGCACTAGCTGTAATATTTGGTTCGATTTCTTTTAATTCTTGTTCGTTTAATACTTGATATGGAACCCCATTAGCTTCACTTCTTTTAGCTAACTCCCCTAGAGTAACTAATTCATCTTCACTATTAGCAACAGTAATTGAACCAATTCGCTTAAATTGTACATCTAGTTCTTTACATAAAGCTTCGTAGGCCTTATTGCCTTCAACGTTTAATTTAGCTTTAAGAGTACCCGGAACTGGATCATATCCAGAATGGACAATAGCGCTATTAGCGCCACTTGCTCCACATCCAACATCGATTTCTTTTTCTAATACTAATATTTTTAATTTGTATTTAGCAAGTTCTCTAGCACATAATGCACCAATTACACCAGCGCCGATTATTACACAATCATATCTATTCATTTTCAACCTCTTTACATAACTTTAATAAGTCATCATAGTTAACTTTAGTAACATCATATAAATCTTTTTGGTAAGTTGTAATTATACTTAAATAATCATCAAAGCACAAAGCTACTTGTTTAGATGAATTCAAAATATCTTCAATTGATTCTTTAGTTAGATTAGATCCAATTCCTTCACCTGTCATCTTAAAGAAGCTTTCTTTTCGAACAAAGCAGTCTAGTAAATATTCACTACCTTTATGTTCATTATAAAAATCAAGTTCTTCTTTAGTTAATATTCTAGATGCAATCTTTTCGTCGATATTTCTTCTCATTTCTAAATCAACACCAACAGGGTTATTAGATACAGCAACCATCACTGCTCCTTTAGTATGTGTTATAGAAAAATAAACATCACTAGCTGTTGGCTTTCCTAAATTATCATATGCATATTGTTTAGGAATATCAAAACCATATTCTTTAAATGCATATTGAAGAAGTACTTCAGCTGCAATACGCTCTAGTCTTACTTCTTCATTAGTGATTTGTTTTAGTTTTTCTATGCGTACATCCGAAAAGACTTTTTCAAAATGATCATCAATTTTAAAATTATCTAATTTCAAATAATAAATATTTACCATTTACCTCACCACAATTAAACATTATACTACTTTTATTAAATTACTCCATATTTTTCTAAAGCAATTTTCACGCCATGATTATCATTAGTATCAGTTACAAATTTTGCTACTTTTTTAACTTCATCTACACTATTACCCATGGCAATACCATACTTAGCATCTCTAACAAGTTCATAGTCATTCATAGAATCACCAAAGCCCATAATAGCATCTTCTTCAATTCCATACATCTTTGCAACTTGTGCTAGCCCACTATATTTATTTGAATCTTTTTTAATTACTTCAATAAAGCAAGGCATTGACACCATTACATTAAATTTATCTTCTAAACCATCTTTAACTAGTGGGAATAACTTGTTAATGATTGATGGATCAGCATCAATCATTAATTTACAAGCATCAGTAATTCCTTCATTTAAGAAGTCACCAATGAATAATTTATTTTTATTTAATCTTACTTCTAAATCTAGATATTCATTATTAGCAGTTGCATATACATTACCATCATGGTGAATGCATATAGCAAGGTTAGTAGTATCTACATCATTCTTAATTTTATCAATAGCTTTTGTTATTACATCATAAATGAATAATAATTCTTGCTTTGATAAGGAGTTTTCGTAAACAATCGCCCCACTCTTAACATCATATATTACTACACCATTGTAAGCACAAAAGTAGCCTTCTTTAATTCCTAAGTCATCATAGTATTCTTTAGTTCTTGATGAATAAGGTCTACCAGAACATAGTACTACTTTAACGCCATTAGCTATTGCTTTTTTAACATCTACTAAATCTAATATTTCTTTTTTAGAATCTAGAAGCGTATCATCTAAATCAAATCCAATTAATTTAATCATTCTCTATTTCTTCAATCTTTAACTCTAAGTCAGTATTGTTAACAAATTCTTGGTTAAGTTTCTTTGATGTAGCACCAGTTGATGCTAGGCTTGCAAAGCTAGAGGCAATGCCCCATTGCAATTGTTCATCAAACACGGCATCAATTTTAGCAGCAAAACCAGCTAAAAGTGCATCTCCTGCTCCATTAGTATTAACTGGTTCTATAACTTTATGAGTAACTTTATATAATCCGCTTGGGTCTTGGTATAATAGACCTTGTTCACCCAAGCTTACAATGACACTTTTAACTCCGGCACCTCTTAAAGCTTTACAAATCTTAATTGGATCTTTTTCACCAGTTAAAGCTTCGCCTTCAAGCGGTGTAACTTTAAGCATATAAATACTATTTAAAAATGGTTTTAGTTTTATTGCTTTAGCAGATGATATTGCATCCACAATTTTGCGATTATCTTGAGAAAACAAGAATTCTAGAACTGATTCATTAAAGTTTGTATCAATTACAAAGATATCATCTGGTCTAAATGGAATATTATGAATATCACTTTTTGTAAGTAATTCGTAACTTTCCATTGAGGCAAGACCAAAATATAAGTCGTTATTATCATCAATTACATTTAAGTAACTCGATTGAGGCTTATTTGTTATTTTACAAAATTGTAATCTAATGCCAAGACTTGCTAAGCTATTAAACATCGCTTGACTAATTTCATCTGAACTAAATACGCTGACAAAGAATACTTCGCATCCAAGCCTAGCTAAATTTTCAGCGATGTTTCTGCCGACGCCACCATAACTAAAAGAAATTTTACCAATGTTTGAATCGTGCAAAACTAGTCCAGAAGGTACAGTAACATTGATATCTACATTAGCTCCACCAAATACAAAATAACGCATGGTCCCCTCCTAATCAATATTAATTAATTCGTATGCTCTATCACCAAAACCTAGTCTTGATGCAGCATCTAAAATATATTCACCATTTTGACGATTAACACGCGCCATAAAATGGTCTTTACCTTTATCGTCTGATTTTTTAATTAAATCTATACACGCTTGATCAATGGCAATTGGATCAGTCGATGCTAAAATACCAATATCTGCCATGCATGGATCTTCTGCTACTTCGCAACAATCACAGTCAACTGATAAATTACACATTATATTAATATAAACGATTCTATCTTTAAATAAAGTATGCACTGCGCTAGCCGCATCAGCCATTGATTCTAAGAATCTATCTTGAGCAGGTAAATCATTCCACAAATTATATTGGTCAAGAGTTCTACCGGCTGAATGGATGTAAGCTTTACCAGCACTTGATGCACAACCAATCGATAACTGTTTAAGTGCTCCCCCAAAGCCACCCATTGGGTGCCCTTTAAAGTGTGAGCATACAAGCATGCTATCATAATTTAGTAAGTTTTTACCAACATAATCTTTTTTAATAGTTATACCATTAGGTATATCTAGCTCTACATCAGGTCCAACTTCATCTAATAAGTCTACTTTATAATATTTAGTCCACTCATGTTCAGCTAGTAATTTTAAATGTTTATCCGAAGAATTTCTAGCTCCTCCATAAGCAGTATTACATTCTACAACAGTTCCACCCACTAGTTTAACTAACTTTTCCATAAATTCTGGATGTAAATAGTTTTGATTACCGTGTTCTCCTGAATGTACTTTAAATGCTACTTTGCCTTCTAACTTTTTTCCAACTTGATTAAAGATTTTAACTAAGCTGTCTGGTGAAATTTCTTTAGTAAAGTAAATTTTTGCTTTCATCTTATAACTCCTATATATTAATTTTACATTATCTAAAAATAATTGTTAATAAAAACATTAATTATAAAAAATAAAAATGTTTTCTTAAGTATACTTACGATTATTATTTTTTAAAAAACATTAAAAGCCTTGGCATTTACCAAGGCTTTATAATTTATTCTTTTTCTTCAATATCTTTAGATAATTCTCGTTGTTCCTTAACAAAGTTTTCTATTTCTTTATTTGAAGAAAAGTTTTGATCTCTCTTTTCTTCTAGCTTTGAAATAGTAATTTGAGGGAATGGAACATTAATTCCATTTTCATCAAACATCATCTTAAGTTCTCTATTTAAGGCTCTCTTTACAATATATAAATCTTCTTCTTTACATTTAGCCATGAATAATAGGTTAACTGAAGATGCTGCTAATTCATCAACGCCTTTATAGAATGGTCCTTCAATAATTTCAGGAATGTTTGCTTTAATTCTATCTAGGTTATCCATAACAACTCTTTCAACTTCAGGAATTGGTTTACCATATTCGATACCAATATATGCTACTGCAATTGATAATTGTTTAGTTTGGTTAATAATTGAAGCAATTTGTGAATTGTTAATAATCTTAACATTTCCACCCCAGTCAATAATCTTAGTAGTTCTAATACCAATTTCTTGAACTTCGCCTCTCCAGTTATCCACAACTACGATATCGCCAACTTCAAAATCGCCTTCGAATACAATAAATACACCAGCAATTATATCAGCGATTAAGCTTTGAGCACCTAATCCTATAACTAGTCCTAAAATTCCCGCACTAGCAAGTAGAGTTCTTCCATCAACTCCAAATGCAGATAATATAAGAAGAATCGCTACAATTGCAATGGCATATTTGATAAAACTAGCAAGTAGCTTAACGATAGTTAAACTTCTTTTGTTTTTAGAAAATAACTTTGTTAAGACAAATTTAAATACAATATAAATAATATATCCAAAAGTTATTATTTCAATTGATCTAATAACTGCAGGAATCTTACGATACAATGTATCTATTGCTTCATGCCCAACTGGGTTATTATTAAATACTGAGTTTTCTGAGAATAGTTGGGTTGAGAAAATAAAACTCAACACACATACTATAATACCTATAATTAGTAATACTAATCCTGTAACATTAATTTTCTTTTTCATATTATCCTCCTAATTGTAATGTGAAATTGCTCCAAAGTTGTGGTTCAATATTTGTACCATCGTTTTCAAGCAAGATGAAGCAACACTCTCCATCTTCTAAATCTTCTAACGATACATATAGTCTTGTACCTTCAAACATGTCGTTAGCATCTATAATTGCTGGATAGATGTTACCATTTTTATTAAATAACAAATAACTCCAGCTATATTCTTCATCATATACATCTAATGAAATATATGGTTCTGGGTACATATCATTATCATATGGATGCTCAAGAATAACATTAGAATTCTTAGCATCTTGATAATTAATGGTATCACTTGTAATAATTGCTGTATTATTAGCATATATTGTATAACTATAATCGCTTGATGAAGAACCACCATCATCATATATAACTGCATAATATCCAGCACCAGTTGCTAATTCATGTAAATCAAGGGCAAACGATTTATCATATCCTTTGTTACTAGTTAAATAAATACTTAAAGTTTCGTTTACATCATATTCATCTATATCCACAATCACTAATACATTGTGTGAAAATGATATTATTTGTACATTACTTACGCTAGATGACGCCACATTATAAACAATATTCTTCTCATCAATGTATACTGTATAATTATCAATTAATAATTCATATCTATAATATCCATATTCACTAATATGATAATCAAATTCATAATAATACAAATCATCTATTTGCGGATTAGCAACTAATTCTTCTAGAAATACATTATCATCTTTATAAACAATTAGTTTAACTATCTCGTTTTCACTAAATTCACTAAATGTTAAAGTAACATATACATTAGTATTTTCATTATTAACATCCAATTCATATAATACTGTATCCCAAATATAACCTAATACTATTTCTTCTTGATAAATAATATCATTGTTAGCATAAATGACTACATCATATTTACCATCAGTTAGATCATTTACTTCACCATCGCATCTATAATATTCTTCTTCTTGAATAATATTATCTAATTCAACATTTTTAACTAAATCACCATCTAAATAAAAACTCAAATTAATAATTTCACTGCTTACATAATTATCAAAATCAATATAGTAATAGAAAATTAAATCACCATATTCATTTCCAAAATAACTAACAGTTGTATATGCTGGCGTTTGCACATCTACTTTACTAACCATTTCTAGATTATTATTAACATATAGACATACATTATATTCACCATCACTATTTACACTAAATGAATTATTATAAATATAACTATATTCATTTTGTATAACTTGATCAATTGGAATAGTTTCTATTACTTCTCCATTATATTCAAGTTGAAGTAAAACAAAATCATCACTATTAAAATCACTAAATTCAACACTTACATAGATCAATTCATCTACGTAATTAGCATCAATTCTATTTACTAAGGTAAGTGGTATATCATCTTTTGCTTCAATTACATAATCATTTTTATAAAGAGTATTAAATCCACTTTCTATACTTATATGATAAGATACATTTTCTTTTAACCCATCAACATCTGCAAAATACATATATTGATTTTCTTCTTCAGGGCCTTCTTCGAACGCTTCTATTTTATAAACTCTATCAGTAAATTCATTTTTAATTACTAATTCTAAGTCATCATCTTCATAATATTCAGAAAACAATATGCTTATAAACAAATTAGTATCATATCCTTCAATAAAAACTTCACTAATTTTACTCTTAGGTCCAAAGATAAAAGAAGTCCCCATTACTACTGCCATTGTAATAACAAGGGCAGATGATAATAGTTTAGTAAATAAACCTGATAATTTTCTTGCCCTCAAGCTAGATTTATTATCATTGATTTCTTTAAAGGAAGTAAATTCGTTATAATCATTATTTTGGATATTAAGCTTATTGTATTCATTATAGTCACGATATTCATTATAAATAGACTGCAAATCATTGTTTGATTCTATTTTGTTTTTCTCATTATCCACAATATCACTTCCTTTCTTATTAATATAATCACATTATAGCATAATAATTATTTAAATGAATATAATAAAAGAATTGATATAATAATATCAATTCTTTTTTACATTGGTGCCCGAGACAAGATTTGAACTTGCGACCTACGCATTACGGGTGCGTTGCTCTACCAACTGAGCTACTTGGGCACCAATGATTAATCTAGGTTTTCGTACATGTAATTATCCCATGGATGATTCTTATAGAAGTTTACATGTAATCTATGCATTTCTTCAATTAATAAGTTCCACTTCATCATTGAATGACTATCTGGGAATATATCTACATATTCATTATCTACATAAATATTAAAGCTAGCAGCATCTTGAATAGAAATTACAGAATATAACTGTTTCCAGTTTAGGTCAAAATCGTGATCTGATGTATCTTCGCCTTTGAAATGTAAGCCATCATGATCTAGAGTTAATATTCCATTTGCTACTATTTCACTAGTTGCTTTATTTTTTAGATAATGGTCATTTGGAAGTTTTCCAAGTTTTATATGATCACTATAGACATAATTTGGATCTTTTCTTATTTCTTTAATAACGGCAATTCTCTCTTGCCTTACCCATTCAGAAATTGTATCAGGAATTACACAAGTATCGTCATATGGATGAAAATCATAATATTCATCTAGTTCTGCTCCGTTTCCACAAGCTTCACATGTGAATTTATTTCCATCACCTTTCATCTTAAATTCTGCGCCGCACTTAGGGCATCTATAAAGTAAGTCTTCTAGATGATAGCACATACGGCCATTACCTTCATATTTGTAATGCTTTTCTTTGTTCCATGCATATTCATCATGCCTAAAAGCATTATTAATTATTTCATCAATTTCTTCACTTGATTTAGTTTCTAAATCAGCTGGAGATAAAAGAAGAGAACTAGTAGCGTAAGTATTACCACTTCTAATATCTAAACATGCTTTAGTATTAAGTAAGTGTTGACCTCTTAAGCATACAAAATAAACAGGTAGCTTGTAATGCTTAAGCATATGGCCAGTGCCTGGGACAATTGGTTTGTTCATACCATCATTAGTAGCTAAGCCTTCAGGCGCAAAAGCAATGCATGCGCCCCTATTAATCATTTTACGCATAATACGTGTTGATAAGATATCATTAACATATGGTTTTTTAGGTAACACATTATTATGCTTAAATGCAAAATGTAGGTGTGATCTAAAGAATTCCCCATAAGAGCACAATATATTAACTCTTCTTGGGTATGCTATTTCCATTACATACATATGATCAAGTCTTGATAAATGATTAAAGATTATAAAACAAGGGCCTTTGCAATCATTAATGTCATCGATTTTTTCGTAATGTGGATGATATTTTTTACCAACTATTCTCATTACATTACGATAAATAAAATACCATAGCCTCTTAGTAATATGGTAATTACGATTAGTAATTTCTTTTCTTATATCTTTTTTCATTTAGATTTTCCTTTTTCTTTTGATCTTTTATCATTTATTATTTGCATTTCTTTTTCAGTAATAAGTGTGCAGTTATTTTCTTTTGCCCAGTTTACGCAACCTGTTAATACTAGTTTTAAAAATGGTCTAGGCACTTTAACTAACATTTTCAAAGCATCATCAGAAAATTTAACTACATCATCAATGCGATCTGCGGCATATCTTACGCTAGTTAAATCCACTTCGCGATTTGGGATTGGTTGAGCGTTTGGCTTTTTATAATCAGAACACCAAAAGTTTTTAGAATCTCTATATCCCCAGTTAGTAGCTAGTGGCATAAAGTTAGATCTAGTTACACCATTAATAATCGCATCATAATATTTTTCTTTCATCAATACTTTATCAACTTTTAAAATGAAATGCGCACCAAACTTAGATGTAATTCCATTGAAGTTATGATATGGGCCATTATATTCTTCTTGAACCTCAGTTCCTTCACAATCTTCAAGTTCTTTCCACCAACTGCATTCAAATACTTGTAATGCTTCGCTTATTACTTTTGGGTACTTTTCTTCTTTATTTGCTTCAGCTAACAGGCCATCTTCTAAATGAAAACAAAAATCTTTCATTTTTTCTTCTGGCGTATCACCAGGAAAGCCTAGATCAACATGCTTGGCAAATATTTTTTTAGAATATGGTAAAAAGTTAATTGTACATTTACCATGTCTAATAATACCTTTAGCTGTATTTGATGTGTTTCTGCATTCCAAAATCATTGCATAATTTTCTTTTCCTGCAATGTAATAAGGAAAGCAAAGTGAATATGCTCCAAAACTAGTCTTTTCTCCTTTTTCATCAAGAGTTCCGATTAAACAAAGTGGCATTGGGAAAAAGGATGATGTTTGATAAAAGTTATCAACAATTCTTAGATTTTTAAAACTACTCATATGTTCTCCTTTTCGGTCTATATATTTTGTATTTTCAAAGTGCATATATTTTTTTGCACTTTGGGATAATTATTTGGCAGGCACTATAGGATTCGAACCTATGAATGACTGGGTCAGAGCCAGTTGCCTTACCGCTTGGCTAAGTGCCTATATAACTTATATGCATTGCATATAAGTTAATTGTTTATAATTTCATTAATTTAAATATATCTTCAATTGATTGAAGTTTACTTCTAATCGCTACTTTCCCATCATTGATGACTAAATCAATTTCTTCAGGAAGTAAGCAGTGATGTACTCCACCTTTACCATTCATACTATTTTGATATGATCCTGTTCCCATTAAGCCAATATATAATTCATCTGATTTTGGTAGGTTAATATAGCCTTTATCTTTTTCAAAATATACATCATCACAGTCACATGTAATACCTGCTAAATATGATTTAACCATTTCTTTATCTAAATCGTTAACTGGTCTTACTTCAATTGGTTCACCTAATGCATACATCTCTGGCATTGCAATTAGTAAACTACCATCTACAATATTCCAAGGATATTTATCAGTATTCTTAATGCCTACTACTTTATATACATTACATGTGGCATCCTTTTGAGAATATTTACCATTTTCACTGAATAAATTAGGATAAGTTACTTTTGCTTTATCACACAAATTAATAATTAAGCCTAAAACATATTTAGCCCACTTATCATAATCAAAGCCTTCATCAACTGGTAGTGGAGTTCCTCCACCCATATTGAAGTTATTTACACTTGGAAAGAGTCTTGCTGCCTTCACATAGTATTTATTAAATACTTTTTCAAAGTTTTCTTGAAACTTATCTTCTTCGTAATCAAATCCTCTTTGGTGAAAATGAATGGTAGATAGAACTAAATTAGTATTTTTAATATCATTTAAAATATAGTCTACTTCGCTATTGGTTAAACCAAAACGATCGTTTTTGATTTCTTCTTCTTTTTCAGCGTACAATGCTTCAATATGAATACGCATGCCCACTTCAACTGGTAGATTGCTTTTCTTTAATAATTCATATTCAGATACTGAATCAATGATATCAATGATTTTAATACCTTCGTTATGTATTTTAATTATTTCATCCACATAATCATTTAATTTATAACCATTACATACAATATATTTATTTTTATATTCTGGAAATCTCCTAAATAATTCATGAGTGAATAATAAATCATAATAGCTTGATGTTTCAAGACCATCTGCATGCTTAAATGCTTCGATTACTTCTAAAGCTCCATAGTTAGCTTTATTGGCATTTAAATAAATAAATTTAGCTGGATAATTTAATTCTTTAATAGCTTTAGAAAAACTATCTTTTAAGCTAACAATATGGTCTTTAATCAAATCTAAAAACGTAATCTTTAAAGGAGTGCCATAAGTTTTAGCTAATTCTTTTAAAGAATAACCATTATAAAACAATTCATTATTTTTAATTTCTTTAACTTTTTTCATATTTTTAATTATGGATAGTTGTTCCACTTAACCCCTTTAATGCAATGCTTGCTGCTTCGATTGATGTGATAATCGCTTTGCGCTTATTACATGCTTGCACAAATTCAATACTTGCTTCAACTTTTGGCTTCATACTTCCAGCTTTAAAATGACCTTGAAGATTATATTCTTTCATCTTTGATACTGTAACATCAGTTAACTTTTCTTCATTAGGTAATCCAAAATTAATTAATGCATTATCTACAGCCGTTAATATTAGTAGACAGTCAGCATTTACCTCATCAGCAAGTTTTGAGGAAGCATAATCTTTATCAATTACTGCATCAATTCCTTCTAAATGCCCATTATTATTGATAACTGGAATTCCTCCCCCTCCACAAGCTACAACTATAAAGCCATTATTAACAAGTGTATTAATTTGTTCACTTTCAATAATCTTAACTGGCTTTGGACTAGCTATAACTCGCCTGTATCCACGACCGGCATCTTCTTTTACTGGATAACCGAGTTTTAGTGCTTCTTCTTTAGAGTAAAAAGAGCCAATTGGTTTAGTAGGATCTAGAAAGGCTTTATCATCTTTATCTACTTCTACTTGCGTAATTAAGCTAACTACTTTTTTATTGATATGATTAATTGCTAATTCGTTTGCTATCGCATTTTGAAGATGATAGCCAATATAGCCTTGGCTCATAGCACCGCATTCGCTAAAAGGCATATCATATACTTTAGGATTTACCTTTTTACCTTCACTAAAAGCAAGATTGATTAAGCCAACTTGGGGACCATTTCCATGTGACACGATTACGTTATGTCCCATCTTTATTATCTCCACAATCTTTTTAGCAGTTAATGCGGCATTTTCTTTTTGTTCTGCTACACTATTTCCTAGCGCATTGCCTCCTAGTGCAATTACTATTTTCATTATCTCACCATCGTAGCATAGATTACAGCTTTAATTGTATGTAATCTATTTTCTGCTTCATCAAATACTACTGACTTGCTACCTTCAAATACTTCTTCAGTTACTTCTAAGCCATCAAGTCCAAATTTTTCATATACTTCCATACCAATTTTTGTTTCTAAATTATGGAATGATGGTAAGCAGTGTAAGAATATGGCATCTTCTTTTGCTTTAGCCATAAGGGCGCTATTTACTTGATAAGGAAGTAACATCTTAATTCTTTCTTCCCATACGCTATCAGCTTCACCCATTGATACCCATACATCAGTTACTACTACATCAGCATCTTTAATTGCTTCTTCAATGTTTTCCGTTAAAACAATCTCAGCGCCAGTAGATGCAGCCACTTCTTTACATTTATTAGTTAATTCTTCAGTTGGCCATAAAGCTTTCGGTGCACAAGCAGCAAACTTCATTCCCATCTTAGCAGCGCCAATCATTAATGAATTACCCATATTGTATCTAGCATCACCAAAATATGCCATTTTGATACCAGCTAGATGTCCTTTATGTTCTCTAATAGTAAGTAGGTCAGCTAAGATCTGTGTTGGATGATATTTTTCCGTTAAACCATTCCATGTAGGGACACCAGAGTATTTAGCTAAGCACTCTACCGTTTCTTGTTTAAAGCCACGATATTCAATACCATCAAACATTCTACCTAATACTCTAGCTGTATCTTTAATAGATTCTTTTTTGCCCATTTGACTTCCAGTAGGTCCTAAGTATGTTGCATGCATTCCAAGATCGTATGCGGCTACTTCAAAAGCGCATCTAGTACGAGTAGAATCTTTTTCAAATAATAAAACAATATTTTTACCTTCTAAAACATTAGTTTTAATTCCTCTTTTTTTCGCATCTTTTAATTCAGCTGCTAAATCTAATAAATAATTTATCTCTTCTGGGCTAAAATCTAAAAGTGTCAATAAGTTTCTTTTATATAAATTCATATTTTACTCTCTTTCTAGTGGCATACACATACATCTAGGGCCACCTCTACCACGTGATAATTCGCTTGATGGAATCGTATGCACTTTTATTCCATAATTTTGTAAAGTTTTATTTGTTATATCGTTTCTTTCATATGCAATTACTTCACCCGGAGCAATTGCAATTGTATTAGAGCCATCACTCCATTGTTCTCTAGCTGCAGATACACTATCTTCCCCTCCACAAGGAATTAATGTCACTTTTTTGCCAATGTAATGTTCTAATACTATCTCTAATTTATCATTCAATTCTTTAACTTTTAATTTACCATAGTTTTCTTCATCTTTAGTAACTTCATAAATCTTTAAAGAATCATAACATTCTTTATGAATCGTAAATTTATCATAGTCTACTTGGGTAAAAACTGTATCTAGATGCATAAAAGTGCGCATCTTGGGAATCGTAAAAGCTAAAACTCGCTTTAATGAAGTTTTATTTTCATAAAACATGTTTTTAGCAAGGCGCTCAATTGCTCCACTATGGGTTCTTTCACTTACCCCAACAATCAATGTTTCTTTATTTAATACTAAGATGTCGCCGCCTTCAATATTTAATTCATTATCACGATTATAGAATAATTTAGTTCCTTTATAATCTTTATGATATAAGAAAATGTATTTTGCATATATAGTTTCTCTAGATCTAGTTACCGAATACATCTTATTTAGACTAATTCCATCATAAATTGAAGCAAATGGGTCTCTAGTGAAATATAAATTAGGCATTGGATTGCAAATAAATGGGTAATCAACTACATGATCTGTCAAAGTAATCTTATTATGCTTTGGCATTTCACTTTTTTTAATCCCTGCCATTGTTTTTAACACTAATTCTTTAGGATCAGATATATTATTTAAGTATTCAGTTACAACTTCTTTTAGCGTTTCACTATGAATTGCTGCTTCATTTACAAATTCAATGATAAACTTATGCCTAATATCATCATCTTTTAATACTTCAGCTACTAAATCTTCTAGATATACTACTCTAACACCCGCTTTTCTAAACGCATCCGCAAACGCATCGTGTTCTTTTTGGGCAAGTGGTAGCCATGGGATATCATCAAACAATAATTCACCTAAATATTTAGGGATTAAATTGTTTAATTCTTCTCCAGGATAATGGAGAAGTACTGTTTTTAGTTTGCCAATCTCTGAAAATACATTAATCATTATCTTCCTCCGCACTAAAAATCCTAATTATTTTATTAATTATTCTAACCATTTCGCTAATTTCTAACTTTGGAATCCTTTTATCATCATCTTGGCCTATAAAACTAGGCAAATGGATAAATAAACTAGGTATATTCAACTCTTTTAAACAACAATAATACACAAAGTTACACAAATACGAGCCCGCATTTTTAGAAATTGTAATGCTAGTTTCGTTTACTTCATTAATTATACTTTGCAAATCAAGATTAGTATATAAATAATGACTAGAATTCGGATAAATTTCCTCATTTGGGTAGTATTCATCCATATCTTTAGCCCTATAATTGTTTAAATTAGTAGCTCTAGACTCAAGTGATATAGCTTCTCTACCTCTAGCCTGACCTAACATCAAAATTAAGTCATATTTATTTTCGAATACTTTACTCTTTATCGTTTGAAAATCTTTTTGATACTTTACTTCTAGCCTAATTTTGTCCACATTTTCAAAATCAATTAATTTAGCCACTTCTTCGCTAGAATTAGTATTCATTTCCCCAAAAGGAGCAAAATAAGTAAGCATTATTTTTTCCATCACTTTTTGCCTCATTTTTTTCTCAATTTACTGTATCATTTTATACTTATTTTTTAAAAATATCAATAAGGCAAATTTTTAGGTATAATCGCGTTTACTTGCAATCTTAAAACTTATTTGAATAAAATGCCAAATTAGAAAATAAGGCAAATTTTAGGCAAAATTGGCCTTAATTTTTTGGCATTTTAAACGCACCCCTAAAATTTATACATATACTTTTATAAAAAATGGCATTTTTTAAAAATAGCAATTTTTTGGGCTTATTTTTATATTCAAAAATAAGCCACGAATTTACACAAATTTTGTCCCATTTTTTGCATCTATTTTTTCATTAGTTCTTAAGCTTGCTTTGAACTCGTAAATATATCTAAAATTTCTTGCTTTTTTGTCAATTTTTAAAAAAACAGCAAAAAGCAAACTGTAAGTGAGGCAGGCTTTTTAAAAAAAGCCAAAAAATAAGAGGCAAAATCTATTAATTTTACCTCTAAAAAATCGAGTTTTATTTCTTTTTTAATACCATTAAGTAGAAAGTATCATCATCTACCCATTTTTGTAACTCAAAATGGTCTAAAAAATCATTTGATTCTTCAATTGGAGAAGTAATTTCTCTACTAATATGCAGATTTAGGCCACTGTGATGCTTTCTTAAAGCACTTCTTGACATGCCGTGAGCAATAACTAGTTTACCATTTTCTTTTAGTAAGCTAAAAGCTTTATCTTTTAAAGCTAATTTATCTAAAAAATGAGGGTATGCATTATATATTATTATAAAATCATACTTTTGAGCATCACAATATTCATAAAAATCAGCACATTCAAACAAATATTTGTTAGCTTCAGGATGTAACCCTTTAGCACCTGCTATCATATTCTTACTTATATCGATTGCTTTAACTAAAGTATCTGTAATTTCATAAATAAATGGTGTGATTATTCCTTTTCCGCAGCCGACATCTAATACTTTATCGCCTTTTTTTAACTGTATTGCTTTTAGAATCTTCTTTATAATGATAGGATCATCGGTATTATGCCAGTTAGGTGCTGCCTTATCAAAAAAATCTTTAATTTCGTTCATTTGTCTTATTTTTTCTTATCCTCGTAATTGATTTCTGGAAATTCATCAACACTATATGGATAAACTCTATTGATTTCTGATTTATCGTGCTCATCATACCAAACTTGACCATAGAATGGGACATTAGCAGCAATGTAATCTAGATTCCATGAATCTTCTTTAAAGCAATCAAGGCACCAATGGCCAGCGAATAATACTGCATATGGAGTTGCATAGAACTCATGACCTTGAAAGCACCTCCAACGGAGTGGTTTATATATATCACCTTTCTCCATTTTCGTAGATAAACACTTGCCGCCTCTAAACTCAGCTGCCTTGATACAGTCAGATAGCTCAATATCTGCTGGTTTTTTGTATTCATCAAAGCCAAGGTATGATAATTCCATCTTAGAACCGCTTCTTGCTTCTTCGTATCCTTCTTCTTCGCACCATAATTTATAGAAAGACCAATCTTCTCCAATGGCATTATAGGCATCTTGAGATCCATAGAAGCAATCAATTCTACCTTCAATATTGTGATCTACCCAATAACGAGGGGAATTTGAATCTTTAAATAATCTCTGAATCGCTAGTTTTGATATCCAAGACTTGGGAATGATACGACCAATTTTAAAATACCAATGATGTGATGCATATTTTTTCCAAAAATATGAATAACTTTTATTTAAATAATCTGTATAGCTATTTAGTACTAGTGAGTCTGCAAACCATACGCCATGGAAATTACGACTTACGTTATAATTTGGTTTGAAATAATCTTTTGCGCTTCTTCCTAAAACCGAAAAGCCATCATTAATCATTTCAAAACCGGTTTTTCTACCATCAATTCCTGATCCAACATTATATACTTTATTCCAAAAATCTTTTGCTAACATTTTAGAAGCATCTTTTAAGATAATATTTTTAAATAAGATAGCTGTATCATAATCGGTTACCCATTCAAGGGGGCCGTTAAACGTTGTATGGAACAATAAGCCATCATTTAGATTCTTAAATATCATATTTTTATATAAAACTGCTGCTTCTCTTAATGATACATAGTATTTTAAATTAGAATCAAGTATTGCTCTTTCTGCTACAATCTTTGAATAGCCATAATAATCATATGGGACAGGTATTAAAGGGTCGCCAACCCTTGCCCAAGGGTGGGTTTTACCACGTGAGCCATATTCAGCTAGACTTGATACATAGATTAAGTGGATATTATCGCCATCAAAATCGCTTAAGATGGCATCAATTATATTTTTAGTTCCATCAATATTTGTTCTAAGTGTTCTTTTTGGATAGTGATCAGCAACTGGTGGAATAACTCCAGCTGCATGAATAATGTATTCACAACCATGTACAAATCTTACACAATCGCTTTTATTAGTAATATCACCATACATTATCGTGATATTGTTTTTATATTTTGCTTTTAGGCGTCTAGCAAATCTAATGTTTTTCTTACTTGGACGGATAATAATTTTTAAAGCAATGTTATCAACGCCAAGTAAAATAGGTATACTAGCTTTGCCAAGTGTGCCAGTTGCCCCAGTTAGGCCAACATTGATTTTAATCATTTTTATCCCTCCTTACTTTATTCTAAACAAAACTAACCATTTTTTTGGTTAGTTTTGTTAACTTATTATTTTAATCCTGCAGTAATGATTGCCATTTGATATACTTCGTAGGCATTGCATCCACGACTTAAATCATTGATTGGTGCATTTAATCCTTGAAGAATTGGTCCAAAGGCATCAAAGCCGCCAAGTCTTTGGGCAATCTTATAACCAATATTACCAGCATTAATATCTGGGAAAATAAAAGTATTAGCTTGTCCTGCAACTAAAGAGTCTTTTGCTTTAGTTTTAGCAACAACTGGTGATACCGCTGCATCGAATTGAAGTTCGCCATCAACTGGGTAATCTAAATTCATTTCTTTTAATTTATTAGCAGCGCTTCTTACTTTATCTACGGCTTCACCTTTACCAGAGCCAAGTGTAGAATAAGATAGCATTGCAAGCTTTGGTTCAATTCCAAATGCTTTAGCAGTTCTTGCAGTTTCAATTGCAATTTCTACTAATTCATCATCTGATGGGAATAAGTTAATTGCACAGTCGCCCATTGCTAGTTTTTCTTCTTTACCATCTTGGTTTCTAAATAAAATAAATGAACTAGAAACAATTTTACTACCAGGTTTAGTCTTAATTATTTGTAAAGCAGGTCTTACTGTATCAGCAGTAGAATATGTAGCTCCACCAAGTAAGCCATCAGCTAAACCCATCTTAACTAACATTGTGCCAAAATAATTTGATTTTTTAAGTAAGGCCGCGCATTCTTCTTTGGTTTGTTTGCCTTTTCTAATTTCAGCCATTAAATCAACCATTTGATCCATTTCTTTATAACTTAGTGGATCAACGATTTCAATGCCATCAATATTAAAGCAGCCCTCGTTTGCTTTAGCTTTTACTTCGTCTACATTACCTAAAAGTAATGGTTCTAATAAACCTTCTTGTTTTAAGCGTGATGCTGCTTCTAAGATACGTGGATCATTACCTTCAGTAAAAACTAATTTTCTTTTGTTTTGTTTTAAAACTTCAACTAACTTTTCTAACATTTTATTCCTCCAAAATACGATTTCATTATACTATCTTTAATTATTATTTTAAAGCAAATAGATATTTTGTTTTTTAAGTTCTTCTAATTCTTGCTTATCCCATACTGATACTTGTACTTCTCCAATATGAGCTTTACCGAGCATATACATACAAAGTCTACTTTGACCAATTCCGCCCCCAATTGAAAGTGGGATTTTGTCATCCATTATCCATCTACAATATTCATTATTAACTTTATTTAATTCATTTTTATGCGTTAATTGCTTGATTAGACTAGTTTTATCTACTCTAATACCCATACTAGATATTTCAAAAGCGATATTATATAAATCATACCAAAGTATTATATCGCCATTTAGATTCCAATCATCATAATCGGCTGCTCTACCATCATGACTAGCCCCATCCTCAAGCGGCCAACCTATTTGATATAAAAATACAGCTTTATATAAAGAACATATTTTATTTTCTCTTTCTTTGCGAGTTAGGGCTGGATATAAACTCTCTAACTCACTTGTGGAGATAAAATAAATATCATCAGGTAAGTCACAATTTTTAATACTAAATTCACTAGCTACTTTTTTATTTACAACTTTAATACATTCATAAATTTTTTTAACTGTTTCTTTTAAGTAATCTAGGTTTCGATCTTCACTAGATATTACTTTTTCCCAATCCCACTGATCAACATATACTGAATGCATGAAATCAACTTTTTCATCACGACGAATAGCATTCATATCAGTATATAATCCTTCATGCATTGGAAAGTTATATTTAGCTAGTCCATATCTTTTCCATTTAGCAAGAGATTGAACAATTTCTACTTCTTTATTTAGGCTAGCTACATCAAACTTAACTGGACGTTCGTATCCATTTAGGTTATCATTTAATCCTGTTTCCGGATAAACAAACAAAGGTGCCGTTACACGCCTTAGATTTAGTTTTTCACTTAGGCTAGCAATAAACTCATCTTTGATGAACTTAATTGCTCTTTGGGTGTCAAATATATTTAAACTTGATTTATAATTTGTAATTTCCATAATACTATTTTTCCTTTATACCATTAGGATTATACTACATTTTTTGCTTTTTTTCCATATAAAAAAAAGGACTTATCGTCCTTTTTATAATTTATTATTTGCTTCAATTATCCATTCATTAGCTAGCTTATTAAAGTTACCTCTATTGCTAGTTACATAATCTGCCATATAAATTGGCATTGCATCTAGATATTTCATAAACAGATCTTTGTTAGATACCATTTTTTGATTAAAGAACGATGCCATATCAAGCAGACTCCAAGAGAACATACTTCTAAGTAGTTTTAGATTCATAATAAAGCCAGTCTTTTGCGCTTGATTAACTCTTAGAATATCCGCATAGTCATGTGAAGTTATAAATTTATATTCTTCTTCAATCGAAGTTAACATTTTTTTAGTTCCATTATCATTATGCCAATATGATCTAATTGAAGAATAAACTCTTGCTTCATCTTTTGAAGCATCATTATCTCTTTTATAAATGTATGTGTTGTTTTCGCATTTAGCGAGAATTATAACTCCTGCATCTTCCCCAATTACTTTTTTATAAGTAAGAGATGATAGATTGTCAACTTGCGCATCATAATGAACATAATCTAGGATGGTTTTACCTTTATCATTTTTATATACATTCATATAGTTTAAAAATTCTTGGTAATCTGATTCAGCTAAATCGTAATTAGAACCAGTCGAAGTGTAGAAATGTTGAAGATCAAAGATGATGAATTCGCCATCATGACTGCCTAAAAAGTCCACAATCTCTTTTACATATTCGATTATTTCTTTTCCAATGTAACCATGAGTTGCATAATATTTATCTTCTATCTTACTTGCCCTAACATCAAAATATCTAACTCCTGCTTTTAACATCAGGGTAGCATTAACATTTTGGGTTTTAGTCATCCTTACAACTAATCCTTTAGCAAGTAGATTTACAGCTTTGTTAGTTACAATACCGCCCTCAACTTCATTAGGCTTGCTACTCATTTTGATACCTTCAGTAAAAGCATCATGTGCTCCAAGCATTTTGATATCTACTACTTTTGCATCTTGATTTGTAATGCTTCCTTTCATTACATATTCAAAATTTATATTTGTTTTTTTACTAACAAAAGAAAAAGGCATTAATAATGTTAAGAATAATATTAATAATATACATAATGTGTTTCTAGTTTTTTTGTGTTTTTTCATTCGCACCACCTATATATCAATTATACACAAAACATAAAAAAAGTATTAGCAAATTTTGCTAATACTAATTTTACTTAAATTATTTCTTTAAAAGTTTTAAAGCGCCAAATACTCCAAGACCAGCTGCAGATAGTAATGCACTAATTGCACATAAAACTGCTCCAGCACCAAGGCTTGCATATTCAGAAGTTTCACCATCTAAATACATAGGTTCAACTAAGAAGAATAAAATCATAGCTACTAATGCTAATACTGCAGCACCCAAAGCGATAAAATGTGCAAATGGTAATTCAAATTTTGATTTACCTAAGAACTTAAGTAATGCTAATGTACATAAGCATGCAGCTACTAAGAAAACAATAATCATAAAGATGAATGCTACACCTACGCCGCCAGCATCTTCAATAATTCTGTATCCATTAACTGTTGACTTACCTAATAAATTAACTACTACTGCAGGAAGTGCCATCCATACGAATACTAATAAGCTGAAAAATGCAGCTACACCTAAAAGAATTAAATCTAAATACTTTTTCATTTTTTCTCCTCCATAGATTTATCTTACATATCAATTTTAGCACAATTATAAAAAAAAGAAATATTATTTTAAAAATAAAAAGCAATTCCATCACGAGATTGCATTTTTTTCATAAAAGTCGTTTTTAATTATATGGTGTGATTATTCCTTCTACATCGACTACAACAAAATCATCTTTGTCATTTATTATCGTCTTAGTTGTTTGTGCACAACCAGCTGCATCTAATTTTATAATCGTTCCATTTTCCAATGTTAACACACAATCTTTATATAATCCAAAGATAGCACCACTAATATAAACATCATAAAAAGATGCTCTCCAGCCTCCGCGTACTTCACTACTTCTAAATTGAGTTCTTATTGTTAAATAGTATTCATAATTATCGAGAGTTAATACGATATCTTTACTTTCCTCAATGTCATCTACTTGCGAGTTGTTGACATTATTATTTATTGAAAGCGTAGAGCAGCCGAAAAGACAGCCAATCATACACAATAAAAAAACAAAATTGTATGATACTTTTTTCATATCTATACCTCGCACGTTAATTATACCATATGTTTCACATTATCAAACACATTTGATATCAATGCGTCATATTAAATAGACAATTGAATATTAAAAAAAATACGCATCCTGCGTATCCAATAAAATATATACTCATCTATTTTAATCTAATCTTTAGATAAAATAGAATGTTACAAAATGGTGACGAATACGGGATTCGAACCCGTGTATGTATGCGTGAAAGGCATATGAGTTAAACCGCTTCTCCAATTCGCCATAAATGGCGCCTCAACTAGGACTCGAACCTAGGACCCCCTGATTAACAGTCAGGTGCTCTAACCAACTGAGCTACTGAGGCGTTAGAAATAAAGTTGGCAACTACCTACTTTTGCAGGGTAAAGACCCAACTATCATCGGCGTAAAAGTGCTTAACTTCTGTGTTCGGGATGGGAACAGGTGTATCCACTTTGCTATCGTCACCATACTTTCTTTCAAAA
>JAFZWP010000001.1 GCA_017617065.1 Bacilli bacterium
ATTAGAATCAGAAGCTGCTGATAAACCAATTAAAATGATTATTCAAAGTCCTGGTGGTGAAATAACCTCTGGATATGCGATTATCGATGTTATGAATAAGATTAAATGTCCAGTTCATACACAGGCTACTGGTACAGTTGCTTCTATGGCTACGACTATCTTTATTAATGGCGAAAAAGGTAATCGTTCTATTATGCCGCATTGCCGTATGCTTGTTCATCAACCTTCTGGTGGTGCACAAGGTCAAGCATCTGATATTGAAATCAATTATAAAGAAATTCAATATTTAAAAGAACAATTGGAAGATGAATATGTAAAATTGACCAAAGTTCCAAAGAAAAAGATGCATGAAATGATGGATCGTGATACTTGGTTATCTGCAGAAGAAGCAATTAAAAATGGTCTTGCAGATAAATTTGCATAAACTATACGATGCGAACAGTAAAAGAGTCTTTCGAGGCTCTTTTTTTGTACTTAGTTGGAAATTTAAACTTATTTTTAGGTTATTTTTAAAATTCTATTATATATAAAAAGGAGTTATGGGTATGTATTTAGATTTTGCTGCTACTAATAAAATTAGTCAAATCTGGATCGATTCGGTTATTCATTCTAATAGTAAAAATTTATTTGGAAATCCCGGATCTTATCATAAAGCTGGATTTGAAGCTTTGGATATGATGGAAAATTCTACTAAAAATATATTAAATGATATATTTGAAGATAAAGAAATAGCAAATCAATATGATATTTGTTATAATTCTGGATCTACAGAATCTATTAATCAATTTATATATGCAATGTCAAAACAGCAAAATGTATTAATTGTTTATGAAAATGTAGCTCATAAAGCAGTATTAAAATCAGTACAAAAATACTTCCCTGAAGATAACTTTAAATTAGATTTTAGTTTAACAGTAGAAGATAATTTAAAAAATTTAAAAGAATTTTTAGAAAACTCTCAAAAATATTATAAAAGATGTGTATTAGTCTTAACTTCTGTTAATAATGAAACCGGTGGAATAATAAATCCAGAGATAATTAGTAAGATAGATAATATATTTAAAGATTATCGTAAAATTTCTACTTATGTTGGTGAAAGACTAATTGATGTATTTATAGATCATACACAAGGTTTTATGAAAAATAATGAAATTGTACATTTAGCAGACGCTTTTTGTTTTTCAGCTCATAAAATTGGTGGTATGAAAGGATTTGGTGGTTTAGTTTATAAAAAAGAATATGAAAGAATCTTAAAAGAAAATCCATTAATTGTTGGTGGATATGAAATTCGTGGTGGAACAAAAGATCCAATTTCAGTTAAAGCTTTAGATGATTTAGTAGATGATAAATATATTCGTAGAATTATAAGTGGGGATACAATAGTACATTTACATAATGTTATTGTATGGAAATTACAAGAAATTGCAAATGAATATAAGATTGAACTAACCTTTAATAAACATTCTGACTTTTATATGAAAGATCAAAGTCCATATATTATTAATGCATCGTTTGTTGGTATTGAAGGTGAATCTTTGATGTCAAGTTTAATAGATGATTGTATTAGTACTGGATCTGCTTGTAACTCATCTGAGTTAAAAACCTCGCATGTATTATCTGGTATGGGTATTAAAAAGTTAATTGCTAATTGTGCATTTAGAATTTCTATCGATGAAACAGTAAATGAAGAAGAATTGAAAGATTTTTTAGATAATAGATTCAAACCAGCAATTAAATTTTTAGCAAGAATGAGAACAAGACATGGAGAAGAATAATGACTATTGAAGAATTAAGACAGATGAATGAAGAAGGAAAGTTTCCACAGAAATTTTCTGAAGAAGAATTACAAAAGATTCTTGAAGTAGAAAATTCCGGTGCTTGTGGAATAGGTTGTCCTTTATATTCTTATGAAAATCCAACTCAGGAAAAAGAATTAAAAAAGCCTACTGGTTTAAATAGTTATTCTGCCATTGTTCGTAAAGAAGCTATGAATCAAGATTATTGTAATATTGATGAAAATGGTAATTATGTGTTTACAGAAGATATGCCAAATGTTTATTTAGGTGATTTTGGATCTTTAACTACCTGCGGTGATGAAATGCAAGTTTGGGTTAAAGTGGGTATTGATAATGATAATGATCCATATATTGAAGATTTAAGATATCTATGTTCTGGATGTTTTGGTGCATTAAGTTCTGCAAGTGTTGGTGCTAGATTAGTTAAAGGTATGAAAATCAAAGACTTAGATGTAAAAGATATTCATAAAAAAACTCAAGATTATTTACATTTACCAGCAATTAAAGAGCATTGTTCAACATATTTTATTAATGCTACTTTAAAAGCTTTGGAAAATTATAAAAATTAGAGTGTTTATCTAATATATTCTAATATAAGAAACTTAAATAGGAGTAATTATATGGCTAAAGTTGAAAAAACCCAATTAGATAAAGATATGGCAGCTGCATTAGCAATGATCCACAAGCAATTTGGTGAAGATTCAATGTTAACTTTTGATGATACTACATCTATTAAGAAAATAGATACAGTTTCTACTGGTTCTTTGAATCTTGATGTAGCTTTGGGTGTTGGTGGTTTGCCAATGGGAAGAATTAATACAATTTATGGTGAATCTTCATCCGGTAAATCGACGATTGCTTTACAAATTGTAGCAAATGCTCAAAAACAAGGATATTTGTGTGCATATTTAGATTCTGAGCATGCTGTCGATTTAGGCTATGCTCAAGCTTTAGGCGTAGATCTTAAACATTTGTTATTTGCTCAACCTGATGATGGTGTTCAGTGTTTTCAAATGGCAGAAGCTTTGTTAAAACAGAAATTAGTTAAAGTTATTGTATTTGACTCAGTTTCTACTATGATTTCAATGCAAGAACGTGAAGGTGAAATGGGTGATAACTTTATTGGTAGACAAGCTAAAATGATGTCTGATGGTTTAAAACGTATTACACCATTAGCGTATGATGCTGGTTGTATGTGTTTCTTTATTTCACAGACACGTAAGAATATCGGTGTTATGTATGGTGATACTGATGTTATGTCTGGTGGTGAAGCATTAAAATTCTATAGTACAGTTATTATGAAAATTTGGAAAAAGCAATCTCCAACTACAGAAAAGATTAATGGCGAAGAAGTTGCTACTTCTGTTGAAACTACAGTTAAAGTAGTAAAAAATAAAGTTGCACCACCTTTCCGTACAGCAAAGTTTATCATCCGCTATGGAAAAGGTGTTTCTCAGGAAGAAGAAGTATTTGATCTTGCTGTAAAATTTGGTATCTTAGAAAAAGCTGGAGCTTGGGTGAGATATAAAGGTGAAAATATTGCTCAAGGTAAAGAAAAAGCTATGCTTTGGTTAAAAGAAGATCCAGATCGTATGCAACACTTTAAAGAAACTGTATTATCATATGTAACTGGTAAGAATGTAGAAATGAACGGTGAAGTAGAAGATGATACAGCAGTTACTACTGATGAGCATGGTGTAGCATTAGAAGATATTTATAATTCAGAAGATCCATATAAAGAAGCAGTAAAGCAGTTTGGTTTAGAAGATGAAGTATCGGAAACGGAAAATTCTGATGAATAAATAATAAAGAGTAAGTATTCTATTTAATGTATAACTTAACAAAAAGGAGTAAACTATGGCATCTATTAAGTATACAAAATTGAACCGCCGCGGTTATGAAGTTGTTTTACCAACAGCTGTTTATAACGAAATTAAAGATAATGGTTATAATGTAAGCTTGGTATTAAACAGTAAAAAAGAAGCTTCAACTGTTCAGATCACAAAAAATAATAAATATTGTGGTACTTTGAAAGAAGCAATGGGTGTAAATGGTTTTAAAAACGGTAACCCATGTGATTTTCGTAAGTCTAACTTGATCTGTGAAGACTAAGGAGAGTTTGATGGTAGAAGTAGATAAAGCAAAATTATTAGAATTTGTTGAACGTATTGAAGCTTATGATGAAACTATTTCAGATGCAAATGCAAGTAAGAAAGTAGTTTTTGAAGAAGCAAAAGCAGAAGGTTTTTCAAAGAAAGGCATTAACTATGTTATTCGCCAACGCAAGAAAGACCGTGATGAAATAGAAGAAGAAAAAGAATTGTTCAAAGCTTATGCTAAAGCAGCTAACTTAGAATAGTTCTTAACAATCGAGATAGGATGTTTTACCCATGTTTCCTTTTCATCCTATCTCAAACCTTTATTGGAGAGTATAATGCAAGATTGTCCATTTATTGTGCGTAGTAAGCAAGAATATGAGTCTGAATTAGGACCAAAACTTTTATTAATTGCAGAAAAGCCATTAGATACGGACAAAGAAGAAATTTTTGATTCTATTCAAGCATTATCATATTTATCTGAAATATTTAAAAGTAAATTTAAATCTGCAGAAACACATATTACTTATGTAAAAGATGAGACAGATGAACCTTTTGCTAGAAATGTATTTTTTAATATTTTAGGACATTATGTTAAAAAAGGTACTTTAGATCCTAAACAATTAGCTATCGCATTTGTAGGTCAAAAAGCATTTGATGCATTTAAAGAAGATTATTTATCTCAACCTGATATGGGTGGTATCAGTTTATATTTAAATGAAAGTAAACAAATTATTAAACCTACGGCTACTTGGTTAAATAATTTAATGCGTGAAAAGAATAAATTAACTGGTGAGAAAAATACAGATGTCTTATTACCCTATATTATTTTACCTGATATTGGCGGTGATTATTTGGATGTTACTAAGCAATTAAATAATATTTCCTTTGGTAAAGAAGTAATATTATCACCTTATCAAGATACTAATCAATTAATTACAAAATTGCAATTCTTATTAGAAGCTTATGAAGAACACTTAATTTCACATTTTGTGTTTGAAGGTAAAGCTAATCCTATTGCAAATAAGATTGAATATTTTAGTATTTGTGATACTTATACTAAAACTACTTTAAGATATTGTCCAACCGATGAAATTTGTAAAGATGATCCAGTTGAATTAAAGCAAAAGTTTTATACTTTATTAAAAGAAGTCTTAATTAAAATTCCTGTTTATGGTGAAACAGCTTCTTCTTTAATTCCATTATTTCCATTCAAAGATCAAATTACAATGGCAAGTAAAGATGATTTAGAAGAAACTGCTGCTATTAATAATACAAAATTTGAAATAACAGGTAATCCAAACGGTAGTGAACCTTCAGAATGGTATCATAAATGGTATACTGAAGTATTACCGACTTTAGGTTTGACTAAGAAAGATATGGATCGTGAAGGCTACAATACTAAACAAAAATATGAATGGATATACGATATTGAAGTTTTTCAAGAAGATTGGTTATTTGTAGCTAAGACTTTAGATGGTAAAAATAGATTAATTTGTTGGAATGATCCAGATAAATTAAGAGATTGGGTTAAAAATAAAATTTTAATTGGATTTAACAATGCAGCATACGATGATGTAGTAATTAAACATGCTATGATGTATCCATTTATGGTAAATCAAAGTTTTACGGTTAAAAAGTATTCAGATGCTTTAATTATGCATGGTGCTAAACCTGCATATCCTGAAATGAGAAAGGATGCGCCAATATTACCCAACTTTTTATCATGGGATATTAGTTTTCATGGACCATTTGATATACGCCGTAATTCATTGAAAAAACTTACTATGTCTACATTAAATAAGCGTAATTATGATAGTAGTGTTTCATTTGATACACCAAGAAAATTAACACCAAAAGAAAGAATTGATGTTGAAAAGTATTGTGAACTTGACGTGGATAATACTTTAGAGTTATTTAATCCAGATCCAGAACATCCAAAACGTACTTTTGCAAAAGAATCATATGATATTCGTTGGAATATGATTGTTGAATATAAAATGAGAGCTAAAACTCTTATTAATAAATCATCTTCTTTTGCTGGTAAATTATTGTGTGGTGAAGATGCTAAGGCTAATATTAATAATAAGTTTAAAATTGTAGATGGTAAAAAACAATATTATGCTATTCCTGAATTGGCTATGAAAGAATTAGTAGATGAGAATAGTAAACCATCAAAATTATTACAGTTTTATTTAGATAATCAAGATAACCCTAATTATATTACAGAAAAATTTGAAGTACAATTAGGTGGTTTAGATGAAGGTCATAAATATCAATTTGGATTTGGTGGTTTACATCAAGCTTTAATTGGGTATAGAAGTAAAAATTTAGTTAATATGGACGTGGCTTCATTGTATCCATCTTTATTGGTGGAATACGGATTAATGTCTAGAGGTGCTGCTAAGAATCCAGAATCTTATAAGGAAGTGTATCATACTCGTTTACAAGCTAAAAAAGAAGGAAAAACACTTCTTAATTTAGGTCTTAAATTGATTCTTAATGGTGCTATTGGTGCTATGTTATCTGAATTTAATCCATTATATGATACATGGTCTAATTCATCAATTTGTGTACATGGTCAATTGTTGTTGTTTATTCTTGTAAAAAGATTATATGATGCTGGATTTAATATCATTCAGACTAATACTGATGGTATCATGATTGAAAGACAAGAAGGTGTAGATTTTATGCCTATTGCAGAGCAGTGGATGAAAGAAACACGATTAATCTTGGAATTTGATGAAATTGATACTTTAGCACAGAATAATGTTAATAATTATTATTGTAAGTTTACCAATGGCAAAGTAAAATCTAAAGGCTTTTACCTATCAAATGAAAAATTTGGTAAAGCTACATCTAAGATTTTGTGTAATATGGTGACAGATCAACCTTTATTAGATGGTGTAGAACCAAGAGATTTTGTATTATATAAGAAACATGCTATTGGTGAAATTTATGATGGTGTAACCAATAAGAAAGTTGATGGTCGTAGCTTAGCTTTTGTAGTAGGTTATCCAAATGATCCAAGAACACAATCTTATTATAGCCGTAGTAAAAACGCAAGAAAAGTTGCTAAGAAAGATGATAAAGGAAATCTTGTTTTAGATGAAAAAGGTGAACCAATTACAGAAATTGTTCATACTATATCTAAAATTACAGGTTTTAATGATCATATGCTGTTAGTTGATGATTTGAATACATTAACTATGGATGAAATTAATACTTCTCAATATATTGCATTTGCTAGGAATTTATTGAATGATAATGGCGGTGAATTTGGTCCTTACTTTACAGCTGAGTATGAAAAAGTAGAAGAGCCAGATGTATTACAAGCACTAAATAACTTTAAAGATAACACTGCTGAATATCCAACTAATAGTAATGTATATGCACAGAATCTATTATTTGAATGTGATGATATGACTAAAGAAGAACAGGAAGAACAAATCAATAAACATAAAGATTTGTGGTATCGTGTTGTTTGGTCAGGCAGTAAATCATATCATTGTGTAGTTAAATTAAGTCATCCGGTTACTGCATTACAATATAAAAAGATTTGGCAATATATTATGTATAAGTATAAATTAGTAGGTTGTGATGAACAAGCTAATATACCTTCTAAATATACTCGTGTACCTGGCATGATTAATCCTAAAACTAATGAAGAAGCTACTTTATATTTGTATGATAAAAATATCTTAGATGCAGATGCTATCTTAGAAGAATTACCTAAGATAAAAGATGGTATTAAACCTTTCAAAGAATATACTGGTAAAGTAGATATGAAAGCATTAGAAAGACATATTAAGAAATTTGATTGGAGTGAAGGTAATAGATTTGCAGCTTGCCAGCATTTATCACCACGCTTAATATCACAAGTACCTATGGAAGAATTGTTAAAAATGATTCCAGATGGTGATTGCTTAGATAAAGATCATAGATTTGTAATTCGTAATAAATATAAATATTACGAAAAGCATAAATATGAAATTGAAAATGAAATAGCGAATAAATAAGTTCTTATATATACACAAATAACCCGGAGGTAATTTAATGGTTAAAGTAATTGTTATTGATAACAATGTTGAAAAAGCTTTAAAAAAGATTAAAAGAAAAGGTCTTAAAGAAGGTTTTTCATTTGAACAAAAACGCCGTTCTAGATATATTAAACCAAACGTAAGAAAAGTACAGCGTAAAAAAGAGCAAGTTCGTAATGAAATGAAACGGCAACGTATTCAAAAGCAAGTATGGGGTTTTTAATTGGAAAAATAGTTTGAAATCAGTTACTTTTTTGGGAATTCTATATAATGTGTATTAATAAAGGAGTTTCCAATGAAGTATACACAAACCGTAACTAAACCTTTTCAACCGAACCCGTTGGGTAAACAAATGCCGACTTTTGTTGCTATGAATTTGGGTGTGGGTAAAACTGCGCCTTTTTTTGTTTCAACAATGAGCCATCCTTTAAAAGGTAATCATAAGATTACTTATAAATTACAAGAAGATGGTGGAGATTACCCTCGTGAAATAGAAGAAATCGAAGATCCAACTCCAATGGATATTGATGGTGGTGATAGACCTTCTCATATTCATTATGAAGATTGTAAAGGTAAAAAGAAAAAACCTAAGCTTCATTGTGGTGGGGATGATGATGAAGAATATATTGAAGTTCCCGGTGGTACAGAATCTGTTGAATGGACAGATCCAGAAACGGGTGATACCTATGAAGTAGATATTTCTGATTTGCAGGAATATGATGGTGATGATGGTGAAATTCAATATACTAAAGGCAAAAAGAAAAATATCCCTTTAGTACTAATGCATCATATAAAGGATAAACCTAATTATTATTTAAATATGATTATGGCAAAACAAAATATGATGCGGCAATTTGGTACTCGTGCCTATAATGCTTAAGTTTTTGTAAATTTAAGGTAAAGAGTTCAGTTCTATTATAATAAGAATTGGACTCTTTTTATTTGGAGGAATAGAATGGATCAACCGTTAGTTTCAATTGTTTCTCTTTTATATGATGTAAAAGTAGAATATGTAAATCAATGTATCGATAGTATTTTAAAACAAACATATCAAAACATTGAAATTATATTTGTTGATGATTGTTCTCCGACTATAGATTATAGTTATATTACTAAGCTATCTCCTAAAATTAAATTAATTAGAAATAAAATTAATTTAGGTTTTAATAGAAATTCACAAAAAGCTTTTGAATTAGCTACAGGTAAATATGTAGTAAAAGTAGATAGCGATGATTATATAGCTCCAACTTTAATAGAAAAAGAAGTTGCTATTTTGGAAGCAGATCCGGAAGTAGGTGCAGTAGCATGTGAGTTACAGCGGTTCGGTAAACAAACGGCTTTAATTAAAAGACCTACCGATTGGAGTTTAGAAGAAGCTTTATTTAAAAATATGCATAGATATGGATATGAAGGTGGATTTATGTTTAGACAAGAATTGCTAAAAGAAGTCGCAATTGATCCTGAATTTAGAGTTTGTACTGATTTTGATTTTAATATGCAAATCTTAGCAAAAATGAAAATTAAAAGTATTCATGAACCTTTGTATTTTTATAGATCACATGATTCTAATATTATGATTAGTGCTAGAGGTGGTGAAAGAGTACGAATTGTAAAGAAAATACTAGAAAAGCACAAAAAGCTATATTATAAAGCACATCCAATCATTTATACTCCAGTAGTATCATCTCGTAGAAAAAAGGAGAAATATTTCTAATGAATATTAATGATATGGATTTTGTATATATTATTAAACCTGGTGAAAAAGGTACAGAATTAAGATATTCTCTTCGCTCTATCGCTAAACATTATCCTAATCATAAAGTATGGATAGTTGGGTATAAACCAGATTGGATAATTAATGTGAATTACCTTCCGGTTGAACAATGTCAAACTAAATGGAAAAATTCTACACATAATGTTATTGAAGCTTGTAAATGTAATGAAATATCAGATAATTTCATTTTAATGAATGATGATTTCTTTGCAATAAATCCAACTATTCCTTTAGAAGAATTAATTGATAGCAATCTTGATTTGTTAGATACTTTAGTTACGCGTTATAAACGCAAAAAAGAAGAATGGTATATAAGTTTTGAATATGCTAAAGAATTATTAGAAGAATTGAAAGTGGAAGGACCATTATATAGCTATGAAGCTCATATACCACTTAGAATAAATAAAAAGAAATTTTTAGAAGTTATGAATTTACCAGCTGTACAAAAATTTATGCAAACAACTAAAGTTTTACAAAAACGTACTATATATAAAAACATAGATAAACCTAAAAAATCAATTAGTCTTAAAGATGATACTAAGGTTACACTTAAAAAAGATGATTCTAAGCGTTGTTTGAATGTTTGTGGTTGGTTATCTACAGCAGATGATTTAATTGGAAATTCAAAATTTTATAATTTAAACCAAATTTTAAAGAATACATTATCACAACCTTGTATCTATGAATCAGATCAAAAGCAAACAATTCCAGATATAAAACCAAAGCAAAAGCATAATTATATAAATTTTTAAAAAAATGATAGATTTAGTATATATTGTTCGTGAAGGTGATAATAATGTTGATTTAAGATATTCTCTTAGGTCAATAGAAAAATTTGTACCATATAATAAAGTATGGATAGTAGGTTATAAACCCAAATGGGTACAAAATGTTGAATATCTTCCAGTAAAACAAGATTGCGGTAGTAAATGGAAAAATTCGGTTAAAAATATAGAAGCAGCTTGTAAATGTAAAGATATTTCCGATAATTTTATATTAATGAATGATGATTTTTTTGCTATTAAGCCAGTAGAAGATTTAGAAGAATCTGTAAATATTAATCTTGGTAATTTGGATATAGGAATAAAAAAGTTTGGTAGTATAAAATCAAATTGGGGAAGAGGATTTAATTACCTCAAAGACTTATTAGAAGAGTTGAATATTCCAAAGCCTTATTATAACTTTGAATCACATACACCTATTATAATAAATAAGAAAAAGTATTTAGAAGTTATGAGTTTAGCGAAGGTTCAAGAGTTTATGAAAACTTCTAAAGTATTACATAAAAGAAGTTTATATGGTAATTATGTAGGCATGGGTAAAAAAGGTAAAATTTTACCACAAGATGTAAAAGTAGAAAAACCTGTTGAATTGAATAGTAAGCAAAAAGTATGCGATTGGTTATCTACTTTTGATGGACAAATTACAAGTGTTCATAAATACGCTTCATTAAGTAAGTATTTTAATAAATTATTTCCAAACAAAAGCAAATTTGAAAATGATGACTTCGTTTTGCCTATTCTAATTAAAAGTGAACAGCCTAAGATAGTAGTAAATCAGGTTAAATCAAATCAAATAAAGAAAAAACCGTTATACTATTTTTAAGGAATAGTTTATTTAAATTGGAAATTTATTTAAAAAATAGGATGATTCAAAAACATTCTATTTATTAAGTATAAGCAAAAGGAGTACTTAATGATTTATACTAAAATCAGAGATGTTAAAGATCCAGCAGGTAATCGTAAAGAAGATGCTGGTATTGATTTCTTTGTTCCAAATGATTGGAATGAAGGTCAGCCATATATTTTGCGTATTGGTGAACAAGTCAATATTCCATCTGGTATTAAAACCAAATTGAAAAATACACAATATTTGCAAACCATGAATAAATCTGGTGTTGCATTAAAGAAAGGTTTAACTTTTGGTGCTTGTGTAATTGATAGTGGTTATCGTGGTGAAATTCATTTGAATATGTTTAAAGTAGTAAAAGGTACTGAAGATATTCGAGTACGTCGTCGCGGATTTTTAGGTTTGCTTGGTTTTAAAGAATGGGCAACTGTAATTAATCCTGGCGATAAGATTATTCAAGGTATCATTATTAATATTTCAAATGAAGCATTAAAAGGTGTACCAAATAAAGTTTATGATCAAGGTCCAAAAACAAAGCGTGCAGCAGGTGCATTTGGATCGACAGGATCTAAATAAAAAGCTTGGGAAGCGAAGTATCCTTAGTCATGACTGCCGACTAAGGATATTTTTTTACTGAAATGGAAGTTTATCTAATAAATCAACAATTTTATTTACATTCTATATTAATGTAACAAGGAGTTATATTATGGCAAAAGATCAAATCAATGACAAATATAAAGATGCAGCTGGTAAAAAATGGGATGGTGGTAAATTACGCTGGGATCTAGTACCTTGGGAAGCGTTTGAACAAGTGGTAGAACGTTTTACACATGGTGCTATTAAATATGGTCCAAACAATTGGAAAGAAGTTGATGATGCAGAAGATCGTTATTTTGCAGCACTAATGAGACATTTGGTAGCTCATCGTAAAGGTGAATTATATGATCCAGATTTTCCAGATAATTTACACATTTCAGCAGCTTGTTGGAATGCGTTAGTTTTAATATATCTAACAATGAAAAGAATTGAAAAAGAACGCAATAGTAAATTTGAAGATAAATAATTATGATTACAAAAGAACAATATGAATGTGCCATGAATTTAATTAGGAATTATAGATTAAATCCTGATTTTAAATTATGTGGTACAGAATATATGGATGATTCTGAAAAGGCTAGCTATGAATTGGCTTTAGTACAAGTATACGAATATGGTCAACAAATAGCTAGCCATAGAAGAGCATTAAAAAGAATAAGAGAAAGAGGTGGATTATGAAAGTATTGCATGAAGTAATTACAACCAAAGCATATGAGCAAGCTTTAACTCGCAGTGAAATGAATCACAGAATAGAAAAACCAGCTGTATTATTTTATGGTAAAGGTAGAAAAGATCATGTGGTATATTCAGAAAATGGTAAATTACGTGATAGTAAATGTTCATTTTTATCAAATGAAGTTGTACCTTTTGATTTAGATTTACGCGATGATTTAAAATATTTTAAAAATTCACGTCGTACTTTTATTAATCATATGGATGCAAAAACTAATATGCCTTTGAATTATTCTGTAAAAGTCTGTGAAGTAGATTTAGACGGAAATTATATTAGAGAATTAGATGAATCCGAAGTTCTAAATTTAGGTATTTAATAAAATAATAAGGAGCTTTAAATGAACGCATATAATAAACAATACTTAGATCTAATTGAAGAAATTTTAACAAAAGGCGTTGAAGCTCCTTGTCGTACAGGTAATAAAGTACTTGTAAGATTAAATAAGAGTTTGACTTGGGATGTAAATGAAGGTTTTCCTATTTTAACATTTCGCCAAATTCCTTTTAAAGGTGTTAAAGCCGAATTATCATGCTTTTTACAAGGTATTACAGATAAACAAGTGTATCAAGAACGTGGTTGTAAATACTGGGATTATTGGTGTAATCCTATAAAAGTTCCATATTCAGATAAAGAAGGTATGAAAGCAGAAAGAGATCTTGGTAATATCTATGGTTGGAATTATCGCCATTTTGGAGCTGAGTATGATAATTATGATACTGATTATAAAGATAAAGGCTATGATCAATTAACAAGAGTTGTAGAAACTCTTAAAACAAATCCATATGATCGTCGTTTGATTATTACTGCATGGGATCCTGCACATATGAATACAATGGGATTACCTCCATGTTTACATACTTGGCAATTTAATTACCTTGATAATAAATTGCATTTAACGGGTTTACAAAGATCTGCAGATACAGTTTTGGGTGTACCTTCAGATATGATACAGGGTGCTTTGTTATTATATTTAATGGCACAAACAGTAAATATGCAACCCGGTACAATTACATTGGAATTTTGTAATTGTCATATTTATGATAATCATATTGATAAAGTAAAAGAACATTTAGAAGCTTGGAAAAATTGTGATATTGCATTGCCTCATTTTACATTAGATCCAAATGCTACAGTGTATAATTTTTTACCTGATATGGCTAAATTAGAAAATTATGAATATGCAGAAAAAGTAACTTTTGATGTAGCTGTTTAATTGTTCTAATATTAGTATTAAGGAGTGATTAAATGAAAATAGATCAAACTAAATGTGTTGGTTGTTGTGCTTGCCAGGGTTCTTGTCCTGCTGGTGCAATTGAATATATAGATGGTAAATGTAAAATTGATGAAACAAAATGTGTAAATTGTGGTACTTGTGCATCACTTTGTCCTATGCAAGCCATTAATGCTTAATTAATTTAAAAGCCAGGGATTTCTCTGGTTTTTTTATACTTTTATTAGCTATTAGATTTATATAGTAATAAAATTTAGTTCTAAATAATACTATCTTTTAATTTTTGGTTTTACTTTTGGATATAAATAGCCTATAGTAATGATATAGATAAAGAGAACTAATATAAGGAAATACAAATGAAAGCTCGTTCACCTGATAGTTTATTAACAAAGTTAGAAGAAATGAATATAGGCTCACAAATCTGGACAAAAAAATCCAATGGATATGTAGCTGATAATATTGCTACCATTAAAAAGAAATATCCAGATCGTAAATATCGCCAAACTTCTGTTACTACACATATTAAGCCTTTTGATGAAAATATTACTTTGGCAGACTTTGAAAAGGTTATTTTTGTTACTCGTATTGCTTAATATTTCTCATAGTTCTAATATATACTATGAGTTTTAAGTATTCTTTAATGATACTCGTAGCGGGTATCTTAGCTTTAACATCTTCTTTATTAACAGCTCTTGGAATGGCGGAATTATTCCAAGGGTTATTTATTATCTTCCTTGTAATTGACTTGGGTAGATTCCTTGTATTAAACTTTGTTGTAGATGAGTGGAAGAATCTCCGCGCTGTTAAATGGTTAATTACAGTTATACTTAGCTTATTATTTGTTTATTCTGCAGTTGGTGTATATAATAAACTTAATTCTATGATACCAGAATCGGTACAAGTTGCTATGGTTGAAGCAGCATCTTATAATAAAGCACAAGATAATGCTGAAATTAAACAAACAAGATCTACTGATTTGGCTTCTGTAGCACAATCTGAATATCAAAAAAGTATGGATTGGAATACTAAAGATTATGAAAATTGTATGAAGCGTGCAAATGGAGATGCAGATGCTGAAAATAAATGTAATAATACTAAAAGAAGATTAGATCGTAATGCTTCTAATGCTTTAAAAGAAGCAATGAAAACAGCCAATGCTGATTTGGATAATACACAAGTTGCTGTTGATAAAAATGTTAAGAATCAGGGTGAAATTGCTGGTGTTTTAACTACAGTTTGTCGTATATTACCTAATACTGATTGTAAAACTTATGAAGGATTACAAACTGCTTTAACAGTTATTATATTACTAGTTATTTGTGGCTTAGATTATCTTCAATTGTCTATTGTTTTAGCTGTAAATACTCGTAAAAACAAGAAAGAAGTAAAAGAAGAAGCTGAAAAGCCAGTTGAAGTAGAAAAAATTATTGAAATACCCAAAGAAATTATCAAAAAAGTTAGAAAACCTAGAAAAAAGAAAGAAAAAGTAGTAAAGGAAGAGCCGATTATTGAGGAAATTATTTCTGAACCAGTACAAACTGAGCCAGAACCTATTAAAAAAGCTCCTCTGAAAAAAGTAAGAAAAAAAGATACTCCTTTTACTAAAGAAACGGGTTTTTATAAGTAAAATTTGGCTCTAAATTTGCTTCGGAAGAATTAGTTGAACTGGAAATTTTTATCATTCCAGTTCTCTTTTTTATTATGTTCTATTATATAAATCGATGTAATAAAAGGAGTAGTTTATGGCTAAAATTATAGAGATCAAAACGCCAAATTGTCCTAGATGTAAGCTTTTTGAGCCTCAATATCAAGAAATTCAAGCAAATTATCCAGAACATACATATGAAGCGTTGGTTTTTGGTGTGAATCCAGAGGCGACAGAATATGCAACTAAATATGGCATTAAATCTGCGCCTACTTTTATTATTGAACAAGCTGATAAAGAAGCTATTATAGTTAAGCAAGAAGAACTAGAACAAACAATCAAATCTTTATAATGATAAGCTTTGAAACTACTTTTTTGGACTATCCTAACCCAGATGATCTCGCTCTTGTTGTGATAATGTCTGGTTGTTCGCATAATTGTTTAGGATGTCAAAACCCGCAATTACAAAAATTGCACGAAGAATGGACATATGACCAAGAACAATCAATTATCTTAGAAATTCAGCAAAGGTGTCTTAGAAATGAGACTAATAAGATAGTTTTGTCCGGTGGTGATCCGTTAAATCCTTGTAATAGAAATTTAACTATTCATATTTGTGATCTTTTGGGTAATAATCCTGAATATAAGTATGACATTTGTATTTATACTGGTTATGATATAGAAGAAGTTAAAGAAATGGGCTTAGATGGATTTACATTTATTAAATGTGGTAAATTCGATGCTCATACTATGCGGGAATCTAAAAAAACCGATGAATATATACAATTTGTGAATGAAACACAAAATCTATTTGATAAAGATTATAATCAAATATCCAAAAATGGAAGATACTATTTTACTAAATAACATGGAGTATAAAAATGGCTGAAGAAAAGAAAGCGATTAAAATCAAGTTTCCTGAATTTGATAATAATACTGAAAATCCTTATGCTGAAGAAATGAATAAACTTATCGATGTTAACCTTGCGGAAGCCAGTAGTACTCGTACTTTAAAGAATATTACTGAAACTTTAACTAAGGCTTTAAAGTCAAAGTATGGTATTACTGATAAAGAAGAGTTAAAGACAAAAGTTAATGAAATTCTTAAAGCACATGGATTAGCGCCAGAAAACTTTGATCCGTTAGCTTTTATTTCTAAGCAAGTATTTGGTAATCTTCAATCAGTAAATGATGTATCTATTGATGACAATGCTAATAAAACAGATACAAATATGACCGGTGTTTGTGTCGAATCATTTTTACCTTTCCAAAAATTAGCAGGATATGATTATCTTTATCAAACAATTAAAGATTTATATGGTAAAGAAGAAGCTAAAAAATGTACTGCTGATATGTATGATTTTTCATTAGCCTTAAATGATTCTACCAAGATTCTTATTCCATATTGTTATTGTATTGATGCAAGTAAGATTGTAACAGAAGGCCGTAACTTCGGTCAAGTACATTCTTCTCCTGCTCATCGTATTTCTACATATATCTCTGTTTTAGGTGATACAATCCGTGAAATATCATTTAATATTGCCGGAGCTGTAGCTATTGGTACTTTCTTTATGGATATTGCACACTTGGCTATCTATCGTGAACGTATTGCTTTAGAAGATTTAAGAAATGATAGAAAAGTAAGAAAAGCTATGTCTAATCATTTTCAGCAGTTTATCCATACTGTAAATCATTATTCTCGTAATGCTGTCGAATCCCCATTTACAAACGTATCTTTATTTGATCGTAATAAATTAGAAGGTTTGATTGCAGATGATAACTACGGTTGGTATTTTCCAAAGAAAGCCGCAGCTTGTGAAGATAATAATATAGAAGACAATAAAGATGCTTGGAAAAACTTTATTTTAGATTACATTGAAGAATTACAAGAAATTTATATCGATGTATTTGATGAAGGTGATCCATTACGTGATGGTTTGCAATTCCCATTCCCTGTAACTACAGTTAACTTTGGTACAACTAAAAATGAAGATGGTACTAATAGATTAACATATGAAGATAATAAATTATTAGATTATATTACAAAGCATGCAGATATTTCTCGTTATAATATTTATGCTTCAGAAGGATCTAAAGTAGCTTCTTGTTGTCGTTTATTGTCTGACTCTGATTTCTTATCATATGCGGGTGGTGTTAATTCATTTGGTGGTTCACAAGTATCTTTGGGTTCACACCGTGTAGTTACTATTAATTTTGCTAGATGCGCATATGAAGCAGAATCTTATGATGACTTTAAAAAGATTATTTCAGAGCGTGTTGCTAAAATGGGTAAGATCTTAAAAGCCCATAAAGTTTTGATTTTGAAATTAGAAGAATTAGGTAAGCAACCTTGGATTTCTAATGGTTGGATTGATATGACTCACATGTTTAGTACATTTGGATGTGTTGGATATGTAGAAGCCGATAAAATATTGAAATTTAAGTTTAACCATATTGGATTTGATTATATGAAAGATTTCTTAGTCTACTTTAATGATGAATGCAAGAAAGTAGCAGATAAAGAAAATATTATCTTTAATATTGAAGCAATTCCAGCCGAAGGTATGGCACCTAAATTAGCAAAGGTAGATAAGATATTATTTGCTGATGAAAACGGTGATTATATTTATGAAGACTAATTTAAATGAAGTAGATAGGAGAAAATGATGCGTAAATTTAAAATGCCTGATATATTAGCTAATCAATGGTGTTCTTTATGGGAAGATTATACAATTGCTGAAAAAATGCATAGAGATGGTGAAATTAATGCTTTAATGACTGGTGGCTCAATTGTTCATTATTCAGTAGATAGTAAATTGACTTCACAGCAAGCTAAAAGTATGATTATGAAAGCAATTAATAGTGGAGCAGAACATTTTGCTTTAAATTGTGTTTATACAGAATGTCGTGAATGTCATAAAGTAGAAAAAGGTAATTTTGAAGTATGCCCACATTGTGCAAGTAAAAGATTAAATCATTTTTCACGCGTTATAGGTTATTTTAGTCTAATTGAAAATTGGAATCCTACACGTCGTAAAGAAGATTTCCCAAATCGTAAGTTTATTAAAGCAGAGCAGCTTAAGGAACAGTTAGAGATATAATTATAAAGAGGTTGAAATATACCTCTTTTTTATTTAAAGGAATTGTAATGTCAAATTCAAATACACTTCATTTTTTCTATGGTCCTATGGCATCTGGTAAATCTGCAAAGTTAATACAAGAATATTATAATTTTAACAAGAAAAATGCAGATGCTTGGGCAATTAAACCAGCAGTAGATATAAGAACATCTGAACCTAAAATTACTAGTAGATTAGGTATAGAATGTCCAGCAACTGTTATGAAAGAGATTAAGTGGGAAGATATTATAAGAACCCGTGAATTTTATTCTAAAATTTATCTAATCGATGAAGTGCAATTTTTTAAACCTAAAGATATTAATAATCTTGTTAAACTAGCAGATACGTATCAGAGATTGATTTATTGCTATGGTTTATTAACAGATGTAAATGAGAAATTATTTCCAGCTGCAAAACGATTAATTGAAGTTGGAGCTAATCTACATCCATTGGAAACAACTTGCGAAATGATTGGTTGTATGGGTACAGCGACACATCACTTGCGTTATCATCCTTCTGGTTATTTACTTAAAGGTGGTAAATCTGTAGAAGTAGATGATGGACACGTAGTCTATAAATCAGTATGTAGACAATGCTATAATAGAGAAATGCAGAAGTTTAGATAGTTCTATATAACAGGAAATATCTATTATTTGCGCCGTAATAGGTAAATCCTCAGAAATAACAAGGCGCGATAAATGTCGAGGAAAATAAAATGGCAGCAGTTATCACATCTCATATTTGGGAAGGTAAAATGGTTCATGCTATTTATTCTGATGTTGTAGAATCTCCATTAACAGCTCCAATTGAATTAGATACAATCAAAGCTGGTATTGAAGATGCACCAGAAGTAGCAGAATTACGTGTATTACGCACATCATGCAAAGAAATTATTGCTGGCGAAGATGCTGGTAAATATGCAGTTCGTGCTGTATTACGCTATGTTCCAGAAGCAGAATCAGAATCTTTATAATAAGTTTTTGATATATTAAAAAACCCTCTTTATAGAGGGTTTTCTTTTTAGATATTTAATGGTGTGCTAGTTTTAATATCTTTTTCTTTTTGCTCGGCTAAAAGGTATTCATAAATCTTTTCATTTGAATATTCACCATTTTCCAAAACATCCATTTTTCTTTTAGCTACTTTAAAATCACCTGCACAAAGATATTTTAATTCTTTAAGCTCTTCTGCTTTTAACTTAAATTGTTTACCAAAATAGGTTTTAACACCAGCAGCAACATTCTTTTCATTCATATAATCATATTTAATCTTAAATAAGAATCTACGTAATGAAGCCTTATCTATCTTTTCTTTAAGATTAGTTGTCATAATAAATGGATAAGGATGATCTTCCATTTGTGTAAGCAATTCATTCGTAGATGCACATTCAAAATCGCGTTGTGCATATTTACGATCAAATAAGAATGAATCTGCTTCATCAAACAACAATACGGCTTTCTTTTCACGAGCTTCTTTAAAGGCAGCTTGGATATTCTTTTCTGTAGCGCCAACCCATTTATCGATCAAATCTGATGCACGTTTTTTAATAATAGGCATATTTAATTCTTGTGCAAGATATTGACCATAATATGATTTACCTGATCCAGATTCACCATATAACAAAATACCATAATTAGTTAATTTTGAGTTTTTAAGCTTCTCGGTAAGATCTTTTAAATCTTGGTTACAATTAGTCATACCAAAATCAAATTTGATCTTTTCTTTTGGCTTTTCTGGTTCTGGTGTTTCTTCTTGTTTAGTTGGCATACCATTACCACCGCCCAAATCTTTTTGAATAGCTTCACGAATTTCTGGTGGTAAAAACTCTAACATACGAGGGTCTAACCCACCGACAATAACTCTAATTTTTGGATCATCATCGTTATTTTCATCTTTAACTATAATACCAAAACCTCCTTCCATGCCAGAAAGAATTACTTTAGCTGGTGCGATCATATTGACCTGATATAATAAATCGATACAGAAGCTTGCGCAATATGCTTTTAATGATTTTAATTCAGTCGGTGTTAATTTTGAATTTTCATCATTATCTAATTCCATTTTAGTAATTCTAGCAGCTATACTATAAAACACTGTAATATAAACTGTAATAAGATTAACTACTTCTGAAGGAGTTAAACTGTCAATAAACGACATATCTTTTTTAGAAGCAAAATATTTTTTTGTAATAGTAGCCATCCAGGTAGTAAAGAAATTCCAAAAATCCGATACTTCTAAAGAATTAAGATCTTTAGATGTCCATTCTTTAAGCAAACCTGTAACTTCTTGTGTAAAAGTATTATTTAATTCTGCCATTCCTATTACTCCTTTATTTTATTTTTAATATTATCATTTCTTCTATTATATCTGTTAATCTTTGTAAACTCTTTGTAATTGCTTTTTGTATGTTTATTGTATTTAAAGCATATTCTTTTGTTTGTATTCTTGTTTCTTGTTTTACTTTCGTTTTTCTTAAACCTTCTATAATTTCTATTAATCCTCTATTATGATTTATTACAAAGGCATTCCAGTTATTTAATAAAGCAATAATATAAGATAATAATACTTTACATTCTTGCTTACTTATTATATCTAGAATTTCATATAATAAACCGTTTTCAGAATCTGTTATATATTTTTTACTAAAAGCAGTCCATCTATCATAAAATTCTTCTACCTCTTGATAATTTGGAATAGAATGCACATTTAAATATTTACATAATAAATCCAAATCATCTAAAAGCTCCTGATAAAGCTTCTTTTTCTTTCTTTTAAAAAATATTTTCTTTACAATGTTCATAATTATATTATAAGTTTTTATTAGTTAAATGTAAAGCCGGTTAATCTACTTTTTTTACTTTTACTTTACCACAATATTTACAAGTATTAGTATAAATCCAACTTGTATAGCGATATGTACCATCAAAATAATAATGATCTATTTTATGTATTCTTGTTCTATAATCGTGCTTACAACCAAAAATAAGTATTCCAGCTAAAGCTAATAATACACCAAGCATAAAACTTGCTAAACAATAATAAAATACCATTTTAACTCCTTTATTTATGCTATTATTATAGAATGTGTATAGTATAAAGTAAAACCAAAAAATATACCCCTAAAATAATTCTAGGGGTATATTACTCCTTTTTGGCCTCCTTTTTAAGCCCAGAATTACTCTACGGTGATTGATTTTGGCTTTGGCTTATTAGGTTGAGGTATTTTAACAATTACGCGTAATAAGCCATCTTTAAGCTTTGCAGATTCAAATTCTGTATCTTCAGTTACACTATGAGACCAAGTAAATTGGCTTTTAGATGAGATATTATGCTCATATTCTTTGCCATAATGCTCGCTTTTGTTTGGAATAAGCTCTTCTTGTTCTTTTTGGGTAAAAGTACTGCCTTCGATCTTTAAAATACCTTTATCAATAGTAATATCCAATTTACATGTATCTTTATTCCATCCTGGTAAAGCTAATTCAAATAGCAAGCGTTCTTCATCTTTCGTAGATACGTTTTTAACATTAGCACGAGGAAAGCCGGTGCGATCTATTAAAGTATTTCTTAATGTTGGAATGTCATTATCCCAATTAATAAAGGGATTGAAATTAAAAAACCCATCAAAATCACGCAATAATTCTGAAATGGCGTTAGTTGAACGGGGTAGGGTAAGTGTCTTATTTTCTGTCATTTTATACTCCTATGTTTATAGTAAGTTCTTAAAACGTAAACCAGGTTATTCTGTATTTACATTTATATAGAACTACTTTTTTTAGTTCTATTTATAAGAAAAAGGATAAATTTTGTATAACAGAACTTCATTTAAAACCAGAGCTAAGATTAAATCAATACTAAATAGAAAAAAAGCAATACCAAGACAACAATTAATAAAAGTAGGAAATACTAATATTAAACATGGTATATCACAATCTGAAATTGATTGGCTTAATCTATTAAATGTACCAGAAAGGTCTAAACTAATACATGGTTTTCGTGGTAAAATATATATAGTAGATGGATATGATGCTAGAACAAATACCTGCTTTGAATATTTGGGTTGTAGTTGGCATGGTTCTCATCGTACTTATCCTAGAAACAGAGATGCTATAATACCTTTTCTTAAAAAAACTCCAAATCAGTTATATATGGAAACTATAGAAAGATTTAACTTTCTACAAAGTATTGGATGCCGGGTCTTCTTTGTATGGGAAGATGATCAAAAGAAAAGAAGATCAAACGGTCGTTTTTATAGAGGTCCGGGTGATAATTTATATTAAAAGGTGAATTATGACTACATTAAGACAAATATTAGATCAAACATTAGAATTACTTGAATATAATGGACAATTTAAATCATTTGGTGATTTACAGAAACATAAATATCAAATGTCTAAGCCTGATGAAGATAAAGAAATTCGCCATTTAATGTATGCTGGTGGATTAGGCAATAGTGAAGAAGCAAAAGAAAAAACCCGTAAAACAAAAGAAAAAAATCGTAAAGCGGGTAAATATGATGAAACTTATAAAAAAGCAGCTTCTCGAAGATCTGATTGGTATAAAGATCCTGAAAACTATGCTAAGTTTAAAGAAAAATTACGTCAAAGAGATCTTAAGAAGCAGCAGACTAAAAATTAATCTTCTTCTTTATAAAGATTTTGTATACTTTCACAAATTTCTAATTGTTCAAGAGTCAGCATTTTGCCAGATTTTAATATCGCACGATAGGGTTCAAGTTGTTCATCTATCCACTTATCCATACAATATTTATAAGCTTTTTTAGCATCATCTTTTTTTGCAAAAGTATAATTGTACATTGGTAAAGCTTGAGCTTTTGTACTTTTTGGATATACATTAAAAGTATATTTAACTGGGCGTTTCATAAATTCTATAGGATCACTTGTTTTTGGTAAGTTATCATCTCGCCTAGTTTCACAAATGCCTGTAACTTTAGCTAACTTTGGTAAATCTGTTGGAAATTGATTTTCAAATCTCCAGACTTGATTATATGCTACGCGTGTACCCATTCAACTCTCCTAATAATGCTTGTTTGTTGCTAATGTAATAAGGCCAAAATGAACCTGATCATTTTGACCCTATATTTTAATCTTCTTTTACATCTTTTCCATATACAAGCTTATTCTTTGGTTGAAATTTGTTCATTACACTCATAACAGACCAATGATCAAATAATGGATTACTTTTTGCAAAGGAATCTAATTCTGCTTTATGCTTTTCCATAAAAGCTTTTGCATCTTTTTTAGTTTCAAAGCACAAGCCTGAATAGAGTTCTTTGCGTTCATTAATATACGCCTGATCTTTTCCGCGCGGGATTGCAGTATCCCAAGGCTTCCATTTCTTTGAACCTTCCTTCAAGGTCACCTTTTTTGCAGCAAGATCATATTCAACATACGCTTCACGCGCAGCAGTATTTCTTTTGAATTTGGTATCGCGGTTTCCACATCTTTGCCAAGTATGCAATCTAATTTTTACTGTACCCATAATTACATTCTCCTTTTTAACACAGTATAAATTAATCGGAATTGTTTTTTAGTTTTTATAAAAAGCTTGGATTTCTAATTGAAGATGCACCTCCTTATATATTTATTTCTTTTTCTTATTTTTATTATAATATATATAAATAAAAAAATAAAGCCAAAAATAAAAAATATTTTGACTTTATTTCCAAACTGTTATAAATATATCGTTTATTCAGTTTTTATATATTGTATATAATCATATAAATCTTCAGCATTTTTTATTATGAATTCTTTTTCACCAACTCTTATACGACAGAACTTATAATCAGCTTCTCCGATTTTTTGACAGATACCGTTTTTATCTGGTTTACCATAAATGTTTGTACTTGATTCATATAAATAATAAGAAATTGGATCATCTTCTTCATCAACATCCATAGCTTGCTTTAAAAGAGATAAATATTTTTCATGTAAAATATCTGCACCTTTAAAATAAAAGCCATTACCGTCAAAATATGGATTTAATGCATCAGTAATACCATCTCTAATTTCATTATATCGATCAAAAAAACTCATAGCATTAAGAAATTGCTCTTTTGTTAACATTAGTGTCTCCAAAACAATAATTTATTAAACCAAGATTTCTTTGTTTTAACTTCTGTAAACTTTTCAGGAATAATTCCTTTGTTTTCTAATAAGGCTTTTAATTGTGCTTTAGATATATCCCATCCTGCAAAAGAACCAGATGCAATTTTATATTGTAATACATCATCCTCATCTAAAAAGTAAGTAACCATTAAATTTTGCTTTTTAGTACCTTCAATAAACTTTTTAGAAAATTGAATATTACAGGTTAAGCGCTTAACAAAAAATTCTTCAACTGTATCAGGTATAATATTTTTAAGATCTGTTTTAACTCGTTCAATTAATTCTTTTTCTTCTGTACATAATACCATATATCTAGCTACTGCCCAAGGTGATTTTAATTTATCTTTATATTCACTATAAATAAATAAGCCTTCTTCAGCCAATAGCTCTTCTACTATTTCTGCCGGTATTTCATCATAGTCATCAAGTTCTTTGTTTAGTTTAGCTGATAATTCTTTTTTAACTAAATCCAGAACTTTTTTGCTATCTGCTTCTGTCATATTATACTCTCTTTAATACTTTTTGAAATTTATGGCTATATACACCACGTGCACGGCGTTGTTTACGATTCAATTTAGTAAACAAATGTGTGCCGCCTAAATCCTTAGCTTCAGATAACTTACCTTCTGAATCAAATTTCATACCTAATAAACTACCCAAGCTTTTTGCTTCAACCAATTCTTTTTCTTCAGTCATAAAATACTCCTTTTGTACTTTATATAGAACAATATAAAATTAATCTTCTTCAGAAGTATTTTTCCATTTTTGAGCAGCGTATTTTCTATAACCTGCTAATAATTCGTTAGTTTCTTGTTGTGGTGTTCTATGTGGTACTTTTTCAGCTTTTAATAAACTAGGGCGATTATTCATAGCCCACCACTTAGCCACTTTTTTTAGCTCTTTATATTTCCAAGTAGCTGCTTTAGTACGCTCTTTTTCTGGAAGATTACCCAAATACTCATCAATTAACTTAAAATAAATATCAGCATTAGTAATGCCTTGCTTATAAGCATCAAGATCCGGCGTTTCTTCAATAATTGGTCTAATAACCGGCTTTTCTAATTCACGTTGCTCTTGTAAATAAGAATTTAATTCCAATTCTTCGCGAATTTTGTTTTGTTCTAACCGATTTTTATGATCTTTTAAAATTTCTTTATTAAGATCATTCAATTCTGAAGGATCAATTTTTTTATTTATAATGCCTGCAATGACTTTATCTAATAACTTTTTGGTATGCGTTGGTTTACCATTTTCATCATGAAATAATTCATAATTACCATCATAATATACAAAATGATGGCGTATATAATCTACTTTTTGGAAAAAATGTAAACTAGGATCATCTATGATGTCCCAAATTGAGCTTACTTTACGTTTTTTAATTTGTTTTAAATTTTCCTGATACTTATGTATCGCACGTGCTTTGAAGCTACCTTTACTTCTATGCATGGTTATTCCTTTTTTGCCTCCATAATTTGTCTTATTGTTATTTCATAGTCACCTTGATTTAATTTTAACAAGGTATCCCATTCAGCTGCTTGTTCAGGCAAGCTTGCTTTAAATGCTTCAAATAAAGCTTTTTCAATACTCAAAACATTTTTTAAATTTGTTACTTTAACACCATCTTGATCATATTCAAAATCACTATAGTATAATGTACCATCTACACCATTCCAAACATATGCATTAGTACTATCATTATTTGCAACCACAGAAATTTGACCTGGTACTAATTTACCCATAGCCTCAGCTGCTTCAAGATCTCCTAATGAAGAATAAACATTTACTTCTGGCATATTGTTTGTACTCAAATCTAAATCTATAGATGTCATATCTCTTCTCCACTTGTTTCTATTTGTAGTACTGTTAATTTATAATCATCTTTATTTATTTTAAGTAAAGTTTTATATTTTTCTGCTAAATCTGAAGATACATTATTTATTATCGCCTTATATAATAAATAATAACAATCATCTACTTTATTTAAATTAATTTGTTTACTAGTAGTTGATCTTAACCATGGATTATTTTCAGGTTCCAAACTAACAGTATATATTGGACGCGCATCATCATTTATTAAAATAGTAGAAGTTTCTGAAATTGCAGATTTAATAAATGGTTGTGGTGGAATTGCCATAATTATTCTCCTTTAAAATATTCCTTTGCTTCTTCTAATGATAATACTTTACATCCTTGTTCTTTTGCTTTTACTATTTTACTTGAAATACCATTCGGATCTTTTGCAACCAAAATATTTACTTTTTTATTAAAAGTTTCAGTTACTACAGCTCCATTATCTTCTAAGTATTTAGTAAATTCTTTATCTCTTATACCAGTAAAACATACAACATAATTACTTAAAAGTAAAGCCATATTTTTCTGATTTTCTTTAAATGTATATCCGAAAGATTTAAATAAACTTTTATATGTTAACCAAGTTAAGAAATTTTCATTATATTGCTTCATTCTATTAGGTCCAAAATTTTCAATTTCTTCGCCCAATGGAGTAAGTTGATTATATTTCTGTTCAATCTGAGATAACAATGTTTCACCAAGTCCTGGACCAAATGCTCCACAAGCATCAGCAAGCTTAGATTCTGTAATATTATCTTTAATCTTTTGAATACTATTATATAATTTGCTACCATTAATACCCAAAGCCATTACAAAAGTTCCTTCTTCAAATCCCAATAAAAATATAGGATTTTCGAGGATAGGATTCATATCTAAGAGTGTTTTCATATAAGCTTCACCTGCATAATCCAGATTTAAGGTTTCTGCAAAGTGTAATAATCTTTGAATCATTACTTCTTTTGTATTTTTATCTTGCAAATATAAATTTACACCATCTTGATATGTATTATCTGGTATATTAAAATCGACAGAAGGTGTTAATACTTCTTCAAGGTAAGGAATAACTAATCCCGCGCGTTTAATTTTAACTCTAGATCCAATACCACATTGTTTATCTACTAAATTTTGATAATTATGACCAGTTACATTAGATATAGTAGAACCACATAATTCAATTGGTTCGATATTTAGTACTGGAGTTAATTTACCATCTTTTGAAGCTTGCCAAGTAATATTATTAACTACTGATTCGGCAATATTATCATAAATACCAATTTTAAATTTGCGACTACATTTAGGATTAATAGTACCAGATACAAAACCTTCTTCTGGATTATCTACTTGTGTTAAAATAATACCATCTATTTCATATTTGGATATAAACAAGAATTCTTTTACTTGTTCAATTAATTCTTCTTCTGTAGTAGTATCATCTATTTCAAAATTCCAAGGTGTTTCAAATCCAAGCTCATCTAAATAATCATCTATATCTAATCCTTTACCTTTTGAACTCCAATAAGCTACAAAATGAGCATGTTTAAATACAGCTTGATTACTTTTTTTTCTATTTAAAGCACCTGCAATTGTATTACGCCCATTTTTTTGTTCTTTACCTTCTATTTCTGCTACTTCTTTTAACATATCAGGTATTTCATCTTTAGGACATAACAATTCACCACGAACAACTAATGTATCCATATTTGTTATAGTTTGTGGTATGTTAGATATAAAAGGAATATGTCTCATAATATCTTTTCCTTTTATACCTCTACCTCTTGTTGCGGCAGAAAATAATTTACCTTCTTGATATGTAAGAATTATAGAACAACCATCTAATTTTTCACTTAATAAAAACAAATGATGACCTACTTTCCATTTATCCCAATCACCTGTTTTTAATTCTTCCATACTTCCCATTGGCTCACTATGAATGATTTCTTTACCATATCCACTATTTTCAGCTTGTAACTCTTTAAAGAATTTATCATCTGGCCATTTCTTTTTAGCTTCAGCATATATAATATCATATACACTATCTACTAAACGGTTTTCTGTTAATTCTAAACCTAAAATTTTATTAACTTCTGCTAAATCTTCTTGACATAATACATATACCCCACCTTCCGAGTAGGCAAGATTAGCACTTTTAATAATGTTTTTAATTTTATAATTCATTTGGTTTATCTTTACACATATTTTCTGTAGAATGACACATGATTTCATTCCAGTTTTCTATAGCATTTTTAGTTGTAGTACCAATAAATTCATATGGATCATATTTATCACATTCTGGATTACTACATTTGGCATAATATAATCCCATGATTTTATTTACTTCTGGATAAAATATACCGCGTTTTCTTTTACATGCTTTACAAGGGCATGCACCTCTTTCATCTTTAATTATTTCTTCTTTTGCCATATTCCATTCTCTTTTTGTTATATGACTATATTATAGAATAAAATAAATATTTAGTAAAACCAAAAATATTTTATTTACTATTTAATTTAAATAGTTCTATATCATATGAGAGATTATATTTACATTATTTCAAATGATTTAGGATATATAAAAGTAGGAGTTTCTAATAACCCAGAACGGCGTGTTAAACAACTTCAGACTGGTAATGAGCATAAGCTTACTTTATTATTTAAAGAAGAATTTAATTGTACTAGAAAACATTTATTAAGTATAGAAAAAGATTTGCATAAGCAATTACGTAGTATGTCTACGAGATGTGTGGGTGAATGGTTTTTTCTTGATAAATATAAAATGGATTCTATAAAAAACACAATCATTTTCTATAGAATCCGGTATGAAGATGATACTTTAGCTTTTAGAAAGCCTTTTAGATAATATTACCACCACAATTCTTGGAAATGTTCTCCAAATAATTTTAAACCATCTTTTCTGAGCTTATATGAGATATCATTACTTGAAAATTTACAAGTTACATCATATTTTCTATAATCAACTATTGATTCCCACAATTCTTTCTTTTCTTTTGGTGTCTTTAACCTATTCAATTTTTTATTTAATGCTTTTGCTTCTTCATCAAATTTCTTAGTCCAATTTTCCCAATCATCATTTTCATCGGCTATATCTTGGAAAGCATCATACATAGTCGTTAAATCCCGATGCCATAATTCTTCTGCTATTTTATATGCTTTTTCTCTTACTTTTTTATTTTCAAATCTGTAATGATAAGCATCATATTTATAACCTTTAGCTAGTAATTGATTTTTGGCAATATCATGACAATAATTTGCGCATATATGATGATATTCGAATTCTTTAATAAACATTTTTAATCTTGGTGCAATCAATTTAGCCAAAGAATAATCCATTGACCAGGTTTCAGTTTCATCAAAGCCTAATTTCATACGATCACGTAAAGTTCTCCAATAGAATCGTGTAAAAATAGTACGACCATTATAACTAGGTATTAATCTATAAATACCTTTATGATATATATAATACCAAATATTTTCAAATAGTTCTTTAATCTTCATTGCAAGCTCCTTTTATTGATTGATAATAAGATTCTTCATAATCTGATCTACTTAATAGAACAGTTTTTAATTTGCCTCCAATTACATAACCCATAACATTCCAATTATTTAATATAGTTAAAGATTTCCAAATACAATTACCTACTGTAATATCTGGTGTAATTATTAAATCTGGAATAGCAAATTCATTAATATCTTTATCTTTATTTTTTAATACCCAAGCTTTTGGATCAAAGCATTCATCTAATTGCTTGATTTTAGTATATTCAAACTTAACTTTAATTGCAGCATCATAACCTGGTACATTTGAATTATCAGCTGCTAAAACAATAGCAATATTAGCATCTTGCTTATTTATATATTTCTTAGCATTATCAATTATATTATATAATACTGTTTCATCTTCAAGCTGTTTTGTATTTAATGCACCATCTGATAAATAAAAACTTTTACCATCTTTACTCACTAATTTAGCTATGTGTGATAAAAAGATACTTTGATTATGAAGTGGATCAAATGACTTTTCGAGTTTAATTAAAATACGTAAAAAATCTTTTGTATGAATATCACCTTTTAAAATAACCCATTCATTAACTAATTCATCATGCTTTGTTGTATTAATAAACATATTACAAAAATCTTCATTTGATAAAGCTGCATTTTCTAAATGCATTTCTTCATTAACTCTTTTATGTACTTTGTTATAAATTTCATAATTTACATAATGATGAATAATGTTATCTTCTACGCATTTATTTAAAACACGTATAAGTTTATCATTTAAATCACCAATAACTAAAACTGCTTTCATAAAATCTCCTTTTGTACTAATATTATTTACTTCTGTAATTTAAAGTATCATTTCTTACCTTATTAATACTATCCATATACATTTCGTGTTTTACTTTAGCTTCATCATATTTCATATTAACCATTTTACAACCTTTAACTGCCATAGTCGCTATAGCTGCTAAAATAATGACCCATAAACAACCATTAACAGGTAATGTTGGACTAATTTGAACTTTCTTTTGAGGTTGTTGTTTATTATCTTGATTCTCTTTCATTTTTAAACCTTATTCCAGTTGCTTCTAATATTTTTCTTTTTAATTTAGAAAAATCCAGACTAGATGAGTACATCGAACTCCATTTAACACAACTACCGAATTCGTTTACTTTTTTTGGCTCATTCCATAATAAATCCCAAAAATTACCATTTAAACAAACTAAATATTTTTCATCTTTTAATGCACAGAATTTACAAAAATCACACCATTGTAATTCATAAGGATTAGATGGGTAATCTGAATAAGTTAAATTACTAACGTATCCATCTTCACCTCTGGGTTTTTCTTCATACATTTTAGTCTTCCTTTGGTTTTGGATACCATTTCCAGCCAGTCAATTTCCTTATTTTACGCAATTCTTTAGAAGCTAATTTCTTTCCACCTCTTAAATAACCTCTATGCCATTCCATTAAAGCTTCTATAGTCTTTTGTGGATCCATTTTTTCAGTAAATGTTAATTCCAAATAAAGTGCTATCATTTCACAATCAAATTCTTCATCATCTGCACAAGCAAATCCAAAAAAGTCATTTGCATTAATACACATGTCTGTACAATAATCTAATAATATTTTAATATTTGGATTACAATTTTTTAAATAGCGTTCGATATGAGGAAATATCATCATTTTAGCATTATCAAATGATTTTCCGCAATGAGGACAAGTATTTGTATACATACTACCCCATTTATCTATATTACAAGGTACATAAAATTTTTCTTGCTTTGTAATTACTTTATGGCAATCTGGACATAAATAATCAAGACTTGCTAATGTATATTTAATTTTTGATACTTTCTTTTTCATTTAACCCTCCTTTAAATATCTAATATACAATTTATATTAAACGGTGTTTCTTGTATATGCTCATACCAAGCCAAATAACCCATAGGATTACATATTAGCTGAATATGACCTAACTTATTAAAAAATCTACTATGTACATGACCACAATGATAATATTTAATATTCTTAAATTGTTTAAGCCAATTATCATGATTAGACATAAATGCAGCATTTAATGGATCATCTTTATATTTTTTACTTTCACACTTTTTAGTAAAAGGATGATGTGTCATAAGAATAATTGTTGCATTAGGATTCTTGGCAATAATTTCTTTATAACATTTTTTAATTGCTTTTAATGATTCTTTATGCATTTCATATGTATAGCTAGGATACATGGGTGTTATTTTACCATCTTCATCACGCCAATAACCATACCGATAATCATTCATATAATTTATTGCATTTTTCATTCTACGCCCACGATATGAATCTTTATTACCCATATCTAATTCATCATATTCTTTTGCAGGATCATCCGGTAAACTCATTCCACAAAAATGTACTTCTTGTATACCTCTATCAAATTCAGTACCTTTACCGAATACTTTACCAGTATCTATAAATTTATTTTTTTCTTGATAAGCTTTTTCAGCATTTATTTCTTTAATATATTGAGCTTTTGTTTGATGGCCATATAAGAAATCAGTCCAACCGATACAACCAATAACAGCTATATCATCGTTTAACCAGATGTAATCATTTTCTAAGAATTTCCATTGACCAGTAAATTCTTTTTTATAATCATCAAGCAATTCTGGAAATGGTTTAGCCTTAGCATGATAGGTAATATGATTACCACCAATGAAAACTACTTTTTCATCTTTAAAATAGGTATTTAAAAAATTCTTAGCTTCTTCTATATCTGCATCCATATCACCGGCTACCAAAGTGACATCAGCTTTTTCTTTTTTATGCATGATATCAACAAAATTGGTAGCCTCATATGTCATATTTAATGCAGCATGAATATCACTAATAAATCTTATCTTCATATTAAATCTCTACATATTAATGCTTGTTTTATTTCTATCTTAGTGATTTCTTTATCTTTGCTCATAATTTCATAGATTTTATTAATAATTTCATCAGTGGATAAATCTTCTTTATCCGAAATCATTTCAAATAATCTATGAATTTCACCAACATATCTCATTTTAATATCCATAAGTACCATAAACTGCTTGACTTAAATTTACTGGGCGATATGGACGATATTCATTATATCCATATTGCATTTGTGCAGTATTTTTTGGGTATACTGTTTCGTGCCACACTTGTTGCGGTGCAGAACATCTAAATGAATCATAATATTCATAACACACACGTGGACCAGTTGCTTGGTATACATTATGATTATATGGAGCTTGGCATGCAGTTAAGCATAACAAAGCAGCTATCAATGCTAGTTTTTTCATTTTTAACTCCTTTATCTGATTAGCATTATAATATATAGAATTTTAAAAATAAAACCAAAAATTTTGAGATTTATTTAGATTGGAATAAAAAAGGTTATTATTTAATAATAACCCTTATCTTTGATTTTGTACAAATCCTATAACTCGATACGGAGGATATGGTTGATCGGTTTTTTCAATATAAACTTCTACTTGTTGATTATTTCTTTTATCTAATCTAACACCTTTATAAGTTAGCTTTTTCTTTTTATTTTCTAATTCTGTTACAATATAAAGAGCAAATTTATCATTTTCCATAATTGCTTTCATGGTAGTTAAATCGTAAGTCATATTACCGCCTCTTACCTTTGCCTCTAGCATACAAATTATCTAAAACTTCTATTCTTGCATGTACCGCATCAATTTGATTTTTTATATCATCTACTGTATCTGCTGAACAAGTAATTAATCTCAAATCTTCTATTCCATCCATTTTTACAGCATTATAAATTAAATCAGCAGGAGTCATTATCTTGATTATTTTATAATTTCTGTAATATTCTACTACACGCATTTTTACTGCCATGCACTTCTCCTTTATCTTTCTTTTTGTGGGCATATAATAGTTTGTTTGGCTTTTTCAGTTTTAAAATATTTATTATATGCACCGTAACTTAATAATAAAATAGAAGCGCCTAATGAAGTGTAAAGAATTAATCGTGCTAAAGCTGACCAATTTAAATTTCGTGCTTCTGCTCTATCTTTTTTAACTTTAGCATTAAATGATTTATATGTAACTATATTTCCTTGTGCATCATATACTGCACCGGGAATATAATCTTCTAACATTACAGGAGATTCTTGTTCTTCAGTTTCTTCTGTAGTATTTATTTGTTGCATTGGTTCTATCTCATCATGACTTGTTCTAAAACCAATACGATTTCGTTGTGGTTCAGGCATTATTCTACTCCGTTACTTGTAAGTAGAAATTAGTCAATGCTTAGATATATTATATAGAACCCGAAGAAAAGATAACTGGCACACCAGGGAGGAATCGAACCCAACCATCTGTGGTTTTGGAGACCACGGTCCTACCATTGAACGACTGATGTATAAATTTGGAGGTCAGTATAGGAGTTGCACCTATCTAAACGGTTTTGCAGACCATCACATAACTGCTCTGTCAACTGACCGTGGTGGCTTAGAGTGGAATCGAACCACTGACACAGGGATTTTCAGTCCCTTGCTCTACCAACTGAGCTACCAAGCCTAAAACTCATTTATTTTTATTATACCACTCTAAAAATTTATTTATTTCTTCTTTTATATATTCTTTGTTTTTTCGCAAGTCTTTCCATTCAATTCTATAAACTTTCCAACCTGCTTTAATTAGTCTTCCATCTCGTGTTTTATCGTGTATTTGTCGTTCTTTCACTTTATGCTGTTTACCATCAATTTCTAAATCAATTTTATTTGATAAAGCAAAATCTAAAAAATAACATCCGTTTTCATTTATTCCTAATTCTAATTTTTTAATAGGTTTATTAAATTCATATTTTATACCATTATTCTTTAAAACTCGTTTAAAAAATTTTTCTGCATAACTTTCGATCTTTCGAGTTGTCCAACCTATATGTTTACCTTCTTTTATTAATCTTTCTTGTACTAATTGACCATTTTTTGTTTTTAACTTTTTTTGACATTCTAAACTACAAGTTTTTGCTTTGCTTAAAGATCCATTTTTAATCCTATTTGGTAAATATTTTTCCCCACATACAATACAAATTTTTTCAGGCACTCTAGAATGTGTATTAAAATATTTACATAATGTATTTTTAATTTTTTCTTTGCTTGTATTTGAATGTATATGACTATTTGCACATTTTCTTGAACAAAATCTTCCAGATCCATATATTTCAGTTACAAGCTTTCCACATTTTTCACATATATATTCCATATTATATTTCCTTATATAACATAGAACTATGAAATTTGGATACCACGGAACAAAAAACCTCTAGTTCAATGGTCGGGGCGACATGATTCGAACATGCGACATTACGGACCCAAACCGTACGCTCTACCAGGCTGAGCTACACCCCGAAGTAAAATTAAAACCCTCTTTCTTTCAGGAGGGCCTCAATTATATTTTTATGAAAAGAGAATATAATTAACAGCGACCTCCGTGAGATTTAAAGGGACATGGCCAAAAATTAACATTCATTCTTTTCATATTTTATAGAACTCTTCTTTTTTACCGGTTAAACTATTATTAAATTAAAAGGAGCAACCCAACTAAGTATGTACATGCTCCAACACCCACCTACCTAACTGTCAGAATTTAATCTACGCACCTAGGTTTTACATGCCACTCAACATAAGATTATCAGCGTAGCAACACTGTGGAGTCAATCTTATGTATGTTGCGGGGCCTACACACCTTCCGGCCCAAGAAGTAGCGCTCCTATCTTCAGTGCTACTGCCGTCATCTTAGATCTTGACTCATAGATCTAAAACTTATTTGTAGGTTGTTACTTTTCGCAGCTATTTTATTAAGCATACATTGCATTTCTATGCACCTACAAAACTTTGGCAAGGTCTTTGAGATTTAACTCAGATAGTTTTAACATTCTATCAAGACCTTATAAACTATACTTGTAATGTATTTATTCTGATAAAATAATCTTTACGTTTTTCTAAATATTCACTCAATTCAATAATATCTGAATATGCTTCTTTACCCATTCTTGTTGTTTGTAAAGATAAACGTATTTCTTTTGGTGAAGTACTCATTATATCTGGATTTGTAGTTAATATAAATTTAAATTTATACTCATCTTTTTCTAAAATCTTAAGTAATGATTTTAAACTTAAAAAATTCTCAAATATAACATGAACCCATGCAACAGCATAACCATGACCACAACAACTTCCTGTGGTTTTATATCCTACACCATTTAATGCATATACTAATGGCGCAATTTCAGCATCTAATTCTGTTATATCATTCTCATGAAATATAAATTCACCTGTATAATCACGCTCTTTTATACCTCTATAAGGATAAACTTCATCTTTATATCTATCTATATTAAACTTAACTATATCATCTGTATTAATTTTAATCTCATATAAAGGATTTTCTTTTACTACAAAGAAATATTTAAAATCAAATGAAATCATTAATTCTGGAAATTCTTTATATAAAACTATTAAACCTGCTGCCATTATATCCTGTGTTGCTTTATTAATAATAGCTACACGTATCCCAGGTTCTTTATAGTTTATCATAAAATCCTCCTTTATTAAGATTTTATTTTGCAGTTACATATTTTTGTACTAATTCTTTTATATCTTTAATTCTAGTACCACATTTAGATATTTCTTCATCACTTACTTTAATATTAAATTCATTTTCAATATTCATATATACTTCTACCATATCTAAAGAATCTAATCCGAGATCTTTCGTTAAATCAGTATCATCAGTCAATTCTGCATTTGGTGCTACTTTTGAAATCTCTCTCTTAACCACTTTATCTATGTATTCCATATCATTTCCTTTGCTAATGTTAGACTAAAATTTAGAAGTACTGGCGGAAGTAGAGAGATTCGAACTCCCAAGACCTTTCGGTCGGCTGATTAGTAATCAGCTGCAGTACCATTGTGCCATACTTCCAAATGGTGGCGGACAGAGAGGGATTCGAACCCCCGATACCATTGCTGGTATGCCGGTTTTCAAGACCAGTGTATTCAGCCACTCTACCATCTGTCCATTGGTACGGGTGATGAGTCTCGAACTCACAACCTCAACCTTGGCAAGGTTGCGCTCTAACCAATTGAGCTACACCCGTATAACATGGTGGGTGTTAAGAGACTTGAACTCCTGACCCTCTGCGTGTAAAGCAGATGCTCTAGCCAACTGAGCTAAACACCCTCGTTTCATTGGTTGAGGCGCTCGGAGTCGGACCAAGATAACGGGAACCAAAATCCCGGGTTCTACCATTAAACTACGCCTCAATAAATTGGCACTCCCAACCAGATTCGAACTGGTGTTGATGGAATGAAAGTCCATAGTACTAACCGCTATACGATGGGAGCAAAAAAACTTTGGCTGGCGTGGTCCGATTCGAACGGACAATCATTCGGTTAACAGCCGAAAGCTCTGCCGTTGAGCTACACGCCAATAAAAGATGCTTTGATTTACATACGCTGGCTCAATAGCATCAAAAGCCTCGGCAGATCCTCGACCATTGGTCAAGGCCCAGAAAATATCACTTCCGTTTTCGATTATAAAGTGATTTAAAATAGCAATCTTATTGGATTCAAACCAACCCTGTATCTCTACCGTGCTAATCTCTACACCATCAGATTGCTATTATGTTCAGTCGAACATCACTAGCTGAACTCTGTGATGTTCGGATAAGGTGTCCAATCAGCAGTACAAAAGAGATCTTTTTCCTACTTATGGAACTTTACCTCAAGCGGAGAATGATAGACTAGATCCCGAATTTAGATTACTGACTTGTAAGAGTACAAGCTGACGGGGACTATCAAACCCGAAATTCATGTAAAGAGGATACATGAACAGATGGCGCGGACTACGGGACTTGAACCCGTGACCTCTTGCGTGACAGGCAAGCGCTCTAACCAATTGAGCTAAGCCCGCAGATAAGTTTGGTAGATTCTGTTGCCAAGCTCTACCCAGCTCCGATTGATAACTTTATTTAAATCAAGCGGCTATTGCACTTAATTTATAGTTATCGTTCGCTGGTTCATTTTTCATGCCAGTCAATTAAATAATCTTTTGTAATTATTTAGTAAACTGTACCGGTGATATTGCAATGTCCCTTATGCTTCTTTTGGTCTAGTACCAAATGTTCTATTCGTAATAAACTAAATATCACCAAACTTTATGGTGGAGATGTCGGTATTGAAACCGAGTCCAGTAAAAAATATACTGTCGAATCTAATTCATCCCCTTATATCTTTACCTAGAGCTGATAACATTACTAAGATGTCATAGCAGTTGTTCTAGGATTTCATTTGTGGTGGGAGGGGTTGGAGTCGAACCAACTCAGCTAAAAGCAACGCATTTACAGTGCGCCCCGACTCTCCGACTTCGGCGCCCGCCCTAAACTTTATATTTATCAAAATCCGCATTTAATACAAAAGAAGTTTTTATATGATTAACTACTTTTTTTGGAATAAACCAACTTTGTAAATTATCTGTTGTTACAAACAAATAATCATATTTTAAAGCAGTTGCAGCTTTTGTATAATTTCGTTTAGTATTTTTACAAGTTTGGCGAATATAAGGCTGGTAATATCCACTTTTTCCTTTTATAGTTGTTGTTTTAACTTGTACTTTATATAACTTTTCATCTATTTCTACTATTAAGTCATAATCTTGGCTATCATTTAATGGAATAGATACAGTATAACCAGTCTTTGTAAAATATGCAATTGCTTGACCTAATCCAATTGAACCTTGAATTTTAGTATTTTTACAATTTGCCATTAAGTTCACATTAAACTCCTTTTAAAAAAATAGTGGTGGGTAAGGAAGAACTCGAATCTTCGACCTTCGCTGTATCAGAGCGACATTCTAACCAACTGAACTACTTACCCAATCTTGGTGGAGCTGATGAGACTCAAACTCACGACCCCCTGAATGCAAATCAGGTGCTCTATCAACTGAGCTACAACCCCAAGAATTTAAGAAAGGGATATAACTGATTATACCCCTTTAGAACCACTCAAATATAAACATTTGAGGAAGGACCAGCCAAACTGCATAGACATGCTTAATATATTATATAGGTTCTAAACTTACTAGTAGGTCCCTTTACTGACTACGGCGCCGAACTTTTTTGCTTGTCGATATACGGATCAAGGCTTTTATCTCTATACTACGATTACCTACTAATTTCTGGTGCCTGTGGACAGACTCGAACTGCCGACCCTCTGATTACAAATCAGATGCACTACCAACTGTGCTACACAGGCAATAACTTGGTGGACTGACAGGGACTCGAACCCTGGACCCACTGATTAAAAGTCAGTTGCTCTACCAACTGAGCTATCAATCCAAATGTTAGGCTTTCATTAGTATCCTAACACAGAGTTTATTTTTCAATTAATTTATTCTCCTGAAGAAGTGCACCCGAAATCATAAAACAAAAGGAACAAATGCACAAAACATAATATTTAGACTTCTTCAAATTAATTCTACTCAATACTCAACTTTGATATATTGTGCAATCAGGAGTTGAACCTGAACAACCTAGGATAAGGAGATTAACTCTCCCTGCATACCGATGCTTTGCACAAACTTGGTTGCGGAGATAAGATTTGAACTTATGACCTACAGGTTATGAGCCTGTCGAGCTACCGGACTGCTCTACTCCGCGATGAAACTTTATGGTGGCCCTGACCGGACTTGAACCGGTACGCCGTTTAACCAGCAACAGATTTTCTTACTACTATAGTTTTCACTACCAATTTCTTGTTTGTAGTCTGGACTTTGTCTTCACCATATATTTTTACTTAGGTGGCTGCCATTAAGTCTCTACACGTTCCTATTTCTAGGCTTCGCTCGGCGTTGGGATTATAAAACCTTTCACCGAATTTGACAGCATTCAATAAGAAGTTTCCTATCTTATTGCTCATTTTCTCTTACCTCTTCTAAATCTATAAGATTCGGTTAAGGAATGGCAATTTGGACACAATATAATTAAATTAGATAACAAATGATTTTTTGGATTACCATCAATGTGATGCAATTCACATGGAGTATATTTACTACTTTCTAATTTTTCACACCAACCACATTTTTCACATCTATCAGCTTTAATTCCTTCATCTATTAATCTAAGCTTTAATTTATATGTTGGATATTCAGGATATTTACCAACCAATATATCTTTAGTGGATATATGATTTTTACGTTTGTAATCTTCCTTAATACCTTTTCCACCTTGGTTAGGTTTATAAATACCTAATCTTTTAGCATATCTAATAAATGTACTAAATGGTATATTACATTTTTTAGCAGCTAAAACCATGGTTTGAGATTCATTTGTAATTGCTATTATTTCTTCATCAGTAATTCTATTTTTCATAAAGATTAACTCCTTATTATATAGAACTACTTTTTTGGCAATCACAAATTTTTATCTAAGTCTGCAGCGTCTACCAATTCCGCCACAGGGCCTTAATAGTTTAACCGATTTACAATGTTTTAAACAGAGGAAAACAAAGTTTGCTTTCATGTTTCTTTTGATAACCTTAATATAATATATAGAATTACAAAAGTAAAACCATAAATTAATTATTTTCAGATAATTTTCCAATCTGAAGAGGTTATTATCTATATAGAACTAATAGTTTATTGAAATAATCTAGCTTTTTTAATAATAATACTTATATTACAGTTCTAATTATAAGAAAAATAAGGATATTTATATGTCTGAAATCCCCGCTCCAGCTGCTGGTGAAAATTTATATGGATGGACTGATGAAAATAGAGTAGGCGTTAATCTATATAAATGGACTGAAACTACACCAACTACACAATTATATGCATGGACAATACAATCTGGTGAGTTTGCATATGAAGATGGTGATAGTTCTAAACCTGTTACTACAATATATACAACTACTCCTAATCCTTCAATAAGTGGATCAAGCTATAGCGAATTATTTGATGAATATGGTAATTCTTATGGTAATACACAGGGCTCTATAATGAGTTGGACATTATATGATGGTATTAGAGAAATGGGAGAAACCTATGTAGATACTATGAGTTCTTCAGCTATTACAATGATGGCTAGCGGACCAGTTTAATAGTATAAAGGAAAATTAAATGCCTGCAGTAACCGTAACTTTTAACAGAGATACATCTAAAGATAAAACTCTCGGTGGTACTATATCTTATTATACTCATTCGGCTACTCCTACTGTAGGTATGCATTTATATAATGAAAATGATATAGATACAGGGTATATAGTAAGTGCAGTTAATCAAGGTAGCATTGAAGTAAGCGAATCTCCCGCTGCATATGTTGTATCTTTTTATAGAGGTAATAATATAAATTCTTTTACTGTTGATGGAACTACATATACTACATATGATAATCATATATTACTTACAGAAGGAACGCATACATTATCTATAGTATATACATCACAGGGTTCTGGTTATGTATTAGTTGGAAATTCATTTTTATTAAGTTCATCTACTTCTTGTTCATTTACAGTAGATAGTACTACTGTTAATTTTAATAATGGAACACAAACATTTAACATAGGTACTACAGTAACAATCAACTGGGCAATGTCAAAGTAATGGAGATATATAATGAGCTTTACGCGTGATTCTTCTGGTGATTTTATTTGTTATAATTCTCCATTAACAATGTATTCTAATACAACTTCTGTTACTGTAAATAGTACATTATATAATAATGAAGGAAGTGCTCTTTCTAGTTTAGTACCGGCTATGGTTGAAAGCAATAAAATATATACTCATTTATATTGTTATACTTCTGGAGATGCATTATTACTTTCTAATATGCCTTTGACATATAATATGGCTATTGGTGCTACTTTATATAGAGGTGGTAGTTTATCTACTTCTGCAGCTACTTCTGAAATTACAAGATTGGGTACAATTGTTAGTAAAGATACAATTGAAACAGGTGAGCGCTTTTGGATAAATGGTAATAGTCCTACTACAGATAAATATTTGTTATTTACTAGTAGTTCAAGTTATAATAATTTTGTACTAGGTAATATGACATACGGAGGAACTTATATTAATAATGATATGGTATTTGAATTCGAAGCTTCTTTACCTTTAGTTAATACTTCAACAAATACATTAAGTATTACTATAACTAAAGCTCCTGGTAAATATTCAGATTATACTGATCAATATGATAATTATTATGTGGGTACTTATAATGGTACAGCAAATGCAGGTTCTAATACCTTAGATTTATTAGGATTACAAACATTTAATCTTACAATGCTATATTGTACGAAATATCTTAGATTTAGTCAAAACTCATCAGGTTCTACTATTGCACCAGTAATGGTAAATACTGTAAATTGCAGTGTAGATGGTCAAACTGTAACTATCACAGATATAAGTCAACCCGCTTCTTTGACAATATATGATTATAAAACTTGCTTAACAGGTGATACTTTAGTAACTATGTCCGATAGATCTATTAAACGATTAGATGAGATAGAAGTCGGAGATAAAGTATTATCTATAAATCCAAGTACAGGTAAATTAGTAGAAGACGAAGTAGTCTTTACAGACAAAGATGAAAATAAATCACATACTGAGTATGATTTATGGACATTTTCTAATGATTATTTTGTAAAAACAGTGCATAGACATCGTTTTTATAATGTAGAAGATAACTGTTTTACTTATATGGATAGATGGAGAATTGGAGATCATACAATAGATCAAAATGGCAATTTAATAGAATTAATTGAGCATAAAACAATTAACGAAACAGTTAAACATTATAAAATTACAACTAAAAAATACCATAATTATTTTGCAAATGGAATACTTACTGGTTCTAGATTAACACAAAATTTTGACTATAAAAACTTAAGCTTGGGAGAATAAAATGCCGGACTATAATGTTTCAACATATACACAAACTCCTCCGGGCGGTGAACATTTATTTGGTTGGACTGATGAAACTACTTTAACAGATTCGCTTAGTACTTTATTTACTCCTATACGAACACCTGCTTTTGGTATGTATTTATATAATAATGAAGGCAATGATACTAATCAAGCAGTGGGAGAAGTTGCTAATGATACATTTGAACTCGCTTATGCAAGATATCAAACTTTTACATTACCTACGGAAGGAAAGTATAATGTAGCCTATGGCCGTGGAATATGGGTTGCAGTTTTATGTAATAATATGGAAATGCATACTGCAGCTCTTCGATCAACAGACGGTATTAATTGGACAGCTATTACATTACCCACAGCTGAACATTGGTGGGGTATTGCATATGGAAATGGTAAATTTGTAATAACCTCTGCTAAAAATAATAATACTGGAGGTGAATATTTCTTATATTCAACAGACGGGACAAGCTGGACAACGATTACATCGCCAGAGCAAGATACTTGGTATGGTGTTACATTTGGTGAAGATCGATTCATCGCCATATCCCATTATAAATCAAGTTATTCAACAAATGGTGTAACTTGGTCAACTCCGGTGACTACTCATGCAGATGGTCCAACTTTTCATGAAGCAGCTTATGGTAATGGAACATGGGTAGCATTTAGTACTTATATATATATCAATCTTATAGGAGCTGTATATTCAACTGATAATGGTGTTAGTTGGACAGATGGATCAGGAAATGGCCAAAGTCAAAATGGTAATTGGATAATAAAATCAGCATATGCAAATGGTATATTTGCTTGTATATATACTGGAGATGGATGTATTCGTAGATGGGATTCAACAGCAACTCTTCAAGGTAGTAGTAATTATATTGATCAATCTTTAAACTTAAGACCCACTACAAATTTATGTGTAACAGATAACGTATTTTATAATGTTTCTGGTAATTATTTTGCAAGATCGGTTGATGCAGAAAATTGGATAGTTGAAAATACACATCTTACTTTACCTGCTATTTATGATTTATGCTCTGATAATACCGGAAATATAGTAGCTATGCCACAATCAGGTACTACAGGCTTATATATTACTTTTACTAATAAACCAACAACTTATTATTGCTGGAAATTAGATATAATTAATCTTTATGATAATTCCGGAGTAGGTGAAGAATATGTATTTACTTCATCAGCTGATCCAGAAGTAGGAGATACTATATATTTACCTATTGATTATACAACAGGAATAGATACAACAAAAAAAGTAGTACAACGTGTGTCTACTTGGCAATCTAATCCTATTGATGGGTTATTCATTACTTCATCTAGATATAGAAGTGGATATGCTAGATATAGTCAAGGTGATACTACAGATATTCCAACAATGATGAAAACTCTTGGTGGTGGTGATCATTGGATTAATCCTAGCATTAGCTGTCTAACTGGCGATACATTAGTTACAATGTTTGATAGATCTATTAAACGCTTAGATGAAATAGAAATTGGTGATAAAGTACTATCAATAAATACAGATACTGGCGAATACATAGAAGATGAAGTCATATTTACAGATAAAGATAAAAATAAATCTTATATAAAATATGATTTATGGAAATTCTCCAATAATTATCAAGTAAAAACTGTACATAGACACAGATTCTATAATATAGAAGATAATTGCTTTGTTTATATGGACAGATGGAATATTGGTGATCATACTATAAATGAAAAAGGTGAAATGTTAGAATTACTTTCACATGAAACTATTCAAGAAGAAGTAAAACACTATAAAATTACCACCAAAAAATATCACAATTATTTTGCTAATGGTATGTTAACAGGATCTAGATTAACAAAAGCATTTGATTACAAAGATTTAAAAATAGGAGAAAAATAATGAAGCCTTTACAAAAGCATATTATTGTGGTAGATTCACCTTCTGAATCAGGTAAAACTACTTTGGCATTACATTTAGCTACAAAATATAAATTTAATTATTACCATGTTAAAAGATGGAATTTTCCAATTGTTGGTTATGAAAAAGAATTAATAAACTTCGCTTTTCATAATGCACATGCCTATGGATCTAATTTTGTTATAGAAAGATTGCATTTATCTGAAGAAGCTGCTGCGAATGTAGAAGGTCATCCTTCACCATATAAAGATTGGAAAGAATTTGATCAAGAATTACGGATTAAAGCAGAAGCTCTTGGATTAAAATATGAATTAATTATGTGTTTACCTCCAAAAGAAAGTATATCTGAATTAGAAGGCAAAGAAGATATATTGTATGATGAATTTGCAAATATTTATAAAAATAATAAAGATATAATTTATAAATATGATTTTACAGAAGATCCTGATTATATTTCATTAGATGAATATTTGGAATCTAAATAATAAGGGCTTTTAAAAGCCCTCTTCTTTTACTTTAAAATAATCACACAACATACATGCATCAGAATCGGCATAGCATTGATAATTTACACTATGCCCACATTTTTGTATTACTTCAGATCCATATTCTTCCCAAGTTTCTTTATTACGTATATTTAAACCTTCGCTTAAATCAGTATCATCTAATTGGCTATACATATAATCTGATCTCAATGTAATATTTAATAAATTATCAAAAAGATTTGGATTTTCTAATCTAAGTTTTTGTAAAAAAGCTAAATATGTTTTACGTTTAGGAAAAAACCAAGGTAATTTTTGTGCAGTTTCTTGTTTAAGAGTATCTGTAATACAATTTGCTTGCTTTAAAAAGAAAGTAGTTTTATATTTATTTTGAAATTCAGTTAAATTTAATTCGTTATTTAACACAGCCTGAAGAAAAGGCTCTGTCATAATACTTGTAATATTAAAACGAGTAAAAGAGTATTGCTGAAGTTTTAATAAATGTTTATTCCAATTTTCAAATTTACCAGGTAAAGTAAAACGACCTTTTTGATCATAAGATACTTGAATCCAAAAATGATGTTTATCTTTATCTATAATAGTATTATTAAATAATTCAACTAATGTGTATAAGTCTTCTTGATCACCAATAGTTAAAGTACAATAACACCAAAAATCTTGTACTCTATTTGCATTTATTAAATCAAATACCTGTTTACATAAATTATAAAAAGCTTTTTTAACCTTCGGGTTTTTCATTTGACCTTGGAAAAATTCACCACCTAGAAATCCAATGGCTTTTATATTTTCATCATGCGTACTAAAATAATCTGTTATAATTTCGCTAGCTCTTGCAATATTATGCAATTTAATTTCATCTGGTACAAATTTATTTGCTTCACCTAAGTAACAAAATTCACAAAAATTGTTACATTCAGTCCATAATTCAATTTGCATAGAAAAATCAGACATTATTCATCCCTAATAGCTAAAAAATCGCATTTCATACATGCATCAGAATCTATATAACACTGATATAATGTAGAATGTCCACATTCTCTTGTTTGATTTCTTTCATCTTCTAATGCATATTCGTTTGTACCTAGCTTATCTCTAAGATCTATATAGCTATAACCATTATTATTTCTTTTTATACATTCATCAGCTCTTCTATTTACATTAAATACACAAATATCAAAAATATAAGGCTCTTTTAATTTTAATTTTTTAAAGAAATGCAAAGCTTTCTTTCTTTCTGGAACAAAACCCGGTAAAGCTTTTTCCATATCTTGTAAATTTTTATATGGGCCAGAATTTGGATGTTTTATCATTAAACCTGTGTTATATTTAGTAGTAAACTCTAAAAAGTTTATTTCATTGTTTAAATATTTTTTAATTAAATCGTTTGTTAAAATCATGGTAGTATTTAATCCAATTCTAGGTTCTATTTGTTGAATTAATTGCATATTTTCTTCCCAGTTTAATTTCTTTTGCTCTGTATGAAACCTACCAATTGTATCATATGAAGTACAAATTAATAATTCTCCATTACCATTCCAGTTTTCTTTTACAAAATTAAGAAACTCAATTAAGTCTTTTGGTGTTTTATCTGTTAAAGTTGCAGTTACCCAAGCTACTTCAATTTCATTATTATTTAATTTATCAATAACAATTTTTATAAAATCATAAAATAATAAATGTACTTCAGAATCAGCTATTTGTCCTTGAAAAAATTCTCCTCCAATAATAGCAATAACATCTCCTTCGAAGCTTTTAGCTCCTTTTATGGCATCTTTAAGACTTTGAAGTTTTGTTTCTGTTGGAGTAATTCTATTTTCTAAACCTAAAAAACACATTTTACAAAGATTATTACATTCATGCCAAAGTTCAAACTGTATACTTTTTCTCATTTTATTACTCCATATCTTGATTTTTAATTTTCAAATAATCACACAAACAGCATTCATCTGAATCTGCATAACATTTATAATATGTTACATGACCACATTTAGGATTTGGTTCCATATCAGTTTCTTCCCAAGTCTCTTTATCCCTATGTGTTGGTACAAAATCGGATACACTTTGTACAATATCATCTGCTCTTTGTTCAATATTTAATACGCTATCAAATAAATCTTTACTTTCTTTCTTTAATTTAACCAAAAAATCTAAGAATGTTTTTCTTTTAACAAACCAATTAGGATGTATTTTAGCAAAAGGCTCGTTATAATCAAAATCCATAGAAGCAGTCGGCTGTTTAAAGAAAAAATGTGTTTTATATTTCTTTTGAAAAGCAATTAAATCTAATTCTCCAGATAGTACTTTTTCACAGAAGTCTTGAGAAAATATACTAGTTACATTAAATCTTATAAATGAATATTTTTGTAAATTTAGCATATGTTTACTCCAGTTTTCTTCTCTTCCTGGAACATAAAATCTGCCATATGTATCATAAGAAACAAGAATCCAAAAATGATGCTTTTCTTTATCTGTTACAGTCTTATCAAATAGATCTATTAACTTATATAGATCTTCTTGATCTCCTATTGTCAATGTACAATAACACCAAAAGTCTCTAATAATATCCTTTTCTATCAAATCAAATACTTTTTTACACATTTCAAAAAATAATGCTTTTACTTCGGGATTTTTCATTTGCCCTTGAAAGAATTCTCCTCCAATCAATCCCAAAGCTTTATACTGTTCATCTATTCCAGTAAAATGCTCATCTATTAATGACATTATTTTTTTAACATTTTCAATTTTCTTTTCATCTGGTGTATTTCTATTAACTTGTCCCAAATAACAAAATTTGCAAAGATTATTGCATTCTGTCCAAGGTTCAAACATAATAGATTTATCTGTTATTTTCATTATAATACCTTTAATAAATCGCACAGCATGCATTTATCACTATCTGCATAACATCTATATAATTGAGAATGTCCACATTCTGTTAAGATTTGTTTATTTTCAAGGGTTGGTTTTTGGTGTAACTCTTTCTTTGTTTTATTTTTATAATATAACGTATCTCTATTCCATAAACCAGTATATTTAAACTGTGAAGAATTAGTAACTGATTGGATTAATCTTTGTACTATCTCATTTTGATTTATACTTTTGAGATACTTTATAAACCTAAATAATGATTCTCTAGTGAAGAAAAAATCAGGCACTTCTTTTCCAGTATTTATTTTGTGTGGATATAATAAAGATAATTCTGTATGCGGAAAATTAGCTTTTTGATAATCAAACAAGTTAAAAGTGCCATTTAAATGAGCATCTATTAAATATTGTGTTAAACAAGTTTGAACAAGAGGTATCATACCATACTTATCATATACTAAATTAGTATTTTTTATCATAGATTGTAAACTTTCTTCTGTATGAAATCTATATTTAAGATCCCATGAAAAATTAAGGTTTACTTGATCCAACAAATCATATTTTTTAAATAAATCTAATGTAGGTTCTAGTAATATTTTAGAATCATAAATACCATTAGTAACAGTTGAATAGATAGCTTTTTTATTAGGAAGAATTATAATATTAATTATATCTTCAATTAATTCTAAAAAAGCTTTTTTAACCTCTTCAGATTCTGTATAATAAATCTCTCCTCCTAATAAAGAAATGCCATCTGAAAATTGATTTTTCCAGTCAATTGTTTTAATATTTTCCCGTACAGAAGCTATCATATTTAACCGTTTAGCAACTGTTTTATATTCTCGATCCATTAACAGACAAAAATCACAGCTATTTGTACAGTTTGACCATAAACCATATTGAACCATAGACATAATTACTTACCACCTAAATTATTAACAATTCGTGGACTAAGAATTTTTTTACCATTAACTATTGCATATATAACTTCGCCATGATATTCTAAAAACCTCATTAAATCAGCAAAAGTTTCAACAATAGGTTCACCTTTTCCATTCAACGAAGTATTTATAAGCATAGGAATACCTGTTCTTTCATAAAAAGCTTCAATTAAATCATACAATTCTGGATTTACTTCTCTTTTTAAATACTGAGGTCGTGCTGTATTATCAATATGACATACTGCTGGTATTTTATGCCTCCATTCTTTTTTTATCACTACATTTTTAAGCATAAAAGGCGATAAATTTTCTGGATTGGGATCTTCAAATATATCCAAGTAATACTTATCTAAAACAATTGGAGCTAATGGTCTAAAAGCTTCACGACCTTTGATTTCTTTATTAATAAAATCTAAAGTTACTCTATTTTGAGGTGAAGCTAACAATGTCCGATGACCCAAGGCTCTTGGACCTGCCTCAGATCTCCCTTGATACCAAGCTATTACACAATTTTCAACTAAATCATCCACAACTTCTTGTATATTATAATCTTTTAATAAATTTGTATTAATTTCTCTTAATCTCAAAGGCGTTTTAGAGCGTGGATAATTTACACCTAAATAAACGTGCTCGATACGTTTTGTTTCTAAATTTTCTATTAATTTAGCTGCATTCAAATAAGCTGCGCCCAAAGAAATGCCTGCATCATTTGTAGCAGGAAAGCAATAAATATGTTTAAACAAACCTTGTTTTTCAATTTCTGCATTTGCTGAACAATTTAGCATACAACCACCTGCAATAACTAAATTTTCTTCATTTGGATCAAAAGATTTGAGGTATTCAGTTAAATCTAGCAATGTATTATTAAATAAAGCTTGAACTTCACCTGCCGCTCGTATGTAATGAATAGGATCCTTTAATCTCGATTCAAAAGGATACGGATGCTGAGTTAAATACCAACTAAATAAATTTTCGTGTTTCATTTCTTTAGTTTCTTTATCAAAATTAGAATAATCCCAATCACTTTTATAATATGAAGCTAAACCCATTAATTTACCTTCAGCATTATTACCTAATTCCATTGCTTTAGATGCTTCTGAATATAAATCACCCAAAGAATATTTTCTAGCGTATTTCTTTAATTCAATAATACCATCTTTTTTTGAACATTTAAATAAAGTAATTGAATCATCCATATCACCAGAACCATCAACTACTAAACCTAAAGCCGAATCAAAGCCAGAAGCATAAAACGAAGCTGCACAATGCTGTTCATGATGATTAGATCTATTAATCGCAGCAAATTTAACATTTGTCCATCGAGTATCAAATTCTCTTGCACCCACAATTTGTTTTAATGTTAATAAACCTGTATTTGATCCAACAGAAATATCTTGAAAGTCAGTTAAATTACAATAACAAAAATATTCAATTTGCTCAGGCGTTATATCTTCGGTTTCTAATACCTTATAAATTACATCTGAAGTAACAACTCCATCAATATGATGGCGATATCGAGAATGTCTTTCTTGTTCTACAAATACTCTAAGCTCTATACCTTTTAGCAGGGTTACGGAAGCTTCGTGGATACCTTCATTAATAGATAAAATATATGGTTCTGCCATAAAATCTCCTTTATATAATAGAACAAATTAATTTTTTAAAGTATCTTTAATTTTTGTAATATCACAAAGTATACATTTGTTTGAATCTTTATAGCATTGGTATAATACAGAATGTCCACAATCTGGATTTATAATTTCTTTACCATCCGATAATTTTGGCTCTATCTCCATGCTCCAATCTTCATTAATATAAAGACCTGTATATTTAAATATAGATGAATTAGTTATAGAATAATAATAATTCATAAAATTTTCAAAATAATTAGCTTTTAACCACTTAAGAAACTTAATAAATTTGTCTCTAGTAAATTGAAAATCATCTAATACTTTACCAGTATGCACTTCATGGGGATATAAAAATTCAACGATGGAATTTGGTACTATTTTATTTTGAAATTCGCTTATATCAAACTCTTTATTATTAATCATATCTATTAAATAACTAGTTACAACCATTTGAGCACCGATACGATAATTATATCTTTCTGAAAACTTACGCATATTATCTAAACATAACAATCTAGATTCTTCACTATGAAAACGATATTTTAAATCATATGAAAAGTTAACATCTACAAATTGAATACCTGCTCTTTCTACAATATGATCTATTACTCTAAATAAAAACTCTGGTTTATATATACCGTTAGTAACTGTCGAATATTTACAGCATTTATCTTTATTTGGTAATAATATTTTATCTATAATATGATCAATTAATTCCATAAACTTATTTTGTACATCTGGATCTGTAATAAAATATAATTCACCACCTAATAAAGAAATACCATCAGAGAATTGTGTTTTCCACCTTTCTCCAACATAATCTATATTTTCAATAATTTGATCAATTCTTTGGATCATTTCTTCTTTGTTTAATATACGCTTTCTATATATTAAACAAAAATCACATTGATTAGAGCAGTTATTCCAAAGATCATATTGTATCATTGCCATAATTAAATCCTATTTTGCATATTCTAATACTTTTTTGGCTATATATTCTCTATCTTGTTCTGTAATCCACCAACCAACAGGAATACAAAGATGTGTTCTATTAAAAGATTCAACTCCAGGCAAATCTCTTTTAAACTCAGCAAACATACTATGAGTATCATTTCTAGAATGTACTTTAGATGTCATAATACCTTCTTCTTTCAATTTCCACATTAATTCATCTCTATTTTCTACATGAATAGTATATAACCAATAAGACGATTTACCATTTGGATTTTCTGGTACATATTTAATCTTACCTTCAAATATAGAATCATAATATTTAGCATTGTCTCTATGCTTATTTACAATTTCATCTAAATATTTAAAACTTTTAATGCCAATGGTTGCAGCAAGATCATTCATGTGAAACTTATAACCTGCTTCTGGAATATCTAATTCACATCTAAGATCTATACCTTCTCTGATTGTTCTATCTACACCATACCATCTTAAAAGCTTAGCTCTTTCATAATCTTCCTTATTTTTACAAATTAAACAACCACCATCACCACACGTAATGTGTTTAATAGCTTGAAATGAGTGCATAGCAAAGTCTGAATAATATCCAAAAGGTTTACCTTTGTATTCCATACCCAATGAATGTGCACCATCTTCTACTAATTTAAGATCATGTTCTTTACATATATTTGAAATTTCTTCTATATCACAAGGATTTCCACCCCAATGTACTATAGAAACTGCATCTGCATAATAATAATCCAGAGCTTCTTTTAATGTTTGTGATGTAATATTACCAGTAATCGGATCTACATCTACCCAACCAATTTTTCCACCATTAAGAACAATAGGATTATTAGTAGCAGTACAAGTAATAGGTGTAGTTAAAACTCTTTTAAGCTTAGTATTACCTATAATCATATGATAAGCAAGATGTAAAGCAGAAGTACCAGAATTAGTAGTTAATACATTTTCTGTTTGAAGATACTTTTTAAGCAGCTCTTCAAACTCCAATACTCTAGGACCTTCACCAATAAAACCACTGTGTAAAGTTTCCAATAAAGGTTTATCAACATCTTCTGGCATAAAAACTTTAAACAAAGGAATCATGAGTTACTCCTTTTACATACCATTCAACCGTTTTTTTAATGCTTTCATCAAAGCTTGCTTCTGGTTTCCATCCCAATTCATTTCTAATTTTAATTGCATTTATAGCATACCTAAAATCATGTCCTACTCTATCTTTAGTAAATATAATTAAATCCTCATATTTACCTTTCTGCCTAGGCTTTAACTCATCTAATATATTACAAATAATTTTAATAATAGTTAAATTGTTTATTTCATTATTACAACCAATGTTATAAGTTTCACCCGGCTTACTTGTATGATATATTAAATCAATTGCTTTACAATGATCTAAAACATATAACCAATCTCTTACGTTTTTACCTGTGCCATAAACAGTAATAGGCTGTTCAGTTAATGCTAGTTCAACTACACGAGGAACCAGTTTTTCTTTATGTTGATTTGGACCATAATTATTTGAACAATTAGATTTTGTTGTATTTAATCCAAATGTTTTAAAATATGATTGAACTAATAAATCTGCGCTGGCTTTACTTACTGAATATGGATTAGTCGGTGCATACGGTGTTGTTTCAGAAAAAGATCCAGTTTCCCCCAAAGCTCCATATACTTCATCTGTCGAAATATAATGAAACCTACAATCTTCATACCCTTGTTTTACTATACTTGGACCTTCCATCCAATATTTATATGCACTATCCAATAAATTAAAAGTACCTTGTATATTTGTTTTAAGAAATAATTCGGGATTATTTATTGAATTATCTACATGACTTTCTGCTGCAAAATGAATTACCCCTCTTATATCATATTCTTTAAACAACTGAGATATTAATTCTTTATCACAAACATCACCTTTTATAAATTTATAATTAGGTAAAGCTTCACATTCTTTTAAACTATCTAAATTACTAGCATAGGTAAGATTATCTAAATTAATAATATTATATTCAGGATACTTATTACAAAAATAAGGAACAAAATTAGATCCTATAAAACCTGCGCCACCTGTAATTAAAATAGTCTTAGCCATGCATTGTATCCTTTATTCTTTGTAAATCATCATACATTAGAATATCCGAATCAATATAATCTGATTGGTTTATTCTTCCATATGGAAGTTGTTTATCATGTCCATGTCTAATATATTGAATAAAATGATTTGTATTATCAAGCATATATAGCTCGTTAAAGAAAATATTATAATTACATATATCTTCTATTCTAAACCAATTATTTTCTAAACCAGTCTTAACCCATTTCAAAAAAGTTGCTCGTTTTGGAAAAAAGCCCGAAACATGCTCTTCCATTTCAAACTTATCTTTATAGTAAAAACCACTATTAAGATCACTATAATCTATTGCAGAATCATAGGTTTCTTTAAACCATTCATAATTAAATTCACCCGATAAACATTTTTCACAAAAATCTTGAGTGGGTAATATTTCAACATGTGTTTGTAAGTCAGAATAATTTTGTTTAATATATAGCATATTATAATGCCATATTCTTTCTTTTTCTTCTGTATTAAATCTATATTTACTATCATAAGAAGTACACAATTCAAATCTATTTAATAAACCAGATAATTTAATCATATCTAGTATTTGATACATTTTGCTATTATCTTCTGCTAATAAATTAGATGTAAAGTTTATTTGATTAATTTTCTTATCTTGTAATAAATATATACATAATTCGAATAGCTTAAAAAACTCTCTAAATACCTCTTCATCTTCTATTTGATTACCAAATAACTCACCACCGATAAAACCAATTTTATCATAATAATCATAATTAAGTCTTACTAATTTGTATCTTACTTCTTTTAATATTCTAATTTTATCTTCTTCAGATGAACAAGGAAGACCTTTGTTAAAGCAAAAGTTACATCCATTCGTACAATTTTTCCAAAGTTCAAATTGAATATTATTTAAAGACATTCTTTATCCTTTACTGTAACAATATATTGACCATTAAATACACAATAATCGACAAGTGGGTTTTTTCTCAAGAAATCTATCAAATCTTTAGGTGTTTCTATAATCGGATCTCCTTTAGCATTTAAAGAAGTATTAATTAAACAAGGAATACCTGTTTCTTCATAATAATCATCCATCAATCTATATAACCTAGGATTTATTTCTTTTTTGAGATATTGTGGTCTTGCTGTATTATCAGTATGCGTAATAGAAGGCAATTTATCACGCCATTCTTCTTTAACCAATACTGTTTTGAGCATATATTGTGATAAATTTTCGGGATTTGGATCATCAAATATTTCGGTATATCTATTATCATTACAGACCGGAGCTAAAGGTCTATAAGATTCTCTTCCTTTAATATTTATACTTAACTTAGTAAATATATCAATTGTATGAGGAGATGCTAACAAAGATCTATGACATAATGCTCTAGGACCTACTTCTGATCTACCTTGATACCAAGCAATTACACCATTATTTCTTAAAGTGTTTATAATCTTTTCTTCGTTATATTTTTCTACAATAACAGCATCTTTATTTATATATTCATATACATCTTCTATTCTATAATCAAGACCTAAATAACAACTAAGATTATTACAATTTGTTTTTTGATGTAATACTTCTTCTAAATAATACAAACCTTTACCAATTGCTTGACCTTCATCGTGAGGTTCTGTAAAACAATATATATTTTTAAATAAGCCAGATTTATCCAATAAACCATTAGAAGTACAATTAAGAAAAGTACCACCAGATAAGCATAGATTTTCTTCTTCTGGATAATATTTCTTAACCATTTTAGCTAATTGTAAAATCATATTATTTAAATCATCTTGTACTTTTGAAGCAAAATCCGCTTTTTCAATAAATGAATCACCTGTAATATATTTGTTATCTATCCAATATGCTTTTAATTCATCTTCTATATCTTGTAAAGAGGGGTTTTCAATATTTTTATTATATTTTAATCGTTCTAATATTTCACTAGTAATAACTCTATTATGACCATCAATTTTAATAGGAAATAAGCCTTTTTCATTACCCCAGGAAGCTAATCCCATAAATTTACCTTCTGAAGATCTACCTGTAACTAAATTAGCTGCCGTTTCATAATATACACCTAATGAATGCCAAAAATCAAACGATTTAAGAGTTTTAATACCCTCTTGTCTAATTGCATGTGCTAAAGTAATTGCTTCACCTCTACCACCAATACCATCACAACATATACAACAAGCATGTTCAAAATCGGATGTATAAAATGATCCAGCAATATGTGCTAAATGATGATTAGCTTCATCTGTAATAACTATTTTATTTTTATCTATATTATATCTCGTATAATCGAAGGTTTCAGGTATTAACCAACAATCTATATCTTGTATACCTAAATTTCTATATATAAGTACTGCTTCTATAATGCCAAAATTTACTGGTTCATTAATAGCATGCTTATTTCTACTTATTCTTTCTACTGGCATACAAACAGTACAAATACCATCTTCAAACAATGCTATAGTAGCATCATGATTTGAGCAACTTTCTAATCCATGTATAGATACCAATTTCATTTTATATCAACTTAAAGTTATCTACATTTAAATTTTCTTCTGAATATTTATCCAAAAGGGTTTTTTCTTTAAGAATACTTCTTAATTCATCCAAAGATTTGGTTGATAAATTCTTTAAAATATCTTTATCCATCAATCTCATAAATCTTAAATTCAAAGCTTCCATAGTAGCCAAATCTGAACGTATTCTTCTTTCCATTTCAAGAATATCTGTCGAAATTTCTACTAATGTTTCAACAGGTTTATCTATCTTATCTTCATCTGTATAATATCTACTGCTTGTATTATGATTATGTCTAATATAATGATAAAATGAAGCTTCTTCTAAGTCCATTTTCATTACTCTAGCACCAGGAATCTGTTTAACATCATTAGTTATTTGTACATCTTCAAATAATACATTTTTATAACCTATCTTATTATCAACCAAAGTTTTTCTTTTAAATAATTGTGCCCAAAGACCATCATTAACATTACCAAATATATATGCAGGTAAATAATCAACCGAACCATAAAAATGTGTAATAGAATAACCCAAACATAAATCTAAATTATTTTTAACTGAAAAATTATACATTTTTTCATAAAAATCAAGATCTAAAAAATCATCAGAATCTACTAAGCTTACATATTCGCCTTGTGCTAAAGCTAAACCTTTGTTATATGTATCACTTATACCCAAATTCTTTTCATTTAGTATTACTTTTATTCGATTATCTTTTTTTGCGTATTCTTGAATAACTTCTCTAGTACCATCTGTACTATAATCATCTATAATAATCAACTCGAGATCAGTAAGAGTCTGCTTTAATACAGATTCAATAAATTTATGTACTAAATGACCAGGATTATATGTTCCTGTTATTACAGATACTTTCATATTTAACCTTTTGCTTATTATATAATATGAACTTTAAAGATTTTATCAAAAAATTAACTTTTTTTCCAAAGTTATTGCAGAGCTATTCGTTTAATATCTTCAAATATATCTTTATCGGAATCTATATAACCAAAATCTTTCTTTTCACGACCCATAGCATCATTTTCAAATTCTCTATATTTAATAACTACAGATCCATAGTCTTCATTTGTCATTAATGTTTCATCACCGGCATTAGTACCTATAAATAATTGTGTTATATCCATTAAATTATTATCTTTTAAATATTTACAGAAATTAATAAAATTCTTACGCCTCAAGAAAAAACCGGGTGATGTTTTTTCAAACTCTTCTTTTGTCATAAATTTAAATCCAGTGTATGGCTGATTGAAATTAATAGACCCATTCCACCACTTTAAAAACTTAATTAAATCAAAACTACCATCTAAAGTGGCTGTACATAAATTATCGGTTAATATAAATTCGCAATGATAAGTTATATTAGGAAATAATCTTTTTAATTCTTCTACATTAAATCTCCACCAGTCTTCAGAATTAGGTCTATTAAATCTACCTTTATTATCATATGAAGTAGTTATTAATATTTTACTTTCGGATACTCCATTATCTATTAAATATCTCAAATAATATCTAACTTCTGTAGTATCTGGATATATTAAATTCGTAGTTATGCATAAAGTACCTATATTACCTTCTTTAACCTTTTCTATTAATATATCTAAAAATTCAATAAATTCTTTTTTAATTTGTAATGTTTCAATAGATCCATCAAATAATTCACCGCCCAAAAATCCGACAGCGGAAGCATTTTGTATATTTTTAGCTCTTTCTTTAAATACCTCAAAATTGCGTTTTACAGTAGCTGGTGATTCTTCCATAAACTTATCCACACAGAATGTACAATAATTCTTACAAGTTTTCCATAATTCAAATAAAATAAGATCTCTTTTATTATACATTTATAAAGCATCCTCCATATTAGTTACACAATCAAACCAAACATAGGGATTTCTTTCGTATTTTTTATAAATATTTGGTATTTCTTCTCCAGTAGTTAATCTAGGTGTTTTTCTATAATAACAAAAATTAGGATTAATCAAATCTTTATACTTAGCAAATACCTTTAATAACTCACTATGATTTACTTCATCTTCTTTTGAATTTACTAGTATTGTAGTACTAATACAATTACCAGTCAAATTTTCTTTAACTTTATCTAATACTAAATCAATTACTTCGGGTTTATATATTACATTTGAATGTAAGCCTTCTCTTTCGATATTACTACCAAATATAAAATTACTATTAGAATTTTTTAATTCAGATGACAGCTTTAATAAATCTTTAAACAGTATAAAAGCATGTATAGGTTTATGAAACTCTTTATATAACCTATTAATTGTATCTGGCATAGTTTCAGCATCAATAATAGTAATTCTTTTTACTTGAGTAAAATCTACATTATTTTTAAGCCCTTCTATTAGCTTATTTAAATCAAGTTGTCGATATGGTAGTTTATAACAAGGACAATACCAACATCTATTATTCCAATAAATACAATTACGACTAGTAGCTATTACTAATATACCATTTGTTAAAACCCAGTTATTATCATAATCATAATTTTCAAAAGAAGGTAAAGGATTATTTAAATAATCTAATTTATTAATCTTTTCTTTATTTAATAACTTTTGACATAATTCTGGCAAAGCTTTATCTGGTTCACCACCAACAATATAATCTATTTCAGCTATTTCAGATAGATTCTTCCAATCATAAGTAGCTCCATAAGAATGGATTATAATTTTAGTATCAGGCAAGACTTTTTTAATTTTCTTTAAAGATAAACATAAAAATTTATAAATAGTTTCATTAAAATTCCAAGATATAGCTAAAATCTTAGGTTTTATCTTAAGTACATCTCTTTCTAATTGATCAAAAGCTTCGGAAGTTATAAAAGCAGTAGACATACCCAATCTTTCGCTATTATTAGAAAGAATTTTAATACTCAAAGTTAAAGTTGAATTAATAAATACTATATCCATGTGTTTATAACTTTTATTATATAATTAATTTCTTCATCTGTTAATGTAGAATTACAAGGTAAAGATAATTCAGTATTATATATCCATTCTGTTTTAGGATATATTTTTATATTTAATTCTTCATAAGCTTTTTGTAGATGAGGTGGAATTGGATAATGTATAGCTGTTTCAATACCTTTGTCATACAAATATTGTTTTAACTCATTTCTTTGTTCACAATGAATTGGAAATACATGCCAAATACATTTTGTATCAAATTCAGGAAGCTGTATTTTAGGATTCTTGATATTATCTATATATTTCTTTGCTATTAATTTACGTTTTTTATTCTCATTATCTAAATCTTTCATTTTTTCTAATAAAACAGCAGCTTGTATTTCATCCATTCTAGAATTAGTACCTTTATATTCAAATATATTCTTAGATGCCATACCATAATTTCTTAATTTGCGTATTTTATCAGCCAATTCTTTATTATTAGTTGTAATAGCTCCGGCATCACCCAAAGCCCCTAAATTTTTACTTGGATAAAATGAAAAAGCTCCCGCATCACATAATGAACCAGTCCGTTTTATTCCTTTATATATTATACCATGAGCTTGCGCACAATCTTCAATGACTTTAAGATTATGAAATGCTGCAATATCATTTATTTTATCCATATCGCAGGGATAACCATATAAATGAGTAACTAATATAGCTTTAGTATTATCTGTAATAGCTTTTTCTATTTCATCTGGATCTATTGTATAATTAGTTTTGGGTTCAACTAAAACTGGAATAAGTCCATTATTAGATATAGCAAGTATAGTAGCAATATAAGTATTCGCTGCTACTATAATTTCAGATTCTTTAGGAAAATCAAAAGCTTTTATTATTAATTCTAGAGCATTTAATCCATTACCACAAGATATACAATATTTAACTTTGCAATATTTTGCCCATTCTTTTTCAAATTCTTCAATCTTTTTACCAAATAAATAGCAACCTGAATCCAATGTATCTTTAATAGCATTAGATAAATTAAATTTATTATTAATAGCTTTAAGATCTAAATACTTAATCATTATAAATCCAAAAATCGCTTTATATCCTGATATAAAGGTACATCAGAATCAATATATCCATCTTGTTTAAAATCTTCGCGTTCTGTCAATAAATAACTCAAATTTTTAAACACCGGAAAATTAAATTCATCTACATGTACATATTGCATACTATAAATTCTATTCCAAGGATCATGACCACCCGGATCTACACCTACTAATTTAAAATAACCCCAGTCTTTTAAATTTTTTAAAAAACGTATAAAATCATGGCGTTTTGGAAATAAATGCTTATATGGTGAATTCTGTTTACCTTTACCTTTTAATAAAGCAATATCTAACTCAGAAAAATTAATACAAGCACCTTTAGATCTTTTATCAAAATTTTCAATCCATTCCTTTGTTATAGTTGTAATTAAAGGCTGGGTTAATATCATACCAACATCAATCTTCATTCCTGGATAAGTATTTCTAATCCAATTTACATTATCCCACCACCATTGCTCAGATTCTTTTGTAAAGCGCCCTGCTATATCATATGAAGTGCTAATATCAATTTTATCTATTACACCACCCTTTTCAAAAATTCCTAAGGTTTCTTTTAAATCTTTATTATCTTTATATATTAAATTTGTCAATAGATTTACTCTATCTAATTTACCTTCTTGTAATAAGCGTAATGCAGTTTGAATTAAAGCTATAAATTCACTATGTACTTCTAATTGATCTATTGAACCATCGAACAATTCACCACCCAAAAAGCGCAAACGATTAAAATTTTCCATAAAATTAGAATTAAGCATCTCATTACATAATTTCATATGTTTTTTGATATCTAAAGGCAAATGCATAATAGTTTGATTATAGCAAAAAACACAATTGTTATTGCAATGATTCCATAAATCCAAAATCAATTCACATTCGTGTTCACGGTAATTCATAAATTGTCACCATTGGTTCTATTTCTATTACTTTTGCATAAAAATCTTTATTTATTGGATTTTCTCTTATTTTCTTTTCATATGTTGCAATAGCTACAGGAAAACCATGCTCAGTAAAAAACCCAAACTCAGGATTAAATACGATTTTAATTTCTTTATTTAACAAAGACTTTTTTAATGCAAAGCGCTCTTCTTCAGATAATTTATTTATTAAATATGTATCAGAAGTCCAAGGATTTTCATACATTTAAATCTCCAATTCCGGATTATATACAGCAGGTAAATATACTGAATATTGCTTATTACTAATAACTCTAACTTTTATATATTCTTCTGTTTTAATTTTTGAGCTATAGTCTAATAAATTACAACCATATAAATCATTTAAAGTATGCAATTCTAAAGTATTCATAAATTCTTCTTCTATTTTATAATATTCTTGCTCATCTAAATTAAAATTATAAAATACCCGTACTATACAATTATAATCTAGAGTTTGAATAAACCATAACAACATCTTTAATAATTTATTTGAACCCTTTGCTGAAGTTATAATTATATCTAATTCAAAATGTTCGATCGATGAAGTAAGTTCAATCAAACAATCAGATAGCAATTTTAAAATTGTATCTTCTAAATCTGATTTAAGTAAAATTAATTGTTTATTATTCTGCATATTTATCCAATAATTGTTGTGTTTTATTTATAATTTGTGTAAAGGCCGATAAACATCTATTTAAATATTGTTTATATTTAATTTTTGTTCCACTTTCATTTTGTTCTTTATAATCGCTATAATAATAATAGTAACTAGCTTTATCTGGAGTTATATAACTACAATCAAAATCATAAAACAAATAATTACTCATACCATATAAAACTGCATTAAAGAATTCAGGTTTTTCATTTGTATACATCAAAATATTTTTTGAAAATACATAAAACCAGCAATGTGTTATGTCTGTCATTAATTGAAATCTTTGTTTATTTTGACTATTATAAAAACATATAACTCTATTATCAACTAGTAAAGATTCATCAATAACAATTTCATTTTTTGTATAATTTTTATCCACAACTTCTTCTTTTTCATGATAAGTTAGTAATAAACCCTTACAAACACTACTCTTATCCTCCATAATAGCTTTCATTGAGATTTCATAAAAATCATAATCTAAACTATCATCTGATTCAGGAAAAGCAAAATAATCACCCGTGGCATTATCTAGTGCTTTTTGAAAAGAAGGTAATATTCCTAAATTTATATCATTATCAATAACTTTAAAAGGTTTATTAAAGACAAACTTTTTGCTTTTTAAATCATCTAATATTTGAAGTGTTGTTTCATCTGTAGAGCAATCATTTACCAAAATAACTTCTATATTTGGATAAGTTTGATTTGAAATACTATCTAAAAATCGGTATAATTTATTACCCGAATTATATATACTTGTACAGATCGATAATAAAGGAAAATCAGTATTATTCAATATAAAATCCTCTTTCTTATATAGAACAAAGAAAGAGGATACTAAAACAAGGATTATTTTTCTAAACTTAAGCTCTTTCTAACCGACCTTCTTTATAATGAACAGTATATTTACTAATGTGTTCATCTGCTGAAAAATCTCCACTTACTGGAATATTATGAATAGTACGAGCACCATGTTCTGGTTCTACAATAACCATAATTTCTTTACCATCTAAAGTTTCTTTAAATCTATCAGAAATCTTCTTTTGTAAATCTTTATATTTTTCCATTCTTTCAACAATCACATCTTCCGATACTTGATCTGGTAATGTAGCAGCTTCTGTACCTGGTCTAGCTGAAAAAGCGTGTGTCCAAAATGCAACTGGAGAAATTTCATCCAAGAAATTATAAGTATCCATAAATTCCTCTTCGGTTTCACCAGGAAAACCAGGAATAATTTCAATAGTAAATTCAACACCTTTTTCTCTAGCATAATTTAATAATTCACGTAATTTAGCTTGTGTATGAGGTCTATGCATACGAGTCAAAGCTGTATCAGAAGCAGATTGAATAGGTACTAAACAAGTTTTTAATAGTCTTTCTTCTGAACCGATTAAATCCATTAATCTTTTAAATTTATCTTCATCAAATGGATTAACCTGTCCTACCATAAAATAAGTATTAGGAAAATCTTTTAATAATCTTTGGCATAAACCAATCAAATCCCCTACTTCTGGATCATTATATTCAATAGAATTAACACCTTCTAATTGTAATAATTTCATACCATGATCTTCAATACAAGATTTAACATTGGCATAAATATCTGCATAAGGTTCTGATATAGATGGGCCACGAAATTCACGAACTACACAATAACCACATTTTTGTGAGCAGCCATCTTGAATCTTAATATAATTTGTTTTTTTCAAATCTACCATAATATACTCCTAAACTTATTTAGCAATTTCTTATAAATAGAACTCGTTATTTTCTATTAAATTCAAATTCTCTAGTTAATCGTTTTATAAATTTTTCTAACAAAACAAAGTTCTGATCTAAAGATTCACTTGGTTTTAGCTGTAACATCACTTGTGAATCGAATTGCAAATGCGTCGAATTTGAAACTAGAACCAATTGATCTTGAAAAGTAGCCAATACTTTTAAAAACTTACTTAAGCTGCTTATTGATTTAAACCTAAATGAAATAAACCAATTACTAATTCCATGCCCACAACAAGAATCACAAGTCTGTATTTCATCTGTAATTTGATTTAATTGATCAACATAAGCACGTATTGGCTCATCTATCTCATCATAGCTAAAATCTCTATATACATCTACTTCTGTCTGCCGATTTGGATGATTTCTCCAATAATCCCAAATTAAACATTCTGGAGGTTCATTTGGAATAATAGAATCTGTGTATTCTACTTCTTTAAATATAAGATTTTTATTACCATAAAACCATTTATCATCAAATGAAACGTATAAAATATTTTTATAATTAGGTTTTAATGAAGTACATAATCCAGCTGCTATTAAAGCATTGTTTTTATCAAAAACTTGAATATATTTTCCAATATAAGCTTCTGGATTAGTCATTACTTATAGCTCTCTATATTCCACATATCTTTTTTAAATACTAATGTACCTAATTTTTCAAATTTTTTACCAATTATATCATTAATACAGCCTGTAATAAATATTTTGTAATCAGGATATTTATCTTTTAGCTCTAAAATCCTTTTACGTGATAGCATAGTATGCCATTCTACTACATTACATACCAATACAATAACAGTAGGATCAGTTAATTGCCCTTTCATTTTATTAAACATTTTTTCACCATCAGCAATTCCCATAGGACAACCGATAGTATAAATAACCAAATTATTATCTTCAAACTGAAATTCTTCAACATACGACTTTAATTTTGTAGACATTCAATATCCTTTTGTAATTCTTTATATTTATTCATACGGCTTAAAATAACCTTTTCTGGTATTATATCTGTATACTTTTCTGCTTCTGTGCCTGGTCGATTTGAATATACATGTGCAGTAAAATTTGTTTTAAACTGATTCAAAAAAGCATAAGTTTCATTAAACATTTCTTCTGTTTCACCGGGAAAACCTACGATTATTTCTGTTTTAATAATTATACCTTTTGTTTTCGCATAAGTAAATATTTTATATAAAGATTCTTTAGTATAAGGTCTATGCATTACTTTTAAAAGATCATTTGAAACAGATTGAATAGATATAAATAACTCTTTACTAATATTATCTGTTATTTCTACCAAATCAATCAGTTCACATACTTCTTTTTCATTAAAAGGATTTATATTATCAATAACAAAATTAATATCTCTATATTTATCAGTTAATTTTCTACATAAATCAACAAAGTTACCCACTGAATCATGATAATACTCTAATGTATTAACTCCACACAAATCGAAAACTTTACAATCCAATTCTTTTATAAAAAAATCAATATCTTTACATATAGCTTCATATGAATACGATTGAGATTTACCGCGTAATTCACGTACTATACAATAACTACAATTTTGCGAACAACCATCTTGAACTTTAATACTAATTTTATTCATAGTTATCTAAATCCCACATATCTTCTTTTTTTATTATTTTACCTAACTTTTCAAATTTATCTTTTACTTTATCATTAATACACCCTGTTATAAAAATCTCATGATATGGATATTTTTCTTTTAACTTTCTTATATTTAATATTACATTAGTTTTATATGCTTCAGTAACATTACAAACTAATGCAATAATAGTAGGCTTATTTATTATATCTTTTAGTTTATAAAATAATTTAAGCGCATCTGCATTAGCTACTAAACATCCACCGTTATATACAATAAGATTATTAGTTGTATATATATCACAAGTAGATTCTGTTTCTATTTCAAGATTCTCATCCTTTAATAGCATTATTCTATATTCTCCAAATTTTTAATAAATTTTTCTATATCACAATAGATACAATGCCTATCATCATTAACATAGCATAAACCATCTACTAGATGACCACAATCTAAATAAACATCTCTAGTGTCATTCCATCTATCTTCAATATTTATATCTTCTACATATATAGTTAAATTTCTAGACCTCATCTCTGGCTGATGTATAAGATTTTGGACTTTTTGTAATCCATACTTTTTATAGAATACTTTTAAAAATTTTAAAAACAAACTACGATCTTCTATAAAAAACTTTTTGGGAAATTGATCTAGTCTTTTTAACATCATAGCTCGGTAATCTTTAATACCTGTGGCAGTTGGGCAATCTTTTCTTGAAATACTTGGATACCTAAAATCGATTGTCGAATATTCTGTAATAAAATCAAAATAATTTGGATTTTCTATTAATTTTTCAATGGTATCTTGTGTTAAAATAGTTTGTGTATGAACTTCTACAAATGGAAAATCTTCTTTTAGATTTTTAATATTATTTAACCACAATTCTTCTTTTTGTGAATTTCTAAATCTACCTATAGTATCATAGGAAGTGCAAATACGAATACATTGATTTGCATTATAATTTTTTTCAAAAAAACAGGATAAGCATTGATATAAATCTATAGGATTATTATATAATAATGCAGTTGCTAGCCAAACTTCTTTAATTTTATTTTCTTCTAATAGCGTATTTAATAAATCAAATAATGCAAACCATTCTTTGTTTAATTCTTGTGGAACTTGTCCATCAAACAATTCACCGCCGATTAAACCAACCGCATTGTATTCTTTAAATGTTTCTGGATTATTTAATACTTCTATTGTTTTAAGTATACTATTTCGTTTAAAATCTAAAGAAGTAATTCTTTGTGTTCCTTTAAGATAGCAATATTCACATCCATTATTACAATCGGGCCATAACTCAAATTGTATGGCCTGTATAGCTTCTCTCGAAGTTGAATCTAATGAATATGAAATTTTAGCCTCCTTTTAGCTATCTTATTCTAAATTCATATATGCAATAAACATAGAAGATGAACAGTTTGAAGAACTTGAACTTGAAGAAGAGCTAGAAGAAGATGAACTTGAGCTAGAAGATGAACTAGATGAAGATGAACAGCTATATGCATAATTTAAACTCACAGAGCGTTTATTAGCTGCACCCGAAGCATAGCAAGCTGCCAAACTATCAATATACTGTGTAATATCTGTAGCTGTTGCAACATTTGTATCAAAATTCATACTAGTTGGTGGTGTAATTGTTCCTTGATTATACCATACAATATTCCAAGCTCCAGTATCTTCATTATGAAGTATAAGAACTCGCATTGCTAAATATTTATAAGCACAAGACATGAAATTAATAATGCCACGATATGATACAATTTGACTAGCTTTTGCATTAATACCACAACTTGTCATATAATCATTAAAATCAGTTTCTACAGTAGATTGTGCTACAGCATTACCCCAAGTATCACTAGTTGAAATAACACATTTAGCATAAGGTGTACCGGATTCTTTACCAACAGTTCTAGACCAACCAGATTTTAATGACGCATCTAAATTGGTATTATTACCAATATTTCTACATCTTTCTGTCATAAAACTCATAACTATTGATTTTAAATCACCATATGTAAGAGTTGCCATAATATTTTCTCCGCTTTAACTTAAATAACATCTATGATTAACTGGGTTATTTTCACGATCAATTAAACCATAATTAACACCATCATGAACAATACCTTCACGAACTACTTTTCTAATACCCGCGTCTGATATAAAACCAGGTACATTATTAGGTTGAATAGGATTTACAGTATATTTAGGTGTACATGTACCTGCTATATATTTTGTACCTTGAAAAACACCTGGATTTGTTTCAAGTGTATTATAAATTTGTCTTCTACTATAAATAGGTTTAAGATGATAAGACATAAACTGTTGATATAAACCAATAGCTTGACCCATATTTTCCATTTGAATTACAGTATCTGATCTAGCATCAATTCCCGCCGCTGCTAAGAAAGTAGTCCATTCTGAATTAACTGTGGCTTCTGTTACAGTAGAAATCAAATTACTTGGATTTGCATAATATACTGAACTTACAATAGTACCACCAGAAGCACCAGATGGTCTACTACGAGTTTGCGTATACACTGCAACTTGACTTTGACCAGAACGTAATCTGGTTGGTACATTAGAAGCAAATCCTCCAATATTACAGCATACATTTTTTAACGCTGCCAAGCATCTTGTTGAAAAATCTGCCCAAGTTATAACAGAATTACTAGCTATTGACATTAATATTATTCCTCTGGTTTATTATCTATTACAGTTTTTACGGCTTTTTCCATAAGGGCTGTACCAATCATATCCATAATAGTATTTGTAAATACAAATTTTTCAGCAATTTGACCTAAATAACCTAATGAATTCAAAACGATCTTTTTAGTTTCCCAAATTGCTGGATCTTTTACTGATGAAAGGATTTTTGCTAAAATAGTTACATCCATAGAATTAAATAAGTATACATATATATTTTCCATAGCAACAGCATTTGGATTATTTTCTACTGCTTCTACCAAGTTGCAAGTTTTAAGCATACTTACATAATATTCAGCAGTTTTATATGTAACATCTTTAATTTCTTGTTCAAGATCATCAAATATATCCAAAAATTCTACTTCATCATTTAAGAAAACTTGTTCGTGTTCAAAATATGCTTCTTCAAAAGTATTATAACCTTTAATTAAACAAAAAATATTCATTAAAAATACAGGATTTTTTAATTCCGGTGTTTTTAATGCACAACCCAAAGCTTCTTTACGGTAGTCATAAGATAAATTTTTAATTAAAATAGTTAAAGTATGGCCAGAATCAATTTCATATTGCCATAACTGTTTTAAACTTTCTAAAAATACTTCTTTATCTATAGTATCAATAAATTTTACAGTTATTGAAGCTTGTTCATTTTCTTCTTTAGCGAAGTTTTCTTTAAATACTTCAATAGCTTTTGCTACTTGTTCTAAATTTTCAATTTCGAAAGTTCTGATTTTTTTATCCATTTTAGACTACTCCTTATTATTTATATAGAACTCACAAATACTGGCTTTTTTAGTACTTTTATATTACCATTTTACCAAACCAAAGTTCTAATTTGTTTTATATTTTATTAGTTTTTGTATTTCACAAGGGTAACATCTATCACTATCCGCAAAACACCTTGTGAAATTTACCGAATGGCCACATTCTCCTAGTTTAGATGAACAATATACAAAATCTTTTTCTTTTTTATTATATTCATATAGTAATTTAGGCTGTTTTAAAGCGATATTATCACCGTAGCTCTTTAAATATCCAGGCATAAGATTATCTATATGCAATAAAGTTTCAAATACTGTCGATTTTTTAGGCATTTGTGGAGCTTTATCATCATCTAAACGAATATAAGGAATTGTATTAATATCTACTCTAAAGTACTCTATCCAATCTTTTATAGTAAAAGTATCCTTATCTTGCTCTTTTAGATATTCAAGCAAATAATCAGCACCAAATTTATCTTCGCATATACGCTTACAAGCTTCATTTGTTAATACAGTATTTACTACTACTTTTAAATCTTTATAGGTATCTGTAATATATTTTAAATTATGATAGAATAATAATTCATGCTCTTTACTTGTAAATCTACCTAATATATCATAGGAAGTAGCAAATTTTAGTCTGGGTAATAGTCCATTTGCTTCAAATAATGCTAAAAACCAATCTAATAAACCAATATCTTTATATAAAAGGTTTGTATTGATATATAGCAAATCTATTTTATTTAAACATAGTTTATCTTTAATTTCTTTTATTAAAGCAATAAATTCTTTTTTAACATCTTCATTAACAATATCAAAGATTTCACCACCTACTAATAAGATATGATTACCTTCTTTAAATTGTTTATTTAAGAAAGATTTGCATTTTTCTATTGAATCTATTTGCTGGTTTAGAGTAAGTATTTTATCATCTATTTTGCGTTCATGATTGCGCTGGTGACAAAATGTACAATTATTGCCACAGTTATTCCATAAAAGAAATTCATAAACGCTTTGCATTATTCACTCCAGACTTGAGCCATAAACATGCCATGATTATGCATTAAACCCACAACTGCTCCATGATCATCTAAGCCCATGTTAAATTCATAACCTTTTTCTTCTAATTTCTTAATCATATCTAATTTGAATTCGGCAGTAGTACCTGGATAATCATGAGGTTTACAAAATACTTTCTTTTTAATATCAGGAAATAGTTTATTAAGTAATTTTTCTACTTTTTCTTGACCCATAGCCCATCTACCTGTAATAAATATAATAGTAAATTTTTGTCCTAATTGTTCAATTACAGGAATCATCTTTTTGTTAGGTTCACCAAAATGATCATAGTTAGGAATTGCAAATTTATGTGTCACTACCCCATCTATATCACAAAAAATTGCAGGTATTTTTTCCATTATCTACTACCTTTATCTTGACTTTCTTTTGCTATATATTCATTTTCTAGTTTATGAAATATATCTATATAGAATGCCTGTGCTTTCTCTGGATCTTTAAATTTTTTATCTATTGCTCTACCATTAACCATATAAGTTACATGCCATCTTTGATCTTCGTGTTTAAAAATTGGTACCATACAATGAGTTGCTGCGTACATATTTGCTGGAGTTGCCATAATTTACACCATATATCCTGTTTGATAATTTTTAGTAATTAGATACCCCTCGGATTTAAGTTTATTTATCTGAGTTTGGGTCAAATAATATTGGCCACTATATATGAACGCCGGAATTTTTGTATTTTTTCTTAAGTACAAATAAGCTTTTAAAGTACCAAAATGACTTCTACTAAATGAGCCAAAACTAATATACCATTTATTTGGTTCATATTCGTGTGGATCTACATTAGAAATCATCATATTTTCTGTTGGATGACCGCCATGACCTATTATCATAATACATTCTTTAAACCATAGTGGATCATTTAACCGCTCTTCATGATACCATTTGTTTTGGTCATATTGATCTATATTATCCCAATTGCCATAATGTGTTTCATTAGCCATTAATTGACCATTACAATGTTCAGAAAATAATCCTCGGCCATCCATCCAAGCTTTAGTTACTTCCATGGCTGACATATTACGAATATCTTGCTTTTTAACTTCTGAATACCAAGTTTTATCAAACATATCTTTTACAACACCATTTTCATCTATAAAAGCCATCATACATTCTTTTATAGCATCAAAATAATCTTGTAATGTCATATTATAAATAGGATTAACTACTTCATTATTAGACTTTATATCTTGAATAATGAATTTTCTAGCTTCTTTTAATTCGGCTGGAGTAATACCATACTTATAATAATTCATAGCATACCTCTATGCTTATAGAATATACTACTTTTCTAAATAATCAATAAATAATTTTCCAATTAAATGATCTGTTTCGTGCTGTACAATTCTAGCCATTAAATGATTTTTAATCAAATCTTCATGCTCTTGACCATCTATATCTTGATATTTAACTCTGATACGTGTATATCTAAAAACATTTTCATGGATAGGTTTACCATCTTCACCTAATACACTTAAACAGCCTTCTTTCATACATTCTTTATCAAATGATTTCCAAACTATTTCAGGATTAATCATAGGTATAAATTCATCAGCATCTGGATTCTTGACTATAATCAAACATTTAGATATACCAACTTGAGGAGCAGCAAGACCTACGCCACCCGCATTTTTAACTGTTTCGATCATTTCTTTAATTAAATGTGAAATATATTCTTTTTCTGTCGATAAATCAACACCTTCTGCAATTTGGCGTAATACTTTATCACCTACATGTACTATTTCTAACATTATCTTACTCCCCATTTTGCTTTTAAGCGTTCAACTTGTTTATCCAAAGCTTCATAATCCAAACCTTTATTTTGTTGTTTATTTTCATATTCAGCTTTTAATTGATCAAACAAAGCTTGCTGTGCTATAATAGATTGAACTCTTTCTTTGCACTTATTTTCTAAGCCAACTTTAGCATCACCCAATCTTAAATAAGTATTATGATGTTTAGTACCAAATTCTATTGTGTTGTCGGAATTAATACTGCCTTTACGCAAGACATATACATCTTTATCTTTAACTATAAACCAACCTTTTAAACTATCAGTACACCATACATCTTTCATTCCGCATGGATTTTTATATTGAAAATTTTTCTTTGGCATCTTTTTCTCCTTTTGTATATACAAATTATGTAATACAAGAGGAGAAAAGTAAAACCAATTTTTTCTAATTTAATGCTATTTTTAGATAACCTAATTGTGTATCTAATTCTTTACGAGTATTAGCTTTAATGTTGAAGCATCTTTTACTTTTATCACCAACTATTTCAATTGGACCTTTTCCATTTAAAATATTCATTAATGTTGGATCAGCTTGTAATCTTTTATCTAACCAACCCAATGTAGCCATACCAGTAGAAACCGTAAATTCAACATTCCATTTATCTACTTTATAAACCGAAAGATAACAACCTATATTTAAATGAGCAAATATCTTACCTAAGAAATTTGTCATTTCTTTCTTAAAGCCTTGTTTCCATATTTCATATTTTTCTGTTTCATTCATATATCTTTTCATTTTACATCACCATTTTCATATATGCTAATTTTGCTTGTATTTCTTCATCCGTTCCTGTTATTCTAAAGAATCGATGTGATAATCCTTGCTGTCTTTTAACATCTACATCTTTGCCTGCCCAAATATGTACGCATTGCATAAAGATAGGATCTTCTATAAACTTTACAGTTAAGGCTATCAATTCATCATTTGGAGCATCCAATCTAAATTCAAGTTGACCATCTTCTACAAAATATACACATACACTCCGTATCCAATCATTAGGAGAGATATTGAATACCCTATTTAAAAGATTTTGATACTCCGTTATTTTTGACATAATTATTCCTTAATTTTTTATTATATTATACTGTTTATTTTTTAAATGTAAAACAGATAAACTGTTCTATTTATAAAGGATATTTTTTATGTTTGGATATATTTATAAAATAACTTTACCTAATGGTAGATGCTATGTTGGGTGTAAGAAAAAAGCTACTTTTGATGAAAATTACTGGAGTAGCTCTTGTAATCCAGAATTTTGGAAAGATTTAGAATTTTATGGTAAAGAAAATTGTAAGCGAGAAATTTTAGAATGGATAGATAATCAAGAAAATATTGCAGAAAGAGAAGATTATTGGATATTACATGAAAATGCTTTTATAAAACAAGGCGGATATAATCTAGCCAAATCTTGTCATCCATTCTATCAAAATGAACATACTATACAAAAAATTAAAAACAACAATAAAAAGTATAATGCCAATCTAACTGAAGAACAAAAGTTAAAAAGAAGTCAACATTGTAGAGAAAAATGTTTAGATCCGGCAGGTATTTATCAATCTAAAGAATATAAAGAAAAAATGAGTAAATCCCTTAAAAAAGCTATAAAAGAAAAAGGTGGAATTTGGAATAAAGGATTAACTAAAGAAAATAACGCTGGAGTTAAAAAAATTTCTGAAACAAAGAAAAATGGACATTGGTATACAAACGGAGTTATAGAAATATTCTGTAAAAATTGCCCAAAAGGCTTTTATATTGGAAGAAAACCTTATTCAACTAATGGTTTAAATAATATCAAAAAAGCCGCCAAAGATTCTCAAAGATGTAAAAAAATATCACTTAGCAAAAAAGGATCTAAAAACCCGGCTTTTGGAAAGCATTGGTATACAAATGGAAATATAAATATCCTTACATTTGATTGCCCAAAAGGATTTAAGCCGGGAAAATTAAAAATTAAGGTAAAATTTCAACAGTAGTACCCACTCTTACCAAGCGATTAACTTCTAAAATTTCTTCTTTTGTTTTAACACGAATACATCCTAATGATCCATTCATTGGCAAGCCTTCAATCCAAGCATGAATACCAATTGAATCGCCAGGTTTACATCCTAATTCTTTAGCTTTTTTAATATCCTTAGCACGTGGATAATCTAAAGCTAAAAACTTATGGTATTTAGAATCTCGCTTTTCAACAATCCTATAAGTACCTTCTGGTGTTCTTTTATCACCATCACATTGTTTAGGACCAGGATTTTTACCTGTTACTACATTATATTGTTTAACCACACAACCGTTAACATCTAACAATTGCATAGTCTTAGCTGATTTATCTACTACAATCTTTACTACTGTACCAGGATTCTTACATTTATCTAAATATACTTCACCATATGCTTTTTTATAAATAGTATTATGATAAACATTTTGTGGCATAAAAGCATAAGCCGGACTAATACTTGAATCCATTACTACATCAGCTCTTGCTATTCTTGTACTTAATATATCACCAATTATACAACCCAGCAAAATTGCAGCAATTAATCTAATCATATCTTGTTTTTTCATATTATATCCTCTTTGTTATATGTTTATATTATAAGCTATTTATTTCAAATAGTAAAGCCGATAATTAAAAGGCTACTTTTTTACGGTAGCCCTTAATGTTGCAGACAAAGTAATCGTATTCTCATCTCAGAAATTCCTTGACTCAAATACAAATTTATTATAGTAAATTTTTTGAAAAAGTAAAACCAAATATTTAATTCTATAGTATATAATCAAAAGGAGAATATATGCGAAATTTATTAACATTAATGGATTATTCTACTGAAACAATTGAAAAATTAATTATAGATGCTCATGCTATAAAAGAAACAAAACAAACATCAGCTTGGTCTAAATGTAGTTATCCTTATATATTAGAAGGTAAAAATATCTTGTTATATTTTGAAAAACCTTCTTTACGTACACATTTAACATTTGAAATGGCTGTGCGTAATTTAGGTGGTAATCCTATATATTTTGATAATTCAAAGCAGATGGGAAGAGAACCAGATGTTGATATAGCAAAGAATATAGCTAGATGGGGTTTAGATGGTATAGTAGCGAGAGTATTTAGTCAAACTACATTAGAAACATTTATGAAATATACTAATGTACCAGTTATTAATGCACTGTCGGATTTGTATCATCCATGTCAAGCTTTAGCTGATTATATGACTATGAAAGAACTTACCGGTAAAAATTGGAAAGATTTAAAACTTGCTTATATAGGTGAGCCTAATAATGTATCTAATTCATTAATGATTATGGCAGCTAAATTAGGTACTACATTTACTATTTGTTGTCCAGCGAGTATGAGTCCGGATTATTTGTTATTAAAGCAATGCCAAAAGTTAAATCCTAATATTAAAGTATCTTGTTTTATTGAAGACATTAAAGATTTTGATGTAATATATGGTGATACTTGGTATTCAATGGGTGATGAATATACGCCAAATAAAGCTTTAATTTTACAAGCTTATCAAATAAATAAAGCTTTATTGACTGCTTTAAATATTCCTTATGTATTACATTGTTTACCTTGTCATAGAGATCAAGAAATTACAGATGAAGTGATACAAGAACATCCAGAAATCTATCAATTGGCTGAAAATAGATTATGGACAGAAATGTCAGTATTACATTATTTATTCTACTAATAAAAGCTCCTTTTTACGGGAGCTCTTATTAGATGTTTACAAATTTGTTTATTTTCTTTACAACTACTACAACCCTTAAGGGTAGATTTCTATATTTCTTTTAGTATCTTCTTCATAGCTCCTCCTTTTTAGATATTACCTAATATACTAATATCGCAATCTGCTACAAACAATCTATTAGTTATATCATGTACTATTTGTTTTGCAGATTTTTTAACCAATTTATTTTCTTTAGTAACATTACAATCACAAGGATTATACATTGGATTACAATATCTAAAGAAGTTGTCTTTTGCTATATCTGTCGATTTTAATCCTATAGTACCAGCAAAATTTACTGCGCGTTCAACATCTTTATCTGTAATTATCTTAGGAAGGTTAGTAATTACTTTATCTACTGCTTCTAAGTATTGTTTTAGATGTTTCTTTTCTGTACTAGATTTAATCAACAAGATTTGTGGTAATCTATCATTAAAAGTATGTGGAAATAATGTTACGAATTCTGCATGAATACTATAACATACACCATACTTTTCACGAACTTCTCTAAATAACACTGCAGACAATCCAGCAGAAAGTACATTTTCATATAGATCAAGCATACGTTGAGTAGCAATCATATCTGGCATATAATAAGCATGTAATACTTGTACTTGAGCTGTATCTTTCTTCTGCTTATATGGAGATTTTTTCTTTATATCTAAATCAATCTTAGTATTATCCCAAATAGTACGCATATCTTTTCCAGTAGAAGCATATTCATCAAAGTATTTTTCGACAATCTTACAAACTTTACGAAATGATAAATGTGAGCATACTGAAATAACCATATTTTTTGGAATATAGGTATTTATGATAAAGTCATTTACTTGCTTTAATGTAATTGCTTTAACACTTTTAATAGAGCCAGCTACATCATCCATACCTAAAAATTCACGATAATAATTAGTTTCATTTGTAGCTTCAAAGTCATCTTCATACATAGCAATTTCTTGACATACTACTGATTTTTCTTTTTCAAATTCTTTTTTATTAAGATTTTTATTTAATAACATATCAGCATATATTTCAGCACATTTTTCAAGTTTATCTGGTAAACATTCAAAATGAAAACAAACATTATCATAATTAGTCCAAGCATTAATAATAGCACCTTGTTGTTCTAATTCTTCAGAAATTTGTTTAGTAGTTCTTTCAAAACTAGCTTTAAACATTAAATGTTCAACCAAATGATTAATACCTTTTTCTTTTGGACCTTCTAAAGCACTACCTGTTAAAACATTTACTTGAAAAGCATCTTTATTATTTACAGCATTCTTTTCATATAAGATTACTAAGCCATTATCTAATGTTTTTGTTTTCATAACTATTACTCCCTTTATTAATATAATATAATATTATTATAGTCTAAATATAAATAAATGTAAAACCAAAAAAGGCTATATCTGGAAATATAGCCTTATGTCATACGAAAAAAGGTTTTTCACGTTATTCATTTACTATAGCCAATGCTGAAGTTGTAGCAGAATACAAATCTTCACCACAGACAACCATAAATGTTTCAGATTTACGAACAGTATCTGTAATCATTTCTACTTTAGCTGATACTTGTTCATTCATGGATGTTACAATCCGTGAATTAGTTGTGACACTTACATCATTCCACTCTCCACCAGTCAGTACCGATAAAAGAGTCAAAGTTGTTGCGATACACGCCATGGTTTACTCCTTTTTTAGTTAAGTTAGAATCTATATACAATACCATTTTCATTAGTAGTCCAACGAGGATTAGCTACTTCATATATAATAATACCAACAATTGCAACTGCACCGACAATAGCTATGGTACGCATTGTATTATCATATGCATGGTTTTTACCTCTATTATAACCTGTATTATATCCATTTTGATATGCTACAGAACTAGAAGGCACTGGTCTACCAATTTGATGAATACTCGGTGATGCTTGTGCTGTAATTGTTGTTAAAGCAAAAGCAATAGCAATTAGTAATCTTTTCATTTTATATACCTTTAATCACAATATTCACATACCCGTGTTGTTGTATAGCTATTAACTTTATCATATACAACGCGTGGTTGATAAACATCATAATGCTTTTGTACTGTAACTGTTTTACCGGTATATACAGTGACTGGTTTCAAATTATAAGAACGAGGAGCAGGTCTATTACAATAACCTCTATCATCTTTATACAAACAATATGTAGATCTATACGGTCTTTGATTAACTTGTCTTGTTTCTTGATAACTTTCTTCTGTTGTTTGCACTTGTTCTGTATATACTTCAGATGTTACTTCTTGTGGAAGATAATCTGAAGCAAAACAAGTTACTGTTGTTAATGCTACGATTGATGTAATAATTAATTTTTTCATATTTTACTCCTTTTGTTATTACTCTTTTAGATCTTTTGCATATTCCCCAAAACATTTACCAAAATATTCAAACTTACTATATAAATTCTTACATTTTTCTACAATTTCTTCATTACTTAATTTACTTACGCCATCTCTTACTTGTCTTAAAAAATTACACTCTTCATTACAAAAATTATGTATAACTACAGATAAGCTTTGCATTTTCTTTTTATATACATAATCATCTTCACCTAACTTATCTAAAAACCATTCTTTATTATCTTTTACATATTCTAATACATCTTCTGGATCAATTCTCACATCTGGTTCAAAATCCCACATTATAATCTCCTTAGCCTAACATTTCTTTTGCTATTTTACTTGCTAATCCCATATCTAATGTTTGACCGGTATAAATAAGTTTCAAATGACCCATAATTTTACCTATGTTAGTATCTGGATAATCTGTAATATATTCTTTAATAGCTAATTTAATACTTTCTTCAGATACTGCAGCAGGTAATTGTGATTCTACCCATTCCAAATGCTTTTTCTGTAATGATACATCACGACCTGCTTTTTCTAATCCATCTATTTCTTCTAGCAATTTCTTTTTCATAGATTTAAATACAGCAATTTGATCTAATGTACCTTTATCTTTTTGCTGTTTAATTAATTCAGATTTAGCTAAGCGATAAATAGCTAACATATCTTTATCACTAGCCTTCATCGCGCTAGTAATTAAAGTATCTACATATTCAATTGGATTCATTGGATTGATCATTTTTTATTCCTTTCTGTTTTACCTAAATCATAACCTGCAACATAGCCTATTATAAATGCTATACAAATAAATATAATCGCCAACATTATTTACTCCTTATAAGCATATCCCAAAATGCTTTGTTTCTAGCTTTTTTTAATGCAGATAATACTTTTTCTGCTTCAAAATATTTATGGTTTGCACAAAGCATTGAACAATTTTCATTGCAAGGTTCATCACCAAAATTATCACAACCTTTCTCTATAACTTCATAATTTCCTGCTAATCCTTCAGCTGGAACATTTAAATCCATAGTTTGGACTTGAATGACTTTAATACAAGATTTTTCATCTTTATCCGAAGTCCATTCACATTTAGTAATGGCTTTTCGTTGTTCATTACGATCTTTTCTTGCTATCTTTACTTGATTTTTTAGATCTTTCTAAATCTCATATTTAGTCATTTTCTTTCCTTTTACTCGGTTACGCTTGGTATTATATATTATAGAATCTTAAAAATAAAGCCGAAAATAAAATTAAATTTTCCATAATAAAAAGGGTACTCCGAAGAATACCCTTTATTTTTAATAAATTAAATTTTATCTTAATTTTAAATAATCAACATCTGCATTTAAATCACTTATATAATCACTTTTTCTTTCTAAGTCACTATTACCTGCAGTTAAACCAACATATTGGCCTTCAACTGTTTCAGTAACTGGAGTATTTAAAGCATATGCTACTATTATTGGAGTACCAGCTGCATATTGATCTGCCATCCATTGTTGAAATGCTGTATTAGTAGCAAATTCAGGTAAAGTTTTATCAACACCAAAATATATTCTTCCAACATTTTGAGATGTTCGATAAACTCTAACTGTATTACTATTTGCTGCTGGTGTATTATCAGTTCCAACAAAATGTGTACAGAATGGTATATAATTAGCATTTATCTGATCTGTAATAGCTGTTTCTGAAATCCATCCATTAGTACCATTTATAAATGTTTCAGTACCATCAAATACTTTGACACCAATCTTTCTATTTACTATACCGCTAATAAGATCTTGTGTATCAACATAATCACCAAAACCAAATAAACTTTGTACATCCAATTGAGTTTTACCATAAGGTTCATATGTTGTAGGACGAGAACCCATTTCTATTTGATTTGTATTTAACTCATTCTGCATTATAGAAAGTCTAGTATAAGCAACTCCAGAAGGTATAGTAACAGTATAGTATTTTCCACCAACAGTAGCTGAACTATCAACGTCTAATTGGCAAACCCAATCACCATTACTATCATAGCCATGCCATCTTCTAGCTGAGCCTATACTATTTCTATAAAAACTCCAAGTATAAATTTTACCAGCTTCTACAGGAATTAAACCACTATAGCAAAAATCTGTATTCTCTCTTATTACTCCTGTAGAACTTATATAATATCCTTCAACAATATCTGTTTTATCAAACAAATTCTTGCTATATACAGTTAATATTTCTGGATTATTATCATCTACAATATTATGATAAACAATAGACATATCTGTTAATGCTGAATTTCTATAGGAAACTCTAGCTAAACATCTATTTGTAATAGTAAACTCTATAGTTTGAAGATCTGTTGTTGTACCGGTAGTACTAAATATCTGTGCTATTGGTGTAGTTTTATCTTCTTCATAAGAATAGCATGTAAAATATCTACTCGAACCAGCAACAGTAAATTTACATGTTGCAGTATATGAACCAGGTTCTAGCCATATACCATCTGTTACATTATAATTTTCATTTTCACTAATTATACCCGTACTAGCTGATATAATATAACCTACATCTTCACCTTCTGTTGTAAACTTCTCTTCATTTATTGGCTTTATTATACCATTATTACAATGCAAAGCTAACGGTCTATTTGGTGTAGGAGTTATTGTAGCAGCTTGCGTTGTATCTACTGTTAAATTAGACATACTTGCTTGTTTAATAGATACTGGAGGTACAACTAATGTTTGTGCAGATACTGATTCAGTAGTTGCAGTTGCTAATGGATACACAATCATCACTGGAGTACCTTTAGCATATTGATCTGCAAACCAAGCATTAGCATCTTCTGGTGAAGTTATATTATCCATTCCTAAGAAACAGAATAATACTAAACTATCAGTATCTCTTGAACAAAAACCTGCAGTAGTAGGTGCTCCATTAACTGTAGCATCATATTTAAAATGTGAACAATAACAATCTGCTTGAGAAACTGGTGTTCTTTTTATATCATTAAGTGTAATATTACCACGTTTATATGTTGCATTCCAAGTAGTAGATATTTTATTATTTACACCATCTAGTATTAGTATACCTACATTTCTTGTGATAGTACCCGTTAAGATTTCTTGTGTATCTGCATAAGTACCTGCACCAAATAAGTCTTCACAAGTAGCAGTATTGATTGTACCGGCATTATCTTGTAGTATTTCTTGTGTACCAGATACTATATATCTAGTGTTATTATTAATTTCATATACATCTAAAGTATCCAAATAATCATAAGTACCATTAGTTGTTCTTACTAATCCGATGATATATTTATCATTTGGACCAGTAGTTAAGATAGTATCACCCGTTGCATAAGTAGTTGCAACTGAATCTACTGTTTTTGTTTGAAAAGTACCATAATTACTGTTTAAAATACCAGTAATTTGATAATGAGTATTTGGTTTAACATCAATTACTACACATCTTTGAATATTAGATGCTCCAGATGCAACTGTTAAAACACCAGTACTACCATCTACATATCCATCTATTTCTTCATAATTATTTTTATTAAACAAATTCGGACTTTTTTGTAATGTACCATTATTACATCTAATATTTAATGGATGATCCGGTGATGGAGTTGTATGCAATGATTCTGTTGTGGTTATTTCCAAATTAGGTAAGCTACCTTGTGTAACTGAAACAGGCGATTTTCTCAAATATTGCTTATTTACATTTTCTGTGGTTGTTTCAGCCAAAGTATATACAACCAATACTGGTGTACCTGCTAAGTATTGACTTCTTAGATATTCTTTAAAATCTGCTACTGTATCAATACCAACCATCTTTATGACACAATTACTATTACTATTAGTAAGAATCATACTCATAACTTCAGGTTTATCAAACTCTGTCCAAGCTGAAGTTGGTTTGAAATGTGAACAAATTGGAGCAGGAGCTGCACCTGATATTTTATCAGTTAAAAATAAACCAATAAATGCATTATCATGCCCTGTTGCTGTATTCCAAACTTCACCACCGTTTAATATTTTAACTCTACACGCTCTACTTATAACACCATCAAGTACAGATTGTGAATCTTGATAATCAGTATGTGTTTGAAATAGATTTTCACAAGTACTCGTATTACCCAATGTATCGGATAATGTTTCTTTTTGACCTTCTGCAACTATACCAAACTTAACAAAAGCTTGTTCAGCAGTACCTTCTCTAAATGTCCAATTATAAGAATCTATAATTTCTTGAGTAGTAGCTGTACTAGTACCACCCGATTCATTAATACTACCTTGTGCATAAGCTGCATTTGCAGGGGATGTTCCTTTTCCAATAGTATCTTTAGTATAATCATTTGTACTTATATAATTAAGATCTGAATCAAACCAATGAATTCTATTATAAGAAGATAACCCATTATTTGATTTTTTTCTACCGTATAAAACATAAGAAGTATTAGGTTTAACTGGCATATATCCTGTTAAGAAATTATATGAAGCTGATGTTTTAGCACCATTATTAGCTTTATCTCTATAATAACCTAATTCTACAGCATCTGGATCAAATTCATTTGAACTTATTTTTACTTTACCATTATTACATACAATATCTACTGGACAATAAGGATCTGCAATCGGAGTAGTAATTTCTTCACCTGCTGTCAAACTTCCATTTGTTGGTGTTTTAAATGTACCAGATATCGCATCATAAAAACCTGCAACATTTTGATTATCTTTTGCAGGAATATAATAACCTACTAATTCACCAGATTTATAAAGTTTGGCATAATAAATAACATTGCCCGAACCTAAAGTATCACCAGTAGAATTACCAAATAAATAAATATTATTTGTTGTACCAGATGTATATGTATATGTACAAGTTTGTGTATTTTCTTCATCGCTTGTTAAATCTTTTACATAAAGAGTACCATTGCCATTTTTAAATGCCAATCTTATAAAATAAGTATGTGTATTATTTCTAGTAAGAGAACTTGACATAATATTTTGAGTACCATTCCAGCCGGCTAAAATAGTATTACTATTAGTTGAACCATTAACACCCCAGATTGGATTATTTTCGCGTGCTTGAAATATATACCAAGATCCAGTTGATGGTTTTACTTTAATTTCAAATATCATATCATCAACATCAGCTGCAATTCCAGTATCGATTTTAACACCCACTATATTTGTAGTACTATCAGTTTCTATATAATCTCCCAAACTTCTTTGTATTTCTGTTTTACCTTTAGCAACTACTGTATCTAATAATGTTTCTGAAATAAACTCAGTTGCACCATTTGCAGTTACAGTATCAAGATAATCTTTAGAAGGCTGAGTAATTTTACCATAAGTAGTAATTTCTTTTAGACCACTATGAATAGCATTTTCAAAAGTTGCAATAGCAGGACCAGCTACAAAAGTACCTGTTCCAGTATTTGTTAAGAAAGTACTAGATATTGTATCATACATACCAATAACACCAGCTGAATTTTTAGCAGGTACTAAATTCATTTTCAATTTACCAGTATTATCTACAATTGTAAATGCATACATTTTTAAGCTAGAAATACCTATGATACTACCCGATGAATTTTTACCAGCAAATATAATAAGTGAGTTGGTTGTTATTGTTCCGTCATTTACAGGAGATAATTTTTGTTCTCCGTTTATTTTAAATACTTCTGTATATAATTCTAAGTTTATTTTTTGATTTGTATAATCACCAGTGGCTCCATTTATAGATGTTAATGAACCAAAACGAACATACCAATTACTTGTAGTACTACCATATAAATCTGCCCAAGCAGCTCCAGTAGAGCTATCTCCACGAGCACATAACACAAAATTATCAGTACTATTTTTAGCAGTATATTCAATGGTTGCTGCTATTTTATCTGTTAAACTTAAAACAAAACCAGTATCAATATATTGCGTTCCGGTAGATGCAATATACTCTAATTTCGTATAACCTACTGGAAGAGCACTTGTAATCTTTTCTACATAACTATTTAAAGCTACATATTGTTGGAGCTTTTTACGAAGATTCATTTCACATTCCTTCTTTTTCGAATTATAAACTTACACCTGAAATTAAACCACGCCAATTTACACCATCATAAGTAAACATAATACTATACCTACAATTTGCTCTTGGTTGAAATCCTGTGTTTTCATTAACATTATCACCTGACCATACTACTGGAACATCACCAGTAACAGATATTATAGTAGGTGTTGAACCAGACGTGAAATTAACTTGTGCCGAATAGTCTGTAGTAAATGCATTAAGTGGTTTTTGGAATGTTAATGTAGCAAATTCACCACCGTTATAAATACAATTATCAGCAACACTTAATGGAACACTCAAACCCGTAATATCAATTAAAGTAGGTTTATATTGTTTATTAGCAAGTGCATTATCTACATATTTTTTAGAAGTAGCATCTGTATCATTGTTAGGAGTTTGAGCTACTCTAACTTGACCGCCATCAGTTCTTCTTGGAACAGTATCATCGGTATTATTTACTGAAACACCATATGTCGTTGGATTACCAGAACCATTTGTACCATAAACAATTAATTTGCTAGTAACTTTATCTACTTTACCTGCTAACAAAGTATCATCTTCAGATTTAGTATAATAAGGACCTAATTCACCAATGAATGTGAAAGAATTACTAGATTTTGTATAGCGATAATATGTTTCAGCGCCACTTTTGCTTTCATCTTGCAATACTTTAACAATAGCTTGATCTGTTAATTTAGATTTGTCATAATTATTTAAGTCAGCTTTACTTTGTACTATATCAGCGCAATCTGTAGCACCTTTTAAATCTTCAATTTCACCTTCAATTTTATTAACGGTTGCTGGTGAAATAGTTAAAGTATCTTGTAATATTAATGTCATAGTTTAATCCTCCGCAAATTATTCACCAGGAGCAATACGTTGATCTACACCCATCTTAACCCATACTTCACCACTGCCTTCAAAACCAAACCATTCTGGTAAACCAGTTAATGGATGAAAACCTTCTGATAAAGTATCACCTGTTTCAATTAAATCAGAAAAAGCAGGAACAATTAATTTTTTTGTTTCTGGATCAAATTCTGTTACATTTGAGCCTTTTAAGGTAGCTGATCCACCAACAACTTGAATTAAACCTGCACCAATCATAGGTGAACTTGCATGATATATACTTTATTAGCTTCAATTTTTACTGCCATTTTTTATTTCCTTTCATGAGATTAAAAAAAATTCTTATATCCGGCATATAGATATAAGAATTCTTTCTATAGAAAGTTAAAAGGTTGTCTATAAAAGGAATATCGCGTTTCTATACTACCGATACTATATTTTATAGAACAACCAAATTTAACTTATTTATTTGTTTTAATATTATCGAAATGAGCTTTTAACGGATCAGATGGTGGAATAACCGCTCTATTATGACCTGCATAATATACATGATAACCTTTATTAATTAATTCTTCATCTGACATCTTAGCAATTTCAGTTGCATCATACATTACATCACCAGGTTCTGCGGGTAATTTCGGTGTTGGAACCATAGGATTATATGGTTGCTGATATGGAGGCCAAGGTTGAGGATAAATATCTGGATTTGGTTGACTCCATGGATAAGGCTTTTTTGATTCTAATGCTTTAATTCTATTATTCAATAAAGCAACTTCAGCTTCTAATCCTAATATTCTTTCTTCCAATTCTTTAATACGTAAATCTTTTGCTTTTTCAGGATCTAAAATTTCGGCTTCGTGTTTTTCGGCTTCTTCTTTGGTATTGAAAATTTTACCATCAGAACATTTATATGTTTTAACTTCTTCAACTTCTATTTTTTTATACGTTTTAGTCATATTTTACTCCTTTAATCATTTATAACCGTAACTATTTTTTTACCTGCTTCTATACCATTTTGTATATCTGTCCAAGCTTGTTCCAGAGCTTCTTCGCCTTCAAATCCCCAATTCCAAGGCTGTAACCCATCATTACTATAGAATACTAAAGTTTTAGTAGATTTATCACATTTCATACCTGTTAAATTTTCAGTATTTATAAGTAATGAAAAACTAGCTGATTCTAATTTAATAAACATTTTATACTCCTTCAATAACCTTGCCAAATTAAATAATATTTATCCCAATCAATATTTTTATATAAATGCAACATATTAAACATATCATATTCATACTGCCACGTATCCATCAATATTTTATGTTTTAATACATTCTCTTTATCAATTTTTAATTTTGTTAAATCATATATTTGATGGCGAAAAGATGCTATTAAATTAGGTCTATGATAACCCATATCTTTATCTTCTAAGCATTCCTCATCTGTCATATCAAATGATCGAATTACAGCTTCATAATATTTTACTGTGTTATTTCTATAATAATCAGCAGCAACAAGTAAAGCTTCTGGTTTAACTATACAAAATTCAGTATCTTCATCTGAATAATCTCTACAATCTTCTTTTACTTTTTGTGCAACATCATAATCAAAATATTTACCGCATTCAATTACTTCTTCCGGTTTTAATTGTTTACGAAGAGCATAAGAATCTACTATATCATTTTCAAGATATTTAGCAACTTGTTCATCTTCTTCACCACTACCTTCCCATTCTTCTCTTACATATTCAGAAGTAAGTTTCATTTGTTCTTCATGTGATAGATTTAAGATTTTATCAGCTTCTTCTTTTTCTATAATAGCAAAGTAATTTCTATATCCCATATTAATCCTCCTTATAAAGCAATTGCCATTTACTAGCTATATTTTGCATATATTTTCTGATTATATCTATTACTACATATTTATCTTTATTAAATTGTGGATCATTTAATTCATATACAGTAGGTTTAGGAAAATACCCAATTTCTTCGTAATAATCTTTCCGTAAATTTTGTAATTTACTAATATCTTCTGCAAAAGCTTTTTGACTAGCAGTTGTATATCCTAAAAGATTAATTAAAAAATTAGAGTATTTAGCAACATCAACATAACAACTTAACTCAATATTCCATTTATCAATAATTTCATTTTTATTAGCAAATACATTTACTTCACAAATACAACCTTCATCAGATCTTAATTGCATATACATATTAATTTCCTTTATACCAAATTACTTCATCTTCATCCATAGGTTTAAGAACTTTCTTTCTTATATTACCATCATTATCAAAATAAAAATAATCTGCAGTTTGTCCATAATCATTTTCATGCTGATAACCAAGTGAACATACTGAACTAGTAATATACGGACCAACTAATTTAAAGAAATTTTCTATTGTACTAGATAATCTCGGTAAAGTAGTAATAGATATTCCTATAGTATCTATTTCAGGAAAATCTGGATCTACAGGTCTTTCCATATCCCAAGGATCTAATTGACATCTTTGAAAGCCTACATTATGATATACATCATTCCTCCATAATGTTGCAATAGGTTCATATTCTTTACTTAATTTTTCAACTTCTTCTTGCGTAGGTTTTTGATCAGGAAAATACCTAACATAATAATCAGTAAAAGCAAGTAATAAATACTGCTTCATTCCCGAAGGCATTTCTGGTTTAATCTTAAAACTAATATGTACAAATGATGGATCAGACATTATTTATCCTCCGCTAATTTTAAAAGATCTTCAAGATAGCACCATTTTTGAATATCTGTATATTCCCAAGTACCAACACCTTTATTAGGATAATGCCAACCTAAATAAGGAAACATACTACCACCTGCATAAAATAGAATCTGTTTATCTAAAGCTGCTTGTTCAATACCTTCTGTTTTCCAAATCATTTTTCTTCCTTTTCTAATAAATATTTCATATCTGAATTCTTTATACCGTATTTTACAAGTTCATTTATAGTTGTCCAACAAACACAATCTTCTGGTATTGTATCTTTATCTTTCATTTTTCTAAAAATCATATGATTTCTAGTATCTATATATAATATACTACACCATCTATGTAAATCTTTCCAATCTTCAGGTTTATACCAAACAAATTTCTTTGCCATTAATCATTACTCCTTGTTTTACGCCACAATCTAGGTTCTTTAAATCCACCATAACCACTCCACCATAAGCCTTTTTCATATTTCTGTGCGTCTTCCATTGCTTCTTTAAATGGTTTACATTCTTTTCCACCATTATACCACCAAGCATAACCTTCTGTAACCATTCTATAATTCAATGTTCCAGTATAATCCCATTCTATATTCCAATAATATTCTTGACACATACCAAGAATTCTACCATATACATCTCTTTTAGTATATTCACAGATAATTTCTTTATTTCTAACTGTTTCTAACAATACTTTCTTAGCATAAAATCCACAATCTGTTTCATTATCTAAACAATATTGAATCTTACCTTTATAATAACTTTCTGGAGTATCAATACATTGTAAACGAATTTTTTCGCCTTGTATTTCTATAGTATCACCATCAATTACGCGAGCTTTACCTTTAATAGTTTCTGCATAAACATTTGGACACCATATTAAAGTTAAAGCATAAATACAGAGAAGAATAATAAAAATTGTTTGACAAATCTGTGCAATTCTATGAAACATTTATCTACTCCTTTTTATCTGTTCAATTTCATTTTGAAAAGCTTTTCGGTCATGATAGGTTTTTATTAATCCGTTAATATCAGACATACCTGTAACAAACAAAACAACATCATTAACTGTAATCATAACAATATCATTTGCTTGTACAGCTTTTCTTTTTGCTATTATCAATGCTTCTCTAATCGAGTTCATTGCCGGTGGATCATACTCTATCATGACTTCAAACCTCCTTGGATATATGCATTATAAGTATTAAGCCATACTTTGTAAAGCCAAATTTCTAATATCGATAATAGATAATGTATCTAAATCTTTACCTGAATTTTTTAACTCTGTCATAAATCTAAACATAGTATTCATTAATTCAGTTTGTTCAGAATTAACATTTTTAGCAGCAAAGTATTTATCTGTACTACCTTTCATTATATATTCTTTCATTCTACGCATATCTTTCCAGAATTTATAGAAAGGAGTTTTATATTTAATCATAAAATTATTCTGATCTACAAATACAAATCCTTCTATTTCTTCATGAAAATCTTTATCAAATGCTTCAACAAAAGATTTCAATTCATCAAAGGTATTAAACACTTTACACATTTCTTTTGGTTTACATCCAATTTCTTTAGCCAATTGCCATACTTCATCATATGATTTGAATATATCATTAAAGTCATTTTGTACTATATCTAATAATACAACTTTTTCTTTTGTATATTCAATAATATGCGGATCATTAATTGGATCTACACATTCAAATACAGCAGAACAATTATTAGTTTTTAAGTATTCTTTTAATTTATCACAATCTACAGTCTTTTTTAATATACGCTCAAAGTTTTCTTTATATTCACCTTGATTAGTAGATTTAGATGCAATAAATAATTTATCATTCCATACAGATACAATACCCAAAAAGCCATTTTCTTTTAAATATGCTGTTACTGGAAAAACTAATTTATTTTGTAAATTTCTCCATTGAGTAGAAGGATGTTGTTCTGCCTCAAAGAATTTTGGATAACTACGTGCTACTACATTATTTGTTTTACTATCAACAAATAAACCCCTAGCAGTAGTAGTTAATTTATTCCATTTTTGACTATAAAAAGCTTCTCTACTAAAATTATAAGATACTATCCCATCTTCTAATTCTTTTTTATGAATTAAAGTACTATGATCTAATTCACTTACAATAGATTTATTATGAGTATTTTCATGTAAATCTCTCGCATTAAAGATTGTATTTTTAATTTCAATAGGTTTAATGTGCATTTCCGTATCATAAGATAATTCTACAATACGTAAATTACCACCATATTCTATATCATTTTCTAAGTTAATATTACAACCATCTATAGAAATAGTTGGATTACCTTTTACATTACGATGACCATGCACATTATAATAATGATGACCTATGCTTTGAACAGCCCAAGCTTCATTCATTTTAGCAAAAGCTGCTTCAACTTGATCTAAATCTTCATAATTGCCTACACCTTTAATACATTGCATAGCAGGTGTTTTATAAGACAAATGACTGCTTAAACCACCATGTGTTATATTAAAGAAATAATGATCAAAATCTTTACCAAATATAACTTTAACCGCTACTTTTAATTTTCTAGTAAATTTACTCAATTGATCTTTTAATTCACCAAATTGTATTAAAGAATCACGAAAAGCTTCTGTCATTTTAGCATTATTACCATCTCTGACAAAATTCTTAGCCCATATTTCATGATTACCTTGTAAAAATATAAAGTTTTCTTTTTCACAATTATCTAAACAAAATTGCAATACTTCTTTACCTTGTATTCCACGATCAAAGTAATCACCAACAAAGATATATAAGTTTTTATCAGAGATAGGATTAGCATCAAAGTATTCTTTTACAGGTTGATAACAATTATGTATATCACCAAATACAATTACTTTATCCCATTCGTTACCATTTATTTTATATATAAAATCATCCAAATTTGGTAATTTATCATAATCGTATATTTCATACTTTCCCTGTAAAGGTACTTTGATTTGATTATACATACGGTCTAATACTTCTTCTGGTACTCTTTTATAAGATTCACGTCTTAAGTTTCTTTCTTTACATATATCTAAATCTATAGAAGAAAAATCAACAATAACCATACGATAGTTATATTCTTTACATAACTTTTTATAATCTTTTAAATAAGATTCTTTAGTATGCGTAGCATCTACAATAGTAAAATCACCATTCTTCATACGATCTTCTATTCTTTCTCTAAAGAAAGCCCAGACTTGTTTATCGTATCTGGAAGAAATAGCATATTTACCATTAATATTTTGTTCTGGCGCAGCAAACATCAAACGAATATTATCTGTACTTAAAGCATATTGTTCTAAATCTTGGTCTTTTAACCAAGTAGATTTACCACAACCAGGAATACCACGCAATACTAATAATATTTTCATTTCTAATCCTTTATAATTACATATATATTATAATTAATTAGAATTCAAAAGTAAAGCCGGGATTTTAACCCGGCTCTAACTTTTATGTTCTGTTTTTATTTATTTAGATTCATTAAAATCGGCATAGAATCACCTGTCATAATTTGAGGTAATTTACCATCCCATTTTTGAACAAATTCATAATTAACAAGTTTTGGATTATTAGCTAAAGCATTTGCACGAATACGCATGGACTCAGCTTCCGCTTTTGCACTCGTAACTTGTTGTTTAGCTTTTTGCTCAACTTGTTTAGTACGATTAGCTTCTTCAAGAGCTGCTTGTTCTGCTACTACTTTCTTTTCAATAGCGCTTTCAAATTGATCTGAATAATCAATGTTAATCATTTGAAAATTAGTAATAGATACCGGATAATTATGTTCAATCATACGAGCTTGTAAAGACGTTAAAATATTACTAGCTACTTTATCACGGTTGGCAACCATTTGATCCGCATTCCAAGTACCTACTTCAGCTTTTACTGCTTGTTCCAAATTAGGATATAAAATACGTTCCTGCCATTGATTACCATAGGTTTTATATGTTTCTACTATATCATTACTAATTAAATTATAAGAATAAGATACCGTAATTCTAGCTGTCTGAATATCTTTAGTATAAGTTTCGGTTTTATAATCATCACGGATTGTTTTTACATCAAACCGTTTTACATCTTGAATTATAGGCCATTTTACGTGTAAACCAGCTTCATAGATGTTATTAGACGCTTTACCAAATGTAGTTAAAATAGCTCTTTCACCTTCTGCTACAGTAAACCAAGAACCAAAAATGAAAATAAGTCCTATAATCCATAAAACAGCTGTACATATTACAGATAAGAAAACATCGAACATGTCATCATTTTCCATAATATATCCATTATTTGGTTTAAAATAAAATTTATTAAACTTCATCTTATACTCCTTTTATTTTTTGTTTTTCTTTTTAGGTTTTATAAATCGAATTAATTCAACCAAGTAAATCAATCCTGCAATCGGTAAAGCTATAACTACTATTGGCCATATCCATAACATAAGCCAACAAATGAAAAACCCACCAACCAACAAAGCAATAATACCTAATATAGTTAAGCCTAAAATTCTAAAAAATTCGAACATATTATCTTCCTTTGTTAGTAGGATAAATTAAAATTGTATTAGATTTGTTAACTTTTTTATTTCTATGCTTTTTATCTAATTCAGCTATAGCAATATAATTTTTCAAGTACATTTCTAATTTTTTAACTTTATCTAGATCTAAGCATACTTGATCTGTATAAGGTTTACCATGTTTCAATGTATACCAAATATGTCTAAATCTATGCCAAAACGAAGGTTTAGCATAAGCATATGCAAATACTGACATATATAAACCTTCATCCAAATAATCTGGATCTTGTGGTTCCAAAACAATATATTCTGATCCACAATCACATTGTACAAATTCTTTAAAGTCTTTCTTTTTCATATATTACTCCTTTAAGGTTGTTTATATTATAATATATAATATTAGAATTGTAAAACCAAAAAATAAAACTGGAGCTAAATGTCCAGTTTCATTTCTTTATAATCCTTGGAAGTACAAATCATGCATTCGCCGTAATAATTCTGGTGTAACTTTTAACCCACGTATTTTATCTGGATTTATACAAAGAACAGAATCTATTGCGCCTCTTGTCAATGCAGTAGGAACAAAATCAGCTGTCCAATTCCATTCAAAATCTTCACCAGCTTTTTCTTTTTCTTCAGCATCTTCAAAAGATAACCAATAACTAAAGTTTAATTTATCGTAATCACAATAGTCACCAATATATTCTTTCTTTTCTTTAGTGGTTAGATTTGTATTATGCTTTAAATCTAATATATCATAATAATTACCAAAGCTCAATTCAGATAAATCACTCAAAAATTCATTTGAATTAACATATTGTTTATCGGATAGTTTATTATTTATCTTTTCACACAATCTATCTCTATCAAACAAATATTCGCGTTCTTTATTTAAACATTCAAATAAAGCTTTAGCTGTTTTATTATAATTTAAAAGAAAAGTTTTATCTTCTACTAACTCATCAGTATAATTTGGTTGATGTGCTTTGTTGCGTGTAAATACTTTTGATTGATATGGTTGAATCATACATACAGCTACACCATTTCTATATAAGTATTTTTCACCATCTAAATACCAAGTATTATCCCAACGATAATCTTTAGCTTTAGCCCATTTTTTAATTTCATATAATTCTTTTTCATAAGTATATAAACAACCAAAATGTCGTTTCCTTAACATTTTATTTACTCTCCAAAAATCCAAAGTAAATATTTGAGGTAAAGCTCTCCAAAACGAACGAATATATAATTGCATTTGTTTCTCCTTTGGTTTATATACTATTTGTTTTAAATAGAACTGAAATTATATTCTATACCAATCAAAAGCCATATTTAAATAATACTCTTTCAATTTATTTATTTTTTCTTTTGCTTCTTTAACTGAACTCTCTTTATAATTTTTACAATCTTTTTTTATTAAATTTATATATTTTTTAGCTTGTTTTTCTTTACCTTGTTTCATTAATGAAGCATAATGCGCATCTACCATAGGATCTTTCACCCTAGCTTTATTGAACAAATACCAATCACAAGTAGAAGCTATATCTGTTAATTCAGCATGTGCATTAAAATCATTTCTACAAGCTAATAAATGCATTACATAACACCAAAGCTTTTCAATATTATCTTTAGTATTATTATAAATCATACGTAAATTTGTATCATCTATTTCATCCCAAGGCAATTTACCTGTATCCAAAACCATTAACATATGTTCTGGATATTCTACCAAGTATGGTATTGCAGCTTCTGGATAATTTTGATATTCAGATTTATAAATCTTAGGATTCTTTTTAATAACTTGTTTTAATACTTTTTCTGCTTTCTTTTTAGAAAATACCCAACCTTTGTAAAGTACTTTAACTTTAGTTTTAGTTTGTTCTGCTTTTGTTTTAGCAGATTCATCACCAACTAAACCGGCTACTGTAAAATCCATAAATAAATTACAAGCTTTACCTTTATAGATATATTGTTTTTCTTCAAATTTAATATAACCAAAATGACAAGTTGCAAAATAATATTTAGTATTTGCATCACGTGTTCTGCATTCAAAATTATCCAATAATTTGCTATCAGATACGCGTTCAATCAATTCAGAACCTAACCATCTGCAAGCTTTTTGAAAAGGTAATCTCTTATAAAGTTTCATCCATTTTTCACGAATTGTATTTTCTAATGAAGGCCAATTATACATATTGTCCTTAAATTCTTTTATAAAACGAATAGGATGTCTAAATGCAAAAAGAGATGCATACCACATATTATTGCTATATCTATAATCATAAGTATTAATCATATATAACTCCTTTTATTATATTCTTATTATAATATACTAAATTTTTAATGTAAAGCCAAATTATGATTTAATATCTAACCCTTCTATTTTTAATAAAACCATTATATTATTATAAGCTTCTTTACTAATTACTACATCATAAAAACATTTTCTTTCCAAAGAACTCCCATCATAATGCTCTATTTTAAAGTCTTCTTCTATTATTTCTATTTTGTTTTCAATTTCTTTTTTAATCTTAGCAGCTTCTCTTTTCATACGTTTAGTTAATAAATCTTGATATGTCTGCAATTCCCATTCCACATAATGCCTAAACCCAAAATCCCAACGAGTCATTATAACAAACCTAATTTGTCTACCTTTAATATCTAATAAAACTTTACATTGAGAATCAAAATCAAGTCTATTAAGACCTAAATTTTCCCATACAAATTTACCCAATGCTTCATCTCTACTATAAGTAGTTATATACTTTTGCCACATTAATCTCTCCTTAATCTAAATGGATAACCACCTAATATTTCTTTTAATCTCTTTCTTTTTTCAGCTTCTCTAATATAATATTTTACATCATCTTTTATACCTTTACCCCACCAATTATTTAGTATTTCTGTTCTTTCTGGTGATAAATTTTTTGTTTGCCCATAATGTGTTCTAGCTATTCCACCGCAACTCAATGTACCAAATGTTGGATCTAATAAAGTAAGCAAACCATTATGATAATGATATCTAGTACCTCTTTCCCATTTTCTATATAAAGGTGAAGTACGATAAGTTTCTTCATCTTCTCTTAATTCATAGCTACAACCACTTTTCTCATATACATGTAAATTTAATACAGATATTTTAATACCCCAAAAAGCACGAGCATACGCTTCAAATTCCCTTTCATTAATAGGAGGAAACTCAGCTATAAATTCTTTTATAGCCATATACTTTTCATCAAAATTGTCTAAGTTAAAATATTTACTCATTATAATACTCCCGAAGAAATAAACGGTGTTGAACCTAAACTATTATAATTACTTGGAAAACTAACAGAAGTCAAACTTGTACAATTATAAAACATACTATTAGGATATATTTGTTCAATTCGATTTGTATAACCTTTAATTCTTAACAAAGTTACAGCAAGATTAAACTTTTCTTCAGATAAATAAAACATAAATTCTACATATATATCTGAATCAGTCATTAAAGGCTGTTTTTCTTCTTTAACTTCTACATTTATTAAATCAAAAAAGTCTAATCCAAGTATACTTTCTACCCATTCAAATTGTTGATGCATAATATCATTTAAACTATCTTTATCAAAGAATGGAAATGAACTAGGAGTTATCCAGTATTTAAATAAAATTACATGATCTTTTACATTTCTTCTTATCTTAATTGCTATATCTCTAGGATTATAATGAAAAGTATCTAACCAAGCTGTACCTAATACATCTGAAAATGGATCTATAACTAAATGATCAAAATTTGCTTCTGGTGTTATTACCATTATTTCCCTACCTTTTCTAAAAATTTACTTAAAGCTTCTTCATTTATATTTAAACCACTTTCTACTAATTTTATATAAAATTTAGTCAAATCTTTTTCTATCCACATTATATGATATAAACTTTCCCCTTGTGATGTATAGCGTAATGCTAACTCTTTATCAGCAAATCTTTTTTTACAATAACAAAATACACCATTAATATATTCAATATAATCAGCATATTCCGTATTTAATTCTTTATCTTTCGGTAATAATAAATATATAGTTTTTACCGGTAAACTATTATAAGTTATCCAATCATTAGTATGGTCTATATAAAGTCCGTATGAACCATCAGAAGTTGTAATCAATTGTATATCTTTCATTAAAAGCCTCCTGATATTCTACAATACCCAACTAATGCATCTAATTGTTCTTTTGTTAATTCAAATGTCATTGTAGATGTTACAACATTATAATTTTGTTTTTCTAATTCATCCTCAAAAACTTTCCAACCAAATGTTTCAATAATAAATTTTTTTAAACTACGCCGACACATTCCTATTACTTTAGAGCTTTGAGCCTGAAACATATCAGTTATTTTTACATAGAATATATTTTCATCATCTAAATCTTCAAACCAATTTACCATTAAAACAGTACGATGAAGCTGTTCATCAATCAGTCGAATCATTACTGGTTCTAGGTTTTCTAAAGCATCTATATACTCTTCTAAAGTCATTTCTTTTTCCTTTGCTATATATAATAGCAAGTTTAATAGCAAATGTAAAACAAAAAACCTCTGCTTTTACACAGAGGCTAAGAGGTCTAATGATAGAAAATAAATTTTTTGGATTCAACTCCACCAAGTAAGAGCGTGTTTTGGCACAAACAATCCTAAGCTAAGCCAAAATCACTGAAGGAGTCTCCCTTACGGCGATCATTGTTTAACTTTATAAATATCTCGAATCTATTTATAAAGCATCCGGTTTTAAAAGATACATTTAACAACACAACCTACTTCAAGTTTACCTGTTAAACAATATTTATTATATATAGATTTTTTCAAAAGTAAAGCAAAAAATTTCTGTTCTATAAATTAAGGAAAGCGATAACCGCGATCCTATAATTTCCATGCGATAACATCAAGTGGCGGGAACTAAAGAGAAAACAATGTTAAAAGAGACTACGGCCCTAGATTTCTGGGCATTCCGTGAGGATTATGATATTGATAATACCATATCCGTTTGCAAAGAACAATTTTGTGAAAATCTTATAAAAATCTTCCATCAACGTAAACAAGATTCAGAAAAATATCCAGTCAGCTTATGCAGCTTAGATAATTATACTGTATTCCGAAATATGTATGTTACGCATAAAAATATTACATTTAATACTAAAAATTTAATATTTGAAACTTGTGTAACAGATTTGTGGGATAGATTTGTAACTTATTTAGAAAGACAAAAAGATAAAAGAGGACCACAAGATCCTTATATGGAAGAACAATTAGTAATGAATGGTCAATTAGATAAATTCAGTGTAAATGAAATAACACTATATAATAAAGCAGACTATCATGATTTCTTTGGATCTGGTGAATTTCCATTTATGAATTTTAGTATTATACGAGTAGGAACTCGAGAGTATTCATTCTGGGATATAGTAAGATAAAAGAAAAAGGCCTTTAATTAGGCCTTTTTTTAACTCAATTGATTTACGACTTCTCGCCGGAAAACACGATCTATTGCATTAACTTCTTCTAAAGACATATCATCATCAATCATTTTATCATGCAATTGTGTCATCATTTCTAACCATTCTTGCATACCTAATTTACCGGTTTGTAAACCAGCACCAATACCTTTCATTTCATTTTGATAAGGCAATTTAGGTTCATGAAATTGCGTAATTTCATTATTTAATGCTTCAACGATAATTTGTCTAATTTTACTCATATTATATTAAAGTATCTACTAATGCATTTGCTTTATCAAACAATTCTGCTCTTTGTGCTTCATCATAAGCAGATAAACTATTAACAAAATCAGAAATTAATTTACCAATTTGTGCAATATATTCTAATTTAGATAATCTACCACTTTGATATTGATCTGCAATTGGTTTTACTGCAGCTTCAAATGTCATATATGCATCATTATCTTCAGCTAAGATTGATTCTTGTAATACTTTTATTTGATTTAAGCAATCTTGTAGTGTTTTCATAATAAAATATCCTTTAGGTTTAAAACTTATATATAATAGAACTTATATAGATTCATTTTAAAGTTCTAGTATAAGTAACTAAAAGGAATTATAATGAGTTTAAAAATATTACCAAATCCTGATAAAGCACAATATGATGAAATTACTCAACGCGTTATAGAAAACGATGGATATTGTCCATGTATGATAGAAAAAACGCCTGATACAAAATGCATGTGCAAAGCATTCCGTGATCAGGCAGTTCAAGGTTTTTGCCATTGTGGCAGATTCATTAAAGTTACAGCTTAAATCTATTCTTCTTCTTTTTCAATATAAGCTTTAACTAATTTTTGTGCTTTACAATAGAGCACAAATTTTTCATAGTTTTCATCAGTCAAGCTTTTGATACAGTTTAACATAGCTTCTAAAGCAAATTCTGTTATACCAAAAGCTTCTTCCATCATATCTACAACTTGATCTCTACCTTGTTCAGCTTTTTCTAACCATATATCAAACAAATCATATGCATCTAAAATTGCACACATCTGTCCGGCGTATGCAGAAAACAAGAAAGGTAAATTTACATCTTGCTTACTAGTATCTGTATCTTTATACAATTCATACTTTTCATCTAACAATAAGATACATTGCCATATTAATACCATAGAAATCATATCAATATAACCTAACAAACCAAGCTGTTTTTCATCATTCTTTTCTATCATCTCAGCTAAAACATTTTTAGGAATACCATTAAATATATTTAAATGATCTTCATCTTCAGTATCTGTAAAATGCCCAATTGATTGTAAGAATTCTGGTTCATCTTCATCATTTGTCAATGCAAAATAGAATCGTACTTCATCATTTAAAGCAGGCAAACAAGTATCTACACGAAAAGCTTGACCATTTTTTAAATTAGCCAACATTTCTTCGCCTTCTTTTTTACTCATGTCTTTGACTTGATTTATTAAACAATCCACCAAAGCTTTTGCACGAATCCAATTAGGTATTTGATTTGGATCTATCATTTTATTTACTCCATTTTTTGTATTTAACTGTGTATATTATACTAGTTAATTTTCCAAAGTAAAGCCAAAAGCTTGCTCTTCATCTTTATTAGATAAGTATCCTTTTATACGTAATAAACCATAAATGTTATTAAAAGTTGTTTTATTTAATTTATACATAAGGATATTTATTACACCGGAAGTAGTAATATGCTTATCATGTTTAGCCACACTTATACCAAATTCTTCTTTTATATCTTTATCTAACTTTGTAATGAAGCCTTCATATATATCTTTACTATAAAGATTATTTCTTAAATAAATTTTTAAAATACCTTTTCTACATTCAATTTGCTGAAGAAATTGCATAGCCATACTAATTACATAAGAATTGTTTGTTTCAGGCATACCTCTTTTATACATCCAATTCTGTAATCCTATACGTAATAAATATTCATCTTTACTTTGCGACAATATATCCTCCCATTCTTAAAAAATCACCTAATTCAGTTAATTGTTTATCATTACAACCATACTCCAAAGAATTAGTTTCAAAATCAGTATGCTTCCACCAACCCTCTAATAATTTATCAAGGTAAGCCTCTACTAATTCCATTTCTTGTTTATAATTAAAATAATAATCCCCCGCAAACTTAATCTTTATCCATATATTATTATTTATTTTATTTGCATATTTAAATGATATTTCTCTTATACCTATACTTTTACCGGGAATTGCTTCATTAGTATTTGGTATAGGAAATACTATGCTTTCTAAATAAGCTTTTAATGCATTACAAATTACGCCTTGCCCATAAGGTACAAAGAAGCTACTCATCCTATCCTCCCTAACACTGCAATATTTTCTATTGTTTCTTTAGGTGCAATAAATCTAAATGAAGTACCTAAATCTGCAATAAACTCAAAATTATATTCATTTGTTAATATATCTCTGAATCTTTTATAATCATAATCAAATAATTCATCTGATTTACTATATTCTGTTAAAAATAATGAAAATTCTATACCAAAATACTCATCTTTTGGATTAAATATATGTAATACAGCAATAAAATGATGAGTTAACCGATTCTGTTTATATAAATCGGTTAACAGTTTATCAAATGCATTCACAAAATCTTTACGGAAAGATTCTTTCATCACTTTTCTCTTTAATAAATGCTCTATTATCTATTTTAATCAAAGTTTCTAATTTGTTGTATAAATCACGCGGTATTAAATATTTAACATCAACATCACAATAATTTACTTTTGAACCCCAAGTATCTTCAATTATTCTAGTTTCACCATATTTAATATCTGTTTTAAATTTACTTTTAATATCTAAATCTTTTTCTAAATTTTCAATTAGTTTATTAATAGCAAATCTACGAAAACTTTTAAGATATTTATCCTTTGATATACCAAAAGATAATTCAATTCTAACTTTAAGTTCAGATATATCTGTAATATATACATAAGTACTTAAACTATTCCAATAAAAACAGCTGCGGACATTAGTATCCACATATGTTCTTAATGCTTCTATCAAAAAATCTCTATCTGTCTTCATACTTAAGCAACCCTACTTAATACTTTTAGCTTATCATACAATTCTTCAGGTACTTTATATAAAATTTCATATAAAATTTCTTTATTACTACGTGAATATTCCCTTTCTAATTGGGGTTTATCTAAATCAAAAGTATTTTTAAACCATTCTTTTATTTGTTCTTGACCTTTTCTGTTTACTTTACTAGATCTCAATCCTACTCTAATTAAAGGTGGATATTCACGATAAGGCTCCGGCAAAGTATCTTTAATCCCGATATAAAAATTACAATCTTGTACTTTTATACTATCATCAATATACTTTTCTAAAAACCGTTCTATTCTTACATACTCATCATTATATATCATTTTTTATCTCTTTTCATTTCTTTTTAATAATTCAGCTCTAGTAATAACCTCGAGATTACTTAATTCATTATTAAACTTATCACCATCAATATGATAAACAATCTCATTACTTTCTAATTTTCTACCAAGTTGCTGTTCCATTAACCATTTACTATAACTAATTCTGCGCTGGTGCATATACACTTTACCATTACGACTTCTTACTGGTACTTTCTCTTCACTGCTACATACCATACCATCACGGCATTTTCTAGGCTTGCCTATTACACGTTTAGCTTCAAGGTCTTTTTTAGTAAAACTAGTAGCATTAGCCCCTTGCCAACCAAAAAGACCTTTATTCCAAGCTTTTTGACCTTTAACAAATCTACCCTTATTATTCATATTTATCTACCTAATTAACGGTTCCTTGTATTTTAAACAAAGCAAATACCTTAGCTACATCTTCTTTCTTCATAAAAAATTCATAGATAAGGCGTTTATCCCCTTGTTTATAATGCAATTTCTTTTCTATATTACAATAACCTTTAGTCAATTCATTAATAAAACCATTTATACCTTTCTGATTCCATTTATGCTCTGACAATATTTGATCAGAAGGAAAACCCGAATAAGTATCTAATGTATATTTTGGATATATAAACTTTACTCCAATATAATCTCTATAATTTGCACCCAATTTCTTTTTGTTAGCATTTATAACATACCAACCATCCGGGTGTAAAAAAACCTCATCTGGAATAGTAGGCATAGCTGGAAACTTAGGAAAACTAGCAAAGCTAGTCTTCAACATCATCTTCTCTACTGACTTAGCCATCAAACCACCTATAACTGCTTTGGTCATATTTACTATATCTGTATTTGCCATTTTTTATCCTCTTTTTTATTAACTATACAAATTATATAGTAATACAAAACTAAAGTAAAGCCAAAATTAACCAGCTATTCTACTTAATAAATATATATTATCTCGCGTTTCTTCATCTATTTCATACATAAAAACTAATTGTATACTATGCACACCCGCAACAGCAGCTGGATCATCATCATCTTCAGCTATTTCTGATCTAACTCCTTCTGGTATATTAAATCTTTTACGTAATACTTTATCTAAACGTTCTTTAAGCTTTTCAATATCTAAATCATCTGTATCATATACTATAATATAATATCCAAATGTATTACGATTCAAATATGCTCCTGTAGCATTCCAACGTGCTTCATAACTTATTTTATCCAATTCATCTTTTAAAGTACTTATAGCATATCTACTAATATCTACTTCTTCAATTGGATCTTCAAAACCCGGATACATCTTATTACCTCTTTTACTATATTAATTAAATAGTTATCCTATATAATGCTGCGAGCTGTTCAACTAAACTTACTGGTATTTTATATGCTAGATTAAGATTACCAAAGATACCTGACTTATCTAATATATGATCATCATCTTTATATATCCATGCATCCTCAAATCCAAATTTTTCTCTAATATACTCCAATATCTGTGGTTTATAAGCTAATTTTATATTCAGTATACATATACTTACGGTACTAAAACCTTTATATTCTTTCCCAAAAGGCGTAAATACACATATATTACACCCATAACATTCCTTGTCTGCTTTAGTTAATTCACCAAGCAGTCTAGGTATATTTAGCTGTAAATAATTCTCAGCTTCTATATGTATTCCCATAGTTTAGCCTTTTAATTTATCAAATCTTTTTATCTTAAATAAGAAATTGGTAAATTTTTAATCTTTAATAATCCTATTAAAGCATCCATATCTTTTATTTCATATCTTATATTCATTTCTCCATAATAACTATTTCTTATAACTTTTGCATAAAAAGGTTTAATACCTGCTGTATTTTCAATTAATTTAATAAGATTATTTTTATATAAAATTAAATATTTCATAAAATCAAAACCACTAGGTTGTTTATCTCCTAATATCAAATTGATTTCAATAAAATTACCATCAACTTGTATAAAAGGTTCTTCCCAAGCTTTGAATTCATTACTTATTAATACAGCAAGAGCAGCTTGAATAGGCTCCTGATTTGGATCATCTAGTTCATTTATATCTTTTAATAATCCTAAATCTTGTGGTTTTTTAATTCCAATCAATACAACATCATCATCTCCGGTAGATTCTTCTGGTAATAAACCAATATTAGTATAGCCTTTTGCTAATAATTTGTTTATACTTGCTTTAAATGTATTTGGATCTGCAGAAGTATATTCTATTTCTACTTCATCTTCATTTAAATCATAATAAACATACAATTCATCTATCATAAATTCAGCAATTGGTGCTACAGGTGTACTAGTTACATCTATATTATTATCATAAATATAATTTAATCTAGTGATTGTAGCTTTATAATATAAATCTATCAAGATTTCAGTTATATCTATTTCTTTTGATATATGTTTTTGTAATGATTCTAAGTCCATTTTTAATCCTTTTTATAAAGCACATAAAGTTTCTTTGATTTTATTTATATGTTTACTTATTTTATTATCTATTACATCACCCATGAGATAAGTTAAAATAGAATCACGTTTACCTAATTTAACTTTATTTGTTTCAATAAAATTAAGAAATTCTTTAATTGTATAAATTCCTTTCGTTTTATTATTACATATTACTTTTATATTATGTCTATTAATCAGAATTTGCATAGGATATCCAAATCCATTCCAAAAAACACGATCAAAAGTCAATATAAAACTACCTTCTTCGTTGCTATAAATCAAATCAGGTCTATTTCCATTTACATTACCTTTTAAAGCATTTAATACAGCTTCTGTACTGATAGCTTTATACTTTAAACTAATTTCATCTTTATTGTGATCATATTCTTTAGCCAACTGCATTAACATTTCTATCTTTGTTTTAGGTAAATTGTTCAAATCATCATTAATTCTACGGGTTTCTGGATTATCCAAAGCTTTGTATTGAATATAGCTATTCAAATACTCATTTAATTTATTCATATCCCATTTACCTACATTATAATAGGTATAAGCTACACATTCCATAGCTTCTTTTATAGTCTTTTTCTTAAATGAATATCTTACACGATTAATCATAAAGCTAGCGTGATATAAATCGCACGTAACATCCCAACAAATATGTTTAGGTAAATTATATTTTCTATTTTTCATAATCAAACTCCTTGGTTATAATATTATTTATAACGTATTACCCCTGAAAAGTAAAGCCGATTTTTTGCTATTTTTCTAATTTGCTGCTATTTTATCCGGTAAATATCCTATCGTAAAACCAAAAAAAGCTTAAGCATCTCTACCTAAGCTTTTATTTACTATATAAATTAAATAGTTATTAATTATTAAAGCCGTGCTCAGTTAAATAATCATTTAAGAATGTATTAAAAGCTTTATCATCACTTTTAAATCTTTCATAAACAATATAATAATCTTTTCCATAATACATTTTTATAAACGCTTTATACATTGCAATATTATATGGATATACCCGACATAATAACGCATGTAATAATAAATGCTCTTCAAACTTAATCACTACTAGATTACTTTCATTATCTAATCCACCCAATGTTCTAGGTAATATATGATGAACTTCTCTATACCTTTCATCAGTCTTTTGTAATCCTTTTATCTTTATATCTCCTCTAACCTTAAAATCATTAACCGCTTTTATATATATATTATACCATTTTTTATCCATTTCATCTATACCGTGCAACTTTACACTTTTATTCCACTGATTTGTCTGATTATAATCCTTTACATTAAATCTGGTATATACATCACTATAATCACTCTTACATTTAATAGTACGATTGCTGTCTAAGTTTATCCCGGCTTTCCAAGCTCGTCTATATTTTTTACTTAGCTCTTTAGCTTGAGCTTCCTCTTCTTTCAATTTAGCACGCATCTCTTTAAAACTTAATTTCATTCTATATACCTCTAGATATATATTACTATATAAGATAAAATAATCAAAATAAAACTAAAAAATTAAAAAAATTATTCCAAACTTCAATAAACTATTTAAAAGATATAGTTATTGATTATTTATGCTACCAATTTCACCTTTATATTCTTGTATAGGATAATCTAATCCATTATCTATAATATATTTATTACGAGCTTCTAATGCTTCTTTCTGTGTCTTATAATGTCCTAAAGCTACTTCTTTATAATTTATTACAATTCTAGCTAACCATCGCTTTCTTCGTTTTCCTGTAGTTATATAACGAATTCCGCTATAACCACTGGTATTTAATTTAGTCATTCTTCTATTTATATTTTGTTGTGTATAAGTAGCCCATCTACAATTACTAGGTTCATAATTACCATTAACATCAATTCTATCGATAGTTAAATCTTCTTTATATCCATTATTTATCGCCCAATTATAAAAATTAGTAAAGTTATTTTTCCATTCATTACATATTATTATACCACGTTCACCATAATTTTTGTAACTAGAATGTTTTGGATTATAACATCTAGTTTTCATATCATGCCAAATACTATATAATCGTTTATTAAAAATCGTTCGTTTTGGTGATGCACATATTCTACAACCTCTACTTCTACCTGTTATAAGTCTATATAAAGGTATATCTAATTCTTTACCACATTCACATTTACAATGTACACTATTTTCAGGTTTTTTTATCAAACTATATCCTACAACTGTCCATTTACCAAAACATTTTCCTATATAATCTTCGGGTTTATATTTTATATTTGACATTTTGTATCTCTTATTTCTACTTATAATAATAGAATATACTGCTACCAATCAAGAAAATAAAACAATTATAAAAAAATTATTCCAAACTTGCATTAACTGTTCAAAAGATATAGTTCTATAAAATATAAACAAGATAACTATTCTGGAATGTGTAGATGAATACCTATAACCAACAATACTCGGTCTAATCCCTTATCGCAATATTAGTCCCGATTATCATAAATAAAGATAGGTATTTTTTTATTACTATACAAATAAAACAGTATATCAAATTAACTTTACGCTAACTATAACCAAAATTAATTTCCATGTAAAGTTATATAACGATATACACATACATATATATAAAGAATAATAACAATGTCTATATTAAAACAAATCGAAACAAAAAACACTTTAACAGAAGCTAAACGCGCTGTTAAAATGAACAAAGGTATCGCACACGCTGCTCAAGTATTAGCAGAATCTAACTTAGGTGCTCGCTGCCCAAACTTAGTTAAAGGCTTGGAATCAGAATCTAAAGAAGCTAAATACGCAGCTGCTACTTTGGTTCAATTATTAGAAAATACAGCTGAATACGTTGCCAAAACAGATGGCCGTGATATCTTACACGAAGATGCAGTCAATGCTACAGCTAACACTATGTTAACTCCAGGTGTCTCAACTTTGACTCCTCAAGTCGTTGATATCGTAAATGTGTTCTATCCACAGATGGTAGCTAACTATATTGCTGACATTCAAGCATTGGATCGTCAATCTGGCCAAATCTTCACTATCAAAACACGTTATAGTGAAACAGCAGCTGGTGTAGAAGCAAACGACATCGTATTCGAAAAAGCTACTGATGGTACATATTCTTCAGAAGGTGTTATTTCTTATGAAGCAGCATCTATCGAAGAAAGTGGTTCATCTGCAACTGAAGCTACAATCACATTGTCTCCAGTATCTATCTTGACATCAGCAGAAGCATCAGTTATCGTACGTGCAGGTTCATTTATTGTATCTGTTGGCGGTAAAGAAGTTGCTCGTGACTATGGTTTAGATACAAAATTGGATGGCGTTGGTGGTACATATGTAGTTATCGGTAAAGGTATTTCTGGTACTGTAGATGCACAAACAGGTGTTGCTGAATTGACAATTGATTTAGCAATGTTTGAAAACGGCACAACATTCAGTGCAGTTGCTTCTTATGATACAGAAATCGATGAAGATTTGATCCACAAGATTCAATTCGATATTCCAAATCAACCAATCTTAGCTAAAGAACACCCATTAATGTCATCTTACTCAGTTGCAGCTGGCTTAGTCATGAATGCACACTTAGCAGTTGACACAGATGAATTGATCACTAACCAATTAGCTGGTACAATTCGTTGGGAACGTGACTTGGCATTAGTTAAAGCAGTATCTGATGCAGCTAAATTACAATCTGCATTGACATTCGACTGCTCAGCTAACGGTACTAACTTGACATTAGCACAACGCTATAGCTCATATACAACTACAATTTCTTCAGCTCGTGGCTTGATCCAAGAAATTGCTGGTCGTGGTACTGTAGATTTCATCATCTGCTCAGCTTCTCAAGGCTTAGTTGTTATTGAACAAATCGAAGGCTTTAAAGCTGCTCCAGAAGCAAAGAAACCAATTGGTCCATATTTAGCAGGTACATTACGTGATGGCACAATCAATGTTATTGCTGTTCCTTACACAAAAACATTAGCTGCTGATCAAGTAGTATTTGGTTTCAAGGGCTTCCAATTAGGTGATTCTTCAGTTATCTTGGCTGAATGGGTTCCTTTATACTTAACACCAACATTCCAAGCTCCAAACTTAAGAAACCACAAAGGTGCATTAAGTTTCTATGATTTGTTCATCAACAAACCAGAATACTTGGCAAAGGGTGTTATTTCTAACTTCAACGTTGCTTAATTAGTTACGTTATCTTAGAAAGCCTATATATAATCCCCTGTCCTTAGTGATAGGGGATTTTTATTTGAAATGCAGCGTAGTTCTATAGTATATGAGTAAATTTAGAGATCTTGTTGAATCTATTATAGTAGGTGAAGAAGCACCATTTTGGACATTTGGTGAAGATACATTAGAAGAAGGCTTAGTACCATCCAATGCTCCTATAGGTAAACTAGTCAATAAATTAGATAGCTTTATTAAAGATGATAAACCTACGCTAGAAGTTAAATTATATAGTACCGGTAGAGATATTAAGAAAAAAGATGAAATAGTCTCATATTATCTTACTATTAAAGAAACTAAGACATATAAATTCCATGGTTGTAAAATAGAAGTACCTGTTACTATAAGATGCCGCTGCTCAACACACGATAAGCCAGAACAAGAAATTAATCCACCTAAAGATATTAATGTATATATACCTAACCCTTCCTTCCCTAAAACATTTAATAATCGTGGCGGTATTATGTGTTATGACTTAAGCGAACCAAATTTAGATAGTTATATTGCAAACGGTTATGATGATATATTACTAGCATTAAAAGATAAAAGAAACTATATAGAAATGCCATTAAATGCTATTAAAGGCGATGTTTTTAAAGATATTATCACTTTACCAGCGCAAGAAGTAGTATTTAAATATAAATTCTTAAATCGTGATACTTTATATTTCTCTAAATGGTTTCAAGATTGGTTAAAGCAAGTACGAGCTTTATATAGCAATACCTTTCAACAAACTAATACATTTTCCAGATAAATAAAAAAACGTGCTGCTGAAGCACGTTATAGTTAACCCCAGAAAACCTTTATTTCAAGGCCCTTTTACATCCGCTAGGTTGTATGGAAGGCGGTTCATACTCCGATTCTGATATATTACTTAGGGAAAAACCTCATTAACCAGATACAATTGTTAATGAGGCCCTTTTACTTTCCATTTCGTATAGTCAGCACACTATACCGCGATTCTGATATATCGCAAGCAATATATCTTTATCAGCTCTCTCTACCCGGCTGATCTCAGACAAAACCCTATTTCTAGGTAAAAAGTTCAGGTTTCCCTTACTTGTGTCACCAAATGCAACCAGGCGTAGTTCCTGGACTTTTACGCACCAGCGCTGTCTTTTTGTAACTCTATTATAATAGAACTCTATATAAATGTAAAACCAATTATAAACTATTTAAATTATATAGTTTATCATATAGGGGCAGGCTTGATCCCAAACTTCGCGGTGCCTTCCCGGAATGAAATATTTTATATTCTTCTTTTTCGTATTATATTTCCATTTCTGTCAATATTTTATACTACTTTAGCTTCGTATACCATATTCCACATAGATTACTCTTCACTATGATCAGCCAGAAAACGCTTACTGGGTTAATTCTTATTATAGATATGTATAAATAAGAATAAAAACTTCTATATATAAATTGTCATATCCTTTATATATAGTTTGAATGATTATACTTCATTCCGCCGGATATTGGTTTCTACACAAGTCTGCCAGGAAAGTGTCGATCTCACATTGCCGGTCATTTCATAGAACTATTCGGCGAGGGAGAATGGATACGAAAAAATTGTATTTGGAAGAATAAAATAACCGGAATAGCGTGAAAGGAAGGAAAGGAGAGAGAAAGAACGCTATTCCGGGTTCAACAAAAGGATATAGGCACACGAATGTAGGAGGGAGAAAACCTATATCCCGGAGAAAAAGTAGACTGAACAACACGAATACGCAAACACTTTTTGTTTGTCTACGTTGCTATTATAGATATATTATTTGCAAATGTAAAGCAAATAATTAGCTGATTTGGACAATTTGTCCGTAACCAGCAATAGATGATTCCTTTAATTGATGATATGCACGATTAGCTTCATCCCAGCTGAAATATCTTCCCGGCATTTCTTCACCATTAAAGATAATCTTATACATAGTACAATTAGCCATAATATACTCCTTTAGTTTAATTCTATTGTTATCTTACTATCTTTATCAAATAAGTCTTCTAATTCTTCATTATTACTTATTTTAGCCAGCGCATTAAATATACCCGTTACACCTTCTTCAGTATCTATCTTCATCTCTTTAGGTAAATATAAAACAGTTGTACCGCGTGTTCCTAATACACCATCCCATTCTGCTATTAGACCATATTCATCTCGTAAAAACCATTCACTATCACTTCCCATAGGACTATCAAAAGATACTACTGTATAACGCTCATGCATATAATCATCTGTTACATGCCAAAGCTTTCTATCTATACAGTCTCTAGCTTCTAATGGGCTTAGCTTATGATTATCTATGAGCTCTTCTAATATAGGCCGTAATATCTTTTCTATATCCTGCTGCTTCATTCTATTCTCCTTCGTTAACAATGCATCTTTTCAAATTCTTCTACGCAAACAGTTTGGCAAAGCTCTGGAAAGAATGCATTTACTTGTAACTTCCACATATTTTCACAAGTATCCAGCGCAGTCTTTAATTCTTCTACTCTGTTTATATTTGTGATATATTCTTGTTTAGCTGTCCATCTACCAAAGAACATGGCTAAGACCAAAGATAATGATATTCCAATAATCAATCCTAAATTTGTATTTTTCATATCCTACTCCTTTATATATGATTTAAACATGTTTTAGGTAATGGATTAATACCATATCTGATTGTATAATACAACTCGAATAGCTGATTCATTTGATCTGTACAACCACTCCAATGCACAACTATATTATGTGCAATATCAAATAATGCCATGCGCTGTGGTACATTCATCTCAGACCAATTGCCATAATCATGAAAGAATGTCATCATATCATAGCATTGTTCTGGTGTCATATCTATACCTTTATTATCTTTAAGCCATTTACTGTAGGTTTCACAATTAGCTAACTCTACTAAGACTTGCTTTACTTCATCATCTCTACTCATTTGGTTCTCCTTTATCCGTTACTATTTCTGCTTTATACCATTGTAATACATTCTGCGTAAGATGTGTTGGATTACGATGTGGTAAAACACCTTTAATACCTAACTCTTTTTCTATCTCTGGTATTACTATTTGAGTTAAATAGTTTTTGAATAGTGCTGTAACAATACCACGATCTCTAACACCACCATCTGGTTTTAATTCTAGACCATGACGTTTAAGCAGTTCATTTAAACCACCACTATTACAGGTTTTAGTAAAGAATTTATTCATCTTACGTTCTTTTTGTACACGCTTTTGATATGCAGTTAATTCTTCTGCCATATTAATCTCCTATTTTTTGTCTATTTATATCATCATAAGTTAAAATAAACAACTTAGCTTCATCCCCTTTATATCCAAACTTTTCTGATACTTGCTCTAAACTAAGCATTTTATCTGAGTTTTCTGCAGCTTCTCTAGCTTTACAGAAGATCTCAGCTTGTTTCTTAGCAGGGATATGTTTATAATCAAAGTCTCGCATTTTATTCTCCTTCATTATATTGCCGGTGTTATAACTACTATCATATCACCTGTCTTAACTTTATCACCATAATATTGATCATATTCAGTAAGCTTACCACATGTAATACTAAGTATATCACCTAATGTATTTTCTTCTTCATCTGCCGCAGCTAATACCTGAATATCACCGTGTTCTTTTTGTATTACTTTAAGTTCATTAATTACATCTTGTATTGTCATATTAGCCTCCTTTATAAGATAACAAATTGTTTATTAAATTCTTCTTCAGTTATTTTAAGTTCACTATAGATGTCTTGATATAACTGTTCAATGACATCATCTTTTGAATCATAACCCATATATGTTCTTGTAAATAATTCCCAACCATTTACAATAACCATATAAGTATTATTACCTTTCTGTTCAATTCTTACTTCATCTTTCATATTAACCTCCTATGATTATTTTAATTATACCAATTGTTAACATAATTATAAAGATAAGAATAATTATACCTACTACTTTAGCTTCATCTGTTTTAGCTTTATAATCATCCATTACTGTTGGTCTCATGCTTTACTCCTTTTATATTTATAATCTGTATTTACTACAAAAGGTTTTCTTATATTAATAGTCTTGATATTACCCCATTCACTTAATCCCGCAAGTCTACCTATTTTAAACCAAATTTCTTCTTTATGTAATGCAAATTTAAGTGAAGTAGTTTTATCTTTTAACCGTAATTTATAAGTGCGTGTATATCTATAACCCCAACCTTTATTGTGCTCTTCTTTAACTAACTCCATTATAACAGGCTTTACTATTAATCTACTATTTTCTTTATCTATATCTATTATTTTATACCTAATCATTATATGATCATCATTATCTCTATAAAGTTGTATAAATTTACCTTTCCATTTATTAATGATTTTATCAACAAGCAGTAATCTTTCTTTATTAAATCGATGTGATAAGTATCCACCGAGTGATACATATTCTTCTTGTGGCATCTTATTCTCCTTTAGTCCCAAGGATTTTCTCTTGTTAATGTTTTATCTGGTTTAGTAAGATCTGTATCTCTTACGTTATAGCTGTTTACATAAGCGCAACCTATCTTTAAGAGATGTGCTTCTACTAATCCAAGCTTTAACGTTTTAGTTTTATTAGTAACAACATCATACTTAAAAGTAGTCCATTCGTTATACATACTATCACGTTCTTTAGATAAGGCAGTAGCTTTAATTGGATTAACAATTAATGTACTATTATCTACATCTACTTCTTTTATTATATAGCAAGGTAACATGTATCTATTAATTAATGATTTACCATTGCCTTGTTCTAACCAGATACATTTACCTACGTAATGATTAGCAATATTATCTACAAAAATAATATCTTCCGGTGTCATATGCTCAGATAGATATTCGCCTAATTTATATACTTTATTTTTTCTCATCATTTGCTCCTTTATAAAAAAGATATAGTCACCTTTTACAGTGACTATACCAGGGTTTCTTCTGTCGGGAAGATTATTTTTTCTTCCCTTTGAAGATGAATCGACTATTTGCCATAGTGAACTCCTTCTGTTTACGATTACTCTGTTGCAACACTAATATAATACAAAAGGTTCACTATGTAAAGCCAATAGTTTACTTTTTTTATTCTTCGTTACTTCGTTTATACATTTCCTTTTCTATTTTGTTCTGTAGCTTCTTATCCCCATCAGCAATTGCGTTAAGGTAAGCAGTTAACAGTTCTTCATCACTAAGCTTCTTGACATCCATCGCATTCTCCTTCGATATCAATTTGTTCCATATCTATAATATCATCGTATGGTTCACGATGTCCATTTTTACGAGATACTTTAGCAATATGAATTTTACATCCAAGATCTTTAGCAATACCTTCATTGATATAGAATTCTATTGCTGTTTCTATGAATTCATTATAAGAAGTTGCTGGAGCGTAATCATCTTGTGGTTTGATACGATACGTTTTACCAGCATCATATGTATCTAATTCAAATCCAGCTTTCTTAAACGCAGCAAGTAGATTATCCTTAACTACTAATGAATTCAAATTAACTTTGCGCTGGGATAATTGTTTTGCTTCTAAACGTTTCTGTTCTTCAGCATTCTTTTCTACTTCTTTCATTTCACTAAACAAAGCAAAGGTTAACCAGCTTTCATCATCTAACCAATCATTATCCCACCCAGGATTCCAAGAACAATATCCGTTATTATAGATAGTCCATGTTGCTAAACAATCCTCTCTAAAGAATACCATACGATCTTTAATACCTAAGATTTCTGGTAGATCTTCATTGGATGCTTTATCTGCTTTATGATCTTTAACCCATTGTAAAATGATAGGTTTAAGATCGCTTAATTTTATTTCATACATCTTATTAGTCTTTAATACACCATCTTCATCTGTAGGTCTGGTTTTTAATCCAGCCTTAATGATTTTTGGATGATATATACTACTAGTATCGGATATATGTAAGAAAATATTCTTTTTAACTTCTTTTGCGTATTCTTTCCACATCTTATTCTCCTTCAGTTATTTGTATATCACCTATATAACATAACGGATCACCTTGTCCATAAGCATGATTCGCTTTTACTTTAGGTATTGTTATCTTACATCCCAACTCTTTTAATACTATATTATTCAAATAGTATTCAAGAGCATCCTTAACCAGCGCATTATATCCTTTCTTAGATCTATATTCTATGGTAGACATTTCGCCATCATAGCATATACAATCATATCCTTTATCGTTAAGGATTTTCAGTAAATTATCTTTAACAACCAGCATATTAAGTTTCTGGATTGCTTTACGATTATTTACTTTTTCAAGGATTTGCAATTCTTTTTTAGTTTGTGGGCATTTAACAAAGTCATCAATGCTAAACACAACTAATTTTGTTGCAGGTTGATAGTAAGGACCTTCACCTTCTATATGTCTAAATCCTCTATCCCTTGCCGCAAAAGTCATAGACCAATCAGATTTACGTATAAAATAACGTTTATTATCTGGTAAGAGTCCATTCTTTTTGCATAAATCAATAAAGTTATCAGTGCTTATTGAATAGAAGTGAGGATCTTTACACAACTCTTTCATGTCATCTGGTCCAACTTCAATTTCATATGCTTTAGTTGCTTTCCACATGCCATGGATGTCTGTGCCTCTAGTCTTTTTTACTGTAAAGACTCCTCTATCTGTGACAGCAACATCTGTATGATCTGCAAATGCAACCATATCAATTCGTTTTATCGTAGCCATAGCAATCTCCTTTAGTAGTTTATTGCTTCTAAAACCCCTTTAATATATAATGGACCTTTATCTTCATATATACCTAAGGATTCTAATACTTTAATCATGCTGCGTGCTTCATCCCAAGTATCAAACTTCTTTGCTTCATCAATTGAATTTACTATAGTATCTTTATCTCCTACGTAAAACCAACCGACTTTAATTACAAAGTGATCATAATACTTACCTTCTGTTGCATACGCCATATCCACTTGCGCTGGTTCAACAGTATAGAAGTGGCAGTTTTCTTCATTCAAAGATTCTTCATAGTCACCTTCTAAAGTAAAAGTAGCATTATCACCATAAGTCTTATTTAAGTCTCTAGCAATCTTAATCGCTTCTTCTTCTTTAGAAAAGACATATATAGTATCACCATTATATCCTTCTGTTGGTTGATACTGTTTAACCATATATATTGTTTGCCTTTTCATTCTAAGCCTCCTTTGTTTTCAATGCAACCACAGTTATAAATGCTTCATCACCAGAATCATCTGTTTCATACAATTGTACTTGTAAGTCTTCTACAATCTTACCTTTAGTATGATCACTTACCCATTCAACTACTACCTGGGGTATATCACCCAGATCATAGTCATCATGATCCCAGATTTCAACTTCATAACCTTCACCCATTTTAGATTCAACTTCATCACAAAATTCGTATGGACTAAAGTCATCATATTTAACTTTAATACCACCCAATACTTCCCATAATGCTTTGCCTGCCATGTTTTACTCCTTTAGTGTTCAGTTATAAATTCTTCTAAACTCATAATTACTGTATCTACCATATAAGTATGAGTCTTTTCCCCTTTACAATACTTTTTAATTGCTCGTTCGGCTTGTTCTCTAGTATTGAATAAAGAGGCGTTTACTTGTGTATTATGCAACTCTACACAGTCATCATCATCTACTTTTACATAGTGAATATGTCCTGTGTATTTACTAGTTGCTTTAATTAAAAAGAATTGATGTAATGATTCTGCCATTTTTATTCCTCCACTATTATGTTATCTCTAACCATAACCAATTCTAATTTCTTGGTTTTTTCATCCAAAACACAATACAATTCTACATTGTTTTCACCATCGTAAGCAACATAGGTATTTGTTTTGTAATCATCAATACTCTTACCAATCATTTTACTTGGGGCCATAATGGTTTCTGCTTCAATTTCAAACATTTTTTACTCCTTTTTGTTTATCCTACGAGTTCATCATAGGTATTAATATATACTTCTTGTTCTTCTTTAGTGACTAATCCGGCTTCTCTTAAGATTCTTGGATCACAGTCATCTTCTGGATTAATGTGTCCGGCTTCATAAGCATCCATCCAATCATCTTTAGCCATCTTAATCACTTCTTTTTTACGCTTACTAGTAATAGGTTCAATCCATTTATCATAGTAAGCAATAACTTCACTGAATACTTGATAGCCTAAACCGGTTTGTGTTCCATCTAATTCGTGTCCATAATTTTCCCACAACCAATCTACTGTAATACGATCATCGTGTTCATCTAAAGGATAGCCTTGGCCATCTCTTGGATTTGTTTCATCGATGTCTTCAATAACACTATCAAAGTATTCTTTATATTCATTTTGATCTTTTAAGTTATATGTTGCTGACATTTTTATCTCCTTTAGTCTGCTAATGGGTATATGTTAACTTTTTCTTTAACGGTGACAATAAGTTTACCATCTTCAGTTAATTCATAATCTATATTACCATCAAACACATATTTTTTGACTTTATAGATATGGATATAACCTGCTTTGGTTTCACTTATATAACCACTTTCTTTAGTATCTACAGATTCTTGTTCTTCCACAACCGGCTCCTTTTTGATATTGATTGGATTACCCTCTAAATCAATTCCTGCTGCTTTAGCTTTTGCTGCTAAAGCTTTAGGGCTGACATAATATGCCATTTTATATGAATGTTGGGATAATTTACTCCAAGGTACTTTATCATAAGTTGATTGCGATGGTGCAAGATGGATGAATCTAGCATAGCCTTTACCTTTACATTTATATATTTTGGCTTTAATACTACTTTCTGCTACATATTCATCTTCACTAGCTATAGCTATAATATCTCCATCTACATCACACCAAGCAATACACGCTTTATTATATGGATTTCTATGCCATTCTATATACATTCTACTCTCCTTCGGTTAAGCATTTTTTAATTCGCCCCAGTCTTTAACTAAAGCATTATTCCATACTTCTTTGAAATCGAAGTTATACATCTTTGCTAAGACTCCCACTGCATTCTTGGTTGGTTTACCAGTCGCGCAGCTATACAAAGCATCAACTAAACGTTTACGCTTTTCAGACTTAGCCCACTTCTTTAATGATTTATTGCACAAAGAATTATAAGACATTTCAACTAACCATTTATAATTCTTTTGTTGTAAGTCACGGATGAAGTTTCTTGTATACATTTCGATATCATCTTTAGTCAAGTACTTAGCAGCACCATCATACTTATAACCTTTACGAGTATGACTTGCTTTAAGATCTTCATAAGTGCCATCTTCATAAGGTAAACCTCTGAAGTAATGGCCACAATATGCTTTAACTTGTTTCATAGTACTAGATGACCAACTGTGCCACAATCTTATATACTTTCCATCTGGTGTGCGTTTAACAACATCAGTCGAATAACTCATAAGTATTTGTGAACCATCATCATAGTATTTAATCCAAGCATTCATATAATTTAATTGTTTGCGTTCAATTTCTCTAGGCATTTTTTAACTCCTTTTTTATATCTTCTATTGTTATACCTGTTATTTTACATATACTTTCTAGCATAGCCTGATGATTTGCTAATATGCCATTAGTATATTCTAACATAGTTATTAAGTTTTTAATTGCATTCGTTAGTTGTATATTACTATATACTTTACTATCGGATTTTAATTTTTTTATTTCCTTAACCATATTATACCTCCTTAAAGTATTTTCTTAACGAATAATCGTATTGGCAGAAGGCTTTATCATCTTGGGTTTTCATTGGATAACCTTGGATCTTAGACATAGCCTCGCAAGTACTTGTTAATTCATTCCTTGGATTGCTTCTAAATTCTTTTACATCAAAGAAGACTCTTAAGAACCAGTCTGGTAATACTTTATCAAAGGCTCTTTCCATAGTAAACCCAAACTTATCATAAGACCATTCATGCATCTTAATATAACGCTTGGCTTGATCTACTGGAAAGTCTTCTGATCTATCCCATAGTTGTAAGATCTCTTTTACTTGACCTGCATTTTCATCACCATTAGTAGATTCAAGTAATTGTAAGATTTCTGTATTTCTATTAGACATCTTGTTCTCCTTCGTTAGGAAAGGCTACACTTTTACATGTAGCCCTTCCAATTTGTTATTTATTTTCTACTTCGAATGGATATACTTCACCTTTAATCAAAGTAGGTTTCTTGAAGTCCTTATGATCTATACACATAAACACACAAGGACAGATGCTGGTAGTTTCATGATCACCATCTAATGGATCATAGAAGTCTGATAAGATCATTAACATATCAATCTTATCTTTACCTTTATAATGATCTTTGATAAACTTAAAGTTTTCTCGCATATCATTACCACCATCTGATACAACCTTAAAGTCTCTTAACTTAGACTTATTAGATCCAGTTAATTTCAGTAAGGTTTCTTCATATACTTTACTACCGCAACACCATAAATCAATTTCGAATGACTTAAACTGTTGCAAGATAGTAAACACATGATCCATCATTGTATTGATTTCTTTATCAGATATAGATCCAGATGTATCAATAGCAACACCTATGTGAAGCTTTGGTGTAGTACCAGCACTAGGTAAGATGATATTGTTTGCTATACCTGCACGACTTGGTTTGTTCCAAGTATAATTTGCTTTGATATAACCACGAATATATTTACTTAATGCTTTACGCCAGTTGAAAGGCACTGGTTTATACGTTCTTGCGATTGTTCTATCCAGCGCAGATTCACCTAAGCCATTCTGTTTACTACCATAAACTTCAGACATCTTAGATATTACTTCATTCTTAACATCTTCATCATCTATTGGTAAGTGATCATCCAAAGGTATCATACCATTCTTACCATTACCAGATCCACCTCCATTTCCTGGTTTCATAAGAGTCCCATTATTTTCTTGTTTCTCTTTTTCAACCAATCGTTTGAAGATTTCTTCTGCTTGTAAGTCTTTGTATTCTGATTCATACAAAACCCAATCTGGCATATTACCTACTGGATTTCTTTTACGATCACCATAAGTAGGATCTGTAGATTCATTATTATGCAGCAACGCATTGATTTCATAATCTGTTGCTTGATTCCACAATTCCCATTTACGCTTACCTTCATCTGTACCTAAGTCTTCTTTATACACACCGACATTTTTCATACGATCAAAAGTAAGACCAAGTAAATGCAACAATTCATGACACACTATAAATTGCATTTCTTTTTGTGTAATCGTTCTGTTAACTTGTTTACCGGTATCATCAGTAATGATTGGATTCGTATTAAACTCTTCAACCATTTCTTCGTTAATCGTAATCGCTCTACCATCAGTCCAAGCTACAGCTGAATCTTTACCACCTTTAACAAACTTACAACCAATCTTAGTTATAAGTTCTGCATATATAGGAAAGTCAATAACCAAATTGATCATTGCATTTTCCCATATTTCTCTTACATTAGACATCTTCTTCCTCCTTTACTTGTTCTACTTCTTCGTTAGATACCACAAATCCATTGCTTAATTCCTTACGAATTTCTTCATCAGATAATCCTTTGGCTTTTAAGTCATTGATTATGCTATCTAATTTCTTTTGTGCTGCCTTACGAAGGTTTTCATCAGCTTCTTCTTTAGCTTTCTTTTCTTCAGCTTCGAGCTCTTCGACATTCTCCGTCGCATAGGCAGGGATGTCATAATTACCTTCAGCTTTGATTTCCTTCATAATATCAGTGCATTCATCTATTGAATCGAATTTAGTGGCTGCTTTATAGCTGTAGATAGGTTCAACGACTGTGACTATATTATCGTTATTATCTATCACTCTGTCTATACCCAACCAATACTTCTTTTCAATATCTTTAATAACGTATGACATCTTACACTCCTTATTGTTTATTATGTTTATAACTATCTTCAATTTCTTGTTTCCATTCTTCACAAGCTTTTTCAGTTTCTTTCCAGTATTGTAAGATAGTATCAACAAAATCTTTTAAGATTGTTTTACCATCTTCTACATCTTTATTGCGCTGGATAAAAGCTTTTAATTCTTGTGGAAGAATTTCATCGATATAAACAAATGGTTTTGGTTTAGCCATATTAATCTCCTTTTGGTTAGACTAGGAAGACACCTAAGCATCTTCCTAGCCACTTGCTACTTAGCTACGAATAGCTGCTGATGCCAATTGCAACAGATCCGAAGCATCTTTGATTGGATTGAATACTGCCAAAGCACCTTTCAATCTTTTGCAACGAATCAGTGAAGTAGCATTGATTACTTTGAATGCTGAAGACTTTAATTGTCTTGTTGCATTGATAAAGTTCAATACATATTCACGACATTTAGCATCATCATTACAGTTGATAATAGCGTTCATACAAGACATCTGGACAGCCCAGAATTGTTCGCTATTTTCATCACGGAAAGGTTTCTTGTCAATCAAGATTTCTTGCCATGATTGATACTTAGCTTTATCTTTAATGAATGTAAACAACTTATTCGTAATACCAAGACCTAAACGACCAGAGGCATAACGTTTCTTTTCATCAATCGTAAAGCCACCAGTTTCTTTAGTACCTTCTGGAAGATTCAACAACTTCTCAACGACTTCCCAAGATCTTGGTGTGACAACTATATCTGTATACATTGTTTCAGACAAGTCACCAACCTTAGCTTCCATTCCTTGTTTATCAAAGAGCAAGCCTTGATCTTGTGTCTTCAAGAATGTCATGACATCCAGATTACCACCATTATTCATACGATAATTTAACCAACCATCAAAATCTGTTTTGATATTGAAGTGGCTAAAACGATTGCTTAATGGGATACTGAATTCAGTCACTGTTCCATTATATGCACTTGGATTACTTGAACCAATGATGATATAACCTTCAGGTACTTTGTATTCACCTAAAGCACGATCTTGAACCAATTGGAAAGCTGCATTCAATATAGCTGCTTGTCCTTGATTCATTTCATCCAAGTGAATTGTTCCACCTGAATATTGACCATCATCCTTAGGCCACATACTTGGTGTTGCCCATACAGTAATTGTATTACCGTGTTCATCTTTAGATGGAATTGGCACACCAATCATATCAACAGGTTCTTTCATTGACAAACGCACATCAACTACATGAGGATTCCATGGCTTCACGTTCTCCCCCGCAGCAATACGCTTTTCATATTCTTCAACTTTTTCTTGATTCCACTGTTGAACACCTTGTGATTTACCAACACCAGGTGCACCCCATTGCATAACTGAATCTTTCAAAGCTAAAGCAATATCAAACATTCTTTTGATACCAGGTGTTTCTTTACCGTTGCTATCAACGATAGTATCGATAGTGAATTCTGGCATTAACATTTTTGATTTCATGTTTTCGACTGTAGACATAGTTTTCTCCTTTTTGTTGTATGTCAATTAGTTTACATGGTTTGAATAGATTGACTCATCTTCTGGATACATAGCTTCATATATATCCTTGAAGTTATACGAATATATCTTCAACAGAGGAGCAATCTCTTTTACGATAGAGCATTTGTTCTTTGAGATTCTTCCCAGTGAACAAGCATGAGCTATCATAAACAGTTTACGAAGTTCTTTATTATAACGATGATTTTCACCAGGTTCATTATCTGGTTTCTTTTCGTTATATAGTTTCGTAGCTATTGCTGGATATCTATCAACGATTCTATATATGAATCTTAGATAGCTATGATCAACTGCTACGATACGTTTAAAGAAGTCCGCAGTAGATTCAAGTGTAGGCAAGTGATAACTATCTGCATACACATTTTCTAAGAGTCTTATCTTTTGTTGCTGATTAAATGTCTCAGTATTGCAAAAGAATAATTCATCAAAGAAATCGTTTTCTTTACCAAACTTTATCATGCTACTCATATCACTACCATATCTTTCAATCATTGCATAGGCATTTTTCTTACCTATGATTTCAACGACTTCAGATGTTAATGATACTGAATCACATTCTTCCCAGTCTATAGTAAAGTCTTCAAAGTCCTTGATTAGATACAGATACTGATACAGCTTCATCTTACCATATCTTTTGAAAGATTTGATAAAAGCTTCTTTACGCTGTCCTTCAGATAACAACAACCAAGTCTTATCAGTAATTTGATTACCTTCAAAGAGCTGATTGATTGCTTTGTCTGCATCACTTTTGCTTACAATATCTGGATGTTTGTTAGACAAGTATACAAGCAAATCCGCATATCTGGTTGCTATTTTTTTACTTGTACCATAATCCGAATATCTAGCATCACCAAGTTCTTCAGTTAAAATATTCTTTAATTCTTTTAGGTCTGTAGTTGCTAAATCAGGTTTAGCGTAATAATCAGCCTGATTTATATCAAACCAGGCTGTGCAATTACTACGCATCCACGCTTGAGCACCTTCAGACAAAGAATCATAGAATTGTTTCAATGTCTTCATAGTGACCTCCTTAACGTTTCAACAATTTGCCCAAGAAAGAAGTTGTTTCTCCCTTCTTAAACTTTGTGATTAAGATACGTGGAGCTTCTTTATATGTTGTATACAATTCCAGATCAATATCTGGATGATCAGCGACTAAACGTTTATAGTCAACTACTGTTTGCACAATAGATACTTTTTGAACGCTGCCGTAATCTTCTACAACATATTTACCTTCAGCTAATGAGTCAGGACACAATTCAGCTTTAGCTTTATCTAATGCTGTCTTTGCATCTTTACTTGCTTCATTTAAGTCAACCAATGCTTTAACATCGCTAGTGGTTAACGAGCGTTTTGTCTTTGACATAATTTACTCCTTTTGTTTTATGTAGTTAGACAAATCAAGCGAGTTATTCGCTTGGCCAAGGACTCACAAGAAGTCCAAGGCTAAACAAACAACCACACACCAAAACAAGTCATCAAAGGAGCAATGACTTGAGAAGATTCTAATATCTTCTAAAGCCATCTACCTCGATGATGTTATTATACCATATAAGGATTGCCGATTTTACAATTTTTTAACCGGCAACCCTTATTAAGACTTAGACCTTGAGGATGTTCTCCCTCACACGCCTGTCGAGTTCTGCAACCTGTATATCATCCAGACCAGTCATCCGTTTGATATACTCGCGGTCAGGTAAGATGTTTTCATAGACATAACAACCTTTATATCTACGAATGTCTTTGGCTGTTATACCAAATTCATCTTCATCCTCTTTGTTTAATAAGGTCTTTTCCTTTTCTTTCAACATGTTCTTTTTTCTAGCTCTAGATAAACGCGAAGCTAAGTTATTATATAATCTACGTTTTTCAGCTTCACTATCTGCTAAAGCAATACCTTTACGACCATGCTGTCTGTCTGGTTCAAGCTCAGCCAATTGCTTGGCCAAGCTTTCTAAAGTCTCATCCGTTATCTTCATGATAACCTCCTTACGTTGTTATTCTAATTCAGCACCAGATGTATGTTTAACTACTTCGAAGTTTTCATCGATATAGTAAACACCGTTATCGTAATTATGACAATCTAAGTCTTTTACGATACCTATGCCAATACTTGTTTCATAAGCATGCTGCCTTGCTGTTTCATACTGAGATGCTAAAGCTTCTTCAGTAATCATATCTGCAAAACGTTGACATAATCTTGCCCAACCATAAGAAGGGTCAGATATAACATCACGTTGCCCTAAGTCTTTGGCTGAAGCAAGGATGTCCTTAACTATATCTTCAGACCCATGCCAATGTAAGTAAATGCCAATCTTTTTATCGACATTTTCTTTTGTAGTATTTTTATCTACAATTACACATCTGTTTCCCATACTTTACTCCTTTAGTTATTTGTTTGTTTATATTCAGTGACACCATATGCTGCTTTCATACGTTCTTTCCAATCGTTGATTACAGACATAGGTTCAGTTGAATATATTTCATCAACCCAGTCTTCTTCATAATTATCATAGATACTTAAAACTTCTACTGAGCCGTTCCAAGCATCTGATAATTGGCTTGATAAACTGTTTAAATCAACACCATCATATACTTCTTTATTGATACCTACAAACCCACAAGTACCAGAATCCCATCTGCATCTAGTATCTTCACCTTTATTGAAAGCAAAAGATACACTGCCATGGACATATGCACCTAAAGCATAAGCTTCATACTTATCTTTACCATATGTTTCATCCAAGTACTTTTGGAAGGATTCAATATCTTCAACTACTGAATTACCTTCTGGTTCCCAGTCTTCTTTGGTATCTAAACCATCAAAGCCTTCACGTGAATGTTTCATTGTCCAGACTTTATTTTGTTCTTTAAAGTCATCAACTATACATTCACATGCACATTGACTATATTCTTCACGACCTTCATATCTGTCTTCATAGACTTCTTTTACAGTCTTGATTACATTGTCATTTTCTAAAGTGACTTCCAATATTTTTTCTCGTGTTGCCATCATATTCTCCTTTGTTTAGATGGTTGTATGAATGTATCCAGGTTTGACTTTAATGGTCCAATATGTATTAGGGTCATTGTAGTCATCAACTTTTAGGATACTGTTTTCCTTGGTAAGATGATGATACCAAGAAGTATCTAGCATCTTTTCCAAGCCTCTTCCTGAATAGGTTCGTTGCTTAAGACTCATCTTAAACTCCTTATCTATTCATGAATTCTGTTATAGCATCTGCCAAAGCATCTATATTCCAAGAAGGATTATCTGCTTCATTAGCGCCATAATTTTCTTCAACCCAACCTTCAATGAATTCACTCAAGGTTGTATTTTCATTTACATCTTGTATGATGATATATTCAAGGTCACTACCATCAGAAAAGCGTTCAATCATATTGTCAGCTTCTGCATAGGTTTCAAACCTCTTAGCATCTTTACGTTCATCCACATAATAGCTGAATGATTTGTTTTCAGCATCATCTGGATGTGCTGCAAAGTATCCATAAAAATTACCATCATAGTCATATGTTTTTATTATGTATGCCATGTTCAACTCCTTTTGTTTGTATTATAGCATGTTTGTTTGTCGATTTACATCTATTTTTCAAGGAATTAAAAAAGAGCCCATAAAGAGCTCTTTCATATAAGTCCTTGATTTTACTACCATTCTTCATCTTCATCTGTATCTGACTGGACTTCTGTATTCCAGCAATCACCATTTGAAGATTTGATTTCAGCAACGTGCCAATCTGATACACTGTCATCGAATTCAACAGATATATCACCCTCTGTTTCAAAGACAGCAAAGCAATGTTCTGGACAGTCTTTCAATGCTTCTTTAACTTTATCGTTAAATTCGCATACACTAAACATACCAGAATCAGCACAGAATTGGTCGTGTTTTATATTTGGTCCATATAAAACATTACTCCAATCGCCAAATCCTGTTCGGTCAGCCCAAGCTTTACTACCTACAAATGCAGATAATGCAGCTTGTACTTGTTCATCAAATCTATCACACCAACCAGCATCATTTTCACCAGCTTTTTCAATACATTCATTCCATGTATCATCTGGTAAAATATAACAAGGGTCAGTCACAACATATTGTTTAGTCATAATTTTCTCCTTTTTGTTGACTAAGTTATTGTGCTTGTTTCTTTTTTAATCTAAGCAAGCGTTTCTTTTCTCTACGTTTTTCAGCTTTAGCTTCATTACCTTTCATTGGAGCTTGCTTCATATCATATGTCTTATGCTTTTTAGTGCCAGAGCACATGCTACGAAGTATAGACATATCGCTATGTCCTGATTTAACTGTTCCAACTATTCCTTTTGAAGTATAGGGTGTTCTTGACTTTACTGCCATTTTAATCTCCTTAGATTCTTTCAATTGTTATTTTATAAGGTTTGTTATATAAATACTTGAACCTTACTGATTCATGCTCAGCCTCTTGTCTGGATTTAAAAGGCTGAGCACATTCTTTTAACGAAGTAGTCATCATAAAGTTCATGTAATACAGGATACCATCTTCAGTATCAGCTTTGATTACATACTTTACTGCCATGACTTACTCCTTTATTTGTTCAACTATATCCAACAATTCTTTAGCAACATCGAAGTTGTTGTTCTGGATATAATCTATTGCCTTACCTTTAAGTATTTGTTTAGCTAAAGCTATGCCAGATACTTTAGGTTCAGCAACTACAGGGATTGCTTTAGAATGTTTCTTAACTTCCTTCTGCATCGTATCACCTGTATTTGTATATACTTTGTTCGTGTTCATTGGTTTCAACCTTTTGTACACATTACCTTCTTTGTCAACAAATTGTCCTGCTGTTTGCATCTTCAAACCCATGGTCCATTCATTGACATGTGCATGTTTAGCAGCAGCTGTGATAGTCTTAAACTTTCGATTTAAGGTTTCACATATAACTGGACAGTTGCGTTTGTCATTCTTTGCTTTCTTAGGTTTATATCCTTTAGCTAAAGACAACGCTTGACTTTGTTCAGGATGTTCAAACTTTATCGCTAAGTCTTTTAATCTACCACTACCATGAGCTGCACTCCATACTTGTGCAGGAACTACTCCCAAGTATTTCGCTGCTGAAGTTATAGAGTCAAACCGTGTTCCTTCCACCACTACTGCTACTTTTTTATTATTTTTAGCCATACTTTTCTCCTTATTTTATATGGTTTGTTTAGTAATCGTTGGCAGGTATATGTTTCCAATACCATACCAACACATCATATGCTGTATCCATGATTTAAGCCTTTACAGTATTAAACCACATCCACAACATTGCCAATAGAAAGCCGCATCCATTCATGAGTAAATCAAAGTTGGATACAACATTTCCATAAAAGACGACGCTCATCAAGTATATGCCACAAGTAAATGACAATACCCAAGCGACTAAAAAGATTATAGTTTTAACGAACTTCATATCTTACTCCTTTTGTTTATTATAATTCGTTTTATTTGCTTTGTACACTGCTTTTTAATAAATTATCAGCGTGCACGGTTTTGATTGCAGTAAAGTACAATCTTTCATGTCCAACTTCATCAAACCAGAAGTCTTCCATTTGAAAGTCATCCACGAACTTGTACTTAACATCCTTCATAATGCCGTTGATGACATCTGGGATTAAGTCTTCATCACCTTCTTGGTGGTCAGCATAATACTGTATGTCATAGTCAGGCATTAGTTCCTTAACCATTTCATACAATTTCTGGTAAGGATGTTCCTTAGCATCATTCCACCAATCATGTCTATCACCAGGTGTCATGCTCCTAAAGTAGACATCAATGACATCCTTAGCTTCTTCCAAAGTACTTACTGTTTTTGCAAACATCATTCGCTCCTTTATTGAAAGTCTGCAGGTATACAATGTTCAACAGCGCCGTTCATACAAAGTTTATGTTCTTCGTATGCGGAACCAATCATCATTAAACCCCAAAATATACCTATGAACGCCACACATCCAAAAAACATTCCTACCTTTTCCCAGATGGATGTCGCTCTTGTTTCATTATCCCAAATATCTCCCAACATTTTATATCTCCTTATTTGCTATTTGTTTTGTATAGTTTAAGAGCGGCGTTGATATATACCCCCGCCGCCCCCTTAGACCTTATAAGCACCACACTTAACACTTACGCTAAGGTATAACAACCTGTAGCCGCATCATAGTTAAGTTCATGGGTGGATTTCTTAGTATTACGGGTTGATTTTGCCCATAAGATACTAGAGATAGAGTGTACCAATTCCTTAGTCAACTCTTTACCAGTTGCCGCTGAATACATTGCTTCAACTTGTGCACAGGATACTGGTTGACCTGCTTCTTTGATACATCTTATAATGTCTGCACTCAAACCTGTATCTTTATTATTACCACCACGTTTTGTTGTTGGTGTTGACTTCAAGGCCATCAAAGCAGCCTGAACATTAAAGATTACACCTTCGTTTTGAGCACGAACTTCTTTCACTTCGTTTACATTTGCAAATACTTTAGCCATAGTTTACTCCTTTGTTTTTGTTTTATGGTTTAGGTTTTTGTTTATTCTATATACCTTAAACTATTCAAGGCATATAGTTTATTGCCTCAAGCCTCAAGACAATAAATTATACGCCTAAGTCTTCCAACTTTTTTTGGCCGTGGATATAAAATAATTAAATAATTATTTTTTTATTCACAACCTTATTATAATATATTTTTTCTGTCGATATTATATTTTTTTTACCTCAAACCCAAATAAATATAATATCTGGGCTCAGGAAAATTTCAAGGTGGATATAAAATAATTAAATAATTATTTTTTTATTCACATTTTTATTATATAATAAATAATCTGTCGAAATTATATAAAAATAGACCCAGTACCCCAGCGGGGGGGTGCCGGGCAGGGGGCCTTTACGTATAGGGGTCTATGGGACAGGTTCAGGCCCAGTGGGCTTAAGCCAGTCCAAGCAACAAGTCGAAGCGGGTCCAAGCAGAGAAATAGCAGCGGGTCTAAGTTGAGACTAGCACCAAGGGATTTAGCTGCCGGGTATTGAGAAATAGCTGGGAAATGATCCATGGATCGAGTATGGCAGCTTAGGTTATTGTATTTATTAGCAATTTATCTCTATAGAGAGGTTAGTTAAGTATAATACAGGGAATTGGTGCAGGAGGAGCTAGAAAGAGTAAAAACCGGCTTTACATTATTATATATATGTATTATTATTATATTGATATTATATATATATATAGGAGAAATTGGTATGAGTATAAGATTTGAAAAATGTTCAGCGGTAGATGATTGGTATGAGGTATATGATGGTGATATAGTTATAGGGGAATTTCGTATATATAGGAATATGGATTTTATTTGTAGTGGTATTAAATTAGAGGATTTTTTAGGGTATATTAGAATAGATGAGGCATATAGGAATAGAGGAATTTTGAAGCGGGTAGTAGATGAATTTAGGATTAAGAGTTTGATGGTGGATGATATAGAGGATATAGGTATAGATATATTAAAGAAGATTTATAGTAGATTGGGATTTAGGTTGATAGAAGGATCTGATAGGTTTATGATTAAGAAAAGCTAGGATTTAATTCCTAGCTTCTTTTATTATATATAGATTCTAATTTTTGTTCTATTTCGAATAATTTACCTTTTAGCAAGCGTGATTTAGTTATTTTATTAAATTTGAGGATTAGATTTGGATAATAGGATGCTTTAGGCTTAATCCATACGGTCCATACGTTATTTTTATCTGTTGAAATAGATTCAATCCAATCTAAGTTTTTAATAGGTGTTTCTTCTATGTGTTGAATTATACCACCAATCATATCAGGAGCTAATTTACTTTCATTTATTTTTGATACCATACTCATATTTCCTTTTTCTCTTAAAATTTGTATAAGCAATATAATAGGTTTGATTGGAAAAGTAAAGTATTATTTTTCCAGTTCTAACATAAGAAAAGTAATATTATTGAGGAATTAGTAATGGCTGCAAGTTATCATACGCTTAATATTTATCCATATCCTTTGACCAATTTATCTGTAGTTGGCAGTGCAAGCGGATCTTTGCTTATAGTAAATAATTCAGATCATTATACAGTTTCAGATGTTGCAGATACTGAAAATGTTACTATTAGTGCAGATGGTTATAATGATATAACTTTAACTAATGTTATTAATGATCACAATATTAATATTGGAAATTGGTATGCATGGACTGGTTATGTAGATACACAAGGTGGTAGTACAGTTACTTGGTATACGCTTTCGGCTACACCTTCCACTGGTGATTCTGTATATCAAACTCCTCCTTATTTAGATAGCGTTGTAACAACAAGTACTACGATTTATGGTGATATAGATACATATAAATTCTCATTTGGAGCAGATATAACAGCAGCTTCAGCAAGTAGTATTACTGTTGGAGGAAATCCAAAATAAGTAAAGGAATTATAGAATGGCGGCATCTCCTTTATTAGAGCTTACTTTAACTAGAGATTCATCAAACGATGTAATTAATGAAATTTCCGCTCTTACTGGTGCTATATATTTAGTTATTGGTGTACCTGGTACTGATGAAGGTGTAACTCCTACAATTACACAAGGGACTAATATTACTTATGTAAGTGGTCCTGAATCTGATTTTGAAGTATGGGAATCTATTGTAAAAGTATCTGATATAGATAATTTTTCATTTAGTATACATTGTGATAAGTATAGAGTATATACTGTAACTAATGCTTCTATTTCTAATTGGAGTAATGCTGGATCTGGAACGGGTGTAGATAAAGTAGCACCTCTTGAAGTTACTATGACTCCTACTCCACAAGATTTATTCGGATATAGTGAAGAAGTTGGAGATGGAGCTTTTTATGCATGGGATAATGGTACAACTACTTATTATACACAATCCGGTACTCCACAAGTAGGTGATACAATATATGATGATACTTTTACAGCTACTTCAATGCTAGTAACTGCTGTTAATCAGAATGGTAGTATTGAAATAGGTTATCTAACTCTTAGCATGACATTTGATGATGATGGAGGAGTTCCTGTAACAAATAGCTTTTCAATTGATGGTGGTACTTCATATACTACATATGGCGGAGGTCCTTATACACTTGATGTATCATATGGATCTCATACTCTTAATACAACCGGTGCTGGTGATGTATTATTTATTAATAATACGACAGTAGCTACAGTTGCTACAATGGGCGATGATATTTCTTGTAGTTTTGTTATTGCGCAAGATGGTACAACTGTTACATTTACAGGTAATGCAGGTAGTATAGTTATAAATGTAAGTTCTCAACCAGTAGTTGTTACAATAGGTCGAGGACTTAGCTGTTGTGTTAAATATGATACACCTATTGATTATTATGATGGCACAACTAAAAATGCAGAAGATGTACGAGTTGGTGATAAGATATTAGGATATGATGAAAAAGCACAGGTATTTGTTGAAGTTGAAGTTTTGGGTATTAAAGAAAGAATTAAGCATGAAATGGTACATGTTGTAACTCCAAATCATATAATTGACATAACTGTAGATCATCCTATTTTAACTAATCAAGGCTGGGCTGTATATAATTCTCATTATAATAGTTATAAAGATCTTAATAAAATTGATTTAACATATGGTTTAAAACTATTAACATCTGATAATACTTATGAAGATATACTTTCAATAGATCATTATACAATAGATGAACCATTAAAAACTTATACTTTTGATGTTACAAATGGTATAGATACTTATGTAACAGGTGGATTAATATCACATAATGCACCTGAAAAATGTTAATAAAGGAATTAAATAATGTCTTTTGCAAGAGATTCTTCTAAAGATGTAAATAATAAAACAACATATTTTACAGATACTACTTTACTTAGTAGTGGTTTAACATTATACGATAATACTGGTACAGATACAACAGAACGTGTTGGTGAAGTATTAACTAGCACGAGTTTTAATTTATACGTAGAACCACCAACACCACCAACACCTGTTACAATTACTAAATTTGAATCTAGTGGTATTACAACTTGGTATTTAGATAGTGAAGGTGATTTATGGGGATGTGGTGATAATCAATATGGTCAACAAGGTATAGATCCAGCTACTACTTATATTTCTACTTTTACAAAGCGTGCATCTAATGTTAAAGATTTTACCTGTTCAGAAAGTACTACTTGGTATATAGATGAAGATGATAAATTATTTGGTTGTGGTTTAAATGATAAGGGTCAGCAAGGTTCTGGTGATACCACAAATGTATCTACTTTTACACAACGTGGTACTAATGTAGCAGATATAAAAGCTTCAGGTACTATGACTTGGTATTTAACTAAAGATGATAAATTATATGGTACTGGTGATAATGCATGCGGTCAACAATCAACAGGTGATACAACTAATGTAACATCATTTACACAAAGAGCAACTAATGTAGCAAGCTTTAAAATTGCAAGAGAAACGGGTGCTGTTGTTTGGTATTTAAGTACAAGTAGTGCATTATTTGGTGTTGGTATGAATGTACAAGGTAATCAAGGGGATGGAACAGGTGGTACTACTCCTAATTATGTTAGTCATTTTACTCAACGTGCTACCGATGTTGCAGATTATGATTGTACAGGACAAGAAACTTGGTATGTTACAACTGGAGGTGTATTATATGGTTGTGGAAGAAATAATGCAGGTCAACAAGGTATTGCAACAAGTACTGCTCGTGTATTAACATTTACTCAACGCGCAACAAATGTAAAAAGTGTACATTGTTTTATGGGAATTACTTGGTATATAGATAATAGTAATAATTTATATGCAGCAGGTACAAATACCAGTGGTCAACAAGGTACAGGTGATACTACAAATACAACTGCTTTTGGTCTTCGTGCTTCAAGAGTATCAAAAGTTTATCCTGGAAGAAATGCTACTTGGTATATTGATGTCCAAAATAAATTATATGGTACAGGTATTAATTCTAATGGAAATCAAGGATCGGGAGATACAACAACTGTAACTACATTTACTCAAAGAGCTACAGATGTTAGTGATGTAAAAGCTGTATCTTATGTATTAAATGTAATTAGTTATTATTATACAACTTGGTATTTATCAAGCGATAGTAAATCATTATATGGTTGTGGTGATAATGCTTTTGGTCAGCAAAGTTCTGGAGATACTTCTCAAATCGTTACATTTACAAAGCGTGCTATATTATAAGTAAATAACTTTAGGTTTTTTAGGTGCTGTGATAACAAATATATTTAATCGCATCACTTCTATTTGCCAATATTTAGCTTTTTTAAATATTTTAACTTCTTCTTTATATTGTTTATCTACATATATAGTATTATTTTTAAAATCTACTTTTCTTATAGGAATGGTTTTTGTGGGTTCAATCACATCATTGGCCCAAGTTAATTGTACTATTATTTCTCTTGGAGTGAGCATTAAAGCCAAAGGATTAACTGGTCGCATTACTTCTATAAAGTAATGTCCTTTATTTAATTGTGTATGATCTAACTCATTAATAAATTCTTCTTCGGTACATGTAATATTATAGCAATTAGGTGCATATTCTTTATAAGAAGATTTATTGTTTCTAAAATTATTCATTTTAATTCCTACTTATTCTTAGAACCTGCTAATATTAAAGCTGAGAATACAATAGCTAATGGTAATAAGATATATTTAAAGAACTTAGATGCTAACCAATAAAGTACTTGAAAGACATGATATATAAATTTACTACAGGTTAATGTAAATAAAACCATAGTCCAAGTGAAGAATCTAAGTAAAGTATTTTCTTCAATACCTTCGTAAAAATATAAGGTCCATTTACCCGAAGGTTTTTTACTAGGAAGAATTGTCTTTTTAAATAATTTAGCTATACGATTAAATAATGTTCCCAAAGATAACATAAATGTAATTATTGTATTACCAAATAATACTAAAATATTACGATTCCAGATAGCTTTTACTGCATTTTCAAATTTATAATCCCAAAATGAATCTAAAATATTAACTACAGGCTCATGCGTAGGGTTCTCATAATACTTTGGATTAACTTGCGAAAAGGTGGATTCTTGATAGCTCGAATATTCATTCTTTTCTGTAAATTGTTCATCAAAGATTTCGTTATCATCATAATCACCATCTAATTTTTTGTTATAAAAAGCTCTTTTTGTGGGATCTTTTAATGTTTCATAAGCGATTTGAATATCCTGATATTTAGCAGTTTCTTTATGCAATATATCAGGATGATACTTTTTAGCTAATGAATAATAAGCTCTCTTGATCTCATCTTGAGAAGCATTTCTATCTACACCTAAGATTTTATAATAGTCTTTTATTTTCATACTACAAATATAGACTATTTATATGGAAAAGTAAAGCCGATAATTATAATTGTTTTGCTTTAGCTATTTGAAAGAGATTTTTACCCCATGTAACTTTATCCCTAAGATAATGATTATACGGTGTTTTTGCATTACTTACCATGGCACAATCTATGTCATTGTCTAAGCATTCTTCAATTACTATAGGACTATCATCAATCATAAGATCTACTTTTTGTTCTTTGATTGCTTCTAGTTTAGTATGTGTACCTAGATCTATAATATTATCCATAGGTACTCTCATGTGATATTTTTCTAGTTGATCATAAGTCCAAGCTCTTGCAAAAGTAACTTTTTTACGAACTATATCACCAAAAAAGTAACAAGTGCCATAATCTGTAGATCTTGATGTAATAATCTTTAAATCATACTTTTGTTGCCATTCCCATAATAACCAAGAATACTTAGGATTAAAAGGTTTGGTATCATAACCAGGTTTATTTTTAAAATAATAAATAATTTTATCAGCTACTTCTTTAGGATAGCAATCATAAATATACCAAACCGGAGGTCTAAAATACTTATATTTATGAAAATGAGCAAAACCCATTTTATAAATAGGCTCTGCATCAAATACAGTATTATCAAGATCTAAACCTAATACTTTAATCATGTTCATATCTTTCAAAGACTTTATTTATAGTATGATTTACTTTAATTATAGTTGCACATTTAGACATAGATTTAACATTTGCAGCACCAATATAAGTACAAGCTGAAGCTACACCACCTTTAATATCTTGTAAAATTTTATCCAAATTGCCAGTGTATGGAATTAATACTTCTCTACCTTCACTAGCTTTGTAATTTGACATTCCGCCAGCAAATTTATTGTTTGCTAGAGTAGATGACATACCATAATATAACTTATAATTTTTATAAGAATACATGGGTTTACCTGGTTCCATTTTACTACATTCTGGATTAAAATCCCAATCTACTGAATATTCACCTGTCTTAAAGCATTTAGTAATTACTTCGCCTTCTGCTTCATCTGTACCGGCAAACAATCCACCAGCCATAACAAAATCTGCATTAAGCGCAAATGCTTTACAAATATCACCTACTTCTACAATACCACCATCGGCACAAATCATACCATTAACAGAATGAGCAATATCTGCACATTCTAAAATTAATGAAACCATAGGTACTCCACAACCTGTCATTTTACGGGTAGTACAAACAGCACCTGATCCAATACCTACTTTTAAAATATCAGCATATTCAAGTAGTTTATGACAAATATCACTGGAAGCAATATTACCGCACATAATAACTGCATCTAAATAATTTTCTCGGATTTGTTTTAATATTCTATAAGCTTCTGGGATATAAAAGTTGGGTGCATCTATACAAATATTTTCTTTTAGCCATACACCAGAATCTTCAATTTCTTTAAGCTTACTAAATTCTTCTGGCCAATGCCTAATACCAATAGTTATAAATAAATTACTATAATCAATTTTTTCATCTTGACATTCTTTCATAAAATTAACAATTTCTTCTGCTGTATAAAATTTATGAAGTGTAGCAAACATACCAGCTTTTAAAAGATGTTTAGCTGTTTCGAAATTACCAACAGTTGCCATATTTGCATTAAATATACCTAATCCTTTTCTTACTTGGCCTCTTTTAAATGTATATTCTCTTATTAAATTAACATCTTTACGAGAATTACAGTTATTACCCATTTTAGGTTTAATAAGAATATCTGAATAATCTAAATTAGTTTCAGATAGGATATGTGTCATTGTTTTTCTCCATATTTAAGTAAAAATTGATCCCATTGATTAGAATTCATTGAATTTTTAATACTATTAATATCTTTTCCATAAAGATAAAATAGACCTTGAATTTCTTTTGGTATATTTGAAAAATCTATTTTTATAAGAATAAGAGTAGTTTTTCTATTTCGTTTTCTTTTATTTTTATAATCATAATAATAAATAGTACAATAATCCCCCGTTTTGGGATTATTCCAGTTATTTCCTAGGCATGGGAAGCGTGAATAATCGTATACAAGATTACCATTTCTTGTAAATAAATAAGCATTTTCTTTAAAATTTACTAATCTATAGATATACATATTTTATATTATATTTAATAGAATAGTTTCTGTAAAGCCATAAATAGAACTATAGAATCGAAAATTTCCAATCTGAAACCTTTATTCAAAATAGGTGTAAAAGGGTAGTTCTATTATATATGTAAATGAAAGAGGTAGAAGAAATATGATAGAGTTAGTCGAATTTTATATGGCAGGTACTATTGCAATTATTGGTATAATTGAATGGTTAAAGCAATTAAATATCAAGAATTTTCATAAATTTGCACCTTATATTTCTTTGGTATTATGTTTAGTTGCGGGTTTTTTTGCAGCTAAATCAAATGCAAAGTTAGATGCTTGGAATATTTTCTGCTATTGTGGTGGATTATTAGCATGTGTACAATTAGGTTATCAAGCAGTAGTAGAATCTATTTGTGGTGCAATTAATCGTTTCTTAAATAAAAATAATACTGAAATAAAGGAAGACTAAGATGTGGGAATTAATAATTGGTATATTATGTTGTTTAGGAATGGCCGGAAGTTTGTTCAGTTATTTACAATGGTATAAAAAGAAATATAATAATGGAAAAGATCCTTCTAGTTTATCTTCTACTTTTTATAAAACTGGTTGGAAATTTAGAGTATTATTAATTGCTTTAGCTTTATGGATGATTTATCCTGTATTGTTAGCTGATGGCATTTATACAAGTTCTGGTTGGATGTATTATGCACCTTATACTTTAATTTCTTGGAGTAAAGTTGCATATGCAGTTGCTATGGGTGGAATTATAGGTGTTGCTTTAAATGCTTATGGTAACTATCATAATGAAACCAGAGCGCATGTTACTTCTGCAAGTGTAATCGCAGCAGGTGGTGCAATTGCAGGTTCTGTTCTTCGTAAAGAATGGTATATCGGAGTAGCATTATGGGTAGCTTGGTTATTATATTATGTTTGGAAAAACTATAAAAATAACAAAGCTGGCAATAAAAATGCATGGGGTCTTTATATTGAATTAGTAGCTTTCTATGCTGTACCTACATGCTTGGTTGTCTACATGTTAATGAATTATTTTTTCTTAGCAAAATAGCTTTACTTTAATAAAAACTATGATATGATTAATAATAAATAAAGGGGATTTATTTATACAGAGGGTCTTTACACTTGTAATTTTGATGGCAAGAAATTACAAAAGTAGAGATTAGATTTGAGATAGTCTATTCTTATTGTTTAACTTTAGGAAAGGATATTTAATGTCAAATAATATAAAAACCCACAGAGGACACCGATTGTTCTGGTTAATCTGTTCAGTTTGTATATTGTGTACTAGTACGTATTTTGCCGGTATGCTATCAAGAGTACCAAATAATAGTAATGAGTTATTATTAGCAAAAGATCAGATAATAGTACAATTGAATGATAAATATGAAAAACTAGTCAATGAACATAAAAAGAGTCAAGAATTAATAAATGCTACAACAAGTGAAGTAAAACGTTTGACTCAAGAATTAAAAGAATATAAAAATCAAGACAACAAAGAATTAATTTTTAATGAAGCAAATACTAATCTGGGAGTATCAATCGTTTCAGACCATATAAAAGCAAATGAATCATTTTCTGCTATGGCATATTGTGATTCAGATGGTAAATATAGAAATGGATATGGTACTTTAGCAAATATGATCACTTATAAAATTGGTGATACAGTTAAATTAAGAAATTGTAAAGGCAAAGTAGAAACAGTTACTGCTACAAAAAGTAACCAAGTATTACCAGAAAGATCAATTACAGAAGAAGAAGCTTTAGAAAGAAAAGAAGCTCATCTAATCAAGCATGTATTCCCATATTTATACGGTAAGCATTTTAGAAGCCAAGAAGAATTCATTGTGGCTACTGATGTTATTTACAATCGTGGTATAGCACAATCTAAATCATTATTTAATTCAGATGGTACTATAAATTGTAAAAGTTTGTATAATTATATGGATCATTCTAAAAAAGCATATCAACAAGTAATGCGCAAAAGATATGCTAAGAATTATGCTTTGTGTATTCAATCATAGGAGCTTGTTATGAGTTTAAATATATACGTACAAATTGTTGCATATGTAGCATTAACCGCAGCAATTATATCTTCTATTTTTTGGATATTGCTTTCATACACTTGGTGGAAGAGTGAAAAGAAAAGAATTAAAAAAGTACGTGAAATGAATAATATTTAGCGTTCTATAAAACAGAGGTTAGATTCTTATCCTGCATAGGCCCGCGAGTGAAATAATTGGAAATTAGAAATCCAAGCCGTGAGGATGCGTAATAAAAGAATCCCCCAGATTTATTTCTGGGGTTTTTTATTTACACTATAATAAAATCGTGTGACACATCCAGATTGTTCTACTTCTCTTAGTTCAATCTCAAAGCCTTGTTCTTCTAACTTCTTTTTCCAAACTTCCCATTCTCGCCAAGCAACAGTTGCAGATAATTGATATGCTGTATAAACATGTATATTTGCACACACTGCAAAACCAAATGCTAATACAAGTAAAATTATACAAATCCAAAAAAGTATTCCTCCCATTTAAATCTCCTTATTTTTTAGTATTACCTTGTGCGTCTTTAATCGTAAAGGTAGTTGCTGTAATCATAGTATTTGGATCCCATGGTTCAGTTTCTTCCATCTTACATCTACCTAAATCATTATTACACCAAACAACTGTGCCTGGAATACCAGAACGTGATTTAGCTAAATATAATCTAACCTTACCTTGTTCTTTTTCTGCAGGATTAGCATTTAAGGTTGTTAAACTATGCGCCAAGTGAATTTTTTGTGCAGATTCAGCAATAGCATCCATATTAACTACTTGATCACCTTTAATACTCCAAGTATAACGACCTAATTGTGAACCACTGATAACTGGGCAATCAAATGTAATAGCCAAATTCTTTAAATCAGTTGCAACACCACCAACATCTTCATAAATATTACCCTTTACTTTTTGTGTTGGCAATAATTTATCAAGATAGTCAACAAATATTACATCTGGTTTCCAAGGCATACCTAATTTTTCTTCTTTATATTGTATAACCTTTTGAATAAAATTATGCAAAGTATCTGCTGTTACAGCACCGGGTTTATAAAATTTAACTACACATTGTGGATTAAATGTATTTTTAAATATAGCAAGTTTATGATTAAACTCTTCTCTATTTGCAGGATCTAACATTTGATACATATTTAATCCTGTAATAGCACAATTAATATTTGCTTGAGTTTCAACTTCAGATAATTCAAGAGTAATAAATACTACTTTTTTAAATGTTTCTAATGCATGCTTAGTTAAGCCTGCCATAGTTTTAGACTTACCACCACCAGGAGCTGCGCCAATTAAATGAAGATTCTTTTTAACAAATCCACCACCTAAAGCTTTATCCCAGCTTGGAATACCTGTTTGAAGCATACTACCTTTATCATAATCTTCTTTTAAAAGATCAATAAACTTTTCAGATGTAGTTTCTTCAAAATCTAAACCTAAGTCATTTTCTGATCCAAGTGTTAATACTTTCTTAAAAGCATTTATGGCTTCTTCATAATTACCTTCTTTAAGCGTATCTGTACCTTGAGCTAAAACTTGTTTCCAAGCAGCTTGTCTAACAAATACAATTGCTTTATCTTTAAAGAATTCCAAATCTTCATTATCATCTAAAGTATATATTTCATCTAATACACTTTGATATTGAAAATATTCCTTTGTACCTAGTGTATTTAAATTAACAAAATCTTTTGCTTTTTCTTCTAATACTAATTTAGATGGAATTGTTTTGTGTTTTTTATGATAATCATGAATCCATTGACAAATATTATGAAGTACACGATTTTCAAAAAATTCAGGTTTTATAATATCCAAACCGCTCAGCGTAGCCCATTTCTGATCAAATATTAATAATTGTAAAAACTTTTTTTGTACTGGCAATCCAAATTCTGTATCAAAGCTACCCATATTCTTCTCCACATTACTTTTATTTATAGAATAAAGCATTTAGTCATAAAAGTAAAACAAATTTAAATAAGTTTTTCTAAACTAATCTTCATCTTCATTCAATTCCTCTATCATTTTACAAAAATCTTGTACTTTTGGTAATTCAATTACTCCGGAATCTTGAAGCATTTTTCTACGCTTTTCATAATGATTAGTAAACATGTAATTACCACCAACATCTTTGAAATCTATTACAAAACTAATATTTTTACCAGTTTTCTTTTTACGACTAGCTCTTCCAACTCTTTGTATTCCTGCAATCGGAGTTTTGCCAGCACTAAATAATACAACAGCTTGAAATTCTTCTACATCAACACCTTCATCTAATACTGTACTTCCAAATATAATATTATATCCATTTTCAAAAGCTTTCTTAATATCTTCTACACCACCTTCACGAGTAGTAAGTTTTAGTTTCCCTGTTTTACCTGCTTTCCATTCATGAATTGTATTATCACCACAAACAAAAATTGAATTAACTCCTTCTTCTTTAAGAGTTTTCATTAAATTTTGCCCCGGTTTAATATTATTAATAGAAGCTAAGGTCTTAACTCCATGCTTATTTAAAAATTTAAGCATTTCAATTCCAGCTCTATTTCTAGCTTTGTTATATGTAATATTTGCTCTGTACTGAACAAAATAATTATCTTTTAAATAATCTGGTAATCTAGGTTCACTATTTTTAAAATTGATGAAATAAGAATACGGTTGAGCAATATTTTGATCACTAATAGTATCTTTCATTTCATATGAAAAAACTGGTTCACCAATTAATGCGATTAAAGTAAAGTCATCAGCATTATTATAAGGATGATCATAATTTCTAAATGGAGATCCAGAATAACCAATCATATGTCTTAGATTAGATTCATCTGTATAAAAGATTGGTTCAAAATTAGTTAATGCTTGTAAATGCTGACATTCATCCCAAATAATTGTATTTACTTTCTTTAAGAATTTAAGATATTCTTCATCTTGTTTATTTAATCTTTCATCAGAACTTTTTGTATTAATTAATACAATTCTTTTAGTATAATCAGGTTCTTTACTCGGATTCCAGCTAACATCTGTAATATTAAATGAAACCAAACGATCATATATTTGTTGTAAAATAAAATTATTTCCATTCATTATAAGAATACGATCATTTTCTAGTATCTTACAAACCAAGCACATAATACTAGTTTTTCCAGATCCAACTGAAGATTGTATCATGCTTTGAAAATTGTTTAAAGATGCTAAGCAAGCTTCAATTTGATAATCTCGAATTTCAAATTTAGGATTAATAGTTTTTACAACATTTGCCCAAGCTAATACTTCTTGCTCTGTATATTCTTTAAATCCTCTATCAATTTTTTCAGTTTGAAGAGGAAGTTTAGCAGTAATAAATTTAATTAAACCAGTAGGAAATCTAATAGATTCAAATATTTCATCATTTACTTCTATTTTATTAATTTCTTGATAAAACTTACGAATATTATAGCTTTTTGTATCAAAGTCATAATCTTTTCTAGTTAATAAATTCTTAATTTGATAAAGCATAGCTTGGCTTTCACCACAGATATAACTCCAAAAAGTTTGTGTATTATAAATCATATTATATAGAATTCCTTATTTTTCCTTTACAAATATGCTTATTTTTCAGTTCTATTTATAATAAAGGAGTATAACGCCAATGTTTTCCAAAGTAAAGCAATTATTTTCAAAACGGAAAAAGAGAGCTAAATATAATACTACTCAATCTGTTAAATTTAGAGATATGGCTGGTAAAGAAATTGTTTTAGAAATTCGTGTAAATGGAAATGATACATTACTTTCTATACATGATCCAGATAAAACAGTTGAATTTTTATTTGATCAAGAAGCTGCAGTTTTATTCGATGCATTAGTTCAATACTATGCTGCGCATAATGTTTTTCCAGATTTAACAGATGAAGAATAAAAGGACTATTATATGAAAAAAGAAGTTAAAAAAGCTTGTGATCTATCTAAAATGATTTTAGATCAAGTTAATACATATACAGAAAAATATACTGGTATGGAAGGTAAAGATGTAACTACAGAAGAATCTTTACAAGAGTTACAAACCATTTTAGAAGAAGGCTTTGCTTTACATAATTTCTTGATTGAAAAAGAATTAATGAAAGAATCTCCAGCAATTATTGCCAGTTTGATTAATTTAGAAAAGTTTACTTCGCAATTAACAATTAATAAAGAAAATGCTGAAAAATTGCGGTTATCTAATGCCATTCAAGTATGGAATCAAACTAAAATTGCAATTGCAGTATTGGCAGGTGCCGTGTTAGATACTTTCGAACCAATAAAGAAAGAAGACTAATGCCATATCAACGCCAACTTACTCTTAAAAAAGAAAAACCCATTAATTCAGAGCATGATTTACAAAAACGTTGTGTAGAAAAATTACGTGCACACAACATGTTATGTTTTTGTACAGATGTATTTAATGGTATAGGTTTTATAAGAGATATTCCTCATAAAGCAATTTATAAACAACATATTATAGCTTTGGGTGCAGAACCAGGTCAGCCTGATTTAATTATCCTTCATAATAAAGAAGTTACTTTTGTAGAGTTCAAATATGGTAAGGGTAAAAAATCCGAAAATCAAGTAGCTTGTTGTAATAAGCTAGAAAAGATGGGATATGAAGTTCTTGAATGGAGAGAACTTGAGCAATGCCAGAAATGGATTAATGAACAAATACAAAAGAAATCTGTTAATACACTAAAGCATGAAGTGGAATGAATTATTAAATAATGTGCCTAAAGTAACTCCAAATTATAATTTTGGAGCATCTAGTAATATATCCAATTTAGATGTAAATTATGATATTAAAAAGAATATTATAACTTTTACTGGAAATGTTAGATCTGCTAAAAGTGGTCATAAATATTTTTTAAAAGTTGAATTTCTTCATGTAGGTCCTACTGATGGATTGGAAGAAGATGAAATTATGCAAGGATATATGCCTAAACCATCTTTAGCAGAAAATGATATAAAAGTAAGCTGTAATTGCCCTAGTTATTTATTTAGATTTGATAAAGCAAATGCAGCAAATCGAGCAGGTTTAGGTAAAGGTTTAACCAATTATCATAGAAGAACAAATCGTGCTCCAAATAATCCACATGATTTACCAGGTATGTGTTATCATATAATAGAGTTCGTAGATTACTTGCATTCTCAAGGATTTATTTATTAATTTTTTATAAAGTTCTAATATACATGCCAGATATTACATTACATTTACCTTCCAATAGTCGGTTTTCTAGTAGTTTAAACGAGATAGATGCCGCAATGAAGGAGATTTTTTTAATGGAAATGCGTATCGCTGATCCTAGAGATAAAACACATAAGCAAGATTCTCAGGGCAGCGATGGTACTAATTGGTTATGGGAACCAGAAAGAGTTTTCCAAGTAGATGATATGACAACAGAAGATATATTTGAAACTTGGTTATTACGTAATAGTAAAAACAATAAGAATGTAGATGTAACTTATCCATTACTTGCTTATAAGCAAAATGATATTGATAGTGTATTCTGGGGAACAGGTAATCGTTTTCATCAATGGGAAATTGAAACTCCACCTGTAAATTCACAAATAGAAGTGGGTGATACAGTATATGTTAAGTCTGTATTACATCCGATGTTATTTGGTACACGTGCTGAAGTAGCAGAAATTACAACAGGCTATATTTTATATTATGCTGGTACTACAGATAAAATCAAAGAAAATGGCAAAGTAATTACGTTCTCAAGAGAAGAATTACGCCAGACAGGTAATAAATCTCCAATTACATATAAAGCTAAAGCTATTACTTGTACTTATTCTGCAGCTATTTTAGTAGATAATAGAGATGAAGCGCAATATATTAGAGATCATTTTATTTTAAGATGTAATGATGCTAATATTTGGTTTAAATATGCTTCACCTATTTTAAATATGACAGAAAATCAAATATATACTGTATTTGAAATTCCAACATTAGAAAGATATCCCTCTGCTACAGATAGATTAAAGGGCAAAGGATATATTTATGGTGTAGGCATTGATGTGAATGTATGGGCAACAGTAACAGATACTCCAATGCCACAAGAAGTGATCGAAATGATCCGTATGAATATAAAGATAAAAAACGAAGAAAGATCACAGAGATTTATTATTGTTTAACTATGAAGTTCTAATTTAAAGCAACAGAAAATTCAAAATTTAATATAGTTCTATAATAATATAAAGAGCTATCCAATATAAAGGTTATTGAAAATGTTAAAAACTTTAAATCAAGTTCGCAATCTTAAAGATCCATTAAAGCAGTTTGTGTCTACTTGGCAATTCGCTTTCCCAGCAGGATCTCCATTGATTTCTATGATTGATACGCAAGACTTGGAATTGCGTTGTACAACTTATGGCCTTCCAACATTAAATGGTGATACAACCGAAGTTACATGGGGAGGTTTTAAACGTGTATATGCAGGTAAACAAACTCGTCAAGGTTCTTGGTCAGTTACCTTCATCGAAGTTTGGGATGCCTCTGTTGTAGAAGCATTTAAGAAATGGGTAAATATTTATCACAACTATAAAAACGGTACTATTTCTTTATTGGATGCTTATACAGCAACAGTAAATATTTCATTAGTAAATCCTGATGTTTATGACCCACAACCAGAAGGTATTACACGTTATGATATCCGTTTATTTGATGTATTCCCTTCAGAAGTAAGTATGCCAGAAATCAGTGCAAGTGAAAGTTCTGATGTTGAAATCAAAGTAACTTTCAATTTCAACTATTTCTTATTGGGTGATGAAATCGAAGGTCAATAATAGAAATAACCTTTATATGTAAAAATAAAATACCTCATTCTTAGTTTGAGGTATTTTTATTGCTATTTAAAAACAAGTTTAATATACATTAAAATAAGCAAACTAATAAGTTCTATAAGATAAAGTATACTTATAAATCAAAATTTAAGGATAATTATCAATGAAAAAAATAGTATCTCCAATCACAGGTAAATCTAAATATTTACTTATTGAAAATTGTGAATTTATATCGGATATAAAAGTTTCAAACGATTTAAAAGAATCTTTAAAGTTATCAGCAGGTAAAGCAGGTACCTTAGTTGTTAAGAATTTACCAGGTACTATTTTGAATCGGGAAAATCAAAACGGTCGTATTTATTCTACAGAAGTTTTAGCACAAGCAATTCGTGAAGCTAAACCATTGTTTGAAACAAAACAATTATTAAGTCAAGCTTGTGAACATCCAGAAGGATCTTTTGTATCTCCAACTACAGCTTCTCACGTAGTAACCAATGCTTATATTAAAAAGAACGTAAGAGTAGTTGTTGATGGTGAACCAGGTAACTTTGATATGTTATTTATGGATATTGAAGTATTAAATACAGATGAAGGTAAAAACTTGCGTGCTTTATTAGAAGCAGAATGTTCAGTAGGTACTTCAATTCGTGGTGTTGGTGATATGGAAGGCAAGTATGTAAAGAATTATGAATTCTTAGGTATTGATTTCGTAGGTAATCCAAGTTCATCTACATTTACTCGTATGCCAGTATCTGAATCTGCTCAAGTAGAAGTAAAAGATGAAAGAGATTTAAAAGAAACATTTACAGTAACTACATCTTCAACCAATGTTGTTCGTGATTTGGATCAAGCTGCAATGCTACAACAACAATTAGATGGTCTTGGCTATGGTACAGTTACTAAAACATCAACTAAACTTGATCAAGAAACAGATCCTAAAACGGGTGCACAAACATCTATTGCTACATTAGAAGCAGAAACTTCAGATGATGTTGCAGATTTAGATCAAGCTTTACAAATGGCGAGAAATGCAATGTTAAACGGTACAATAAATGTTGATAGTATTACTATTGAAAATATTAAAGAAGAAGATGAAACAAAAGAAGCTGTAGAAGCTGTTTCATATGTTCCAGAAAAAACAACATTAAAAGAAAAACCTGTTACAGAAGCTAAAAAGGATGATGAAGAAGATCCTAATGCTGGTAGAAAGTTTGTATTAAAGGCTGGTAATCGTGGTTTTGTAACATTTGATAAAAATGCTATTGATTTTACAAATAAACCAGAAGATGCTTTACACTTTACACAAGGTAAAGAAGAAAGCGGTATGGTTTCATTATCTAAAGTTACTGAAATTTTGGATGCCATGGGTGAATTTGATGTAGAAAAGTATTTCCAAACAAATAAAGTTAACTTAGGCGGTGATGAAAAGAAAGAAGGACTTGGTGGTGCAATAGCCGGTGGTATTGTTGGAACAGCTTTAGGCACAGTATGTGGTGCACCTCTTGGTGGATATAGAATGGGTAAAAGTATGGGTAGTGACATACAAGATGGTAAATTCCCACCTTCTACTTCCGAAAGTACTATAACCGAAGAAAATGGTGCAAATACAAAATATGTTGCACAAGTCACAATTAATGATACAAATGGTTCAAATCAAGAAACAGTTGCTGTATCTGCTACAGATTTAGAAAGTGCTAAAAATGAAATTAGTAACTTATGGGAAATGAAAAATAAATCTATAGAAGGTCAAGGCACTGTAGATGTAATGTTAACAGATACACAAACAGGTGAACAATTACATTACAATCCTGAATCACAGTTATTAGAAGGTTGCTGCAAAGAATTTTTAGATGTAAATATTGGTAATACAGAAAATGATGTAGATGCAGATGGTATTGCTAATGATGTTGAAGTAGACGATGATGAAACAACTACTAATAACACAGAAATTACAGAAGCAAAAGGCATTTGTGATAGATGTGAAGGTGAATTTGAAGACAGCGAATTAGTAGATTTACAAGGTGCTAAATATTGCAAATCTTGCTATCAAAAATTAACTGGTGATGCACCTTTCGCAGAAGAATATAATGAAACAGATTTTCAAGATCCTGTAGTTTGTTCTTGGTGCAAAGACATGTGTGAAAAAGATGATTGTAAGAAAGAAAAAGATTTAGGTTGGTTATGTGACCAATGTCAGCGTGCTTTAGAATCCCAAGGCGTTCCATTAGAATTCGAAGATGATGTAGATCCAAGAAATGTAACTGAAGAAAATGAAGTTGAAGTTAATGGAAACAAAGTAGTTACAAAACTAGACAATGATACAACAATTGAAAAAGATTTTGAATCTCCATTGCAAGCGCAGGTAGCTACAGCAGCTGTATCTAAAGGTAAAGTTGATCCTAAGGTATTAGTACCAGAAGCTTCTGTAGAAGAAGATTTTACAGGTTTTAAAGCTACTCAAAATGATGATGGTACAACAACTTATGGCTGTGATACAACGGCTACATATGATTATAAGACTGGTGAATTTACATGTGGTGAAGATACCCAAACCGAAGAATTATATAGTAGTCCAAGCGAACCTTCCGATGATTATGTAAAAGAACAACCATTAGAAGATGCTACAGCAGAAGATTTTGTAGTAACGTTAAGTAATATTGATTGGGATATCAATAATGTAGACCCAAAATTCTTAGCTAAGATTGAAAATTTACCAGATACAATCGATGTAAGAGTACAAGATACAATGATTGATACTGCAGATTCTCCTGAAGATTTAAAAGCTGCTATTTTAGCTGGTGCAAATAAAACTATGTATCCTTTTGGTATTAAAGATGGAACAATTATGTCTATCAAAGATACTAAAACAGGTGAAACACTTGCATAATCTAGAAAATAAGCAGTTCTAATTAAATAGTTAAAGAATACTAATTTATTTCATGAAATAAACAAACTAGACTAACTAGTATATAAGGAAAATAAAATGACAAAAGCAGAAGCGATCGCAAAGATCAAAGAAAGCATGAAAGAAAACGTTTTGAACGTTACAGATGCTGAACAAACAGTTGCTAACATCGATGCTAAACCAGTTGAAGATGTTAAAGCAGCAGAAGGTATGCCAAATTCTGAATTACCAACTCAATCAGATGTTGAAAAAGTAGTTAATTCAGCAGAAGAAACATTAGTACCAGCTGATGAAGATGGTGTTTCTAAGAATGGTGGCGAAAAAGATATTATCGATAATGAAAAAATCGAAGCTGAACGCAAAAAAGAAGATAATGCAATGAAAGATGTTATCAACGTTGCAGATCGTAAAGTTGAAGAAAATGCAGAAGTTCAAGCTGAATTGTTAAAACAATTAGAAGAAGCATCTGCACGTGAAGCTGAATATAAAGCAAAAGTAGCTGAAATCAACACATTATGCGAAGAAGCTTTGAAAGTACAACGCGAAGAATTGATCAAATCACACAGTCAAGAAATGGAAGCTTTCTTTGAAGCTATCATTGCTAAAGGTGAAGCATTTGAAAAAGAATTAACAGAATCTGCAGAAAAGAATGAAAAAGCATACAAATCTGCAAAGAAATTGTATGAATCTTCTTTGAAAATGAACAAAATGTTGTTAGAAGCTGTTAAGAAAGCACAACCAGTCCGCAACATGACTCGTTATGTAACACCAGCTCGCCGCGCTTTGGAATCAGTAAGTAAATAATTGTTTACTTATATAAATTTAAAGGTCCCTTTTTTGGGACCTTTTTTATTATCTTATTAATTGCATTTGCATCAATACACTGAGCTCTTTTTTATAACGTGCCATAATAAAATCAGCTTGAGCTTTAGTTAAAGGATTAACTGCAATTAATTTTGATTCTATTTTATTGTCTTTTGTTAAATAAAAATCTTTTACTAATGGTTGTTGTCCACTGTATCCTATAATTATACCTTCTTTAACTTCAAAATCTAATATACCAGTTGATACATTTATTATTTCACGAATATAATAAATACTATCACCAATAGTTAATTGCTTTTCTTTTTTAACTTTTTTTCTTTTTTGTTTAGTTTCTAATTCATGTGGTTTAGATTTATATTTTTTAGCCAAAACTTGATCTTTATGCTGTAAGAATTCTTCAGGTGACATACAACCTTTTTTAGAATTACAACTTTTATGTGCTGGTTTTAAATTTGATTCTTCTGTTTTACCACCCAATGCTAAAGGTACCCAATGATCTGCACTACATTGCTTCATTGTTTCTATTTTTTTACCACACAGAAAACAAACTAATTCTCCAAGCGAACATTGATTGGCCCATCTACGTTTAATATCTTTTAGTACTTCTCTTTCTTTCTTTGTCATTCTACCCATACTACCTATTTCCTATTCTTTTCATATGCCTGTTTTAATTTAGATCCATAATATTCTACTTGACCTGGGCCATTATAGATAGATGCAAATGTATTAAAATCTTTATTTTTTAATGCAGTATACATCTTATTATTGGATTTAATAAAATTACACATAGCCATTAACTGATTTCTTTCAGATTCATACATAGCATTTACGAAAGCTTTTACTGAAGAATAACCACAAGCTTTATAGTTAAATCCCATACATTGACCCATTCCCCAGCTTGTAGCCATCATTGCACATTCTTCATCAATTTCTGCAGCTTTTAAATAGCGTTTATACTCATTTAAACCAGTTTTATAATACTTTTTTGTCCAAGACTTATAGCAGATATCTGGATATTTTTGAGCTATTTCTGCAGCGTTTTTGTGCTTATTTTGAAGGTATTTATAGAAGATATGACCTTCTTCTAAAGTAACCGGTATATTTGGATCTTCTTTAAGAAATCCAGATTTTCCACCAGCTTCTACTATAAAAATAGCTTTTAAAGCCGCTACTTCTATACCAAATTTTTGGGCTAGTTCATTAAAGTCATTATCAGTAATATATTTTGACACTTTTGTTTCCTCTACTGGATCTGGTTCTGGCTGTATAATAGGTACCGGCAAAGGTTCTGGTTTTGGTTTAGAAAATAAAGAAATAAACCACTTAAATATATTCATAATTATTAGAACTTTGATTTGTTCTATAATTAAAAGGTCTTAAAATGGCAGTAATTCAACCAGAAGATTCATCAAAACAAAATGATATTTATACAAATGTTTATAGTATTATTCAGCTTAATTGTTTTGTAGATGGAGAAGAATTAAGTTGGAGAGATGTTAAAAAGACATTAAACAATGAACATATTGATGAAATAAAGATATTTGGTATATCAAATAAATTATATAAAGAGATTATAGCATATTTAAACGAAGAAGAAATTAATTATACAATTTATGGGAGATCTAGAATTGTATTAAATTGGAAAAATACTTCAACTAAACACAAATAAACCTATATTCTAATTTATATGAAAAAGAAAAGTATATTTTTAAGAGATTTCTCACAGGTAATACAGAAGCATCCAGAAAGCTGGAATAAGCCTTGTAAATTACCAAGAGATTTAGATTGTGGTAAATATCTTAATGCTCAAAATGTATATAAAATAGATCTAGCAATGAAAGTTATTGAATGGAAAGAAAACAATGATATTCATTGGACACATTTTGATGAGATTTATATTACGCAACCTACAGAATTATTAGGTAAAAAATATATTAACAATTTAGAAGAAGTATGATTACTGATGAACAATTTATTGCTGCATATAATTATGCATTTGATTTAACTGTAAATGCATGTTTTCGTCAGCGTATGGCAGCAGTAGTACTTAATTCAAATGGTAAAATAATTGCCAGTGGTGTAAATGAATATACCCCACATTGGTATATGTGTGTAGAAAACGGTTATCGTAAAGATCAAACCGGTGCACATTGCGAATTAGCTGCAATTAGAAATTATTGTAAAGCACATAATATATCAGATAAAGATCCTGTTAAATTTTTTAGTAAATGTAAAAAACAAGATTTTAATACAATTGTTGTTGTCCGTAGAAAAGGTGGTTTATATTCTTTAATACGCGGAAATAGTAAACCTTGTTTGGCTTGTCAAGGATTTTTAAAAAAAGTTGGTATTAAGTATATGGTTTATTACGATGAAAAAACAAATCATTTTGTTAAAGAAAGAGTTAACTAGGAGGAATTACCATGAACGATGATAATATTTATTTCACACCAGATTTAACTGCTGAAGAAATTGAAGAAGCTTTTGAAGATGAAACTTGGATAGAAAATGTAACAGAAGCTGCATTGTTTGGAGCAACAAGTTGTTTTCAAAAAGGTAAAGATAATTATGAAATAATGCATGATATTATAGTATACAATGTCAGTCGTAGAATGTGTGAATTATTTATTAAAAAAGGTAAACCTATTCCAGAATTAATCACATGGAAAAACTCACTTTCTATTTTAGACGCTTATGAATCTTTTGAATCGATTATAGCTAAATTATCAATTGAAAAAAAAGTAGGTGTATTTAAACCTACTGTTGTAAAAATACAAATTGAAAATAATGCAATAACACACGAATTAACTGATTGGTGTAATCGTATGGAAGAAGAATATCCTCTGTGTATTTTACCAGAAAAATTAAATGGTAATATATATAAGTTTTTAATATATGCAGATAAAGATTAACTCTGCTTTAAAACTTCATTTTTTAAATATTTTAAAATAATTGGAAAATCTTTAATTTCTTCAGAAGATAAGGTTAATTGATTTTCTCCAAATACTAATACTTGATCTTCTGTAATAGTATATTGCCCTGCAACAAAATTAACCAAATCATCTTTAGTAATATAGATTTGATTTTTCTTGTCATTTAATAATTTAACACCAGTATCATCTAAATTAATAACACGCATAAGTAAAACCTCTTATATCTTTGTAATTAATATAGTATAAAATAAGCTAAATGTAAAGCAATATTTTTCCAATTAAAAACCCCAGAATTTAATCTGGGGTAATTGTTTAGACATGAGCTTATCTATTAATTTGCACTTGAACTAACTGTAACAGAAGCATCTGCACCAGTAATTGTTGTATTCAAGATAATAGATTCTGCTGCATATACAGGTGTCAAGATAATATCAATTACTAATTGATTATTTTGGATAACCAATGGAGTATTATTTGAATTATCACAGATTACTTGATATGCTGCAATTCCATCTGCTGCTAAGATACTATCTAAGAAGCTTGAGAATTGCAATGTGATTTGCATACGTTCATATGGAGTATTGTTTTCAAACAAGTGCCATCTTGCTGCATCACGTAAGATTGTTTCAATATAGATAACTGTACGTGCAACATTAATACGATCTAATGCAGATGGTTTAGCTTGTAATGTTCTTTGACCCCAGTTTACATAACCGGCAACAGCATCACGGATAATGCAATTAATTTGATTATCTGCATATAATGTACCACCTTGTTCTGGATTATACATTTGTGTTAAGCCCGTAGGAGAAACTGTTGAAGAACTAATAATACCACGATTTGGACCTGCAGGAGCATGCCATGGATCACCGGCTGCACCCATCAATTTTGCTAAGAAAGCAGATGGACACATTACGAAGTTTGCACGACCTTGTACTGAATCATATGTTCTTACCCAAGGTGATGAAATAGCTGCACGATATGTATTGGAACTTAATGTATTTTTTCTCCAATCAATTGCATCTTCATATTCAGTTTCTGTTATTGGCATATCTAATAAGCAGAAGCAGTCACGACGATATTCTGCAACTTCAATCATCTTATTTGCATAACTTACATTTTCTTTAGTTACATAACCAGAATTCATCAATAAAGATACATTTGTTTGTGTACGATCTTTAAATAAATCCCAAGCCGCATTTAATTCTTTTGATGAAGGTTTACCGCCAGATTTACCACCAGTTAAGAATACGATTTCACCTGATAATGTTGCTTCTAATACTTCATCTTCTTGTAAATCTTTTAACATATTTGGATTTACATATACATTTACATAATCAGAAGAACCATTGATAACATCTTCAATATACATTGAATTACCATAGTTATCTTTTGCTTGATATAATGTGCAGAATTGATATGTTTCTACAACTGTTGTAATTCTACCAATTGTTTGTAAAACATCAACTTGAATTGTTCTTTGATTTGCATCTGGGAATTTGCTTACTTTACCAGAAGTTACTGTTTCTGGAGTAACTAATGCACCAGTTTCATCTTTATCTGCTACATAGACAAAACTTATGGAAGGAGTATCACCACTTTCTCCAGATTCTTCGCTAGGAACATGTATACTTTCAACTGTATAAATACCAGCTTGATTACTTGCAATCTTTGGTAAGATACGACTAATTTCAATCATATCACCGACTTTTAAATCTTCGATAACTCTTGTATCTACACCTTCAATTGTTGCTAAATATTGATCATTATCTATACTATCATTTGCTGGAGCATATGTAATACCAGTGAAAGGATATGCTTTGTTTTCATTTATTGTACTATCACTTAAACGAACTGCGACTTTTAAATTATTAGGATCAGATGCAACAAACATCAAAGCTTGAGTTTTATCTTCACCAAATAAACCAGTAGCATCTTCTTTATCTAATACACTTTGAATTTCTTCTACATAATAACCAGTACTATCTTCAGCAGCGGTTTGACCTTTTGCTGGAATACTACGTGCACCAAATTTAGCATCATCTGCTTCGTGTGCATCTACTTCACCAGCTTTAACTACACGGACAAAATAATGGCTATTAATAGATTCAGAAGCAACTGCCAATGAATAACCTGCATATCCATATTTTGCAGAATTTAATGCACCGAAAGTATTGGTGTAATCTTTTAATGTTGATAAAAATGTTGGCTTGTTAATTGGACCGAATTCTGCTTCGCCAACATAAGCACATGATGTTACTGAATTTGTAGCCACTACCCCAGACAAATCTTTAATACTTGGGTAAACGTTAGGCCATTTATAGTTTGCCATTATTCAAATCCTTATTCTATGTTGTTCTAATTTCTTAGTTATATATTAGAACTTTGTTAGTTTTATTATCTTTTGATCTTATAACTTTTCTTTGATTGTATTATAAAACCTATCATATAGAACTTATATGATAGGCTTAATTTATTTAAATTTGGATTTATTATTGTTCGGTATTTTCACTATCAGAATTTTCATATTTATAGATAATTTCCCAAATATCGTGTCTAATACCTGGATGTTTTATATAATTAATATTATCTTCATCTTCTACTAATTCTTTTAGTGCATATAATGCATCACTAATCATTTCTGCTTCATCTGCTTGCTTTTGTGCTTTAGCATTAGCATCAATATTAGCTTTTGCAACAATTTCTTTTTCAACTCTATCTAAAGTTTCTGGATCAAAGTTTAATGCAGCTAAGAATTCATCCACTTGATATGGATATACTTCATTAGGATATTTATCCATTATATCTTCTAAAACTTGATCTTTGTTTTCAATATTTTCTTTATCTAAAATATAATTAACAATAATATCTAAATCAAAAGATGTATATGTTTCAGGAGCTTTTTCTTCAACAGATTCTTTTACTTCTTCTTGTTTATCTTCTACTTCATTTTCACTTTTATCTTCACCTGTTTCTGCTTCTTCTGCACCATCTTGAAATTCTTTTTCAAACGCAGGTAATTTAGAAACGATAGTGGATAATTGTGCAAAGTGTTTCTTTTCTTCAGATATAATATCTTCTAAAGTAGGTTTAACAAGATTACCTAACCAAGGTTCTGATCTATCAACCATATCAATAATTTGCATATATTGATTGATAGCATCAGTTTCAGCAGCTGCAGCAGTTAAAATACCTTCTTGTGCTAAAGCTGTAATATCTTGCTCTTCAGCAACCCCTTTATCCAAGGGGTTAGCTGCCATTCCTTCTGTCAAAACTTTTTTTGGAATAAATTGTGACATAATAATTTTCCTTATTTGTCAAATTTATAAGAGTTACCATCTTTCTTTAATACAACTTTTTTATCTGTGTTTGTATCAATTTCGATTGAAGCAGGTAAATCTTTTTCATCAATATTTAAGATAACATAAGAAGGTTCTTCGTTTGCATCAACTTCTTTGTTAACACTTAAGGCTGCTGCTAATTCTGGTTTAACTGCATTTTTAACTGCATTTAAAACATCACTTGCATTTAAACGTTTATCTGGATTATATGCTAAATTACCGGCATAATCAGATTCTGCTAAAACACTTTCCAATGTTTTTGCTAATTTACCTTTTCTTGCAGGTTTAGCTGCAGGAGTATTCATTTTCTTTAAGATTGCAAGAATTTTTTCTGCATCTGGATTATCTGCTGCAATACCATTTGCTTTCAATAATTCAACATCTTCTGGTGCCATTGCTGGTTCAGCAGGAGTTTCTACTGGAGCTTCTGTATTATCAAAACCACCAAAGTCTCTAATTGTACCATAATGACCGCCGCGCGCTGTACCTTGATCTAAAGCATCAGTATAAGCTTTTTGGAAAGCTGCACGTACTTGATAATTCTTAGAAGATTTATCTAATGTTTGAGCTAAAGACATACCTGGTTCAAAATCAAAGGCTAAATCTGCACCACCTTTAGCTTTTAATGCTGCATTTAATGCTTCACCAAATGCTGCGCAATCTTCTGCTGTTGGATTATCAATAAATTCTGGATTACCAGATTTTGCAGCTACATTACGCAAAATTTTCATAAATACTGGACTACCAATATTAGAGATGTTATATTGTTTATAAGCATCTACATATTTTTGCCAATTATCTTTAACATTTTGTGGAACTTGGATTCTACCATCACGAATTGCACTCATATTAGCACGTACACGTGACATTAAAGCATTTGACCATTTACCAATACCTGGTTGTGCAGGAACAAAACCTGGCCAATCATCAACCATAGCTTCTTCTAGATCAGCTTCATCCAAGCTTTCTAAAAAAATTTTATCTTTTCTTGTTAAAATACTTTCGATAACATTTGCTAAACGTGGTTTATCACATTCACTGCACGTATCATCTTCACATTCACAAGAAGCACCTGTGCCTAAATTAACTAAATCTGCTAATTCAGCATCTGCCATATCATCAATACCTACGATTGATACAACAGTTTCACTTTCGCCTTCATTATCGCCAGAAAAATTATTATCATTAGCCATTTTACTAACATTAACCAAATTTTCTGGATCTGTAATTTCTTCTTGTGAAAATTCACCTGGTTTTGAATTAGCCATACCCAACTCATCAAATGAGGTTGTGTTTGTAGCTATGATTTCTTTTGAGCTATCAATACCTTCTTTCATCAAGAAAGGTTTTGCTGCATTCAATAATTCTTCTTTAAGACTCATGTTTTTTGCCTTTATTAAAAACTTTTGTGTATTTATATGGCGATTTATACGCTTCTTTCTTTTCTTTTCGTTTCATTTCTCGGTTATAGCGATCCATGAAAGTACAAAATTCGCGATAAGTCATTTTAGGCAGAGTTGTATCATTAGCCATATTTATTTCCTTAATCGTTTATAATTAGAACTTTATAATTTAATTAATCTAGTGTTTGTTTAACTTTTGACAAATCCTTGACAAAGTGTTACAATTTTACCTTTCTTAGATTTACCATAAATAGCTGCTATAGGTTTACCTGATTTTATCCAATGCTCTACTAAATTTATATGGAAATGATTATGTACATTTTTAGATTCAGTGAAAAAATGACAAGAACAAGATCTTGGATGTAAAGTAACATACGTTGATTCTACAATTATACCATGGATTTTTTCATCTACCCAGTATCCTTGTACTTCACCTTCTATAATATTTTCACGAATCATATACATATAAGAATAACCTTTTAAAATAGAACTATAAAAAATCCTCAGATTTATAAAAACCTGAGGATTAAGTATTATTTAATCAAAGATTATTAAGCTTTGAAATAGCGTTTTGTGAAACGTTTTTCTTCACCAGATTCTACGATCCAGTTGTCAGCATCAACACCACTTTCTTTGACACATACGTTTTTACCCAATACTGTATCAAATACTTTGCAGCCTTCAGCCAATGTACGATTGCCAAATGAGCCAGCAATCTTTGCAACTGTAGATTCTGATAAGTTAGCAGCTTTCAAAGATTCAACCATCTTCATATAATCTGCACCAGTCATTTCTGAAGATTCATAGCAGCCTAATGCTTCTTCAACTGCATCAAATGCACCTGCTTCTTCACCTTCTAATGGTTCATCCATTACAGGTTGTGCATCTGCTGGAGCATTCATCATAGCATCTTCAGATTCGAATTGTGTTTCTGGATAAATCATACCTTGTGAGTTAGCTTTATCAAAGTAACCAATCATTTTGCCATTAGCATCTAAAGCTTTTTCAACTTCACCAGGTTGTACAGAACCGCCTAATTCAGAAACACGTGCAACGAATTCTTCATAACCAAAGTATGGTTCTTTTGCCATTGTTTCTGCAGACATTGTAGCCATATTTAATGGTTCTTCATCTTCTTCATCGATCAAGATTGATTCACATTTCATAGATTTTGAGAATACCATTGGATTTGCTGCAAATTTGTCGAATTTTGATTGAACAGATTCTTTTTTATCAACTTCAACTTGTGCAACTTCAACATCAGAAGTATCTGGTTCTTCATCTGCCATTTTACCGATAACATCATCAACTGGTTCGCCATCTAATACTGTATCAACAGCATCTTTTGTAACGAATTCAACATCTGATAATTCATCTGAAGAAACTACTGTGTCAGCAATTTTTGAAGCCAAATCAGCATCAGCAATAACTACAACTGCAGCTGAATTTGATTTTACTGCTAAATCACCTTCTGGTGTAGCACCTAAATCGACAACATCGCCTTTTTCTAATTCGACATCGCCTTCATCTGTTTCTAAGATTAACTTTTTAGAAACAACCCAAGCCTTTGATTCAGCCAATTTTTCACGGGCTAAACGAGCGGCTAAACGATTAATATATTTTGCCATTTTATATTTTCCTTATAATTATATATAAATTTATTTTAAATATCAAGACTTGAGCGTAAAAAAGTTAAACTAGTAATCTATTAATATAGAACAGTTTATTCATGAAAAATATTTCTATTTTATTACTAAATTTTAATGTTCTATTTAATATAGCTTAAATAAAGGAGTCCTTAATGACAAAAGCTACATTACAAAAAATTATTGACACTTTGAATATTTTGGTTATCCCAGTAGCAGCAGTAGCTGGTGTTTGGGGTTTTGATATTTCAGTATATGTTGCTGGTGGTGTTGCTGCAGTTAACGGTGTATTGGAATATATGAAATTGTTCTGCAAAGAATAATATTATTAACGTTTTAATCCTTTTGTTAATAATAAAAAAGCGCTTTTACAGCGCTTTTTCTTTTATTTTTATTGGATATTAATTCCATTGTGCTAAACTCAAAACAGCATGTTGTTTTAATGAATCAATATCTTCTTTTAACTTATCTAATCTTGCATTCAATGCATCTGTACTAATTTTAAAGTCACCTTCTAATTGTACACCGGAACGAGCTTGAATAATAGATTCAATAAATCTATATGAAATAAATTTTAATAAGTGATTTGACTTTGATGGTTCAACATATTCTGGTGAGTTAAATCCAATAGCTAAATCCCATGATAACATACCAAAGCCCCAAGGTATTAATACTTCAATGCGATCTTTAGTACGATTAATTGTATATCTAGGTTGACCTGTTGATAAATCATCTAAAGTATTACTTAATACAGTACTTTGTAAATCAAAATTACTATTACCAACTTGTATACCAAACATTTGCATATTCCACATGCTAGGATTAGACCAGGTATTCCAAGCGGGTCTTTCTACTCTCATAACACCCATAAAATAAGCATTGTCTAATTGATCTGCTGGAATCTTTGGTACCGCTTTTGATAATGCATCATCAAAAGGAATAACCAATAAACCATCTTCCATTACAGGTTTAACCATACTACTCCAATTAAACGTAGACATATAACCACTGCTTGAGCTATATGCTGTACACATTGTTACGCGTAAAGGGAAAAATCTATAATAATCTAAAGTACCTAATTTGATAGCTGCTTCTTTTAATAAAGTTTCTTTGTCAGATATTGCAAAATTAGGATTAGCAACATCTAATGCGATAGCACTATCAATAAGATCTTTAATAGGAGAAAATTTTGCCATTGTTAATTACTCGTGTTGTTTTTCATTTTTTAAATATTCAATTGCTTCTTTTGTTAATGCTGCATTGAATTCATCATCTTCTTGTTTATCTGCTGGAATTAATTCATATAAATATTCAACTGCACCATCTGCTTCTAACCAACCGATCACTATATCTATTGCAGCATCCCATAAATAAGATTCATCTTCTAAGAACCAACCACCACTTGTACCTATTAATTGTGGTTCAACATCATATGGGTTATTATCATAATATGCTGTTGGTAATTCACGAATATCTATCCAATCTGTAGCTTTTTCTACTTCTTTATCCAATAAAGCTTGATGATCAGGTGTAAGATATGTATAAGCAGGAGCTTGTGGTTTTGTAATATCTTCTACCAATTGTCTAAATTTACTCATTTTAAATATTCCTTATTTTATTTAGAACTTATTAGTCTGCGTATGGATCTGAATCTACACCATAAATGTCTCTACCACGAGCTTTTTGTTTGAAGTATTCTTCACTATCATATTGTACACTATCTGGTGCATATTTATATTCTTCATATGTTAAAGATGGATTAGCAAACCAAGTATTAAATTCATCCAAATTAAACCACTCGATTAATTTTAATCCATTTGCTTTAGCAACTTCTCTTTTGATAGGATCTGTAATTGTCCATTGCTTTAATGCACGAGCATAATAATCACCCTCTTGAGAAGATAACCATTCAACATCTTTTTGACAATTAGGATCATTTGGGTTATATTTTCTTCTACAATGTGTCCAAACTTTATTGTAGTTAAATCCTGTGTCTGAATCTGGATCATAGAAATCTAATTGAAAGTGGCGATGTGTTTCTGGATTTACAAATCTATCATCTGTATATGATATTTTAATATTTGGGTATTTTTCTTTTAATTTTTCATAAATATATGTTTCATCTTTGGATGAATTATATCCAGAATCTTTATCAAATACTTTTTTATCACCTTCTTTTATATCAGAAGATTGACTAAGCCATTGCTTTATATCATTTAAATTTTCAACAAGCTTTCTAAACTCACTCATAACTTAATCCTATTTAACTAAATCTTTATAAGGATCTTTCCCACCCATCGCAGGTTTGCTATGAATATGTTCATCGTTTGGAATGAATCCTTTATATTTAATACCATCAGTTGTATTAAATTTACGAATTACATATGGACCAGTACCTTCACCTTGATTATACATACTTAAAGCTTTTGTTAATAATGGATTAGGAATACCTGATCTTTTTTCTTCATTATAGTATTCAATTAAATCAACATATTCAAAATCTTCATCTTCTTCTTGAACTGTTTTTAACATTTCTAAGATTACTTCTTCTGGTAAATCTACAAATTTTCCCATACCACGATTAAGTGTATTAAATTGTTGGCCTCCGCGTAATCTATAATCAACTGTATCTAATTCTGTGCCTTGATTTTCTGGTTTATTAATTAAGTCTTTTAATTCACTTATATTCATATTAAATGATTCACCAGCTACACTATCTCTTACACGAACTAAACCATATTTATCATCTAATTTAGAGCTATCTGGAAAACTCACAACTGTTAATTTTTGTATAGGATCTGCTTTTGGATCTTCTTCTGCAGATTTATATTTTTGTTTATTATAAATAGGTTCTTTAACAATTGGAACAGTCACAAATTTTGGATCTATACCTAATTTTTTCAATGTATTTTTTACTTCATATGGATCTTTGATTACTGTTGGTTTTTGAGATTGTGGAAAGCTTAATTCAGTTAAAGTGCTTTCTGTTTTTGGTTGATTTTCATTCCACCATTTAACTACTGCTTGTAACAATTCTACTTTATCTAATTTTTCTCTAAACCATTGTTTTTGCTGTTTTGCAAATTTAGCTTTAATATCTTTTTTTACTTCTTCATCTTTAATAGCATTGATTTTACTATTATAAATATCAAAAGTTTGTTTATTTTTAACTTTCCATATAATTGGTAATTTAGATAAATCTTTTAATGCATAGCCTTGATTATATGCTTTGTATAAGTTTTCTAAAGCTAATTGTTTTGATTTTGGATCTAAACCATCAAGATCAAACCAACTTTCATAACGTTTTACCCATTCATTAAATTCATAATTCTTATGTGCATCTTGCTGTTCACGTGCATTTGTATAATCTACATTTGCTTGAGCAATTTGTTCATCATTATCTAAATCTTTTAATCTCAAATAACTTTTAGTTTCTTCATTTCTTTCATTGTTGTATATAGTATCTTTAAATTCATCTACAGTTATTTCTATTTTTTCACCGTAGTTTTTTACATAATAATTACCTTCATTTTCATCACTTGCAGGTACACGATGTTCTTCTACAGTTTGAATTAATACTTTATCAGAAGGAGAAACTTGTTCATTATTTGAAAAGTATGGGCTAGTTTTAACTGCACCACGTAAAACAATTAATCCTTTTGTATTAGGATCATATAAAGGAATATTACTATATTTTGTAGATGGATCAATTCCATGATCGATAAAGAATTTAACTTCTTTATCCATTTGAGTTTTAACTTCTGTAACTAATGTTTTAAAAGTGTTCATTCTATATTCCTTATTATATTGCACTTGCTAAAGCTTTACTAACTGTACCAAAACCTTTTGTTTCATCTTTTACAGTATCTAAGAAATTACTTAAAGCATTCTCTATCTCAGGAGATTTTGGATCTGGGTATTTTGCTTCTAATGAATTAATTAATGCTTCAAATTCTTTGTGATAACCGTTAGCTGCATGTGGATCATTTTTAACTAATCTACTTATTTTATTTGTAATAGCTGTCCAATAAGATTTATCTGTTTCTGAATTAGATTTTGGATTTTCAATTGATTGTACTTGTGATAACCAAGCGGAATGTGAATTTTCAGCATCTGTATTTAACATAGGTTTATTTTTTATAGCTGCTAATTCTGCATTTCTTTGATCTGCTTGTGCTGGATCTGCATATTTATTATTAATATCTGCTATTGCATTTGCTCTTGCTTTGGCATCATCTTTTACTTGATTGCTATATGTTAAGAAAGTATTTAATTCATCAATTAAAGCTTGTCCTAAAATATTTTCTCTTTGCCAAGTATTTTTTGAACCAATAAATTTTGCTTTTAAATTGTTTGCAATATCTGGATTAATACTATTAATTTCTTTGATATTATTAATAATCTGTTTTGTTATTTCACTAACTTGCTTAACTGAACCAATATTTTGATTCCAATTAGATTTTTGTGTTAGTGGTTGATATTTTGCAATAATACTATTAAGATCTGCAATAGCTTCTTTTGGTTTTTTGACAACTTGTGGTAAGCCTGAATAAATATCAACATATTTATTTACAATTAAATTATCTAATTCTGAGTCAAGCTGATTTTTATCTTCACCAACTAATCCATTTTCTATTTCAGATAATTTACCTTTAGCTAATTGATTTAATTGATTCTTTGCACCATAATAACCAATAATTTGTTTAATCTCGGTTGAAGACATTTTTTCATCACTATTGGTTAATATATCAAGTAGTTCTTTATCTAACTTCTCTTGTTCTGATACAGGGATTGCTTTACGTACACTATTAAAAGCTGTAATTAATTTACCACCTTCTTTTTGTTTTGCTAAAGCTTGTTTTAATTTAGGAAGACCAAATTCCATATCAACTTCATCAGATGTTAATTCTCTAGCTTGTTGATACATTGTATTTTTATTAAGATCTTTCCATTTTTGATAAATTTTAGCACGCTCTGGTAAATTATACATATCAAGATTATATGTATCCATATGCTCTGCTTCCCATTCAGGATAACGCGCATCAATATTTTGCTTTGCTAATTTATCTAATTCTAAGAAATAACTTGCTTGTTCATCATCTAAAACTGCAGAACCTTTACTATTTTCAAATTTTTCTAATATTTCTGCATTTTCTGGATTTTGTATTATATCTTTGAATTGCTTAACTGTAATTACATAAGCTTCGCCATCTTTGTAAACAAGATTACCTTCTGCTGTAATATTGTTTGGTATTTTTTCACGTATTGTAACTTCGGTTTGATCAGGGTTTTCTTTATTTACTTCATTTTCAACACCATCTAATACAATATATACTTCACCTTTTGTATCGTTATCAACATTTACAATTTTTGGTGTATCTAATAAAGTATTATGCCATTTTGGTTTACGCTTATCAATTAAATTTGGATTTAAATAACATAATATTAATTTTGTTCTTTCATCAATATCTGCAATATCTTTTTTGAAATCTACATAAGCATTATTAGTAATATCATCATCTGTATAAATATCTTCTTTTAATGCTTTTTCATTAGGTATAGTTGACCATTCTTTTAATACACGATCATATGAACAAAGAACTACATTATTAAATAATACATCAGCTTTTACATAACCATTTGCATTTTCAATTAAAGTTAATGCAATTGGTAAACTACCCGCAGAGCATGTATATGTATTTGATTCATTATATAATTTTATTGTATAGCTATCATTAACATTTTCAAATTTACTTGCAGCTTTCTTCAATGCTGCATTTGTAATTGGTTTACCAAACATTGGTTGTACTGCACCACCAGTTGCTGCCGTTAAACCAATTGCTGCTAAATCTTTTACAATATTACTACTTAAGAATTGTTTCATTAAACCGGGTGTTTTTTTACCTTTTTCTTCTGTAATAGTTTTATTACCCAATTTACTTCTTAAATAAATTGTAGAATGAGGATGTCTTTTTCTAATTTTCTGAATAGTATCTGTTACTAATGGATCATCCAAACTAGAAACTGGAGGAATTTGAAATTGTGCAGGTTCTTTTTTGAAAGGTAAATATACTTCAAATACAACAGATTCTTTTGGTAATGGTTTAGAAAACCAACCTTCTTTTAAACCTTTATCTGAAAGTATACTTGCTGCTTTTTCTAAATTTGCTTTAACATCTTTACTCAAAGTTAAACCATCATCTTTTAAAATATCTTGGATATGATCTAAAGCTTCTTTGGAGTTATTTTTATGTTGAGTTAACATATCGCTGATAATTTCTTCAGCAGATTTGTTTGCAAATTTATCTTCATTAATAGTCATTATATTATTTCCTTTAAAGCTTCTAATGATAATTCATCACTTGCACTACTGTAATAAGCATGTTTTAATCTATCTAAGTAGCCTAAATTACGTAATTTCTTAAATAAACCATTACCTGGACCATATTCACCATCTGTTGCTAGACTTTGTTTACGAATATCATACAACTCATCCCAAAGTGCACCAATCTTTTTTGAATCACGAGATTCAATAGCATCTTCAATTCTTTGAACCAATTCATAATATTGTTTCATATCAGGTTTTGGCAATAGATGTTCTGCATCTTTTGGTTGTAACATCCATTGATCTTTTACAATTGAATAAATAGCAGATGAAACAATTGGTTCATTTATATTTTCAACACCAACTTCAACTGGCATACCTTTAATTGTAATATCATAATCATTATTAAATACTTGTTTCTTAGCAATGAAATATTTAACTAAAATTTCAGCATTAATACCAATTTGTTCAAAATCATATACTAGGTGCAAATCAATATCACTCATTTCATTATAATTAAAGTTTGCACTACTACCAGTTAAGTATACATCAACTGGATCAATACCTAAACCTAAAGTATTTTGAAACTTACCTGCAATACGTAATAAAGCTTCTCTTACTTCTGGGCGTAAATGTGTACCTTCAAACAATTCTTGATTTAATTCAGAATGAGCCATATGACTCCATTGTTTTTCTAATTCTTCATCATCTTCTTCTGTAATAAAAGTACCACCTGTTTTAAAACTTGCACCAGGACTTGTAATAACTCCGTCTACAGGTAAATCTGCTTCAGCATCACTAGCACCATAATTTACATGTTTTACTGGATATATATTATCATTTACTTTTGGTATATCATTTTCTTTTAAAGAGCCAACAATTTCACCCCATGCAGATTCTTTACCAAAACTATGAATACCTTGGTTTACTCCTAAATCATCCTGGGTTGTAGTATGTTTTGCTTTTGCACCTTGTGGTTTAATCCAACCAGTTCTTGGTGCATTTGCTGGGCTAGAAGTTGGAGTATCATAATCCGTTTTTAATTTATTTGTAACTTTTGGTTTGGAAGGATGTTCTTTTCTATATTTTAACTTTTCCAATGTATGGTATAATTTGGTTAATCTTTCTGATTTAGTAAAATTATCGCTTAAATCACCAGTTTCTACACCTTTAATATATTCTTCTAACCAATAAATTTGCTCATCTATAGTATCAGGTATAGCTATTTTATTTGCAGCATCTTTATAAAATTCTCTTTCTTGTTGTTTTAAATTGTTAATAGCTTCCATTTGATTTTCTGCACCATATTTAGCAAATAATTGTTTACGCTGTTCTGGTGTCAAATCTTGTTTTGTAAAAGTTTGTAAATCTTGTTTAAATTCTTTAGCTTGATCATGTATTTCTTGTGAAATACCAAAATGGCTATAATTTGGATCATTTATCAAAACTTTTAAATTAGTTTTTACTAGATTTCCTAATGCGGTACTTATTTCTGCTTCTGAAGCTTCAGCATTATTTAATATTTCTAAAGATTTTTCAAAATCTGCTGCATTTCTTAATAAAGCATCTTCTTTATCTTGCTTTACTAGCATACCTTTATGCAATAATGGAGTTTGTGCACTAACTTCTGGAGATGCATAATTTTTAATACCCAAACTATTATACCAATTTAAAATAACTGGTTTTGTAAGAGTAAAATTAGATCCATCTAAATTTTTTAGATATTCACCATCTATTTTAATATTAAAGTTATATGGATTTGTACCTGTATTAGGAGTATATAAAGGAGATTTAATATCTTTTTTTGGATCATAAAATTTAAATTCAGTATCTCTATTAACAGGATCAGTTTCTTTACCAATAGCTCTTATAAATTCAGGACTTGATTGCAAGTATTTAATTAAGCTATTTTTATATTCTACTGGTTTATTTAATTTAGCAAAGGTATTAGCATTAGCTTTAAAAGAAGGATTAAATCTAACTCTTTGGATTTCTAATTCATTTAATTCATCATCCTCTGGTACAATAGTTACATTATGCCTTGCCCAGTTATCTATACCATCAACGTGTATATTTTCACGTGTTTCATCTAACACAGATTCTTCTGTTTTTTGATCACCTATAGAATTAGGATCACCTTTGATCTTTTCACGGTTTAATTGTGGAATATCATTCAACAATTTTACATAATATGGATTTAACAAGTTATTCCCCTTCCATTTTGAAAAAGCAGTACTAAACATTAAATAGGCTTCTAAAGTAGTTTTAGCATTAGCTTCAATCCAATCGAAAACTCTTTTTTCGAAAACTTTACGTACAACATAACCACGTTTAGTTAATTTTTCATAAAAATCTTTTTTATCATGAAATTGACCGCTAACAGTTTTAAAAACTTGTTCTTCTGGATCTAAAACAATACCTGTATATTCTTCATAAGCCGAATCAGCGGCATATTCAACTATTTGTAATAATTCTTCTGTACCACCGTTATCTTTATCTAATTCTTCAGCATCTGATGGTGTTACTTCACCTGTATCAGCGATTTTTCTCTCTACGCCTTCCCAAGAATCAAATGGATTGTATGAGATAACATCTGCACCTTTGCTTAATAAATCACTAAAATATCCCATTAAGAAGTCCTTAAATTTACTTTATAATAGAACTGGGTTAAATTAATTAAAATAAGGAAATGAAACTTAAAATAAAAGCTGCTTTTAATTAAGCAGCTTCTTTTGATATATTTTCTAGTTCTTTTACAGGAATTCGTAATACAGCTAGAATAAAACTTTTGACATCTGAAGTTAGTCTATTATTAAATATATCTTCAATTGTTAATAATACATTATAATCTGGCTCTAAAATAAACGGTTTAATTGATTCGACGGTTATTTTATCTAAAGGAATCTTACGAATAATATTAACAGTTAAAAATTCAAGCTTTGTTCTTGGTTTTTTCATTAAATAACCAAAGGCTTTATTCCAATCTGCATTTTCTTTGGCTGAATTAGTCTTTACTTTAATTTTTACATTAATATTAATTTTTGGAATAGGGCGTTTATCTAAAAATGGGTTTATTTTTGTCATAAATTAGTCCTTTATATATTAGAGTTGTTTAAAACATTCTGCGTTTGTAGTATCTCCACAAAAGTTTATGTTGAAAAGTTCGTTTTCTATAGTTTTAGCTGTCATTTGTCCTTTTAATACTTCATTAAAATTGAAAGGTTTATCTACAACTAATTTTGCTATTTTAGTATCAAAATCAATAACTATTTTTTCTTCGCAATTTATATGCTCTAAGATTTTATCACGTTTTTCTGGAGAAAAATATTTTAGTAAACTATCTTTAAATTCAAAATAATCTACAGTTCTTTGTGAATTTAAGTTTTTATTTGCTAAAACTATTGTATTCTCATATCCACGTTTTACAATAAAAGTACCTGTTAAATTATTTAGCATCTTCTGTATTTTCAATTAGTGATTTCTTTTGTGGCAACAATACTTGTTCTTTCAAACTACGATCTATTGCTGTCGTATTTGTTTTATAAAATTCTTTTAACTTGCGATGTAAGAATGTATTTTCCATTAAGAAGACTTTAGAAGACACACTTGCGCTTTCTTCTACTCCGCCTTCTTCACCACCTTCGGCTGGAGTATTGGCGCCTTTTTGTTTTACTTTTTGCTTAGCTAAGAATTTACCTAAATCTTCTGGTGTATTTAATGAATTTACAGCAGAATTTTGTAATATTAAAGCAGAAATATCATTTGGCATACCTAATTTGACTAATAATTGATATGCATTAACATTTGGCATGTTTGGATTAACTTCTTTAAATGACTTTAATAAATCTGCAATATCACTATATTTACTAATAACATCAGCTGGGATTTGAATTGGTTCATTTAAGCTTACTTTAACATCTAATTTACTTACATCATAACCAGCATGAGTTAAGATATTTTCAACTAAATACATCATACCATCAATTAAACCTTTCTTTAATGGTATCAATGCACGCTTTAATTTCAAATCTTGTGCTTCTAATGTTTGAGCTGTAGTAATAACATCTTCACCTACTAAATAACCTTTTGGAAGCTTAGAATTGTTATAAATTTTATCTTTGAAGTAATCTACATCTTCTGTACTACTCAAATCAATATTTGCTTCAATATGATCAACATCAACTTTTGTACCATCTGCTGCTTTAGGTAGTGTTAAGATAGATGTAGCACCAGGAATTTTACGTCCAGCTTTAGCACCTGGAGCATCAGTAAAGATTGAATTCAAATAGTTACTTCTAAATTCATTCATATATCCATAAGAATCTGTAATAGAAGTATCTCTTGGAAGTGGTACCCAGAATACCAATCTTTGAATTTTACTCATACGAGAAATACCTAGCAACGCTTCCAAAGTACTCAATTGATCAAAAGCAGAGCGCATTGACCATAACATTGATTTACCATATGGTTCTGTAATTTCATCAGCTAATAAGAAATGTACAAATTGCCAAGGTTGCCATATATGAATAATATTATTAGATCCTGTTGTTGCAGGTCTTGCTACATATGTATTTTCATCTGTAGTTTCATAATTAATTACATTTAAATATTCATCACAATTAACTTTGAAATATTTAGGGTTAACAAAACGAATACTTAAATCTTCTACAACATCAATTTGTGTAAAGTCTGGATGTTTTTCTGTATCTAACCATTCATTTAAATATGGATAATGTAAAACCATACCATAATTACCATACTTAGCTAATGATCTAGTAATATTTGGTAATCTTTGATAAATTTTATTTTTATATAAAATCTTTTCTACTAAAGCTTGTGCTTTTGGATCTGAAATTGTGATTTTTAATGGGTTATCTGTAAATCCTTGTGATAATACTTCAGCAACATAAGTATCTAAGATTGTACCTACTTCTGCTAAATTTTCATCCATTAAATCAAATGTTTTATAAGCTGCTAATAATGTTGCATAATTCTTATTATAATATGTATAAGTTTCCATAAATGAATCATATAAACTTATACAATCATTGCTCATATTACTATATTTTTGAGACAATGGAATAGAAACATAATTACCTGATTTTGTTTGGCCTACAGTAAAACCATGTCTTTTTGCTAATCCTTTTAAAGTATTATATGAAATACCTGGATTAGTAACAAACAATGTATTACTATCTTTATCATATGCAGAATTTTCCAACAATGTTTTACTTAAGCTTTTAAATACTGAGTTAGCCATTTTTTATTGTTCCCATTCTAGATTAACATGAATATCAAAATAATTATTAGTAATTTTATCTACACACTTAATAATGCCAGATTGATACACCAACAAAACAAAACCTATTGAATAATTGTCAGATAAAATCTGTTCAATAGGTTTAATTATTTGAATTCCTTCAGATGGTGTATAATCAAATTCAGCCCATTTATTATAAATTAATCTACCGCTTACAAAAGTTAAAACAGGATATTCTTTTTCCCATTCTTCCACTATTGAAGTATCTATTAAAATACCTGAAGGTGTATCTGTAATACCATTAATTTGTAATACATCACCTCTAGCGAAAGATTTATCACAAACAATTCGAGTCAATTTACTACGCATCCAAAAACAAAAATCATTTTTACCATCTATTTGTGATTTAGATGAGGCGTAGTAACTGATAACACGAATAGGATATTGTATATTAGTAATCATTTAAATTAGTCTTTATTGGGTTAAAATTATCCATTTAAGGATTGTTTTACTTTTACACCTTTGCGTGTCTTTTTAGCAACTGCTTTTTTGCTTTCGTTGACTTTTTGAACAACTTCATCTTCTGTCAAATCTTCAAGTTTTTCACCAATTGCTTCTTCTACTACTTCTTTTGTAGATTCTGTAATAATAACTTTTTTTGTTACTACAGGTTTTGCATATTTTTTTGTAGGATAGTTAATAAAATCTGTCATATTAGATTCTCCTTTAAATTATTTATTTGTTAATTGTAAACGAATTGCATTTGTATTGATAATTACGGTATCACCAGTAATAACTGTTTCAGAAGGTACTAATGGTAATACACACCACAATGTATAAGTTTCAACTTCTTCACCTAATGAATTTACAGTAACATCTCTATTAAATAAACCAACTTTATCAATTACACGACCACCTGTTGTCCAATCAGCAGAAGCAGTATTAAATACAATTTCATTGGCATTATAAGCTACACCATCTACTGCACGTGAGCATACAAAAGGTTGTTTTGCATATCCAGCAGCTACGTCTGGTTCAATGAAATCATTCATATTAGCATTTCCGCCCTCATTTGATAAACCTAAACCAATGTAAATATCATAATTACTGCGGCCTGAAAAGTAATCATCTAATACTTTATTCATAAAAGTGGTTTGAATTCCATAATCCATTTTAATTTTCCTTATTTATTAATATAGAACTGAAATTGCAGTAGGCTTTACAACAAAACTTGCTACACCTGCTGAATCAATATGTAAAGTTTTAATTTGTGTATACTCATCATCATAAAGATTTTCTTGATATTGTGGTTCTTCTTCAGGAACTTCTTGTATTGCTTTCTCAAATATAAATACAGTATTTTTCCAGCGATAATAAGTTTCTTTGTTTCCATGTAATTCATCATTTTCAACTATAAACAACGAATCTTCTGGTACATTAGAAGTATCATATTCTAACAAATCTCTATAAGTTTCAACCACTGCATATACAACTTCTTCTTGAATCTCTTCATATTTATAATCATGTCTAAGAGAAACTGGATGAACTTTAAAGTAGAAATGTAATTGTGCACGAATTCTATTAGTAACTTCTTTATCTGTTATATCATTAATTCCAAAATAGAATATGCCATATAAGTCTTTAAATTCACCAGTACGATGAATACTCTGTCTAGCTGGTACACAATATGCAACTCTAGTGTATGTTTTACTACCACTCAATTGCTTCATTTCTGTACTTAATACAGTCCATTCTCTAGCAATCATACCTTCATAAGAATTATATTCAGTAAGTACAATTCTTGAGTTTTTAGGCAAATGCAATTTAGTAGGAATAAGAACTTCTAAAGGATACAAACCTTCTGTACCATCTGCAGCCATACCTTCTACAGATACATTTTGACGATATTGTTCAAACTTTGGTACAACAGATTCTGTAGTAACTTCAAAATCATCATCTACAAAGTTTGAATATTCATCAACGTTATTTTCTATTTTTGGAGTTTTAATTAAAGCTTTTATTCCATAATTAGAGAATATAGCTTCATCACGCAATGCTGCAGCGTATTCTGGATACTCTGTAATATAAACATCGCGTAAATTTACTCTCGAAAAGTCAGTTTCTTTTAATTTTGATTTAATTTTTACCATGATATACATTAGAACTTGATATTTAATAAAAAAACCAGTAACTATAAATTACTGGTTTTGAGTAAGACTATGACATCTAAATTACATTGCTGGCATACCCATCATATTTAAAGATAAACCTTTCTCATCGACAGGATCTTCAGTAATGCATACATCAGAAGTTAATACTAATCCTGCAACAGATGTAGCTGCATAAATAGCACCTTTAATACCTTTTGCAGTATCAATAATACCTGATTCAATCAAATTGGTCATCTTTAAATTTAATGCATCATAACCATAATTAACATCATCTTTAGCTAAAATTTCTTTTTGAATATTCTCAGAATTAATTCCAGCGTTATCCAAAATTACTCTAAATGGTGCTTTTAATGCATTTGCAAAGATCTTAATACCTAACATTTCATCAGAATTAGTTAAATCTTTAAAATGTTCTTCTAAGCGGTTTGAAATTACTAACATTGTATTACCGGCACCTGGAACAAAACCTTCTTCTAATGCTGATTTACATGCCCATTGTGCATCATCAACGCGATCTTTTAATTCTTTAATTTCTTCTTCGGATGAACCACCAACACGAATAATAGCAACACCGGTAGTTAAAGCAGCTAAACGTTTATTCAATTGATCTTTTTCCCATTGATCTTTATCAGCAGTAGCTTTAATCATACCTTCAATTGCTTCTACTCTTGCTTTAATCTTTGCTGGATCACCTTTACCACCACGAATAATTGTTTCATCTTTCTTAATGATAATTTTTTCGCATTGACCAAATTGTGCAGAAGAAAACATTTCTAACTTCATACCCATTGGATCTTCAGCAACTTCAGCATTTAAATAAACACCTAAATCGCGTAAAATTTCAAGGCGCTTATCTCCATAACCTGGAGCTTCAATACAAGCAAGTTTAGCATTAATACGCAAACGATTCATTACTAAGCCTTGCGTAACATTTGTATCAAAACCTTCAGCAATCAAAATAATTGCACTACCTTGACGTAATAACGGTTCAATTAAATTTGCTAATGTTGTAAAGTTACTAATACGAGAATTACACAATAAAATCAATGGATTATCATATTCCACTGTTTGATTTTCATAATCAGTAACAAAATATTGAGAAGTCCAACCGCGATTTAAAGTCATACCTTCTTTAAATACTAAAGAAATATTACGATCTTTTGTTTCTTCTACAGTTACAACACCATTTTTACCTACTTTAGAATAAGCATCTGCAACAGTTTTACCTAAATCTTCATCCCAATTGGCAGATACTGTAGCAACTTGAATTAAACGTTCATCTGTATCTACTGGAGTAGCAAGTTTATCTAATTCTTTAATTACATAATCTCTTGCTTTTTCAATACCTTTACGTAAAGATGTACGGTTTACCGTAGCTGTATCATTTGCTAATTCGATTTGACGAATACCATTATTAACCAAAGCTTGACCTAAAATACAAGCTGTAGTGGTATTATCACCAACACTATTCATTTGCTTTTGTGCAATTGAAATAGCAAGATCAGCACCTAATTTAATTTTTTCATCTTTAGGTGATAATTCTTTAGCAACTGAAATACCATCTTTTGTTAAGATTGGAGATTTATCTTTGCGTTGAATAATAACTGTTTTACCTGCAGGACCTAATGTAGATTTAACTGCATTACCAACATAATTTAAGCCTTCAACGAGAGCTTTTTGTGTATCTTTACCGAAATGTGCTGTACGCGACATAACTTCTCCTTTTATAATAAATTAGTCAATTTTAATTGTACCTTGAACTTGCTTTGCTACAATATCTTGTTGCATTACACGAATTAAAGGAATACTATTAAAATTAATCTTTGTACCTGAAATCTTAGGGAATGCAATTATATCACCATGTGCAACACATGATTGTACAAACATTCCATTTTCAAAATAACCTTCAGCTACAGAAATAACTTCGCCAAATGTAAAATCATTATCCAAAGAATCTGGCAATAGCATCATACCTTGCTTAGCTTCTTGTTTAATTTCTTTTACAAAAACGTTAGCATTAACTGCAGCATAAAATGTTTCATTTTCTGCCATGGTGAAAATCTCCTTTTATATTTATATTAGAAACCAAAAAATTCTGCAACTTTTGTCCAAAAAGATTTTTTAGCTGGAGCTTGTACTGGTTTCTTTGCAACTGATTTAACAGATACTTTTTGTACTTTTACTTGCTTTGTAGCAGGTTTTTTAGCAACGACTTTTTTTGTTGCGGGTTTTACTGTTTTTTTAGTAGCAACTTTTTTAGCTACTGGTTTTTTACTTACTTTAGCCATTTTATATCCTTTATTTTAGCTTTATATATTATATAGAATTACTTTTTTTCGATACTATACAAAAATTAATTGATATGTACCGTTTTTATACAAGACACAGTTTGCATGTGCCCAATTAGAAATTGAAGTTTTATTATATGTTAATTGTAATTTTGATAATGTACCAACAACAACACCACTTTCTTTAATCTTTGGACTATGTGTATGTCCTGTAATCGATTTATCATATGCTTTTACATATGCATTTGTATTACCTTTTGCACCAGCAATACCACTGTCGCCGTGCTTTGCAACTTCATATCCTTCTATTTCTAAAGAAACACCGGGATCTAAAAATTTTATATTAGAAGCGAACATAGAAGCTGGAAAAATAGGAGTATTATTTGCAAGATTAGCAAATAATTCACAACCAATTACTCTATTAGCAGGATTACCTTTTACAAATTCACCTTCATTTAACCACTTCATTAAAAATTCATCATGATTAGAATGTACAATATAAAAAGTAGTATTTGGACAAGCTTTTGCTAACTTATTCATGATTTTACTACTTCTATCTATTTCTGTTCGTAAGTCAATTGTATCTTCTGTTGCATTTAATACTTTACTTAATGCTCTATGCTCTTCGTAATGATTAACACTTTGATAACTCATCCAATCATGAACTATAGCTATTTCTGGTTTTAATTTTTTTAAACTAGCAATTGTTATATCTAAAGCATCCATATCAGTTTCTGGTGCATGTAAATCACCTAATACAACGCAAGAAACTAATTCACCACCCATTACAGCACCTTCATTTGTATAAGCAGTATTTGTTATATCATAAATAAAACCATCATCATCACATTGTAATTGTCTAGGAATATATCTTTGTTTTTGATTATTCCATTCTAATCTAATAGCACCAATTGTATGATTTTGTGTATCTAATTGTCCAGATACAGTTGATTTATAATTCGGTAAAGAAATACTACCAGTACTTAAAGCGATTTTAAATTGACTATTATTATCATGTGGCAATGTGTCTAAGTATTGCTTTGGAGATCCAACTATTATAGTAGATAAACCTTTTGATAATTTATCTAAATTTTGCAATGGATTTTTTGCTGTAGCAGGAATTAAAAGATCTAATGCTTTGCATTTTTTATCTTTTTCAAAAAATAAATCAGTAACTAAATATTCTTGTAATAGATCATAATCTTCTTTAGAAAAATGAGCATTAGAATTTAAAGCTCTACCCCATAAAATATATAATTGACATTTTTCTTCTTTACAATATGCGATTAATGCATTTAAACAAGTATAATCAATATGTGATCCATCAATAACTGAACTAATTACGACATTATTAATAGTCTTTTTTACTGTTTTTACAATATTATATCTGTTTAAATTAATAGTACTAGAAACATCTTGTATAAAACTTTTCCAAGTACCCCATAAAGCTTCAATCTTAGATGAAGAATATTCAGGAATTTCATTTAATTTACGATATTCACTACGTGTTAATGTATGATTGGCTGCAATACAAAGTTTTTTAAAATGTTCTTTTATATCTTCATTTAACATTATTTAGCCTTTCTTTTAGATTCTTTTTTACTTAGGGCTTCTAATTTCTTCATTACATTTTTATATTTACCATTTGTATAATCTTCAAACAATTCTTCAAAATTATCAGCATCATCATGTAATTTATTCATTTTTGCTAAATCATCTTCTATAATAGAATCACATAAACCATATTCAATACATTGTTCAGCATTCAAATATCCACGTTCATCTAATTGTAAACTTCTTAATTTTTCAGCTGTTAAACCCGGACAAGATTGTAAATATAAATTATCAATTCTTTCTGCGTAATCTTTAGTTTGTTCATAAATTTTTTCAATTTCACTATGGCGTTCTGTTAATGACCACATAGATCCAAAATGTATAAAATGTCTTGAAACATTCGTAATTTTTCTTACATCACCTTGAATTGCAATAACAGAAGCTGCTGAAGCTGCAATTCCCATAACATAAGTATTAATTTGAATTTTATTTAATTTTGCAATATTTATCAATCCAATAATAGTCATCATAACATATACATCACCACCGGGACTATTAATAATAAAATTTAAAGGAGTATCAAAATTCTGGGGATTTGTTACATAATCATATAAATCACCAATTAAATATGCGCAAGATTTTTCTGAAATTTCATCTAATATATAAACTGTATTTTTATACATGTAATTTCTAGGTGAATCCTTAGATAATGACATGTTATTACCATCCCAAGACATATTAATCCCCTTTTATTCTTAGTACTATTATATTGAACACTTTAAAAAGCTATAAATTTTTAAGAATATTTCCATTATAAAATTAGCTTGTTCTATTACGTATATAAATCAGGGAGTACTTTAAATGGCAGATTTTGATGATTTGTGGGATGATAATATGGATGTTGATATAGCTAATTTAGATGCTACTACAGACATATCAAACAAAGTTTCAAATGCAATGAATTCAGCTGGACATAAAAAATCTCAACAAGATATAAACGGTGAATATATTGATGGTGATGATTGGGATAATTTAAGCCGTGAAGAACAAGATGAACGCTTTATTTCTACTATTGAAAAGACAAACAAAGAAAAATATGCCAAAGCATTAAACAAATTAAATACCAAAAAAGATTATTTAATTGATAAATTACATGCTGCTAAAAATACAAATGCTCCTACAAAAAGCTTAGTTGCTCAATTGAAACAATTAAAAGCTGAATATGCAGATTTATTTACTCATAAAGCTTCTGATGAGCATCAAACAGATCTTACAAAAGCAAGAGCTCTTGGTTTACTTGCTCCAGAAGGTGATTTGGATTATTCTATAAATCCACAACAATTAAAACAAATATTAGATACAGGTAATTATAAATATACCTCTACAAGATTCTAATAATAGCTTCGAATTTATATAAAATCCTCTATCAAATGGGGATTTTCATTTTAAGTAGTTCTAATTTCATAGGAATTAGTTAACTCTACAAAGGTAAGTAGAATGGAAAAGAAAATTAAGATTAAATCAGCTTCTTTAACACCATTAAATGAGACTTTACAAAAATTAAAATTAAACGATACAATTAAAGATTTTACACCAGTTATCGTAGAAGCTGATGGTAAATTTACTTCAATCATGAATGCTAAAGAAGAATTTAATCCGAATGATATAAGTTCAACGTTTGAAATTGAATCAGAAGAAAACGAAGAACAAAAAGAAACAAAAGAACAATTATTAAACAAAGCTAAAGATGCTTTAAAACAAACTTTAACTAATTCTAAAGAGCTTAATACCATTCTACAAAAGATCCAAGATTTATCTAAAGAAGATGGATTTAATACTTGGGAATTAAATAAAGAACAAAATGCAGCTACTTTAAAAAGTAAAAATGCTCAAATTTTTAAACAAAACAATAACCTTTGCTTATCTCATTCTGGTAAAATTGAATTATTTAAATCTGTACAAGAATTGAGAGATTGGTTAAAAGATAATGGTTATCCACTTCCTGGTAATGATATTGTTATTCATGAATCAGTAGAAGTAAAAGAAGGTCGTAATTGGGTAGACCTTTTAAATCAGCATAATGATAAAAAAAAAGCTGATGTAAGTTATTCTGATAAAGAAGCTCCTGATTTATTAAGTCAAGGTTTAAGTAAAGCAATTGATAAAAAGACTTTACAAGCTGCAAATAGAGCTAAACCCGTTGTAAATCCAAATAGAAGTCTTTTAAAGAAAGAAGCAGATGTTGAAGAATGTTGTGGTGGTGCTTGTGTAAGTGCTGCAGCATTAGGTCCAGCTGTTGCATATACCGCTTCTCCAAAAAAGAAAAAACGTTCTAAAGAAGAAGAATTACAAGAAGCTTTTGCTAGCTTAATTCCTGGAGATTCAGCAGAATTTGAAGGTAAAAGACCTTTAGTTAATAAATTTTTAACTTGGTTCAAACGTAATAAAGATGCAGTTATTTCTGGTGAAATTCAATTACCTGATAACTTTGAAGAAACTTTTGATACAATAATTGAACCAACTTTTATGAATAATTCTAGTGATTCAGTAAGTAAAGATTGGAATAAAATTATTCTTAACAGATTAAAACCATTTGCTGAAAAAATGGCAGCTGCTAAAAATTTCCCAGAAGATATTTTATTACAAAATTTAATCACTAATCCAAACGAAAAGATTTGTAATGCTTTATCGCAAGAATTAAATAGTAAGCTTCCAGAAGGTGAAGAATATGCTTTTGGTAAAGTACAACTAATTCCCGGTAAACCTTTACTTTCCGTTTCTAAAAAAGCAAATGATGTAAATAATCCAAATTATACACAAAGACAGAATTGGCAAAAAGCTTGGTATCAAGCAAAAGTAGGTGGTGCTACAGATAAATCTGAAGTTATGGTTAAAACATTTAATGATCTTAAAAATTTTGTTAAAAATAAACAATCTGATTCAGAGTTTACACCTGAAGAATTGGAATTAATTAAAAAATATAATTTACAATCAAAAACAGAAGCAATCTTTGAATCAGCTAAAAAATACCCTTGGTTAGATAAAGTTTTAGGTACACGCTTAGTAGAAGATGATTCACCTGCAGATTTTGCTACAGGTAGTCCAATTTCATCTGATATGGGTAGTACAGATACTACTACTTCAACAACAAGTAGTACAACTTCTACTACAACAGATACTTCTGCTGCACCTGATATTGATTTTGGTGGTGATACAAGTGGAGCTAATCCTGGTTTTGGTGATATAAATATTGATGCTGGTGGTTATAGTCCTGATGAAGGTGACGAAGAAGCCGTTCCTGTACCAGCTGCTCCTGAATATAAAATCATTGATGTTTTGTTAAATGATGATGACAATGATGTTAAAGTAAAAGTACAAAATCAAGATACAAAAGAAACAGAAATTAGAAATTTAGAAGATATAGATGTCTAAGTTTAAAGAATTGTTTGAAACTGTTTTAACAGAATATGATAGAGATGATCCAAGTGATAATTTTTGGCAAGCTGCTAAAGATTATAAAAGTGATCAATTAAAGAAAAATACTTTATATTCAAAACTTATTAAACCTTTAACATTAGAAGATAAAGTTTATATCAAAGCAATAAATACAGAACAATTTGGATCTTATCGTACTAATGAAATGTATTTAACAAATAAAAAAGATTTTCCATACTGTTATTCAAAAGAAAAAGCATTTAAATTTCCATTATCACAAGCAGAAGAATTTGTAAATAATCATCCAAAACAAACAGTAAATAAAATGGGTAATCCCTATGAAGTTCACTTTGAATTAGAAAAAGCTTAATCTCGCGCGCGTATGCGTATAATATATAATTATTAATAATATATATAATTAAAAATAAAAAATAAATATTATATTTTTCTTTTATTAAACTTTTCTTTGTGATTTGGAAAATTTGTGAATAGTTTTCCAAATTTTTTATATTCTAACTAGTATGAAAGACAATATCAAGCTAGTTATTTTACCTTTGTATCGTGTAGAAAATGATTATTCATTTTCGGTTTTTAATAATTTAGAAAATAATAAAAATACTCTTAGTTTAGAGAGTTTAGAAAATAATTTATCAAAATTACATTTTAAATTTAATTTTTCTGAAATATCAATTGAAGGTGGTGAAATTTCTTTACTATCAGATATTTATTTTGATCTTTTATTTAAACTTTTAGAAACATATAATAAAAAAATTTCAGTTGCTACAGATTTTGTTAATTTTAATAAATCATTGATTAATAATGCAGATGTTATTAATGTTTTATATAATTTTAATCATAATTCTGAATTGGTTTATAAAAATATTAAAGCTGCAGTATCTTCAGGAAAAATTATCGTAGTAAAATCAATTGACTTATTTGTTAAAGATAATCCACTTGATAAGATTAGTAATTTAAATAGATTAAAAATTAAATCTTGGAAAATAATTCCTTATCAAAAAACAAAAACAAATATAACAGAAGTATATTCTCCGGATATTTATCAAAAAACGGTATTAGAATATAAAAAGCTTTCAGAATATATGCAATTTAGTTTTTTGAATAAACTTGAATCTGAAGGTATTATTAAAACAAATAATTTTCCAATCAATACAGTTTATATAACTCCAAATAATAAATTTGGTTTAGGTAAAATTGATACAAATGGTTTCTTTTATATCGAAGAAGTTGAAGATGTGGATGAATTGGAAAAAAAGTTAAAAGAATTCCAATCTCAACAGATTCTATTATGTAGAGATTGTAAATATCAATTAAATTGTTTAGCAGATCGATATTTTAATCCAGCTTTAGTAACAAAAAATGACTGTAGTGGATATAAAAATTTGATCAAAACTACAAAAGGTAAATAACGATGAATTTTCAATACTTGTTATTAAATGATAAAAAAACAGATAATGCAAAAGTAAATAATTATTTAGAAGCATTAGCTGAAGAAATTAAATCTACACGGATTAAACTTTCAGATAAAAAAGTAATGTTAGGTGATATGGGATACTATCATAATTGTTTACCAATTGTTCCAGAATCTCGTGATTTATTAAAGAAAGCTAGTAATATTTGTCCTATTAGAGTTAATTGGAAAAAGCAAGATTTTGGTGATATGACAATCGATGAAATTTGTGAGACACAATTAAAACAACAATATGGATTTAATATAAGTATTGTAGATAAAGATTATACTCGTAATAATTATAAAAATAAAGAATTCGCTTGGGTAGTATTTGATACAGAAAAAGCAGCTGAAAAGAATATGCGTTTATTTAATAAAATGTTCCGGACAGCTATTGAACAAAATGCAATTGATGAATATAAGCGTTTTAAACAAAATCCAATGAAACGCCCATTAACTTATGATAAGCTAGTTGATAATGCTTATGACTTATATGATATGGTTGATCGTGGAGAAGTTTAATGAACTTTAAAATTACTAAGTTAGAAATTGAAAATTTTCGTAGTATCCAAGACAAAGTAACCTTGAATATAAAATCAGGGTTATTTTCTATAGAAGGTATTAATTATACTGAAACTAATTCAACAAATGGTTCTGGTAAATCAACATTAATTTCTGCTCTATTTTGGGCATTAACCGGTTCATCATTGACAAATGAAGTATTAGCAGATGAAGTAGTTAATTTAAAAACAAATAAAAATTGTCGTGTATCTGTTTATATTTCAACAAATACTGATGAGATTAAAGTTACGCGTGTAAGAAAAGATACTGAACTTGGTAATAATTTATTTTTAGAAATTAACGGTCAAGATTTAAGTTGTCATAAAGTAGCTGATACACAAGATCGTATTAATAAGTTGATTAAAATTCCATTTAGTTTACTTAGAAATACTATTATTATGACATCTAGTATGGATTCAGCTTTTTCATCATTAACTCCACAACAACGTATACAAACATTAGAAAGTATTCGTGATTATTCTATTTGGGAAAGAATTCGTGATGAAGCTAATAAAGATATAAAAGAATATACTAAACAAATAACTGATAATAGCTTAGAAATTAGTAATTTAAATGGTAAAGTTGAAACATATAAAGATTTGATTATAAAAGCTAAGCAAGAAAAAGAGAATTTAGAAAATACACAAAGTATAGATAAGATTGAAGAAGAAGTAGCAACTGTAAAAAAAGCTAAAGATGATCGTTTAGTTGCAATAAGAGAAAAAGAAGCTGAAATTGTAGAATTTAAGAAAACTAGCCCGAGTTCTGATAGCAGTGATATTGCGCAGAAAATGAATACAATTGTAACAGAAGTAAATGATTTAAAAGCACAAGTTACTAAAGAAAAACAAGATATTGATAATAATATTAGAGATCTTGAATATTCTAAAAAAGATCTTCAAAGAGATATAAATTTAATTGAAAGATGGTTTAAAGAAGATACTTGTCCAACTTGTGGTAGAAAATTAGATAGAACTGAAACTGAGATTAATGATAATAATAACAAATTAGCTCAATATAATGAGAAATTAGCAGCTATTACCACTGAAATAACAAACTATATTAGTAAAAAAGAAAATAGCAGTTTAGAAGCTGAAATAAATGTAAAAATCGATAATAAAAGACAAGAATATAGTAAGTTACAGTCTGATTTAAATAACATTAAAAGTATTAAAGATGCTTATGATAGACAATATGATAAATTACAAGATGAATTAAGAACTTTACAGATGGGTTATAATGCTTTTGATGTAGAGTTAGGTAAGCTTGCAAACAAGAAAAATAATTATTTAGATAGACTTGCTAGATACGATGCTGATATAGTCGAGTATAATTCAAAAATAGAAGAAAATATTAATAAAGTCAAAGATTTAGAAGCTAATAATAGTGAATTAGGTAATAAAAAATTATTATCAGATTTCTATTATAAATTACTTGGTGCCAAAGGTGAATTACGCCCATACTTATTATCAAAAGATATTGCTTATTTGAATAATCGTATGCAATTTTATATTAATAGATTTTTTAAGAATACGGAAGTTTCTTTATTGCTTAATAATGCAGCAATTGATATAAAAATACAAGCAGATGGTGTAACGAAATCTATTTCTAGTTTATCAGGCGGTGAAAAGAAGCGTGTAGATATTAGTATTCAATTAGCTTTATATGATTTAATTCAAACTGTATCACAATCTAAGTTTAATTTACTTTGCTTAGATGAAATTGAAAGTTTGTTAGATCCAATTGGTTGTGAGCAATTAATTGAAATTATTGAAGATAAAGCTGAAAATATTGAGACTGTTTGGTGGATAACTAATCATCCATCTGTAAAAGAATCTATAGCTCAAAAAATATTAGTTAAAAAGATTTTAGGTAAAACCGAAGTGGAGGAATTATAATGAAGCTTTTATGTTTTGGTGATATTCATTTTCATCATACTCATCGTTTTTCACACATTACTTCTGAAGGTTTTACTATAAGAGAATTAGAACATTTAGAATGCGCTGATGATATTTTAAGAATATGTGAAGAAGAAAATATTAATAATATTATATTTTTGGGTGATTTATATGGTCCAGTTGGTGATAATTTATCTACTCAAACTCAAACTGCAGTATGTCAATTTGTTCATAAATTGAGTAGAGAAAAGCATTTAGCTATGTTAGTTGGTAATCATGATTTATCTGGTACTACTAATTATAAAGAAGTACATAAACTTATTCCATTTATATATTTTGAAAATGTAAATGTATATGATAGACCTTTTGAGATGGATAATTTTATATATATGCCATATTGTACTTCTGATGAATATGCAACAGCTTTTTTAGAAAGTATTAAAGATAAACAAAATAAAGTTGTATTTTCACATCTTGAATTAAAAGGTATTAATTTAGGCAATGGTATTGAAACTACACACGGTGTACCTTTAGAATTATTATCTCAATTTAAAATGACAATTCAAGGTCATTATCACGGTAGTAGTAGTTATGGTCCTAATATTAAAGTAGCTGGGTCTACTCAAAGGTTGTCATTTAAAGATCCAGGTAAATCAAGAAATAATATTATTATATATGATACAGAAACTAATAAAATAGAAAGAAGAAGCTTTAATTGTCCAGATTGGTTAACATTTACAGATGATAATATTGATCAAATTTTAATTACAGATTTAAATAATTATGTAAAAGTAGAAGTTAGTTCAGATATGTTATTAACTCCAGAAATAACACATAGATTAGAGTTATTTAAAGGTAAAGATATTCATATAGATTTAACCAGATTATCATTTGATAAGCATTCTTCTGCAGATATTACACAAGATAATACAAGCGAAGATGAAGTATCAATAATGAAGCAGTTCATAGAAAAGACTGATAATACAGAACAGCAAAAAGAAGCTTTATTGAAAGAAGGTATTCGTTTATTAGATAAAGCTAAGGTTTAGATTGGAAGTTTTAATGAAAATAACTAGTATTAAAAGTATTCTATATAATGACAGAGGATAACTGTATAAAACCACAACTTAAAGGATAAGATATGACAAAACAAATTAATATGGAATGGATGCAGTCATTGTTAAGTGATGACAAAAAAGAAATGCAACAAAAAAGTAATTTGCCACAAATTGATTGGGTTCAAAATGGTAAATCTTTTAAAAGAGATGTTAAATTTAAATTATTACCAGGTAATTCAAAAGAAAATAACATCTTTTCAACAATTGTTGGTCAACATTGGAATTTAGGTCCAAATAAAGATCAACATATGATTTGCCCTGAAACAACAAGTCATTTGAAGAATTTGGGTATTAAATGCCCAATTTGTGAAGCTAAACGCCGTTTGTTAGCTATGGGTTTTAAAGAAGATGATTTGAAGACTGAAGGTAAATATGGTCCAATTCCTGTATTTGATCCTACATTAACATCTAATATTAAAGCAGTTATTTTAGGCACTGATTTAAAAGGCGATTGGGATCAAGCTCATGTCTCTATCTTGCAACAAAAAGGTACTTATTTAACACGCTGGTTAGTTGAAAAATATATGGATGCTGAAACACCAGATTTGTTACAATGGGAAGATTCAAATACAATTCGTTTTTCTCGTTCAACAGATAATGGTAAATGGGAGCGTGAAGTAAGCTTTGGTAAGTTTACACCAGATGCAGCAACTATTGCTAAGTTGAAAGAAGAAAATGAAGGTATGACATTATCTGAAATTTGGAAAGCTCCTTCAGATGAAGAAATGTTGAAGATGAAAGAATTGGCAGATGAAATGGTAGAAGGTTATAAGAATGCTCGTGATTCTATAAATAATCCATCTTCTGCTACTATCACAGATTCTATGCCTTTTTAAGGAATTATAAATAAATCTTTGGAGTTTGGTAGGTGGATTGATGCTATTCACCTACCTTATTATTAAAATGTTAAAACGAACACCTTTGAAACCTAAAAAATTTTATACATTAAAAAAATCACCTTTAAAAGCAAAAAAGGTATCCTTAAAGAAAACAGAATTAAAAAAGCCCGAAGATTATGAATTAAAGAAACAAAATGATAAAGCAAAAGAAAAATGGGAAGAAGCTAGAAATATATGTATAAAAAGATATAATGGTAAATGTGCTGTTTGTGGTAAAAAAGGTACTCAAGTTCATCATATACATTTAAGAAGTAAAAGAAAAGATTTACTATATAACCAAAATAATTTGATTTTATTATGTGATAAACATCATTTTCATCAAGGTACAGATAATTATAAATTGCAATGTGAAATTATAGCGATTGCATTGCATATATCTGTAGAAGAATTATTAAAAAGAGCGGAACAAAAGGAGTAATAAATGCCAGAAGAATTTGATTTAGAAAAAGTAGAAGCTTTAAATTTTGATACATTAGCTCCTCAATTACAATATATATTTAAATCAGAAGCAGATATTGCTAACTTTATTCAATTTCTTAAAAATGTTCAAAAGTTTATAAATCTTTCAAATGATAAACGCCATACAACTTTAATTGAATTAGGTTATTTTAAATCACAGATTCAAAGATATGAAAGACAAATCGCTGGATTAATTGCAAAGCGTAAAAATGCACAAGCTAAAGCTGGAATTAAAAAAGCTAAAATGGTTGGTGAAAAAATTACAGAAAATATAGTTACTTTTTATTCCGAAGAAGATACTACAATTGATGGATTAGAAAAGATTCATAATATAGTTAAATGTTGGAGTGATTATATGACAGATTTAACTTATCTGTGCGGTCAAACTAATAAAATGTTAGGTAATTTTCTAAACTAAATTCATTAATTTGGAAATAAACATTGTTAGTTTAGAAGATGACCTGTGTATTTGCTTTAACATATATATTATATTAAAAACATGGAATTAAAAAAAGGAGTACTTAATGAATATTTTAGAATTACCAATTAGTCTTAGATCAAAAGTTTCAACACCATATGATATTGGTTTGGTTAGTGCTGAAATTATGCAGCGCTATTCGCATGATCCAAAAAAACAGACTGGTGCTGCAATTGTTGATAATAGTTATAATATTTATGGTTTAGGTAGTAATACATATCCATATAAAAAAGAATTAACAGAAGCCGATAAAGAATTGTTGAAAAGTAATGGTTTTGATAATGAACATCGTTTTCGTTTAGAGCATGCGGAACGTAATGCAATCTTTTTTGCAATGAGAAATCAAAATCCATTGTTTAATACTATTATGACAGTTAGTTATACACCTTGTGTGGATTGTGCAAATAGTATTGTAAATTCAGGTATCGGTTGTGTTGCAGATGCTTCAACTCCAGATTTTACACATCATCGTTGGGGTGCGGGTTGGCAATATGTAGTTGAAGATTTATTTAAACGTGCTGGTATTAAATATGTAAATCATCAAGTTGATCCAAAGGTTAAAGATAAAATTATGTTTCAATTGGAAAATTTGATTGATAAGTATTATATGCAAAGTTTAGGTAGATAAAGTTTAAAAAAATACACAAAACAAACAAGTATTCATAAAAAGGATAGAGAATGGCATTAAAACTTCAAGGTAAAAAATTATCAAAAAGAGCTAATGGTAAAGATGCATTTAAAAAGTTTGTTGAATCTGGTTATACAGATATAAGCTTTTTCTTAAAAGCATGTAAAGGTAGTGAAGATCTTTTAATTTATACATGTTTAAAACCTAATGAATTAAAAGAATATATTGATAAAATAAAAACACTTGAAGATGTAGATCAGCAGCTTAAGTATCTTAAGAATAACCAACCTCCAATGAATACTACAGAAGAACGTTTTGATGTATGTAAAGATTCAATTGCAGCTTATCTTAAAAATTATATTGCCTACAATGGTTTTGTAATGAACAACGGTAGTGGCGACGCTGAAGATTGGACTTCTGAGTTTTGGTTAAAATATACAAAAATTTGTAATTTTTATAGAGAAAGATGGTTTCATCGTGAAAAGCTAAAAAAAGCTTCTACAGTAAAATATAATCCAATGCTTTATAAAGAATTTGTATATATTTGCAGAATGTCAATAACCGGTGAACGTCGCCACCAAGCTTTCTTAGCTACACAAAAACCAGATGCAAGTTTGTTTAAACCTTCATTAGATTTTAGATTAGATACAAAGAAAGATAACGAAAAGTATTTGATGGATGTTGTAAAAGATCCAGTTACAGATGTTGAATTAACTATGGATAATGTAAATGTATCTGAAATTAAGAAAAAAGCTTTGCAATTAAGTAGAGATTATGAAGGTGGAGAGTATACAAAACAAATTGAAAAGTTTTATGAGAATGAAGATAGTGCTAAATTAAACAAAAAAACTGTAATTCTTGGTAAGATTTTCTTATATAAAGCTGGTTTACGCTCACCAAAAGTATTAAGTTTTATTAAATCATTGTCAAATACTTATAAAGCAAGATTTAATATAAGTAGTGCATTGGTTAATAAACAAATAAATGATTTAAAAAACAAGAAGACATTTAAAGTTCCAAGTTATGCTGATATCTTAGAAGATGGTGGTAAAACTAGAATTGGGTTAATTTTAAGAAAAAGAGGTACTGTAGAATGAAGCCAGAAATTTGTGCAATTTTTGCTATTGGTCCAGATAATGTTATAGGCATTGAAGATAAGATGCCTTGGCATTCTAAAAAAGACTTTTATCATTATAAACAAGTAACAAAAGGCTATCCTTGTATATTTGGTGATAGAACATTTTTTGGATTACCTAAATATCCTTTAACTGATCGTTTAAATATTGTTGTTAAATTAGATATTCCTGGTGCTTCTGTTATTCAAACTTCACAAAAAGATAAAGCTGGTAAAGTTGAATATACTGGTGGATTTATTGAAATACCTAGTATAGAAACAGCTATTAATTTTGTATCTAATTATTCTAAAATCTTTATTTGTGGTGGTAGATCGGTATATAAATATTGTTTAGAGAATAAATTAATAGATACAATTTATTTAACTAAGGTAGAAAGTGAAGATTTATCTGAAAAAATAGCTCAAGATCCAGATAAATATATTAGATTTCCAATTGATATTGAGAAATATGTAAAGGGGTGGAACTGTGATGATATATTTTATGACCCTGCGATTTTACCACAAGAAGATAGTGATATTATGGTAAAATTCTTAAAATATACCAAGTAATAAACAGCATAGTTCTAATATTAGTCGGATTTTGATATATCAGTTATCTTATATTTAGTGTTGCACATCCGACGGTCTTCCCGGTGGTTATTTTCCTCCTTTTTGACCACCGGGTTTTTTATACTTATTTTGATTAAATTCTTTATATATAAATTCCTAAGTTCTATTAACAATAAAAGACTGTTTAACTCCAATATTTAGGTATATTTCACATGGCTGTTGTTAATAAAATTATACATAGATTCGTGCGTAATCGCGCAGAATATTTTGATCCAGAGAATGAGTTATATAATCAGATTATTCCTTATAATGTACAAGCCTATTCTTATGAATTAAAAGAAGGTGGTGATCCTCGTATCCCCGATGATTATATTGTAAGATACGTCTTAGGTACAGGTAGAAGTACATATCAACAAATTGCAGATGGTCAAGGTAGAGATAGTGATGGTAATTTATTACCTGAATTATCTAAAGAATTTATTGTTAATTCAAATACTCAATTAATTGAGCTTATTAATAATTTAATCCAATCTCAATATATTGTTGCTAATTATATTACAAGTGATGCCAGTGGAGATGCTTTTGCTACTAAGGCTGATTTGGATGCAGCAGAAACTTGGTATTATGCTGGTGAAGTAGTTACACCAAAAAAGAATGATTATGTAATTGTAATTGCCGATGAAACACATCCTACCGGTACAGGTGATCCTCAAACAGTTAGATATGTTTGTACAGATGTTGTAAATGGAATACCTGTTTGGAATTATGAATATGTTATAAATAATGGTAATTTTACTCCAGGTCAACAAGCAGCGATAGATTCAGGTATTACTGCTGAAAAAGTAGAACAATATGATAATTATGCAGATCAAATTGCCGAAGCATTAGATCATTTAACAGATTATAATAATCCACATAGAGTAACAGCAGAACAAATCGGTTTAGGTAATGTAGATAATACTTCTGATGCTGATAAGCCTGTTTCAACTGCAGTACAAGAAGCTTTAGATAGTTTATCGACAACTATTACTACTCATACTGAAAATGAAGATATTCATGTAACAGCAGCAGAAAAAGAATCTTGGTCCAATAAACAAGATCCTATAAAAATGGGTAATCATATATCCATTAATAATAATACTATTAATGTTTTAGATAATTTAGCTACATATGATAATAGTATTTCACAGTTTATTAATAAAGATGTTGATAATTTAACAAATTATTATAGTAAAGAAGAATTAGGTGGTATTTATAAATATATAGGTGATGTTGAAACAAAAGAAGATTTGCCTGATGGAAATATTTATGCGCCAACAGAATATACTGAATTATTATATTTATCAGCTGATCAGTTAGAATATATCGATACACATTATCATCCAAATCAAAATACTAAAATTGTAGTAAAGTTTAATATTGATGGTGAAAGTAATAATTACTTATATGGTACAGATGTAGATCATGAATCTAATAAAGTAGCTTTTGGTAATAATTATGGTGCTGCTACATCTACGTTATTGTTCGGTAATAAAAGTATTAATTATATAGTAGATAATCAAGTACATACTTTAGTACAAGATAAATCTGGGGTTTATGTAGATAATGAAGCCGTTGGTGAATATACAGGAATAAATGATTTTATTACCGAATCTACATTGTGGTTATTTAGAGCTCAAAGTTTAAATACACATCCACAGAATGTGAATATATATGATTTTGCTATATATGAAGGTGATTTATTAGTAAAGCATTATGTACCTGTAGAAAGAGATGCTGATAATGCTTTGGGTATGTATGAATGTATAGATGAAGAATTTAAACAGAATGAATATAACCCAGAAGAATTTGATTTTATAGCCGGTCCATATGCAGGTTATGGTGTTGATGAAGGTACAGTATATAAAGTAATTAATGAAGATGCTTTCTATATGTGGCATGATAATGAATGGATTGAAATCAATCGATTCTATAAGGCTGGTACAGGTATAGAAATTGCACAAGATAGTACAATTAATAATACTTTTGATGTATTAGTTGATGGTGAATCAGTTGTTGAAAATGCAGTAGCTACAATTGATTTAACAGGTAAAGTAGATAAAACATCAGAAGCAAGTAAAGTTTATGGTACAGATGAAGATGGTAATCAAACACTTTATAGTGCTGAAGCTTTTGGTAAAGTTGATGATGTACAATTAAATGGCGTATCTGTAGTAGAAAATAAAATAGCAAATATTGAACCAGAAGCTGGTGATGTTGAATATCATAATGAAGCTGTTGTGAGTATTACAAATGTTCAACAGGCTTTAGATAACTTAATGAATATCCATTATTATGTAGAGCCAACATACAGTACATTTACAGTATCTCAATCCGGTACATATGATGTTGGTAGAACGTTATCTAAGCCATTTACAGTTAATTGGACTTTGAACAAACAACCTGAAACTGGTGATACTCAAACATTAAAATTAGATAATGCAGTTGTTTTAAATATTATGAATGAAGATAGAAGTCAATGGAAAAGTGGTACATATTCATATACTGCAAAAGATTTAACTTCTAGTTCTCCTAAAACATTTACATTTAGAGTAGATTATACTGATAATCATTCTGAAGTACCACAAGGTAAATCTAAAACTTGTAATAAAACAGCTACTATGACATTTTATTATAGACGCTTCTATGGTGTTACGACTACAGAAACTTTGAGTGATGAACAATTATTAGCGCTTACTAATGAATTGTCTAATAGTAGAGCACAAACACGTGACTTTAATTGTAGTGGTGGTAAATTCTGGTGGATTGTAATTCCAACAACATATTGTTCTGGAATACAATTTACTGATGTTGGTTCAGGATTACCTATGACATTGCCACCTTCTTGTATTTCTACTAGAAGTATAACAAATTCTTATGGTGTATCTTATAATGTAAATGTATATCGTGGTGAATATAAACAGACTGCATCTAGTGTAAAAATAAAGGTAAGTTAATATGGCTAAAATTCCAGGTTTAAATATATCCGCACCAGTAGTGCCTTCACAAGATAGTGATACATATCCTTCTCATCGTGCTATATATGGTCATGGTGGTTGGCGTGAAGTTGCTAGTATAGCAGATAGAGATGCAATCCCAGCAGCTCGCCGTGAAGCTGGTATGGCAGTTTATATTACTGCAGATCATACATTATATGTTTTAAATGATGATTTAACTACTTGGACTGAATTTAAATCAAAAAGTAGTGATGGTATAAGAGCAATTAGTGATTTAGCTAATTGTACACCTTTATATGATGGTGAAATTGTAGAATATACAGGTGTTACAGATCAAAACTATACAAACGGTTATTTTTATAAAGATACTGATACAAGTGGTGTTCATTTTAATCCCAATAAAATTAATATTAACCTCACTGATTTTCAAACATTTGTTGAAGCTAATTTACAACCAGGTGAAGAAGGCCCTGTAACACAAGGTTTAATGTACTATTTAACAGATGGTACAGAAAGTGCTTGGAATTTTATGGGTAGAGATGAATCAGGTAGACTTATTTGTATTTATAGCGGTTATCAGGCTGATTTTGAAGCTTATGGATTTAGTTTTACAGGTCCATTTGAAAATGAAGATCAATTTACATATACAGTAAGTGAAGAATCCAGAGCTTGGGAAAGAGTTAATTTACAACCTTCATTAGTTGATAATATTACAATTACTAAAGATGCTGATGAAGTAATAACAGCCATTGGTGTTAAAACCAAGACAGATACAATTATGTATGACTGGATTGGTACTAAAGCTCAATGGCAAGCAGGTAGACAAGCCGGTACAATTCCAGATAGTTGGATTTGTTGGATTACAGATGATGAAGAAGAACCTGCGGGTATAGCAAATTTAGCTCAAGTTGCATCTTCTGGTAGTTATAACGATTTAGTAAATAAACCTGCATATATTTTACCTGATTTACCTGCAGATAAAAATGTGAAAGATTATACATTAAAGTGGGATCATACATTACAAGCTTTGATTTGGGAAGCAATATCCTAGTATGCTATAGCTTGTATTTTGATTTGGTTTTTAGTTCTATATATAAGAAAAAATATACAAAAAAGAGAATCTAATGAGTATTCGCCAAGGAAATACTGTTATTGCAAATAAAACTGTTCCAAGCGTTTATACAGCTGGTGATGGCATTATTGTAAATAATAATGTTATTACTGCAAAAGCTAAGTATATTCATGATCAGGGAGTAGCAGCAGCAACTTGGGAAATACAGCATGATTTAAACGATTTTCCATCGGTAACAGTTGTTGATACAGCAGGTACTATTTTTGATTGTAAAATTACATACATTGATTCAAATAATTGCCGCCTTGAAATGAACGTACCGATTAAAGGAAAGGCCTATTTGAATTAAAAATGAAGCTATAACGAATGTAAGGAGTTACAAAAAATGGCTGAAAGAAAAATATTAGTGGATTTTGACTTTAAGCAGAATGAGATCCAAAATGCTGTTATCCAAGTGTTGGCAAGTAATCCTGCTACCACTAATCTTAAGAATGGTCAAATCTGGTATAACAGTACAGAAGGTTACATCTATTTCTGTCAAGAATTAAATGGTACTAAGAAATTGTTACCTGTTGGTTATTTACCAGTTGCTACCGCAAGCGTCTTAGGTGGTGTTAAAATCGGTAGTAATGTTAATGTAGCAAATGATGGTACAATTTCTATTTATGATGGTGATTATACACACAAAGGTGTTGTTGAAATGGCAACTGAAGCTGAAGTTACAGCAGGTACTTCAGAAGCTTTGGTTGTTAATGTATTGCAATTAAAGAAAGCAATTGATAAAGCATTAACCTCTGCAGTTAACTATAAAGGTATGTGTAAAGAATCAGAATTGCCAGCACAAGGTACTAAAGTTGGTGATTTCTGGTCAATTTCAGATTTTGATACATCTTATCCTGGTCAAAACCGTAATGGTCGTGCTATTTGGAATGGTGGTGATTCTAGTGCAACTCCTCCAGTAGCAGCTCACTGGGATAAAGAAGTCGATGAATACTTTGATCCAGATGGTACTACAATTGAATTAAATGGTAGTGGTGAATTAGCATTGGTTGGTATTACACAAGTTGATACAACTTCTACACAAACCGCTACATATTCTGGTACAGTAACAGTTATTGATTCAGTAACAAGAAATAGTTATGGTCAAGTAACAGGCATTAATGTTAAAACAGTTACAATGCCAGGTTTAGGTACCACTGCAACAACAGCAGCTCAAGGTAATTTAGCAGAATATATTGCTAATAAAACAACATCAATTAGAGCAGCTTCTAGTGCAAATGATACTTTATATCCAACAGAAAAAGCTGTACGTACAGAATTAGATAAAAAGCAAGATAAACCATCTACAGCTACTGCTGGTAATATAGCAACCTTTAATAGTACAAAAGAAACTATTGATTCAGGTAAAACATTTACAACGACAATTGCAGCAACTGGTTCAACTAGTGATAATAAAATTCCAACAGAATCAGCCGTTCGTGCAGCAATTAATGCTACTCAATTCGTAGTTGATAATCCATCGTTGAGTGTAAGTAGTGGTGTATGTACATGGACTATTACAAATAGTATTGGTACTGCTGATGTTGTATGTTCAATTCGTGAAAAAACATCAGGTAATGAAGTAATGTGTGATATTACTTATGGTGCAAGTACAATTACAGTAAAGATTAATTCCAGTGCAGCCATCGCAGCTAATACATATAGAGCAGTTGTAGTTGGCTAATTAACTTTTAAAAGGTGAAGGTTGGCCGATAATGACAAAGTTTTTAAATACTGATCTAGATACTACTTTAGGCGGTTCAACTCCTAGTGATGAAAAGGTTTCTTCTCAAAAAGCGATTAAAACCTATATCGATACAGAAGATGCTAAGCGCGTAGACAAAACAAATTCAGCAAATAAAGTTTACGGTACTGATTCAACAGGTGCTCAAACCACTATATCATATTCTAATACTATCAATGCTTCATACATAGTGCAGCGTGATGCAAATGCACAAGTAATTGTTCCTGAAGTTCCTGTAGCTGATGAAAATGCTGCTAGTAAAAAATATGTAGATACTGGGTTAGCACTAAAACCAGATACAACTTCTTTAGATGATGTTGCTTTTAGTGGTGATTATGGTGATTTAGTCAATACACCAACATTTAAAACAATTAATTCAGAAATTATTACAGGTACTGGTAATATTCCATTACAAACTCAATTATCAGGTACTAATGGAAATGTTGTAACATATACTGCAACCACTGGTACTTTAAGTGAATTAGGTTTTGATAATACTCCAACACAAAATAGTAATAAGTTAGTTAAATCTGGACCAATTTGGACTGAATTAAATAAAAAAGTTAATGTTGTAGATATTAAAAATGATTTAACATCTGCAGATACAGATAAGCCATTATCTGCCTATCAAGGTAAAGTACTTGATGAAAAAATTGCATTAGCACAGCAATCAACCCACGATCGTGGTGTAACATTAAATGCATTAACAAGTCAAGGACAAAATTATACAATTACTGCTGTAGCTATTAATAATGCAGGTACTAATTATACTGTTGGTGATACATTATTCTTAACATCAGATATGGCAGTTGATGCTATTATTAATGTTACTGCAGTAAATAGTTCTGGTGCTATTACAAGTATATCCTTAGGACAAGGAGGTGCATTTACAACTGCTCCTGCATCACCTAGCTCTGCTTTTGTTGGTGGTACTGGTAATGGTGCAACTTTCAATTTAACTACAAGTCAAGTAAATAATTCTATATTAGCTGATATTTCAAATCCACAGCCAAATGATTTCGCTACTGTATTAACTGATGAAATCCATAATGATTTACGTTATGTTTGGAAATATGCTGATATTGACGGTGACGGTACTTATGAATGGATTTCTGGCTATCCTGTTACTAACATTGAAAGAAACTTTTATAATGATCCAATACAAACAGGTGAAATAGATACAAATGCTGTTACAACTGTAAAAATTGCAAATAATAATGTAACTGCAGAAAAATTATCAGATAATTCAATTATTGCTAGACATATTACAGATGGTACTATTGTTGATGATCATATAGCTTCTGGTGCAGATATAGCACAAAGTAAGATTCATAATTTAACTACAGATTTAAGCAATAAAGTTTCAAGAACATCGACTGCATATCAATTGTATGGTACTGCTGCAGCAAATACAGAAACAACACTTACTTATAAAACAGATAATACTGCATCAACAATTGCACAAAGAGATGCTAATAGTCAATTAAATGTTGCATTAACTCCAACTGCAAATACAAATGCTACCTCTAAAAAATATGTTAATGATCAAGATGCCTTAAAAGTAGATAAAGTAAATACCGCAAAGCGCGTTTATGGTACTGATGCAAGTGGAAATCAAACTACATATGACTATGATTCATTTGGTAAAGTAGATGATGTTAAAGTTGGTACAACATCTGTAGTTGTAAATAAGATTGCTTCGCTTGGTACAATGGCAGGTGAAGATAAAGATGATTATGTTTTAGGTAATAATGCAATAACTGCAGCTACAAAATGTAAAATTACTTATGATACAAAAGGCCTTGTAACAGCAGGTGATGATTTAGCTGAATCAGATATACCAAATTTACATCTTAGTAAAGTTTCTGATGTTACTGCTACTGCAACAGAAGTAAATTATTTAAGTGGTGTAACAAGTAATGTACAAACACAATTAAATAATAAAGTTGCAGCAAATACTGCTATAACTGGTGCAACTAAATGTAAAATTACATATGATAGTAAAGGACTTGTAACTGCTGGAGCTGATTTAGCTGAATCTGATATTCCAAGTTTAAGCCTATCTAAGATTTCTGATGTAACAGCTACTGCAGCTGAAGTTAATGTATTAGATGGTATAACTGCAACTACTGCAGAATTAAATATACTAGATGGTGTTACTGCTACTGCTTCAGAATTAAATATTTTAGATGGTGCTACATTAACTACAACAGAATTAAATTATGTGGATGGAGTTACAAGCTCTATTCAAACGCAATTAGATAATAAAGTAGATAAAACTACAAATAAAAGTAGATTATATGGTACAGATAGCTCTGGTAATCAAACACAATATACAGTAGCTTCTGCTGCAACTGCAAGTACAGTAGCATATCGTAGTACAAATGGAACTTTACAAGTTGGTACTCCTACAGCTGATGCGCATGCTGCAACTAAGAAATATGTTGACGACGGATTATCTGGAAAACAAGCAACTTTAGTTTCAGGTACAAATATTAAAACTATTAATAATACTAGTTTATTAGGTAGTGGAAATATTGATACTTTACCATCACAAAGTGGTAATTCAGGAAAGTTTCTTACAACAGACGGTACAGATGCTTCTTGGGGAAGTTTAGCTACTGTAGCTACAAGTGGATCTTATAATGATTTAACAAATAAGCCAAGTATTCCAGATCCTCAAGTTAATTCAGATTGGAACGCTACAAGTGGTGTAGCTAAGATTTTAAATAAACCTACATTAGCTGCTGTTGCAACAAGTGGTAGTTATACAGATTTAAGTGATAAACCAACTATTAATGATTTAACTACAACTGTTCAACAAAATGCACTTAATTCTGGTATTACTTCAAGTTTAGTTACTCAAATTGGTACAAACCAAGGTGATATTAATGATATTAATGATTTAATTCCATCTGCTGCTACAACAAGCAATCAGTTAGCGGATAAAGCATTTGTAAATTCATCTATTAATTCATTGGCTGCTTTCTATATTACATCTACTGCAGCTGGTGCAGCATTTGCATCTAAAGCAGCTTTGGATGCCGGTCCTTATTATTCAGATGGTGAAGCAAGAACACCAACTAAGAATGACTATGCGATCGTTACATCAGATGAAACACATAGTAATGCATGTACAAGATATTCATATACAGGTTCTCAATGGGCTTTTCAGTATGTAGTTAATGATACTCCATTTACACAAGCTCAAGTTGATGCGCTTAATTCTGGTATTACAAGTACATTGGTTAGTAATTATAGCACTCACGTTGCTGATACTACTATACACGTTACAAGTACAGATAAAAGTAATTGGAATAATAAAGTAGATAAAACTACTACAAATAGTATAGTTTATGCTACTGACGGAAGTGGCAATCAAACAACATTAGCATATGATTATACAGCTACTAATAATACAATTGTAAAAAGAACAAGTACAGGTCAAGTTAGAGTAAATCAAACACCAACAGATGATAGTGATGCTACTTCTAAAAAGTATGTTGATGATAATATGGGTACAAAAAGTAAAGTTTCCTTTGTCGATTGGAGTGCGTAATGATTTATAATGGCTCAAATAAAATTGGAATTGCTTATACAAAGCGTAAACATGGCGCAACTATAGATGACGTCATTGGTAATGTTTCATCAGGTACTTTGAGTGCTGCAGTTTCAAATAATCTCGAATTGTATTTTAATGGAGTTACAACTATTAATAAAAATGCTTTGTATGGAAAATTTTATAATAATACAGGGCTTAAAAAAGTTGAATTTCCTGATTTAACAACGGTATATACGTATTCTTTATATGCAGCATTTGATCAATGTACTAATTTAACATATGCAGATCTTAGTCATTTAACAACATTTGCATCTAGTGCTACATATGCTTTAGCTTATACTTTTTATGGTTGTAGTAAATTAACATCAGAAGCAGCACGCTTTCCAAATCTTACAAATATAAGTAGAGATTATGGAATGTATTATATTTTTGGTGGTTGTCCTAAAATAACAAGTTTTGATTTATCTGCTTTGACTACTATTGATGGTCAATATGGTTTAGGTTATGGTTTTTATAACTGTACCGGATTAACATCAGCTAGTTTTCCAGCATTAACAAGTATTGCTGCATATGGTTTATATTATACATTTAGATATTGTCCATTAACTTCTTTCTCTGCTCCTAATTTAACAACAGCGGCTACTTATGGTTTCTATTATACATTTAGAAATGTAACTACATTAGAAACGTTATCATTTCCATCATTAACAACAGCATCTGGTGATTATACATTCAGAGGTATGTGTTATCAGTGTACAGGTATAAAGCATATTTATTTTGGTGGTTTGACATCATCTGGTTTAGGAAGTCAAAAAACAAAGTTTTATCAGATGTTATATGGTGTAACAGGTTGTACAGTTCATTTCCCAAGTAATTTAGAAGCAAAGATTGGTACTTGGTCTGATGTTACTGCTGGATTTAGTGGTACTAATACTGTAGTTTTATATGATTTACCAGCTACAAGTTAAAAGGAGAAATTATGATTATTAAAATAACATATGTTGGTATTTTAGATGGTGTGCATGGTATGTGGTGTGGTTTTAAACCAGAAGGATTAATAGTAGAAGAAGAAAGATTAGTTCTATATCCTAGAGATGGTTATATTTTAAAGAATAAACTCACTAACGAAGAATGCTCTGCTGTTTGGATACCCACTGAAGAAGCTCAAAATGATTGGGAAGAAGTAGAATTCCCAGAAGAACCAGAAGAATTAGAAGAGTAAGTAAATGCCTACTACAACGACTACTTATGTAGATGATTTTAAAATTAATCGGCTTACTAAAGCTTTATATGATGGTATTGCTAATCCATCTGCTAATGAATTATATATAGTTACAGATGAGCAAGTTGATTATTCTGAGATTACAAATAAACCTACAATTGGTAGTGCTACATTAACAATTCAAAAAAATGGTACTACAGTTCAAACTTTTGGAGCTAATGCTACTTCTAATGTAACAGCTAATATTACTGTTCCAACTACTGCCGCTGATATTAATGCACAAGAAACATTAGTATCGGGTACAAATATAAAAACAATCAATAATAATTCTTTGTTAGGAAGCGGTAATTTAGATATTGATAGCTTACCTTCACAAAGTGGTCAATCCGGTAAATTTTTAACAACAGATGGAACAGATGCTAGTTGGGCTGATGTAGATGCATTACCTTCACAATCTGGAAACAGTGGCAAATATTTGACAACAAATGGTACAACTGCTAGCTGGAATTCTTTAGCTACTGTTGCAACATCTGGTTCATATAATGATTTAAGTAATAAATTAACACAAGGTACTGGTATAACAATTAGCAATAATGTAATAAGTACGGATAGAACGGTAGTTACCTTTGTAGAATGGAGTTAATATAATGGCATATTTATATGCGGGTACTCAAAAAGTTACTCCAGTTATAATTAGAGATTATCAAACCGTTACAGTTTCAGGAGCTACTCCAACTGTATCGTTAGAAAATTATACTATATATAATGCTGGTACATTAACATCTTTGACTATAACTTTACCCTCATCTAATATTCCAACAGATTTTATAGCTCAAATAAATTTTACAAGTGGTTCAACTCCAACTGTAGTAAATGCAGATGGAATGAAATGGTTTGGTGATAATATAAATGAAAATACAGGTTTTATAGCAAGAGCAAATTGTGAATATAGTATTATGATTTATTACTCGAATAGTTCATTTAGAGGGGTTATTCAAGGGAGTTCTATAAGTTAAGGAATAATTAGATGGCAACAACAGAAACTTCAGTAACGCAGTTAAAAATTAATAAGCTTACTAAACAGCAGTATGAAGGTATTACTACACCCTCGGCTACTGAATTATATTTTGTTAAAGATGAAGCCATCGATTATGGTGATTTGGTTAATACACCAGATTTAGCTACAGTAGCTACAACAGGTAATTATGAAGATTTAACTAATAAACCAGATATTGCTCAATCTAATTGGAATCAAAATGATTCAACTAAAATTGATTATATTCAAAATAAACCAGATATTCCAACTACAACTAGTAGTGTAACTTCTGGTTCAAATGCAGCATTAACATCTGGTGGTGCATATACAAATTTAGTATCAAGTGTTACAAGTAATGGTAATAATATAATTACAGTTACTAAAGCTGGTACAGCTACTAATTTAGTTATAGATAATGTATCAACAGCTGCTACTGCTACTACAGCAACCACTGCTTCTAAATTAGGTAATACAAGTGTTGGTAATAGTACAACGCCTATATATTTAGATGCTGGTGTACCTACAGCTTTAACTTATACAATTGCTAAATCTGTTCCAGCAGATGCTAAATTTACTGACCATGAATATAGTGTATTTACAGGTGCAAGCTCTAGCTCTGCGGGTACGGCTGGTTTAGTTAAAGCTCCTACTGCAGGCCAACAGGATTATTATCTAAAAGGTGATGGAAATTGGGCAGTTGTTCCTACCGCATTACCTTCACAAACAGGACAAGCTGGTAAATATTTAACTACCAATGGTACTACAGCATCTTGGTCAACAATAGATATTATTCCTTCACAAACAGGAAATAGTGGTAAGTTTTTAACCACTAACGGTACATCTGTTTCTTGGGCTACTGTAGATGCTCTTCCATCACAAAGTGGAAATACTGGTAAGTTTTTAACTACTAATGGTACCACTGCTTCTTGGGCAACGGTTGATGCTCTTCCAAGTCAAACAGGAAATAGTGGTAAATATTTAACAACAAATGGTACTACAGCTAGTTGGGCAGCTTTAACATGGACTTATGATAGTACAACAGAAACATTGACAATAGTATAGGAGAAATAATATGCCAGTACCAGTAATTGGACCATTATATATTTATATATTACCATCTTCTATAAATGCTAATTCTATTACTATTACAGTAGATAGTTCTTCTACTACATTTAATTCTAGTATTAGTGGAGAATATTTATTATTAGAAACACGTAGTGATTATAATTGGAATGATATACACACTGTTAATGTTTCTTGTGATGGGTATTCATCGGCTTCAGGAACAACTGATACTGATGGTAAAGTTTATATTACATTACAACAAGTTATATATGTATCAAAATTATCTAACGGTACTACTACGTATGCATTAAAAGATGCTAATGCATATCATCAAGGTGATTTAGCAACAGTTGCTACTTCAGGTTCTTATGATGATTTATCTGATCAACCTTCATTTAATGGTATAGTTTTAGACAATACAACAAGTACAAGTTATTATGGTGAATCTACTACAGCCGCAGCAACAGTACAAAAAGAAGTATCAATTCCTTCTATTACAAAATTAGAAGTAGGTCAAGTGATCATTGTTAAACCTACTATTACATCTACCGTTGCAAATAGTACATTGAAGTTGAATAATTTTGATCCATATCCAATGAGATATGGTAGTGCAGCTATTACAACTTCTACAGATAGTATAGTGTGGTATGCTGAAGTTCCAAGTACATTCGTATTTGACGGAACTTATTGGCGTTTCGTAAGTCGTGGTGGTGATAATAATACAACCTATACAATTAACTATAGTGTTGATGCAGGTAATTATAAAGCTGGTGTTGGATCATATGCTATTAGTAGATATTCATTGATGTTACAAAAACCAGATGGTACTTGGGAAAAACCGACAGCGACAAATGCATCATATTCTACAGGAACAACTAAGACTGTAAATACCACAGGTTTCTTATTAAATGAAATAAGATATTATGGTACTACAACTAATTTAGCTAATGGTGCTTTGGCTGCAAGTAATGTTTGCTTCAATAAAGCTGCATCAGTTGATATGCGTTATTCAACTAATTGTGGTGGTACTACTACTTGGACAGCTGGTGAATATTTATATTTAGTTGGTAGTATTAATAGTACAGATGGTTTATTTTATCTTGATACTACTCAATGGTGGACTAATGCTTTACCTACAACTAATGATGGTAAATTATATATTAGATTAGGTATAGTTTTAACTAGTGCATCATATACAATGTCTTTATTAGAAGATCGTCCGATATTTTATCATGATGGTACTAAGATTTGTGAATACTTAGAAGCAGATAATAAACAAGATTTATTAGTTTCTGGAACTACTATTAAGACAATTAATAATCAGTCTGTATTAGGAAGTGGTAATTTAACAATAGATAGTTTACCAGCTCAATCAGGTAATGCAAATAAATTTTTAACAACTGATGGTTCAAGCGCATCTTGGGCAAATCTAGCAACAGTAGCAACTTCTGGTAGTTATAGTGATTTAAGTAATAAACCTACAATAAATGATTTAACAACTACTGCACAACAAGATGCATTAAATTCTGGTATTACAACTGCATTAGTAACTCAAATTGGTACAAATCAAACAAATATTACAACCATTAATAATAAAATACCAAGTGCCGCAACTTCAAGTAATCAATTAGCAGATAAGGCTTTCGTTAATAGTAGTATTAATGCTGTTGCTGCATATTATATTACTGCCGATGCAACAGGTAATGCGTTTGCTACTAAAGCTGCTCTAGATGCTGGTCCATATTATCATGATGGAACAGCTAGAACACCTACTGAAAATGATTATGCTATAGTATCTGCTGATGAAACGCATAGTAATGCATGTACTCGTTATTCTTATACTGGTAGTCAATGGTCATTTCAATATATAGTTAATGATACACCTTTTACTCAAGCACAAATTAATGCTATTAATTCTGGCATTACAAGTACATTAGTTTCAAATTATAGTACTCATATTGCAGATACTACAATTCATGTAACTTCTAGTGATAAAACTACTTGGAATGGAAAGCAAGCTGCAATTACTGGAGCTGCTACAACTATTACTAGTTCAAATTTAACAGCAAGTCGTGCATTAATAAGTAACAGTAGTGGCAAAGTAGCAGTATCAGATGTTACATCTACAGAGTTGGGGTATCTTGATGGTGTTACATCTGCGATACAAACACAACTTGATAATAAAGTAGACAAAACAACAAGTAATACTAAAATATACGCAACAACAAATGCAGGTGCACAAACCACTTTAGATTATTCTATTGGCAATGAAGGCGCAACGATTGTTCAAAGAACTTCTGGTGGCCAAGTTGCTGTTGCACAAACTCCTACAGAAAATACGCATGCTGCATCTAAAAAATATGTTGATGATGGTTTAAGCGGTAAAGAAGCAACAATCACAGGTGCTGCAACTACAATTACATCTAATGATTTGACTGCAGAATATGCATTGGTAAGTGATAGTAATGGTAAAGTTGCAGTTAGTTCGGTAACAGCTACTGAATTAGGTTATGTATCTGGTGTTACATCTGCAATTCAAACACAGCTTGATAATAAAGTAGATAAAGTAACCGGTAATTATAAAATTTATGGTACAAATAGTTCCGGTGGACAAACTTCATATGGTTTAGCTTCGGGTGCTACTGCTTCTACAATTGCATATCGTGGTACAGGTGGTGTATTACAAGTTGGTACACCTACTGCTGATGCGCATGCTACTACTAAAAAGTACGTTGATGATAATCTCGCTACTAAACAAGCAACATTGGTATCTGGAACAAATATTAAAACAGTAAATGGTAATAACTTATTAGGTAGTGGCGATCTTACTTTAGATTGTTTACCTGCTCAATCTGGCAATACTGGAAAATATTTAGCAACAGATGGAACAGATGCAGCTTGGATGCCAGTAGTAACATATGATAGTACAAATAAAAGATTAGTTTTTGCATAGAGGTAATAAATAATGGCTTATGAAAGAGACTCGCAAGAAGATTTAGTATGGGATTCACAAGAAGGTGAGTATGTTCCTGCTGGTGGCGAAGAATTTACGTTAACTATTAGTCCTACTCCTTCTGATGCTACTGTAACTTTAACGGCAGCTGGATATACACAAAGTGGTAATGCAATTACTGTAATTGATGGTACCACCGTATCTTATTCTGTAGCTAAAACTGGTTATACAACTGTTTATGGTGCAGTTACAGTTACTGCAACAAATACTATTCCTGTTACCTTAACTGCTGCAAGACCTATTGTAGAAGAAAGTTCTATTGGTACTACAGTATATGATATTCATGGAAAAGCAATTAAAAATAAAAATACGGTAAGTTCTGACGAATATATTTATAATTGGGTTGGTACATTAGCACAATATACTGCACAAGATATTGAGCATACACATCCTGATTGGGTTTGCTTAATTACAGATGATCAAGGTACAAATGCTGGTATTGGTAATAGCTATACAAGAACTGAAGTGGATAGTTTAATTGCTAGTGTATTTACAGATTTATATCCGATAGGTTCATTATATTTTGGTACACAATCTACATGTCCATTAACAACACTTATACCTGGTTCTACTTGGGTATTAGTTGCTCAAGATAGAAGTATTCAAGGTTCAAGTACTAATCATGCAGCAGGTACTACAATAGAAGCTGGATTACCTAATATTACTGGTACTATTTCACCACAAGTGTCTACATTTACAGCTAAATCTGCAACAGGTGCATTTGTTACTTCTGATGATAGTACAATACATGATGGTTCATACATTGGTTCAGCAACAGCACAATATGGTTATGATTTTGATGCATCTCGCTCATCTTCTATTTATGGTGCATCTTCAACAGTACAGCCAGCAGTATATGTATCTAATATATGGAGAAGAACTGCTTAATATGAAAACGATAATACTCTATTCACCAATTACTAAGTCAGAGCATTTAATATGTTTAGATCAAGTAATATATTTATATGAGATTACAAACAAAAGATCTAAATATTTTGGTTGTATAGAGATGAGGTTTGAAGATGGTTCTACACAGATATTTAAAGCAAACTATGTAGATGTCGTAGAAGCATTTGTGGTACATACATGGTTAGAAAGTGTATGGAATAGTATAGTTTGGTGGATTAAAAGTAAAAAACTAAAGAGAAAAAAATGAGTATACGTAAAGGTTCAACTGTTATTGCTAGTTATATTTCAGATGGTGATGTAGTACACAGAACTGGTACAGAAACTATTTCTGGAGTAAAAACATTTAAGAATATACCCGTTTTAGGTACATATGAAGATAATACTGTTGAAGGTGGAGAGATTTGGTTTCAAAAGGGTGATACAGATCCAGTACTTGATAGTATTGTTAAAGTAGATGTATATAATGGATTATTTAGAATTTTTGGTTCCGTTAGTGGTACAACAGTTTTACCTTTTCAAATAGATTTTGCTAATAATAAAATTATGGGTACTGCAACTACAGCACTTTGGGCTGACTTGGCAGAAAAATATCAATCTGATCAAGAATATCCTATTGGTACCTTAATTTGCTTTGGTGGTGAAAAAGATATAACTGTAGCTAAAGTAAATTGTAATGGTGTTATATCTGATAAACCAGGTTATTTACTTGATGCTGATTTAGAAAATGCACAACCTGTTGCATTAGTTGGTAAAACACCAATTCGTATATTAGGTAAAGTTAAAAAATTTGATCGAATTGCATTAGATTCAGAAAATCCTGGTATAGGTAAAGTACAAACTACATCAGATGAAAAGGTTATTGCAATAGCTTTAGAAGCTTCAGAAATTGAAGAAGAAAAGCTTGTTTTGTGTGTAACCAAATTCAATTTAGATTAGAAAACTAATAGTAAAAGTAGTTCTATTATATAGCAATAGAATTTCCAAAATTTTAATAAAGAGATAGCTCAGATGCAAGTTTCAAGAAATGCGTTACAATCATATCCTCAGTTAGCAGGTCAAAATAATAGTTATTATTTTCGTACAAGAAATGAAAGAAATGCTTATTTTAGTAATACTGCTAGTATAAGTGTAGGTCAATTGTGTGCAGTTGGTGGAGATCCAACAAGTAACAATTGGGAAATGCCTGAATGGGAAGCTGAATTATATAATGGTACTAACTGGGAAGTTGTAGGATTAGATAGTAACTTTGCTTTAATTGTTACCAATGAAGGTATTAAAGCTTTAGCTAATGCATCAAATGGTACATATAAATTTGAATTGTCTCGTATTGCAATTAAACAAACTTCTGTTGGTGCAGGTGTAGATGTTGCAGCTTGGACAAAAGATAACTTTTTATATCCATATACAGATATTTGTTTAGATACATATAATATTGGTAATACTACATTTACTATTGCAAATAATATATCTAGCCGTACTAATTTATTAAATGGTGGATTACAATTTACATTAAGTTTAGGTCTAGATTGTATTGGTCAAAAATTAGCTACTCCTACAACAAACAGTACTCCTACTGAAACAGAATTTGAAGTAGCAGTTATTGGTTTATTTGTATATAATCAAACTTCTGGTGGTGAAGTATTATTTGCTGTTGCTAATTTACCTGGACCAGTTGAAAAGGTTGCAACTACACCTACTCGTATTGGTAATATGTTAAAATTCTATTTGAATACAACATTATCAAATTTGAGTACTGTTATTAATACGACTGCTGTTATGGATTCTGTAAATAGTGTACCAGAAGTGCAAACAGATGATGATATTACAGATACATATGATGGTGTACATTCTCCATATAATTTATATTTAGTAGATAATTATTCTGGTACTAATATTCCAGCAATTGCAGTAAGAAAAGGCTCTGATTTATCTACAGATACACCTATTAGATGGACATATTTTACACCAACTGATGATACATTAGATGTAAGTAGTGATAATATAGGCGCTAGCTTAAGTAATTATATGATTGCAGCTTGGGATACTACTGAAGAAAAGTATGTTGCAGCAGATGGTAAAAATACAGATAGAACACAGCAATTAACAGGTCTTTATACAACAAATTCAATTATTTATGCTGGTACTGTTACAAATCAAGCTGTGCCTTATAGCTATGCAGTAACACTTAATAATACAAATGCTGCAGGTTATGCACCAGGTCAAACAGTTTATTATAGAGCTACAAATGCTAGTAACCAAAGTGTTTTGTTTGCAATTCATATCTTAACGATTGATGTTGATTCAGGTAAGCCAGATGTTCCATATTATATTACTCCAGCAACTGGTAGTACTTTGTTATCATTGAGTGGTAATTATCCATTATATAATAATACAGAATGTACAGATCCAGATAGTAAAGGTTTAATGCTAACAAGTATCACATCTGTTGAAAATACTAACATTGTATGGAATTTTCCAGTCTCTTGGATTGATAAACCATTATATGCAGATTATGATCATAGTGGAGAATCGAGCACTGTTTGGAATAATTATTGTACAAATGTATTAGAATTAGCTCCAGATTCTCCTGAAAGACAACAACGTAATCGCTGCGGATTATTTACAATTGCAGAGACTTTGATGTTCGTTGGCTGGTGTTTAGGTAGTAATAGTATAAGATTGGCATTAGACTTACGTAATGAAGCAACATATGCTACTTATGGTACAACTCGTTATGCTACTCAAGCAGAAGTTAATGATGTAGCACATGCAGGAGAAGCTCGTAAAGTTACAGCTGTTACACCAAAAGAATTAAAAGCTAATTATTTTCAAATAAACGCACCTTTAGGTAATACAGGTGATTATTATGTACAAGATGGTACACATGCTGGACCAGTTGTAGTTGATTCGTATACTAAATTCAATCATACGATTATAGGTTCTGGTATGTCCGCACCTTCTACTTGGAATGATAGTATTTCATTCTATGGTATGTCATATCGTGCAATGTGGGCCGACTTAGCAGAATATTATAAATCAGATAGAGTATATCCAGGTGGTACATTAATTTGTTTTGGTAGTGGTGTAAATGAAATAACAATGGCTAAAACAGAATGTAATGGTATTATTTCTACAAAACCTGGTTATCAATTGGGTGAAAAGAATACAGAATTAGATTTACCTGTTGCGTTGTGTGGAAGAGTTCCTGTATTGTTTGCACAAGATTGTGTACCTCAATTTGGTGATAGAATTTATTTATCTAAGACTACTCCAGGTAAAGCATCCACTGTTCCTAATGGTAAATGCTTAGGTAAAATTATAGATAAAAGTGAACATTTAGATCAAAAGTTATCTATTATGTGTGTTGTAAAAATTGAGTTTTAAAATAATAAGGATAATAAAAAATGGCAGCAGAAGCAACCGCGGTTAGTTTTCGTAAAGGAAGTTCTGATGAACACAAAACCTTTAGAGGTGTTAAAGGTGAAATAACTGTAGATTTAACTAATCTTACAGTATGGGTTCATCCTGGTGGTAATGAGATTGGTAATCCATTAGCACGCGCTGATATGCAAAATGTAGAAGCGGATGATATTGCAGCAAGAGGTATTGCTTTAAATAGTTTAAAAAATCTTACTGTTAGTAATACTGATTTACCTGGCATTAAGTTAAAATTAGAAATTCCTACTAAAACTTCACAGTTGGAAAATGATTCCGGATATATTACAGATGTTAGTGAAGCCGTTGGTGATGCAACAATTACTCTTAAGAAAAATAATGCAACAATTGGTTCATTTACAACCAATAGCTTTATGAATACAGATATTAATATTCCTGTTCCTACAAGTACATCTGAATTAACAAATAACTCAGGATTTATAACAAGAACAGTTAATAACTTAACTAATTATACAAAAACTACAGATTTAGCTAGTGTTGCTATATCTGGTAGTTACAGTGATTTAGGTGATAGACCTGATTTTGCATCTGTTGCAACATCTGGATCTTATACGGATTTGATTAATGCACCAAATTTGGCTACTGTTGCAACGAGTGGTAGTTATAATGATTTGTCAAATCGTCCTACTATTGTACAACCAGTTCGTTCTGATTGGTTAGAAACAACCGCTTCTTCTTTGGCATATATTCAAAATAAACCAATTTTAATTAAAGATGTAAATGTTGCAGCATCTACAGGCGTAATTACTATAGTATTATCTGAATCTTTTATTGATCCAGAAGATCCTACAGCTACTCCTTTAATTAAAGCATTAGTTGGTAGTACAGCGATTGGTGGTACTTGGGCAGATATAGCTGATACGGATAAAAAACAATGGACATTTACACCTACTGATCCTACTGATATATTAGATGACAGTTGGGTAATTGTTGTAAATGAATAAGGTATAAAATGTTATATAATTATGGTACTTGTGTAGTTAATTTTAGGCAAGGTCGTGATTGGAATTATACGGCAAGTTCATCTACTGAAGTTATATTAACAGAATATACTGGATCTAGTCAGAATATAACCGTACCTACTCAAATAAGAATATAATAAAAGCGCTTTTATAGCGCTTTCTTTTTATGTTCTTTTGTAAAACTTTCAATTCGGTTGTGTAAACAATAATATAATATTAATGCTGAAAAGTTAGCTAGCATATTAAGACATAATAGTGCTAAAATCCATATGAATAAATGTTTAGCTTCATTTATGTATGGTACAGTTTTATTAACGTGTATAAATTCATTTAAGCCTATAGCAATTATTACTATACTAATGAGTGGAAATATAAATACGCTTTTGATTACAGCTTTTTTATGAAATATTTTTTCTACTGCATCATTTATTTTTTGTTGCATTTTTCTTACCTTCGGATTTTTCTTCTTTTACAGGTAACGTTATATACTTTAAAATAAACAATGGATGTACAGTAAGAAAGTATTCAGTTAGTACAGCTGTAGTTGCAACTGCACCACATGATAACCAACATGGTAATCCCAAGATTCGATGGAGCAAAATACCCATAAGCACTGCTGCAAATATGGATACGCCCATGTTGAATAGTACCGTTATTTGCTTATTGGTAAATGTTCTCATACACATAGTAAAGCCTTTTAGTTTTTCTTTGTTCTTTTGTTTATAGGATCAGCTTCATATTCCTCTTGAGTTGGTTCTACACCTATTGTATTTTCAATTTTCTTTACAAAAATAGTTGGTATAGCAGACAATAGCCTTTCTGCAGATAAAGCAGATAAAGCTACAATAATATAAGTTAAATCTTCAGCCACCCCAAAATGAGCGCATGCAAAACTTGCTAATACACCAATAAAGAATGATAAGAAGATATTAACTACAAAGTCTAGCTTTTTTGGAAATATACCATCTCTTGTATAGCGTAAAATAGTTTTTACTGTTCCTGCTAAGAATGAAATTAGAGATGCTACAAGTATAGTTAAAAGATCTTGTCCTCCGATTGTCATATCAAAATATTCTCTCTTAAAATGCCGCTTAAATGTTTTAGATTAGGAAAACAAATTAGTATATACTTGCTCTTATAATAGAACTGGGTTATTTTTAATAAAATAACCCAGATTTACTGTATATAGTATATAGATATTGGTTATCGAGTTAAAACAAAACCTTTTTGGATTAACTCCCAGAATAGTTTATTATTAGATTTTTCATTTACTTTTATATTAAAATGATATGATACTTTATCTGCTAAAACACCTAATTTATTTCTAGCTGTATGCATATCTACAAATTTTCCTATTAGTTTTTCTTTATAATAAGCTTCTATAATAGGTATTTCTCGTGTATTATCGTTGAATATCATTTTTGTAAATTATTTTCTCTTTGCTTTTGTAGAACTTTTAATTTATATGATTGTAATTCACCAATTTTAGCGTATGGATTTACAATAATCTTAACATCTGCGTTTAATTGATATTTATCATCTGTCCAAAATGGAGTTAATTCAATAGATCCAAAACCAGGTAAAGCTTGGTGAGAATAAAATCTTTCTGCAAAGTTTACATTATGATCATCAACTGTTCTACCTCTCTGATAAGAAGGAGTTTGGATACATTGACGATTTTTCATTTTAACTTCACCATTTTGATCAAGATACATAATAGGATCAGAATAATCTGCAATAGCATTATGTTTATGTCCAAGCCAGATTAAATCAGTTAATGTACCTTTTGCAATACGGTTAAAATCAATCATACCTTTAGTAACCGGAGAGTTACCACCTGCACCATGATTTTCAAATATGTCATAATGCAAGAGTGATCGATTACTTTTATTTACAAAGTTAAATCTTAAGAAATTGGCATAGTTTCCATATTGAATTTGATGTTTACTACCGGCATTTAATAATTGAGTAGTTAATTCTAAGATGTCAACACCCGAGTATTTTAAAATAGATTCTTCATGATTTCCACGACCAATAAATAAAATGTTGTCTTTATAAGGTCTTAAAAATTCAACAATTTCATTGATTTTTATATTGAGCTGGTTATCACCTTTTTCCATAAGATGATTTACTGCGCGCTTTCCATCTCTTAATAAAATAGCATCAAATAAATCTCCACCTATAAGAATATATCTTCCATCTTTTAAGCAGAAATCTAAATGCTTTTTTAAAGTAGCTTTGTCACAGTCTGGAGAATCAAAATGAATATCTGAAAATAGGGCTAATTTAAGAGTAGTACCAGCTTTTAATGGCACATTATACTGCAAAGCTTTCATATAACAGGTCTCCCATATATTGTACTAAATTAGTATATAATAGGGATAAATTAGCTTCTCGCTATATAGAACTCACTTGCTATCTTTTTGGCATTCTTCTTCTAATTGAGCTAAAAACTCTTTAAATCCAATACGTGGAATGATTTGATACATCTTATTACCAAGGTAACAATTACGCATTATTTCATTATAACAATCTGCTAAAACTTCATCAGAAATCTTATCTTTAATATCTCTATATATTTCTTTATAATATTCTTTACAGCAATTCCAGTTTTGTTCTTCATATTTTGGATCTGATCTTTGTGTTTCTAAAAAGTATTCATATAGATTGCATAATACCAATACTTTTTGTTTCATTACTTCTCCATTAAAAGGTACACGTTTTTCAGCTTCTTTTAAAGCATTTATTTGATTATTACAATAACCTACAAAAGATCCATTATAAGAATAATCAGCATTATCTTTTCTTGTTATAGAGTCTTCTTTATAACACCAATAATATGTTATATCTGAAATAAACTTAATCTGTTCATTTTCATTTTGATATAATCTGCATAGAGTATTAAAAAATCCATCTTCATTACTTCTACTGTTTTCAGGAGGAAAATGAATTTTATATTTATTAATAAAATCGCGTTTATATAATTTACCAAACATCCACACTTGATCATTAGGATGTTGTAAATAAGCTTGCTGTTGATCTTCTAAGAAATTACTAAATACACAAGAAATCCTTGGATCTGAAAACATATTTAATCTAAGGATTTTTAAAGCAAATCTACCACTAAAAGTATCATCTGCATCAATAAATGTAATTAAAGGATTGTTTGTATTATTAATACCAAATTGTCGAGCTTCACCTGGTCCACCGTTTTCAGGCATAGTAAGCTCTTTTATTTTCATAAAAGGAGAAAACATATCTATAAATTGCTTATAACCAATACCATCTGCATCATTAACAATAGTAACTTCTAAATCATCAAGTATTTCTTGTTCTGCAATAGAAGATAATGTGCGTAAAATAGTATCTTGTGCTTTATAAGCAGGTATAATTACATCTATTTTTGGTAGATCTGACATAAAAACTCCTTTTATATATAATAGAACTGAAATATAAAAGGCTTTATTTTATATTATGAAGATCTTTCCATTCATCATATTCAGGAACATTTTCTGGTAATGATTTTGCTTCTTTTTCTGCAGTGGTTATTTTATGAGTATAAAAATAACCATCTTTACCTCTTATACAGTATTTATCCTCAGATAATGCACACCAAATTGCCCATTTTGAATAAACTTCATCATCTCTTTTATCAAAAGGCATTGTTAAATTAATAAAGTATTCATCTGAATATTTTTCAATAGTTGTATTTGATTTTTTTCTTGCCATTTTTTACTCCCAGAAATCACCATCTGTCCATCCACCAGTTGGTGTAAGTGTTACATTTGAAGCTGCTGATCCAGAGACATTACCAGAAACAGACATAGATTGGATTGCACCTCTGCTATCTACAGTAACAACCCAGTTATTTACATAGCTACCATCACCACGTTTATATTGATAAGTCTTAGCTTTAATACCTTGACCTCTATTTACCCAGCCAGATATTTGTGGGAAAGTACCAGAGTTACAATTAACAATAGGTGATACTACTGTAATATGTAGCTTTGGAGTAACTGTTTTGTTTGCGGATAAACTAGATTCTGTTTGGGTATTTGTATCATGATTTGTTGCAGAAACACTATAAGTTACATTTGTACCATAGTCTACAGTTAATGAATTACCGCTTCTTGTACCAGAAGTACTGAATGATACACTTGCACTTGAATATGTTGGATTAACTGTAAGGGTTACTTTTGCTTTTTTAGATACTGTCTTTGTTGAGTTAACAGTTTCAGAATATGTTGCAGAAGTTAAATTAGTACCACTTACTGTATAGCTTACTACTGTTCCAGGTAATACAGTTATTGATTTACCAGATACAGTACCTTGTGGATCATTAAAGGTAACTGTGGCGCTAGCTGGTGTAGTACTAATAGTTAAAGTATATTTAGTTAATTCAATTGGTGGTGCATTTACTGTTTTTGTGCTATCAGCAACTGTTGAAAATGTTCCGCTATCATAAGCAGGTTTACTTACTGTATATGATATATTTGTACCATATAATACAGTAATTGAATTTCCAGAAACTGTACCTGGTGTATTAAAGGTAACTGTAGCATCTGCTGGGTCTGGTACAATAGTAACAGTTACTTCTGTATTATTTTTAAGATATACACCTTCTTTTGTACCAGCATTATCATATCCATAACTAGTAAATGTATTATATGTTTTAGTATTTATACCATTTTGATATATAAATGGAATATAAACATTTTTGGCTGCGGTTGTACCATAGAAGCAGTTTGTTACCATATTTATTTCGGTAGAATCAATATGTATATCTCCAACTAAGTTATTACAAGCTCTAAATGCATTTTGCATATTTACTGTAGTATTAGGTATGTGAGAAGATACTGTAGTTAGATTTGTACAACCCATAAAGCATTCTGCCATATTAACTAAACTTGTTGGTAAATTTGGAGTAGTAGTTAGATTAGGACAATCATAGAAAGTAGCAGTCATATCTTTTACTGAATTAGGAATTGGTGGTATTGCATCTGATGTTAATTGTATACAATCTGCAAAACATCCAGTTCCTATAACGTGTGCAAATGGTGGATCTTCTGGTACCATATCTGTACCACCACAACCCATGTTAACTAGATTTGGTGGAAGATTAGTTATGTTTGTTAAATTGGTGCATGCACAAAAAGTTCCTGTCATATTAGTGACACTATCTGGAATAGTAGGAGTTACTGTTAATTTGTCACACATATAGAAAGTAGATTTCATAACAGTAACACTATTTGGAAGGATAGGACTGGTTGTTGCATTACTTTTTGCAAAAGATATCCACATGCTTGTAATAGAGTTTGGTAATACTCTATTTGTACTATTTGCTAAATCTCCTAATCCAGTTATTAAGAAGGTTTTTGGTAAAGCAGTAACAGTATTAGGAATTGCAGGAATATCTTCCAATCTTTCATCGAACATAAAAGTACTATGCATATCAGTTGTATTATTAGATATTTTTGGTGGTCTACGTAAATTTACACAATCACCATAAGTACCTCTTGTATTAGTTACTGAATCTGGCATATCTGGAGCAGAAACCAAATTTCTACAACCAGTAAACATATATGCAGCATTTATAAGTGTATTAGGTAAAGTAATGTTTGCACTAGTTAAGTTCATACAATTATAAAAAGTAGCTACCCCATTTGTAACAGAATTAGATATACTATTAATATCAGTCATATGATTGCAGCCATAAAAAGTTTCTTGCATATTAGTTACAGAATTAGGAATAGTTGGTGCATGAATAATATTTGTGCAATTAAAAAAACAACCATGTAAATCTACTACATTGGAAGGTAAAGTTGGAACATTTACAAGGTTTGAACAGTTATAAAAGCACATTTTCATATCTGTTACAGGATTAGGCAAGGATGCATCTACTGTGGTTAGATTTTTACATTCATAAAATGCACCATACATATCAGTTGTATTTTGATGAATATTTGTAACACTTGTTAAAGCAGAAAATGCAGAATTATTTGTTGCAAATGCCGTAGCCATATCATCATCTACAAATGGGACATGAGATAAATCAATACTAATAATATTTGGATTTAGCCAACCACTTGTATTTTTAAAAACCTGTGAATCTAATCCAACAACATTAACTTTAGCCATTTATTTTTTTCCTTACTTTTGATCTAATAATTCATTAGTAATTTTATTTTGTGCTTTTTCTGCGTCATCTTCTGCTTTTAGACAAACCACTATTTGTGACCAAGTTTTATCTCCATCTAAACAAAAATAATTATAATCTGTTTGATAATATTGATTTGTATTAATTGTAGTTGTAGTACTAAACCAAGAGCAACCTACTAGCATTAAGCAAAAGAAAACTAAAATAATAAGTAGTATTAATCTTTTCATTATTACCTCCCTTCTTTAAAGAACTCTAATAATTCTTTTGATGGTTTTAAATCACCACAAGCATCTGCAGGAATTTTAGCCAATTGATCTTGGTATGCTTTATTAAGGTCTTTTATTTCTTTATCTTTACGTTTGTTATATTCGGTAAGTTTTTGATTTTCTTTAGTTACTGTATCTAATTGACAAGTAACCTCATTAAGTTGTTCTCTTGTATTTTCTAATTTAATACTTGTAGTACGCCATAATGCAAATAAAGTACCGATAACTAGAATTATACCCAATCCAGCAATAATCTTTGCTTTAAGATCAAATACCATATTTTACTCCTTTTAATATGCGTTAACTTTTTCTAGAATAATATATTTTGTAGCATCTTTTTCTAGTGTTCTTCTTTGAGCTCTACTTATATAATTGCTTCCTGCTCTAACTGACCAAATAATTTCTGTACCATAAGGAGCTGTATAACTTAAACTGCCTGTACCTTGTGCTAATAAGAAACCAGAAGTACTTGCAATTCTAATTTGAGCATCAGAAGGTGTTGAAATTATTGTAAGTGTACATTTTTGTTGAATCGGTTCATCATATTCAGAAGCTCTTTTAAACCCAGCGGATATTTCACCTTCGGTATTTTTATAATAAATTATAGTTCTGTGTTTAGCCGGTTGATTATTTGATTGTGCTACTAATTCAGTAACAACTGAAACAACTATACCATCAAATACAAAATCATTATTTACTTTTTTATATACATAGTCATTTACAGATGGAGTACTGAATACAGTATAACAAACATCATTTGAACTAGCCCAACCAAAATAATATGTAGGTTTCATATATTGGATATGAGGATTAGAAGTTACAATGATTTCTTCTCTGGATATAGGAGCACCTGTTGCAATACCAAATGTAGGTCTAGCATCTGCAGGTATTTTAATTGGCATACCATTATAGTTACCTTCACTTGCATTTGTATCACCTTCATTACCAAAATAGAAGGATTCAATAATACTATGTATAAATACTACAGTTGATGCAATATTATAGAATTGTTCGATAAAGGTATTTACATAAGAACTAATATCAACTCCGACTGGAATCTTCATTTCTAGATCTACGTGATTTGTAGGATACCAAATAGAACCGCGTTCCCAATTCCAATATTCAACCCATTCTCCACCTACATCTTCAGTAATATATCCATAATCATAAGCAGCTTCTGTAATTTCTAAAGTATCTGCAATTGGACCGTAATCTATATCAGGATCTCCAGTTACCCAGAATTGTGGTGAATGAGGAGTACCTTCAGTAATAGTCATATAATCAATGGTATCTTCTTTATAATAACTGACTAAACCTTCACCTTTACTTTCATCTACTAATTCAGCACGAGTATAGAAATCAATATAGCAACGATCCATATTCTTTTGTGAATTAACGGTAGATTCTATTTTTAGTTTACCTCCAGTACCTGTTTGATAAGTAGCAGTTACATATGATTCATTAATTGCATTAGGACCAGTGTTAGGAGTAATTTCTCCATTTATTACGCCTGTTTCATTATTTACTTCAGTTACTTTATATGTAAAGTTAGTACCTTCAGATGCTGTACCAGTAAATACCATGTTAGGTTTAAGCATAGTATGGTCAGTTTCTAATTGTACTTGATAGATATAAGCTGAAGGAATAGATTCAATTGTAAGATAAGCCGAAGTATTACTATTTGCAGCCATCAATAAGTAACCAGTATTTATTATAGGATAACCTTGAGTGGGTGTTATAGTAAAACTTATTGGGTCCGTTGTAGTATTTGCAGTTACTTCAAAATCAATATAAGGAGTTGTAAGATTGAAAGTTTGACCATTTGGAACATGACTTGTATCACTTTGTGGATCAATTTCAAAAGAATAATTTTGTTTTATTCTATAAATCTTTACATAACCATTTGAACCATTTTCAGACCATTCTTGTATTGTGGAAGTTCCACCTTGATTACCTGTACCAGATGTAGTACCACCGTTACCGCCTTGACCTCCAAATATTTCATTTGTTGCATTACCACCATTACCACCTTTAGCAATGAAAGTTCCTGTTGGCGTAACTAATGCAGATGAACCACCACCTTGACCACCAACATTTGATACACTCACTTGAGATACTGCAGCTACAGATGTTCCTGTTCCTATTCTTCTACTAGCTGTACGTGCAGTTGATGCTTGAGTATTAACTCCAGAGGATACTGCAGTAGTTTGAGTTGTAGTACTTGTAACGATTTGACCCATTTCACCTTGTTCATAACCATTACCAGCTTGTACAGCATCTGTTGTCATTCCTTTTGCATAAACCTTACCACCACCTTCACCGACATAGTAAGTTACAATGGAATCTTCGGTTAATGTAAATTCATAAGATTTAGCTTCTCCAGCATAACCACTTGTTTGACCTGTGGCAGATGTTGAACCTGCACAACTACCAGAACCACCACCACCTGATAGTTTAACAAAATATTTACCTGGACCTAATGATAAGTTTTCTCCAATACCTTGTGATAAATCATAGATTAATTCATAATTATCTGGGCTACTTGTAACATCTGTGCTGCTTATTTTACCTTTTAGCTGCATATTAGAAGTAACAAGATATAATTTACTATCAATTATATCTGTAATAGCTACATTTCCAGTTTCAATACTTGGTATAAATGAAGTTATATGACCTGCCCCATCATCACCTGTTACGCGTAAACTATATGTACCGCCAGAAGTTTGTAATTCTTGTCCAGCATGGCAATCTATATCATTGCTTATAGTCCAATTATATCTATATTGATTTGTTGGAGAAGTAATATTGAAATAACCTTCTAATCCACCTACTAATGGATATTCACCTGCTAATGCAACATAGCCGTCTGAATTTTGTTGTATATAACTTGTAATTGCACCAGTTTCTTCATCTACTCCATCAACCAAAATACTTATATAACCATCAGCAGCTTTAAGATAATCATTTACAGCATATCCTGTACCTGGTCTAACTAATGTACTTGCATAGTTATACACAGTCTTTTTTGTTTTATCTTGTAATCCATATGGAGTAAATAATTGCTCCATATTAATTAGTTTAAGGTTATTTTGTAAAATATTAACTAAATTATATGAATAACGTGTACCTACAACTCTATGGAATTCATTTAATTCTTCTAATAATTCACGACGCTGTTTAACATTTAAAGTTTTAATATTAGCATTAAATCCGAGTAATTTTAAAAGATTGTCAATATTTACAGAATCTACTTTATGGATATTACGCATATCTCTTAAACGTTGTATAGAGTCATTTAATTCATCTAATAACATACGTTGAAATATAAGTAAGATTTCAGGTATAAAAGTATATTTATTATCATATTCTGCTAAATATTTAGTAATTGAGGTATAACTAGGTACTTCTAAATAATACTTATCTTTTTGATAACTGCTATATCTAAATTTTTGTGCAGTAATACATTTTAGTTCTTGTGATTCAAACGTATCATCCACTATAATTAATTGACCATAAGCATCTGTTTCACGGATTATAAATCCAGGTCTTAGATTATCAATTAAGACTTTAGCTTGATCATTAAATGTAACTACAGTATCATATAAAATTGGAATTTTTTTACTGTAATCATCGTATGGACCATAAGTTAAATAACCAGATTCTGTTACAAAATTTATTGCATCTGTATTACCAGTCTCAAATTTTATTATTTCAAAAGATGATATTTCAATATTTGGAATATTTAATTTAATAGCATCCGCATGTGCTCCATCAGGAATGATTTTTTCAACAGCTAAAAATGATACTTTTTCACCATTAATAAATATTGCTGTATTTTGTGCACTATATGTTAATGTTAATTCTATATTATCTAAATCAATTTGAGATATTTCTTGTGCAGAATAAACAGTACGTATAAAGCTAACACTACTTACATATACAATTACTTCAAAAAATCTATTAATATCATTTGTATATGCATAATTAAAAGATAATGTATTATTAGCAATGGTATATGCATCCGCAGGTTGTAACTCACCATTAACAAATACTAAAATATATTTATTGGTTAGATTATTAAATGGCTTATCAGCTAAATCATATGGAGGTAATTCAACTCCTGCTTTGTTTAATTTTACGCTAAATTCATATGTATTTGCAATTCCATTATTATAAAAGATAGATACACTTTCTGTAGTATTTACATTTAAAGTAAGCATATGATTTTCTAATGCATACTTTGATTTAGAAATCGCTAATCCATCATTAAATCCAAGCGTTGCAATAGGTTTAGATTGAATTAGTAATGAACTTTCTACAAATATTTGATTAAAATCAGCCATTATTTATACTCACTGTTAATAATATCATTTATAGTTAAGTTTTCTGCTGGTAACATTAATAATTCATATGGATTACTGTCAATGTTATCTAAAGGTGTAATTACATTAAATCTTTTAACACCTTCTACAGAATTTACTGCTTTCCAAATATCAGACACGTTTAATGTATTACCAATTGAATAAGGTTGTAGATCAAACAAATGATTAATTGCTGTAATTATGTTATTTTTTACAGTTTGATAATTTGTTACATTTTCATACTCAACATTTAATTCAATCATAACATTTTTAATATGAGGTTGTCTGAATTCAAGATAAGTAGTAAAATGATTATATTTGTTAATTATAGGTAAATCAGATGCTTGAATATCTGAATTTGTATAGAAATTACCGGTATAACTACAATATACATTTACTGTGCTATTAGAAGTAATACTAATAGTTCCACCTGTACCACCTCCTGTAATGGTTGTAACAGGAGAATTAGTTATATTAATACTACTTTTTCCGCGTAATACAGTTGATGGGTATCCACCATCAGTTTGTAAACTAATACCAAAACTTTGTGTAGATATATTTACAATTTGGATAGTAAACATATAAGTAATATTATCACTTAAAATACTATATGTTAGAGAATTACCTGTACGATAACCATTAGTTTCAGTAATACCACTTAAGTTTATATTATATTCATAATATTGCATGCTATCTGGTAAACCGATAAACTTAGTATTAGCCGCAGATTCATAATATCTACTTGATGCACCCGTTCCAGTTGATCTATATGTTTTATCATTGTATAAAGTTAATTCAGGAGTGCTTGTAATTTTAAAGTTTGGTAAATTCGTAGTAATAAGAACAGGGTTACTTTCATCTGTCATATCAAATGCAAATACTTCACCTTCACGTGTTTCTGTTGTATCAGGATTGTAATATCTGATTTGATTATTTGGGAATACCTCTAAAATTGAGCCATCATCATCTACTTCAGTTACCAAAAATTCGATAACACCTGGTCTAGTAGATAAAGTATTATAATAAGTTGTTGGGCCACCCTCTAATTGAAAATCAGAAGCGAGTGTAAATTTAGCATGTTCACCAATTCCTGTATAGCTACCTATATCCATATCCATTTCTGTAGCAGAAGATAGATTTATGTTACCATATTTATCTGGTCCAATGAATTCTGCAGCAGTAATAGCTCCGTTTTCATCAACATTGGTTATTTTTGCTTTTTTACCTTCTATTGTAAATACTTCGCCGTTTGTATAATTTGAACCACCTGTAACAATATTTAACTTATGATAGTAATAAGGTAAAAAGATTTTATCTCCTTCTTTAAATGTATTATTACCACTTGGATCAGTTATAGTTATATTTACAGTATGTGTAGAGTTATCTTTTACAGTATATATATTTGCACTAGAACTTGTAATAGTTGTACCAGCTTCGTCTTCTAACCAAGAATATGTTAAAGGAGTAACTAATGGTGTAGTATAGCCAGTTATAGCGTTACTTTTTGTTGTTACAGGTAAATTTAGTATGATACTATTATTATCTGTATAATTAATAGTAGAGGAAGAGCTTTTTGTCAATGCTTTAATTTTACCTAAAGATACTTGTCTTGGACTAAGTACAGAACTATCATGTAAAGAATAAATTTCTATTAAGTAATGATCATAGCTTACCCAGTCATATAAAGTACCAGAAAGAATTACACGTTTGCCTTCATTACCACCTTCTGGATATACTTCGGTGAAAGTTAATGTATTACCGGAAATATAATATTTATCACTTGGTACAGTTTCACCATCTATCTTTAAGATATATTTGAAGTTATCATTAATTAATTCATTTATTACAAAAGTAGTAATACTTTCTTCTGCACATTGTGCTGATAAATCTTCTTCTTGAGTTACACTGGAACCTGGATCATATATATTAGTAGTATACCAATCAGAATAACCACCCAAACTTAATTCAGAATCAATAGTTTGAATACCAGTTAATTTAGTCCAAATGCTGCTATTTTTAACATTTTCATAATATGCATCATTGTTTTGATCTGGAATAATATTATTTGTTCCATAAATTGCAAATTTGTGCATAAATTGGCGATAACCATCTGTAGTTTTAGGTGCTTTAAATGAGAATGCAGTTAAGCTTGTTCTTTCTGCAAAATCTAATTTAATTTGAAAAGGATTATCAAAGTTAATAATCATTGGTTGATTATTATTGTCTTCACCCGAGCTTTGGTAGTCTTCATTATCTTCATAGATTAATAATCTTTTTAATTCTTCACTACTATCAAAAGCTTGATTTACTCCCATTGTAAATGTCAAATCGGGTAAATCATTTGTTGGGAATACTACTGTTTCTAAATCTTCAATTGAGGTATTAATACTTGGGTCGCAAGTTAAAATACCAGAACCTAAATTATCACGATATTTTAATGTAATTGCATTTCCATTTATATCATAAGAAGAAATATCTACGATATATGAACCTAAGAATCCACGAGCCCCTGTAACATTACCTTCGATAGTATAGAATTTTTGTGTATTATTGATTTCGATAGGACTTAATTCTAAAGACATAACAGGTTGAAGATCATATTTTTGAATAGATTTAATACCTGTGTAATAAACCATATTCATCATGATTTTATCATAACCACCTTGAATAGCAGCTTCTTCGTATTCACCCCAAACATTAGTAGTTAAATATCCACATTTATTTAATAACATAGATTTATAATCGTTTCTTCTAACAGCTCGGTTACCAGAAGCAAATACATAAGGTGAAGATTCGCGTAAAGTAGTAGTATCTTGTGTATCAAATCCACCAGAGGCAGTTGTAAGTGCTGTAATATCTACTGTTAATCTTTCACGTTTATTATCGATAGTTGTATAATAAATAGGTGTAACTAGATCAATTTTAAGATCGGTATCGTTTAAATTACCATTTGCACCTTCATTAGCTACATATTCAATTTTAATTACTTTACCTTTTGCAGGTACTAAGCCATTTGAATTATTACCAAATTTTACATAGGTTCTACCATCTGGATCGGTACGTATTACACATACTTCTGATTTTGCACTTTCTGAAGTTTCTGTAACAACATATGGTAAGAATGAATCAGTAATATCCCATTTTACACCATCTACATATACATTAACCATTTCTGTATTGCATTTAAAATCATCACAGAAATAAATCTTTTCACCAGAAACACCCAATGCAGTTTGTTCATGTGTTAATAATACACCTTGGATTAATTTAACATTTGTTAATGTTTTTGTAGATAATGGAAAGACAAGGGTTTGTGGGTTAAAGAAATTTAAACTTTCTACTGTAAATTTTGATCCAGCTGGGATAGTTAAATTTTCAATACCAGTTAAATTTGTACGAGTAATATTGCAATAAACTTGTGCTGAAATATTTCCATGAATACGATTACCTAAAGTTTCAGCTAATTGGTAAATACCAGCTTCTGAATATGCTGTATTTGTATATGCATTTGCCATAGCAGAGACTAATTGATATTGCAACATAGAACCATAAGAAGCTAATACATTAACTAAGCTAGTTGCTGTATCAGAAGGATAAATAGCTTGGAATGTAGGAGATTCATTATTTAATTGTTCAGTAATCGCTGATTGTAATGAGTTATAATCATAAACTATACTATCAAGTTTCATAGGAAATTACTCTTTTGTTAATGTTGTAGATACATTTGTTATTACGTTATTATATTGAGGGATTCTAAAAACACAACCTACTTGGTATGTATTATTATCTAATTTAGTTACGGTAATATCTGCTGGAGAAAGTGTTACGCGTGGTTCATAATTTGTAATATCCATATATAATAACATTTGAATATCGTGTGCAGAGACATTTGTTTTAAATAAAAGATTGTATAAGCTACAACCATAGTCTCTATCGAATGGATTATGACCCTTTGGAGTGTTTAAAAAGCGCTCTAGGCCTGCTCTAATAGATCTTACACCATCTACTGTCGATTTTAATTCATTATCGCCGGATTGTGCATTAATAAATCCGGCAGCGTCGATAGAATTACCAGTAAATTTTGTATTTAAATCATTATATGCCATGGTTTTTATAAAGGGGATTGTTAACAAATCTTTATAAAATAGAACTTGTTATTTATAGAAAAATTATTAATAAATAGATAAATTTATAACTTATGTTGTAGGTGCAGCATCTTGGATAGCTTGATAAATGGAAGAAGCAATATCTGAAGGTTTTGGTATTTCTGGAGGATCTTTTTTTATAGCATCATTAATTGGTTTTTTAACAGCCACTAATAATTTATCTGCCATTTCATTAACAGCATCAGCTGCTTCTTTTGTATAATCATCTATTTGTTTTGCTACTTCTTTTAAAGTATTCTTTATGGAAGAATCAGAGGGCATAGAAGGAGATGACATTTTAGCAACAATGCCTGCTCCCATGTCTGCCATTAATTTTAAACCTTTAGCTAAAGACATAATAAATTAGCCTTGACCTGTACCTGTTGAGCTTGGTCCTGGGAATACACCCGGATGAGTATGTGTAAGCATACCAACAGAACCACCTCCTGCTTTAACATCAGCTTGACCAGTAACTAATCCTGTAACATCTAATGTACTTTTCATAGTAGTAGCTCCGGTTACATCCAATGTACCATCAATATTAACATTGCCTTTGATGTTATTAGTAGGTGCAGTAATATTTGTTGAATTTGCAGTTAAATTTACATTACCATTTACAGTAATTGTCATTTCTTTAACTTTATCAATATTAATAGTGCCTTCCCAAATTAATTCTAATAGCTTTTTGATTTTATCTAATTTAATATAGTTGCCATTTTTATCATAAATACCATAGCAATTTAAATAATCATCATTGGTTGGTGTAGAATCAGTTTTCTTATATAAGCAGCCTAAATATACTAAAGAATTAATATTATCACCTACTGCAAGTACTAATACTTTACTATCTACTTCTGGTACACTGTGTGATATAGATGAGCTGTCCATTCCCATAAAGCTAGAATCTACTTTAGCTGCCCAAGGTAGATTTTCATCTTTATCTATAGTATCGTGTAGATGATTTATTCTTACTTTTACACGATAATTATTTGTAGGATCTTTATTATCTACTACAGTACCAATAAAGAAAGGATTTTCAAAATGCTCATCTGTTTTGAAAAACGGTTTCATTAGTATACCTCACGCGATGTAGTACCATTTAGTCCTTGCATTACTAATTGTAAATTACAAGTGATTGCTTTAGTATCGAACTTTATTTTTATAGCACAGATAGAGAAAATTCCAGAAACTAATTGGATACGATTTTCAATATCTTGTGAATCTGTAAAATTAAATCTAACAATTTGGCCTAATCTATATGGCATAAAATATGAACAAGCTACATTAACATAAGTAGAATATGTAGATAAAATACGTGAATTTTGTTTTTTAGCTTTCCAGTAATTTTTATGAAAGTTACCTACATCAAATGGATACCAGCTTTCAGCTAAACCATCTGATAGTTCTTTACTAATATTAATTAAATTACTTTCTGCGATTACTTTTTTTGCAGTTACTTCTTTCCAATCATACTCTAATAAATCGAAATAATGATCTCCGCCACCATATCCACCGTTTATTAAGTTTTCATAACCAGATTGTACTGATACACTAGCTTGTGTATATCCATAAGCTTTTTCTTTTGGATCTGGACGTGGTAATTGTATAAATGTACCAATATTATTAGATCTTGTTCTAAAAAGTGTAGTTAAATTTTTATAAAGTAATATTTTATGGCGGTCTAAACACCAAAACATTGCAGAAGTTTCATCTGCCCAGCCATGCGTAGCTGTTTTCATTAAGAATTGATATAGATTATTCTCACCTGCAACCCATAACTGCTCATCATTAGTATCATCTACATCACATTCTAAACCTGCCATTGCAGCAGCATTTCTAAATAAATCTGCACTTGTACTATATTGATTATATGGATTGCCATCTTTATAACCATCGTAGAAGTTTATAATACCATCAATATCTACTTTAACAAAGTCTTGGTTTATTTCTATTTTGGTTAAATTAAAAACACGGAATTTCATACTTTCGTATAAATTCATATCATCATTTTTAATTTCAATTAAAAAGATTGTACCATCAACTATAGATCTTTCATCTAACCAACCAACAGGAATACTTAGCTTTAATTTACAAGTAGGTACTGGGTTACAGATGGCTTCTGTAATTTCACCACCTAAAAACATAACCCCGGGAGCTTCAAATATATTAAGCCCATCTACATATATATTTAATTCATATTCATCTTGTACTTGCATTAATTTAACTCAACTATTGTACCAATACGACTATTACTTGCAGACATAATTTGGTTAGATTTGTTAATAAAGCTATTAATTGTTGCAGGAGAATTTATAGCATATATCCAATTTGCTTTAATATCAGTCATTGGATTTTCTAATCTATTTAATAAGCAAATCCACCACCAATATTTTGTATTAGCTAAATTGCTATTTTTTGCAACTAAATCAGGATAACCCTCTTCAAATTCTCCAACCAAGTATCTTTCTACTTCACTAAAATTATCTGTTTCTTCATTAAAGGTTTTAAATAAATTAACTAAGCCTGCATTAATATCAGTTACAGCAATTCCATTGTTATCTAGAATCATTTCTTGAAAGAATGAATCAAAATTTGTTGCATTTAATGAATTTGTACTTATTGCCATTTTTAATTATTCCTATTATTAAGATACAGCATTTTTAACTGCATTAACACCTTTCTTTATGATTCTACCTGTTTGTACAACACCTGCAGATAGATAACCAAGTACACCTTGTGATACATCAAATGTACCTGCACCCATACTATCTTGAGATTTTGCCCATAGCATTTGACTATAATTATTTGCTGTAAGCGCTTCAATTGTACTAATCTTAATAGTAACTGTGGCTAACAAAGGATGTAAATATGTTTGACCAGTTTTACCAAAATCTACATTTTTAACACCTGCATAATCATGGCGAATCATTGTTTTAGTACTTGGATAGTTTACGCTAAATCCTTCAATAATACAATAATCAACTAATAAGATACCTCCTAATTGTACCATAATACGAGAAGGTGCATTAGTACTAAAATTCCAAGGTTTATCAGAAGCTACTGGATTACCTGCTTCATCGATGTGGGTAGCATATTTAATACTAGCACGTAGGGGAGATGGTGGTGGATTATAGAAACCCAAACCTCCAACAGTAGGTAATGCCAAAGAACCTAAAACTTCTAGTGCTTCAACTAGATTTGTACCAGAAGCTGTTTCACCATCATCAATTACTGGAATATTTAATTCAAGTGACAATGGATTAGTTTTAGTCCAAATACGCATGGTTGTAGCACGAGAAACACCAGAGCCTAAATCTGCACTTAGTTGATTACCTGCCATTTGCATTAATAAATTGGTTGTAGCATTACCAAAGTTTAATGGAGCTTCCCAACTAGAACCGATATTATATGAAATAGATTCAGGTAAATTAGAGGTAATAATTAATGTTTCTCCTCCTAAGCATTTGCGTTCATTATGGCTATATACACTAGGTACTTGTACATACATAGTCATTTGATGGAATCTTCTATAATCTGCATCACTTGTACGCATATTATCATCACCACCATAAATAGCAATGTTAGAAAAGTCAAAGGATTTAAATAAGAATTTATCTTTAGTGCTGTAACGGGTAGCATAAATACTATCTCTGATATTAGGATCAGAAACATTTTCAAAAGAGCCTGCTTTAGTTGCTTTTGTATTTGCCATTTATACTTAACCTCCAATACTAGATTGTGCTGCAGATCCAGATCCATATACATCAATACTGCTTGAACCACCACTAGCCACATTAAATGTTGTTTTGTTACCAAATCCATCACCCTCTGCAGCATCTTCAAATAGATTTGCTAATTTTTCTGTTGCATCTGCTAATTTTGTTTGAGTTTCTTGCGCTTGTATCATACTCATTTCGGAAGATGTTTGCATTGGTACACTTGGTAATCCATTTATATTTCTAATTACATTTGTATAGGCAGCTTGTTGACCTTGTAATTTGCTTGCATTATAATGCATCAAGTTTTCTTCAGTAACAGCAATACCTTTTGAACGTAATTCTTTCATGGCATCTTGCATATCCATACTATTACCACTTTTGAACCAAGCATCGTCTAAAGCTTCTTGCTCTTGTTCATCCAAGATACCATTATTATCTTTATCCCATTTATCAAAACCTGCCAATTGGGCTTTGGTTTTTTCTTTCAAACTATGAACTGCATCAATTCTAGCTTGCGCTGCTAATTTTTCTTCTTTAGTTGCATTAGGATCTCTAAGAATATCTAAATCAGCATTTTTCTGTTCTTCAATTTGCTGGAAGTCTGCATTTTCTTCCATTGCTTTGGTTGCATTGGCTTCGGAAGCAGTTGTTCTACCGATGTATTTTTGGACTTCATTCATAATCCATCCAGCGGCACCACCAATTAAAGCACCGACAAATAAACCTGGCCAGAAACCTGCAAATTTCATACCTATACCAGCACCACCAATTAAACCTGCTGCAATTGTATAAGGTACACCACAAATTTCTTTAGGCTCTACATATTTACCAGTTTTGGCTGCTTGCATTTGATTATGGAAATCTACTACAGCTGCCCATAAAGTACCTAAACCACCACCGATTAAAGCACCCATAATTGCACCTTTAAAACCACCGTATCTACCACCAATCAATGCACCAGAAATCATAGCACCGAATGTTGATTCTGGTATACTAACTCCTCCGATGTTAACTTCTTTAATTTCGACTTCTTCGCCATCGATCATTCGCTGGATGTCGTTGATACGATTAACAACCCATTGTACTCCAACACCGATACCAGCACCTAAGACTGCAGCTTTCAATGAACCTTTACCAAAACCTACACAAGTAGCACCAATAATAGCACCACGAATAGCTGCATCTAAATAGTCTTCTACTTTAATTTCAGGAGGATTGCCGTTGAGGATTTCCATAACCTCATCGACTTTACGCTTAATAGTATAGTAAGCTAAACTAATACCACCACCAATCAAGATGGCTTTCCAATTTGCTTTACCTGTAACCATTTTACTATATGTATAACCTGCTATAGCACCAGGTAACATATCAGCAATAATACCACTTGCTATACCACCTAATTCTTCACCTAAGATAGATCCAAGTAGTTTATCAAGTAGCTTTTCAATATATGGTTTAAGCATACTCATTAAGCCCGCAGCAAGTAGCGGTAATAACATTTTACCAAGACCACTTAATGCTTTGCCAAATAGAGTATCTAAGAAACTTTTATCTTTCTTTTCTTCTGCACCTTTCTTTTCTTTTGGAGGTTTACCACCTAATAATTTAATAATTGTATCTAAGCGGCGTGTAACTGGAGTACTTTCTTGAGTAACAGAACCATAAGCACCTTCTTTGGCTTTACCTTTATCTGATTTGCTACTATCTTTATCTTCTTTCTTTTTACCTTTAAATCCAGCAACCGTATTTTTTAATATACTTTTACCTTTATTCCAAACAGCTCTACCGACTTTATCTAAACCAAACGCTTGTACTAATGCAGGGTCCATACCCACAGCAGCACCAATCATAGTACTACCAGCGAATTGCCTACGATCAGCAGGCATTACGCCTTCCCAAGCTTCTTTGGTAAATGAAACTTCATCTTTTTTACCAGTATCGCCTCGAGATTGTGTGCCTTTAGAAACAGATTTAGCTTGTGCCGTTTTTTGTTGTTGTTTTTTAGTTTTTTCTTCTAATTTTTTTCTTCTATCTAATTCTTTTTCTGCTTTCTTTTCGGCTTTTTTGCGGCGTACTTCATCATCTTTTCTACGCTGTTCTGCTTCTTTCTCTAATTTAATTTGGCGTTTACGTTCTTCTTCCAATGTCTTTTGTTGCTGAGACATTGCAGAAATTTGTACTTTTAACGCGGCGCTAATAGCATTCAAAGACTTATTACTTTGTTCAAGTAATTTAACTATATTTGAATTATCTTTAGCACCGCGTTTTTCAACACTGGTATTTCTATTTTCAGAAGTGGTCTTTATTCTAGGCATATCTTAACTACTATATAAAGTGTCTTGTTTTACTCTGTTCTTCTTGTTGCTTTTGCATTTCAATAAGCTGTTGCACGTGCCTATTATATAACCAGTCAACCGTTTCCCAAGGCATATTTACTATATCTTCATAGCTCATATGCAATTGATAAATTAGCCAATATATTCTTTCGTTTATATCATTTTCATTAAACAATGGAAAAGAAATCCTCTATAGATAACAAGTATCCTCTAGAGGCCTCCTTTTGACAATGTGGACATGTGATATTAACGCGTTCTTTAACACCCCAGATATTTGTTTCAAACCATTTTTCAACTTTGAAAATATCATCTGCGGTAATTTCGCCTTGTTCAGCCAAACTATATAGTTCCTCGATTTTTCTTCCGTTGTCTGAAATCAAGCAAAGGTCTAGTAATAACAATCTCAATTGAAGGTCTTCCATATCAAAATTCATTTTTTTAGAAAATTCTTCAATCGTAATATCATCTTGCATTAACTTATTGCGAATCTTAAATTCACCTAGATTATCTAGTGTAATGGTAGTCTGAACATTTTCTGGTGTATCAATTTCTAATGCACCCATATCTAATGCTTGTTCAACAGGTTCACCACAATTTTGACATTTAAATCCTAATTTAATTGGATGTTTTGGATAAGTTAAATAACGGATACGATATAATAAGTATTGAACATCAAACCAATATAATTCTTCAAAAGTCATTTGTGGATTATCAATCATTACTAATTTTTTTAAGAATTCAACATAATCTCTGTTTGTTTTTTGTTCTTTTTGAGATAATGACAAAATATACTTTTGTTCAATTGGGGTAATACTTCTAATTTGTATACTAAATTCCTTAGGATACAAGATTTTACCTGGTAAATCAGTTGCTTTATATTCTAATGCCATTTTATTTTACTCCTTTTACTATTAGATGTTAAATTTGTTTTTTAAATAATTCATAGAAGCTGCACCACCGCCATAAGTTTCTTCTACATTATATTCACTAGAACTGATCATTGAGCTCAATGCATTGTCTAAAATTGAAGTTGGTGATGTAATAAATTCATTACGTACTGCAGCTCTTTGTGTACTTGTATCTCTTACAATATTATCTACTTTAAATGTAACAGTCAAGCGGAATCTTTTTGGATCATCTGCATATGCTAATCTATAATCATCTTGACCTACTGGCCAGCATCCTTGTAATGTATAATGACATCTTGGCGTAATTTGATCCATATTTACACCAACTCTAGCCAATGCATTACCAATACCACCTGTACCACCAGGACCATAAACAAATATATCAATATTCTTTTTATAATGATTACCTGGATAATAATATTCACCTTCTTTGTTGAATATTAAAGCTCTCCATGCATCCATATAATATTGTGCTGTCATATTAGCAGAGCAGAAGAAATTCATTTTACAATCATGATAACTTTCAATATCTTTAGGAACATGATACCAACCGGTACGAATACGGCGTGGTTCAGTACTAAAGTTCATTTGACCAAAAGTAATTTCTTCAACAATAGGTCTATATGAATATAAGTCAAGGCCTAAAAAGCTTAAATTTGCTGCATCTGTACCACTAATATCTAATGCTGGCATGATAACTTCAAACTGATCTGTAAGCTGTTCATCAGGTAAGTTATCTATAGCTAATTGACTTGCAAATCTTAAAGACATTATAATGCTCCTAATGCAGCTAATCCTGTTGGAGTTTCTGTCCACCAATCATAATTAAATTTAATAGTCACTTCTACTGGACCAGATTCACTTGCACCAATACTACCTACTGTATATTCAATTGGATAGAAACCTTTTAACCACAATGTTCTACCTTTATTTCCATACATAAATTTACCTAATCCAAGAGGATCTGTAATTTTTTGTGCAATATCTCTTTTAGTATCAGCTGATATAATATCAACAACACATGTGGTTACATATAATACAGAAGGTAATCTTAAACCTGTAAATGGATTATGCATTAAATCAATCCAAGATTGAATAGTATTTAATACACCACCATTTTGATCTTCTGTTACTTTGCATTCCCATACACCAGATTTATTTTGTATTGTTGCTAGCTTTCTTCTAAAGCCTGCAATAACCAAATCATTTGTTTGTGATATTCTACTTCCAGGATATGAGAATGAAGTACATCTTAATTCTAATTCCTTTGCAGTAACTGTTGACATATTACCAGACAAAGGATTTAATCCAGTTGCTTTTTGTTGAGCAATAGCAAGTAATAAAGCAGGAGTCATAGAAATTGTAAAATTAACTTGAAACTGCTTTAGCGGATCTTGTAAATTTCTAATTGAATTAAGTGAGTGTAAAGCCATTTTAAATAATTTATTAAATTGTTGTACTGGAAAATATTTCTATCTTTTATAATAGAACTATTAGTTTATGCTTATGTTTGTAAATGTAATCTTATTTCTTTTTAGTAGCAGCTGGTTTTTTAGCAGGTGCTTTAGTAGCTGCTTTTTGAGGTTGTGGTTTAAAACCAATAGATGCCTTTTGAGGTGTAGTTGGCATACTTACAGTTGGATCTGGATTGGTAGCAATTTTATTAATTAATTGATCTAATTCATAACCACTTTGACCTGGTTTATGACCATATGCCATATCAATATTTGAATCTTTGCTCTTTAAAAAGTTAATAACATCTTCACATTCAGCTGTATATCTTGATTTATATTTGGGGAATTTAGCTGCGCGTTTTTTATATAAATCTCTAATAAATTCACCCATGTTTGCTGGATTGTGTGCTTTAACTACATCACAAATCATTTTAAAAGCACCATCTCTACCGTGTTGAATAATAGCAGAACGAATAGCAGCTTGCATAGCACTATTTTGACTACCCCAACGTGTAATTTTATCTAAATCAACACTTTTAGCTTGGTCCATACGATTAAACACAGGCATAACTTGTGTATCTAAAATAAAATCATCGTATACATCTTGGAATTCTTTTTGATCACATAATTTTAGCCATGCTTTTTTAAATGTATCTGTACCTCTATAAGCACCTTGCCAGCCGCCTGCCGCTTCTAGTGTTTTCTTTATGTATGGAGCTTTTTTACCAGCATATTTCATAAATGCATCAAATGTTGAATTTGCATTTTTAGCATTTAAACGGCGTGTAGATAATTGCTCTTTTCCGTATGAATAACCACCGTAGTTATCTTTAACTATAGCTTGATAACCTTTACCACCATGTTCATACTTTGAAGTAACCGCATGTGAACCACTACGTAATAATTCAGGATCTGTTTTAGCATCAGCGCCTTGTAAACCACCCATACCAATAGCAGCTGCTGTAGCCATTGTACCTAATGTTTTACCCCAGCCTTCATCTAATATATCTTCACCACAGGCTTGTTCACATTTAACTTCTTCTACTAATCTACGGAATTGAGACATATAAAAAATCCTTTATTACATACTATAGAACTTTTATAAATCAATTAAATCTTCTTGGTCAGTATCAATAAAATCATGATAGTTTATTTTCTTTTGAGTATCTACTTTTTCAAAATATTCATTCTGTGGCACATCCATATAATTCATTTGTGCATTAAATATACTACCTACTAATACATCAGCACCATCTTTTAATTGGGTAGTTCTTGCTACTTTACCTTTATCAATAATCAAAGCTTCTAATTCTTTTTTAAGCTTTTCACATTGACCTACTTTAACTTTACCATTTTCAATTAAAGCTGCAGCATTTAAATATGGATCTAATTTAATATCTACAGATACTTTTTCTACATTATCAAATAAATGTGATTGTTCCCAAGTATTTAAAGTGGTTTGACTTTGAAATTGATCACAGGATATAGTATGAATTGGTACATGTCCTCTTGTTACTAATTCCATAGCAAAATTCTGTACTGCTTCGAGATCTGTTGTATTTTTAGCGGTTACATATATAATAAAATCAACTACAAACATTGTTTCTTTTTCTTTTGTAATTTCATTGATTTTATATTCTTTGTGTAACATACAAATACCGGTATCGCATTCACCGCTAGAAGATAAATCAAAATGCATGTATCTTGATGCATTAGGATACCTTTTTAATCTTAATTCATCTTTTAATTCATCTTTAATAAATATTTTATCTAAAGGTAAGCTATCAAATATGTTTACGTTGTCTTTTAAATTAGCTTCTATAGTTAATTCAGGTACAAGATTAATATTTTCTAATTGAGTAGTATCTCTAAATACAATTCCGTGATCTTGTGTACTAATACCTAAAATATCTTGAATAGACTGATCTAAGTCTGCTTCAAAAGAAGGTCTATAAATGGAAGGTACTCTAGCTATTTCACATCCTGCTACTAAATCATAATCTAATAATCCTAGTTTATGATCATCGTGTTCATCTTCATAGTTTTTTAACTGTGCTAATTCACCAGGATCAGTTATAATTTTACTTGGAATACTACCATTTCCAGCCATTACATAAAAATAATCACCACTATTACCTATGAATTCTTCAGAGGTTTTAACTTCAAATCGCATAGGGCGAATATATAAGAATTTAGGATCTTTACACCATTTTTTATTATATTCTGATGTAACTGAGTTTTTAGCACGAGCAGATGACATGACTGCTTGGAATGTAAAAGGCGAACCCATAAAACGACCATCAACACGACCATCTATGGAGTTAATCAATTCCATACCTTCTTCTGTACCTTTTTCATTCATTTCATCGCATTCTGAAATGAGAATATCATAGCCTACAGTATTAGATATTTGAGAACCTAAGGTTAATATGATATTATCTGGAAATATAATAGTCATATTACTTTTATCTACATACCAAGGAACAGGCATTTTAGGATTGGTTAAATCAAAGTTTTCAAAAGCTCTTGCTTGTCTAACTCTTTGGAAGCAAGGCATATTACTTAATAATTCAATAAATGGTTGGAATAATACTTGATAAGCAGTCTTTTGTGTAACTGACAAAATAAACATAGCAAGTGTAGATTGTGCTTCGACTTTTAATATTTGCCTTGGATAACGTAAGCATAATAAACGGTATAAAGCATATACGCAAGCTTTTTCAGCTGTACGAGATTTACCGGTACCAGTAGCTCCACCAAATAATACCTTTTTCATTGGATGATCTGGATTAAATATTTCACATAATTTCTTACGCCAATATGGATATATAGTACCAGATATATTTCCCATATAAAAAGGGTTATCTAGAAATTCTTCTATCGTAGGGCAAGGTCTTCTATAAATAAGATTATTAATGTTTTCAGCTAGCTCTTCATCTTGATTAGTAATGTGCAAGTATAATGATAATCTTTGGTTTAATAAAGATTGGTTTTTAACTTGCTCATTCGAATAATTCTCCATATAATATTTAAATATATCATCAAATAATGGAGAAAATAGTACCTCTTGAAATGTTTCAGAGTTATCAAAAGGAATAACAGGAAGTGCAGCTAGCTTTTCTTCTATTGTCATTATTTAGCAGTTCCTTCTACATCAACTACTGGTTTTACTTTTTTAGGTGCATTTTTCCAAGTACCCATTGCAGTACTTAGATTATTTAAGGTATCTAAGTTAGAAACAGGAGGAGTTGTACCTACTGCAACTGTATTTTGTGTAACACCTGCACCATCACCAGTAATATTATTTAATGTTAAGTTAATACCTCCACCAGTATTACCCATTGGAGTACCTGTACTTCCACCCATCTTAGCTAAAGCTTGTTGCATATCAATAGATGATACTTCTGTTAAGTCATTATAAATTTTAGCTTGTGTTTCTAAGTCTAATACATCGATGTTTTGCATTAGATTTCCAAGTAATTTATTCTTTAAAGCTTCAGCTGTTGCATTATTCATCATACGGGTTTGTACAAAGTTAGTACAAGTAGCTTGAATAACTTTATTTTGCATTTCAACTGTTTCATCATTTTGAATTTGAGCAAGAATTGCAGCTGTTTTATTCAATTCTACTAATGCATTAAGCATATTTTTATTATCTTCTTTTAAATTACTAGTAGCTACTATATTTTCTTGTTCTTCTAAAGATGGTAAAGGAGCTTCTTCTATTGTAGCAATATCTGTACCAGGCATTTCTTGTGGCATATCATCTACAAATACATCATCACCTGTCCATATTTTAGGTTGGTCATCTAATTGTGGCATTATTTATTTCCTTTAATAATTTTTTTGTGTCCACTTCTTTCCTTTACATACCATGTCGATACGTTTTTTTGTGTTATTTCTATTCATGTGCATATAATTTCTTACATCAGCCCCTTGATCATGCATGAATTTAGCCCAATCATCAAAAATATCTAATAAATGTTGCTCTTCTTCTGGAGTAATATTCATAAATTGACAAATATCTTTACTTTTAGCAGGAAGATTTGTATTTATGTGTTTATGCATGTCTAGATATGTATATTCTGCTGCTTGTAAACATTCTTTAAATTCTTTTATTGGTGGTATTTTAATAGTCATACCATAAAAGAGGCGAATTATTTTCATAATTAAAGCAGGATCTTCTACTACACTCATTAATTCAAAGAATCCGGGATAACCACGTGATTCTAACATACTAAGTGCAATAAATACAAACTCCGAAGAGCTGTATTCATCATCTGTTACTTCAAAATATCCTCTGGGCTTTTTTTGCATTACTTACTCTTACTAGTTCAGCAGTAGAATGGTGATATTTTGTTTTCCATCCTTCTACAATTGGATATAAACTATACATCCAATAATTAATTTGTGCATTTTCTGGTGTAAATTTAGTATATTTATTAGGACTATTTAGGAAAAGTTTTAAAATTGCAATTAACCAGTATAGTTCTTCGCGTGAAGATGAACACGTATCAAAAGTATCTTCAATTACTTCATATAATTCATCTAATTCCTTAAAAGATGCTGTAGTCTGGTCCATCTTTGCATATTTTATAGACTTCCTTTATGTCTTTTTTATCTAATAATTCAATTAAGCCAAACTTTTTTCTTTTTAGCTGTAATTGATTATTATCATCTAAATACATTTCACCAAATAAAGTCTTAGCACTACCTTCTTCTACTATTTCTTGAGTAGTTTCAGCGAGGTATGAATAAAGTACTAGGCACACTGTCGATTCTGGTATGCCTAATGCTTCAGCAATTAACTTTACTTTATTCTGCATCATTTTCTTCTTCCAATGCACCCGATCTTCTAAGATCTTTTAAATCCATGTTATTTTGTTTAACATAAGTTTCAATCTTTTCTTGTTCTTTTAATGATTCAACAGCTTCTCTTGCTTTAGCCCACCACATATCATAGACTTCTTTTTTATTTTTATATTCCATTGCTAAGCAAGAAAATAATACAGTGGCTTCTCTACCATCGCCATATTTAACTTTTTCACCTTCCATATTTACATCAGAATACTTAATGGGTGCAAAATGATATTTTCCATCTACTGGATTTTTACCAGCTAAACCAATAAGATTCATATAAACACCAGGTGTTTGTTCTGCCCATTCCTGTTCTGTTAATCCATCTGGAATTTGAATATTAGTTGTTGTAATCATTAATTTACTCCTTTATAGACCAATATGTAATTACATATCTTGTTTTTTGCTTTAAACTTTCATATATTGTATCATATTTTATTAAGTTACTTGGTGCTATATCATTTTCAGCAATATATTCATTTAATTCTTTAAGCGAATTAAATGTAGCTTCTTTTATTTTCCATTTTTTCATAAATTCCCCTTTTAATAAAAATTACGAATATCAGTCAATTCTTTAAAACAACAGATATTATCTTTTTGGAGAATTGCATCTGCCATTTCTACAACTGTATTCATATTAATTAATTCCCCTTTATATAGAATCTGATGTTCTGATACAATTACAATTTTATCTTTATAAAATTTCTTAACTATATTTAATGCTCTTTCATATTTTGGGCATAATCCTAAAATTGCAATTTCTTTTAATATACGCCAATGTTCAAAGAAACTATTAAAGAGTTTATAATTATTTTTCCTTAAGTTTATTATTTTATTTTTTGATAAGCCATACTCAGCGGTTAGCATATCAAAAGGAATTCCAAAGGCTAGTTTAATTAGTACTTCCACCTTTATCTCTGGATCCAGATTTGATTTAATAGCCATTTTAATTTCTTTATTCCCGGGTAAAAATAAATTAGACAAATATCTATACTATTTAATTAGAACAGTAAAAAAATAAAATGAAATGGAAAAAATTTAAAAATTAGTATTGTGACAAATATAATTCTATATAAAGTAAAGGGTTTAAAATGAAAGTAGTTATTAATAATTATGGTATACATACCTGGTTTGTAGTAGCTTTTGAAGAAGAGTTTACATCAAATATTCATAATATTTTGTATACGGATGCTGGTAAAATAAATGCAGCAATGGCAACGCAATGGCTTATTGATAATTATAGCGTTACTGATATTATTAATATAGGTACAGCCGGTGGTAATCCTAATAAAGTAGAAAAAGATAAAATTTATCAGATAGGAAAAGTTGTAGATAGAGATTGGAAAACTCCATCAATTATATATCCAGAAATTAAATTAGAAACACAATGGATGTATAATAAGGTTTGTTATACAGGAGATAGTTTTGTAACAGATTGGGATAATGACTTTGATTTGGTAGATATGGAATCTTATGCTATTGCTAAAGTATGCACTGATCCAGAGAATGGTATTCCATTTAGTTGTTATAAATATATAAGTGATACAGGTAGCGATGAAGAATGGAATGAAAGCTTAGCAAAGTGTAATCAAGCATTTAATGAAATGTTTAAAGGAGACATGTATGACTGAAATGCTGCATTGTTGTGATGAAAATTTAAAAACAATAGAAGCTGTAGATAGAGATATTGTTCATAAAGAAGGTATTTGGCATAAGACTGCTCATGTATGGTTATATGATGATGAAGGATTTGTATATTTTCAAGTAAGAGCAGATGCAGATAAATTATATACTTCTGCTTCTGGACATGTTATGGCAGGTGAAGAACCTATCAATACTGCTTATAGAGAAACTGCAGAAGAATTAGGTTTTCAATTAGATCCAAGAAAATTGGAGTTAATAGAAGTAGATGCTTGGAAATTAGATACAGAAGTTAAACACGATCATGCGTTTGCTTATATCTATCTTTATAAAATACCTCGTAATTATGATGCTTTTTCAGTAAATCCAGATGAAGTATCGGATATAGTAAAGATTAAGGCTCGTGATTTGTTAGGTTACTTATTGGCTTTACCTTTTGAATGCGAACAATATAATGTACATAATAAGAAATTAAAGCATAATAAAGATTTATTATTAATGGAAGGTGAAATTAGTATATTAAAGTATGGTAGAATTTTAAATGCAATAACTAAAAAGGTGCAATAATGAAATATACATTTAAAGTTTTGGGTAAAGACAATAAAGTTTATTATCCTAAACAGTTTGCTTGGGAAAAAGAAAATGCTGAGCCAGGCGTTGGTGCATTAGATTTTGAATGGACAGAAAATATAAATGAAGCAAAAACCTGGGATTATAAAAATATATGTGAAGATATTGCTTTTGAATTTGTAGATGCTACTATTGTTGAAATACCAACTTCTGAAATAACTATTACTAATGCTAATAATCAAGAAAAATTTATTTGTTTTAAGATAAATGGATTAAAAGATGGGATTATGGTAGGTTTATATCCTAATAATGATGGTTTGAGTATTGCTTATAGAGGTGATGTTGTTGGTGTTCCATTTAATGCTAATTCTGCTTTAATAGATGAATTGAATGATAGGTCTTTTCCTGAACCAGATGAAATCACCGGTACTATAAAAATGAGTAAAGAAACATATGATTGGTTGACTACTCCTAGTGAAGAAGATGATGATGTAGGATATTGGCAGCCAGATCAAGTTACAGAATTAGATGATGAAGCATTTGATGAATTTGAAAAAGATGTGATGAATCCTGAAATAGATGAAAAAAGAGTAGAAGCAGCTAAACAGATATTTGAAGGTGTAGATAAGATTCCTATAGATACTTCTGATCTTTGGAAACATGAATTAACTTATGGTAAACCTCATTTATTAGAGTTAATGGATGAATGGGGTGTAGATGGAACTAATTATGCTGATTTTAGAAGTGTAATTCAAGAACATTGCTTTGATAAAGGATTATATGCCTTTGATGACATAGAAAAAACTTGGAAATCACACGTACAAAGTTTAAAAGATGTGGTTAAATCTATAAAAGAAGGAATCAAATAATGATTATATATACTGATTGGTTAAATAGAGATAATCGTGAATATTATGCTTGTTTTCGTTATATTTTATTTAGATGTTGTAAACCTATGGTAATTTCTGATGATGAGGGTGAAGCAAAACGAGTATATAAACCCATTGATTTTATGGATATGAAATGGATTATAGATAGATGTAATTATCTTAAAGGTAAGGGGTTTAATTTAGATTTTATACCGTATTCTTTATTAAATTGGTATGATGAAATAGATTGGGAACCTAACTATTTTAATTGTGATTGGAATTGTGAATATAAAGTAGATATGCATGGTAAAATTAAAACAAATAAAAAAGGCGAACCAATCAAACTAAAAAAGAAATGGGAATCTAAAGAAGAAGATTTTATAGCTCCGGCAGATAAATGGATTATGAATAAAATTATTAGAAGATGGAAAATTTATGGTAAATGGTTAGTAAAATTAGATAATTCTATATATAGGTTAAAACGAAAATTAACAAGGAGTAAATAATGGATCAAGATACAGAAGTAGCATTAAAAGCATTTATATATACAATATTAACAATCTTAGTTGGTTATGCATTATTAGCAGTACCTTATATAAGATTTTTGGTTGAAATGATTATTGTATTTGTATTTTTAACTACTTTATTTGATTTATATTCATATATGATTATAGAAATGCAAAAAAGTAAAGATACTAATAAAAAGAAAACTAAAAAATCATCTAAAAAGAAAGGAAAATAAAATGGCAAGAACCATTGGAACAGCTTCGTATGGCTTAAGAGCACCTATTGTAAAACAAGGTGATGATTTAATTCAAATAGTAGTAGATACTGTTTTGAATTCTGGTATAGAAATTAAAGATAAAGATGTGTTGGGTATTACTGAATCCATTGTAGCTAGGTGTGAAGGTAATTATGTAACAATTGATGAAGTAGCAGAAGAAATTAGAAACATTAGTAATAATGCAGATGTAATATTTGTAGATAGACCAATTTATTCTCGTAATCGTTTTGCAATGATTTTAAAAGCAATCGCTAGAGGAGCTGGTAAAAAAGTAGTTATTATTATGCCACCGGTTGATGAAGTTGGTAATGTAATAAAAAATCATCCTTTTACTAAATTAAATTATGATGAATATTATAAATCAATTGTAGAAGGTGAAGGTAAAGAATGTGAAATTATTGATGATATAAAAAATAAAGAATTGCTTTTTATTTATAAAGAGGATCCATTTGTAATAGATGCTAGAATGTATTTTACTACAGGTCATGATTATGTTAGGGTTTATAATCAATGCACTTTAGCTGACATCTGTAAAGATAAATGTGATTATGGTTTGTATGGATCAAACAAAGCTTCTGAAGAAATGTTAAAATTATTTCCATCTAAAAATTATGCACAAAATATTGTAGAAAAAGTTCAAGGTAAGATTTATACTGAAACTGGTAAAAAAATTGAAGTAATGGTATATGGAGATGGTTGTTATAAGGACCCGGATTCTGGTATTTGGGAATTTGCAGATGGAACTGTATCTCCAGCTTATACTTTAGGCTTAGAAGGTACTCCTAATGAAATTAAAATTAAAAATTTTGCAGATGACAAGTATAAAGAGTTAAAAGGTGAAGAATTAAACTTAGCAATTAAAGAAGAGATTAATTCTTCTAAAATGGACTTAAAAGGAAATATGTCTAGTCAAGGTACTACTCCTCGTAGATATGTTAATTTATTAGGATCTTTGATGGATTTAACTTCCGGAAGTGGATCAAAAGGAACCCCATTTGTATATATTCAGGGATATTTTGATTCTTTCGCCGATGAATAAATAAAAAATAGGTTAATATTCTAAAATTATAGTTCTATATAATAATATAGGGTTAGAATTTAGAGTAGTGACTGAATTCTAAAATGGTATAAAAAAGTTTCCTCCGGTTCACTACCCGGAGGATTTTTCTTAAAAATGACTAAAGAAGAAATAATAATAAAATATCAAGTTAATGTCTCAAAATTAAAAAGAGATTATATAAAAAATCCTTTAAAGAAAAATGATGGTTTTCATTTATCTGAATATCCAGATAAAGATGATTTTATATATTTGTTTTTAAATTGTAATGTTAAAAGAGATGATTTATGTATATTATTTGAAGTGAGTCATGGCACAATAGATAATTTTATTAAACTATTTAACTGTAGAAAATCGAGAAAACAAGCAAACATTAATACTAGAAAAACAATATTATTACAATATGGATATGATAATGTAACCAAAGTAAAAGAAATACGAGATAGACAGGTACAAACTTGTATTAAAAAATATGGTGTAGATAACATATCTAAATTAGAAAGTACTAAGAAAAAGAAAACTGAAACTACAAAGCGTAATCATACTACAGTAACTTCAAAACAAGAAGAAGAAATATATAAATTATTAATTAATAAATTTACTGCCGTAGAAAGGCAATATAAATCAGAAGAATATCCTTTTGATTGTGATTTTTATATTCCAAATTTAAATCTTTATATTGAATATCAAGGTACTTGGAGCCATGGAAAAGAACCTTATAATAAAAACAATATATTACACCAAAAACAATTAAAAGATTGGGAAGATCGATTAAAAAATAAAATTGGAAAGAATATATTGAATTCAAGATATAAAGATGCAATTAAAGTTTGGACAATTCGTGATCCATTAAAGAGACAAACAGTAAAAGAAAACAACTTGAATTGGATTGAATTCTTTAATATGAATCAGTTTATGGAATGGTATAATAATTTCCTCAGTTAATTCTGAGGAATTTTTTTATATAGAAAATTAGTCTAATTTTTGCTTTACTAATATTTAATTCTATAATATAATAAGGAAATAAGAAATGACGGATGCGGTACTAGAACAAGCGCAACAAAATATATTATTACCAACAAAAGTAAATGCAAATTGGGTGGTGAAGCTTAGAGAAAATAATATATGGAAGCTTATAGATTTTGATTTACAAGAGGATGCATGGAGTTTCTTTTATAGTAAATTAAATGAATTAAAATCAATGCTTCTAGGTAAACCATTACAAATACAAAGATAATGCTCCCTTAGCTCAGCTGAATAGAGCAAATCTCTTCTAAAGATAAGGTCGTAGGTTTGAGTCCTACAGGGAGCGCCAATTTTTAAAAAGGAGTAATTAATGATAGATAAAACATTAAATCAAATTGTTAGTAAAGAAAAAGATAAATTAAATAACGAATTAGTACTTATTGCATCTGAGAATTATCCCTCTCAAGATATATTAGATTTAATGGGTTCTGTTTGTTCTGTGCCTTATACAGAAGGTTATCCTTTATCTGTGTCTAAACAAGGTAGACATTATGCAGGCTGTGAAGTTATTGATGAATTAGAAGAATATTGTATTGCTAAAGCATGCGAATTATTTAGAGTTAATTTTGCTAATGTACAACCAATGTCAGGTTCACATGCTAATACTTGTGTTTATTATGCTTTTTGTAAACCAGGTGATAGAACATTGTCTGCTAGCCTTTCTACCATGGCTCATTTAACACATGGAAGTAAATTTACACATTCTGGTAGATTTTATGAAAATCATAATTATGAATTGATAAATGAAAAATTAGATTATGATGAGTTAAAGAAAAGATTATATGAAGTTAAACCTAGATTGTTGATTACAGGATATTCTGCGTATTCTCATAAAATAGACTTTCAAAAGATTCGTGAAATTGTAGATCAATATAATACTGATTTAGAAATTGATACTGAATTTCCAGAAGATGTAGCTATATCAGATGAAGAAATACAAAAAGCTATTGAAGCTAAGAAATGTATTCTTTGGACAGATATGGCGCATTTTAGTGGATTTATTGCTACTCATGTTTGGGAAGATAAATATGATCCAACACAATGGGCAGATGTTGTTACAACTACTACTCATAAAACTTTAAGAGGCCCACGCTCTGCAATTATTTTATGGAATAATCCAGATTATTGTAAGAAAATTAATCAAGCAGTATTTCCAGCTAATGCAGGTGGTACTAATCAAGCAGCAGTAGCAGCTAAAGCTCAAGCATTTATTGAAGCATTACAGCCTGAATTTAAAGATTATATTAATCAAGTACATACTAACATGCAAGCTTTGATTAATGGTATTAAAGAAGTAGATATAGATCATAAATTACGTTTTGTAAGTGGTGATGAAACAGAAAATCATATGATTCTTATTGATGTTAAAGGCGCTGGTATAACAGGTAAAGAAGCTGAAGATATGCTAACAGCTAATCATATTATTTGTAATAAAAATATGATTACTGGTGATATTAAGCCTTCGGATTGTACAGGTATTCGTTTGGGTACACCTGCTATTACAACTAGAGGATTTACTGAAGAAATGAGTAATACCTTAGGTAAAGTAATTGCTAGTATTTTATTAAAGCAAGGTGATCCGCAAGAAATTACTTCAGTTATTGTATCCTTATTAAATGAAATAGGCGAATTTTATAAATAATTGGCTTTACATTATATAAATTATATACTATATTATACGTATAACAAAAGGAGTTATTATGTTAACTACACCTGGTGTAACCTATATTGATCCAAATGGTAACGAACGTTATATGGATTTGGCTACACGTGCTTATAAAGATCGTATTATTTTCTTACAAGGAGAAATTAATGCAGAAATGGCAGCATCTATTGTTATGCAATTATATGTATTAGAATCAGAAGCTGCTGATAAACCAATTAAAATGATTATTCAAAGTCCTGGTGGTGAAATAACCTCTGGATATGCGATTATCGATGTTATGAATAAGATTAAATGTCCAGTTCATACACAGGCTACTGGTACAGTTGC
>JAFZWP010000023.1 GCA_017617065.1 Bacilli bacterium
ATTGCATAAAATATCAGGGTTAGGAGTACGTCCTGCACTATATTCTTCAATAAAATATTTAAATACATTATCCCAATATTCAGCTACAAAATCGATTCTCTGTAGTTAAATACCAAGTTTCTTAGCGACATCCATTGCATCCATATAATCTTTTTCTTGAGGACAAGTATCATTTGGATCATTAGGATTACCAAGTACATCATTATTGATGGATGAATCCCAATTACGCATAAACATTGCTTCCACATCATATCCTGCTTTTAATAAAACTATACAAGCAACAGCACTATCAACTCCACCTGATAAGCCTACTACTACTTTTTTCTTAGCTTCATCCATCATTTTTCTCCTTTCTACATACTCGCTCTTATTTCAAATATTATATCACGAAGCCCCATTGCTTCTTCAAAATTAAGTTCTTTAGCAGCTTGCTTCATCTTAATTTCAAGTTTAGCAATAATTGCTTTCTTTTCAAGACTGCTCATCTTATCATAGTCAGCTACATCAATACTAGAACCACTATCTTTAGTAATAATTAAGTCATCACTAATATCTTTAATAATAGTCTTAGGAATAATATTATGTTCTTTATTGTATTCTTCTTGAATACTTCTTCTTCTATATGTTTCAATAATCGCGTTTTCCATCGACTTAGTCATATTATCCGCATACATTATAACTTTACCATTAGCATTTCTTGCAGCACGTCCTATAATTTGAATTAGCGATGTTTCACTCCTTAAGAAACCTTCTTTATCGGCATCTAGTATTGCTATTAAACTAACTTCCGGAATATCTAATCCTTCTCTAAGTAGATTAATACCAACCAAGACATCAACCGTTCCATTACGTAAGTTTCTAATTACTTCCATTCTTTCTAATGATTTAATTTCTGAATGTAAGTATGCTACTTTAATTCCTATATCTTTTAAGTAATTAGTTAAGGTTTCACTCATTTTTATAGTTAAAGTTAAAACAAGTACTCTTTCGTTAGCACTTATACGTTTTTTAATTTCAGCTACTAAATCATCAATTTGACCATCCGTTCTTCTTACTTCTACAATAGGATCAAGTAAGCCCGTTGGTCTAATAATTTGTTCTACAATCTCAGCACTCTTAGCTTTTTCTTCATCGCCTGGGGTAGCTGATACATATATTACTTTATCAATTTTCTTTTCAAATTCATTATATTTAAGTGGCCTATTATCCAAAGCACTTGGAAGTCTAAAACCATATTCAACTAAACTTTCTTTTCTAGCTCTATCACCATTATACATTCCTCTAACTTGAGGAAGTGTAACATGTGATTCATCCACAACTAACAAAAAGTCATTATTAAAGAAATCCATTAAAGTATAAGGTGTTTCACCTTCATCACGCAAAGATAAGTGTCTTGAATAATTTTCTACCCCACTACAAGTACCAATCTCTTCTAACATTTCTAAATCATATCTTGTACGTTGCGCTATTCTTTCAGCTTCTAAGAGTTTACCATTATCATTAAAATATTTAATTCTATCTTCTAGTTCTAGCTTTATCCTTCTAATACCTTCTTTAAGTTTTGCTTCACTTATAGAAAACAAAGTAGCAGGGTAAATTGTAACAATTTGTTTAGATGCTTTAGGATGCATTGTGGAAAGGTCGAGAAGTTTGATCTTTTCTATCTCATCAAACATAAACTCAATTCTTATCACTTCTTCAGCCATCCCGGTTAATATGATATCAACGATATCACCTTTTACTCTAAACGTACCACGTTCTAAAGAAAAGTCATTGCGTTTATATTGTAAAGATACTAATTTTTCAAGTAAGTCGTTTCTATTAATTTCATCACCTACTCTTAAAATTAACATATTGTTTTTATAATCTTCAGGATCACCTATTCCATAAATACAACTTACACTACTAACAACAATTACATCCTTTTCAGTAAGCAAGCTAGATACAGCGCTATGACGCATTTGATCGATATCATCATTAATTGAGCAATCCTTCTCAATATATAAATCTTTCATCGCTACATATGCTTCTGGTTGATAATAATCATAATATGAAATAAAGAATTCTACTCTATTTTCGGGAAAGAATGATTTTAATTCTCCATAAAGTTGTCCAGCTAGAGTTTTATTGTGAGCAAGCACTAAAGTATTTTTACCATATTCTTTAATTACATTAGCAATTGTATAAGTCTTACCAGTACCAGTTGCTCCAAGCAAAGTTTGGGCTTTGACACCATTTTTTAAATTATTAACTAATTTTTCAATTGCAACTGGCTGATCTCCGGTTGGACTAAAATTGCTATGTAACTTAAACATATTTACTCCTATTTATGATATTTATGATTATTAATAATCATGAATGATCTATATATTTGTTCCATCAAGATTAATCTCATCAATTGATGAGGATAAGTATTCTTACCAAATGATAAATGATAGTTTGCTCTTGCTATTACATCACTTGATAAGCCAATTGATCCTCCGATTACGAATGTAATGTTTGGATATCCATATGTAAATTTCTCATTGATTAGATTAGCTAACTCAACGCTAGTTAACATCTTACCTTCAATTTCTAAACTTATTACATATTCATCATCTTTAATGTATGATAAGATTTCTTTTCCTTCTTCTTTTTTATTCTTATCTTCATCAAGCGTATTTACTTCTTTAGCTTCAATAATACTAATTTTACTAAAAGGAGAACATCTTTTTAAATATTCTTCTATTCCTTTTGCTAAATAATCTTCTTTAATTTTACCTACGCATACTATTTTAATCATCTTCGCTAATCTCTTCTACTTCTAATGCTTCATATTGCTTTGCTACTTTAATAGTCGGTAGATAATCACCTTCAATGTGTTCTAATACCGTATCAACAGCTACTTCTGGTGTATTACATTCTCTACTTAAATGAGCAAGCGTTACACACTCTAACTTTTTAGATTTTAGAATCTTATTTAGCACTTCTCCACAAGTTATATTTGACATATGACCATAAATTGAAAGAATTCTGTTTTTCAATTCTCTTGGCCTAGATGATTCATTTAACATTTGAATATCATGATTTGATTCAATAATCAAATGCTTAACATTTTGAAGTAAAGTTATATATGGTGTTTTAATAAAACCAGTATCAGTAATATAAGCTAGACTTGCTTTTTTATATACAAACAAGAAACCAAAACAATTAGTAACATCGTGACTTAAGATTAGTGGCATAAAGATCAATTCTTTAATTTTATATTTCTTATTAGCCTCAATATATTTAATATCATATCCATGATAATCAAATCCTTGTTTATGAACAAGTTCTTTAAATGATGCTTCATTTATATATAAAGAAGCTTTAGTCTTTTTTAAATACATTGCTAGATGTCTAACGTGATCTGAGTGTTCATGCGTAACTAGTATTGCATCAATTTGCATATTTTTTAAATCAAAACGTAAGCACGCTTGTTTAAAAGAGATACCTGCATCAATTAATACTTTGGCACCTCCCGCTTCAATATATACTAAATTACCTTCAGATCCACTTGCTATAATTTGATATTTCATAATCTTAACCTTTGTATATAGATTATATCATTAAAATTGTAATTATTAAATGATAGAAATAAAAAAAGAATAGGTAGATAATCTACCTATTCTTAAATACTATTCTTCGTAAGGAATATTAACTAGTTTGCAAGTAAATTCCTTAGCATAAGTTAAATCTTCAGTAACTGTTTCTAACATATACTTGAAGATGAATTGTTGAGTTGTAAGACCGTTTCTTGCTGTATAGTTGTAAGCAGTCTTATTACCATCTTCATCTACGAAGTTTACAGAGCCATCGCTTAAATCGATGTTCTTAACAACTGCGAAGTTAGCATTGAAGTTAAAATCATTACCGCTCATTTGATCTAAGAATAATGTATATGCAAGACCATAATTAGTATTAGTGCCATCTACATCTTTGAGAACTGGAGTGTAGAACTTAGTGATGATTGCATTAACATAATCAGTTAATAAATCTTGTAAATAAGTCTTTTGAGCATATTTTAATCTATCGTTGCTTCCGCATTCGCTTGCTGCAGTTACATAATAAGATTCTGAATTCTTGTTAGCAGGATCACTTAACTTACCAATTTGAATTGAAGTAAGTGCTCTAACTTTATCTACTAAATCTTTGAATACACCATCGTATGCATATGTATCATTATACCAACCAGCAAATACTTTAGCTAATTCTGAAGCTTCACCAAGTTTAGCAACTAGTGTATCGTCGATTCTTGCGTGATCTACATCACGTGCAAGATAGATAATAGTTTCTGGAGTTAAGTAGCTTAAATCATAATCTAATTCTACTTTTTCACTGTTAACAGTTACAGAATATTTACCATATGCAGTAACAGTAGTTGCTACATAAATGTGGTAACCAAATGCGCCTCTAACGTATTTTGCACCATCAAATGTGCTAGTATAAGCTGTATCATCAAATGCTACATCTTCACCATAGATTGCGCTTAAGCCAGTTTGTGTTTCTTCTTCACCATCTGCGTTGTTGATTAAACGTTTATAACTTGCTTTAACAGCATTAACGAAATCAGTATCGTAATTGCTAGCTTCACTAGGTGTGATAGTTGAAATAGTTTCGCAAACTAGTGATAATCCTAAAGTCTTATAAACAGCAAATTCATATGCTTCACCATTAAGTTTTGCACTTTGATATTGACCAGTTGTATCGATATCACCATTTTCATCATATGCTAATAATTCATAATCTAAAACTGGAACATTCTTCCATGAATCAATAACTGTATTAATGCTTGATTGACGGTTATCAACTTCAGATGCTTTTAATACATCTAGCATCTTACCATATAATTCTTCTGCGTAGTAAACTTGTGCATCTGTCCAATCTTTAGGATCAACAGTATTTCCACTTGCATCTTTAACGCATACTAATACATGCCAGCCAGCTACACTGAACCAATCGGCTTTGTTATCAATTTCTGACATCTTGTTATAAGATGTTGTAGCACCATTAGTGAATAATACATCCCATAAACTCTTTGTGCCATTAGTTAAGTTTAGAGTAGCATCATCATTATAAATGTTATTTAATGTGAATTCACCATTTTCAAAGCTTCCAAGTTCATGATATCTCTTAGAATATCTTGTTTGAGCATCTTGATATACGAAATACATCTTAAGATCATCAGTAGTCTTAACGCCATATGATCCATATAAGTTAGTTAAGAATTCTTCCCAAGTCATAGTGCCATAACCATATTGTAGATAATATGCATTATAGTAATCATATGTATTTTGAGCATTCTTTAATGGTTCTGAAATTACTTCTTTATAAGCATCAGTCTTTTCTAACCATTTACCTTTAGCTGAATCATAAACTTCATTTAATCTACTCCATTCACTATGAATGAAATAATCTTGTTCGTAAAGAGTCATAACGTTAATTAGGCCATGATCTTTAGCCATCTTTTCAAACATTACATCAGCGCTTAATTCTAAATCATCTATCTTAGCAACTAAAACTTTGCTCTTTTTCTTACTAGCTTCAAAGTTTGAATCAACTGAAGAAATGTAGTTTTCTTCAAATGTATCATCATAAATTAATAAGCCTTTTTCACTTCTTAATTCGTTGAAAGCAGTTGTAGTCTTAGATGTAGTGTATGCATCTTTTGCACCGCTTGCGATATATTCAATAGTTTTAGCTTTTTGTTCTTCAGCTGTTAAATCAGCCCAAGCTTTACCATATCCTTTAGCAGAGCTTTGGCCAAGTTTTAATACTACTAATGTAGAGTTAGCAGAAGATGATGGACCATAAACTTTATTTAAATCAAATTTATGTTCTTCAGAATCTTTTGTTAAGTTATAAGCAGTTAAACCTTGTTTTAAAGTAGATGATACTAAAGTTTGGAATGTAGATGAAACTTTAGATAAATCAGAATATGTGAAATGGAATTTAGATATGAAGTTATAAACATCTAAATCTTCTTTGCTTCCACCTTCATTATAATCTTCAATATTGAAGTTAGATCCATCTGCATTTAAGCCTTTTTCTGCATCATATAAACCAGTTGCTAACCATTCATTAACTAATGAATTAAGTGTAGCAAGACCTGTAGCATCAATTGCTTCAGTTCTTGTAAGTTTATGAGTACCTTCTTGAAGAGTATATGTAGAGTTATAGTTGTTATATAACTTAACCATGGCTGATAAAGCTGCATCAGCACTTAACTTACTTGCTTCAATTGCTGCTTCTTTAGCTGTAGCTTCAGTTGCGTCTTCAGCTGCGATTGCTTCATCATATGCTGCTTTATATTGAGCTGCATTTACCCAAATATAATCAACGATTTGAACACCGATTTGTGCTAAAGCATTGTCGCGCTCATCAGTTGTATTGAACTTAACGTAAATTGCCCAATATTCATCAACTAAATCTTTTTCATATTTAGAAGAATAAGTTGTAGAGATGCTTGGAGCATCATCATCTTCAACCATCGCATTTGTAGATGCAAATGTTGCGCCAGCTTCATTTAGTTTTGCACATAATGCATCTAAGAATTGATCATAGATTGCCATTACTTTTTCAATATCAGCTTGTGTATTTACATCTTTATCGCTAACTCTAGCTGCAAATGTAACATGGCTTAAGCTTTCAGTATCGATTGTAGAGAACTTTTTAGAATTGTAAGAGCCTTTAGTCTTAACTTCTTTGTATTCTACGTTTACAAGTTCGAATAACTTCTTAGCATATTCATCTCTAACACCATATACTGCTTTTTCTAAATCAGCTAATTTATCATTGCTTAAATCTAAAACATCTTTTCCGTAACTTAAAGCGAATGATAAATACTTGTTAATTAATGTAAATGTATCATTTGCATAACTATAAACAGTGTCATCCATTAAATAATCTAAAGTATATAAATACTTAGCATATTGATAAGTATAAACATCTTTAACTTCTTTAACGCTTGTCACGTTGTATGAAGAAATTGCTACATCAAAGAAATTAGCAACTGTTTCTTCATCAGCTTTTTGAGCTTCTTCGATTTCTTCAGCAGTAGCATCATCTGCTAGCTTATCAACCTCTCTACCACTTGAGAAGATAGAATCAGATAACCATTTGTCAAAGCCATCTACGTCGGCTTTAGCTTTATCTAAATAAGTTTCACCAGTAGGTGAAGTAATTTTGTTAACTAGATATGTATCAACTAGTTCAATAAGTGCACTATTACCATATGATTTAGATAATAATTCATATGCACTTTGATTACTTACAGCAATATCTCCAACCTTTAAGAAGTCTTGATCAGCATATTTATCTGATAACTTGGCCTTACTTTGGCTACGAGGTACAACTGAACATACAACAGCCACAGCAACAATTATTAAAATAACAGCTGCTAAAGGTAGTGTACGCATTAGTATTTTCTTAGCATTCATATTTTTTCACTCCCTTGTTTTTAAAACACTATAACGATTATATCACTTTTTAATAGTGTTTTCAATAATTAAATAATTATTTGCTAACTACAATTATTTATATTTTAAGACTAATTTAATTTTAAATAAAAAAATAAAAGGCGTTTTGCCTTTTATTTATCAATATTAGGATAGTAGAAGCTCTTACGATCGAATTGATTCATCGCTTGAGTAAATTCTCCTTTTTTAATTTTCGCGAATTCTTTATCTAGCGCAGCTAGCTTAGAATCGCTTAAATCTACTAAATGAATCACTAATGCTTCTGGAATTAGTGGTTCTTTTGGAGAACCAAATTCCATCTCTCCATGATGAGATAAAACAATATGATTAAGTAATGTTACTTCTTCACTATGTTCATAACCTAAATCTCTAGCGGTTGCATAAATTATATTACTACCAATAGAAATATGACCTAGCATTTTACCTTCAAATGTGTATTCGGTTCCTTTAGCTCCACTCAATTCAATTACTTTACCGATATCGTGTAAAATGATACCAGCATAAATCAAATCTCTATTTAGATAACTATATAGTTTTAAATAGCCATTTGCTAGCATTAGCATTGAATATGTGTGATATGCAAGTCCAGAAATATAATTATGATGCATTGATACAGCAGCTGGATGAGAAAAGAAAGGGGTATAGTATTTAGAAATGATATTAGATGTTACTTCTTTTAATACTTTGTTTTCAATCATATCCACATGATTTAAAATAGTTTCTTTTAAATCTTCTAAACTCATTTTAGCTTTTTCATAAAATGCTGATTTATCGATGTCTTCACCTGCTAACTCAATATCTGTAATATTAAGTTGCATCTTGCCTTGATAATCTTTGAATTTACCAACAACTTTATAAACTTCCCCATTGCTAAGTTTACTTTTGATTTCATCACTAAATGACCAAATCTTAGCTTCAATGGTATCGCATCCATCATACGCTAACATACTAGCATAATCAGCACCAGCTGTAGTCTTACGAATATGAACATCAGACAAGCGAACGACTAAATCTGTTACATCGCTTCCAAATGTATAATCTTTAATTTTCATCGTCTTCACTTCCTGAGTTATTTATAAAATCGATATATAACTTTTTAATCTTACGTGATAATTCTTGTTTTTCTTCATCACTTACATCCACAAAATCCATATCATTGATTAAATCCATATTACCTTTAACCATTTGATCAACATCTTTTTTAATTTTAGTTTGACGTGATTCTTTTAATAACTCTTCAAGTTGAGCATCTTTTTCATGGATTTGTTGTTCTTGTTCGTTTAATCTTTTCTCTAACATATCGATTCTATGATCTGTTAAGTCTTTTTCGATTGGACTTGATGGCTCTTTTTCTATTTCGCTATAAACAGGGCTAGCTGGCGCAATATTATCAGGTGTATTAACAACTGGGCCATCTAATACTCTATTTAATTCATTAACATCAACTAACATATCTTCGTTGATGTCTTCACTGCGTTTACCAACGATGCCATCGTGATATAGATAATCATCTTTAGAATCATATTCAGTAAAGCCATTTTGTTCTAGTTCACTTAAACAATATGCTTTAATAGCTCCATATTCATTAGGTATCTCACGTGTTAATACTTTATAAATGATATTATCAACTAATACTTGAATATATTGAGCTGATTGACCTTTACAGATTTCTAAAATATCTTCGCCTTTAAATTCTAAATCACATGTCTTTTTGATAATTAAAGCGTTGTATGCTCTTCTAATGTTCTTATCAGAAGAGTGGCTCTTTCCAAGAAGGCGATTAATCTTATGAGCAGATAAGCATGAATCTAAGCCATATGAGAATAAAGTAAGCGTATCAAATTTACATTTTGGATTAGTAAGAATTAGATTATATGTCTTCTTAAACATTTCAATATTATCCACATAATCTAGATAATCTTCATTCAAATTATCATTTAAAACAAAGCATAAAAGTAAGAATTCTTCATAATCAATCTTTGCATACTTCTTAGCTAACTTTACACATCCTTTTCTTAGAGATGGTAAGTATTTATAAACATTAGTACTAACCAATAATTTAACGGCTTTTTTAGCAGCTTGACCATTAATGATTTTCTTTAATTCGTAACATATATCTTTTAGATCAACTCTATTTAATAATTTAGCACATGATTTCATGGCGCTACTTACGCCTTTAACTAAATTAAAATCTAATTCACTAACAAATCTGATTCCTCTTAAGATTCTAATTGGATCTTCTTTAAATCTTGTTTTAGCTTTACCAATTGGTCTAATTCGGCCATTTTTAATATCGCCAAAACCATCATAAGCATCTGTTAGTTTTGAATTATGATTCATCGCAATAGCGTTCATTGTATAATCACGTCTCGATAAGTCTTCAAGTAAGCTCTTAGAATAGTGATATCTAATCGGAGTACGGCGATCAGAATATTCTTCATTTCTGAATGTGGATAAGATGAATGGATAATCAGCATAAATTAACTTAATGCTACCAGGTTTATAATCAGTTACTTCACATGAGGAAAAGATTACTCTAGCCGCATCAGGTGTAGCGCTTGTGGTAATATCGATTAGGTCGCAATCAACGCCTAAAATGGCAGAGCGCACAACCCCACCAATGAAATAAGCTTCATAACCGTTGCTGATTAAGATCTTTAAAACTTCTTTACCGCGATCTAAGTATAAATTATCCATAGCTTACCTTTCTATATATTTTTGTATTTCATATTTATCCAAATTACATTATATATTATTTTATTTTATTTATCAATTGCGTTTTTACTTTTAAATCAATAATAATTGAATTATAATTAAGTGAGGTCTAATCATGTATAAAATTAATAATCCGATAGAAACTAAAATTGAAATTAAGAAGAGTATCTTTATCACTAACCTAATACCTGTTGCTTCAATTAGTGAAGCTCAAGATGCGCTTAAAGCTATATCTAAAAAGTATTATGATGCTACCCATAACTGTTATAGTTATATAATCGGTGATGGTAACACTTATAAATATCAAGATGATGGCGAACCAAGTCAAACAGCCGGTATTGTTATTTATAACTGTTTAAAGAATAACAATATTACTAATGTTATTTGTATTGTAACTAGATACTTTGGTGGAATAAAGTTAGGAGCAGGGGGACTTGTTAGAGCTTATGCTAATGCTACTAGCGAAGCTATTAATAACGCTAATTTAGTAGAGATCATTGAATACAAAAATTTAGCATTTAGTTTTGATTATACTTATACTACCCAGATATTAAAACTCTTGTCAAACGAAGAAAAAGTAAATCAAGAATATAAAGAAAATGTATTTTTAGAATATAGAGTACCAATTTCTAAATATGAAGATTATGTATCTACTTTAATTAATCTTACGAATGGTACAGTTAAAATACATTAATATGCGAAAATTTCCTATCATTAAATATTGATTTAATGATAGTTTTTTGTTAAAATGGAAGCAGTAAAAAGGAGGTATGAAGATGTCAGTTTTAGTATGTCAAAACTTATCATACGAAAAAAGTGGTAAGCAACTTATTAAAGACTTTTCATTTAACTTCTTAGAGAAAAAAGTATATGCAATTATTGGTAAAAGTGACTCTAATGGTCGCGATTTACTTAATCTATTGTGTGCAAAAAACAAACCATCAACAGGTACAATTCACCTTGATGGAATTAATTTTTGGAATAATGGTGCCATTGATAATCGCGTATGCTTTATCCCTAATGACACTAAGTTTCCTCCTCATATTAGACTAGTTGATATATTTAATTTAATGGCAACAAATTATCCTAAATGGGATAATTATTATGCTTATGAATTATTATTATATTTTGGAATTAAACTAGATGCAAAATTTGCTAGTCTACATAACAATGAAAAATCATTGTTTTTTGCAATCATTTCTCTAGCAAGTAAAGCTAATATTACAATTATGGATAACCCCGTTGGTGATGCTGACCTTAAAGCAAGATTTGACTTCTATAATTTCTTATTTAAGCATCAAGCAGCATATCCTCGTACATTCATCATATCTACAGAACTAATCGAAGAGATGGCATTTTTAGTGGATAGAATCTTACTTTTAGACCGTGGAGTATTAATCGAAAGTTTCACATCGAAAGAGATCAAACAAAACTTCTGCTATCTAACTGGTAAGACTGATGTCTTACGTAGTTTAATCCCTGGATTAAAGATTATTGGTTATGAAGAGCATGGCTCTACTTTAACTGTATGTTGTTCGCAAAGAATAAACAAAGACTTAACGCGTAAATTCCAAAAATATTTTATTACGATATCGGAAGTACCAATTCAAAAAGTCTTAGTTTATTTAATTAATTTAAGAGAAAGGAAAGGTATCAGCTAATGAAACTTAAACTTTCTTTTAAAGTTCATTTTTATAGTAGTCTTAGATATTATCTTTATTATTTAATAATTCTAGCATTATCGCTAATCTTAAAATATACCCTAGACATCGACTATGGAATGTATCTAGGTTATATTATAATTAGTGCTTTTCTATTTAGCATAATATTAGGCGTTTATGAATACTTAATAGTGCTTCATACGTATCTTAACTTTCAACCAAATCCAAGAGCTTTTTGGATTCAAAGTATATTTGCTAATATTATTAATAGCATTATATGCATAATTGTTACATTATTATTTAATACTATTCTATTTATAACTACTGATTGTAATCTACATTTTGGCATGGTAGCACCATTATTTATCCTTTATTTATTTGGATATAGTATCGGTTCACTTGGATATGTATTTTTACATCGCATCAAATATTTAACTATTATATTAATTATTACTTTATTAGTCGCATTAGTATTCTTTGGCCAAATATTTAATAGCTGGTTGATACTACTAGTAGCATATTATTTAGAGCGATATATTATATGGATTGTCATATTTTTACTAACTATTATGGCTGAAGCAATAATAATTTTCAGATTAAATAGGTTTATAAAATAAAAAAGGATCACGCAAATTGTTGCATGATCTTTTTTTATATTATTCAACGAACTCAATAATCGCCATTGGAGCAGAGTCGCCTCTACGAGGACCTAACTTCAATACTCTTGTATATCCACCATTGCGGTTAGCAAATTTTGGAGCGATTTCTGAGAACAATTTTTGAATTGCATATTGTTCATTATCATCCTTTTCAAATCTAATAAGTTCAGCAGCTTGTCTACGTGCAGCTAAATCACCTTGTTTACCAAGTGTAACCATCTTGTCTGCTAACTTTTGTAATTCTTTAGCACGATGATAAGTAGTTTCAATATGTCCGTTTAAGATTAGATCTGTAATTAAGTCTCTGAACATTGCTTTTCTTTGACTAGAACTACGTCCTAATTTACGATATCCTAATGACATAAAGTCTTCCTCCCTTGCTTATTATTTATCATCTTCGTCATCGATATCTAGAATATTGATATCTTCTTCTACTTCATCTTCATAATCTGAATCGTCATCTTCAACTTCTTCAAATCTTGAATAATCAGTATCATATGATCTCTTTAATTCTAAGCCGATTTCGCGAAGCTTTTGTATAACTTCTTTTAATGACTTGCGTCCTAAGTTACGAACTTTCATCATATCTTCTTCAGTCTTTTGTGCTAATTCGCCAACTGTATTAATATTAGCTCTCTTTAAGCAGTTATATGATCTAACTGATAAATCTAATTCTTCAATCTTCTTTTCTAACTTCTTATTAGCTACTGGTTTAGTAGGTTCATACATATAGTTTTGATCAGCGATTGTTTCATTGATAGCTGCAGTTACTTCAAAATGATTGCTTAAGAATTTACTTGCTAAGCTTAATGCATCGTCTGGTTCGATACTTGAATTAGTCCATACTTCTAATGTTAACTTATCGAAATTAACATCATTGTCAACTCTTGTCTTTTCAACATCATAGCGACATCTAGTAATAGGTGTATAAATTGCATCAATTGGAAGTAAGTTGATAATCTTATTTCCTGACTTATCTAGACAGAATACTTTGTTTTCTTTTGCATCTACATAACCGATTCCACGTCTTGCATAAAATCTAGCTTTAAATGTAGCGCCTTCTTCTAAGTTTGCAATTACTAAATCTGGATTAGCAACGCTTAATTCATTACCACATTCAAAGTCACCAGCTGTAACTACGCCAGGACCTTTTTTGTTCACAACGATTTCATATAAATCTGTTGGAGCAGTTGGCATAACTTTAAATAATTCTTCTTCGCTAATCTTAAAGATGACGTTTTTAAGATTTAAAATAATCATTGTTACGTCTTCTCTAACACCTTCAATTGCCATGAATTCATTTGTAACGCCATCGATATCCATAGCAACAATTGCCACACCTGGCATTGAGCTTAATAGAACTCGACGCAATGCGTTTCCAAGGGTGATTCCATAACCTCTTTCTAATGGAGTAATAACGAACTTTCCATAATGCTCAGATTCGTTTTTCTCAACTGTTATTTGAGGCTTGATAAATTCAAATTTTCTCATTTGGTACCCTCCTTAATATATGTAATGTTAAATTTGAAATATAGTTTTAGTTTAAATACAATTTTTATCCACGAGGTTTCTTTGGTGGACGGCATCCATTGTGTGGGAATGGAGTACAATCTTTGATTGATGTAATATCAAGACCAGCAATTTGTAATGCTCTGATTGCAGCTTCTCTTCCTGGACCAGGTCCCTTAACTTCTACTTCAACTTTAACCATACCAGCATCAAGTGCAGCTTTTGCACAAGCATCAGATGCCATTTGGGCAGCAAATGGAGTAGACTTTTTACTTCCTTTAAATCCTAAAGCACCAGCGCTTGACCAGCAAACTGCATTTCCTTCAGGATCTGTAATTGTAACGATTGTGTTGTTAAATGTAGAATGAATGTGAGCAACGCCATAAGGCACATTCTTCTTAACTTTACGTTTACGAACTTTAGTAGCCATATTCTAGCCTCCTACTTCTTCTTATTAGCAACTGTCCTAGCTGGACCTTTACGTGTACGTGCATTACACTTAGTATTTTGCCCTCTTACTGGTAATCCACGACGATGGCGAATACCTCTATAGCATCCGATTTCCATCAAACGTTTAATGTTCATTGCTGTTTCTCTACGTAAGTCACCTTCTACTTTGTAGTTAGCAACTTCACGACGGATATTAGATAATTCATCTTCTGTTAAATCTTTAACGCGCTTTGTTGGATCAACGCCGGCGTCTTTTAATATTACTAATGCTGTTGGTCTACCAATACCATATACATATGTAAGTGCGATACCTACACATTTATCTCTTGGAATGTCAACACCAGATATACGTGCCATTTACTTATGTCCTCCCTATTAGCCTTGTCTTTGCTTATGTTTTGGATTTTCACAAATAACCATAACTTTGCCTTTACGTTTGATAACTTTACATTTATCACAAATTGGTTTTACCGATGGTCTAACCTTCATTATAAATCCTCCTCTTGTTTCGCAAGATCTCTTTCTTAATATTTTTATTTACGACGCATATTTTTTATTTGTGTCTGTATGTAATGCGCCCACGTGTTAAATCATATGGTGACAATTCCACAGTTACCTTATCGCCTGGTAAAATGGTTATGAAGTTCATTCTGATTTTACCAGAAACGTGAGCAGTAATTTGATGACCATTATCTAATTGAACCGTAAAGATTGCATTAGGTAAGGCTTGAATAACTGTTCCTTTTAACTCAATGACGTCACTTTTTGACATGTAGTGATCCTCCTTTATTAAATTCACCACTGATTATAAAATACATATTTTCAGTTTGAGGAAAGCACAAATGTGCTTTTCCTCGAACTAATAAATACTTGGCCTTTAGGATATTATTCATTTGCATCTCCTAAGGCTTTTTTAATATTCGCAAAAATTTGCTCGATTTCCCCTTCACCATCAACACTCTTCAAAATTCCTTGCTTCTTGTAGTAATCAAGAAGTGGGGCAGTTGATGTGTTGTAAACTTCTAGGCGAGGAGTCACCGTTTCTAAAGTATCATCTTTTCTCTGAATTAACTGTGCTCCACAATAATCGCAGATACCTTCAACTCTTGGTTTCAAGTTTTCCACATGGAAGCTAGCTCCACATTTAGGACAAACTCTTCTACCAACTATACGTTTAGTTAAAACACTTTGATCTACATCAATATTTAAGCAAGCATCAAGTTTTACACCAAGGCTAGAAAGTATTTTATCTAATTCTTCTGCTTGATATAAATTGCGTGGGAATCCATCTAAGATAAATCCTTTAGCACAATCTGCTTCACTTAATCTTTCTTTAACTAAACCAATTGTTACACTATCAGGAACAAGTTGTCCTTTATCGATATAGCTTTTAGCCATAACACCTAAGGCAGTTGCGTTCTTAATAGCACTTCTAAACATATCTCCAGTTGAGATATGAGGAATATTATAAGCATTTTTGATGAATACTGCTTGTGTGCCTTTGCCAGCACCAGGCGCGCCCATTATTAATAAACGCATTTATTCACCTATTAATTTAAGAATCCACGGTATTGTTGCTCTTGAGCTGTAGTCTTCATTTGTTTTACAGTCTCTAATGCAACACCGATGATAATGATAATACTTGTTCCACCAATGCTTACGCTAGATGGAAGTGATTTGATAACCCAGCCCATGATAATTGGTAGAGCCGCAACGATTGATAAGTATGTAGCACCAATCATAGTAATCTTGAATAAGACTCTTGAAATGTATGATGCTGTTTCTTCACCAGGACGGATACCAGGAACATAGGCGTTATTCTTTTGTAAGTTCTCTGCCATTTGTTCTGGATTCATTTGTAAGAATGAATAGAAGAATGAGAATAAGAAAATCAAAAGAATATAAACAGCAAATCCGATAGGTTGTGTGTTTGTAAATATCATATATAATACATGCGCAAAACCTTGAGTTGTATCTGCGCCAACTAATTGAAGTACCGTAGTAGGTAAGCTCATTAGTGTAGCTGCAAAGATAACTGGAATTACTGATGCAGAATTAAGCTTAATAGGAATGTTAGAATCATTCTTTCCTCTGAATGCTGCTTGTGATGGACGGTTAGCATATTGAACAGGGATTATTCTCTTTGCACCTTCCATAAATACTACACCTAAGATGATTGCTACTAATAATACGATAACTAATACGAATAAGAATACATTAAATGTTTCATTTTCGACTGCAGCACCTGTAGAATCAACAGTTGATCTCTTAAGATAAGTATTAATTAAATCACCCATCATTCTTGGGAAACTTGCTAAGATACCGGCAACGATAAGCATACTAGAACCGTTACCAACACCATAACGAGTAATCTTTTCAGCTAGCCATAACGAGAATGCTGTACCAGCTGTAGCAACTAAAGCTAAATATACAAATAGGAAAACATTAGATGGCATGGCTGTAACATCAAAGTAGTAATCACCATAACTGATCTTTAAACCGATTGTTACAGTTAAACCTTGAATGAATGCTAAAGCAATAGCGATATATTTAGTTAATTGATTTAACTTTTGTTTTCCTTCTTCGCCTTCTTCTGTCCATTCTTTTAATGTTGGAACGATGTCCATTTGTAAAAGTTGAACAACGATAGAAGCTGTAATGTATGGGCTAATACCTAAACATAATACTGAGAAGTTTGATAACGCACCACCAGTAAATACATCTAGGAAGCCGAATAATGCTTGAGTTCCTAATTGTGATGATTGAATTCTAACAAATGGCATTTTAATGAATGCACCTAATCTATAAACGATCAAGCAAGCAACTGTTACTAAGATCATTAAGATTAGTTTTTTAATATTCTTTGAAAGTGCCATCTTAAATTACCTCAGCTTTACCACCTGCAGCAACGATTGCATCGGCAGCAGCTTTAGAGAATTTATTAGCTTTAACTGTTAAAGCAACAGTTAATTCACCTTTTGCTAAAACTTTTAAGCCATCATATTCTTTCTTTACTAAGCCGTTCTTCTTTAATAATTCTACGTCAACTACGCTTCCTGCTTTTAATTCATTTAAGTCGCATAAGTTAACGATAGCGTATTCTTTACGATTTACATTTGTAAATCCACGTTTAGGAAGACGTTTGAATAAAGGTGTTTGTCCACCTTCGAATCCAGGACGAGTTCCTCCACCGCTACGAGCGTTTTGGCCTTTATGACCACGACCACTTGTTTTACCAGTTCCAGAACCAGTTCCACGGCCAACACGTTTCTTGTAATGAGTTGCACCATCATTTGGACGTAATTCAGATAAATTCATAATGGCCTCCTATTCTTCAACCTTAAGTAAATGTTTAACAGTGTTAATTTGACCCATTAGGGCATCATTTACTTGGTCGTATGTTTTCTTATCACCGACTTTATTTAAGCCTAAAGCTTTTAAAGTCTTTGCTTGATTAGGTTTGCGTCCGTAAGGACTCTTAATTAGTGTAATTGTCATAGTATATTACCCCACAATTTCCTCAGGAGTCTTGCCACGGATTGCAGCAACTTCTTCAACTGTTCTTAATGAATCTAGGCCTTTAATAGTTGCTCTAACGATATTAATAGGTGTAGATGAACCTAAAGACTTAGATAAAATGTTAGTAATACCTGCAAGTTCTACAACGGCTCTTACAGGACCACCAGCGATGATACCAGTTCCATCAGGAGCAGGTTTTAAGAATACTCTACCAGCACCATAAACACCTGTTACTTCATGAGGAATAGTTGTATTAACGATTGATACTTCGATTAAATTCTTCTTAGCATCTTCAACTGCTTTCTTAATTGCATCTGGAATTTCGATAGCTTTTCCAGTTCCAAGTCCTACATGACCGTTTCTATCACCAACTACTACTACAGCGCTAAAACGATATCTTCTACCACCTTTAACAACCTTAGTAACATGGTTGATGCTAACTAAACGTTCTTCAAATTGGCTTTGTTCAACTTCAACATTTTTTCTTTTATCTTGACGCATAACCAACCTCCTAGAACTTTAATCCTGCTTCTCTAGCTCCATCAGCTAAAGCTTGTACTCTACCATGATATAAATAACCACCACGATCAAATACAACAGTTTCAATACCTTTCTCTAAAGCTCTCTTAGCAACTAATGCACCAACTTGTTTAGCAGCTTCTGCATTACCACCATTAGCAAGCTTTAATTCTTTATCGATACTAGATGCACTAACAAGTGTAACACCGTTAACATCATCGATGATTTGTGCAAATATGTTTTTATTAGAACGGAAAACATTAAGTCTAGGAGTAGCGCTAGTACCAGAAATGTTTTTTCTAATTCTTAAATGACGAACTTCACGAGTTTCATTACGAGATTTTTTATTAATCATTTTATGCTACCTCCTTACTTAGCTTTCTTTCCTTCTTTACGACGAACGAATTCATCTTTATAACGAATACCTTTACCTTTATAAGGTTCTGGTTTTCTAATTTCTCTGATTTCAGCTGCATATTCGCCAACTACTTGTTTGTCAATACCATGAATGATGAAATCTGTAGGAGATTGTAATTCTACAGTTACATGTTCAGGTAGAGGCATATTAACTACATGTGAATAACCAGCACTTACTACAAGTACGTTACCTTGTAGAGCAGCTTTATATCCAACACCTTCAATATGCATTGCTTTTTGGAAGCCTTCGCTTACACCAACAACCATGTTGTGAAGTAATGCTCTAGTAGTTCCATGAACTGTCTTCATTTCTTTTGAATCATCAGGGCGAACAACTTTTACTTCAGTTCCTTCAACTTCAATTTTCATATTAGGATTAAAAGTATATTCTAATTTACCTTTAGGTCCTTCTACAACTACGTGATTATTTTCGTTAACTGTTACCTTAACGCCATTAACTAGATTAATAACTTTATTACCAACGCGTGACATAATTCCCTCCTACCAAATGTAGGCGATTACTTCGCCACCTAAATGTTGTTGTCTAGCTTCACGATCAGTCATAACGCCTGCAGAAGTTGATACAACTGCGATACCTAAACCATTTAATACTTTAGGCATTTCATTTGCTTTTGCATATACACGTAGACCAGGTTTTGAAATACGTGTAATACCTTTGATTACTCTTTCCTTTTTGTCAGTATACTTTAGGGCTACTTTAATAGTTCCTTGTTTGCCATCTTCAACGAATTCAATAGCACCAATGTAGCCTTCTTTAGCGATAACATTAAGAATTTCTAATTTAATTTTTGATGCTGGGATTAATACACTTTCATGCTTCTTTTGGTTAGCATTACGGATACGTGTTAACATATCAGCAATTGGATCAGTCATTACCATAATATTATCTCCTTTCTACCAACTTGATTTAGTTACGCCAGGAATTTCGCCTTTATAAGCTAATTCTCTAAAGCATAATCTACATAATTTGAATTTACGATATACAGCATGAGGACGTCCACAGCGTTCACATCTAGTATATTCTCTAACTGCGTACTTAGGTGTACGATGGTTCTTTACTTTTAATGAAGTCTTTGCCATAAACTTATCCTCCTTACTTTCTAAATGGGAATCCAAGAAGACTTAATAATTCTAAACCTTCTTCATCGCTATTAGCAGTAGTTACAATAACGATATCCATTCCACGGATTTTGAAAATCTTATCGTAATTAATTTCTGGGAAAATTAATTGTTCTTTAATACCCAATGTGTAGTTACCTCTACCATCGAATGAGTTACGAGGTAAGCCACGGAAGTCACGTACACGTGGAAGAGAAACTGAAACTAGTTTATCGTAGAATTCATACATTCTCTCTCCTCGTAAAGTAACTTTACAACCAATTGCTACGCCTTCTCTTAATTTGAAGTTAGCGATTGATTTTTTAGCTTTTGTAATGATTGGCTTTTGACCAGTGATTTGAGCAAGCTCAGATACAGCTGCATCTAAAGCTTTTGAGTTTTGCATTGCATCACCAACACCCATGTTGATGACAATCTTTTCAAGTCTTGGAACTTGCATAACTGAAGAATATTGGAATGTCTTCATCATAGAAGGCTTAACATTGTTATTATAGTTTTCTAATACACGATTCATAAACATTCCTCCTCTTAGTCAAGAACGCTTCCGCTCTTAACTGTTACGCGGACTTTCTTTCCATCTTTTACTTCGTGGCGGATTCTTGTAGCTACGTTAAGTTTTGGATCAACGATTGCAACGTTACTTGCATCGATTGGAACTTCCTTTTTAACGATTCCACCATCTGGGTTAGCATTAGAAGGTTTCATATGCTTTGTACGAATGTTAACACCTTCAACTGCAACTTTATTAGTTTTAGCAGAAGCAAAAATAACTTTTCCAGTTTTGCCTTTGTCGTTTCCGCTTAATACAACAACTGTATCGCCTTTTTTAATTTGCATATTATCCTCCTTCCTAAAGTACTTCAGGTGCTAAAGAGATTATTTTCATAAAATCTTTATCACGAAGTTCTCTTGCTACAGGACCAAAAATACGAGTGCCTCTTGGAGTCTTATCATCACGGATAATAACTGCGGCATTGTCGTCAAATTTAATATATGATCCATCGTTTCTTCTTAAAGCTTTCTTAGTACGAACGATAACGGCTTTAACAACGTCACCTTTCTTAACTTGTGCACCAGGAGTAGCTGATTTTACTGAAGCAACAATGATATCACCGATTGATGCGTATCTTCTTCTAGTTCCGCCTAAAATCTTAATAGTACCAAGTTCTTTAGCACCTGAGTTATCAGCAACAACTAATCTTGTTTCTTGTTGAATCATAGATAGCCTCCTATAGTACAACAGCCTTTTCTACGATTTGTACTAAACGATAACGTTTAGTCTTAGATAAAGGTCTTGTTTCCATAATTTTTACAGTATCGCCAACATGTGCAGCATTTTCTTCATCATGAGCAGTAAACTTCTTAGTATAAACAACACGTTTACCATATAATGGGTGTTTACGATAAGTAGTGATTTCAACTTTAATAGTCTTATCTTCTACATCTGAAACTACTTTACCAACATAAGTTTTACGAGTATTTCTTTCCATGTTACTCCTCCTTATTTAGCCTCTGCTGCGTTTGCACGTTCTGTAAGAATCGTGTTCATACGAGCGATTTGTTTTTTGTTTTTCTTAATTTGAGCTGTGTTTTCTAATTTACCTACAGCAGCTTGGAAACGTAGGTTAAATAATTCTTTCTTTAACTCTGCGATTTCTTTTTCGATAGCAGCTGTATCCATATTTCTAATCTTATCAGTTTCTTTAGTCTTTACAACTTTAGTAGCTTTTTTATCAACTTTTTTAGCCATACTTATTCACCACTATCTTCTTTCTTAATAACTTTTGTTAAAATTGGTAATTTGTGAGAAGCTAAACGGAATGATTCACGTGCGATTTCTTCACTAACTCCACCAATTTCAAACATAACTGTGCCGCGTTTAACAACAGCAACATATCCATCAGGAGAACCTTTACCTCCACCCATACGAACTGCAAGAGGCTTTTTAGTTAAGATCATGTGTGGGAATATACGAATCCAAACTTGACCTTCACGCTTCATATAACGTGTCATAGCAACACGGGCAGCTTCGATTTGAGCTTGAGTTAACCAACATCCTTCTAATGCTTGTAAACCGAATTCGCCAAAGTCAACTTTCTTAGCGCCTTTAGCTTTTCCTTCGTAACTAACACGATGAGGTCTACGGAATTTAGTTCTTTTAGGCATTAACATAATTATTTAGCCTCCTTCTTTGCAGGTAAGATTTCACCCTTACAAATCCAAACTTTAACTCCTAACTTACCGTATGTAGTTGTAGCAGCTGTACATGCATAATCGATATCAGCTCTTAAAGTATGAAGAGGAACAGTACCTTCACTGTAACCTTCAGCTCTTGCCATTTCAGCACCGCCTAAACGACCAGAAATAACAGTCTTAATACCTTTAGCGCCAGCTTTCATTGTTTGTTGAATAGCTTTCTTTTGAACTCTTCTGAATGAAGCACGATTTTCTAATTCTTCAGCTATTCTTCTTGCTACTAATGTAGCATCTAAATCAGGGTTCTTAATCTCAACGATGTTCATATAAACTTGTTTGCCAGTCATTTTTTGTAACATAGCAACTAGTTCAGCTTTAACAGCACCTTCTCTACCAATTACTGCACCAGGTTTAGCAGTATGAATAGTTAAGATAACTTTAGACTTAACTCTTTCGATTTCAACACGAGATACTTGAGCTTTCTTATAGAATTCTTCTACAGTACTACGAATCTTTAAATCTTCATGTAATAATGCAGGAACTTCTAACTTACTAGCATACCATCTTGAATCCCAATCACGAATGATACCAATACGCATTCCGATTGGACTTACTTTTTGTCCCATAAGCTACCTCCTATTCCCTTTCTGCAACAACTACAGTGATGTGAGTTGTTCTCTTTAAAATTGGATCTGCACTGCCTTTAGCACGTGGTAGATATCTTTTCATTCTAATGCCTTCATTAGCATAGATTTCTTTAACATATAATTTATCTTTATCCATTTGATTATTGTTAACTGCGTTAGCAACTGCACTTCTTAAAGTCTTTTCGATAGCAACGCTAGCATCGTTAGCAGTAAGTTTTAAAATTGATAAAGCTTCACCAACTGATTTGCCTCTAACTAGATCAACAACAAGTCTAGCTTTACGAGGTGACATACGAACAGTCTTAGCAATGGCTTTTGCAACTTTTTGTTCTTTATTTTCCATATGCTACCTCCTATTTAGCTTCCTTATCTTTTCCGTGTCCACGGAATGTTCTTGTTGGAGCAAATTCGCCTAATTTATGACCAACCATATCTTCAGTAATGTAAACTGGAAGATGTTCTTTACCATTGTAAACAGCAATTGTATGGCCAATAAAATCTGGATAAATTGTAGATCTTCTAGACCAAGTTTGGATGACTTTCTTATCATTAGCAGCGTTAGCAGCTTGAACTTTCTTTAAAAGATGATCATCGCAAAATGGACCTTTCTTTAATGAACGTGCCATAAATTACCTCCTATTAGTCATTTACACGACGGATAATTAAATCAGTCGATTTCTTATTATTATTTCTTGTCTTCTTACCAAGAGCAATCTTACCCCAAGGAGTAAGAGGTGCTTTTCTACCAACTGGAGCACGACCTTCACCACCACCATGAGGGTGATCATTAGGGTTCATTACAGAACCTCTAACAGTAGGTCTGATACCCATATGGCGAGTACGACCAGCTTTACCGATGTTAACATTCATGTAGTCAGCATTGCCAACTTCACCAATTGTTGCACGGCATTCGCCTAAAATCTTTCTTACTTCACCGCTTGTTAAACGGATAATAACGTATTTACCATCACGACCTAAGATTTGTGCACTTGCACCAGCACTTCTAACAAGTTGAGCGCCAGCACCAGGATGTAATTCGATACAATGAATTACAGTACCCATAGGCATCTTACTTAATTGTAAGCAGTTACCAACTTTGATATCTGCGCCTTCACCAGAGAAGATTTCAGTTCCAACAGTTAAATCTTTTGGAGCAATGATATATCTCTTTTCGCCATCTTTATAAGCGATTAAGGCAATATTTGCACTTCTATTTGGATCGTATTCGATAGTCTTAACAACACCAGCGATACCATCTTTATCACGTTTGAAATCGATGATACGATAATGTCTCTTTTCACCACCGCCTTGATGGCGAACAGTGATTCTACCTAAATTGTTACGGCCGCCTTTTTTAGAAATAGGAGCAAGTAAGCTCTTTTCAGGAGTTGAGCAAGTGATTTCATCGCTTACTAAAACACTCATATTACGACGACCATTAGTCGTAGGATTATATTTTTTAATAGGCATCTTACTTTACCTCCTTAAATCTCATAAATATCTAGCTTGTCCTTATCGCTAAGTGTAACGATAGCTTTACGAACGGCAGCCTTCAATCCTTCATATTTACCAACTTTACGTGGTTTTTTACGTACATTAATAATATTAACGTCAACAACTTTAACTTTGAATGCTTCTTCTACAGCGTTTTTAACGTCAATCTTATTAGCATCAGGTGCTACTTCAAAAACGTATTTTCTAGTTTCAGCTAGTTTTACGTTCTTTTCAGTGATGATTGGACGGATTAAAACTTCATATGAACTTTTCATTATTTTAAATCCTCCTCATAAGCTTTAATAGCTTCTTCAGTTAAGATATAAGTGTTAGCATTAGTTAATTCATAAACACTTACATGTGATTTAGTTTGAACATATAGATTAGGAATATTTCTTCCAGCTGTGAATAAGTTTTCATCAACTGCAGTTGTAACTAAAACTGCTTTCTTATCAGCAACGTTTAAGTTCTTTAATACTTCAACTAAACCTTTTGTCTTGAAATCAGCTAATTCAATCTTATCTACAACAACGATATTATTGTTAGCTAATCTGTCAGATAATAAACTCTTTAATGCACATTTAACAACTTTCTTGTTAACTTTCATTGCATAGCTTCTTGGATGTGGTCCAAATACAATTCCACCACCACGCCATTGAGGAGCACGTGTTGTACCTTGTCTTGCACGACCAGTACCTTTTTGACGCCATGGTTTCTTTCCACCGCCGCTAACATCGCTACGACCTTTAGTTTGGTGTGTACCTTGACGCATACCAGCACGCTCAGCGTTTACAACGTTATATACAGCTTGCATATTTGGTTCAAAAGCAAATACTTCTTTCTTTAAGTTAAGTTTGCTTACTTCTGCACCTAATTGATTATAAACAACGATACTTGGCATAACTTGTATCTCCTTTCATTACATTAAGGCTTCAGGGTTGATTGATGTTTTAGGACCTTTAACTGCATTTGTGATAACAACAAATGAATTAACTGCACCAGGAACATTACCCTTGATTAGCACTACATTCTTTTCTAAATCTACTTTAGCAACAGTTAAGTTTTGAATAGTTACTTGTACTCCACCTAGTTGTCCAGGCATCTTTTTACCTTTCTTAACTCTAGCTGCATCGATTGAACCCATTGAACCAACACCACGATGGTATCCTGATCCATGAGCCATAGGGCCTCTATGGAAGCCATGACGTTTGATAACGCCTGCGTATCCTTTACCCTTACTAGTTCCAGTTACGTCTACAACTTCACCTTCACTAAATATATTTGCTTTAACCTCTTGACCTACATTGAAAGCTAGCATTTCCTCTCCAGCGATTTCTTTAATGAAGCGCTTAGGAGAAGTGCTTGCCTTTTCAGCATGTCCTACTTCTGGTTTGTTAGGATTTTTCTTATCCGCGAAACCTAATTGAACTGATGAATATCCATCAGTTTCCACAGTCTTCTTTTGTAACACAACGTTTGAACCAACTTCGATAACAGTTACTGGAACTAGTTGACCATCTGTTGTGAAGATTTGTGTCATTCCGACTTTTTTACCTAAGATTCCTTTGGCCACGAGTTTTCACCTCCTATTTACTCTACCTATTTTAGAACGATTTCAACACCAGCAGGTATTTCCAAATGAACTAATGCATCCATAGTCTTTGGAGTAGTACTCTTGATGTCAATTAATCTTTTGTGAGTTCTTCTCTCAAATTGTTCACGACTATCTTTGTATTTGTGTGGTGAACGGATAATTGTAAATACTTCCTTTTCAGTTGGAAGTGGGATTGGACCAGCTACTTCAGCACCAGCTTTTTTAGCAGCTTCCACAATCTTTTTTGCAGATTCATCAATTAATCTGTGATCATAAGAAATAAGTTTAATTCTTAATGCTTTCTTTGCCATTTTACTTTCCTCCTTGTAGCGTCTTTGCGCATTAATCAACTGCGTGAATTACC
>JAFZWP010000007.1 GCA_017617065.1 Bacilli bacterium
AGAGCCCTTGTAAGTGATGCTCCAATTTTAGTATGTGATGAAATAACTGGTAACTTAGACCACGATACATCTATTGAAATTATCAAATTACTTCATTCTTTAAGCAAAGATAAATTAGTGCTAATGGTAACACACGACCCAGAAGAAGTTATGCAATATGCAACACGTGTAATTTCAATGTATGATGGATCAATTCAAAGCGATAAAGTATTAAAAGAAGTTGGTTATACAGAAGATATAAAAATTAAAGATACTAAACCAATAAAAAAGAGCGAAATTGTTCACCTTGCTTTAAAGAGCTTTAAGAATACGCCAAAGAAAAGTATTTTGCTTGTATTAATATTACTATTAGCTACTATTTTTATTGGATATGCATGCGCATCAATTGGTGTAAGAAGTGAACTAACAGAATATGCTGATTATGGGTATTATGGCGGAAACAGTATGTGCTACGAGCCAACCCGTATTTTAGTAAAAAAAGCTGATGATTCAGAATTAGGGGCAGCTGATTATAATTATTTTAATAATTTAGCAAACATTAAATACGTACTTGAAGATGATACATTAATCGACACATCAATCAATGGATATATATATTATGATGATGATAAATATTTTGGTAATAATTTCTTTATCTTTGATTCGCGAATGATAAATGAAGCAGAGTTAAATAAAGGGACTCTTCCTTCTAATAAAGACGAAATGGTCTTAGAAATCACTCAAGCTGATTATGATGTTGTTAAAGAATTGGTTGGAGAAAAATTTACTTTCTCGTGGTATGATGTAGACTTAATGTTTGAATTAAAATTAAGTGGTTTTATAATTAAAAACGATAATAAAAACCCAAAAGTTTACCTACATCCTGATTTCTATAATAAAGTAAAAGAACAAAAAATACCTAAAACTAAAAATATTCAACTAGAAAATAGATTATATACAAACTTGTTTTTCGTTAGCGACACATTAGCTAACGATAGCGTCATGATGTTCTTTACTTCTGAATATGCAATGGATTTTTCAGAACAACCTTCAGTTACATCAATTAAATGGAATAAGAAAGACGAAGAGCAAAAGTTTAATAATGTTAACATAACATATAAAAGTGTTGATAAGTTTCAGTTTATTGAAGATGAATCAGGCGCTGAAATATCTGATTATTATATTTTACCAGATTATTTTTACAATTGTATGGTGCTATCTAGACATATATATGATTCGATTTGTGGAAGCGGAATATTTGAAACATCAATATTTGTAAATGATGCTAAGAATGTTGAATCAACAAGAACTGAATTGTTAAATCATGGATATATTGCCATTCAAATGTATTATGAAAGCGCAGGATATACTGATTCAATTTTAAGCACAATATTAAGTATATTCTTGTACTTGTTCTGCATCGTCTTAACGGGTGTAATCTATCTTTTATCTCATTTGTCATTAAAGAACGTTATATATAGTGAAAGAAAAGATTTATTAATTATGCGTTCATTGGGTATTAATACGAAAAATGTTACTGCGCAAATTTATTTAAAACTTGTTGGTATAGGAATGATCACCACAATATTATTCATTGCTACTAGTATCGCGCTACATGGTCATTATTTCCCTACTTATAATATTTTATATAGTATATCGAGAATGAGAGTATTAGAAATGCTCTATACAGCAATTCTAATGTTAGCAATGACATTCTTACTTTCTAGAAAGTTTGCGAAAAATATCTTTAAATCTAATATTGCATCAAAAGATAGGGAGGAACTTCAATGAAACTCCTAAATGTTAATAAATACTTTAATAAAGGAAAGTCAAACGAACTACATGTATTAAATAATATTAGTGTTGATTTTCCTGAAACTGGTTTAGTTGCAATAATGGGCCAAAGTGGATCAGGTAAAACTACTTTACTTAATGCGCTTTGTGGATTAGATAAGATTAATAGTGGTGAAATAGTAGTAAGTGAATACACTATTTCTAAATATAAAACAAGGATTTGGGATAAATTAAGAAATCAAGAATTTGGCTATATCTTCCAAAACTATAATATATTTGAGGAAAGAACAGTTTACGAAAATGTTAGTTTATCGTTAGAATTCTTAGGAATGCGTGATAAAGGAGAAATCAAGCATCGTGTAATGCAAGCATTAGAGATGGTCGGTATGGATAAATATCGTAATCGTCTAGCTGGGGCCTTATCTGGGGGTGAAATGCAACGTGTTGCTATCGCTAGAGCACTTGTAAAGGATCCAACTATTATGATTGCGGACGAACCAACTGGAAATCTTGATGAAAAGAATACGATTATGATTATGAATATTCTTAAAAAGATTGCGCGCGATCGCTTAGTAATCCTAGTTACGCATGAAAAAGAAATTGGCGAATTTTATGCCGATACAATTATTAGGATTCAAGATGGTAAAGTAGTTGATATTACAACTGGTTCTAATAATGAATTAAAACTATATGCGGATAATACGATTTATCTTCAAGATTTAAATAAAGATGCAATTAATTCTAATAAGATTACTCTAGCTTCATATTATAGCGATAAATTTGATGCTACTGTTAATCTAGAAGTAATACTTGAAGGTAATGATATCATTATCAAAGCATCTTCACCTGATAAGAAGATTAAATATGCTACAAATGATTCGAATATAAGTATTGTGGATGGAAAGAGGCCACAACTTACAAAAGAAGAAATTGATAAGAACATATCAGATGTAAATGAAATTGATCATCTCGATAAGAGCAAATTATCTTGTAGATATAATATTGGAATATTTAATCACATTAAAAAAGGATTCCAACGTGTTTTTGACTTATCAAAGTTTAAAAAGTTATTCTTATTAGGGTTTGCTATTAGTGCATGCCTATTAGTATTAAGTGTATCTGCATATGTTGGTGTTCAATCGGTTGATGAAACTGATTTCTTAAGATATGATCGTAATCTAATAGCTATTGAATATAGAAATATGGATAATATAAAGTCCAAATATAATGCTTTACTTAATTTAAAGCAGGAAGGTAAAATTGACAATATATATCCTTATTTCACAACCGAAAGTCCAATGGTTAATTATCATTCATTTGATAAGATATCTTCATATCAAAAAGGATATAACCTAGATGCCACATATATTCCATATAATATCGTAAATAATTATCATTATACTATTCCAAATCAAGGAGAAATAGTAATCGATAGATTCTTAGCTAAGAAGATCTATTCAATGAGTCTATCAACTGGAAATACTATTCAAAATGATGAATTATTAAAATTAACAACTGTAACATTTGGCAATAAGGAATATAAGATTGTCGGCATATCAGAAGAAAACAATGGAGTAGTTTATATTAACCCTGCTGATGTGGATGCTTTCTATATTCCTAATTATGCTATTTATAACGGAGAAGCAGCATGGATTAACTCTTTAAACAATGGCCAAGTTGTAATAGCTGGTCCATATGTAGACGAAGAAGTAGGCGATATATGTCAACTTAATGGTTCTACATATACATTAGCTGGTAAAATTATAGATCATAATTTGACTACTCAAATATTTTATTTAACTAAAGAAGATTTAGAATATGAAGCATTTTATCAGTCTTTCATCTATACACACACAATTTTAGTTTCTTCTAGCATAAAAGTTAAAGAATTAAAAAATGAAATGGATAGTAATGAAGTAAGAAATGTAGATAAAAGGTATACAATTGATTACAAAAATGCCGCAAGCGAAAAATTATTAATTGCTCGTATTTTATTAATACTTGCAGCCGTAACAATTGTTGGGCCACTAATCTTTTTATTCTTCTTAATGCGTTCTAATTTAATATCAAGAGTTAAAGAAGTAGGAGTTTACCGTGCGCTAGGCTTAACAAAAGTAAGTATTTTAAAGATGCATGCATCAGAAGCACTAGCAATAAGCGCTACTGGAACTCTTGCTGGTTGGCTTTTAGGATTGCTTATCATTATCAAATTACGTCAAATTGAGTTTGCGAGAATGATATTTAGTGGTAATCCATTAATTATCGGAGGATGTTTAATAGTTTGCGTATTAATTAACTTAGTTGTTGGTTGTATTCCAATCTTAGTGATGTTACGTAAAACTCCTCAACAAATCTTATCTAAATATGATATTTAATACTTATAGAGCACAAGTAAACTTGTGCTCTATATTTATATATATTTGAAAAAAACATAATTTGCGTGTAAAATGATTATTAGTAGGTGCATAAAATGAATATAGATATTATTAGATGCGTTATAAATAACGATTATGATAATTTAATACAGTTAACTTGCGGAAAAAATGATAATTTAAATAAGTTCTATAATCTTTATGCGGATTATTATTTAAATAAATCATCAAATTTAGCTATATTTTTAGATGAAACCAGTTTTTCTCAAGAAGAAGCAGTTATAATTTATGATTGTCTAGATCAAAAAAGTGATTTAATCGATTTAAAGGTTAAGCTTTTAGATAAATATAAAGATTATATTGATACAAAAAAAGCATTTAAAGACGAGGAAGTAATTGGTTTAGTTAATAAAATAAAGTTACCAGTCATAAAAGATAAGAAATTTAATTTAAATTCATATATTGGCGCAATAGTTTTTATTGCGGGGATTATTGGAATTTTAATTTTCAGCCTATTATCTTGGAACTTAAAAGATGAAATAGTATACTTTTGTACTATTTTATTGCTAGTTATCCCATGTTTATTACTAGTATTAGGGGTAAATTTAGTAATTTCTAAAAAAATAAATTACCTTTTAATTGCCCTAGAGACTTTTTTATTTATATATATATTATCATTTGCTTGCTTAATTCCTCATTTTGAGAGTGCAAACTTCTTTGTAAACTTAAAAAATCACTTTTATGAAGTGATAAAAGCGATTTATAGTTTCTTTTCATATTATACTTTTAAGGCATTGGAGGTATAAAGATGAATAGATATAAACAAATTTATGATTCTGCTGTCTCAAAAAGGTATAAATTGCGCGATGAATACGCAAAATTACAGTTTAGTAGTGATGAATATGCTAAATTCACAAAGTTTAAGAAGATAAAAAAGGATATAATTTACTTTTATTTCATTATTTCGGTAGTAGCTGCGATAATTTTACTCATAATTTGCGTAAAACATAACGAATTATTCAATAATATATGGCTTACATACTTTGCAATACTATCTTTATGTTCAATTTTGCTATTTACAGCACTTGGAATTATCACTCAAATTATGCAAAAGGCTTCAGATAATAAGAGAAATGAAGAAATTTCGGTAAAAGATGAAGCAAAAATAGCAACTGATGATTTGGCTAAACTCTCAATTGTCTTGCTAGCAATAGATAATCACAATTCTTACCTAAATTTAGCAAAGAAAAATGGTAAATTAGAGAGCGAAGCAAGTAAATTATGCGAAATTTATAAAGAAATTGGTAACGAAATGGCATCAGGCAAGGCAACAAGTGAAGATTACATCAATTTTTACCAAGAAAACTTGTTAAATAAAGAAAAAGAAGTTTAAAAATAAGGCTAAAATTGGTATGATTTTATACTAATTTGCGAAAGCATATAGTTTAAAGTGTCTAAAACCCCCTAATTTATAGGGGGTTTTTGGTACTTTGCAAAGGTATATTTTAATGTTTCCAAAATATGTGCTAAAACGCGCTAATTTACACATATTTTGTTGATATCTAAAAAATATATAAAAACTAGTGAAAATTGATACATTGCCAATTTTTAAAACATATATCATAAAATTTAGCCATCAGTTTAAAATAGCCAAAAATTAAGCCCAAAATTGCTATTTTTTTGGCCTAGAATCGTTTTTTGATTTTTTTTCAAATAAGTTTTAATCTTCAAGGTTTTTAAAAACGTGGCTTAAATTTCGGTTTTTGGCCTATTTTTCAAAAATGCTTAAAATTTAGCCATTTTTTGGCCTTAAAAAAGGGCAAAATTTAAGGTGCGATTTCGCACCCAAAAAATAAGCCTAAAAAATGCAAAAAAATTAGGTCGCTAAATGAAACTTAGCGACCTAGTTAAAAATGTTAGTTTTTAAGATAGTTTAAAATGCTGCTAGCGGCCTTTTTACCTGCGCCCATAGCGAGTATTACAGTAGCTGCACCGGTTGCGATGTCGCCACCAGCATAAATACCATCAATTGATGTCTTTTGGTCTTCATTTACTACGATACAGCCGTGTTTTTCGGTTTGTAAAGCTGGAAATGAGCTGGTTAGAATAGGATTTGGATTGTTTCCTAGAGCCATAATTACGCAATCAACATCTAAAACAAAATTAGATCCTTTAATTTCTACTGGAGAACGTCTACCCGAGGCATCTGCAGCACCTAATTCCATACGAATACACTCAATTCCTTTAACTTGGAATTTGTCATCACCAATTATTCTTACAGGATTAGTTAGTAATTGGAAATTTATGCCTTCTTCTTTAGCGTGATGAACTTCTTCAAGCCTTGCAGGCATCTCTTTTTCCGATCTACGATATACAATATAGACGTTTTCAGGCTTTAAACGCAAAGCGCATCTAGCTGCATCCATTGCTACATTGCCTCCACCGACTACACATACGTTTTTAGCGTGATAAATTGGTGTAGGACTTGCCTCATACGCCTTCATTAAGTTAATTCTAGTTAAGAATTCGTTCGCACTATATACTCCATTTAGGTTTTCGCCTTCAATTCCCATGAATTTAGGTAGACCTGCACCACTTGCAATATATATTGCATCAAAGTCGCTAAGTAATTCTTCCATTAGAATAGTTTTTCCAACTACTTTATTAGTATAAATATTAACATTTAGTGCTTTTAATTTATTAACTTCATCATCTACGATAGCTTTAGGCAATCTAAATTCAGGAATTCCATATCTTAAAACCCCCCCAGTTGCATGAAGGGACTCATAAATTGTAACACTACATCCTTCTTTTGCTAAATCATATGCACAAGCAAGACCACTTGGCCCGCTACCAACAATTGCAACCTTTTTACCGTTAGCTTTTTTTGGTGTAGGGATAGAAAGATTAGCATTATCGCTAACAAATCTTTCTAAATTACCAATAGCGATAGCCTCACCCTTTATACCTCGGATACATTTTGCTTCACATTGGTGTTCTTGTGGACAAACGCGACCACAGATTCTACCGAATAAACTAGCTTCATTAATGATTTTGGCTGCTTCATCAATATTATCTTCTTTTATTTTTTGAATAAACGCAGGAATGTCGATATTTACAGGACATCCAGATACACAAGGCTTAGCTTTACAATGTAAACATCTAGAAGCTTCACTAATTGCATCCTCTTTAGAATAACCTAAAGCAACTTCATTAAAGTTAGTTTTCCTAACATTAGGATCTTGAGTAGGCATAATAACACGATTACTCATTATTTTACCTCCTTAAATAAGTTGCATTTATGGTTTTCGTAATCTTTTCTTTCAAATTCTCTATAGAAATTATTTCTTTTAATTGTTTCATCAAAGTTAACTTTGTGTCCATTAAAGTCCGGACCATCTACACAAGCAAATTTAACCTTTCCTTCAACACTCAATCTGCATCCACCGCACATTCCGGTGCCATCTACCATAATTGGATTCATTGAAACAATTGTTTTAACACCTTTTTCTTTAGTAGTTAGTGCCACAAACTTCATCATAATTAGCGGACCAATGGCATAAACACAATCATAATCATCTTTTTCAATTAATTCTTTTAAAACATTAGTAACTAGACCATGAATTCCATAACTTCCATCATCTGTTGTTATATATAATTTAGAAACATCATTAAATTCTTTTTCTAATATAATTAAATCTTTATTTCTAAATCCTAAAATACTTGTAACATCGGCGCCATTTTCATTTAAAGCCTTAGCAATTGGATAAGCAATAGCACTACCTGCTCCTCCTCCAATTACAATTGCTTTTTTAACGCCTTCAATTTCTGTGGGTTTACCAAGTGGTGCACAAACATCTTCAATTACATCACCTACATTTAATTTTGATAATTCAAAAGTAGATCTACCAACTATTTGGTAAATAAAACTAACTTCATCACCATTTACATTATGAATTGTTAATGGGATTCGTTCGCCATCTTTATTTACTCTTAAAATTGCAAATTGACCAGGCTTTGCATGGTGCGCAATGTCAGCTTCACTTATTGTAATTCTAATGATAGAATCGTTTAATGCTTCCTTTCTAATTATTTTATTCATTTATCTCACCTCAATTAAAAATTATAACAAAATATATATCATTATGCTATAATGAAATTAGAAGGAACACATTATGAATAAGAGAAAAATAATATATTTGATCATGCTTTTTGCTTGGCTTGCTTTTATTTATGGGAATTCATTACTAAATGGAGCAACATCAGGAAGCTTGAGTGGTGGAATAACTGAAAAGATATATAACATATTAGTAAATATACATGTTAATATAAGAATAGAAACACTTCATTTAATAATAAGAAAACTAGCTCATATCACTGAATTCTTTATTTTAGGAATTATTATGTTTTTAAATGTATATCAATACTTTAAAGAACCAAAGTATTATATAGGGTTTAGTTTAGGATTATGTATTCTAGCTAGTTTAATTGATGAAACAATTCAAACATTTATTGATGGTAGAAGTGGAAGCATCGTAGATGTAGGGATTGATTCAATAGGATTTATATTAAGTATATTAATAATGACAATCATTACAATTAATACTAATAAGAAAAAAGAGCAAACTGTATCTTAACAGTTTGTTCTTTTCTTATAGATATAAATATTAAAAGCAAATGTAACATCTAGACAATCAATACTATTAATCTTGTCTAAATTATCTTTACTTGTTTTATAAAAATAAGGTGTCATTTTGATTAAGTTATCTAAATCTTCCTTAGATAGATTGCTTTTTGAAATCGATTCAACGCATTTATCTAGATATAGATTATTAAACGATGGAATATCTTCTTCATTTAGATATGCATTTTTATAAATGGATTTTTTTAATTCAATTAAATGATTATCTTTAGGACTTACAATTATTAAAATGCCATCATCTTTGAGTAGCCTAACAATTTCTTTTTCAAATGTTGGTGTAAATATATTAATAATGCAATCAAATAAATTACTTTCTAGCGGTACATCGTTAGAACTAGCAACAAAATAAGTTAAATCTTTATTTAGCCTTGCTGCTTTAGTAATAGCATCTTTAGAAATATCATATCCTATTATATTAGGATAAATACTTTTAATTACTGAATCATAATATCCAGTTCCACAACCACCATCTAAAATGAGACTATCTTTATTAATATAATCAGATAATACATTAATAATACTGCTAGCTAATGGCAAATAATAATCTTTAGAAAGAAAATTATATCTTGCATCTACCATTACTTTATCATCACCTGCATTAGTTTTAGATAATAATAAGTTTACATAACCATATTTAGAAATATCATATGAATGATTATTAATACATTTATAAGAATTATCTATTCTATTTAGTTTTTCTTTACATTTAGGACAAATTAACATACTTATACCTCTTTTCCATTTTAACAAATTAATAAATGTTTTTAAAGATAATTAAATATAGTATAATTTTATTAGGTGATTATTATGAATGAAGTAATAAAATGTCCATATGAAAGAGATTGTGGAGGATGCAATCTTTTAAATAAGAAATATAATGATACTCTTGATATTAAATTAAAACATGTCAATGAGTTATTTAAGCAAGCTAACATTGATTATAAGATTAAAGAATGCATTGCTTCTCCAAACCATCTTGCATATAGAAATAAAATGATAATTGGCTTTAAGAATCTAAAAGGTAATATCATAGCTGGGTTTTATGAAGAAGGGTCTCATCATATCGTAAATATCGATAAATGTATTATGCATACAGATACCCAGAATAAGATCTTTAAAGATTTTCTAAATATAATTAAGAAATTACATTTAGATATTTATGATGAAGATAAAAGATATGGACTGATTAGATATTTATTAATAAGAGAAGCATTTACTACTAAAGAAGTGATGGTTGTAATTGTAACAAGTACTAATATCTTTCCTGCAAGATCTAATCTAGTTAAAGAATTAAGAAGATTAAATCCCAATATTACTACAATTATTCAAAATGTTAATTCACGTAAAACTAGTATTGTTTTAGGAGAAGAACAAAAAGTATTATTTGGACCTGGATTTATATATGATTATATAGGAAACATTAAATTTCGATTAGGACCTAAGTCGTTTTTCCAAGTTAATCCAGCGCAAGCGCTAAATTTATATAATGAAGTAAAAAGATTAGCTAATTTAAATAAGGATGAGATTGCAATTGATGCATATTCTGGTGTATCTACGATTTCTGCTTTTATTGCAATTGATGCAAAAAAAGTAATATCAATAGAAAATAATAAAGAAGCGTGTCTTGCTGGTATTGCAAATTTAAAAGATAACAATATTAAAAATGTGTATGTGGAAAACGAGGATGCCACTACATATTTAGTAAATGAAGCAAAATTACACAATAGTTATGATGTGGTTGTTTTAGACCCACCAAGGAGTGGATCGACTTTTGAATTTATAAATGCGGTAGCTAGTGTTAAAGCTAAGAGAGTAATATATGTATCATGTGGGCCAGATACGCTTGCAAAAGATTTAAAACTATTTATTAATAAAGGATATATGATCACTGAAGCTAAATGCTTTGATATGTTTTGCTTCACCAAGCATATCGAATGTATCGTGATACTAGGTTTGAAAGGATTATAAAGGTGAATTAATTGATGAAAAAAGCATTTTTTATAGTTTTATGTTTTATGTTGATTTTATTGGTAGGATGTTCAAATAATGAAATTTCAGAGCAGACAAATAACA
>JAFZWP010000024.1 GCA_017617065.1 Bacilli bacterium
CAACTATAATTATCTTTTACTAAACCTTCTTTAATTGCCTCAATTCTGCTAGTTACATCATCTTCTTTTACATCATAATAAAAGATGATAAATTCGTCTCCCCCGATTCGATAGATCGTAGAGCGGCTACCAGCGTTATCGCGCAAGATATTTGCAATATCCACTATCGCTTTATCACCAGCATCATGACCCTCGTTATCATTAATCATTTTTAAATCGTTCATATCAATTGATACAACTGATGAAACTTTAGGTCCAACCGTATCAATATCATGATAATAGTTTTGACGATTCACTAAGCCTGTAAGAGTATCTACTCCTGCCATATGAATATATAAGAATAAGAAATAAAATACTATTGAAGATGTAAATATTGGTAGGTAATCATCTGTTATATCCAATAGCAAAAAGATTAAAACGCCTAATGCAGCTCCAAGGGGAATATATACTACGATTGCTCTTGAACGTATTGAATAATTTTTAAGTAATAAAATATTTTGTACAATGAAAACTACTAGATATAAACCAAATAAAAAATATGGTAAGCGGTTAAATGGTCCTCCATGATATCCGTTTTTTTCTGAATAATAACAAATTAGGTGTGTCCATTGTGATGTAAAGTAAATAGGAATAAAAATTAGAATTGGGATTAACAAAACTATATTAAATATTTTAGAAGTATTCTTTTTCACCGAAGATACAATCAAAATAAAGAAATAAATAATTGTTGGATATAATGAATACTTGCAAGCAGTTAGAATAGGACGCCAAATACTAAGTGTATCAAATGTTTGGGTCCATTTTTCAAAAGCACTAGCAACTATTGTTACGAAAATTAAAGCAATTGCAATTCTAGCCAGCATTTTGATTCGCTTAGAAATATATACACTTATGAATAGTGTTATTAATAATCCAATTAATTCAAAAAACATTATATAGTTTTGACCAATAAATTCTTTAAAACTCATAGTTTTCTCCAATTGTTTATTTCTAATTTCATTATAGCATGAAATTAAAAAACTATTAATAAACACTTTTTAATTTTCAGTGTTTACTAATAGTTTATCATTTCTATACGTATTTATAACTTACTTTTAAGCTCGTTAACTCTTTTCTTAAATTCTTTTTTGAATTCTTCAAATCGCAATGATTGTAATTCTTTGAGTTCTTTTAATTTGCTAGCTAGATGTACAGAATATGCCGTATCAACAAGCATTGCGCCAATAACTGCCCCAACAAAAAACGTGTAAACCAAGTTTTCACTTATCCATGATATACCTTGAACTAATACTGGGTTTAATAAGAAATAATAAAGTGATCCTACTACTAGCCAAGCTAACGAGAAGATTGGGCAAATAATGCCCATAATATTACCTTTACGATTAGAATAATCCCATAACTTTATTTTAAAACCTTTAATAAAGATCAAACCGGCAACAAATTCAATAAGAGTCATTCCTATACCAATGATTAAAATTCTAATGAGTATATCCACAATTTGACTTTCTATTCCTAGATTGATGTTACTTACGCCATAAAGTAGTGTTACTCCAAACCCATATATTGGTAAATATGGTCCCATTAAGAAACCAGGATTCATCCATTTCTTTTGGGAAATAAAACGGCGAAAGAATAACTCAAGGCTCCAACCAAGAAGCGAACCAATTACAAATAATGTGGAGACAATAACTAAGTATCTCATTTATCAAACTCTCCATATTCACAACCGATGTTTTTAGCTTCAATTACATCCACAACTTTGTTTTTGTGATAAAGGGTAATCGTACCAATTCCATTACCACCATTCCAAAGACGATTATGTAGTTTTAATCCATTTGGAGCTTCATAATTAATCCATAACATATCTTCTTTTTTACAAGTAACATCTACAACCATTTTGCTGTTAATATTTTTTTGTTCTACGTGCCAAACAATATGAGTATCTGTTTCATGCGATTCAAATTTAGTTTTTGTAAATGTCCAAAATTTTGAAAAATTGAATTCAAAACATTTTCCTTCATAATAAAATGCCGATAACAGTTTTCTATTTAAAGCAATAAAGCCAATCTTTGGCCTTCCTCCACCGATATCAAATACACTATTTTCTAAAATCTTTCCACTAATTGTAGATGTTAGGTTATTTGATGACAACCAAACCCATGGAGAAGTAAAATCTTTCCCCCAATTCTTATCAGAATATCCATAACTCTTTTCTGGAATCACTTCGTATTCTTCACCATCTAAAAAGATAGATCCTTCAAAAGTAGATTTCATTCCTTCTGCGTGCCAAAACATTTCAAATAATTGAAGCTTTCTGAATAATGTGGATGCTCCATAGCCAACATTAAATGGTATGATTTTTTTAATCTTTAAATTCCAAGAGATTTCCCCATAATCTGACATATATTCTGGATGATTAATAGAATCTTCCCTACTTACTCTTACTACACCTCTAGTTTGTTCTTCATCTAAATAGCAATCATCTGCCTTAACAAAAAACGGAGCTTTAGCCTTAATTTCAATATCTTTATAAGCAAAGAAACGATGTAGTTGTAGGTGCCTCTTACCCCAACAGCCAACATTAACCATTAAATATGATGGCCTAATGCCTAATTCTTTGTTTTCTTTTAATTGGCCAAAGACAGGTCTATCTTGGGATAGCCTTGGATTACATAAGAAAAACTCAATATAGAATGGTTTTTCAACTTTTGTTTCTTTATTGATAGCAGTAAATGAATGCCACCACCAATCATACCCTTTTTTTCCTTGCCTACCAAATAATTGAAATTCATTTCTTTTAATATCTGATTTGTTAAACATAAATAATCACCATAGTTTCATTCTATTATGCACAAAGTACTACATATAGTATACCACTTATTGCTTAATATTTGCGCCCATTTGCTAATAATTTGCATAAAAATTGTACAAAAAAAGATCATACCTAAGTATGATCTAAAAGTATTATTCATAAATCCAAAAATGAATATGTTCTGTGCTTCTATCTATTTCTTTACCACCATTAGCAATAATTACTTTTTGTGATGCATAATTATCTAAATTAGTAGTTACTAATATATCTTTAATTCCCATTGCTCTTGCTTCTATAATTAATCTTTTTAATATTTCTTTCCCATATCCTTTTTTTCGATAAAGTGGTGAAATACAATAGCCAATATGTCCGCCCACTTCTCTTAAAGCATCGGTTAGAAAATGTCTTATAGATCCATATCCAACAGGAACTCCATCTTCATATAAAACAAATGTAGTTTGCGGCACTCTCCATCCATCTATGATTCCTACTTGGTTAGCATCTTTTTCTTTTTTAACTAGCCACTCTTTGTACTCTTCATATGTAATACCATTAGCGCTATTATGATAACCATTTTCATCTAACGGAATATCCTGTAACATATTGTATACATCTAATCCATCATTAATTGATAGTTTTTTTAGTTCAATCATATTATCATCCTTTTATTTAATCTTCTTACATTTAACGCCTTCGATATCGATATAGCCATCTTCAAAAGTTACTATAGCTCTACCATCTCTACGACCAAATGCATTATTACTGATTGGATAGAATTTAAAAATCATATTATTACGGACTTCATTAGATGCTTTACCATATAAATCGCCATCTTTCATCCATACTTCTTTTAACTTAAAATCTTTAAAATTTGTTTCATATTTTCCACAGTAACTTTCCCATTTACTCTTATCTGGGTTTTTAATAACTTTATGGAATATTGGACTAATGTTAAAGCAGGTATATTTATGATCAAATTTATACCCAAGCTTTTGGGCTAAACCGACAGATTTTGGATTTGCGGCATCCCAAGTTGGTTTCCATCCTCGATCTAGGCAATCAAGAATTAGTCTTGCACTAGCAGCACTAGCTAATCCTTTGCGGCGTTCACTTTTTTCAACGTCAACTTCTATTTCAATTCCTTTTTGAAAACGATAAGCTGTAGATGCTCCACCAACTACTTTGCCATCTTTAATTACAGCATAACCTAAAGCATATTCTAAAAAGCGTTTCTTATTATCAAACCAATCAATTAATTCTTCTAAATCTTCATCTTCTACTTTTGCACATAAATCATATACTTTAGAATCAATCTTTTTTAATTCATATCCAGAAGGTAGTGCATCAATCATTTCTTGAAGTTTAACTTTATCAAAATTAGCATCTTGATATATCGCATAACGTGTATAGTGAAATGCTTCAGGATAACACTCCCTCATCAGTTTTTCCCATTTCTTATTTTGAGGAAATAAACTAACCCAGCCTTTTTGTTTTTTGAGTATTAGTTCTTTACTTGGCTCCCCTGCAAAGAACCCATCACTATCAATAAAAATTACAGCTGATTTTATATCTTCTTTGCTTGTAGCAAAGATTGTTAATTTTTTATCCATTATCTCCGTGACATATGGATATGGCCATCCGTTAAAAAGATGTTCTACTTTTGAATAATCATTAATTTTATAAATCATTTTTTTCACCTTGCATCTAATACTAAATATAGTCTAACAAACTTTAGTGTTTATTTCCACATATCTATCAAATCTTTAATCATAATATAAATAAGGCTATACTTCAGTATAGCCATTTTTATTTATAGTTTTAATAAAGCATAAATCTCATCATCTTCTTCATAATATGGTTCAAATTCTTTTGGTTCATAAAAGCCTAATGAGAAATATAATTTTTTAGCAACTTCGTTAGTTCTTTCATATGATAAAGTAATATATTCTGCTTTTCCACAAGGCTCTGTTTTTAAAAATTCAATAGCTTTCTTTAAAGCTTCCCTTCCATATCCTTTCCCTTGATACTTCTTATCAATCATAAAACGCCAAATGAAATAATACTTCTTTCCATCCCATTTTTTATAGATATCGCTATTTAGCCAGTCTTCTCTTTCTTCACCACTCCAATCATCATCATATCCCATTTGGATAAATCCAACTGGAGTATCATCATTATAAATGGCATAAGCAAAAACCGGTTCTCCTTCAGACGTTGCTAAAAAGGCATGAATTAAACTAATATCATTTCTTGCAACAAAATCTTCTTGATCTTTTGCTACATGCAACTTCAATACTTTTTCATAATTATCCCAATCAATTTTTTCTAAATGAATCATTATAACAAACCTCACTTCTTTAGTTTATTTTAACATATATTATTTCTATTTTCTATTCAGCTTTATACGCTTAATCATATATTTAGCATAATGCTTAGCAAGCGCTTTATCATAAACGATTTGTTTGTTTTCTATATATTCACGCAAAGCATCTTGAATTAAACTATGGTATTCATTAGGCAACTTTTCAAGTGCCCACTGTCCACCTTCTTTTTTTGATAATACTAGTCCTTCTTCTTTATAAGCAAGCACTCTTGCAAGGTTCAAAATAAGATACATAGGATAAGTAGTTATCTCTTTTTTAGCATTTTTTACATCAAACCAAATAGAATCCATATAGTCATGATTTGGTACTTCCCCAAATACTTCTTTTATTGGTAATCCATACAAACACTTACCTCTTTTATTAATAATCGTAAAGTGAGCAGCTAAGTCTTTATCTTTGCCATTCATTTTTTTGATATATTCATCTGGATTATCTTCGCACCAATCTAAATGCCCTATAGAAAAATGTAGCTCAAAGGGTGTTGGATATACAAATGGCTTGCATACATTTTCTAAGACGACACTCATCTCAATTCCTTTAGATGGACCTAGTGCACTATACTTAACAACCATTTTCATATATGCTCTTTTAACATCATCACTCATTGGCTTTTTTACTACAATTATAAAATCCAAATCGCTCTTATTTGGATTAAAGCATCCCATAACAGATGAGCCATGTAAATATACTCCTACTAAATTGTCTTGTAAGATATTTATGGACTCTTTAGTAAATTCATCAATTATTTTTTCTAGTTGCATCATTTTAACAAACCTTTCTATTTTTATTATAACACATATTGTTTTTTTATTAACAATGTAAAAATGGTAAGGCATAGGCGCAACCTAAGAATAAAAAAACCATGCGTTTTGCATGATCTAATTTGTTACTATTCAATAGAAAGTATTTTCCAATAACTGAAGTCTCTTTCACCCACTATTTCATATGCTTCCCCATTAAAGAAGAAACGCTTATAAGAAATAATTTCAATATCTCCATAAGGTGTTTCAATTTTATAAAACATATTCGCTTCCCCTGCTTCAGACTTAGAAATAGTTATAAACTCAAACATCGAAAATGAATCAAACCATATATCGTTTGATATAATCTCATTTTCCTTATATACTTTTACTTTTGCATTATTAGTAGGTGGCACTCTAAAAGTATATGTAACATCACCAGTAAATATTGGTAACTCGAAATTATTAGCAAGTTTAAATAATTCACTACTACTAAAATCTTGATACAATACACAATCATCAACAATAATTACTTCTACAACAACATTATTATTTTTATCATACAAATGATACGAAATCATATTATTATAATCAACTTGTTCATTTGTTCTTGTTAATTTTTGTTTAAATAAATCTAATATACTACTTAAATCATTCTCATCAGCTGTGTAAATATGCTTGTTAAAGTATTCATTATCATCTTTTAAACTTAATTTGATATAATCAATAGATATATTGTTATTTTCTAAATTTCTAACTTGCCAAAGTACATCGCTAAAACTATATTCATCTTTGCCATAGAATTGATCAGAAGTCAGATGGACTATTAAGTCATTCTCCGGCATATTAAACTTAAATACACTTACATATGCGTCATCAATTCTCTCTGTTTCAAACTGTTGTAGTTTTTCACTGTTCAGAAAAACATATAATTGACCATCATTAACCACATGGACCTTAATAACTAGTTCTTCTCCATCATCATATAAACCTGCATTTGGATAAGAATAAAGAATATCTTCATTTTCGACTAGTCCTTCATATGAAAGTTTGTATTTTGTATTGTTACTAGTATTAGTGCACCCAGCAAATAATACCAAAAAAAATAACACTATTATCAATAATACTCTTTTCACAATCTAGTCACCTCACACTAACAAACCCAATTAATAGAATATTTTTCTAACAAAATTATATCATATTACTTATATTTGTGAATCTACTTTGCTAGTAATTTGCATAGAACTTGCAGTAAACGCAAAAAAAACCATGCATAAGCCCAGCATTGCATAAAAAAGACCATGCGTTTTGCATGATCTGTTTTCTAAAATCTTGTTATTAGCACTAGCTAGCTATGCATGGCATTTTTGTGAACTGCAGAAGCATGGGGCTTGTGCTGATACAACAATTGCTGTACAAGCACAGCCTCACTTCTCCCCTAGTGTACAGAAAAGCCTCTCCTCGCCAAGCGCCTGTATGCATTATATCGTGTATTGTTTTATTTGCGAGCCCCTTTGCTAATAATTTGCATAAAACTTGCACATTGCATAGAAAAAGCCAAGCATAAGCTCAGCACAACGCAAAAAAAGGCCCTGCTTCTGCAGAGCATTCTTTTAATATTATTAGCTTGTAGTCTGATACTTTTTGTCTAAACAGTAAGCTAATCTATTCTCACTCAGTATCTTTTACTCCTAAAAGATATGCATATGCACTACCAGAACATCCAACATACTTAATACTTCCATCTTCGCATAACTTATATATCAATGAATATGTCATTTTTGTTGTTGCCAATCCAAAGAAACTATCATTATTGCCAACAGCAATATATAATACATCATCCAATTCTATTACCTTAATAATTGAACAACTAGTATCAAAAATTTCTTCAGTTATATTAATATAGTCATTTAATTCTCTTAATGCTTCTAATGATGTTATTTCTTCATCATTTTTACTTAATATTACTTTATCAGATGAAATGTAATATTTATTTCTATTATCATTATATGATTGTTCACTTAACTCTTTAGTTTGTTGTTCGTCACAGAGCAAATTTGTTTCAACGTCCACACATTTCATTTCACAATTGGTATCTATATAGAATAAATAATTATGATAAAGTTTATCAACACGCCAACAGGAATTTAAAACAACCTCATATTTATTAAAGTTATAATCATATATAGTACATTTTTCATTAAAATCTTTTGATGCATAACAATTATTGCAAAGTTTATAATTTGTACCATCTACTTCAACATTCATTACATTTCCATGAATATCAAAAAAAGTCCATTCATCATTATTATTAAGGAGCAAATAATCATTAAGTTTTACTAAGTTAGAGTTTTCTGAACTAAACAATAGTATTTCTACTTTTAAAGTATCAACATTTATTCTACAAACAATTTTATCATTTTTAGTTTTGTTACTATAATCAGCACTTACATAGACATAATCTCCTAATAGCTGTACACTCCACATGTTAATATGATCATTAATTCTTTTGTGGTCTTTCTTTAATTCTGCTTTTATTAAATCATCATATCTATAAACTACCTTATCCTTTGTTATTTGATGTTCCTCAACAAATGTAACACCATCTTTACCGCACACTTCCATCATCCGATTGAATTTTGCTTCATGTTCCTTCATATTGCTCGTTTTGCAACCACTTAATATAATACAAAAGAACAACAGAATTATTAATAATATCTTTTTCATGAGCTCAACCTCCTTACACCAATAAAATGAATTAGTAAAGTATTTTTCTAATATAATTATATCATATTTTTATGTCTAAGAAATCCCTTTGCTAATAATTTGCTAAAAACTTGCACAAAGCATAAAAAAAGCTAAGCATAAACTCAGCGCAGCACAAAAAAGGCCCTGCTTCTGCAGAGTCTTCTTTTAATGTTATTAACTTGTAGTCTGATACTTTCTTGTCTAAGCATAAGCTCAGCTATGCATGGCATTTTTGTGCACCATGTGAGATTTGAGCTTGTGCTGATACAATTGCCAGTCTAAATTTAAAAATGGTGACGCATACGAGGTTCGAACTCGTGTATGTAAGCTTGAGAGGCTTATGTGTTAAACCGCTTCACCAATGCGCCACGTGTATCCATTATATCATTATGGATACTTTTTTTCAATTATTAACTAATGAGTAAATATATTAAATATATAACTATTAAGTGAACAGGATAGAATATATAAAATAAATATTTTAGATTATATTTACCGCGCTTTTCGTTATACATTAATAGTAATGGTATTACTAATAAAGAGAATAATACATATACATTCTTTGTTACGATAGTTCTCAATATAAATAAAACAATTAAAACTATGCAATCAATATAAATCCACCAACTATGTTTATTTAAATACTTTTTAATAGCATATAAAACTACTGGTACCATTATTCCATAATATCCAAAGTTAGCATCAAAATATCTAGTATAGTATGTTAAAAAGTTTAACCCTACAATAAATGCACCAAATATGATTATACATACAATTGTTAATATCTTCTTTTTACTTTTAATAAATGAATCAATATCATCAAGTAAATAGATTAAGATTATTGATATTGTAAAGATAACAATGATTGATAAATCTACCATACCAATAAATAGATATTCTAAGACTTGAAGAATAACACCAAATATAGCAATTATTGCCAAATGGTTAATTTTGTTTTTAGTATAAAAACAACCTTCAGCTAAACAAAAAGCGAATAATGGATAAGCAAGTCTACCAATTGCTCTAAGCCACATAATGTTTGGGAACATTATTACCCCAATATGATCAAAGATCATAGATATACATGCTATGATCTTTAAAGCATTATTTGTTAATATTCTAAATTTATCCATTTACCTATTTGCCTTCTTAGTAATGCTTGCTATTCTTTTTACTAAACTCAAAGAATAGTAGTCCTCATCTAGGCGCCATATCCAGTTATTTGTGGATGTAGATGGGGTATTAATTCTAGCATCAATTCCTAAATGCAAATAATCTTGCATTTGGATAATAACTGTATTAGCAGCAGAGTTTTGAATCATGTCGATGAACTTATCGACTAGATCATCACTATTTAGTGGGGCAATTAATTTATTAACATTGCTTTTTTCTTTTTTACTTAATGCTTCATACCAGCCTTTAGCTGGCGCATTATCATGCGTTCCAATATATGCTACGATGTTTTCTTTATAATTAACTGGTAGGTGCTCATTATCTAACTTACCATCAAAACCAAATTCTAAAACTTTCATGCCTGGAAACTTAGTTTTAGCTACTAGTTTATAAACAGCATCAGTTAAGTAACCTAAATCTTCAGCGATAAATTCTTTATCACCTAAAGCTTTTTTAATTGCTTTGAAAATAGAATAGCCTGGTCCTTTTACCCATTTACCATTTACAGCTACTTTGTCACTTGCTGGTACTGCCCAGTAAGCTTCAAACCCTCTAAAGTGGTCAAGTCTTACGATATCATATAATTCAAATGCTCTTTTGCAGCGAGAAATCCACCAACTATAGCCATCACTTTTCATTAGTTTATAGTTGTATAAAGGATTACCCCAAAGTTGTCCATCATCACTAAAAGCATCAGGTGGACAACCTGCCACTTTAACAGGTTTTAAATTCTTATCTAATTTAAACATTTTGGGGTTTGCCCAAACATCAGCACTATCATATGCTACATAAATTGGTACATCACCAATAATCTTAATACCATTTTTATTAGCATATTGTTTTAGATTAGACCATTGCTTAGAGAATTCATATTGGAGAAAATAATAAAAACCAATGTGTGATTCATTAAATTCTTTTAATGTATCTTCATTATGGTATTTATATTTATCTTCCCATACATCAAAACTAGCTCCATTAAATTTATCTTTTAAATACATGAATAAAGCATAATCATGTAACCAATAATAATTATTATTAACAAAGCTTGCATAATCAATTGGTATCATTTTTAAAAAGTTATCATATGCTTTTTTTAGTATTTCACTTCTTACATTATATAAATTATCATAATCAACTAGTTTTGTATTTTTACTAATCTTTACATAATCTTTTGCTCTAAGCAAATTATCTTCAGCTAATAAATCTAAATCAATGAAATAAGGATTACCGGCGAATGTGGATACAGATGAATATGGAGAGTCGCCAAAAGATGTTGGACAAATCGGTAATATTTGCCAATATGTTTGATTTGCTTCTTTTAAGAAATCTACAAAATCATAAGCAACTTTACCAAATGATCCAATTCCATATGGACAAGGTAAACTACTAATTGGTAGTAAGATTCCTGCTCTCCTTTTCTCTAACATATATCCACCTCAAACTATAAACCTAAATATTTAGATCCATTACCTTCTTTTAAATTCTTATAACGATAGAATAGATGCATGTATTTTATACCTGCATATTTTTTATCTTTATCAATGAATTGATATTTCTTGCCATCTACGTAAAAGCCTACTTTACATCTACCCAAATTAGTACAAGCAGTAATATCATCAAATTTAAATTCTAAATCACCAAATACAAACTTATCATAAAATGCTAGCACATTCCCACTATATATCTTCTTCTTACCAACTCTTACACGATGTTCTTTTAAGATAATATCTTTAGTCTCATATACTACTTTATCTTTATAATCACTAAAATCAGTATTATTTATAAAGTCACATTGGTAATCATACCAATCTTTAATGTATTTAAATTTAGATTCAAAACCAACTCCACTAATTGTTAAGTCTTCATTGTAGTGATAATTCTTTCCACACTTCTTGCATTTAAATTCATTACCATTTGATGTAAATTCAGATAATCCACAATCAGGACAAATATATAATAACCTTTCAATAGATTCAGCTCTTCTTTTACCTTTAACGCTTATATTAAGAGTTGTGTCATCTACAAATAATTCTTTAATGATAATATTATATAATTCTTCATCAGACATTGATTGGTATTCGGTTGGTTCAATAACTCTCTTTACGCTACCTTTATATTTACCTTTAGCAATTTTTTGTCCCCATCTAGGCATTACTCCATATCCACCTTCTAGGTTATATAGAATTACCGGAACTTTTAAAAACCTAACTAGTTTAGCAATTGCTGGATCAATGTATTCAGTTTTACCACTATATGTTCTATTACCTTCAGGGAATATTGCTACACTTCCACCTTCATTTACCACTTGCTTCATTGCTCTAATCGCGCTTGTATCTCTTAGAGATTTACTTTTTGGAATAGGGGCAAAAACAAATTCTAAAGCTTTAGAATAAACTTCAGAAAACAAATCATCGCTAGCTACAAAATAAAGTGGTCTACTAAACGACATATATAGTACTACCATATCCCAAGCTGTTTGATGATTGCATAAAACTAGACAAGGTTTATCTTTTTCTAGTTTTACAAATTCACCCTTGTAATGAAGCTTGCTATTCATAAACCA
>JAFZWP010000008.1 GCA_017617065.1 Bacilli bacterium
GATTTAGATTCTAATTTATCTCTTTTACCATGATGAGCATAATCATATGTAGATACATCTTTAGATTTAGATGATTTCTTTTTAGATTTATCTTTTGCTTCTTCTAAAATTATTTTCCTTTTACCATCTGTAGTTACATCGCTAAATGAATTAATAACTTTATTTAATAATTTAGAAGGAATTGTAAAGAAAGAAAATGAATCATGGACATCTACTTTACTTATATCATCTCTATTAATATCAGAAACATTAACGATTAATTTAACTAATGAAGAAGATTTATAATTATCTTTTTTCCCAATAGAAATAAAGATTCTAGCATCACTGCTAGCACTATTTAATTCTGTGCTAATAGCTTGGTTTATGTTTTCTTGAAGTTTTAAAGTGACTAAACCAGCAATTAAATCGTAGCCATCAACCTCATTTTTGATTACTTCTTCAATTGCTTGCTCAATGATTAATTCCTCCCTTTTCGGCGGAATTGTATCTAATGCTTTACTAATTAGTCTCTTAGCTCTAGCTTTTAATACCTCTTCTAAAGCTGGAACTGCCATTAATTCTATATGTGATTTAGAATAATTGATGACTTGTCTCATCCTGTATGTCTCACCTTTAGTAACAAGTAGGATTGCAAGTCCTAGTTTAGATGCTCTACCAGTTCTACCAATTCGGTGAACATAATTTTCTTCATCTGTTGGTACGCTATAATTTATTACGCATTCCACATCATCAATATCAATTCCCCTCGCTGCTACATCACTTGCTACTAGTATATTAATAGCTCCGCTTTTAAATCTATTCATAACATTATCGCGTTGCATTTGTTTCATATCTCCATGCAAACCTTCAGCTAAAAAGCCCCTTTGCATTAAGTTAGATGTAACATAATCAACTTCAAGTTTAGTATTACAGAATATCATTACTAAGTGGTATTCATTAATATCAATAATTCGAGAAATGATTTCGATTTTGTCATCAGCTTCGCATTTAATATAAAACTGCTTAATTGTTTTGGCAGCCACATTCTTACCATCAACACTAAATCTAATTGGCTTATTTAAATATGTTTTCGCGATGGCTTCAATTCCAGGAGATATCGTAGCGAAGAAGAGAAGTGTTTGATGAGGCTTTTTAATATTAGATAATATTTCATTAATATCATCTCTAAACCCCATATCCAACATTTCATCAGCTTCATCTAAAACAAGTGTATTAATGTTAGCTAAATTTACTGTCCCTCTTTTTATATGATCAAGTAATCTTCCAGGTGTAGCAACTATAACTTTTGGATTTTTCTTTAATGATCTAAATTGTTTTTCGTAATCTTCGCCTCCATATAAAGCACATACATTAACTTTATCTAGATAGTAAGCATATTCAGTTAGATCATCTTTAATTTGGTTAGCTAGTTCCCTAGTAGGTGCTAGTATCAAAGCTTGGATATAGTTATCATCATTTAAATTATTTAAAATAGGTAACCCGTAAGCAATAGTTTTACCAGTACCAGTAGGTGCTTGGGCAATAATATCGTTATCACAATTTCGTAGCGCTACAGGTAATACTTTTTCTTGAATCGGAGTTAGATCACTAAAGCCAAGTCTAGTGGTAGCTTTAATTAATAATTTATTTAAATTAAGTTCTTCAAATTTCATATATTTAATCCTTTATATAAAAAAAGTATAACAATTATATTTTAATTATTCAAGGTACTATATGGCATATATTCAAAAATGGCAAATTTAAGTAAATTAAACATCTGTTTAGATTTTCTTTTCCCCCATTTTATTTGTATAAAGGGGTTATATATGTTATACTCTAAATTGTAAAAGGAGGCTTATATGTTCGAATATGCCGTATATTTAACAGTACTAGCCCTAGCTTTAGTTATCGCTAATATCATAGCCAATAAAAAAGTAGCTATCTTTGCTTTAGTTTTAGCACTTCTATGCGTAGCTATGTTTTTAAGCAAGCAAATTGAAGCCCTAAATAGTGTATATAATGCCATAGATACTACAGGAAAATATATTTATTATTTTGTATTTAGTATACTAGCAAGTATTTTATCAATTATAAACATCATATATTATTCATATAAACGCAAAAACATTAATAAGATGTTTGAAGTTGCATCCACATTCGATAATGATAAAGTATTAGCAGTAGCAAATAAAAAAGGTGTACTACTAAAGTGTTCATCTAAGTTAGAAAACATCATTGATAAATTTGATGAAGCACCAAATGAATTTAATTTATCGATTATTTCTATTAAAGTAGATAACAAAGAATATAATAAAAAACTTCTAAATGAATTTAAACAAATACTAAAATCAATAGTTTATACAAAGCAAGAAAAAGAAGTTAGTTTTACTTATTCAAATGGTTTAACTTTAATTTTAAACATTGGTTTAAGAGAAGTAGAAATAAATGATAAATTATATGGTTATGCTTTATTTGATAAAAACATCATTGCAAGTGATGATTATAAAGATGCAGTCGATAAAGTAAGTAAAAAGAATACATTTATTTATCTAGATATGCTAGATTGCGATATCGCATACTTTGATAGAGTTGTTAAGAAATATATCTTAACTAATCATATGTTTATATCTTTAGGTTTAAATGTATTTGAGGGAATGATTAATTCAGTAACTAAAGAAGAACTGGCCAAATACATTCATCCAGAAGATTTACCAATCTTTAATAACTGTAAACCAATCGATAATAAAGTATTAAAAGTATATTATCGTATAAGACTAGTTAGTGATTATGAGTGGTTTGAAGAAAGCATTTATAATGATAATTTAAATGAATTTAGAATCATTAGAAGAGTTGACGCATTAGTAGCTAGTAAAGTTAGATATGGTAACTATAAATCATTCATAAAAGAGATTGAAAAGTTAGTGGATAATAAAAATGGTTTTGGTATTGTAATGATTAATTTATATTCTCTACCTAAGATTACTGCTAGCATTGGTAAAGAGATGAGTGATTTAGTAGTTGCTAATTACTTTAATAAAATACTTAATGGTATTTTAAAAGGATCATGCTTAGTTTATAAAGTAAGTATTATTGAATATGCCCTAATAATTAACGATATTAATTTATTAAGCGTTATTAAAAGAGATTTAAATGAAGCAAGTTCATTCCTAACTAGTATGGATGTTAGCTTAAATAACTTAAATGTTAATATGGAAGCAGAAGTGGGAATCGTAGATACAGAAGAAGTAGATGATGTGAATGCGAAAGACATGGCGCGAATTGCTTTTGATATGTTAAAGCAAGCAAGCGATCCGGCATTCCCTAAAAACTATTCAATATACAGTAAGACTACACCAGTTAACTTAGATTATAGTTTGGCTGATTTAGGAATTAATTTAGACGAAGATTTATCAATTTACGATGAAGAAGATAATTAATTAAGAGGTAAATATGTTTGATTGTGTAATTGTTATGGCAGGAAGTGGATCACGTAGTGGTCTTGGCTATAATAAAGCTTTACTAAAAATAGGTGGAATAGAATTATTTATGCATTCAGTTAAGACTTTTAGTGAAATTAATGAATGCAAAAAAATAATTCTAGTCACTAATATTAACGATGCTGGCACCGTTAAAGAAATCATAAAAAAATATCCATACAATTTAGAAATTGTAATTGGGGGCTCACGACGCCAAGATAGCGTATATGAAGGTATAGCATCAGCTAGTAGTGATATTGTCTTAATTCATGATGCAGCTAGACCATTTGTTTGTAGGGAAGATATTTTAAAACTATACGATGCTGTATGCGAAACATCTAATTGGGCTACTCTTGCTAGTAAAGTTAGTGATACGATTAAAGAAAAAGATATAATTGTTAAGACATTAAATCGTAGTAATCTATATGCTATCTCAACTCCGCAAGCAGTTATAAGGAGCCAGTATTTAGAATACGCAGAAAGAGTAAAAAATATCGACTTAATTGATGATATGCAACCCCTTGAAATAGTAGCCCACAAAGATCCAGTCTTTGTAACACAATCAAACAATAATTTTAAGATTACAAATGCAGATGATATTGAATATGCTAAATTTTTATTAGAAGGAAATAAACAAATGGATTATAGAACTGGTTTAGGATATGATATCCATCGTTTAGAAAAAGGAAGAAAACTAATACTTTGTGGAGTAGAAGTTGATTACCAGTTAGGACTTGCTGGTCACTCTGATGCCGATGTAGTATTGCATGCTATCATGAATGCTTTACTTGGAGCGATGGGCAAAGGTGATATTGGTGAACACTTCCCAGATACAGATCCTAAATATAAAAATATAGATTCTAAAATATTATTTAAAGAAGTAATGAACCTTTTAAATAATGAAGGATTTAGGATTGCTAACCTAGATGTATCAATTATTTGTCAAAGACCAAAATTACTTAAATATAAACAAGCAATGAAAAATGTATTAGTTGAATTATTAAACATTGATGAAGATAAAATTAACATCAAAGCTAATACTAATGAAGGAATGGATGCTATCGGCAAAGGCTTAGCTATTGCAAGCCTTGCTAATGTAATGATTTATAAATAGAGGTATTAAAATGATAAATGAAAGAAATTATACTTTAATGTGTGACTTTTACGAACTCACAATGGCTAATGGTTATTATCTATCAGGTAAAGGTGATCAAATATGTTATTTTGATGTATTTTATCGTACTACTCCTGATTTTGGAGGATACGCTATAGCTTGTGGTTTAGAAGAAATTGTTAAGTATATTAAGAACTTACATTTTGATAGCGAAGATATTGAGTTTTTAAGAAGCAAAGGAATATTTGATGAAGGATTCTTGGAAAGCTTAAAAGATTTTCATTTCACTGGTGATTTATATTCAGTAAAAGAAGGAACACCAATATTTCCTAAAGAACCAGTAATGATTATTAAATCTAGAGCAATTGAAGCCCAGTTTCTAGAAACATTTGTTTTATCTGAATTTAACCATCAAACTCTTATTGCTACAAAAGCTAACCGTATCGTTAGAGCAGCTGATGGTAGAGCAGTTAGTGAATTTGGTGCTAGACGTGCCCATGGGGCTGAAGCTGCTACCATTGGAGCAAGGGCAGCTTACATTGCTGGATGCGCATCTACTTCTAACACCCTAACTGATCAATATTATGGTGTACCTGCAAGTGGTACTATGGCTCATTCTTGGGTCCAAATGTTTGATAGTGAATATGAAGCATTTAAAGCATATTGTGAAAGTTATCCAAATAATGTTATTTTATTAATCGATACATACCACGTTTTAACTTCAGGTGTACCTAATGCCATTAAAGCATTTGAAGAAGTTCTAAAACCAATGGGTAAAAGACCAGTTGGAGTTAGAATTGATTCAGGTGACATTGCATATCTATCTAAAAAAGTTAGAAAGATGTTAGATCAAGCAGGATATACTGATTGCAAAATATTTGCATCTAATTCATTAGATGAATTTATTATCCGTGATCTTTTACTTCAAGGAGCAAAAATAGATTGTTTTGGTGTAGGCGAGAGATTAATCACATCTAAGAGCGATCCAGTATTTGATGGTGTATATAAATTATGTGCAGTAGAAGATAGGGATGGAAATATCATTCCAAAGATTAAGATTAGTGAAAATACTGGTAAAATTACTACTCCTCACTTTAAAAAGCTTTACCGTTTATTTGATAAAGAAAACAATAAAGCAATTGCAGATTTAATTGCTATTCATGATGAAGTGATTGATTTTAATAAGCCAATTGAATTATTTGATCCAGAAGCTATTTGGAAAAGAAAAGTAGTAGAAGATTATACTGTAGAAGAGTTACTAGTTAAAGTATTTGAAAATGGTAAACTAGTTTATGACTTACCTAGTACAAAAGAAATTAAAGAATATTGTTTGGCTAACGTAGATAGATTGTGGGATGAAGTAAAACGTTTTGAAAATCCTCATAATTATTATATTGACTTAACACAAAAATTATATGATTTAAAAAAGAGTATGCTTAAATAGGAGATAATATGATTGTACTTGTTGGAGCTAGTGCAAGCGGTAAAACCGAAATTGCCAAACTAATAATTAAAAATCATGGATTTGAAAAGATGGTTACCACAACTACTCGCCCTATGCGCGTAGGTGAAGTAAATGACATCGATTATCATTTCTTAACTAAAGAAGAATTTTTAAGAAGAAAAGATAATAACGAATTCTTGGAAACTACTTTATATAATGGTAATTACTATGGAACTCATAGAAGCGATGTAGGCGATAAAAAAGTCGTAATCGTAGAAATTGAAGGCGCTAATATCTTATATAAAGAATTAGGAAAAGATGTAATGATTTTTTATTTAGAGGCAACAGAACAAGAACGCATTAATAGAATGTATATTAGGCATGATAATCCAGATGATATTAAAAAAAGAATTGAAAATGACCGCGTTAGGTTTTGTGCCGATATGCTAGATCATATTGATTATATTATTGATACTAACAATCAAACATTAATTGATTTATCAGAAAAGATATATAACTTATATATGAATAAATAATATGGTAAAGAAGAAAAATTTAGTTATAGTTTTAAGTATATTATTTGTATTGTTATTAGTAATTATGATCCCATTCATAATCTTAGGAATTAAGACTAATAAAATAAATAATGACTACAAATATTTAATAAATGAAAATAAGTTGGTAGAAACAATTATTGAAGATGTGCCACTTGTTAAGCAAGAAATATCTTGTGGATACGCAATCATCGATATGTTATCTGCATATTATGGTAATCATGTAAGTGAAGAAGATTTATATGAAGCAAATAACCATAAAATTACCACTTCATCTACTAAGGGGTTTGTGGAAGAAATTAGTAAAACATTAAATAAATCTTGCGCTGCCTTGACATACCTTAAAAATGATGAATTATTAACTTCAATTAATAATTCGCTAAAGGCAGGTAATCCTGTTGCCATCGAATGGGCAGCAAAACTAGATAATGAGTGGACACTTCACTGGTCAGTAGTTACAGGAGTGGATAATAACCACATCTACATTAATAATCCATATGGATATAAAGAAAGTTTATCTTATGAAGAATTTATATCAAGGATGGACTTTAGTGCATATGATAATATGTCAATTTGGTTTAAATTTGGATTTGCATTTGGATTATTTAGTAAAAACACAATTATTGTTATTAAGTAGAATTAAAGCTATCTAGAGATCTAGATAGCTTTTAATATCATTTTTTAAAAATAAGTTGATATTTTTTAATTATCATAGTATAATGGTTAAGGTTAGCAAATGCACCCTTAGCTCAGTTGGTAGAGCAACTGACTCTTAATCAGTGGGTCCGGGGTTCGAGTCCCCGAGGGTGTACCAGTTTTAATAATTTAACTCAAAACAAAAGTTTTGAGTTTTTTTGTACCCTAATGGAGGATATATGGCAACATATCTATGCATTGATTTAAAAAGTTTTTATGCATCTGTAGAATGTGTCTTAAGAGGACTAGATCCACTTAAGACAAATTTGGTCGTTGCTGACCCATCTAGAGGAAATGGTGCTATATGTTTAGCCATTACTCCACCAATGAAAAAATTAGGGATTAAAAATAGATGTAGAATCTTTGAAATACCTAAAGGGGTTAATTATATTACGGCCTTACCTCGTATGAAAAAGTATATGGAAATATCAGCTATGATATATGGTATTTATTTAAAATATGTATCTAAAGATGATATCCATGTTTATTCAATCGATGAATGCTTTTTAGACGTAACTAAGTATTTAAGTTTATATCAAATGGATGCATATAGCCTATCTAAAAAGATAATTGATGATGTATACAATACTACTCATATAACAGCTACCGCTGGTATTGGTACTAACCTCTTTTTAGCAAAAGTAGCTCTAGACATAACTGCTAAACATGCTAAAGATAATATTGGTTATTTAAACGAAGAATTATTTAAAGAAAACTTATGGCACCACACACCAATAACTGATATATGGAATATAAGCCGTGGTATTGCCACAAGACTAGCTAAGTACGGTATATATGATTTATATGGAATTACCCAAATTGATGAAGCTATTTTATATAAAGAATTTGGAGTAAATGCTCTGTTTTTAATAGATCATGCATATGGAATAGAACCTTGTACAATTGAAGAGATTCATAATTATAAATCTAAATCTAATTCTTTATCGCATTCGCAAATCTTATTTGAAGACTATAAATATGATGATGCCTTACTTGTTTTAAAAGAAATGGTTGATCTATTAGTTTTAGAGATCGTAGAAAAGGGACTTGCTGCTAAATCAGTTGGACTTGGGATAGGATATTCTAAAGATGTTATAAAAGGTACAGGAGGCAGCGCTAAATTAAATGGAGCAACACAATCTAAAAAAGTGATTATGGATGCTTTTGTTAATTTATTTATTCGTACTACTAAAAAAGATTATCCAATCCGTAGGATTGGGATATCTTTAGGGGGAATTGTAGATGAATATTATGTTTCATTTGATTTATTTACTGACCATGAGGCATTAGGTAAAGAAAAGAGGATGCAAGAAGCAATCATAGACATAAAAAATAAGTATGGTAAGAACTCTATTTTAAAGGCAATGGACCTTGCTCCTAAAGCAACTACTAAAAAACGTAATATGTTAATAGGAGGACACAATAGTGGAGAAGAAGCCCGATAGAGCTAGACAATTCTTACCATTTAATTCTTTAAGAGGATATTACGATTTAGTTAGAAAACAAGAAATCATTAAAACACCTAAAAAAATATTAGCTGATGAAGAAGCAGATATTTTATCCAATAAACTAAATATGTTAAAGAGAGGTATGTTAGTTAAGATAAAATATTATAAAGAGTATGGATATACTTATATTGAAGGAATGATAGCTAATATTGATCTTGTTTATCACAAAATTACAATTGTTTCTCAAATTATTGATTTTAATGATATAATTGATATTGAATCAGAGGAAATTAATAAGTTAGATTTAAGTAAAGACTTTTAGGAGGAAAAGATGACTAAAGGAGTTATTAATCAATTATTTACAATTGAAGGCGAAGCTTTAAAAGATAGTGATGTTACTCTTTTAGAGCATCCTAATCCGCAGGCTAGACGTGATAGTTATTTAAACCTAAATGGTTTATGGGATTATAAAATAACTAACAATGACTGTATTGAGAATCTAGAATATGATGGCAAGATTAGAGTACCATATCCACTAGAATCAAAACTTTCTAATGTGCAAAAGAATTTAAATAAAGGTGAATATTTAATATATCACCGCAATATTGATTTAAAGGGTTTTAAATTAAAAGATAAGTTATTATTAAACTTTTTAATGATTGATCAAGAAGCTACAGTTTACATAGATAATAAAGTAGTAGGAAAATATGTTAATCCATATTTACCAATAGTAGTTGATATTTATCCATTTATGGATTCTAAAACAAGTGTAGATTTGATTGTGGTAGTAAAAGATGACCTAGATTTAAAATATCCATATGGTAAACAATCTAAAAAACCTGGTGGTATTTTTTATACACCTTGTAGCGGAATTATGCATGGGGTTTATTTAGAAGCAGTAAATGATGATTATATTGCTTCATTTAAAATAGATACATCTAATGATGGCTTAGTTAAAATAGAAGCTAACACTACTGCTAGGATGGTTAAATATGAAGTCTTATTTAATGGAAAGCAAGTAGCAAAAGGTAAAAGCAATAATAATGTTTTTAGTTTTAAAGTAGATAATCCAGCATTATGGGATGTAGATAATCCTAATTTATACGAATTAGTATTAGAGACTAGTGAAAGCCTACATTCTTATTTTGGATTTAGAGATATTAGTATTGAAAATAAAAAGATATGTATAAACCATAAACCTATTATGTTAAGAGCAGTACTTGATCAAGGATATTATCCTGATGGTATTTATACTGTTGCTAGTTATGATTGTTATAAAAAAGATATATTAGCAATGAAAGATCTTGGCTATAATGCCTTAAGAAAACATATTAAGGTGGAATCTCCATACTTTTATTATTTATGTGATAAGCTTGGAATGTATGTAATGCAAGATTGCATTAATAACTCTGATATTTCTTTTGTAAGGGATACATTGCTTCCTACTCTAAGATTACAAAAAAGAAACGATAAAAATCTACATAAGGATGAAACTAGTAGAGCTAACTTCTTAAAGACAATGGAAAAGGAAGTTAAATATTTGTATAATCATCCTTCAATTGTTTATTACACAATCTTTAATGAAGGCTGGGGACAATTTGAAGCTGATAAAGCATATGATGCATTTAAACTACTTGATTCAACTCGTATAGTTGATTCCACTTCTGGTTGGTTTTGGCAAACTAAATCCGATGTAGATTCATATCATATTTATTTAAGAAGATTAGAAGTAAAGGAAAGTCCTCGCCCAATTGTAATATCTGAATTTGGAGCATATGTATATAGTGTAGATGGTCACGTTTATAGAAGCGGTAACCATACAGCATATCATGCATATAAGCAGGTTGAAGATTACAAGAAAGCATATAAATATTTATATGATGAACAAGTGGCGCCGCTTCTTGATAAAATCAGTGGCTATGTTTACACGCAACTTAGCGACGTGGAAGAAGAAGCTAACGGACTACTTACATATGATAGAAAGGTTAACAAATTAAAAGGTTTATAATGAAGAAGTTTTTTAGAAAATATTTTGGAACGAAGATTTTCTATAAACAAGTGTTCATCATTATCTTACCTATCATGCTTCAACAGCTTCTAATGAATTTAGCTGGGTATGTGGATAATGTAATGATAAATAGCTTTGGTGGCAATGCTAACGCATATAATGGAGTTAACGCTGCTAACAGGTTTATCTTCGTTTGTAATTTTATCTTCATTGGGCTAGCTGCGTGTATATCTATTTTTATAGCCCAATACTTTGGTGCTAAAAATAAAGATAAAATTAATGAATCAGTCCGCTTAGGTTTATTTGTATCATTAATATTTGGCTTTTTATGTTTTGGAGCCATAACTTTATTTGGCAAGAACTTTGTTAACTTATTTGTTCAAGCTGAAGAAATAAGAGAGTATGGATATGAATACTTAAGATATATTAGATATGGTGTCATAATATCTGCTATCATGATGACATTTGCTACTGCCTTTAGATGTGTAGGTAGACCAAATGTGGCACTGATTAATGCTATTATTGGCATTGTAGTTAATGTATTCTTTAACTGGTGTATGATCTTTGGCCATTTAGGATTTAGCCCAATGGGAGCAAAAGGTGCTGCCATTGCTACTGATATTTCTAGAGTTGCTGAGCTTGCTGGTTATATTATCTTAATTATATTTGAAAAGAAATCGTGGTTTTATGGCTGTTTCAAAAAGCTTAGAGTATCACTTCCGTTAATTAGAGAATATATAAAAAGAGTAATACCACTAGTATTTAATGAATTATTATTCTCAATTGGCGCAGTGCTACTAGCCAGGTATTGTACATATAAAAATGATACATGGTATAACGCTTATGCGTATGCCCAAAACATATCCGAATTATTCTTTATTGTCTTTGCAGGCTTAGGTAATGGAACTGGAATTGTAATTGGATCGGCTTTAGGTAATGATGAACTAGATAAAGCATTAGAATATTCATATTACTTTAAAGGATTAGCTATCACGATGGGCTTAATATTTGGTGGGTTAATGATTTTACTAGCGCCATTAATTGCTAAACTATTTAACCCAAGTGAAGAAGTATATCCGCTACTTATGAGTATCTTAAGAATAACAGCTATTTGTATGGCGATATATTGTTATAACTCGGTATGCTTCTTTATCTTAAGAGCAGGCGGTGATGCGGTCAAAGCATTTATCTTAGACCAAGTCCCAACTTATATTATCTCGCTACCGATTGCTATAATCTTTGGAATTAACGCTAGTCGCTTAGGCTTAACGTTAGTTACAGTATATGCACTAACGCACATAGCCGATGTAATTAAGATATTTATTGCTAACTTATTTGTTTCTAAAAAAACATGGTTAGTAAACATTACTAGAAGAGTAGAAGGAAGTTACGCAGAATAAATTAAATATATATTAAAAATGTTATGAAAATTCATATTTCATAACATTTTTTATAGATTTTTGGTATAATGTTATAGAGGTAAAACGTATGTTTCTAGTAGGACTTGGAATTAAAATTACAATTATCGTAATAGCTATTTTAATCTTTTTATATATACTACTTTGTATAGGCGTAGCTATATTCTTTTTTAATTTAATGCTTAAAAGAGAAAAGAATAGTTATAAAGAGAGTCAAGATTTACTTGATTTTAATATCGTAGGTCAAGAAAATAGCGAACTACTCCCAGAAGTAAAAAAACTAATTCAAGCGCAATATGATTTAGCTGAATATTTAAAAGATAAAAAAGCAGATTACCTAGAAATTAGAAGTGATCGAGGGCTTAAACTAGCTGGGTGGTATATTAAAAATGAAAATAATGATGTTAACCATCCTAAAGTTTTAATATTTAGTCATGGCTGGAAATCGTGCGGAATTAGCGATTTAGCAGCTGTTGCCCCTTTTTATTTTGAAGAAGGATATGATGTAGTGATAGTTGATCATCAAGCCCATGGGCATAGTGAAGGTAAGTTTTTGGGCTTTGGCGTGCTTGATGCTAAAAGTATGCTTAAGTGGGTAAATAAGATTAATGATATGCATCAAGGCGCTTGCGATATTTATTTACATGGAGTGTCAATGGGAGCAAATACGCTAATGCAACTAAATGGTATGGATTTACCTAAATGCGTTAAAGCGATGTGTGCTGACTGTGGATTTACTAGTGGATATGAAGAAATTGATTATTTATCTAAGGCAAGACATTTAAGTTTCTTATTAACTAAACAACTAATTTGGTTAATTTGTTTAATTATTTGTAGATACAATATAAAAACAAATAGTATAGATTATTTAAAAAATGCTAAAGTACCAATGATTTTTATTCATGGTGATAAAGATAATTTTGTACCAATGGAACATTCAGTTAAAAATTACGAAGCATGCGTAACTAAAAAAGAATTAAAGATATTTAAAGATTCAACGCATGCCGCAAACTACGTTAGAAACAAAGAAGAATACAAAAAGACGGTTTTAGATTTTTTCAATAATCTAGATTAGAGGATAATATGAGTAAAAAGAAAAAATGGGTAAAAGCTAGGCATAGACCAGTTAGAATATTAGGTACACCAATATTTTGGTTTATGAATAGCAAGCTTCATTACAAGGGTGAATTTGTAAAACTAGAAAAAGATAAACCTTGTCTAGTTTTATGCAATCATCAAACAGCTTGGGATATGGTAGTACTATATATGTCATTTAGTAGACCACTTTATTTTGTAGCTAGTGATGATTTGTTTTCAGAAGTCTATTCTAAAGCTTTAGAATTTGTTTTTGCCCCTATTCCAAAAAGTAAATCACTAAGAGATACAAGTGCGATTAGAGCAATGAAGCAAGTGGTAAATGAAGGTGGAAGTGTAGCGATATTCCCTGAAGGCAATAGAACATATAGTGGTAAAACTGAATACATTGATCCAGCAATTGCTAAACTAGTTAGGTTTTTAAAAGTTCCAGTAATTCTATATAACCTAGAAGGTGGATATGGAGTAATGCCTAGATGGGGACAAAAAATTGCTAAAGGTAAATATAAAGGTAGCGTAAAGAGAGTTATTGAACCAGC
>JAFZWP010000002.1 GCA_017617065.1 Bacilli bacterium
ACGCAGTAAAAGAAGATGTTGGCTATGTAACAAATGATTACATTGAATCTATTGTAGCTGCATTTCATACTCTTACATATCATTATAATGGCTCTATAGTTGGATATGCTTCTTATTCAGAATTAGTTGCAGATTTTGTGAGTGATTTTAATGCTACAACTGGTAAGAGCGTTTCTGCAGCTGGTTTATATGGAGCAGGTGCTACCGCTCATGCAACATTCTTCAACAATGATGCAATGAATGCAAAATGGTCTTGGTTGATAGATTCTCTTGAAAATTTAAGACAACACGGATATGGCACTCATGCCTATTGCGAAACTGCATACGCCCATGCAAAATCAAAGACTTTAAATAAAGATGATAGTCATGATATGGGCCCAATTAGAGAAAATGTACAGGGTTTTATGACTAAAACAAACTGTGCAAGTTATTCTGCATCTTGTGCAATTGATTTTTCATCAGGTGATGTTCAAGAACTAATGTTTGAACTATTGACTGATGAAAAACTAGTTCAAAGCGGAGGTGCTTTAGTAGCCAATCCAACAAGAGATGGCTATACATTTGCCGGATGGTATGATAATCCTTCATTTACTGGTAGTGCTGTAGAAAATGTAGGTGAAAATACTGATTTATATGCAAAATGGAATCTAAACACTTATAATGTAACATTTATGGATGGTGAATCTGTATTAGATTTATCCCCTTCAACATACAATATCAAGCAAGCAAAGAATTTACCAGATTATGATAAACCTGGCTTTATATTTGATGGCTGGTATGATAATCCTTCATTCACAGGTGATGAAAAAACTGAAATTAATGTTGGGACATTTGGAGATTTAGTATTCTATGCAAAAACAACTGAAATTACAGGATATACAGTAACTTTCAATTATAATGGTGGAAATACTTATTATGAAGATATTGATGCTGTAATCGCCGATTATCTTGCCGATTATAACACATATAATAGTAGGTCTTATACTACTACAACATATTCCGAAATAGGAGAATGGGATTACACTGATGAAGCTGTTAATTTCTTCTATGATAATTTATCAAAATGGGGCTGGTTAGTTGATTTCTTTGCAACAAACGCTAGTACAGAGAATAAACCTGCTTATGGCGCATTTAGAAATTATAATAACTATACTGGATTGAATGCTGCTAGTTCAAATTATAGATATGAAGTTGCATACGAGACAAGAGGCTGGGTTGGAAAGATATTATATAATAGAAATGTCAATTATCCTACAACTGATTGGTCAGATGAAGATAATCAAGCATTAACAATGGCATGGTTGAGTAATGTTTCACAAACAGAATATTTGAATAATAATGGAACAGTTGCTTTATCTACTTTAGTTCCTCATGTATATAAGCAAGGGTATACATTTGATGGTTGGTATGATAATCCATCGTTCACTGGTGATCCTGTAACAAGCGTTACAGAAGCAACTACATTATATGCTAAATGGGGTGTATATAATAAAGTTAACTTAACATTAAATTTAGATGGTGGTTATTATTATGATTACAATTTAGCTGACATAGCTAGTCTAAAAGCAATGTTTAAAACTGATGCTGGAGGCGCTTCATTCGATGGTAAGTACGCAAATGTAGCGGCAGAAACAGCGTTTAATGTTAAAATGAAGGTTTTAGGAAAAGATATTTATAAATGGGATTTCTTGATTGCCTATTTTGCTGATGTAAATGATAATGGGCAAATGCAATATTTCTTTAATTATTATCTGGCTAACCATAATTATCCAAGTGCTAGTGAAGCTAGCGCAGCTGGCTTAAATTACACATATGATAATTATTATTTATCATATGAATCATATGCATGGTATTCTTCATATGCATCGTCTTGGACTAATACTAACAGTAGTAGAAATATAGTTACTAAAGATGGGGTTTATAATTCAGTAACAATTGATGAAATGATTACTTATTTAGTATCTAACCAAATTAATACATTTGAAATTATAGGTGATACAACACTTCCTACTGTGTACAAAGATGGATATACATTTGCTGGATGGTATGCAAATAGTGATTTCAGTGGCGATGCTATTACTATTTATCCTAAGAATGCAGGCGATGTTAAGAGCGTAACATTATACGCTAAATGGATAGCTAATTAAGCTTTTGTTGATAGAATTAAAAACACAATAGATGACTTAAAATGAAAAACTATTAGTAGATACTAAGAAGACATTAGTGTTTATTAATAGTTTTTTTATTGCGCCATACTATTTTTATAAAGAAGAACGATATAGAGCTTTAAAATATAAAGTTCAAATGATGCTTATAAATTTATAACGATTACATTTATTATAATAGTGTATTTCATATAACCTAGAGTATAAAAAAACTCATTCAATATAGGATTGAACGAGGATCCATAAATTTATAGTTTTCTTTTTTTATGTTAACTATCACTTTGTATTATTGCATCATATGAACATTTTGCGGCAGTTATATCTGTGTTACATTTTAATAGATAAATATTTGCTTTTAATAAAAGATCATTTAATAAATCAAAGGTTTTATTAACGTAATCTAAATCTGTTGGTAAAATGATTTGATTAAGAATCTTTGGTAAAATTGATTTTGAGTCTAAACGAGTGATTGAATTTGTTGTATCTCTTTCAATAAACACTAAAGACTTAATTTCAGCAAAGCTATTTTCTCCATACCTTTCTTTGCCATTCCATGGTGTTCCAAAGGCATAAAAACTGTCATCGATTTTACGAATTATTGGCTTATCACCATTAATAAAAGATAATTTGTCACCTAAATATTCTTTTAGTAATTTGCAATGTGTGGTTTTACCTGTTCCAGATTTAGCTAGAAATAGATGCGCATAATCATTTATTTTTACACTGCATGCGTGGATGAAAATACAATCGTATTTCAAAATTTCCATACATATTTTTTGATAAATACATATTGATTCTAAGTAGCCAATAGAATGATTAATTGTTGATGCATCTTTTATTTTTTTTATTTCATCATCAGTTGCCGATACACTAAAATCATAAACATCGCTATTTATCATATAATCTTCGCATAACTTATTTAAATATGAATATTTATTTATAATTTGGATTTTTAATTTAGCTATTTCAATTACAAACATTATTTTCACCCATTATTATTTATTTCATTATAATGCATTTAAATAAAAAAATAAATGTTTTAGGTTAGTTAATGGATTATTCTTATATTTTCAATTATTCCAATGAATATGATATAATGTATTAAAGAGGTATATTATGAAAAAAATATTAGTTGCTGTACTTTTCGTGCTTTTATTATTTATAGTAGGATGCAAAGATGAAAGTAATAAAAAAATAATAATAAATTCATTGCGTGTAATAGTTAATAGTGAAGACATGAATATCACTACAGATAATGAGCATGTTAATAGTAGTGTAAGTATTATAAATGCGGATAAAATAGACGATGATCATTATGTGTTATATAAGGCGAAATTAAGTTTAGAAAAAGGGTATGAATTTAGTATCGATATTGTGCTTGATTTTGACTTAAATAATGAAGTGAAAGTAAATAAAATATCTAAAATGACTGACTCAATTACAATTGAGTTTAAAAAAGAGATAGAATCAAGCCCTTCCCTAAAATATGAAATAGAAAATTTAGAATATTCATTTTCTACTGATGATGGAAAAGTGAACATCGGAAATGAAAATGTTGCATATATCATAAGTGAAAAAGAAGAATGGTTAAAAGAAGATAATAAAATTAAAGTAACTTATGAAATCAGTATTAACACTTTAGATGATTATGAATTCATTCCTAATATTGATGTTAAATGGTTAAAAGATAGTAGTGAAGATGCTAACGTTTCTTATATGGAAATAACTAATAATTTAATCTTTATTAGAATAGAAAAAATAATCAAAGAATTAAAAGAAGTTAGAATTCATTTAGATACAATAAATTATGAAGTGAGTGCTGATTCAGCTTATTATAATGTGGAAATAGTTAAGCCACTGGATTATATTAAAATAGTAATAAAAGTTACAAGTGATATGAAATTAATGGATGAATTGATGTTTTATGTAAATGATGAATTGATTGATACATCAAAATATAAGATTGAATATATTGAGAATAAGTATGTATTGACTTATAAAATAGCTGATCCTAATTGGACACCGTATTATTAATGTGAATTCTTAGGTGAATAAATGAATGGTTCATTTATATAGAGATGAAATAGTAAACTATTATTAGACACAAAAAAAGTGTTTATTAATAGTTTTTTTATTATGTTATAATATTAGAGGTTGAATGTTATATGCGAAAGGAGAATAATATGAATCAAAACTTAAAAAAATTATACGAAAAACTCAAATTAATTAGATATTATGAACACGCCGAAGGAATAATGTATTTTGATTTTGAAACTTGTGTACCAAAGAAAGCAATGGAAAATGAAAGCGACACCATGTCTTTCTTTTCAAATCAAGCCTTCAAGATTAAAAAGAGCAAAGCATTCGAACAATTAGTCATAGATTTATATAAAGAATTAGACACTCTAGATTATTTAGATCAAATCTTAGTTAAGAATTTATATGAAGCTTACTTAAAAGCTAAAAACATTACGCCTAAGATGGAACTAGCGATGTCTAAAATATATAATAAAGCCTATATTGATTGGCTAGAAGCAAAGAGCCAAAAGAATTATAAATTATTTATTCCATCATTTAAAAAAGTAATTGATATCTCTAAAAAACAAATAGAGCTAAGAGATAATAGATTAGATGATTTATATGATAATATGCTTAATGATTGTGAAAAAGGATTACTTCAAAAAGAACTTGATGTCTTTTTTGAAGAATTAAAAGTAGGTCTAATTGAATTAATTGGTAAAATTAAAAAATCTAAGAAAAAGATTAGAAAAGATTTTCTAAGTAGAATTGTACCAATTTATAAACAAGAAGCATTTTCTAAATATTTACTAGAATTAAATGGATATGATTATGATAGAGGATACTTAACTACTACAGAACATCCATTCACATCTTCAATTGCTAAAGATGATGCAAGAGTTACAACCCATTATCATGAAGATATGGTTTTATCTAATATATATTCAGTAATTCATGAAGGTGGTCATGCGATTCTAATGCAAAATGAACCAGATGACGATCATGATCATTTCATTAATGATAATGTGACAAATGGTATGCATGAATCAGTTTCAAGATTTTTTGAAAATGTTATTGGTAGATCAAAAGCATATGTACATTTGATTTATCCAAAATTTATTGAAACATTTAATGAATTTAGCGATGTAAGCGAAGAAGAATTATATGAAGCTATTAATATTGTACAGCCGAGTCTAATTAGAACTGAAGCAGATGAGGTAACTTATGGGTTACATATCGTAATTAGATATGAAATGGAAAAGAAGTTAGTAAGCGGAGAACTAGAAGTTAAAGATGCACCAAAAGAATGGAATAGACTTTATAAAGAATATTTAGGAGTTAAACCAACTAATGATTCTGAAGGTATTCTTCAAGATGTTCATTGGACAGGTGGCTTTGGATACTTTCCAAGTTATGCAATAGGTAATGCATATAATGCGATGTATTTAAAAGAATTAAGAAAAGAATATAACTTTGAAAGTTTAATTGAGGACGGTGATTTTAAAACTATCAATTCTTGGTTAAAAGAACATGTCTTTAAAGATGCCAATCATTTAGATCCAAAAGATTGGATTAAACAAATCACTAATAAGAGTCTAACAGCTAAAGATTTTCTTGAATATTTAAATAATAAATATAAAGATATTTATAATTTCTAAAAGAATACCCTTGAATATATATATATATATATATGTTATGATGGAATTGTATAGTAGAGGTTAGCAAAATGATAGACAAAAAAAGAAGAATTATTAATATAGCTAGTTTAGTTTCTATAATAATCGCATCATTAATTTGCATTGGTTATTTAGTATATTTTTTAAGAGCCTTCTTATTATCGTTTGAAGAAGTTCCAGATAATGAAGCAAGAGTACCTGTCGCGTTAGCTTATTTGGTGATGAGAGTGTTTTCCTTTGTAACAATAATAGGGACATTGGGAATGCTTACTTTATTAATTTTTGGATTATGTTTGTTTAAAAAACCAAAGTCGTGTGTATTTTTAATAATTGTATCGGCAATATTTTTACCAACAACATCTATTTTACTAGATGTTGGGATTGAAAATAGAAATGCTATATATATTTTTCTTGGCATATTGATGGTTTCATTTGGCATAGCTAATTTACTTATACAAATATATAGAACAAGATTAATAAATAAAAAAGAAAATGAAATAGAAAAGACACCACAATAAGTGGTGTTTTTTCATAATTCCCCAAATTAGATAGTTGAATCTAAAAATAAGTTATATATTTAATGACATATATTAAGTATAATGTAAGTGTATCAAGGAGAAAATATATGGAACTAGGATTAAAAATTAAAGAATTAAGAATTAAACATGGCCTAACTCAAGATGATTTAGCATCTAAACTTGGAGTTAGTTTTCAAACTATATCTAAATGGGAAAATCTAGTCACAATGCCAGATGTGGCATTACTTCCAGATATTTCAGAAGCATTCGGTGTTACAATTGATGAGTTATTTGATTTATCAATTGAACAAAAGATGAATAGAATTGAAAGTAAGATGGAACTTGAAGAAGAATTCAAATATAGTGAGTTTTGTGAAATTGAAGAATTTCTAAAGAGCCATATGGCTGAAGAAGAATATAAATACCGTTCTACTGCTTTACTTGCTTATTTATACACTCACAGGCTAATGAGTGATTCTAAGAAAATTAAAAAATATGCTCGCCAAGCAATATTACTTGATCCAACTAAAAAAGAATGTCAGTGGATGATTGGTAAAACTGGCAACTATGAATGTTGGGACTGGAATATGGATAATCACACTGAAGCTATAAATTTTTATAAAGAAGTAGTAAATAGTGCTCCAGATGCATCTCTTGCATATTATTATTTAATTGATAATTTAATTGCGGATCATAGAGTAGATGAAGCACAAGAGTATTTAAATACTTTAGAAAAACTTAGACCTAATGCAATCGTTATGATCAATGCATATAAAGCAGGTATTGCTTTAGCTAAATATCAAGAAAGCGAAGCAGATATGATTATGGCTAATCTAGAAAAAGAACATATTGAGGAGGATGGATGCTTATTTGAGATTGCTCAATACTATGCAAAAAAGGGGCAGTTTAGAAAGGCAATTTCATATTATGAGTTATCTTTTGAAAAGACAAAGAGAAGACCTAGATTCACTGATGAATTATTAAGCATCATAGATATCTATGATATCTTAGGTGATTATAAAAAAGAAGTAGAAACTTATGATAGACTTCTAGATTGTTACAAAAATGAATGGAACATGAGTGAAGAAGTAGAATTAAAAGACGTAGAAGAAAGAAGAATGAAAGTTTTAGGAAAGATTAAATAAACTAACTAGACTCTATAATTTATAGAGTCTTTTTATAATCTTAATTAATATGTTATAATGTAAATACAAAGAGGGGTATATATGAAATTTATAATTTATAAAGTAATTAAAATTGTTGGTACAGTATTAGCTTTCTTTAATTTATTAATGTTTTATGCGATGAGACCTTGTTGGAGCGGGATTAGCTCAACTATTGGTTATGGTCAAAATGGTAAAGCCATTTTGTTTAATGTTCCAATATTAATTTGTATTTTGTTTTTATTAATTGCTATTAGTGATTTAATCATTAAAAAATTATTTAATAAAAACTGGATACATATTACTTACCTAGCTGTAAGCATTGTATTCTTTATAGTTTTAATGGTTATAATTAAACTTGGAGCAATTGATTATATGCGCTTTGTATGGCCTAAATTCTTTAGAGAATTAGGATTACTTGTGGTAATTCTTGCTTTGTATTGCTTATTGTTTATTTATCCAAAGAGTAGTCTAAAAGATAATGCAATATTTAAATATGGATTAATTGGTGTAATGAGTTTCTTACTAGTGCTAATTGCTCTAAACTTTAGTATTAATAAGATTACATATAAGCCAGTTGTATATGCAGTTGAAGATAATTATCAAATCGTCTTTTCTACAAATTCAGAAGCTACTGCTTGGGTAGAAGTAGATGGAACTTGTTATTATGACACATATAACGGATCTACTAAAACATTTAGTAAGATTCATAAAGTAGAGCTACCTATGGCAGCCCTAGATGCTGCTAAAGAATATACAGTCCACACACAGAGAACAATTTATGCGGGACCATTTGGTGGCTGGCTTGGTAAAGATATTTCACTAACTTGCAAATTTAAACCAGTTGATACAAGTGATGGAATTCAATATTTATCATTTAGTGATGTACATATGAATTATCGACAAGCAGCAAAGACGGCTAGTTTTATTGAAAACTATGATTTTTTAGTTTTAGCAGGTGACTTAATTTCTGATGTAGAGACATTTGATGATGCTAACTTTAATAATTTAGTAGCATATACTATTACAAAAGGTGAAGTACCAGTTGTATATGCTAGAGGTAATCACGACGTTAAAGGTAGATACGCAGAACAGTTACATAAATTTGTTGGGGCAAAAGATGATAAATTTTATTACAATTTCTATTTTGATAATGTATATGGCCTAGTTCTTGATATTGGTGAAGACCACGATGATGATTGGTGGGAATATTATGGAACTAGTCATTACGATGTCTACCGTGCTGATCAAGTTGCTTTTTTAGAAGAAGAAATTGCAAAACATGAATATGACCACTATTCATATCATCTAGCGATATGTCATATTCCACCTGTATTTGTTAATTATCGTCATAATCACGAAGAAATTAAAGCCGAGTTTACTAATTTATTAAATCAAATGGATATTGATATGTTTTTATGTGGACATCAACACGAAATTATGATTTTTGAACCTTGTTTAATTACACCTAATACAAAATTAACATATAACCCTAGTTTCAAAAATGGAACATATAATGGTTATTTAACTGATTTTAACTTCCCATGCTTTATGATTAGTAAGCAAGGTTATACATTTAGTGATGATATGAAACTATCTAAAACTAAAAGTCATATTGGTTTATTTATTGATGTAGATTTAAATAATAAAAAAGAATCATGTAAATACATTAATGGCAAAGGTGAAGCAGTAGATGTAATGAATATGTTCTTTGATAAACATTATGGAACTGAAATCATTATTGATTTAGATACTAAAGAGTTTAGTTCTAAATAAATCATTTAAATAAACTAGATTGCATAAATTGTAATCTAGTTTATTTTATGAATATATTTAAGTTTTCTAATTTGCCTTTTTGCCTATATATGTGTTATAATTCTATAGATAAGGTGGGTAACTATGAAGAAACAATCTAGATTACAACTTATATCTGAAATAATTCTACTTGCATATATGGTTATGATGTTAGTAGTATTTTTGCTAATGGATAATGTTCCTAATCTTTTAGCATACGCAATGTATGCGGGATTTGGTGGAGCTTTATGCGTAGTAATCGTTTCTTTTATCTCGAAAAGAAGAGTAAAGAAGATGACATATCTTGAAAATAGATTAGGTCTTTGGAATTCTATTTCTTATCGTGTTAAAGGAGCGGGGGAAACTGCCTTTAATAAAATGCCAGTTGGTATTTTAGTTTATAACAATTCGCTTGAAATTGAGTGGGCTAACGCATATGCAAAAGAAGCATTTAGAAGTCAACTAGTAGAAAGAAGTATTCATAATGTTGATCCTAAACTTGCGGGTTTCCTTCAATCAAATACTATTAATTTCAATATTAACTTATATGGTAAAACATATGAATGTAGCGTTATTAAAGAGAATAATATTTTATATTTAAGAGATGTAACTGAAAGAATTGAATATTTAGCTAAATACCGTGATAGAACACTTGCTATTGGTATCTTGCACTTAGATAACTTAAACAATGCATTAGGTGCACTTGACGCCAAAGAAAGATCAAGCCACATAACAAGCCTAATTGGTATTATCACTGAATGGTGCGAAAAATATAATATTTGTACACTAAGTTATTCTGATGAAAGATATTTATTAGTATTTGATTATGTAATTTTACAAGAAGTTATCAAAGAAAACTTTGATATCCTTGATAAGATTAGAGAGTATTGTAGCGAACAATTCATTAGAATTACGGCTAGTATTGGTATTGCTTGTAGCGATGTAGATGCAGATAAATTGTTTGAACAAGCATCAAGTCAGCTAAGACTTGCCCTAGATAGAGGTGGCGACCAAACAGCAGTATCAATTGATGGAGAAACATCATATTATGGTGCTAAATCAATTGTTCTTGAAGGAAGGACATCAATTCAAATTCGTGTTAAAGCCCAAGAACTTGGTGATTTAATTAAACGTAGCGAAAAAGTATTCATTATGGGTCATACATCAATGGATGCAGATGCCTTCGGTGGAGCTTTAGCTTTATATAAAATGGTTAAAGCTTATAAGAAGGAAGTATATATCGCTATTGATGAAAAGAAGATTGATAAGACAGTTGAGACAATTTATTCTTCAATTAAGAATGAACATACAAATGCTTTAGGTTACTTTATGAGTATCAAAGATGCTACTAAAGCTCTAACGCAAAACTCACTATTAATAATTGTAGACTGTCAATTCCAAAATATTTTAATTGATGACAAGATTTACAAGAAAGCTAAACATATAGCTGTTATTGATCATCATAGAAGTAATGCTAATACAATTCATAATTATGATTATCTATACATTCAATCTTCAGCTTCGTCATCTGTTGAATTAGTCGTAGAAATGTATGATTATTTAGAAGAAAAAGAAGCAGAAGAATTAGATGTATCAGATATTGAAGCAACATGGATGTTAATTGGTATTGCGGTAGATACTAATAATTTCGCATATCGTACTAGCAATAGAACATTTAACGTTTTAGCAAAACTACAAACATATGGGGCATCTACTGCAGCAGCTAATAGATATTTACGTGATGAATATAAAGAATTTGTTAAACGTAATTTATTCTTAAGTAACATTGATTTAATCAATGAACATTATGCAATTGTTACTTGTGATGATGATATTTATACTAGAGCATTCATTGCCAAGATCGCGGATGATTTAATCTTAGTAGAAGGTGTAAAACTTGCCTTTTGCATTGGTAAAATAGCGGATGATTTAATTGCTATTAGTGCTAGAAGCTTAGATGAATCAAATGCCCAAGTAGCAATGGAAAGGCTTGGTGGTGGTGGTCACTTCAACAATGCCGCTACACAAATTCAAGGTGTCACAATTGAAGAAGCAAAGAGCAGATTAATTCAAGTAATTGACAATTTATATCAAGGAGATAATGGAACTATGAAAGTAATCTTAATTAAAGATGTTAAAGGTAAAGGTAAAGTTCATGATGTAATTGACGTAACTACAGGTTATGGTAATTACTTGTTAAGAAATGCTCAAGCAATTGAAGCAACTCCAGATAACTTAAAGAAACTAGAACAAGATTTAGCAGCTGAAAGAATAGCTAATGACAAAAAAATTGATGAAGCAAGAGAATTAAAAGAAAAGATTAATTCAATTACTGTATCAATTAAAGTTAAAGTTGGAACACAAGGAAAGTTATATGGAAGTGTTACTAGTAAACAAATTTGTGAAGAATTAAAAGCACAATATAATATTGAATTAGGTAAGCATCAAGTAATGTTAAATAAGAGTGATATGATTAATGCTTTAGGCACTTATAATATCCCTATTTACTTACACAAAGAAGTAATAGCTAGCCTTACAGTATACGTAGTAGAAAAGGAGTAATTTATGGAAGACAATTTTGATTATCCTGTAGCACCTGCACCAGCAGAAGCTGAAGAACAAATTGATGCACGTGGCCATAATTATTCACTTGAAGCTGAACGTTATGTAATAGGCTGCGTATTACTTGATAGTGATGCGGTCGTAGAAGTAATGCATAGAATTGATCATGATGATTTTTATGACCCTCGTCATAAAGCCATCATGCAAGCAATGGAACAAATCTATGAACGTGATGAAGTTGTAGAATACGCTAAAGTTTGGGAAGAATTAAAGAAACTTAAAAAAGATAACCAAGTTGGTGGACCTGACTATATCGCTACAATTCTTGATAGCGTTCCAAGTGTTGCTAATATCACAAGTTACGTAGAGATTATTGAAGAAAAATCATTAGTTCGTAGACTAATGAGTTTCTGCGAAAATACAAAACGTGAAATATTAGCTGGTAAAAAAGACTTTAAAGATTTAAGTTTAGACGCTGATGAGCAATTACAAAAGATTATCGAAAGAAGAAAGGTTGTAAATGTTCAGCGCATTAAGCACTTTACTGAAAAAGTTATTGAAATGGCTGAAGGTGCAAAACTTAATGATAGCCAACTACTTGGTCTAGATACTGGGTTTGTAGAATTAAATAGAGCTACATCTGGCTTTCAAAAGGGTGAATTAATAATTCTTGCTGCTCGTCCTGGTATTGGTAAGAGTGCTTTAGCTATGAATATTGCTACTTATGCTTGTAGAAACTCAAAAGCAAATGTTGCATACTTTTCACTAGAAATGTCTAACGAGCAACTAGCAGCCAGAATCTTAAGTAGTTTCTCTGGTATTGGATTTAAACGTATTAGAGATGGTAAGATTACTAACAAAGAAATGTTGCAACTTACTGGTGCCCAAGCTGAAGTTAACAAACTTAACTTATATTTGGACGTAGAATGCAATACTAACTTAGATGATATTAGAGCTAAGTGTACAAAGTTAAAACGTGAAGATAAACTAGATTTAATCGTTGTTGACTACTTGCAACTTGTAACTGATACAAGAGGTGGCGGATCTCGTCAAGAAGAAGTAAGTAGAGTATCACGTGGCTTAAAGAAAATGGCTCGTGACTTTAACTGTCCAGTTCTAGCTTTATCACAACTTTCACGTGAAGTTGAAAGACGTAACTTAGCTTCTTCAAATGAAGATCATGAACCAGGTCTATCTGACCTTCGTGAATCAGGAAGTATCGAACAAGATGCCGATGTAGTATTATTCTTACATCGTCCAAATAGTAAGCAAAGTGATAGTGAAGTTCGTAAAGCAACTAACCATCAAACAAAACTTATTATCGCTAAAAACCGTCAAGGTGAACAAACTAAGATTCCTCTAATCTTTAGAGGTCCACAGTTCACATTTAGCGAAGTAAACGAAAATGAAAAAGAAGAAGTAAAAGAACCAGAAACAAACGAATAGGAGAATAGCTATGTTTGAAAGACTTGATATTACTGAAAAGAGATATCTTCAACTAGAAGAAGAATTACAAGATCCTGCATTAGCTAGTGATATCAAGAAATACACTGCTATAATGAAGGAACGTAAATCAATTGAAAAGATTGTAGAGAGATATAGAGAATATAAAAAATTACAATCATCAATTGAAGAATTAAAAGAATTATCTAAAGATTCTGATCCTGAAATTCGTGAAATGGCAGAATTAGAATTAGAAGAAAATAAAAATAGAAGTGCAGAGATTATTGATGAATTAAAGATTTTATTAATTCCAAAGGATCCTAACGATGACAAAAACGTTATCGTAGAAATTAGAGGAGCAGCCGGAGGCGATGAAGCAAACATCTTTGCAGCTGATTTATTTAGAATGTATCAAAAATATGCAGAATCTAAAGGATGGAAAATTGAAATCACTAACTCACAACCTACTGGTCTTGGGGGATTTTCTATCATTGAATTTATGGTTTCAGGAGAAGCTGCTTACTCATTCTTAAAATATGAATCAGGTGCACATCGTGTTCAAAGAGTTCCTGTAACTGAAGCTAATGGTAGAATTCAAACTTCTACTGCTACAGTATTAGTAATGCCTGAAGCTGATGAAATTGATGCACATCTTGATATGAATGATGTTCGAATTGATATCTTTTGCGCATCTGGCCCTGGTGGACAATGCGTTAATACTACAAAATCAGCCATTCGTGTAACTCACATCCCAACAGGAATTGTTGTTTCTTGTCAGGATGGAAAGAATCAACACGATAATAAAGCTAATGCCTTACGTGTTTTACAAGCAAGGCTTTATGATAAGATTTTACAAGATAAGTTAGATGCTGAAGGAAAAGAACGTCTAAGCAAAATTGGACGTGGCGATCGTAGTGAAAAGATTAGAACATATAATTATCCACAAAACCGTGTAACTGATCATCGTATTGGTTTCACTCTTCAACAGTTAGATCGAATCATGGAAGGTAAACTTGATCCAATAATTGAAGCATTAATTCAGGAAGATCAAAAGCAAAAACTTTCAGGAGAAGAATCTAAGTTTTAAATGATAAAATATGCCTAATCTAATAGGCATATTTTTTAAAGGAGATAGTTATGCGCTATTGTGAATTACTAAATAAATACTTACCATTAGCAAAAAATGCGAATCTTGAAGAAGAAGCAGTTAAGCTAATAGTAGCAGAGCTTTCTAATATGAATAATACAGAATTATATTTGCACTATAATGATATAATTCCTGCTCGTTTAGAAGAAAAGATTACTAGCAGTGTAGAAAAGTATTTAACAGGATATCCAGCACAATATATACTTGGCTATACTTATTTTTATGGACTAAAATTAAAAGTTAATGAAGATGTATTAATTCCTAGATTTGATACCGAAGTTGTAGTAGAAGCTACAATTAATTTAGCTAAGAATTACCATAACCCTAAGGTATTAGATATATGTACAGGAAGTGGAGCCATTGCTATCGCGCTTGCTAAAAATATTGTAGGGGACATAGAAGGCCTAGATATATCAAATAAAGCTCTAAGTATTGCTAAAATAAATGCTAAAGATAATGATGTAAAAATAAGATTCTTTGAAAGCGATTTATTAAGGAATGTTAAAGAAAAGTATGATATACTTGTATCGAATCCACCGTATATAGAAAATAATGCAAGAGGTGTAGATAAGATGGTTTTAGACCATGAACCCCATTTAGCATTATTTGGTGGGGATGATGGACTTGACTTTTACCGTGCAATTTTAAAAGATGCACAAAAGTTTTTAAAACCTGGTGGATCAATCGTATTTGAAATACCATATGATAAAGCAAATGATATTAAGTTTATTGCTCTAACATATTTTAAAAATGTCCAAGTTCAAAAAGATTTATCAGGTAATGATAGAGTGATGATTATTAGTTAATGGTGATTATTATGAGAAAAATATTAATGCTATTCTTAAGCTTCTTCATGTTAACTACTATCCAAACTACAACTAGGGATAGGTTTATAAATGAAGTTAAGAATGGATATAAATCTTATCAAATATTAAATGACTATGATGGTGAAGACTATGTTTTATGCGTTGTTCGCGGTGTGAACAAAAGCAAAGCATCATTTGGTATTTATTTTTATAGCGTATGTGAAGGTGAATATTATTGTACGATTGATGATTCATCTACATCATTTACACTAAAGCCAGATAGTAATAAAGAAGTATATTATCCTGCTATGAGTTATAGTTCTGGATTAATTGTAAGAGTATATAATTGTGATAAAGAATTAATTCAAAATGTAATGATTGATAAAATATATGCTTCATCATTTGTTGGCACAGAAGGTGGCAATTTAGGTATAAACTTTAATAGCCCTAAAGAACAAATAAGTTATGGATTTATTTTAGTATATGTAATTGGTGCAGCAGTTATTGCATTATGCGCAATAATCATTATCATCTTTAAGATTAGTAAAAAAGGTATGTTTTCAGATGAAGCAAGACGTGCAGGTATTGAAGACTTACACGAATTAGAAGAAACATATGTAAATGAAGAATTAGATGAAGAAGATGATATATATGATGTTAAACTAGAAGATGCCGAAGACACATCACATAATCAAGTTTATGAAAGAACTAGAGATTATGATGAGGAAATAGATGATAATCGTCCAAGTGTAAAATCTATATTATCATCTAGAGGCTTTAATACAAATTATCCGGATATGAGTGTAGAAGATAAAAATAAAGTAATGGTTGAACTTATGATGATGAGAGAACAAAAAGTTATCAATAATGATGAGTATCAACATGAAATCGTAGATTTATGGAAAAAGTAACAGTTAATGAATTATTAGCCCTTGACCTAAAAGGCAAGATTGTATGCTTCCCAACAGATACTGTATATGGCGTTGGGGCAATAGTTAATGATGAGGCTGCAATTGATAAGATCTACGAAATGAAAAAAAGAGATTATTCAAAACCTCTTGCAATTCTAACACCTAATAAAAACATTGATCGTTATGTAATATATACCAATAAAGATGTATTTAAACTAATGGATGAAGGATGGCCTGGTGCACTTACATTAATCTTTCAAAAAAGTGGCATCGTAAGTTATAGCATTACAAATGGCTTAGATACGATTGCATTTAGAATGCCAAATAGTAAGATTGCATTACAAATTTTAAATCATTTTGGCCCCCTTGCTACTACTTCAGTAAACATTAGTGGTATGCCACCACTTAATGATATAGAAGAAATTGAAAAGCAGTTTAGCGAATACATTGATTATTTAGTAATAGATAAAGAAAATATATCAGGTAGCCCATCAAGAATTATTGATGTAAGCAATGATACCATTAAAGTAATAAGATAATAGTTGAGGTGAAAGATGAAAATTAGTATTGGTTCTGATCATGGTGGTTTTAATCTTAAACAAGAAGTTATAGCTTATTTAAAAGAACAAGGCCACACTGTACTTGATAAAGGCTGTAACTCGGTTGATTCTGTACATTATCCAATTTATGCAAATCTTGTTTGTGAAGATATGCAAAATGGTAATTGTGATTATGGCATTTTAATTTGCACAACTGGTTTTGGTATGTGCATGTGTGCAAATAAACATAATGGTATTAGAAGCGCTACTGTAAGAAGCGTTGATGAAGCATATTTAACAAGAAGTCACAACGACTGTAATGTTTTATGTTTAGGTGCAAAGTATACAAGTATAAAAGAAGCAAAAGATATAATTAATACTTTCTTAACAACCCCATTTGCTGGTGGAAGACACCAAATAAGAGTAGATATGATTAAGGATTTGGAGGAAAAATAAATGAGTGGAAAAGTTGTTATTTTTGATCATCCGCTAATTAGTCACAAATTAGCAATAATTAGAGATGAAAAAACGGGAACAAAAGATTTCCGTGAAACAGTGTCAGAAATTGGTATGCTAATGGCATACGAAATTACAAGAGACTTACCTACAATTAACATTGATGTTAAGACACCTTGTGGAATTGCACACACACGTACTCTCGCTAAAGAAGTAGTTCTTGTTCCAATTCTAAGAGCAGGACTTGGTATGGTTGAAGGAATCATGGCTTTAATTCCAACTGCAAAAGTTGGTCATGTTGGTATGTATAGAGATGAAGTTACTCTAGAACCTCATCAATATTATGCAAAATTTCCTAAGACAATCACAACATCTACAGTTTTAGTAGTTGACCCAATGTTAGCAACAGGTGGAAGTGTAGACTTTACTATTGATTTATTGAAGAAAAGAGGCATCACTGATATTAGATACGTTGGTCTAGTAGGCGCACCTGAAGGTGTTGCTAGAATCCAAAAGAATCATCCTGATGTAGATATCTACTTAGCAGCACTTGATGATCACCTAAATGAAAAAGGTTATATTGTACCTGGACTAGGCGATTGCGGCGATAGAATTTTTGGAACTAAATAATGGAAGGCTGGATTAGCACACTTTGGTTCTTTTTAACATTTCTACCAATGATATATTTAGTATATACATTACTTAAAATATTTGATTATTCTAAAATATTATTAAAAGGTAGAGTAGGAGAACTTAAAGCATTATTATTAATTATAAGCATTGGCATTGCATTCTTATTTGCGAGTGCGTTTGTAGAAGTAATACAAAGAATTGCCAATTTGTTCATTTAAAAAAAGGTAGACTTTAGTCTACCTTTTTTGATTTAATGCTTGAATTAATGCTCTTGATAATTGATCAGCACAACTTGTAGGACGCGGTCCACATGTGTTGCCTAAAAGCAATATTGAAATGTCGCTAGCATTTTTACCTTCGCAAAGTTTTCCGATTGCTTTTAAGTTACCATTGCATCCACCAGTAAATACAAGATTATGGATTTGGCCTTTTTCATCTAGATCAAAATCAATTTGTCTTGAACATACTCCTTGAGGATAATAAACATAATGTTGCATAAAATCACCTCTTGAAACCATTTTATAAAAAAAGCTAAATCAAATCAAGCATAATGCTTTTAATTGTTTGCGTTAAGTAATTAATAAATGTATAATGTATATAGTTAATACACTTAACAGCCAGGAGATGAAAATATGATTTATTTAGACTATGCGGCATCAACGCCTGTAGATGAAGAAGTACTTGCTAATTACTGTAGTGTAGAGAGCAAGTTTTTTGCAAATATTACGGCCCTTAATATGTTAGGTCAAAAAGAAAACTATATGTATGAATCTTTATCTGCTGATTCCCTAAATTCTTTAGGGTTTAAAAATCACGACATAATTTATACATCAGGAGCTACCGAAGCCAACAATATTGGGTTATTTGGCATTGCTAACAAATATAGTAGCGGTACGATTATCACTACTAAAATAGAACATCCTTCAGTATATGAAGTAATGAAATCTTTAGAATCTAGATTCAATGTAATCTATCTAGATATTAATAGTGATGGAATTATCGATATTAATGAATTTGAAAAAGCAATGACTAAAGATACAATCCTTGTATCAATTATGTGGGTAAATAACATAATTGGTAGCATTCAACCAATTGGTGATGTTATTAGAATAATGAAAAAATATCCAAAAGCTAAACTATTAGTTGATGCGACTCAAGGCATTGGTAAAATTAGACCTAATTTTAATATTGATGATGTAGATATGTTTACATTTTCAACACATAAAATTTATGGACCTAAAGGAATTGGATGCTTAATCAAAAAGAAAGGTTTAGAATTATCTAAGCTTCTCCAAGGATCACATTCTCAATATAACCTTCGTCCAGGTACTTTTGATTTAGCTTTAATTAGTGCTACTAATTTAGCTATCAAAAAAGTAATTGCTAACTTAGATAATCATTATAATTATTTAAAAGAATTATATATGTATTTATATAATGGCATAAAAGATATCAAAGAAGTTGTAATTAATAGTCCTCTTAAATATACAAGTTATAGTTGTATGAGTATATCAATTCTAAATAAAGGTAAATTTGTTAAGAGTGAAACAATTCTTCACTATTTAGAACAAAGCGAAATATATGTTTCTATTGGTACAAGCTGTTCAAGTAAACTAGCTAAACCAGAAAAAACAATTTTAGCTTTAACAGGTGATATTGATAGAAGTTATAGTAATGTTAGAATATCAATTAGTCATTTAACTACTTATGAGGAAATTGATAAGTTAATCGAAGTATTAAAGAAATATGGTGAATTATATGTATGATATGATATTAATTCGTTATGGGGAAATGACTTTAAAAAAGAAAAACTATAAACAGTTTTTAAAAGCCATTAATGATAACATTAAAGATAAAATTAAAGATATCCCTAATCTTAAATTTGTTAATACAGATTATAGAGCATACATTTATTTAAATGGACAAGATTATACTAAAGTAATTGAAAAGTTAAATGAAGTAGTAGGCTTATATTCGTATAGCTTATGTAAGGAAGTAGAAAAAAATATCGAAGATATTGCTAAATGGGGAAATGAAGTTATTAATGATTACATTAGGGAAGCCAATATCACTTCCAACTTTTCTTTTAAAGTAGAAACCCATCGTGGTGATAAAAGGTTTCCACTTACTTCTTTAGAAATATCAAGTAAAGTAGCGGGCCTAATTCTACCAAAGATTGAAAAGATGAGTGTAGATGTACATAATCCTGATGTTACTTTATCAATCGATCTAAGAAGTGAAGGAGCATATATTTATACTAATACTATTAAAGGATTAGGTGGATATCCTAGTGGAATTGGGGGAAGTGCCTTACTTATGATGAGTGGAGGCATTGATTCGCCTGTAGCTGGTTTTTTAACAATAAAAAAAGGCGTTAGAATTAGTGCAATTCATTATGCATCCCCTCCATATACTTCGCCAATGGCTTTACAAAAAGTAATTGATTTACTTAAAGTGATTGCTAAGTATCAAGATAGTGGTGAAATTGATTTATATGTCGTGCCATTTACTAATATTCAAACAGCAATTCACAATAACGCTAATCAAATATATTTAGTAACAATAATGCGTAGAATGATGTATACCATTGCCACAATGTTAGCTAAAGATAAAGGCTTTAGCGCTTTAGTAAATGGTGAATCAATTGGCCAAGTAGCAAGTCAAACACTAGAAAGTATGATGGTAGTAAATGATGTAACTAATTTACCAATTTTAAGACCACTTTGTGCAATGGATAAAATTGAAATTATTAATATAGCATCTAAGATTAATACATATGATATATCAATTAGACCATATGAAGATTGTTGCACAGTGTTTGTACCAGAGCACCCAATCATTAAACCTAGACTCGATGAAGTAAAATATGAAGAAGCTAAATGCAATTTAGAACCTTTAATTAATGAAGCATATAATAACATTAAAAAATATACAGTTGGTGTTAATAGTAACATCAATGTATTTGAGTAGGTAATAATATGGAAGAAAAAGATAATGTTTTAGAAGAAGAAATAGCTAGCGAACAACCTCTAAGTGAATATGATGCCAAAGTAGCAGAATATGAATGCAAATTAGAAGAAGCATTTGTTAATATTGAAATTAAAGAAAATATAGCTTTAGCTAATCCAGAAGATGAGGCTGCTTTGCATGAATATAAAGAAGCTAAAGCAAATTATGAAGCTTTAAGAAAAGAATATAAAATGTTTAAAGCAGAGAATAAGCCTATTACTTGGTGGACTACTTTGCCACTTAGAATGAAGATATTTAGTTTCTTTAATTTCGTTTTAGCATTCCCATTTTTTGCTTGGTCAATCTTACCATTTTGGTATTATCCATATAGCTGGTTATATGACATATTTGCAAATGGTTTAAATAAATTATTTGATAATGGAAAAGAGACCATGGCTTATATTTATCTAGGACTATTTTGGTACTTTTTAGTATTAGTATTAATATGCTGGTTTATTATTATTTTAGTAATTACTAAATATAAAAAAGATATTCATCCAAACTATAAAAAAACATTTATTGGTTTTATTATTGGTAATAGTGTATTTACTATTGGATTACTAGTTTATCAAATAGTTTTGATGATTCAAATGTGGTCGCTATGATAGAATTATTAAAAATAACTTCTTTAACTAATGCTCATATAAAAGAATTAGCAAAGCTTTACGATAATAAAGAAAGAAACAAAAGAGGATTAGTTTTAGTAGAAGGATTGCATTTAGTAAAAGAAGCATATGAATTAGGCATATTAAGCGAAGTATTAATAGTTAATGAAGAAGATGCGCTTGATGGAGTTACTAACATATTAGTAACAAGTGATATCATCAAAAAATTATCATCCACATCCACACCTCAGGCAATCCTAGGCGTAGCCAGAATTGAAAATAAAAAGTTAGTATATGGAAATACTATTTTAATTTTAGATGGTGTTAGTGATCCTGGTAACTTTGGTACTATTGTAAGGACAGCTACTGCTTTAGGAGTGGCTAGTATAATAGTAGATGGTGGCATTGATATTTATAATGAAAAAGTTGTTAGAGCAACGCAAGGTGCTATCTTTAAAATGCCAATTGTAAAGATGGATTTAAAAGAAGCAATTCTTGATTTAAAGAAAAAAGGTTATTTAGTATTAGCAACATCTTTACGCGATGCTATCGATTTAGAAGATATCAAAGAAATAAACAAATATGCTTTAATTTTAGGAAATGAAGCTAAAGGTGTAAGTAGTGATGCTCTAGCTTTGTGTGATAAAGCCATTAAGATTAAGATGGATGGCGATATGGAGTCACTAAATGTAGCGATAGCGGGAGCAATTTGTTTATATTCATTAAATAATAAAAGGAAATAAAAATGGTTAAATTTGGTAATGATTGGGACAACTTAATAGCATATCAATTTGATGCGCCATATTATTTAAAATTAAGACAATTCTTAATTGAGGAATATAGCCATTATGTAATCTATCCCTCGATGTATGATATTTTTAATGCATTAAAACTTACATCATATCAAGATACTAAAGTTGTAATAGTTGGCCAAGATCCTTACCATGAAGTTGGTCAAGCACATGGGTTAGCATTTTCTGTTCAAGATGGTATTCCGCTTCCACCATCTCTTAAAAACATATACAAAGAGATTGAAGATGAATTTGGCATCAGAATGGGTAGATCTGGTAACCTTACAAAATGGGCGCATCAAGGCGTACTACTATTAAATAATGTATTAACAGTTAGAGCAGGACTAGCTAATTCACATAGAAATCAAGGATGGGAAATTTTTACTGATGAAGTGATTAGACTATTAAATGTACGGAAAGACCCTGTCATTTTTGTATTTTGGGGAAATAACGCTAAAGCTAAAATGCAACTAGTAACAAACCCTAATCATTTAGTTTTAACTAGTGCCCACCCTTCACCACTTTCTGCTTATAATGGTTTTTTTGGCTGTGGGCATTTTAAAAAGATAAATGAGTTTTTAGTAAGCAAAGGCAAAAGCCCAATTGATTGGCAAATATAATAATTGACAAAAATGGCTAGTTATTATATAATGCTTATAGAAGGAATATTTGATATTCAGGAGTGAGTCACCTCACTCCTTTAATTATGGTGAAGCTATGCATAAATATGAAGAAAAAACATTTTTGTTAGTTAGTCCAATTTGCACTAAACTTGGTTTAGAGTTAGTAGAAGTAAGTTGGGTTAAAGAATATAATACATTCTTCTTAAGAATCATTATTGATAAAGAAGGTGGAATTACAGTAGATGATGCTACTAATGTATCAGAAGAACTATCACCACTTTTGGATAAAGAAGATTTTATTAAAGAAGAATATATGTTAGAAGTATCTAGCCCAGGTGTGGAAAAAGAATTAAAGAGTGATAAAGATATATCATCATCTATTGGTGAATATGTTCATATCAATCTATATGCTAAAGTTGATGGATTTAAAGAAATCGAAGGATATTTAAAATCATTTGAAAATGAAGAAATAGTAATTGAAGCAAATATTAAAGGTAGAATCAAATCTTATACCTTTAAGAAAAATGAAATTAGTAAGATAAGGTTAGCTATTAAGTTTTAGGAGGAAATTATGAACGCTAAATTTTTTGAATCTTTAGAAGAGATTGCATACGAAAGAGGTTTAAACGTAGAAGACGTTTTAAGTAAAGTGGAAATTGCTATGCAAGTAGCATGCAAAAACAGCGAATCAGTTCCATATAAAGGAACAATTAAAATGGAATATGATTTAGACAAGAAAACTGTTAAGTTTATTAACTATCAATATGTAGTTAATGAAATCGATCCAGAAGGACCTCGTGGACAAATTTTAGTTGAAGATGCTAGATTAATTAAACCTAAAGCTAAAGCTGGTCAAAGCATAAAGACTAAAGTAGATTTAAAATTATTCTCTAGAAAAGCTGCTTCAATGTTTAAACAAAACTTTTTAAATGAATTAAAGTCACTTGAAAGAGATGAAGCATATAATTTCTTTAGCGATAAAGTTGGAGAAATCATTACTGCTAGAGTTTGTGAAATCAAAGAGCAATATATTGGTTTTGATTTAGGTAAAGGTGTTATGGCCACAATGAGCGAAAAAGATCAATTACCTGGTGAAAACTATACTGTTGATGATAAATTAAAAGTATATATTTCTAAAGTTGAAAAGACTGGTCGTGGACCTAAAGTATTTATTTCAAGAAGCTCTAAAGAATTTGTTCGTAAATTATTTGAAATGAATATTCCAGAAATTGCTAATGGTCAAATTGAAATTATGAGCGTAGCAAGAGACCCAGGTAAAAGAAGCAAGATTGGTGTTTTAAGCGTTAATGGTGATGTGGATCCTAAAGGGGCATGTGTAGGTGCTGGTGGACTTAGAATTAAAGCTATTAATGCCGCATTAAACGGAGAAAAAATCGATGTATTCGTATGGAAAACTGATCCAATCGAATTAATATCTGAAGCTATTTCGCCTGCTAAGTGTGTAAGTGTAATGGCTGATAGTGAAGAAAAGAAAGCAATCGTTATTGTTAATGATGATCAATACTCTTTAGCAATTGGTGCTAAAGGCCAAAATGCTAGACTTGCAGTACTAGCAACTGGATGGAAGATTGATTTCAAGAAATTAAGCGAAGCAAGCGAAGAAGGAATTGACTTCAAGTACAATGTTAATCACTAAGAGGTAAACATGGCCGAAAAGATTAAGAAAGTTCCTATTCGTCGCTGTTTAGCAACGAATCAACCATTTCCCAAAAAGGAAATGTTTCGTATAGTTAGAACTCCAGATGGTGATGTAATTATAGATGACACAGGAAAAGCAAACGGAAGGGGAGCATATCTTTCTAAAACTAAGGATGCTATTGGGATTGCGAAAAACAAGAAGTTATTAGATAAGCAATTAGAAGTAGCTGTTAGTGAAGAAATCTATGCGCAATTGCTAGCTAAACTAGATTAACAATGAAAACTCGCGTTTTAAATATGTTAGGAATTGCTAACAAAGCGGGTGCATTAATTTCTGGAGAAGATAGTGTCATTAAAGGATTACAGAAAGGTAAAATAAAGATGGTTTTTGTAGCGAGTGATGCAAGTTTAAACACAATCGATGATTTTTCACGTAAGTGTTTTTATTATCATGTAGAGTGCATAAATTTGTTTACATGCGAGGAATTAACAAAAGCTATCGGAAGATGTAGAAAAATTGTTGGAATTGCTGATGAGGGATTTTGCAATGCCATCAAAAAAATAATGGAGGAGTCCAAATGAAAGTAAAGCAAATAATTGAAATATTAACAGAAAAACATATTGCTTGTGGAAATTTATTAGATATATTGGACAATGTTGATATCAAGGCCGATATGGAAACAGAGATTGAGCCTGATGTTTTGAAAAAGTTAAGCAAGTTTTATAAAACTGATATAAAAGTTGCTAAACCTAAAAAAGAACCAAAACCAGAACCAACTCCTGCTCCAGCACCTGCTCCTGAGCCAGAAGTTAAACCTGTTGAAGAAAAGAAGGTTGAAGCTCCTGCTCCAAAAGAGGGTAAGGATGAACCTAAGAAAGAAGAGCCTAAAAAGGAAAAAGTAAAAGTTAAAGAGCCTGAAGCAAAAGAAGAAGCTAAACCTGCTCCTAAAAAAGAAGAACCAAAAGCTAAAGAGCCTGAAGTTGAATTATCTAGAGTATATGATGATACATATGAGGAATATGAAGCACCTAAGAAAGAATATACACGTTTAAAGAACGTTAAAAAGAACAAAGCTAAAGGTGTTAAGAATCGTCAAGCCAACGTACCTATCAAGAAAGAAAAAGATGCTAAGATCTTATACTTTTCTGAGGGTATGACAGTAGGCAAAGTAGCAAGTGTTTTAGGTCTTGGTCAAGGTCAAATCGTTAGTCAACTTGTTTCACTAGGAATTATGGCATCTTTATCAGAAGTAATTGATAGAGAAACTGTAGAATTACTTGCTGTTGAAGCGGGATTTGAAGTTAAAGACGAAATCGAAACAGATATCACTAAGTTTGAACAAATGGATTTTGAAGATAGTGAAGATATGCTTGAAGAAAGACCAGCAATTGTTACTATCATGGGTCATGTTGACCATGGTAAAACTTCACTTCTTGATAAGATTCGTAAGAGCCACGTAGCTTTAGGAGAAGCTGGCGGAATCACACAAGCAATTGGTGCATACCAAGTAACACATAATGGTAAATTAATTACATTTATTGATACTCCAGGTCATGCAGCATTCACAGAAATGAGAGCACGTGGTGCGCAAGTGACTGATATCGTAGTATTAGTAGTCGCTGCCGATGATGGTGTAATGCCACAAACAATTGAAGCTATTCAACATGCTAAAGCAGCTAATGTTCCTATCATTGTAGCAATTAACAAGATGGATAAAGCCGGTGCTAATCCTGATCGTGTAAAACAAGAATTAGCAGCTCATGACTTGTTAGCTGAAGATTGGGGTGGAAAAACAATATTCGTACCAATCAGTGCTAAAGTAGGAACTGGTATTGATGATTTACTAGAAATGATTTTATTAGTTGCTGAAATGAATGAATACAAAGCGAACCCTAATAGATTAGGTAGTGGGTATGTACTTGAATCTCGTCTAGAAAAAGGTAGAGGAGTTGTTGCAAGTATCCTAGTAAGAAATGGATCAGTTAAAGTTGGAGACCCAATTGTAGCTGGTAATACATATGGTAAGATTAGAGCAATGCAAGATGAAAATAGAGTTAACTTAAAAGTAGCTTTACCATCTAAAGCAGTCGAAATTACAGGCCTAGTTGATATTCCTAGCGCTGGGGATCATTTCATGGTATTTGAAGATGAAAGAACTACTAGATTAGTAGCAGAACAAAGAGCAATGCGTGCTGCCCAAGCTGCTAAAGCTGGCGTTAAAGCAGTAAGCTTAGCAACCATGTTTGATGATCTAGAAGGTGGAACAAAAGAACTTAACTTAATCGTTAAGGCCGATGTTCAAGGATCAATCGAAGCAATTACAGGTTCACTAGAAAAACTTGATATTGAAGGAACTAAAGTAAATGTTATTGGAACTGGCGTAGGTGCAGTTACAGATAACGATATCGCACTAGCTATTCCATCTAAAGCTGTTATCATTGGCTTTAACGTTAGACCTAATAGTACTATTATGGATAACGCTAAACAAAAAGGTATTGAAATTAGATTATATAATGTAATTTATAAACTAATTGAAGATATCGAAGCAGCCTTAAAAGGATTACTTGATCCAGTATATGAAGAAAAAGTTGTTGGTGAAGCAGAAGTTAGATCTACATTCCATGCATCTAAAGTTGGTACAATCGCTGGATGCTATGTTAACAATGGTGTTATCACAAGAGGTGCTAACTGCAGACTTGTAAGAGATGGAATTGTTGTATTTACATCAACTGTAGCATCACTTAAACATTATCAAGATGATATTAAAGAAGCCAATAAAGGATATGAATGCGGTCTTACAATCGAAAACTATAATGATATTAAAGTTGGCGATATTGTAGAAACATATATCTTAGAAAAGGTTACTTTATAGGAGCAAAATATGGCTTTTAAGAAAGAAAGATTAGAAAAGATTATAGCTAGAGAAACTAGCCAAATATTATTTAGCGAAGTAAAAGACCAAAGATTAAAACTAGTTACTATTACTAATGTAAACTTAACTGGTGATTTATCAATTGCTACTATTTTTTATACTGTTTATGGTGATGAATTAGTAAAAGAAGATACTTCTAAAGCATTAGAAGAAGCTAAAGGATTTATTAGATTAAATCTAGGCCATAGAATAGAAGTTAAAAAAGTTCCAGAACTTAGATTTAAATATGATGAATCATTCGAACAAGGTAATCGTATTGAAGATATTTTAAAAGGATTAAATCAAAACTAAAATGAACGAGAAATTTAAAGATAAATTAGCTACAATTCCTGCTAAACCTGGTTGTTACCAGATGAAGGATAAAGATGGCGTAATTATTTATGTTGGTAAAGCTAAAAATTTACATAATCGTGTTAGTAGTTATTTTATCGGTTCTCATGATTATAAAACTACTAAGATGGTTAGTTTAATTGATGATTTTGAATATATCATTACATCAAGTGAATTAGAAGCTTTCATCTTAGAGAATAACTTAATTAAAAAATATGATCCTAAATATAATATTTTAGCTACCGATGATAAAACATATCCATATATTTGTTTAACTAATGAAGTCCATCCTCGACTAATTTATACTAGGAGCGTAAACAAGAAGTTAGGCAAATATTATGGCCCCTATCCAAATGCCTATTCTTGTAAGATGGTTTGCGAAAAACTTAATAAATTATATCCTTTGAGAAAATGTAGAAACATTCCGAAAAAAGAATGTTTGTATTATCATTTACATCAGTGTCTTGCTCCTTGCATTAATAAAATAGATGCTAATGCATACGAAGAATACAAGCAGCATATCGATAATTTATTAAGCGGAAAAGCCAAAGATGAAATTAATTATTTAACTAATCAAATGAATAAAGCAAGCGAAGAGCTTGATTTTGAAAAAGCAATTGAACTTAGAAATCTAATTGAAGATCTTAAAGTTGTCATTCAAAAACAAAATATGGAAGGCTATTTAGAAGATAGCGATATATTTGGTTATTATTTAAATGAAGAATTTGTATCTATTCAAGTATTCCATTTGCGTGAAGGCAAGATCTTAGAAAGAAATGGATATTTATACGATAGAATTGGTGATGGTAAAGAAATCTTTTATGATTTCGTAGTTAAGTTTTATTTAGATTTAAACAATCCATTTCCAAAAAATATTTATATTTTAGATGGTGAAGCAGATGAGATAGCAAGCCTAATTAAGCATTCTGTTATAATTCCTAAAAAAGGTAAATATAAAGAGTTGATGAATTTGGTTTGTGAAAATGCGAAGAATAAGATTGAAGAGATTATCAAAAAGCGTGATATTGATTACAAGAAAAGTGGCGGAGCAGTAGAAGAATTAAGTAATCTTTTAGACTTACCTTACTTAAAAGTAATTGAAGCATTTGATAACTCTAATATCAATGGTGCTAGTCCAGTTAGCGCAATGGTAGCATTTGTGGATGGGAAGAAAGCGCCAAAACTATATCGTAGGTTTAAAGTTAAAACAGTAGAAGGCGCTAACGATGCTGCCACAATGTTTGAAGTAGTATCAAGACGTTATAAAGATTTGGAAAACAATCCTAATTTAATAATTATGGATGGTGGTGAAATACAAGTAAATAGTTGCTTAAATGCACTTAATCAACTTGGTAGATCAATTCCCGTTTTAGGATTAGTTAAAGATGATAAGCATCAAACTAGAGCCTTATACTATGAAGGTAAAGAAATAGTAATTGATAAGAATTCGTATACATTTAAATTACTATATGAAATACAAGAAGAAGTGCATCGTTATGCAATTAGTTATTTCCATTCTGCTCATACTAAAAATATGATTTATTCAAAACTAGAATCAATCAAAGGAATTGGCAAAGTCAAAAGAGAAAAAATATTGTATTTAGTAGGATCTAATACATTTAAAGAAGATTTAAAAAGTCTTCATCTAAGTGATGAACAAATAGAAGAAATAGATAAAATTTTTAAGAACAGGTAAGAGAAATGAGAGTTTACGGAAGAATTCAAAAACTTAATGTAAAGAATAGAACACTTGGCGTAATTGTCGATGGCAAGATAGTTTATGTTCATATGACTAATAGAGTCTTAAAAGAATTTAAAGCATATCTAACTAAAAAGACATATGTTATTTTAGAAGCTACCGATGAAAAAGTAGTTATTGAAAACATTGCATGTTTAACACTTGACTACTTTATTAAAATAATGGTTCCAAGTGGAAAGTATACAAAAGTATACTTTGATATTAATGATATTAAAAATGAAATTAAAACTTTAGTAAACTCAATAAATTATAAAATGTTCTTAGATTTAGAATTTAGTTGGCCTGTTCCATATTCTCATATGCCAGCAGAGATTCTTCAATATGGTTATGTAATAGAAGATAAAGATGGTAATGTAGTAGAACAAGGATCTTCCCTTGTTAGACCTTTAAGAAATACTTCATTAAATAAAGGTACGTTAGAATTCCTTCACCATGAATATAGTGATTTTGATAACGCTTGCCCATATATTGAGTTTTATCAATTAATGGAAAGTTTAATTGAAAAGTATGATCCTAAGATTATCGCATGGGGTAGAAATGATATCATTACTTTAGAAAAGTCATTTAAGATTAATCATTTACATCCTCTAGATATTAGAAGAAGATATATTAACTTAATGCAAGTAATGAAGAATTATTATAATTATAAAAAAGAAATGGGCCTCTTTGCTACATACCAAGAATTAACAGGTGGTGAAGAACAAGACCAAGCCCATGATGCTTATGAAGATGCTAAGATTGCTCAAGAAATCTTCGATATCTTTAAAGCAAATATTAATAAAGAAGATATTCTTTAAAAATTAAAAAAGCCCGAGTAAAATCGGACTTTTTTTAATTGACTAAATGTCTAAAATTGTTGTTATTATCATTGGACGTCGATCTATTTCTTCATCTAAGAAATTGATGATTTCGTTATTAATTAAACCTTGTGCATATGCCTTATTATATTCTTTAGTAGAAGCTATATATTGTTTTAATTTGTCAGCTGCTTTGAATTTTACTTTAGATAGAATGAAGCTAGAATCTTTAGCATATACAAAACCAATAGTATTTAGAATTGGTAATTCTACAACTTTCTCTTTATTTAACATAAAGACAATAGATATCATTCCTTCTTCAGATAACATTCTTCTTTCTTTTATAGTAGCACCATTGATGATTTCATCGTTATTATCAATGAATAAATTATCAGCATATACTTTACCACTAATGCTTGCTTTAGTTTTAGATAATTCTAAAACATCGCCGTTTTCCATAATGAAGCAATTTTCTTTAGGAATTCCTGCTTCAATTGCTAAATCTACATGCGTTTTAAGCATTGCATATTCACCATGGATTGGCATAAAGAATTTAGGCTTAACGATCTGAAGCATCAATTTTAATTCTTCTTTGCTAGCGTGTCCTGAAGTATGAGTATCTAGAAGCGGACTGTTTGCAATTACGCTAGCTCCTGCCTTGTATAAGTTATTAACGATTTTATTAATACTTGCTTGGTTACCAGGGATTATAGAAGAAGAAAATATAATTGTATCGCCTTTTGTAACTTTGATGTAAGGATGACTTCCTGTAGCAATTCTTGATAGAGCTGCTAAAGGTTCACCTTGAGATCCAGTACATAAAATTACAATTTTGTTATCAGGTAAGAATGTATAATCTTTTAAATCTACAAATATATCATCACTTGCATGAATGTAGCCCATTTCACGAGCTACACTTATAGTTTTAACCATTGATCTACCAATGACTACTAACTTTCTACCATTTTCAATGCAAGCTTTCACAATTTGATCTACGCGATATACGTTAGATGCGAATGTGGATATAATGATACGGCCTTTAATCTGCGAAAAGATTGTAGAGAGGTTTTCTCCAATTACTTTTTCTGATGGTGATAAGTGATTAACTATCGCATTAGTACTATCTGATAAAAGTAGTGTAACACCACTTGAAGAATACTTTGATAATTTATCAAATTCAGTTCCAGGCCCGATTGGTGTTAAATCAAATTTGAAATCACCTGTATGTAAAATATAGCCAATCTTTGTTTTAAATGCGATACCAAATGAATCAGGAATTGAGTGTGTAGTTCTAAAGAAACTAACTTCAAAATTATTAAACTTAAATACTGATTCACTATTGTATTCTATAATATCTATAGTAAGGTTAGTGTATTCTGAAAATTTGTTTTTAATTAACCCTAAGGCTAGACCTGTAGCATAAATTTTAGGCTTTGTTAAGTATTGAAATAAAAATGGTAGGCCTCCAATATGATCTTCATGACCATGGGTAATAAAGATACCTACTATTTTTTCTTCATTTTCTTTTAAATATGTAACATCAGGAAATATATAATTAATTCCATATGCACTATCAGGGAATAAAATCCCTGAATCTACAACAGCAATCTCATCTCCTGCTTCAATTGCATACATATTTTTGCCTACTTCACCAAGCCCTCCTAAGGCAAATACTTTCACATTATTCATCATCTTCACCTCTAAATATTACTGGAGTAGAATTTGATGGAACATAGAAAGGATTAGTTTTATTGATATGATCGTAGAATAATCTACCAAATAAATGATCATATTCGTGTTGGAAGACGATCGCAATATATCCTTTAAGTCTTAGAGTGGTCTCTTTTACTTCATGTGTAACAGGATCAAGTAAATGACATTTTGCAGATAGTCTAGCTGCACGATGAATGTAACCTTTATATACTTTATCAATTGATAAACATCCTTCACCTTGTTTCAAATATGTTAGTTGTTCTGAAGATGATATAATTTTAGGATTAATTACTAAATATGTATGATCTTCACCTTTTTCATCAAAAGCAAGAATGGCAAACATTTGCTTTAGGATATCGATTTGTGGAGCAGCTAGACCAACACCTGGTCTAATTTTATACTTCTTCACAAAGTCTTCATCATATCCATTTTGCAAATATTCATACATCGAAAGTAATGTATTTTTATCTTCTTCACTTAGAGGTAACTCTACAGGGACTGATAATCTTCGTAAATCTGGATTGTCATCTTTTATAATATCTTTAGCAAGTAACATAATATTTCACCCGTATCAATTGTACTAAAATAATTCTTTTTTTACAAGTTAATAGCATATTTTTCGCACTTATAAAACTGGATAAAAATGATTGTAAAAAAAAGATTATTTCACTTTACTATTGAGCGCTTTTTTTGTAAAATGTATATGTAAGTAATTTGCTATTTATTTATGGAAAAGGATGCCAGAATGACTCTTTTATTAACCTATACATGTGAATATACTTACCAAACAGCTTATAGCAATCTATAGGCCTTTTAAGGCAACAAATTATTAGTCAAATAGCAGATGCACATTTGGCTAATTTTTATTTTTTTAGGGATGGTGAAAATTATGTTTAGTACAATTGCATTCGCATTAGGCAAAGCAGATCTAATTTTGCTTATAATCATCTTAGTAATAATTGCTGGTGGTGTTGGAATTTATTTCTTAATCCCAGTTATTAATCGTAAGCAGTATAAACAAATGCGTGACAATCTAGAAAAAAGAGAAGCAGCATTTAAATCTAGTGCGCTTCATCATTCGACTGAAGCAAAGCCTGGTGAAAATAAAGAAGATTAAATATGTCTAAAGGCGCAAAGATCGTAATAAATATCGTCTACTATGCGGCTACGTTTGTAATAGGTTTATTCTTAGCAATATCCTTGCCGGCTATAATGATTTATAATAATTCACTAAGTGATGTTAAGAATTCACTTGAGTCTGGTAATTATGAAAGAGCAATGATGCACATCGGTGGATATTTTGATAAGAATTATATTTACTTAGATAATAATTCTGATGTAGCAGATGTAGTGATGTTTAATGCATTAACTCTTGTATATAATTCAGGAGAAGACGATAAGACAGCTGATGAAACTAAAGTACATAAAGCATATTGTGGATATATGTTCAATATGAAAAGTACTTATAATACTGCTGGTAAACTTGATGCTAATCAAACAGCATTATTAATCTACGATAAAGATGGAGAAATCCATCGATATGAGTTGCTTGATTATGATGTAGATAATGATGGAGAGGTTGATTCAGTTGCTACTCAAAGCAGTTTTGATTTCATCTTTTTTGAAATACCATATGAGGAAACTACAACTGTCAGTAAGTTAGAATTTGTTTCCAAAGATGGTAGCATTTATAAAACTATAACATTTGACAATTATTTAAGGTTTGATGAACAATTCTTCCAAGATGTTAATAGTTTTATGGAAGAATACAATCGTGATTATAATTCCAATGAATTAGATAACTTAGATAAAGAACTTAGAAATAATGATAGTTATGTAATGAGTTCTAATAGTGATATTATTAAAAATGTTAATCGTAAAGTTGCTTTATATGTAGTGTTATATTTTGTAGCTATATATTTAATAGGCGATTCACTATTTGGATTTAAGTTTGTAATTAGAGGAGTTAAATGGATTATTAGAAAAGTATCAAAGAGAGAAGAAACTGATACAGTCCATATACGAGAAGTAATTGAAGATATGCATTGTATGCTTACGATGAAGTTGGAAGATAGAATTGATGCTGACTTAGAAGTAACCATTACATATGCTAATAGTAAAGAAGAAATTAAACTTACTTTAAATAAAGAAAATAACTACACAGCATCAAAGAGAGTTGTGGCAGGTACATATACATATCAAGGGGTTAAGATTAGTGAAGGTTATGAAATAGTTAATCCTTTGGACAAATTGGTTTTAACAAGTTTTTCTGAAGAAGTTGTTATTAAAATAAATAAAATAAAGGAGAATAGGGATGAAAATTAGTATTCAGAATTTGACAAAAGTATTCCCAAGTCGTAAGAAGGGAGGAGACCCAGTTACAGCTGTAAACGACATGTGCGTTGAAATACCATCTGGTAAGCTTGTTGGTTTGCTTGGACCATCAGGCTGCGGAAAATCAACATCACTGTTTATGCTAAGCGGTCTTGAAGCACCAACAAGTGGTAGAATTTATTTTGATGATTTAGATGTTACCGATCTAGCACCTGAAAGAAGAGGAATTGGTTTAGTATTCCAAAACTATGCTTTATATCCTCATATGACAGTTGAACAAAACATTATGTTCCCTTTACAAAATATGCGTATTGAAAAGAATATTTGTAAAGAAAGAGCATTAGATGCTGCTAAATTAGTTCAAATCGAAGATTTGTTAGCAAGAAAACCATCAGAATTATCAGGTGGGCAACAACAACGTGTTGCGATTGCGAGAGCACTTGTTAAGATGCCTAATGTATTATTACTTGATGAACCGCTTTCAAATCTAGATGCTCGTTTAAGACTTCAAACTCGTGAAGAAATTAAACGTATTCAAAGAGAAACAGGAATTACTACTGTGTTTGTAACACATGACCAAGAAGAAGCAATGTCAATTTGCGATATCATGGTAGTTATGAAAAAGGGTGTTGTTCAACAAATCGGGGCACCTCAAGCAATTTATGATAGCCCTGCTAACTTATTTGTTGCTAACTTCTTAGGAACTCCACCAATCAATATTTTCAAAGGCATAATTAAAGATCATAAATTATTCATTGGTGAAGAAGAAATAATGGATACTGAATATGCTGATCAAGAAGTATTCGTTGGTATTAGACCTGAAGGATTCATATATGATCCTAATGGAAAATTATCATTAAACGTAGATCATATTGAAGTTATGGGTAGAGATAAGACTGTTGTATCAGTTCATCCATCTTCTCAAAAACCAACAATTAGATCCATCATTGATTCAGATATTTCATTACCTGAAGCAGAAGTATTAAAATTCAATATTAAACCTAATAAGATTTTCTTGTTTAATGCAACTAGTGAAGTTCGCTTAGACTTAGTAGAAGAAGAACCAGCTGTTCAAGAAGAAAATGATAAAGAAGAACAATTAGGAATATTGGAGGAATAATTAATGAGTAACTCTTTAGTAAGTAAAAATACTGCTAATGGGCCAAAAAGTGAATTACCATTCAAAGAAAAACTAAGCAGGTTTTTGAAGTCTCAACAAGGTTGGTTATTCGTTTTACCTGCTGTATTACTAATGGTAATATTCACCTTCTATCCAATCGCTAGTGCTTTCGTTAACGCGTTAAAAGAAAACTATTCGCGTCTTGCAAGCGTTGGTGGTGGAAAAGGATATGGTGGATGGGGATTTGAAAACTTCTATGTAGTATTTACTGGTACATCATCTAGTAAATATAGTGGAATTACAATCCCAACAGGTGGTGCTAATTTCGTACAGTGTTTAGTTAACACAATGATATTAACATTTATATCTGTTCCGCTTTCAACTCTATTAGCATTGCTAATCTCAGTTGCGCTTAATTCAATTAAGCCATTACAAAAAGCATTTCAAACTGTATTCTTCTTACCATATTTAACAAATGCTCTTGCCATGGGTGCCGTATTTGCTACATTCTTCACAATTATTGGTCATAGAAACAATGTAGATTCATATGGTTTGATGAATTATGTAATACAATTATTTGGTGGTCAACCAATTGACTGGATAAGTAATACTACAACTCAGAAATGGGAAATTGGAAATGTAGTTATACCTTATACAAAATACTTTGTAATGATAGTTTATGAAGTATGGTCAGGACTTCCATTTAAAATTTTAATTTTATTTAGTTCTTTACAATCAGTTAATAAACAATATTATGATGCAGCTAAAGTTGATGGTGCATCAAAATCAAAGATTCTTTGGAAGATTACAACTCCTTTGATTTCTCCAATGCTATCTTATTTGATCATCACTGGTATTATGGGCGGTATGAAACAATACTCAGCTGTAGTCGGTGTATTTGGCCAAGATATGGGTGGAGATTATCAAATGGGTACAATGGTAGGTTATATCTACCAATACTTAGGTAATGGATATTATGGATATGCGTTTGCTGGTTCACTTATCTTATTTGCGATAATAATGGTAATAACTGTTATTAATCTACAAGTAAGTAAGAAACGCGTTCATTATTAGGAGATAGCTATGGAAAACGATATGAAATTAAACAAGCAATTTTCAAATAATGACTTAGCCGCAAGACAACGCGAATCCTTAGTACATGCTCCAAGCGAGCTTGATTTAGAGAGAGAAAGAAAACGTCAAAAGCTATTTAAGATTTTAAAGAGTGTATTAGTTTATACATTCTTAGGAGTTGTAGCAATTATGTCGTTCTTGCCTTTCTATTGGATGATTATGTCATCATTCAAAACTGAACCAGAATATCGTCAGGCAGTTCCTACTTTCTTCCCTCATGATTTTACATTTAGAAACTATCCAGCAGTATTAAAGCAAGCAACAATGGGTACAGCAAACTTCTTTGATATCTTGCTTAATACATTAATTGTTGGAATCATATCTACAGGACTTGGATTAGTTATTACAATCATCACTGCTTACGCTTTAGCAAGAATGGAATTTAAAGGTAAAAACTTATTATTCACTTTAATGCTAGGCACAATGATGATCCCTGGTGAAATGTTCACCTTAACAAACTATATTACTGTTAATAAGTTTGGCTGGGCTGATACATACACCGTAATGATTGTTCCATTTATGGTAAGTATTTATTATATTTACTTATTGAGAAATAACTTTAAACAGATACCAAATTCATTGTATCAAGCTGCCAAAGTCGATGGACTTTCAGACATGGGCTACTTAGTAAAAGTAATGGTTCCTCTAACAGCCCCAACACTAATTTCAGTAACATTACTAAAATTCATTGGTACTTGGAACTCATACATTTGGCCTAGATTAGTTAACGCTAAAGAAATGCAATTAATTACTAACTGGGTATCTGGCGGATTTACAGATAAATTAAATCTATATAATGGTATGTATAATAGCAGTGACTCTCTAACAACTTTAAAGATGGCAGCTGTTTGTATCGTATCATTACCACTATTCTTGTTATTTGTGTTCTTCCGTAAATACATTATGCATGGTGTATCTAAGAGTGGAACCAAAGGATAATAAAAGAAAGATTAAAAAAGGAGATAAAAATGACAAAATTATTCAAAAAAGTTTTAATCTTTTCACTATTCGTGTTAGCATGCTTCATGCTTGCAGGATGTGGAGAAGAATCAGTAGACTACGATCACACTATCGTATTCTATTCAACTCAAGGTGATGCGTTACAAAAAGTTACACAAAACGCTATTGATGCTTTCGAAGCAAAATATCCTGGTTGGAAAATTAAACACACTCAAGTAGGTGGCTACGATGATGTTAGAGACAAAATCGTTTCAGACTTATCAGGTGGATTACAACCAGACTTAGCTTATTGCTATGCAGACCATGTTGCTCAATACATGCAAACTAATAGAGTATTAGATATGGCTGAGTTTATTAAAATGGGTTCTACAACAGTTAAAGTTGGAGAAGACTATAAAGAATCTAAAGAAGTAGTAGTTGGCTATAGTGAAGCAGAAATCGCTGACTTCGTTCCTGGCTATTATAAAGAAGGATTTGCACCAAACTTTGCAAATTATACAAATTACGGATTCAATGAAAACTCAATCATTACTTTACCATTCGTTAAGTCAACTGAATTATTATATTATAATGCAGACGCACTTGAAGCAATGGGACTAGAAGTAGCTACTACATGGGATGAATTATGGGAACAAGCTGCTCTAATTAGACAAAAATATCCTACTGCAATTCCTCTAGGATATGACTCAGAAGCTAACTGGTTCATTACTATGTGTGAACAAAATGGTTGGGGATATACTCAAGCTCAAGATCCACACTTCTTATTCAATAACGATAATACTAAAGCATGGTTAGCTGAACTTGCAGAATACTATGATAAAGGCTATTTCACAACTCAAAGTGATTATGGTTCTTACACATCTGGTTTATTTGTAAAGGGAACTGATGGTGGTGCAATTTATTGTATCGGTTCTTCAGGTGGAGCAAGCCACCAAGCTACAGATAACTTCAAATGGGGCGTTGCTAGAATTCCTTCATCTACTAACGTAGCAGAAGGCGTTAACGGAAGCGCAGTTATTTCTCAAGGACCAAGCTTAGTAATGTTCAAAAATGACAGATGCACAAACCCTGATGAAAAGAAAATAATGACATTCTTATTCGTTAAAGAATTATTAGATCCTACATTCCAAGCAGCATTCTCAATTCAAGCTGGTTACAACCCTTGTCGTCAATCAACTTACAATGTTCCTGCTTACGAAGAACATCTATCAGATAAGAAGAGTATTACATCTGTTGCTTGTCAAATCGCTAAGACAATGACTAATGACTTCTATACTTCTCCTGCATTCATCGGATCAAGTGAGGCTCGTACTCAAGTTGGTAACGCACTAGTTTATGCAATGACTGGCCAAAAAGCTCCAGAAAAAGCATTAGCTGATGCATATAAGAATGCCGGCGGTAAGTAAAAAAAGTGGTGATTAATATGAAAAAGCTTTTCGCAATATTAATCGCAAGTTTACTTATATTTACTTTAGGTGCCTGCGGCCAAGTAGGCTATATCGCAGACAATACAGAACACTATGATGACATAACTAAGACTTTAAAACTAACTAAAAGTTACGAAGGAAAATCTTTCTTAACTGATGGCATCGGTAAAGCAACTGTAATCTCATATACTGATGGTGATACTACAAGATTTCGCCTTGAACAAGGTGATGATATTGTTATCAGATATCATTCAGTAGATACTAAAGAATCTACTGGAGATGTAGAGAAATGGGGAAAAGCAGCTTCTAACTTTACAAAAGAACAACTTAAAAAAGCAGTTGAAATTGTATTAGAAGCTACATCTGAAAGAGCTGAACACGATAGCTATGGTGTAAGATACTTAGGTTATGTTTGGTATCGCGAAAGCGAAGGTGCAGACTTCAAATGCTTGAATTTGGAGCTTGTTGAAAACGGTTATTCAGAAAACACTGGTGTAAATACTAGTAAGTTTCCTTACTATGATTATTTTGAAAAAGCCCAAAAGTTTGCACAGTCAATTAAACTTAGACTATATTCTGATTTAGAAGATCCGCTATTTACTACAGATCCTATTCCAATTACTTTAAAGGAATTTAGAGAAAACCCAGATGCATACTACAATGCAGATTCTGACTCAGGATCAAAAGTTATATTTACTGCTTATCTAGAAAGTCTTCATACATCTTCTAGTGGTACATATACTTATACTGCTACTGAGCTAGATGAAAACAATCAAAAATATAGTATTAATGTTTATGCTGGATATACTTCGGCTCCAGCTTCAAGAATGCCTTTAGGTCATTTATATGTAATCGTAGGTAGAGTTGCAAAATATAGTGGAGCATTCCAAATTAGTGGTGTTTCATATAGTCCTATATATGAAAACGAAACTCACGTAGTGCAATATAAATATTTTGTAACATTCAATTCAGGTATTGATTATATTACTCAATATAGTGCAACACTATATAGTGATATAACAGTTACAGAAGTAGAAGTAGATGGCGATACTATTAAATTTAAAGGCGAAACTCAAAAAGTAACATCGGATGGACTAGATGAAGAAGTCTTAACATTTTCATTTAGCGTTACTAAACCAGATAACTACAATGATGAGATAACAGTTGGATCAAAAATCGCTGTTCAAGCTTATCAATTTGTAGCATCATCTGGAGAATTCACCGTTCTAAATTATTCAGATTTGAGAATAAGAAAATAAAAAAAGGAGTAAGTAATGAAAAGTATTTTCAAAAAAGTAACATTATTAGTTTTAATGTTTGGATTAGTATTTGCATTATTCGGATGTAAAAAGAATGATGCAAAAGCTCTAGAAAACTATTTATTAAAACAAGATTCAAAAGTCGTTGATGCAGACTTTGTTCTTGATGGAACATTAAACTTCAATGACAAAGATTATGAACTATCTTGGTCATCAAACAACAACGCAATTCAATTAGAAAAGCGTGATAAGGATTATTTAGCTAAAATTAATTATCCTGATCAAGAAACAGTTGTTACTTTAACTGTAAAACTTGGTAAAGCAACTAAAGAATTTACAGTTACAGTTCAACCAATCGATGTTTATAAATTCTCTGATACATATGTATTCCCTAAGGATAAACAAATTGTTACTGAGAGTTTTGATCTAGACGCGTCTTGCAGCTATGTAGGTAAGAGCGCTACTATTGCATGGTCAGTAGATGAAGCATATGCTGATTACATTGCTATTAGCGAAGATGGCGCTAGATGTTTAGTATTCCCTTCTTCTGTAGATACAGAAGTTAAAATCAAAGGTACATTTACTTATAACAATGAAACAACTACTAAACAATATCGTATGACTGTTTCTAAGACTAAGACTGCTGAAGAACAAGTTGATTATTGGTATTCTAATACTGGTATTAGCCAAGTTATTTCAGGTTATGTAGTAGCTAAAGGTAACTGGAAAGAATACAATGGCGTTTATGAAGCAATCATTTGCGTTCTTGATGATTCTGGATTGTGCGGTTACTATCTATACTTAGAACCAACTGATATCAATAAAGAAGCATTCGAAGCAATGCCTCTAGGGACTCACGTAACTAACACTGGTAGTGTTAATACTAATTACAATGGTTTACAAGAAACTACTAACTATAAAGGTAAGACAGTTCTTGATAACGATATTGAAGTTAAGCAAATTGTTCCATTTGCAATTGACAATGATTTAATTGCTGGTGGTCCTGTTGCTACTTATATGACTTCTACATTAGTATCTTTATCTAATTGGGAAGTTAAAGAAGTTAAAGAATGGTCAGTATCAGGAAGCACTAACACTATCTTAATCGTTACTAAAGGTGGTGTAGATGTTCCTATCGTTACAAGTAAGTATTTCTTAATTGAACCAGATTCACTTTCAACTGATACTACAGTTATCCCTGCTATTCAACAATCTGTAAAAGATCTTAAAGCTGGTGACTTTGTAAATATCAAAGGTATTTTAAGTAACTATAAAGGACCTCAAATTGTAGCTAACTCAGCTGATTCAATTACTATGGGTGTTGCTGATAATACAGCTGCAGCTGATCTTCCTGGTTCATTAGTTAAAGCTTTAATGGCTGTAAATAAAGAAAAAGCTCCTAAAGGCTTAGTAACTTCTAATACTGTTATTGAAATGGCAGCTTCTACTGATAAAGTTACAGTTAAGTATGAATTACTTGGCAGTTCTAACTCAGTAAGTATTGAAGGTAACAACTTAACTATTAACCCTGGTAAGAAAGAAAACTCTACTGTTAAAGTTACTTATACTTGTGGAGAATGGTCTACTTATGAATTAATTAAGATTAGTGCTGAAAAAGTAAGCGCTCAAGAAATGCTTGCTGCAGAAAAAGCTAAAATCACTAACTTCAATGTAGATAAGACTACTGAACTTGCAAGCAAAGGTGAAACATATTCTGAAGTTGTTATCACTTGGGCATTAAAAGAACCTAGTGAAGGTGTAACTATTGAAGCTGGTAAATTAGTTGTTGGTGGCGGTTTAAATAAAGATGTAGTTTTAGTTGCTACTTTAACTTTAGGTGAAGCAAGCGAAACTAAAGAAGTAACTGTTCATGTTACTACACCTGATCTTGGCCACAATGGTACTCCAACTGATCCACTTGATGCAAAGACTGCTATTACAATGGCTGGTCAATTAGATGGCCCTAGCAAAGAAATGAGTGCATTTGCATACTATGTAAAAGCAACTATCGTTGATGATCCGACAGCTGAATACTGTAATTTCCATTTCGCATCTGGCGAAGATCAAATCGTAGTTTATGGTTTGTGGGCTGCTAACGGAACTGATCGTTATGGTTCTAAACGTGAAATCGCAGAACTTCCTGTTAAGAAAGGCGACGAAGTTGTAGTATATGCTAAATTACAAAACTTCCAAAACACATTAGAATTAGCTAATGCTATCTTGGTTTCTGTAAATGGCGTAGAAACAGGCGCTCAAATCAAATTAACAGCTAGAGAAGCAGTTTTAATTGCTAGCGAATTAGATGGCGATGCAAAAGAAAAGACAGAAGGTAGATTCTTATTTGAAGTAACAATCACTGATGATCCAACAGCTGAATACTGTAACTTCCATTTTGCATCTGGCGATAAAGAAGTATTAGTATATGGCTTATACAACAATGATGGAACTAAACGTTATGGTTCTAAACGAGATATCGCTGAACTTCCTGTTAAGAAAGGTGATAAAGTCGTATTAGAAGCTAAAGTTCAAAACTTCCAAGGCACATATCAATTAGCCGATGCATGGTTAATTTCTATTGATAAACCAATCGTTATCGAACATGCAGGTACTGAAGCAGATCCATTTACAGTTGCTGATGCAATCTTAAAGATTGAACAAGAAACTAATAAAGTAAATGGTACATATACTTCAGCTAAATATTATGTTACTGGTGAAGTAAAGAGTGTTTCTGCTATATTTGATGTTAAAGATGGCGATGGTAATGTTGTTGCTAAAGATGTTACTGTAGAATTAAAACAAGGTGACAAGACAATTAAGGCACAATATTTACTATTAAATGATACTGTAAATGAAATTTACATTGGCGATACTTTAACAGTTTGTGGATTCTTTGAATATTACAATGGTCCATCTATTTATCCAAAGGATAAGAATAATTATGCTACAGGCGAATGGCCAACAGCTGTTGCTGTAACTCGTGGAAATGGTTCTGTTGCAGTTGCTACAGATTCTAGCGAACACGCTACAGTTAAAGATCTAAGCGCTGAAAGTGGTGTAAATGGTACTACATTCACATTCAAAGTAGAAGTAGCTGAAAACTTCGAACTTGACTTTGTAAAAGTTAATGGTAAAGAAGTTGAAGCTGTTGATGGCGTTTATACAGCTACATTCAATGGTGCAATGACTATTTTAGTTGGCACAGTTGAAGCTACAGCTACAGAAAGAACAATTGAAATTGACTTTACTCAATTAATCCAAGAAATTCCTGCAAGCAAGGGAACTCGTCATTCTGCAAGCTCTGTTGAGATTACAGCTGGCGGTATTACGCTTGATTTAAGAAATGTTTACCAATCTGGCGGATCATATTTAATTTTAGCTAGTAAACTAACTGATCCGGATGCAGAAGGCAATACCTCTAAAACTCCTGCTTGGGTTGCAAATAAAACTCCAATTCCTGGAAGAATTATTTCAATTACAGTATACGGAAATGCTGATGGAAACCCATCTGGTTCAGCAGTCTATTATCTAGATGCATTTGGAAATGCAAAAGTTGAAGCATTGACGACTAGTGAAACAACAATTACTGGATTAAAAGCAACTCCACTTGTTTATACAGCTGCAGAAGATGCTAATTTATATTACTTTAACTTATCAACTACTACGGCAGCTAATGGACAAATAACTAAGATTGTTATTGTTTATGAACCTGGTGATGTTCCTCAACCTGCTCCAACTTTAACTGGCGTTAAAGTAGGCGGTGCAGATGTAAACTTAACATTAAATGCACAAACGGGTGAATATGAAGGTACATTCTCTTTAAGTAGACAATGGGCAAGAGTTAATTTTGTAAAAGTATATAGTGATGCTTCAGAAGTTAAACTAATGCCTGCTGACACAACAATTACTGGTACAGGTATCTTAAACAAATTATTAACAAACTCTACTGATACAGAAGTATTATTCTATGACTCAGGCGTAGAGCTTGGTGATTTCTGCTATAGTTTAGCTAACGAAACAAAATATGTTGTTAAATATAACCCAACAACTAATACATTGACTGTTGATGTAGCTACTGAAGAAGTACCTACAACTGTTAAAGCAGTTAAATATGCAGGAGCTAAACAAGGCTCATTTGAGTTAAAAGACGGCAAATATGAAGCTGTTGTAGAACTAGGTGCATGGAATAGAATTAAATTTGCAGTAGTTGATGCAAATGATAAGGAAATTGCATTATGGTATACAAATGCTACATTCACTGGTTTATTCACAGCTGCAGATAAGACAGGCGATCAATGGGGTGGTGAACTATATCACGAAACAGGAGATAGTTTACGCTGGATGCCTGGCGCAGCAGAAACATACAAACTAGTTTATGATCCTGCAACAAAGACTATGAATGCTGAAAAGTATGTTCCTCAAGCAACATTAACTGGTGTTTCAGTAACTGGTGCTGTAAATGTAGCGCTTGTTAAGAATGCTGAAACTGGTATTTATGAAGGAACATTCGCATTAGGAACTTTATGGAATACAGTTCAATTCAAGGCAATCTATAGCGATGAATCTCAAGTTGCGTTGACTGCTGCTACTACAACTATTGCTGGTAATGCAATTAACCCTGCAAAAGTTGGTGGAGCTCCTTATTCTGTTCTATTATTTGCTGATACAGATGATATGATTGCTGCTGGTTCATTCTGCTATAGTTTATCTACTGAAACTACTTATTCTGTTTCTTACAATCCAGAAGCTAAGTTATTAGTAGTAGATTTAGCATTACCTACTGTTCCTGCTGAAGTTAAAGCTGTTAAGTTCGGTGGAGCTAAGAGCGGTGAATTTGCTAAACAACAAGACGGTACATTTGTAGCATACGTTCAATTAGGTGCATGGAATAGAATTAGCTTTGCAGTAGTTGATGCAAGTGATCAAGAAATTGCATTATGGTATTCTAATGCTAAATTTGCTGGTGCTATCACAGCAGCTAATAAGTTTGGCGATCAATGGGCTGGTGACTTATATCATGAAACTGCTGATGGCGCTCGTTGGATGCCACCTGCAGCAGGCGCATGGAAGTTTGTTTATGACCCTGCTACAAAGACTATGACAGTTGCTAAATACACTGACCAAACTGCCCCAGTTATCACAGTTAGCAATGAAGTATTATCTGCTTTAGCTGCTCATGATTTCGTTGAAGGTGAAAATGCAAGTGCATTATTCGGTCAATTATTAGCTGGCATTAGTGCAAATGATGAACTTGATGGTGCAATCACTGTTACTCAAGAAATGGTTAACTTAGGTGGTTTAAACCCTGCTAGTTTAGTTAAAGGCGATTATACAATCACTATTACTGTAGCTGATGCTGCTGGCAATGCTGGTACTAAACAACTTAAGCTTCATGTAAGAGGCGAACATGCTGATGAATATTTATTAGCAGACCTTCCAAATGCAAAAGCTGATTATAAGAGTGCAAATTGGACATATGACAAGTACACTACTGATTGGGTTAATGTAACTGGCGTTCAAATGAGATGCCGTGAAAAGAAAGATGCTAACCAACAAACAGTTTGGACAACAAATATGGCTTGTGGATATAGCACAACATATCGTTACAAATACTCTACAGGTAAATCTTTAGGTATTGCTAATACATTATCATTACAATATGCTAATGACTTTGATGGCGCACAAGCAATTAAAGTTAAGGTTATTTTAATTGATGTAAATGGAAACCAAGTATACGCATTAGGCGCTGCTGGAAATGATGGTTATGTTACAGTTCCTGCTGGAACAGCATTAACACCAATCGAATTAACATTCTCAGATGTAGAAGTTAAAGAAGTTAGATTTGTTTTATTAAGCTCAAATGGTAATGGTGGATACTTCTATGTTGGTGATGCTCACTTATCATATGAAGCACCTGCTCCATCTCCAAGTGCTGGCAATTAATAATTAGTAATAAGGATGACTAGTTTATCTAGTCGTCCTTTTTTTGTGGAAGATGAGAAGAATATAGTGTATAATCGATAGTAGAAAAGGTGATAAAAATGAAAGCAAAAGAAACATCTAAAGAATATAAAATCGATTATGAATTATACACAGTTGATGAATTAGTAAAAATAATTAAGTTTTTTCAGCTAATTGAAAAAACTAAAACCAAGCGAGTTAATAAAAACGACCTAATTAATGCTTATAATGAATATCGTAACATTTTAAAGAACAAAGCTTTAGAAAAAGAATACGATAAGATGCTTTTTGAAAAATCACATGTAAGTATTTACGAAGTGATGAAAAACGTATTGTAGGGCAAATTATGCGTCTTGATAAGTATGTTAAACATGTGCTATGCGTTTCTAGAAGTGAGGCAATTGACTTAATTAAAAATAAGCAAATATTAGTAAACGATAGTACAAAATTAAAGGATTATGATGTTAATGATCTAGATATAGTTACATTTAATGGTAAGAGGCTTGAATATAAAGAATTCTATTATTATATGTTAAATAAACCAGCTGGTTACATCTGCAGCACAACCTCTCATGATGGGACTCCAGTTACTAGCCTAATAAAAGAAAGGAATGATTTATTTCCTGTAGGTAGACTAGATAAAGATACAGAAGGTCTAATTATTCTAACAAATGATGGCGGCATGGCTCACAAGCTAACTAGCCCAAACCATGATATTGAAAAGAAATATTATGTAGAAAGTAAGAATAATATAAGAAAAGAAGATATAGATAGCTTTTTAGGTGGCGTAGATATTAGAGTAGACGATTCTATTTATAAATGCAAACCAGCCAAACTAGAAATAATAGATGATCATAAAAGTTGTGTATATATAAAAGAAGGAAAATTTCATCAAGTAAAAGAAATGTATAAAGCAATTGATAATATGGTTTTATATTTAAAGAGAACGCAAATTGGTGAAATAGTATTAGATGATAAATTAGATCTAGGCCAGTATAGAGAGTTAAACGAAGGTGAAATAGCTTATTTAAAGTCTGTTAAGTAAAAATACTTGACAGACTCTATTAATAATGATATAATGCTACTAGATTTAATTTAGGAGGAATATTATGGTTAAAATTAGATTACAAAGATATGGTACTCATAAGAGCCCTTACTACCGCGTTGTTGTTGCTGATTCAAGAAGCCCACGTGATGGTAGATTTATTGAAAACATTGGTTATTATCATCCATTAAGAAATGAAGATAAATTAAACATCAATGAAGAAAGAGCATTAGAATGGTTAAGCAAAGGTGCACAACCTTCTGATACTGTTAAATCTTTATTCAACCAATTAGGACTTAATGCTAAGTTCGTTGAAGCAAAAAAGAACAATAAATAGTAGGTGAATCATGACAAATCCTAACTATGAAGAATTTGTTGCTAACCTAGTAAAGCCACTTGTTGCTTTTCCTGAAGCTGTAAAAGTTACAACTGCTTCAGATGAAGAAGATTTGTTGACTTTAGAAGTATTGGTTAACACTAATGATTTAGGCCGAGTAATCGGTAAGAAAGGTAGAATTGCTAATTCAATTAGAACTATTGCCTTCGCATATGGTGCAAGACACAATAGACGAATTGATATTGTTTTTGATGCATTTAATGAATAAATAAATAGCTGCCCGGGGGCAGCTTTTTGTTTATTTGACATATATACTAATTATATTTATAATTTTAAATGTTAATGGGGTATTTTATGAAAGATGAATATTATTTAGTAGGTAGCATTGTTAATACACACGGGATTAAAGGTGAGGTAAAAGTAAAAAGTGAGACTAACCTTGATCGTTTTGAGAAAGGCAATACTCTATATTTAAAAAAAGGTAATAAGTATATTACAATTACTATTGATTCACATAGATGCCATAAGGGTATGGAACTAATTACTTTTAATGGCATTAATGATATTAATGATGTATTAGAATATAAAGGCTGTAATTTATATGTTAAGCACGAGGATGAAGATGTAATCTATTATGAAGATTTAATTGGTAAAAGTATCATAGTAGATGGCAAGATAAAAGGAATTGTTGTGGATATTCGTGAAGTGCCTCAAGGTATAATTTTGGAATGTAAGTGTAATGATAAAATTAAGTTTATTCCTTATGTAGATGCATTTATTAAAGAAGTAAATGAAGAAGGAATAATTGTTACACCAATTGAGGGATTATTATGAAAATAGATATTCTAACTTTATTTCCAGAGATGTTTAGTGGGTTTGTATCATCTTCAATCATTAAAAGAGCAATTGAAAAAGGTGTAGTAGATATTAGAGTAATTGATTATAGAGACTATTCTACCGATAAGCACCATAAAGTAGATGATACAATTTATGGCGGCGGGGCTGGAATGTTAATATCTGTAGTTCCAATTGCCAATTGTTTAAAAGATATCGATGGATACAAATGTGCTAAAAAGATTATAACTTCACCAACGGGCGCTACCTTTAATCAAGCAAAAGCAAAAGAACTAGCCCAAGAAGAACATATCATAATTGTTTGTGGACATTATGAAGGCATCGATGCAAGAATTAACAATTACATCGATGAAGAAATATCGATTGGTGATTATATTCTAACGGGTGGTGAAGTGGCATCAATGGCAATGGTTGATAGCATTGTTAGATTGTTACCTGGTGCTATAACGAGTGAGTCAATTGAAGACGAAAGCTTTAATGATAATATGTTAGAATATGATCAATTTACAAAACCAGTTAGTTTTGATGGCTATGATGTGCCATTTGTCTTAACAAATGGTAATCACGAAGAAATTAAGAAATGGCGCCATTTCAATTCATTAGCCAAGACTTATAAAAATAGACCTGATTTAATTAATGAAGCTAAGTTATCTAAAGAAGATAAAGAGTATCTAGCTACTCTACAAAAAGATAAATTATCTTGACAATAAGAGTCAAAAATTATATAATGGTTAAGGTTAATGGGATTTAACCAAAGCTAGTGGTCCGCTACTATTATCATGATAGATATGTCCACTATAGAAGGAGCGTGAAAAACATGAGTCAACAATTACTTAATGAAATTACTAATGAATACATGAAACAAGATGTTCCTGAATTTCGTCCTGGTGATAACGTAAAAGTACACGTTAGAATCAAAGAAGGTGAAAAAGAACGTATCCAAGTATTCGAAGGTTTAGTAATCAAAAGACGCGGTGGCGGAATCAGTGAAACTTACACTGTTCGTAAAATGTCAAACGGCGTTGGTGTTGAAAGAACATTCCCAGTGCATTCTCCAATGGTTGCACGTATCGAAGTAGTACGTAAAGGTAAAGTTCGTAGAGCTAAACTTAACTACATTCGTTCTCTATCAGCTAAAAAAGCTCGTATTAAAGAACGTCGATAGTTTAATAAAAAACGGTCTAGTAATAGATCGTTTTTTATTTTTATTAATAAATACACCAATTTTCATGAAAAGATGAAAACGAAGTAAATGTAAAATTTTTGTGTAAAATGAAGTAAAAGAATGAAAATGAAAAAGTTTCATTTTTTATTGCAAATGTTTTCATAATGGAGTAAAATACAAATATAGAGAGTATTTATGGAGGTATAATTATGCATCAATCTAAGATTTATGATATCGCTGGCGCAGCTGGTGTAAGTTTAGCAACTGTATCAAGAGTAATTAATCATCCGGAAAAAGTTAAGAAAGCTACACGCGACCGCGTTTTAAACATAATTAAAAATAAAGGGTATATTCCTAATGCTAATGCAAGAGGTTTAGCTAGCCGTAGATCTACAACCGTTGCTGTAGTAGTTCCAACATTAAATCGTGCATCAGTATCAGAAATGATTCAAGGTATTTATGACTCTGCTAATCGTTATGGATATACAATTAGGTTATTCATTACTGATAATCTTGGATCTAACGCTAAAGAATGGGGCGAAATCGTTGCTTCGAGCGTAGATGGTATTTTATTTATGAATGATGAAATGTCATCAGAAGTTTATTCACAAATTAAAAATACACCAGTTCCTGTTGTATTTGTTAATTCAGTATCTAAAGATCCTGAATATGGTAGTGTATGCATTAATAATGAACAAAGTGCATATAATATTACTAAACATATGATTGCTAATGGTCGTAAGAAAATATTATTCATTACTACTGAACATATCTATACAGTTAATATTCAAAAAGAAAAAGGATATAAACGTGCAATGGAAGAAGGCGGCTTGACAGCTGAAATTATTAGAACAAGTGGTAAAGTTAATATTAATGAAGAAGACTTTAGAGCATATTTTGATAGTGGTAACTTACCAGAAGTTGCTTTAGCTGTTCGAGATTCAATGGCTATTTCATTTATGAACTTAGCACAAAAGCGTGGTATTAAAGTACCAGAACAACTTGAAGTTGTAGGATTCCAAAATACAAGATATGCAATTTTATCTAACCCTAAACTTACATGTGTAGATACACCAATTTATGAAATTGGAAATCGTGCCATGAGCCAACTAACTGAGCTAATGCAAAAGCCAGAAGAAACAAAACCAATTAATGAAGTTGTAGAAAACGAAATTATTTGGAGAGAGTCAACAAGGTAAAAAATTATGGGAATATATGAAGAATTAGAATGGAGAGGATTAATCAAGGATGTATCTGATCCTTCCTTAAAAGAAAAACTTAATAAGGGAGGAATGAAATTTTATATCGGTACAGATCCAACTGGTGATTCACTTCATATTGGTCATTTTTCAAGTTTTTTAATCTGTAAAAGATTAAAAGAAGCAGGCCATTATCCAATCGTTTTAGTAGGTGGAGCAACTGGCTTAATCGGTGATCCTAAACCAGATAGTGAACGTCCAATGGTTTCAAAAGAAACTATTGAACATAACTTCACTTGCCTAAAAGAACAACTAGTTAATTTATTTGGTTGTGAAGTTGTTAATAACTACGATTGGAGTAAAGATATTAACTTTATTGATTTCCTACGTGATTATGGTAAATTCTTTAACATTAACTATATGTTAAATAAAGATATCGTAGCCCGTCGACTTGATCAAGGTATTACATATACTGAATTTTCATATATGATAATGCAAGCACTTGACTTTTTGTGGTTATACGAAAATAAAGATGTAACGCTTCAAGTTGCTGGTCAAGACCAATGGGGTAATATTACATCAGGTATCGAACTTATTCGTAAGAAAACTGGTAAAGAAGCATATGCTTTTACAATGCCACTTTTAACTAAAAGCGATGGATCTAAATTTGGTAAGACAAATGGTAAAGCAGTTTGGTTAGATAGTAAAAAAACATCTCCTTATGAGATGTATCAATTCTTTATTAATGTAGAAGATGCTAAAGTTATTGATTACCTAAAATTTCTAACATTCTTATCAAAAGAAGAAATTGAAGAATTAGAAGCAAAACATAATGCTAATCCACATTTAAGAGAAGCACATAAAGCCCTAGCGAAAGAAGTAATTACATTCATTCATGGAGCAGATGCTTACAATCAAGCAATTAAAATCAGTGAAGCTTTGTTTAGCGGAAATGTAGCAAGCTTAACTTCAGCTGAAATTGAAATGGGCTTTAATGATGTACCTTCAGTTCATGCTACACTTGATGAAGAAAACATCGTAGAGTGTTTAGTTAATAATCATTTTTGCCAATCAAAAAGAGAAGCAAGAGAATTTATCACTAATGGAGCTATTAGTATAAATGGTGTCCAAGTAAAAGATTTAGAATATGTTGTATCTAAAGATAAAGCCATTGATAATAAATTTAACGTTATTAGAAGAGGTAAAAAGAATTATTTCTTAATTAGATACTAAAAATTAAAAAAGGCTGCATAAAATGCAGCTTTTTTTATTTTACTTTTTTCTACCTAAGCCAACTTTACGATAGACTTTAGATAATTGCTTTCGAGCCATAAATGAAGCCTCATCTTTTCCCTTATCTAGTATTTCATCAAGTTCAGTAGAATTAATTAACTTATTATATCTTTCTTGAATCTTACTTACTTCATCTGCAACGATATCAGCTAAATCAGATTTAAATTCACCATATCCAATGCCTGCATATTTAGCTTCGATTGCTTTATAATCTTCACCAGTAATGCATGAATATATAGTCATTAGGTTAGATATACCTGGTTTATTTGCTTTATCGTACTTAACAACCGCATCACTATCAGTTACAGCTGATTTGATTTTCTTCTTAATTAAATCAATTGGATCAAGTAAGAAAATACAACCTTTATCGCCAGGATCTTCTGATTTGCTCATTTTCTTTAATGGATTTTGTAAATCCATGATTCTAGCACCAACTTTAGTAACTAATCCTTCAGGTACTTTAAATGTATCAGAATAACGATTATTAAATCTAATTGCTAGATCACGAGTTAATTCTAAGTGTTGAACTTGATCTTCACCAACTGGTACTAAATCAGTATTATATAAAAGAATATCAGCAGCCATTAAAGCGGGATATGTAAATAATGCACTAGTTACACCACTTTCTTGCTTTTTAGATTTCTCTTTGAATTGAGTCATTCTCTCTAATTCGCCCATATAAGCAAGTGATTGCATTATATAGCCAAGTTCAGCATGCTCAGCTACTTCTGATTGAATAAATAAAACTAAGCTTTCTTTATTTAATCCACAAGCTAAATATAAAGCTGCTAAGCTTTTAATGTTTGAACGAAGTTCAGCAGGGTTTTGAGGAATAGTAATTGCATGTAAGTCCGCAATGAAAAATAGAAACTTATCTTCGCTTCTTTCATTTTGTAACTTAACAAAATTTTTAAGTGCGCCTAAATAGTTTCCAAGTGTTGGAATACCAGTAGGTTTAATTCCGGATAATATTATTGCCATAATTATCACCTCTTATACTTATTATGTATCCATTTTAGAATACATACCTATTTTTGTCAAGAAATGAAACATAGTATTGAAAAAAGTAGTTAACCATAGTATAATGCTTATACATAAGGATGTGATAAAATGATTACTTTATATACTTCTCCAAGTTGCTTAAGCTGTAGAAAAGTGAAAAAGTATTTTATAGACAATAAAATAGAATTCAGAGAAAAAAATATCTTTCAAACTAAACTACTTAGATCGGATGTTTTTAAAATGTTAGCTAATTCAGAAAATGGTTTTGAAGATATAATTTCTACGAAATCAAAAGTATTTAAAGAATCAAATATTAATTTAAATGCTTTCACAATTCATGAACTTGTTGATTTTATCATTGAGCATCCTTCAATTTTAAAACGACCTATCATTGTAAATGATATTGATTTACAAGTTGGATATAATCCAGATGATATTACATTATTCTTACCGGATGAATTAAGAAGTATTAACTGTGATATTTGTCCTAGCGAAGAATGTGATTGTGATAATAAATAAAAAACTACTTAGTTTTTACTAAGTAGTTTTATTTTATCCTTCTGAATGAACTCGTTTGTAGGCGTTAAATGCACGAGCAATTTTCTTATCTGATTTTTTATATTGAATTTGTAAATCATTAATTAAATCAATAAATTCTTGCTTTCCTTGATGATATGATTTAGCTTCATATTCTAATTCATAATCTACAAATCCTAAATATTTACTCTTATCAATGAATAATACGCCATTTCCATAAGGTAAGTACATTCTTAAAGTTTGTAAACTTAAGAAGTTTTCAACTTTTTGATTACCAATTAATGGAGCAAGTTCTGACATGATTTCAGAATTTTTAATTACACCGGTTGCTTTGATTTCTTCAAATTCTTCTTTAGTGATAGGGATAGTTGCCTCGATTAAAGCATATCCTTTTTTCTTTTTTAAAGTCATTTCGAAATCTTCACGTTCTCTAACTCTCAAAGATGCTTCGTATGCTTTTAAAGTAAAGCGTGGAGTATCAAAGTAATGGTTAGTCTGAATGTTTGTACGATTGCCTTTAAATTTATCCATTAAGCGTAAGTATTCTTCTTTAGTAAGTAAACTCTTAAATTCTATTTCGGGTTGTTTTTTCATAATACCCCTCCTGCATAAGTAATACCATTATATAAAATAAAAAAATAAATGCAAGCATTTTAGATAATATTTATATTAATCTTTTTTATAATTTCTAAATATGCTATAATGGATACGATGTAGAGGGAAAAATGGAAGCTAAAAGATTTATAATTCACGGTAAAATTAATAAAAACCTAGAAGATAGCTTAATTAAACATGGGTTTGTGGTAGACGAAGCTAATCCTGAATTTGTCTTCTCTTTAGGAGGAGATGGAACAATGCTTGAAGCTATCCATAAATATATGCACTTAGATGATGTTAAATTCATCGGCATAAATTATGGTAAGCTTGGCTTTTATACTGATTTTGTAAAGGATGATTTAGATATTGTAGATCTAATTATCAATAAGAATTACAAAACAGAAGAATTTCGTTTACTAGAATTAGATGTAAATAATAGTAAATATTATGCATTAAATGAAATATTAGTTATTAATCCGGTGCATACACAAAATATTAAAGTACTAGTAGATAACGCAGAACTTGAAACATTTAGAGGAACAGGCCTAGTTTTATCTACACCATCTGGATCAACTGCTTTTAATAAATCTTTAGGCGGATCAATTCTTGCTCCATCAATTGATGGCTATCAATTAACTGAAATGGCATCAATTAATAATCGAGTTTATAAAACATTATCTTCGCCTTTAGTCTTAGCTAGCAAAAATATCGTTAGCTTAAACTTCAAAACAACCGATGGATTACAAATTCAAGTTGATGGCAAGGTAGTAAATGATAATGAGTTTGATAATGTCCAAATAAAAATGGCAGCTAAGAAAGTTAAACTAATAACAAAAAATGACACTTTATTCTTAGAAAGAGTAAAGAAGAGCTTTTTAGAGTAGGAGGCAATATGAAAATCTTTTTAGCATTTGAAGGAACAATGGATTTAGAATTTCTAGATATATTTAAATCATGGCATGATGCAAATGGTAAAGCATATGATGCATTTAATCTACTAAGTGAGGTTAAAAAAATCGATAAAGTAGATGATGATGAATTAAAACTATCAATGCAACAAGCCATGAGTAAAGCTGATATTTTTGCTATCGTAATTGGGCCTAAAACTAAAAGCTTTAGAAAGTTTACACGTTGGCAAGTTGAATATGCTGTTGCATCTGGTAAGCCAGTTATAGCAATTAACCTAAATGGTATTAGATCAGTAGATTTTGATAGATGCCCAACATTCTTAAAGAAGAACTTATCAATGCATATTACTGCTCAAAATGAAATCTTTGAATATGCATTGGAAAACTGGCCAGCAAGTCACAAAGAAAAATTAGCAAAAGAAGATCATAAGAATTATCGCTATTCTAACGATGTATATGAATCACTTGGTTTGCATACTGCTGATTTCGCATAATGAATAAATAGAAGCAAAGCTTGGGCTTTGCTTCTTTATTATTAAATAAAACTATGTTATAATGGTTTAAAGGTAAATATTATGAATACAGAAAAATTTGTAAATAGCAAGTTCTTTGCCGTTTGCGAATGGCTTTGGAGGCTAGTTGTTTTAAATTTCTTAACACTGATTACTAGTCTTGGAGTTATTACAATACTTGCGGCAACGACATCTTGCGTTAAATCTTTTAAAGCTTATCAAGAAGGCTGCGAAAAGAATGTGTTTGTTACATATTGGCTAAATTTAAAAAGCTGTATAGTTAAGTCGCTTGCTCATAGCGCGATATTTGTAGTGATAGGAGCTCTAATAGCCTATGCTATTTGGATGTATGTGCTAAATTTAGAAGATGAGACAATTGATGCAGGAATGGTAAGGTTTTATACAATTGGCTTAAGCATTACTTTTATGTTTAGTTTAATTGTTTTAATATCATTCCTTCAATATCCTCTCCTTTTTACATATTTTAGATTTAGATTCTTTGAACAGTTTAAGATGGGTATATATATGGGCTTAAAGTATATACTAATTACACTAGTTGGTTTAGTTAGTGTAGCTGGAAGCGTAGCTATGTTTTTATATGCTACACCACTTTGGTTCTTTATTGGTGTATCATTACCTTTATTTTTAATATATGCAGTATCAAGAAATAAATATGGATATTTATCATATAATATTTATGATATTAAAGATGCAGATAATCTAGATTACAAACGCGATGAGGAAAATGAGTAATCATAAGTGAGGCAAATATGAAAAAGCTTGAAGAAATGACATTACAAGAAAAATTGGGTCAGTTTTTAATCATTGGTTTTGAAGAACCTTATTTAACAGATGATCTAAAAGCTATGATTAAAAAATATAAGTTTGGTAACTTTATATTATTTAAAAGAAATATCGTTGATTTAAAGCAACTAGAAGCACTCACTCGTGAACTTCATGAAGTTGTAATGGAAGCAACAGGAATTATGCCTTTTATATCAATTGACCAAGAAGGTGGAACTGTTGTTAGGATTATGCATAAAGCTGCCTTTTATCCTGGCTCAATGACACTAGCTGCAACATCTCCAGCTAACGCGCTAGAAGTAGGTAAAATGATGGGCAATCATTTATTATCACTTGGTATTAATATGAATTTAGCCCCATCACTTGATGTTAACAATAATCCTAAAAACCCAGTTATAGGTATTAGAAGTTATTCAGATAATCCAGATAGAGTATCTGAATATGGTGTAAAGCTAATCGAGGGAATGCAATCAACTGGCTTAATTGCCACTGCTAAACATTTTCCGGGACATGGTGATGTAGATGTAGATAGCCATTTGGGTTTACCAATCTTACCATATGATATAAAGAGATTAGAAGAAATTGAATTAAAACCATTTAAAGAAGCAATTGCTGCGGGTGTTAAAAATATTATGAGCGCCCATATTGTGTTTAAAGCTATTGATGATGAGAACCCAGCAACATTATCTAAAGCAATACTTCAAGGATTACTTCGTGAAAAGCTTAAATTTAAAGGTTTGATTACAAGTGATTGTATGGAAATGAATGCTATAGCTGATTCAATGACTACTCCAGTTGGCGTGGCTGCGGGGATTGTAGCAGGGATTGATCTAGCATGTGTATGCCATACTAAAGAGCGTCAAATTGATTCTTTAAAGATGATTAAACAAGCAATTGATGATAAGCTGATCACTAATGAAGAAATTGATGAAAAAGTTGAAAGAATATTAAAATATAAAAACCAAGTATATAAAGCTATGGTTAAACCATTCTTTAAGAATAAAACACCACTTGAAGTTTTTAAAGACAATAAACAAGTTAAGTTTATTCAAAGTGTTGTGGATAGCTCTGTTACACATGTAGCTGGTAAGAAACTAGAATTAAGTGGTAAAACAATTTTATTTGGCTGCAAACCATCTGCTTTTAATTGCGCTGAAGATATTATTGATGAAGGTAGTATTCTTGATTTAGCAAAAGGTATCGAAAATCTTGATACATATGAATATGTAGATAGTGAATATTCTAGCGACTTAATTACTAAAGCCTTAGAATATGATACAGTTATATTTGCATCATTTAACGCTTTCTCTAATCCAGAACAAGCTAAGATGATTAATGAATTAAATAGATTACATAATAATGTATATGTATTATCTAGTCGCAATCCATATGATTATTTAGTTCTTGAAGGCGATGTAAATTATTATACAGTATATGAATGTACTCCAAATTCAAATAAGAGTCTTATTAAATTAATCAAAGGCGAAATTGAAGCAAAAGGTAAACTACCTGTTAGCCTTGCAAGACACTTTAATGTCGGTGCTAGCGTTTATATTGGTATGAAAGAATATTCGTTTAACGACAATATGAAATATTTAGAAATGTTAAAGGAAAATGGAATTGAAGATGTATTCATTTCTGCTTTACATGTGGGGGATAGCCCTAAGAATTTATCTGAATTAAATAAACTAGTTACTGCTGGAGCAAAACTTGGAATTAAGTTTACAATGGATGTGGATAAGAAAGTATTATCTAAGTACAAACTACCAACAAATGTTTATGCATATCGTCTTGATTGTGGATTTAATGCTAGTGAAATCAAAGATATGATTGATAAAGGTAAATATAAAGTTGAATTAAATGCTTCAATTACCGAAAAAGAATTATTAGAAGAACTAAAAGCATTAGGTGTTGATTTAACACAAATTAGAGTAAGCCATAATTTCTATCCTAAACCATATACAGGTTTAAGCCAAGAATCAGTATTGGAAAAGAATAAGATGTATAAAGAGTATGGACTAAAAGTGTTAGCATTTGTTTCATCTAACAATATGCATCGTGGACCAGTATATAATGGTCTAGCTACAATTGAAGATCATAGAAGATGCCACCTACTTGCAGCATTATCAGAAATGTCGCTTCTTAAAGTAGATGATGTATGCTTTGGCGATGCTTATGCAAGTGTAGAAGAAATTAAGATGGCCCAGGGCCTCAACAAAGATTTAATTACTTTACCTGTTTATATTTATAAAGGTGTAAGTAAATTAGAAAAAGAGTTAGTAGAAAGAATTCATACTAATAGATTTGACCAAAGCGAGTATTTCTTAAGATGCGAAGTAAGAACTAAGCAAAAGATTAAACCATTTAATACAGTTAAGAGACTAGTTGGTAATATTACAGTTGATAACATAGACTTTGCTACATATCAAGGAGAAGTAGCAGTAGTTATAAAAGATATGCCACAAGATGCACGTAGCAATGTTGTAGGTAAAACTGATGCTAGCAAGTGGTTACTTGATAAAATATTACCTGGTAGCAAGTTTGAGTTAAGAATAGTTGATGAAATAAAAAGATAAAAATAGGCCCAGTGATGGGCCTTTTTTATTTAAACAGATGTTTTATATTTTTTTAAAAAGGATTTGACTTTTATATAAGTTTGGAGTATAATGGAAAAGGTTATGTAAGGAGTACCCCAACTTGAAAGATAAAAAATATATTGACAAGAGGGATACAGATATTATATAATGGTGAAGCTGGCGCAAAAAAGGCGCTAGTAACAAGGTCTTTGAAAACTAAACAGAATAACAGGTGGAGCAAGAAGCAAATTTTTAAAAAATAAAAAAAGGTGAATATATTTTTTGAGAGTTTGATCCTGGCTCAGGATAAACGCTGGCGGCATGCCTAATACATGCAAGTCGAACGGACTAATTTATTAGTCAGTGGCGAACGGGTGAGTAACACGTAGGTAACCTGTCTTTAAGACGAGGATAACGGTTGGAAACGACTGCTAATACTGGATAGTATAATTATCCGCATGAATGATTATTTAAAGGTGCGTTTGCATCACTTAAAGAGGGGCCTGCGGTGCATTAGCTAGTTGGTGAGGTAACGGCCCACCAAGGCGATGAT
>JAFZWP010000009.1 GCA_017617065.1 Bacilli bacterium
ATTAAATAATTTATAAAATTAATAGAAAATGATAAATTTATTTTATGAAAAAATGAAAAAAATAATATGAAAACGAATGAAAAAAATAGTGGATAATAAAAGTTGCTTTTTCCTTGATTTTAGGGTTTTAAATGGTATAATGCTAATTACAGGAGTGTGCGTGTTATGTTAAATGTTAAGAAAAGAGATGGAAACATTGTACCATTTGATTTAAAGAAAATCGAAGGTGCAATCGAAAAAGCTTTCAAAGGCTTAAACAAAAATTATTCACAAGATATCATTGAATTACTTGCTTTAAAGGTTACTGCTGACTTTAATAGTAAAGTTAAAGATGGTGTAATTGATGTAGAAGACATCCAAGATAGTGTAGAAGTAGTATTAATTCAATCTAGTTATGTTGATGTTGCTAAAGCATATATTTTATATCGTAAGCAACATGAAAACATTCGTAATGTGAAGAATACTATTATCGACTATAAAGATACAGTTGATAATTATTTAAAGATTAATGACTGGCGTGTTAAAGAAAACTCGACTGTTACTTATTCAGTAGGTGGACTAATTTTATCAAATTCAGGTGCTGTTACAGCTAATTACTGGTTATCTGAAGTATATGATACTGAAATTGAACAAGCTCACCGTAATGCAGATATTCATATTCATGATTTATCAATGCTTACAGGATATTGTGCAGGATGGAGTTTAAAACAATTAATCCAAGAAGGCTTAGGAGGCGTTCCTGGAAAGATTACATCAACACCCGCTTCACACTTATCAACATTATGTAACCAAATGACTAACTTTTTAGGTATCATGCAAAATGAATGGGCTGGTGCTCAAGCATTTTCTTCATTTGATACTTATCTTGCTCCATTTGTTAAGGTTGATAACTTATCATATAAAGAAGTAAAACAATGTATCCAATCATTCGTATATGGTGTTAACACACCTTCACGTTGGGGAACTCAAGCTCCATTCACAAATATTACTCTTGACTGGGTAGTTCCTAATGACTTAGCAGAATTAAATGCAATTGTAGGTGGTGTTGAACAAAACTTCAAATATAAAGATTGCGTCAAAGAAATGGCAATGGTTAACAAAGCATTCATCGAAATCATGATTGAAGGCGATGCTAACGGAAGAGGATTCCAATATCCTATCCCTACATATTCAATCACTCGTGATTTTGATTGGAGTGAAACGGAAAACAATAAATTGTTATTCGAAATGACAGCAAAATATGGTACTCCATACTTCTCTAACTACATTAATTCAGATATGGAACCAAGTGATGTTAGAAGTATGTGCTGTAGATTAAGACTTGACTTAAGAGAATTAAGAAAGAAATCAGGTGGTTTCTTTGGTAGTGGTGAATCAACTGGATCAGTTGGTGTTGTAACTATCAATATGCCTCGTATTGCATATTTAGCAGAAAATGAAGCTGATTTCTTCAACCGCTTAGAAAAAATGATGGATATTTCTGCCAGATCTTTAAAGATTAAGAGAAATGTTATTACTAAACTTTTAGATGCAGGTTTGTATCCATACACTAAAAAATATTTAGGAACATTCAATAATCACTTCTCTACAATCGGACTAGTTGGTATGAATGAAGCTTGCTTAAATGCTAAATGGTTAGGTAAAGACTTAACTCATAAAGAAAGTATTGAATTCACTAAGAAGACACTTAACTTTATGAGAGAAAAGTTATCTGATTACCAAGAATTATATGGTGATTTATATAACTTAGAAGCTACACCTGCAGAATCAACTGCTTATAGACTAGCTAAACATGATAAGATGAAATATCCTAATATCATTACAGCCAGTGAAGGTAATAATACTCCTTATTACACTAACTCAAGCCATTTACCAGTTGGTTATACAGAAGATATCTTCAAAGCTTTAGATATTCAAGATGAACTTCAAACTCTATATACTTCAGGAACTGTTTTCCATGCCTTCTTAGGTCAAAAATTACCTTCATGGCAAGCATGTGCAAAACTAGTTAGAACAATCGCGGAAAACTACAAACTTCCATATTATACTATGTCACCAACTTATTCAGTTTGTGCAAAACATGGATATATCGAAGGTGAAGAATATGTTTGTCCTATTTGCGGAGAAAGAACAGAAGTATATTCAAGAATTACAGGTTACTATCGTCCTGTTCAAAACTGGAATGATGGTAAGACTGAAGAATTCAAGAATCGTAAGACTTATGATATCGATAATTCACATCTTACTAAAAAGCACGAAACTTGCGAGTGCGAAAAAGTTGAAGCTCCAGTAGTAAAAGAAATGATGTTATTTACTACTAAGACTTGTCCAAATTGCAAGATGGCTAAGATGTTACTTGAAAAAGCTGGCATTAAATATACAATGGTAGATGCAGAAGATGAAAAAGAAACAACTATTAAATATGGTGTTAAAAAAGCTCCTACTCTACTTGTACCAAATGGAAATTCATTTGATCGTTATGAAAATGCTAGTGAAATTAAAGGATTTATAGAAAGACAAAAATAATTATGATAGATATTATTATAATAGGTGGAGGCGCAGCTGGCATGACCGCTGCCCTTTATTCTTTAAGAAGTGGAAAAAGCGTATTAGTTTTAGAAAAAGAAAACTTTGGTGGTCAAATTGCTAATTCTCCAAGAGTTGAAAACTTTCCTTCAATAAAAGAGATTAGTGGATCTGACTTATCTAGCAATATGTTTGATCAAATTTGTAATTTGGGTGCGGAATTTGAGCTTGAAAATGTGGAACATATTGAAAAAGTTGATGATCATTTTGTAGTTAAAACTGATTATAATGAATACGAAGCTAGAGCAGTAATTATAGCAAGTGGCGTTCACCATCGTAAGATTGGGGTAGCCGGTGAAGATGATTTAATTGGTAAAGGTGTATCATATTGTGCAGTATGTGATGGTGCATTTTATAAAGATCAAGATGTTGTTTTAATTGGGGATGCTAATACCGCTCTTCAATATGCATTGCTACTTTCAAATTATTGTAAATCTGTTCATATTTGTACTTTATTTGATCATTTCTTTGGGGAAGATATTCTTGTTAAGAGAATTTACGAACGCCCTAACATTAAAATTACTCACAATTTAGCACTACAAAAATTCAATTATAAAAATGAACTTGAATCTTTAGAGTTTGAAGATACACAAACTAAACAAAAATTAGTGATTCCATGTGCTGCTTGCTTTATTGCTATTGGCCAAGTGCCGGAAAATGATAAGTTTGCTAATTTAGTTAAGTTAGATCATGGCTATATCGTAACTGATGATGCTTGCCATACAGCAACACCTGGTGTATATGCGGCTGGGGATTGTAGAAGCAAAAAAGTTAGACAACTTACTACAGCTGTAGCCGATGGTGCTATTGCCGCAGTTGAAGCTGTAAATTACATTGATAGAAAATAAATTTGACTCCACTAACGTGGAGTTAAATTTTTATCATTTGTAAATAGACTCTAAATTTTGTATAATGGTATAAAGGTGTAAAAATGAATGGCTTAATCGAATGCATTCCTAATATTTCCGAAGGAAGAGATTTAAATATTATAAATGAATTAGCATCTTTATTTAAAGAGACTAAAGGCGTATTACTTTTAGATTATTCAAATGATGTTGATCATAATCGTAGTGTTTATACAGTTGTAGGTAATTTAGGCTCTATGGAAGAAATAATGTTTGAATTTATCAAAAGAGCAAGTGAATTAATTGATCTAAATCATCATCAAGGAATTCATCCTCGAATGGGTGCGGTTGATGTTTGCCCATTTGTGTGTTTAGATAAGTCACTTGTTGCTGATGCAATTTCGATGAGCAAGCGCCTAGCTAAAAACGTAGCTGATAAATTGAGTATCCCTACGTATTTATATGAAGATTCATGTATTAATCCATGCCATAAAAACTTAGCCGATTTAAGAAAAGGTCAGTTTGAAGGATTATCTAAAAAACAGCAAGATCTTAAATGGGCTCCAGACTTTGGGAAAGGATTTAATAAAACAGCAGGAGTATGTGCGATTGGGGTAAGAAAGCCACTAATTGCATACAATGTAATCTTAGATTCTAATGATTTAGGGCTAGCTAAAAAAATAGCAGGCATTATTCGGGAAAAGAATGGCGGTTTTAAATCAGTTAAAGCCTTAGGATTAATGCTAGCCTCGATTAATAAAGTCCAAGTATCTATGAATTTATGTAATTATCAAGATACTGGGGTAATGGAAGTATTTAATGCTATTAAAGCATTAGCAAAAAAAGAAAATGTAGATATATTATATAGTGAATTAATTGGCTTAATGCCAAAAGAAGCTACTTTAGATATTGATTTTGAAGAGATTAAGCTTAAAGATTTTGATTTAAATAAACAAGTAATAGAATATAGAATCAAATCTTTGGAAGAAGGTAAAAATGAGTTTTGATAGAAATGGTGAATGCTGGTGCGGATCTGGTAAGAAATATAAAAAGTGTCATATGGCATTTGATGAAAAGATGGATTTATTCAAAAAGCAAGGATATAAATTACCAACGCGTGCGATGATTAAAACACCAGCCCAAATTGAAGGCATAAAAAAAGCTGCAGTTGTTAATAATGGCTTACTTGATTATATTGAATCAAGAATTAAAGCAGGAGTTAGTACTGAAGATATTGATAATTGGGCAGTAGAATACCTAGAAGCAAATAATGCGCATTCAGCTGACCTAAATTATCAAGGATATCCAAAAAGCATTTGTACATCAGTTAATGATGTTGTGTGTCACGGCATTCCTTCTAAAAAAGTTATCTTAAAAGAAGGAGACATTGTGAATGTTGATGCTACAACTGAATTTGATGGGTATTATGCTGATGCTTCGAGAATGTATATAATTGGCAAAGCAAGTGAAGATGCTAAAAGGTTAGTAGAAGAAACTAAAAAATGTCTAGAAATTGGTATGGCTCAAGTAAAACCATGGGCAAGTGTTATTGGTGATATTGGGGCTGCAATTGAAGCTTATGCTCATAAGTGCGGATATAGCGTTGTAGAAGAGTTTTGTGGACATGGGGTTGGCTTAAAGATGCATGAAAACCCATATGTTTACCATTTTAATCCAAATGAAAAGACAGAATTAATCGTTCCGGGAATGGTATTTACCATTGAACCGATGATTAACCAAGGAAAGAAAGCAATCTTTATAGATTCTGCTAATGGCTGGGAAGTAAAGACTAAAGATCATAAGTTATCTGCCCAGTGGGAACATACAATACTTGTAACAGAAACTGGATTTGAGATTCTTTCTAAGTAATTTATAAGGGGATGATTTAATGTTTGACTACAAAATGAAGTTAACAGATGAACAATTAGAAATCCTTAATGGTGCCCAAGGTGCCACAATGGCCAAAGTTATGCAAACTATGGTTATGTTTGGTGAATTCTTAGGAGCTAGTGAATTAGTACCTATTACTCATCAAAATGGGCATTTATCAACTAGTTTTGGAATTGGAACTCTAAAGCCATTATTTGAAGTAATGGATAAACTAATTAATGATGAAATTAAAACTGTTGCTCCGTTTACTGTTAATCCTCGTCCTCTAGATTATGCAAATATTAAATGTAGTTTTATTGAAAAATATGTATTCAATAAATATCTTTATAATAAACAAGCATTATATGAATCACAACTTGAAAAATTAGGCTTAAAAGATAGAAATGCTTTTACTTGTACTAATTATTTAGACGAAGTAGGAAACAAGCCAAAGTATGGTGATATTTTATCGTGGGCTGAATCAAGTAGTGTAATTTATGCAAATTCTGTAATTGGTGCTAGATCAAATAGAAATAGTAGTATTATCGAATTATTTGGTAATGTCTTAGGCCTTGTACCAAAGTATGGCTTAGTTTTAGATGAAGGAAGATATGCTTCTATTAAAATAACCCTTAGACTATCAAGATTAGTTGATGCTCACCTATTAGGTTTAGTAATTGGTAAATATGCAAAAGATGAAATAGCATACATTTCAGGCCTAGATAAACACTTAGGAAAAGAATTAACTGATAAAGTTAAATCATATTTAAAAGATTTTGGGGCAAGCCTAGCCTCATCTAGCGATGTGGCTTTATACCACATCGATAATTTGACACCTGAAGCCAAAAAATACGGCTCTAAATTATTAGCTAAAGGCTTTAAGACTTTAGTAATTGATGATGAAATGGTTAAAAAAGAATTAGATAGTTTACCAGTTTTATGGAAAAGGCCTGATGCTAAGCCAGACTTATGCTTCATTGGTTGTCCACATCTATCAATGTTTCAATTAAATGAATGGACTAAAAGAATAATTGATGGATTGAAGGCAAGTGGAGAAAAGAAAGTTGTAGTAAAAACGGTGTTACTAGCTAGTCCTGATGTTATTGAAAAGTTTGAAAATACTATTAATTATGATTTATTAATTAATGCTGGGGTAAAACTTTCTAGCATTTGTACAATAATGTTTACAAATAATCCAAAAACTAATAGGCGTAATATCATAACTAATAGTAATAAGTGCCGCATCTATTCACATGCTCGCTATTATACAAATGAAGAGATTATTAACATTATTACTGGGAAGGTGGAATTATGAAAACATTTAAAGGAAGAGTAATAACACCTGGCAATTGGAAAGGCATGGCAATTGTATCTAAAGAAGTAGTAAATGTTATGGATACATTTTATACAAGTGCTTATAAAAAACATAAAACAGCAATTGGATCAGATGCGAAAAATGCTGATTTATTTGGTAAAGTGTTAACTGGTAAAGCTTTATGCCTACCACACTGCAAAGCATCAGCTGTAACTGGGCTTGTAATTGAAACAATTTGTGAGATGAATATCACACCAGCTGCTTATTTATTCAGTAATAAAATTGATGAAGTTGCTGCTAGTGGTATAATACTTGCTCGTATTTGGGAAGATAGTGATGTCATATGTATTGATAATCTAGGAGAGGATTTTCTTGATTCTGTATCTAGTGATGATCTATTGCAAATATCATATGATGGAACTGTTTTAATTTTAGATAAGGATAATCAATAATGGATTCAATTAAGAAATTATATAGAATTGGTAATGGCCCCTCTAGTTCACATACTATGGGGCCAAAAAAAGCTGCTGACATCTTTCTTGCTAAAAACAAGGATGCAAAAAGCTTTAAAGTTAATTTGTATGGTTCCCTAGCTTCTACTGGCAAAGGACACCTTACCGATAAAGTAATTTTGGATACTTTAGGGAAGAATACAACTGTTTCTTTTCTTCCTGATGTAATCAAGCCATTTCACCATAATGCTTTAGAATTTTTTAGTTATGATTTAGAAGGTAAACTGATGGATAGATGGCTAGTTTATAGCATTGGCGGAGGCGAGATAGTTGATGGGGCTAATAAATATAGTGATGACCAAGAAGTTTATAAACTAAACTGTATGGCAGATATTTTAAAATATTGCGAAGATAAAAATATAAGCCTATATGATTATGTCTTAGAAAACGAAGAAGATATTATGTCATATCTTGATCAAGTTTTTACCCAAATGATAAGCTGTGTAGAAGGTGGTCTAGTTAAAGAAGGAACACTTCCTGGCCCTCTCCATGTTAATAGAAGAGCAAAGGTAGCATATAATAAATATATTGAGACAAAAGATATTGATAAATTGATTTTTGCTAGTGCGTTAGCAGCATCTGAGGAAAATGCTAACGGAGAAGTAGTAGTGACAGCTCCTACTTGTGGATCATGTGGAGTAATTCCGGGAATATTATATGCATATTTTAGACGTGGACTATATACTAAAAAAGAATTGATTGAAGGATTAGCAGTTGCTGGCTTAATTGGGAATCTTGTTAAGCATAATGCGAGTATCTCTGGCGCTGAAGTTGGCTGCCAAGGTGAGGTAGGCGTTGCCTGCGCAATGGCTTCCTCAATGGATGCATATTTACACAAAGCAACTAATAAACAAATTGAATATGCGGCTGAAATTGCTCTTGAACATCATTTAGGAATGACATGTGATCCGGTGCTTGGCTATGTGCAAATTCCTTGCATTGAAAGAAATGCTTTATCAAGTAAAACAGCCATCGATTGTAGTGAATATGCGCGAATGACTGATGGACAACATTATGTAAGTTTGGATAGTGTTATCCAATCAATGGCGCAAACAGGTAAAGATTTAAAAGAAGCATACAAAGAAACATCTCTAGGTGGCCTAGCTAAAACAACTTTAAACAAATGAGTTCTTCTTAGAGCAAGCTCCATATCAACGATTATTATTCGCGAATATGGAGCTTTTTTGTTATTGTATATATAACAATATAAATGTTATGTTCATTAAAAAAATGATCTCACGGTTAATAATTTGTAGATTTGTTGATTATTTGTCTTTATTTTTGATATAATTATACTAGAGGTAATGAATATATGAATGAATATGAAATTATTGAATTTAAAAATGATAATATCGAATTATCTGTGAATGTTTCGCCAAAAGAAGATGCAGTTTGGTTAACTCAAAAACAAATGTCAATTTTATTTGATACAAGTATTGATAATGTAAGTCTTCATATAAAGAATATCTTTAATGATTTTGAATTAGATGATTCAGTTGTCGAGGAATCCTCGATGACTGCTTCTGATGGAAAAAAATACAAGACAAAAATATATAATTTAGATATGGTTTTAGCTGTTGGTTATAGGGTTAAATCCAAAAATGCAATATTATTTAGGAAATGGGCGAATAATATATTAAAAGAATATTTATTAAAAGGATATGTTGTTAACGAAGATAGAACTTTAATAACAAATGAAAATTATTTTAATTTGATTAACAAAGTTGATTCTATTGATTCTAGATTAAAAATCATTGAAAATAATGAACAATATTATAATAACGAAAAACTAATAGTTAATGGTGAATTGTTTGATGCTATTACATATTTAGAGGGATTAGTTTCTAAAACAAAATTGTTTATTCTTTTAGTGGATCCTTATGTTGATTCTAAGGCTTTAAATATTTTAAAGAATACAAATGATAATATAAAAATTAATATAATTACATCATCAAAGTCAAAATTATCTAAAATAGATATCAATTCATTTGTTAAACAATATAATAGAAAAATCGATATAAATATTAATGATGATTTTCATGATAGATATTTGTTTATTGATGATAAGGTCTTTCATCTAGGCGCTTCAATTAATTATATTGGCAAGAAAATATCACAGATTAATGAAGTAGAAGACGAAGTTATCAAAGATTATTTATGGGAAAGAGTAGGATTATAATTATGTCAAATAACTTTGGAGAAAAAGTAAAAAAAATTAGAAAACAAGCAGGCTTAAATCAAGATGAATTCGCCAAAGAATTAGGATACACATCCAGATCAACTATTAATAAAATTGAAAAAGGTATTAATGATATGAGTTATGATAAGCTTGAATTATTAATTCGTAAATTCAATGTTGAAGTTGATAATTTATTTGAAGATTTACTGTCTCAAGCTGGTGGAACTATTATAGATGAAAAGGAAATTAGGAATATAAAAACACCAGATCCTGATTATAGATATCCTAAGGCTGGAGTATATTATATGACTAATATAAAGGCAACAATAACTAGACCAAATATTATTGTTGGTGATTTTTCATATTATACAGGCAAAGATTTTGAATCTAGAGTAACACATCATTATGTATTTTTAGGTGACAAATTAATAATTGGAAAATTCTGCCAAATAGGTAATAATGTTGAATTCATTATGAACGGCGCTAATCATCAAATGAATGCTGTTTCAACATTTCCTTTTTATGTGATGGATGGATGGAATAAAATAGCTAAAGTACCAGAGTTAAATGAATTACCATATAAAGGTGATACAATAGTAGGAAACGATGTTTGGATTGGGGAGAATGTAACAATTTTACCAGGTGTTCATATTGGTAATGGTGCTATCATTGGTGCTAATTCAGTAGTTGCTAAAGATATACCTGCATATTCAATATGTGCTGGTAACCCATGTGTATTAAAGAAATATAGATTTGATGATGAATTGATATCTTTATTAGAAAAAATAAGATGGTGGGATAAGGGAGTAGAAGAAATAAAAAAATTAATTCCATTATTATCAAATTCAGATATAGATTATGTAAAAGAAGAATTAAAAAAAATGCACCAATAACTGAAATGGTGCATTTTTAAAGTCTCCTTATTTTGTTTTATACTGATAAGGCTTTTTTAAAATCTGTCATATAAAGTGTGCTCATTAGAGCAGGCCTGATATCAACGATTTTATTATCGTAGGCATCAGGCCTTTTCTTATTGCTGTAATAACATAAAAATAATGTGACAAATAATGTGACAAATAATGTGACACGTGATATAATGATATTGGATGGAGGTCGTATTGTGAATTTTGGAAAAGAAAATGAATTATTAGAATTTAAGTTAACAACTAAGGAGTTAGACGATTCATTAATTGATATATCAGCAATACTTAATAAACACGGTGGAGGTGTCTTATACTTTGGTGTTAAGAATGATGGAGATTTAATAGGTTTCCAAATTGGAAATTCCACCGAACGCGATATTTCAAGAAGGATATATGAAAAAATTAAACCACAAATTTTTCCTACAATTGAATCAAATACTGAACTTGGCTATATCAAAGTAACTTTCAGTGGAAAAGAAAAGCCTTATTCAGCAAATGGAAGATACTATATTAGAGTAGGCGATGAAAGCAGAGAAATGACACCATTTGAATTGTCTCAAATGATTATGAATATTAATTATAAAAACTGGGAAAAGCAAATTTCAGATTCCACAGTAAATGATATCGATGAAATACATTTAAGACAATTTTTAGAAAAAGCGATAAGTTGTAAAAGATTGCCAGAAATGGCGTATGATAAATTGTTGTTACTAGATAAACTCAGTCTTTTGTATGATGATAAAATCCATCTTAATAATGCTGGAAAATATCTTTTTTCAAATAAAGGACCAATTCAACTAAAAATGGCGGTTTTTGCAACCAACGAAAAAAGAACTTTCATTGATATTTCGCCAGTCAACGGTAATATTTTTGAACTTATGTTTGAATCGGAAAAATACATTAAAAAGAATATTAATTGGAATGTAACAATAAATGGTTTTGAGAGAATAGAGACTCCAGAAATACCTGTTGATGCACTTAGAGAAATAATCAATAATAGTTTTGCACATGCTAATTATTTAAGTATGAGTAAAAACGAAATTGACATATTTCCAAATAGAATTTCAATATATAATCCTGGTTCGTTTCCGGATGATATAACTCCGGAAGACTATGTTCAAGGTACACTTTCTTCAAAAATTAGGAACGAATTAATATGTGATGTTTTGTACAAATGTAGAGCAATAGAAGCTTGGGGAACTGGTTTTAAAAATGCCTATGCTTTGTGTAATGATGCTAATATAAAATGTTCTTACGAAAAAGAATTGGATGGTTTTTGGTTCATATTATACAGAAAAAATGTCACAACAAATATCACAATAAATGGCACAATAAAACTAACAGAACTTGAGCAATTAGTATTAAATGAAATAGAATTAGATCCTTATGTCACAAGAGAAAAAATGGAAAAAAAGTATGGAAGATCATCTAGAACTTTTCAAAGAGTTTTGGATAGCTTAAAAGAAAAAAAGATGATTGAACGAAAAGGCTCCAATAAAACAGGCTATTGGGAAAAAATAAAATAAATAATAGCAAATGCAAAAAAGACTAGTTTTCAAAGCACTAAGACTAGTCTTTTTAAATCTGTCATACAAAGTGCGCTCATTAGGAAGAACTTTTTTATATTAATTAATGTTAATCTTTAAAATACACTAGTTTTGTGTTAATATGGATATATGAAATATTATGAATTTGAAACAACTGAATATCCTATTAGTTATTACTTAGCGAAAGAAGAATACTTATTAACTAAAAATGAAGAAGCATTTTTTGTTTGGAATAATGCTCCTGGTATTGTAATTGGTAAAAACCAAGTTCTAGAAGATGAAGTAAATGTAGCTAAGGCAAAAGAAGATGGTATTCCAATTTACAGAAGAAAAAGTGGTGGGGGAGCAGTATATTCTGATAGCGGCTGCTTTATGTTTACTTTTATTGTTAAGAAAGATACAATTGCAAATATTTATTCTTCATGCTTACGTAAGATTTATAAAGTATTAAAACTAGCGGGTGTTAAATGCGAAATTGGGGAAAGAAATGACATTTTAGTTGATGGAGCAAAAATCTCTGGAAGTGCCATTTATCTAAAAGGTAATTACGCAATAATGCATGGAAGTATATTGTATGATTCAAAATTAGATGATATGGCTAAATATTTAACACCATCTAAAGAAAAACTAGCTAAAAATAAAGTTGCTAGTGTAAAAAGTAGAGTAACTAATTTAAAAGGTAAAATTGATTATACAAAAATTGGCTTAATGAATTTCTTCCAAAAATCAATTGGTACAATTAAAGGAAGATTATTTGATAGCGAAGAAAAAGTTATTGAAAAATTATCATCTAAATATGAAGATGAAGCATGGCTAGCGGGAAATAACTTAGTATCTAACTATAAAGTAAGTAAAAGATTTCCGAGTGGCATGATTACATTTAATGCTAAGCTAGTAAAGAAAGTAATCGAAGAAGTTAGGATTACTGGTGACTTCTTTGAAAATTATGATGTCCATACATTAGAACAGAACTTTATTGGGTCTAGAATTTTTGAAATTAGTAAAGTTATTGATAAATTAAATATTCCTAAATTTATTTATGGAATAACTAATGAAGATTTTAAATCATTATTTATGACAGTGGAGGAAAAAAAGAAAACAGTGGAAGAAAAGAAAACTTGTTTATATAATAACCATCTAAAACATAATGCTAAGATGGTAGAGTTTGGTGGCTTTTCAATGCCGCTGGAATATAGTGGTATTAGCGAAGAACACTTCGCTGTTAGAAATGATGCGGGATTATTTGATTGTAGCCATATGGGTGAGGTTAAAATTAGTGGGCCAAGTACAATCGATTTTCTAAATTATATTTTGACTTCAAATGTTAAGGAAGTAGGTATCAATCATATGCTATATGGTATGATGCTTTACGAAGATGGAACAGTAGTTGATGACTTAATGGTATACAAATATAAAGATGATGAATGCATGCTTGTAGTCAATGCCTCAAATATTGAAAAAGATATCGAAAACATTAATAAATATGCATCTAAGTTTAATGTGAAAGTAGAAAACTTATCGGATGTGTGCGGAAAGATTGACTTGCAAGGACCTAAGGCTAAAGATTATTTAGCTAACTTTACTAGTTTTGATTTGGATTCATTAAAGTTTTTCAACTTCGCATATATTGAAATTGATGGTATGCACTTCAATATATCAAGAAGTGGTTACACTGGATCTGATGGCTTTGAAATATATGGAGCTAATAAAGATATAGTTGACCTATTCGAAGATTTATTAGAAACAGGTGTTACTCCTTGTGGCTTAGGTTGTAGAGACACATTAAGGTTTGAAGCAGCGTTACCTTTATATGGCCACGAACTAAGTGATAAAATCACACCACTTGAAGCTGGCTTAAATTATGCGGTTAGCTTTGATAAAGGTAATTTCGTTGGTCGTGATGTTTTAGTTAAACAAAAAGAGACAGGTGTAAAGAAAAGACTTGTTGGTCTAGAATTAAAAGATAGAGGTATAGCAAGAGGTGATTATAAACTATTTAGTGAAGGTAAAGAAATAGGATATATCACAACGGGTTATATGATTCCTGGAACACAAAACTCTTATGCATTAGGTTTTGTAAGTAGAAAGTATGCAAAAATTGGTACGGAAATTGAAGTACAAATTAGAAATAGATTAGTTAAAATGGAAGTAAGAGATAAGAAATTCTTAAAGAAAGAATACGTTAAGTAAGGAGATAATTATGTATAAAGTATTAGAAAATTTAAAATATGCTAAGACTCATGAATGGGTTATGGTTGATGGGGATATCGCAACAGTTGGAATTACTGATTATGCCCAAGCAAGTTTAGGTACAGTTGTGTATGTGGAAGGGTATGAAATTGGTGAACATGTTGATCAAGGAGCTGAATGTGGAGCTGTAGAAAGCGTAAAAGCAGCTAGTGATATTATGGCTCCAGTTAGTGGAGATATCATCGATATCAATGAAGATGTTATCAATGACCCAGAATTACTTAATAAAGATCCTTATGCAAACTGGATTTTGAAGATTAGAGTTGATGATGAAGCAGAACTTGATAACTTACTAGATAGTGAAGCTTATAAGGATGAACAAAAATAATGTTTAAATATTTTCCTCATACAAGAAATGATGAAAAAGAAATGTTATCTAAAATTAACCTACAGGAATTAGATTCATTATTTAGTGATGTACCAGAGGCTGTTAAAGTAAAAGAGATTAACATTCCTTCATCTTTATCTGAAATCGAATTAAGAAAAAAAGCAAATGCTATAGCTAGCAAAAATAAACAACTTGTTTGCTTTGCGGGAGCGGGAAGTTATGATTGTTATACTCCTAGCGTAATTAATACTATTACTAGTCGCCAAGAGTTTTTAACTTCATATACACCATATCAAGCTGAGATATCTCAAGGAACGCTACAATACATATTTGAATATCAAACATTGATTTGTAACCTAACTGGAATGGATGTAGCTAATGCTTCAAATTATGATGGAGCAACAGCAGCTATGGAAGCAATGTTGATGGCTGTTAATCAAACACGTAAAAATACATTTATCTTACCACTTGATTTAAATCCACGAGTAGCTGATGTTGTTAAGACACTAGCTAGAATGCATGGAATTAATATTATTGAGTGCAAAGTGGAAGAGATTAATAATAATTTAGTTGATGATTTAGCAGGAGTAATACTTGCTAATCCTAACTACTATGGAGAGATTAATGATTATACTAATTTAATCACTAATATTCATGAAAACTCTAAAGCAGTGGTAGCAATGTATGTGGATCCATCGACTTTAGCGATTTTAAAGTCGCCAGGGGAAATGGGAGCTGATATTGCTTGTGGAGATGCACAAAGCTTAGGAATTCCCCTAAGTTTTGGTGGCCCATATTTAGGTTACATGGCATGTACAAATAAATTAATGCGTAAACTTCCTGGTAGGATCGCTGGTATGACTAAAGATACTGAAGGTAAAAGAGGATATGTATTAACTTTACAAGCAAGGGAGCAACATATAAGAAGAGAAAAAGCTAATTCTAATATTTGTTCAAACCAATCTCTAATGGCTTTACATTCTCTAGTTTATGCTAGCGTAATGGGTGAAGATGGTTTAGTTGATGTAGCTAAAAGAGCATATAATAATGCCCATTATTTAAAAGATGAATTAGTTAAGACTGGTTTAGTAAAAGCAAATGGTAATCCATTCTTTAAAGAATTTGTTATCGAAACTAAATTTGGTGTTGATGGATTTCTTAAATATATGGAAGATGCTGGCTTTCTAGCTGGAGTTAAAATTGATAACAATCATCTGCTTGTTTGTGCTAGTGAAGTTAGGACAAAAGAAGAGATTGATGAATATGTTAAGTTAGTGGAGGCATACAATGTACGATAAACTAATTTACGAATTATCAAAACCAGGAAGACGCGCTTATTCTTTGCCTAAGAGTGAAGTTAAAGAATACAGTTTAGACAAACAGTTTGCTAGATCTACTAGCCTAGATTTAGCTAGTGTAAGTGAACTCGATGTAGTAAGACATTATACAAAGTTATCACTTAAAAACTTTGGTGTTGATCAAGGCTTTTATCCACTTGGATCATGCACAATGAAATATAACCCTAAGATTGATGAAGAAATTGCCTCATTACCAAATTTTAAAAACATTCATCCATTGCAAGATGAAGATAGTTTCCAAGGAATGATGCAAATATATTATGAAACTTCAGAATTACTTAGTGAAATTACGGGAATGGCTGAATTTACATTTAATCCATTTGCGGGTGCTCATGGAGAATTAACAGGCTTAATGATTATGAAACAATATCACCTAAATAGAGGTGATACTAAGCGTACTAAAGTAATCGTGCCTGATTCAGCTCATGGAACTAATCCTGCAAGTAGTGCATTATGTGGCTTTGAAGTAGTACAAGTAGCATCGACTGAAAATGGAACAGTTGATATTAATGCTCTAAAACCATTACTAGATGATACAGTAGCTGGTATTATGATGACTAATCCTAATACTGTTGGTATATTTGAATCAGATATTTTAGAAATAGCTAAGTTGATGCATGAAAATGGAAGCTTACTTTATTATGATGGTGCTAACCTAAATGCTATTTTAGGAGTTGCAAAGCCTGCTTTAATGGGCTTTGACATTATGCATATCAATTTGCATAAAACATTTGCTACTCCTCATGGAGGAGGAGGCCCTGGAAGTGGTGCAGTTGGCGTAAGGGCTGATTTAGTAGATTTACTTCCAAGCCCTCGTATTAAATTAGAAAATGGTAAATATCATTTTTATAACACTAGCCCACTTAGAGTATCAGGATTCTATGGAAATGCTAATGTAGTTATTAAAGCATGGTGCTATATTTTATCTTTAGGAAAAGAAAATATAGCAAACGTTGCTAAATATGCAGTACTAAATGCTAATTATGTAAAAGAGAGTCTAAAAGATTATTACAAATTACCAATTAGTAATATTTGTAAACATGAAGTAGTATTTGATGGCTTAATTAGTGGTGCTGCATCGACTTTAGATGTAGCTAAGAGATTACTTGATTATGGATATCATCCACCTACAATCTATTTCCCACTTTTATTCCATCAAGCATTGATGATAGAGCCAACGGAAAATGAATCTAAAGAAACCTTAGATGAATTTATTGATTGTTTAATTAATATTGCCAAAGAAGCAGAAACTAATCCAGAAATACTTCACAATGCTCCACATACTACAATCGTTAAGAGATTAGATGATGTGCTAGCCGCAAGACGTCCAATTTTAACTTATAAAGATTATTTACAAAATAAAGATACATTTTAGGATTATTATATGGAAAAGTTATTTAAAGACTTAGTAATAATTGGTGCTGGTCCTGGCGGATACGAGCTAGCTAGTATGGCAAGTAATGCTAACCTTGATACTATCTTGTTTGAAAAAAGTGAGTTGGGTGGAACATGCCTAAACTGCGGCTGTATTCCAACTAAAACATATTTTCAATATGCAAAAGTAAGAGAACAAGCTGCTAAACTTTATGGACAAGAATTAGAATTTAACTTTAATGATTTATATAATTCTAAAAATGAGACAGTTGATGTATTAAAACAAGGAATCAAAGCATCTTTATCTAAAGTTTTAATTATAAATGAAGAAGCAAGACTTTCTAAAGATGGTGATAAAACAGTTATTGTTAGTGAAAACTATTTAGTTGAAGCTAAAAATATCGTTATAGCAACAGGATCAACGGATGCGCAAATTAAAGCTAAAGGCATCAAATATGTAATTAACTCAAAAGAATTGTTAGATCTTGATCATTTGCCAACTTCAATTAGCATAATTGGAGGTGGCGTAATTGGTATGGAAGTGGCATCAATTTATAATGCATTAGGTGTTAAAGTAAATGTATTTGAATATGCACCAATGATTCTACCTAGATTTGATAAAGAAGTATCTAGAAGATTAACTAATATTTTAAAAGCAAAAGGCATTAATATTTATAATAATGCTGGCGTTAGTGAAATCAAGAAAGTTAAAGGTGGCTTTAAAACTATTGCTAGCCTAAAAGATAAAACAATCGAAGAGGAATCAGAAATTGTATTATGTGCTACCGGAAGAATTCCTAATGTTAATGACCTTGGTTTAAAAGAAGCTGGTGTTAGATTTGATAAAAAAGGTATTAAAGTAAATAAGAACTTGCAAACTAAGAATTCATCTATTTATGCAATTGGAGATTGCGTAGGCGGAATAATGTTAGCTCATAAGGCTAGTTTTGATGCCAAAGTTGTATTAAATCAAATACTAAATAATAAATATAAAGTTAATTATGATTTAATACCTGCTTGTTGCTTTACATTACCGGAAGTCTCTAGTATTGGCTTAACTGAAGATGAAGCCAAAGATAAATATGGTGAAGTTAGAGTTGTAAAAGAATTATATAGAGCTAATGGTAAAGCCCAAGCTATCAAAGAAACTGATGGATTTGTAAAACTTGTTATTAAAAATGATTTAATAATAGGTGCTAGTATCATTGGGGAAGAAGCTAACTTACTAATTCACGAAGTTGCTACATTAATGAATGCTAAAGTAAAAGTAAGTGAAGCTAAAAAATATATTCATGCACATCCAACTTTATCAGAGATTATTCAAAGTTGTTTACAAAAATAAAATAAAAAGCTTGTAATCGCGCGATTACAAGTTTTTTGTTTAATAAATTGTTTAATTATTATATAATGGTTATAGGTAATTTAAAGGAATAATAATATGTTGTATTTATTTTATGATGCATTATTTGCGGCATCCCTAATCTTAACATTATTTTATGTTATGATTTGGCATAAGCATTTTGATGTTCACATTACTTTAATATTTATATTAGTGCCAATTGAAACTTTGGGCTATTTTTTGTTGGCGCATTGTGAAACATTAGAAGCAGCTGTAGTTGTAAATAAACTAACATATTTTGGTGGATGTTATTTAGGATTAGTAATACTATTTGCAGTTTGCAGTTTGTGCGACATAAAAATAAACAAATGGGTAAAGCTAGGACTTCTTTTAGCTTCCACAATCGCTTATTTATCAGCTTTAACGGTAGGATATTTAGATATATTCTATAAATCAATTACGATGGAAAGAATTAATGGAGTTAATGTATTCACTAAAGAATACAACTTCATGCATACTTTCTTTTATGTAGTTGTAATTGTGGACTTTTTATTGAGTTTAGCAGCGATGATTTATGCAAATGTCAAGAAAAAACAAATATCAAATAGAGTCATAAGACTACTTTATTTTCCAGCTGCTGTATCAGTGTTAGCTTTCTTTGGTGGAAGAAGAGTTATCAAGAATTTAGAATTATTGCCTCTAGCTTATGTATTTGCGCAAGTTATCTATTTATTTATTATTTATAGATTGAGGCTATATGATATTACGGATTCTGCTATTGACTCTTTAGTTAATAAAGGCGATACAGGATTTGCCTCATTCGATTTTAAATATCGATATTTAGGCTCTAACCAAACAGCTAAAGATATATTCACTGATTTAAATCAAATGCCTGTTGATAAACCACTTGATAAAAATAATGCATTTGATGCAAATGTATTAGGATGGTTAGAAGATTTTAGGCAAGATGAGGCTAAATCGGTTGTATATTATTCGGTAAATGATCATATATATGAAGTACAAATTACTTATTTATATGATGGTAAGCGTAAAAGGGGTTACCAACTATTTATAACTGATGATACTAGTAACCAACAATACATCAAACTAATCAATTCATTCAATGAGGAACTAACTAAAGAAGTAGAATTAAAAACTGCTAATCTGGTTAAGATGCATAACAAGTTTATATTAGGTATGGCAACGATGGTTGAAAGTAGAGATAACTCAACTGGGGGTCATATCAAGCGAACTAGTGAAGGAGTTAGAATGTTGCTTGATGAAATGAAGATAGATCCTAATAATAATATTGATGATAAATTCTATTTCAATATGATTAAAGCAGCCCCAATGCATGATTTAGGTAAAATTGCGGTAGATGATGTAGTTTTAAGAAAACCAGGTAAGTTTACACCAGAAGAATTTGAGATTATGAAAACTCATTCGGAAAAAGGTGTAGGCATTATTAGACAAATTCTAGCTGATACTGATGATGATTATTTCAAAGGAATCGCCGAAAATGTAGCTCATTATCATCATGAAAGATGGGATGGATCAGGATATCCTCATCATTTGGTAGGAGAAGAGATCCCGATTGAAGCTAGAATCATGGCGGTAGCTGATGTATATGATGCGCTAGTTAGTAAAAGAGTCTATAAAGACTCTATGGGTTTTAGTGAAGCTGATAAAATAATGATGGATAGTTTTGGTAAACATTTCGACCCCGCATTACAAAAATATTATGAGCAAGCAAGACCAAAACTTGAAGAATATTACAGAAATGAAACTTGTAGTTAATCTACAAGTTTTTTAAAAAATATTAAAAATATCTTAAAAAAATGTTTCTAACCTATTGCAAAATCTAAATAACGATGTATAATGGTAATGTAAGATTAGCACTCGGGGTGTTAGAGTGCTAAATATGATGAAAAGGAGGAGAACTATAATGGAGATGCAAGATTATAGCAAGGATGAAAACATTCTTGAAAAGTTTGGTCGTGATGTAACTGATGCAGTTAAAGCTGGCAAAATTGATCCTGTTATTGGCCGTGAAGACGAAATCTTAAGAATCATTAAAATTCTCGCCAGAAAGACTAAGAACAACCCAATTTTAATTGGCTTACCAGGAGTAGGTAAAACTGCTATTATTGAAGGTTTAGCAACCCGTATAGTTAAAGAAGATGTACCGGCTAACTTAAAAGGCTGTCATATTTATGAGTTAGATATGGCTTCCTTAGTTGCTGGAGCAAAGTTTAGAGGTGAATTTGAGGAAAGATTTAAAGCTGTCCTTAAAAAGATTCAAGAAAGTAACGGAAATATCATTATGTTTATTGATGAGATTCATTTAATTGTTGGGGCAGGACAAGCAGAAGGCGCAATTGATGCTGGTAATATGTTAAAGCCAATGCTAGCTCGTGGCGAACTTCATTGTATCGGTGCTACGACACTAAACGAATATCGTAAATATATTGAAAAAGATACAGCTCTAGAGCGTAGATTCCAAAAAGTAATGATTAATGAACCGACTGTGGAAGATACAATCAGTATTTTAAGAGGATTAAAAGAAAGATTTGAATTATTCCATGGAGTAAGAATTGCCGATTCTGCTATTATCGCTGCTGCTACTTTATCTAATAGATATATCACAGATAGATTCTTGCCAGATAAAGCTATCGATTTAATCGATGAAGCATGTGCTTCAATTAGAACACAACTTGATAGTAAACCAACTGAGCTTGATAATATTGATCGTCATATTATGCAACTTGAAATCGAAGCCGCATCATTAAAGAAAGAAACTGATCCTCTAAGTAAGGATAGACTTGCTAAGATTAATGCGGAATTAGAGGAAAAGAAGAAAGAATCTAAAGAACTAGAAGCTAAATGGCATCAAGAAAAGAAAGACATTGATTCTATCAATGAAAAACAAAAGAAGCTCGATAGCTTACGTTCTGATTATGAAGTAGCATTAAAGAATTGTGATTATAATAAAGCTAGTGAGATTTATTATAAATCAATTCCAGCACTTGAAGCAGAATTAAATGAAGCTAAAAAAGATTCAGATAAGTTACTTAGTGAAGTTGTAACAGAAAATGATATTGCTAATATCATTTCTGCTAGTACTAATATCCCTGTAGCAAAACTTGTTAAAGGTGATAAAGAGAAACTACTTGGCCTAGAAGATACTTTGCGTAAAAGAGTAATTGGTCAAGATTATGCATTAAGTGTAGTGGCTGATGCCATAATTAGACAAAGAGCTGGTATTAAAGATGAAAGAAGACCAATTGGATCATTCTTATTCTTAGGACCAACGGGTGTTGGTAAGACTGAAGTATGTAAAAGCTTAGCTGAAGCTTTGTTTGATAGTGAAACGCATATCGTAAGATTCGATATGAGTGAATATATGGAACCACATTCTGTTGCTAAGTTAATTGGAGCGCCTCCAGGATATGTAGGTTACGATGAAGGTGGCCAGTTGACTGAAGCTGTTAGAAGAAAACCATATTCTATTGTATTGTTTGATGAAATAGAAAAAGCTCATCATGATGTATTTAATATTTTATTACAACTTTTAGATGATGGTAGAATTACTGATTCACAAGGTAGAACTGTTGACTTTAAGAATACAGTAATCATTATGACATCAAATATTGGTAGTGAATATTTATTAAAAGGATCAGATCAAGCAACCTATGATAAAGTAATGGATTTAGTTAGAGCTAACTTTAAACCTGAATTATTAAACAGAATTGATGAAATAGTTATGTTTAATGCTTTAGGTAAAGATGTTCAAGTCAAGATTGTAGATAAGATGTTAGATGACTTAAGGGCAAGACTAGATAACAATCATATTAAGATGGAATATTCATCTAGACTTAAAGATTATGTTATTGAAAATAGTTATTCACCAGAATATGGTGCTCGTCCAATCAAACGTTTTATTCAACATAACCTAGAGACTTTCGTTGCTAAAGCAATAATTGAAGGTAGATTAGTTCCTGGTAAATCATATTTACTTGATTATGATGGAGAAATTAAGATTATAGAGAGTAGAAGCAATTAAAGGAGATTAAAATGGCAGAGACTATAAAATTTAAAACCGAATCAAAGAAGATTCTAGAATTAATGATTAATTCTATTTATACAAATAAAGATGTATTCTTAAGAGAATTAATCTCTAATGCTAGTGATGCTATTGATAAATATCATTATTTATCTTTAACTGGTAAAGATTTACCAATGAAAAATGATTATGAAATCAATATTGAAATTGATAAAAAACATAGACTTTTAAAGATAAGTGATAATGGTATTGGAATGACCCATGATGAATTAATTGATTCACTTGGTACAATTGCTAAGAGTGGGTCAAAAGATTTCATGGAAAAGATAGCAAAACTTAAAAATGAAGAAGTTAAAGATATTGATATCATCGGCCAGTTTGGTGTCGGCTTCTATTCAGCTTTTATGGTAGCTAGTGAGATTGAAGTCAATACACGTAGCTTACTTGATTCTAAAGGGTATAAATTTGATTCTAAAGGTGAAGATGATTATACCATTGAGGAAATTGATAAAGAGGATTCTGGAACTGAAGTAATTCTTCATTTACGTAAGAAAACAGATGAGTTCGATTACGATAAATATCTAGAAGAATGGCAAATCAAAGATTTAGTTAAACAATATTCTGATTACATTCGTTATCCTATCAAGATGGAAACAACTAAGAGAGAAAAGACTCCTGAATCAACAGATGAAGATCCAAAATATGAAGATGTTAAGTCTATTGAAACACTAAATAGCATGATGCCTATTTGGAAGAAAAACAAAAATGATGTAACTGATGCCGAATATAATGAGTTTTATCATAATAAATTCTACGATTACAAAGATCCAGCTATGCATATGCTAGTTAATATTGAGGGAAAACTTGAATATACTGCTTTACTTTATATTCCAAGTTCTGCTCCATATGATCTTTATTCAGAAAAGTATGAAAAAGGATTACAACTTTACTCTAAAGGTGTCTTCATCATGGATAAATGTAAAGAATTAATCCCTGATTACTTAAAGTTTGTAAAGGGATTAGTAGATTCTAGCGATCTAGATTTAAATATCTCGCGTGAGATGTTACAAAAATCTAAAGTACTTCATGAAATTGAAGAAAACTTAGAGAAGAAGATTGTAGCAAAGTTAGAGAGTCTTAAGAAAGATGATTTTGATAAATATGTAGAGTTCTTTAAGAATTTTGGCTTACATTTAAAATTTGGTATTTATGAAAGTTATGGATTAAAGAAAGACTTACTTAAAGATTTAATTATCTATTCTTCAATCAATGAAGAAAAGATGATTGGCTTTAAAGAATATGTAGAGAAGATGCCTAAAGATCAAGAATATATTTACTATGCATCAGGTAAGACTAAAGAAGCAATTCTTGCTATGCCACAAATGGATTTAGTTAAAAAACATGGTTATGATGTTTTAATTCTAAATGATAATGTGGATGAATTCTTGATGAATATCTTAATGGATTATGATGGTAAGAAATTTAAATCAATTAACCAAGGTGATCTAGATATTCTTGATAAAGATGAAGCTAAGAAAATTGAAGAATTAAATGAAACTAAGAAACCATTCTTAGAGGCAATGAAGAATGCTTTAGCTAGTAAAGTAAGCGATGTAAGATTATCAAAGAGATTAACTGATAGTGCATGTTGTCTAGTATCAAGTGATGGTATTAGTTTTGAAATGGAAAAAGTATTAGCAGAAAATCCAGCAGGATCAGATGCTAAAGCGGAAAAGATTTTAGAGCTTAATCCAAATCATGAATTATTTAAAGCATTAGAGAAACTTTATTATGATTCACCACTTGAAATTAATGAATATGCGGATCTACTTTATGATCAAGCATTATTAATGGAAGGATTTAAATTAGATAATCCAGTAGAATTCTCTAATAAGATGACTAGTCTAATGATTAAAGCATTAAAATAAAAATAGTAGCACTATAGGTAATCTATAGTGCTATTTTTTTAATTAATTATATATAAAGTATTTACATTATGAAAAAATATAATTATAATGTACTAAACTGATGAGAAAGAAATTAAACTAGTGATTATTTTATAGAGATTTAGGGATGGTGGAAACCTAATAAATGTAACTAGCAAGTGGGCTTTCGAGGGTAAACAGAAAAAGAAGCTTCTTTAGTATGGGTGACGTGTTGTTTACGTTATAAAACAAGAAAAGTGATTGCTTTTCGTAAATGAGAGAAAGAAAATAATGTTTTCTTTAATAAAGGTGGCACCGCAGGTTAATGACTTGTCCTTTAGTAATAGGGTAGGTCTTTTTTTATTACCTACCAAAAGGAGGGAATTATGAAAATTAAAGATGTTGATTTTGAGACTTACTTGAAGAATTATCCAAATAGTGAAGGATACTTTGGCAAGTATGGTGGATGCTTTATAAGCGAAGAATTAAAGGAGGCTTTTAAAGAAATTAATGATGCTTACTTAACAATTTGCAAATCAGCTAAATTCATTAGTGAATTACGTAGGATTAGAAAAGAATTTCAAGGGAGACCAACGCCTCTATATCATTGTGAAAGATTGTCAAAGAGTGTTGGTAATGGAAAAGTACAAATCTATTTAAAAAGGGAAGATTTAAACCATACAGGTGCGCATAAACTTAACCATTGTATGGGCGAAGGATTACTTGCTAAGTACTTAGGAAAGAAAAAAATAATCGCTGAAACTGGTGCTGGTCAACATGGTGTTGCCCTAGCTACAGCTGCAGCATATTTTGGATTAGAATGTGAAATACATATGGGGATTGTGGATGTTAGGAAGCAAGCACCAAATGTAGCGAGAATGAAAGTATTAGGTGCTAAAGTAATAGAAGTAACTGATGGTGAAGGTACACTAAAAGAAGCAGTTGATTCTGCTTTTGTAAGTTATGCTAAACAATATAAAGATGCAATTTATTGTATTGGATCAGTAGTTGGACCTCATCCATTTCCAATGATTGTTAGAGATTTTCAAAGTGTTGTAGGGATTGAAGCGAGAGAACAGTTTTTAGAAATGACAGGTGAACTTCCTGATGTCATTACAGCTTGTGTAGGTGGGGGAAGCAATAGTGCAGGATTATTTATTCCATTCTTAAATGATCCAGTAAAAATTGTTGGTGTAGAAGCCTTTGGCAAAGGTAAAGATGCCAATTCCGCAAGCATTACTTATGGATCTGAAGGAATTTTACATGGTTTTAATTCCATTATGCTTAAAGATGAAAATGGTAACCCAGGTTTAGCTTATTCAGTTGCTAGTGGTCTAGATTATCCTTCAATTGGTCCAGAACACGCTTTTCTTCACGACATTGGTAGAATTAGTTATGAAGGAATAACTGATGAAGAAGCAATTGATGCTTTCTTTAAACTATCACGCCTTGAAGGAATTATTCCAGCGTTAGAGAGTTCGCACGCTGTTGCATATGCGATTAAACTAGCAGGAATGATGGATCATGGATCAATATTAGTGAATCTATCAGGTAGAGGTGACAAAGATTTAGATTATGTTATTGAAAAATATGGTAAAAATTATATAATGTAATAGAAGCGGTGGGGTTATGGCGAAACTGGTAGACGCGTTACTCTCAGACGGTAATGTTTTAACGTGTGAGTTCGACTCTCACTAGCCCCACCAATATATGCAGGTATGGTTTAATGGTAGAACATCTGCTTCCCAAGCAGAGGGTGCGGGTTCGATTCCCGTTACTTGCTCCATAATAAAAGAACACGGTTGATACTATAGCAAAAGTAGTTTGCATTTGTATTGACTGCATTTTTTTATGCAAATATGGAAAAATACCCTTTTTACAGAAAAAATATGGTTTGTTGTTCCTATTTCAAGTAGAAATATCAAACCACTTTTTATTTTTTGTCAGGCATCTACAGAATGAAATACAAAATTCAAATTATAATTAATATTGTGCCTACTTAATTTATTATATGAAAAGAAGATGGTATTTTTTATAATGAAGCATAATTGTGCCACAAAACATTAAATTAAAATACAGCGAAATACTAAAGCAAATCATCACAAAATACTAAAGTATACTTGATTTAAGACTTGATTTATGATAAAATGCATCTAGAAGAGGTGGTTATAATGCAGTATAAGAAACGAGTGATAGACGAATTAATCAATTTAAAAACTGAAGTATTTGGAGCTATTAATATTGTTGGGCCTAAGGGAACTGGAAAGACAACGACTGCCAAGCAGAGAAGTGAGACGATTTTAGAGTTTCAAAACGAGGATGTAAGGGAAAATTTACTTAAAATTGCTAATACAATGCCTAGTAAACTATTGTTGAACAAAAAACCTATTTTATTTGATGAATGGCAAGATGCACCTAAAATATGGGGAACTGTAAGAACATACTGTGATAATAATCCAGAAGAATTAGGCTGTTTTTATTTAACTGGTTCAAGTTCGAAGAATGGTATAATACCTCATACTGGAACATTGAGGATATCAAAAATAACAATGTATCCGATGAGCCTATATGAGACCGGTGAATCAAACGGAACTGTAAGCATTAAGCAATTATTTGATAATCCAAATTCATTTGATGGTTGTGTGTCTAATTCAACACTTGATGATATAGTTTATGCATTATGCCGTGGTGGATGGCCGAAATATTTGATTTCAAAAACGAAAAGAGGCGAATTATTAGTTGCAAAAGAACTATATGAACAAACATATAGTGAGGATATCTCTAAAGTAGATGATGTGAAAAGAAATCCAACAATTGGAAGACTATTGTTGCAATCATACGCTAGAAATATTTGTACTTTAGCTGATAATAAGACTATTATACAAGATGTAAGTGCTAATCACTCAATTTCAGAGCCAACTTATTTTGATTATGTCGAAGCTTTGGAAAAATTATATATAATACAAGATATTGAAGCATGGTGCCCTGCTATTCGTAGTAAAAGTGCTATTAGATCTGGAAAAAAGCGTAATTTAGTTGATCCATCACTTGCGGTTGCAGCACTTGGTGTTTCTCCTGAATACTTTAATAACGATTTTAAAACACTCGGATTTTTATTTGAATCACTATGTATAAGAGATTTAAAAATATATACATCTGTTAGCGATGGACATATTTCATATTATCGCGATAGGTATGGTTTAGAAGCAGATGGAGTTTTACACTTAGAAGATGGAAGGTATGCTTTAATCGAATTTAAATTAGGCGAAAATGAAGTTGAAGAAGGCGCTAAGCACTTATGTGAAATTGAACGATTGGTAAAGGAATATAATAAAAAGGAAAAACAAGTGCCACTAAGACTTCCTGATTTGAAAATTGTTATTACTGCAACGCAGTATGGATATAGAAGAGAAGATGGAGTATTAGTTATTCCAATAGGATGTTTGAAGGATTGATGTTTTTTGGGGAAAATCTTTTTCTAATTATTTATTCTAAATTTGAATTTACGATTTAAAAAGAACAAGCAAGCGGTGAATACAAAATGAGATATATTGAATTTATTGATGGTATAAATAATCCAGGTAAAATCAAACAAATTGATTTTTATATTGAAGGATATAACCATTATAGAAATTGCAGCATTGGACGTTATATAGATAAAATAGGATATCCAGTAAATAAAACTGTTGATTATAGAATTACTTGCATACTAACAAAAGACCATAGCGAAGATGTTAATTTTGCTTTCGAATTTAAGGAAGATTATAAATTGTTTAATTTTGGCTCTAAAGGAAGATTTACACTAAAAGAAGTATGGGATAAAGTGGTAATAACTAAGATTGAGTATTTTGATAGTATTTAAGTAGCATTAGAATTACGAAACTTTATTGCGACCAACTTTATTTAGGGGTGTTCAAATTGTATTAAAATACCTCAACTAACACAGAGATTATAAACGTTTGATAGAAGTTATCAAACGTTTTTTTAGTGATTTAATAAAGATATTAAATTATTCTTGTAAACACCTTGAAATTATTGATAAAGAAAGATATAATTTTTGTGTATAGAGTAAATTCTATATACGATTCATATTGAAAAATAAATAGGAGGAAAATTATTCAATTATGAGAAAAATCGCTTTATTTTTATCAGTATTAATTTGCGTTTTTAGTATCGCTCTTTTAGTTGGATGCGGTGGTGAAAAAAAGCAATCTGCTGAACTTGCAGTTGTTACAGACGTTGGACAACTAATGGATGGTGGCTTCAACCAAGGTACTTATGAAGGCGTAAAAGAATACGCAGAAAAAAATAATAAGACTTATGCTTATTATCAACCTGAAAATGGCGCTAACGCTACAGACAATGACCGTATCGCTGCTATGGAACTTGCTATTGAAAACGGTGCTAAAGTTATCGTTGCTCCTGGTTTCTTACAACAAGCTGCTATGGAAACTGTAGCAAAAGCTCATACTGATGTTAAATTCGTATTCGTAGATGGTTGGAATTTTGGCTTAGCAAACGTTACAGCCATTTCTTACAAAGAACAAGAATCAGGATTCTTAGCTGGTTATGCTGCTGTTATGGATGGCTACACTAAACTTGGTGGCGTATTCGGTGGTGGTGGATCTAACCCAGCATGTAATAGATTCTGCTATGGATTCATGCAAGGTGCTAACGCTGCTGCATTAGCAAAAGGAATTACTGTTGAAATGAAGATTTCTTTCAAGAATGGTTCTTCATTCAGTGCTTCTAATGAATTACAAGCTCAAGTTGCTGCATGGTATGCTGCTGGAACTGAAGTTGTATTCTCTTGCGGTGGTTCAATGGTTAACTCAGTTATCGCTGCTGCTAACGAAACTCAAAACGGAAAAGTTATCGGTGTTGATACTGACCAATCTGGTTTATCACAAAGAGTTATCACATCTGCAGTTAAAGGTTTAGCTTCATCTGTAATGCTTGTTTTAAGCGAATATTATGCAGGCGAATGGGATGCTAAACTTGCTGATAAGACTTCTAACTTAGGTGCTGCAGAAGACTCTACAGGTCTACCAACAGCTGATGGTTCTTGGAGATTTACTACATTCACTAAAGAACAATATAACACATTATTCGCTTCAATTAAGAATGGTACAGTTACTCCAATCGCAACAACTCCAGAAGATTGCTCTGTAGAAGGTGCTTGGACAGCAGCTGCTTTATTATTAACTAACGTACGTTTAACTCACGAAGCTGGTAAATAATAATTAAATTTTTTATTACAATTAATCAATTCTTTTAAAAAGGAGATGCCTATTAGGCAAAAGGTATATATGGATGTAGATAACTATATTATCGAAATGCGTAACATTACCAAAGAATTTCCTGGAATAAAAGCAAATGATGACATTACATTGCAACTTAAGAAGGGCGAGATTCTCGCCCTTCTTGGGGAAAATGGGGCAGGTAAATCAACCTTAATGAGTGTCCTTTTTGGCCTTTATCAACCGGATTCTGGTAGCATTTATAAAAATGGAATAGAAGTAAAAATAAAAGACCCTAACGATGCAACAGCGCTAGGAATAGGAATGGTACATCAACACTTCAAACTTGTTGAGTGTTTTACTGTACTCGATAATATTATTCTTGGTGATGAAGATACAAAAGTAGGGTTTATTTTAAAGAAGGATGCAAGAAGTAAAGTTGAAGACCTTATGAATAGATATGGTCTTCATGTTGATTTGGATGCCAAGGTTGAAGACATTACAGTTGGTATGCAACAAAGAACCGAAATTCTAAAGATGTTATTTAGGGATAATGAAATACTTATCTTTGATGAACCAACTGCCGTACTTACACCTCAAGAAATTGATGAATTAATGAAAGTAATGAAGAATTTAGCAGCCGAAGGCAAATCAATTCTTTTCATTACCCATAAATTAAACGAAATTATGGCTGTTTCTGATCGTATTACCGTTTTAAGAAAAGGTAAATTAGTCGGTACAGTTAATAAAAATGAAACAACAATTGAAGATTTATCTACAATGATGGTTGGCCGTCCTGTACAACTTCAAGTTGTAAAAGATGAAGCAAAACCTAAAGACACTATTCTTGAAGTTAAACATTTAACTGTCAAGAATAAGGATAGAAGACATACTAAAGCTTTAGTTAAAGATGTAAATATCTATGTACGTTCTGGTGAAATAGTATGTATAGCCGGAATTGATGGAAATGGACAATCAGAATTTGTTAAGGCATTAACAGGTATTGCTCCACAAACATCTGGCGAAATTATTTATAAAGGGGAAGATGTTTCCCACAAATCAATAAGATATAGAAACACAAATCGTTTCTCACACATACCTGAAGATAGACATAAATATGGTCTAATACTTGATTTCAGGTTAGATTATAATGAAGTATTACAAAATTACTTCGAAGATGAATTTGTAAAATATGGGTTCATGAAATTCAAAGCAATTAGAGATTATGCTGATACGCTTATTGCCAAATACGATGTTAGAAGTGGTCAAGGTGCTGCCACAATAGCAAGAAGCATGTCTGGTGGTAATCAACAAAAAGCCATAGTTGCTAGAGAAATGGAAAGAAAACATGAATTGCTAATTGCCGTTCAACCAACACGTGGACTTGATGTAGGAGCAATTGAATTCATTCATAGCGAAATGGTTAAGAAAAGAGATCAAGGTGATGCAATACTTTTAGTATCACTTGAGCTTGATGAAGTTATGAACCTTTCAGATAGAATATATGTCATGTATGAAGGTGAAATTGTAGCAGAAGTAGATCCTAAAAAGATCACAGTTCAAGAATTAGGCTTATACATGTCAGGTGCAAAAAGAGATATAAGAGGTGCTAATGATGAAAAATCCGGTTCTTAAACAAATATTAGCATCAATCATTTGCATCATTTGTGGTTTTATAGTTGGTATCATTGTAATGTTATTCATTACAATCGTTAATAAAGATTTATCAATATCTAATTTACTTGATGGTGTTAAATATTTATTCTTAGGACCTTTCTCATCACAAAACTCTATAACAGTAAAAAGAAACCTAGGAAATATGATATTCTATGTTACACCATTAGTAATGACAGGTTTATCAGTTGCTATTGCATTTAAAACAGGATTATTCAACATCGGTGCAGCTGGACAGTTTCTTATGGGAACTATGGGATCATTGATGATTGCCCTCCATATTAATTGTGCAGATAATAGAGGCCTTGGAATTCTTGTTTGGTTACTTGCATTAATAGTTGGTGTTATTTGTGGGGCTTTATGGGGAGCAATACCAGGTATTTTTAAGGCATTCTTTGATATAAATGAAGTAGTCGTATGTATTATGACTAACTGGATAGCCGCTAATATCGTAACATGGGTATTTTCTAATCAAAGTTCAATCATTAACACTCCAGAAGGAAAGAGTGCATATTTAATTAAAACTAGCGGACTTGGTACATATACGCCAACGTTCGGGCTTGATAAGATATTACCTAATTCATATATTGATGGGGGAATAATAATCGTCATTATAATTGCCATTATATTCTTCATCATTATGTCTAAAACTAAATTTGGTTTTGAATTAAAAGCATGTGGTGCTAATAAACATGCATCTAAATATGCGGGGATGAACGAAAAGAAAAATATAGTTTTATCAATGGTTATTGCCGGAGGACTGGCTGCTATTGGTGGATCACTATATTATCTAAATGCAGGAATAGAACTACAATATGGTAGTATATATGCTAACTTACCTGAATATGGTTTTAATGGCATCCCAGCAGCATTACTTGCTAACTGTGATCCTGTTGGCGTAATATTTAGTTCTACGTTTTTAAGGTATATATCCGCATCTGGTTCTAGATTACAACTTGCTGGATATAACGCATATATTGCCTCAGTTATATCATCTGTTATTATTTACTTTTCTGGTTTTTCTAGATTATTCTTAATGCTTTTATCAAAGAAAAGAAAAAAAGAAGCTGCTAAAGTTGTGCTAACAGTAGATAGCACGCCTGCTGTTGAAGAAAAGACAGAAGATATTAAAAATAATGAAGAGAATAAGGAGGAAACCGCATAATGGAAAACCTAATACTTATTCTTCAAAAAACACTAATTTATGCAATTCCATTGCTTATTGTTGCCCTTGGTGGTGTGTTCGCTGAAAGAAGTGGTGTAATTAACTTAGCTCTTGAAGGTGAAATGATCTTTGGAGCATTCATTGGTGCAATCTTTGTATACTTGCTTCAAAAGAATGGAGTGTGGTTAGATAAACCACAACTTACATTTATTTGTGCATTATTAGTGGGTGCTAGTAGTGGGGCAATATATTCTCTATTATTATCATTCTCTGCTATTAAGCTTAAATCAGACCAAACAATTGGTGGAACAGCTCTAAATATGTTAGCTCCGGCAATTGTTAACACATTTGGATTAGTATTCTTCCTTCAAGAAAAGATAAATATGCCATACACATTTAAAGGGTATGCCATCATTAATTCAAACTTACCAGGTTTTTTAAGAATATTATTCGATAAAGCTTATTTATCTACATATGCCATAATATTAGTATTTGCTATCTTATCTATTTGGTTATATAAATCTAGAATTGGTACGCACTTAAGAGCATGTGGTGAACATCCTCAAGCAGCTGATTCAGTAGGTATTAACGTAGCAAGAATGAGATATCTAGGAACTACAATTTCTGGCGCTTTAGCAGGACTTGGAGGATACGCATATATCGCAACAGTTGCTAATGGCACAGCCGAATCAACAATCGGTGGAATGGGATTCTTAGCCCTAGCCATTATGATATTTGGTAACTGGAGTCCAATTGGCATCGTATTTGGCGCCTTAATGTTTGGCTTCTTAAAATGTATTGGTGCTGTTTCTTCATCAGTTCCATTCTTAGCAAACATAGGCCTACCACCATATTTCTATAACATTATTCCATATGTAGTAGTACTAATTGTATTAGTATTATTTAGAAAGAAATCTGGCTGTCCAAAAGCCGAAGGAATTCCTTACGATAAAGGTATGCGTTAAAAAATTGCAGCAATTTATTTGCTGCATTTTTTTAAATAAGAAATCAAATGTTTTTATATATTGATTCGTTGTGCTATAATCTAAATATAGAATAAAAAAAGGAGAGAAATATGTTTAAATTTTGGGGAGATGGATCTGATTTATCAAAAGAATTAATTAGAAACATTGTTGTTAGAAGTACAGAAAATTTTAATTGGACATTTATTTTTATTTTAGCTGTTGTATTTTATGTATACTGGTCAGAAATTCATAAAAAACATTATGAAGTTGTTTTTGCGGGACTAGCTTTATATGGTGTACACTGGCTATACGAAATTGTAAATGCTATTATTGCTAAAGCATCAGGTTACCCTTTATGGGCAGTATCAAATCAATCTACTACATTCATTTTATTAATTGGTGTTTGTTGGGAATTATCAATGATGTTTTCACTAGCTGGAATCATTTCATTTAAAATGATGCCAGAAGATAGAAACAAGAGATATTTTGCAAAAGGTAAATTTAAAGGAATTAGTTGTAAATTAGTTGTAGCAATTGAAATGGCACTTTTATTTGCTTTATTTGAATCATTTTTAGCAGCTACATCTAACCATTCATTCATATGGGTATATAAATGGTGGGGTGTAATTCCAGTATTTATCACAACTTATGTACCATTCTTTTTAGCAAGTAATTATGTACCTGATATGAAGCCAAAAGCAAGAAAGATATTCTTGATAACTGAATGGGCTCTTGTAGCAGTATTATTAATTGTGTTAATTGCTTGTGGTGTGATTTAATGAAAATATTCAGATATTCTAAACTTGGTTTTTACGTAATAGGTGCCATTCTTTTATTCATATTTAGAGAATTCTTCGTAGAAAACTTGAGATGGTTTATTGGTGGACTTATGATGTTATATGGTTCAGTTGCCATTTTAGAGATTGCTCTTGAAAAAGTTAAACCAATTTATGATGGGCATGGATTCTTATTTAATTTAATTGAAGCAATGCTTGGACTAGTAATATTATTATTAATAGAAGAATATGCTACTGTTTGTATAATATGGGCAGTATGGTCAATCTTTAGAGAATCAATTGAATTAAGAGAAATATTAGCTAGGAAGTTACATACAATACTGGCTATTGTAAGCTTTTTAGAATCAATTGCGGTAATTGTATTATCAGTATTATTAATGATGTCACCTGGTGAACATCATGCATTGATTCATTCGTATTTATTATGTATTGAATTAATACTTACTGCTAGTATCCCAATTTTGAATAGTTTTATGTTTAAAAAAAGTGATAAAACTTTGGAATAATTTCCAAAGTTTTTTATTATAAATTCTATTTATAACTACTAAAATAAAAATAAGTTTTAATAATTTATAAAAAAATGTATAATTTAAATAGATAATGATATAAAAGGAAAAGTATGCAAACTGATAATAAAAAATCTCTCAAGGATTATTTTCATAATTATTTTAAAAGCAAAAAAGAAGAAATTAAAAATTATGGAAAACAAAACTTGATAAAAAGAATAATTACAATTTCTATTACTTTAGTATTAGCAGTATTATTCATTGTTATATTTGGTAAGACTACATTCTATAAAAATGAATATACCATTATAATGAATGAAACATATGGTACATATGGAAAACTTATAAAAGCTAAAGTGACTTCGATTGAGGAAGTATATTATCCAACTGAAGATGAAAGAGTTGATTATACAATTAGAATTAAATTTAAAGCATTGATTCTAAAAGGTGATAAAAAAGGCGAATCAGTAGATGTATTGCAATATTTAAATGATTATACTAGCCATTTTTATAAACAAGTAAAAGATGGAAAAAGGATTTATATTGTAGAAGAAAGAGTAGAAGAAAATGGTGATCCTACTTATTATTTTGCAGGTGATTCTATAAGTTATAATCACTGGGGTGGAATCATTGCTTTAGCTTTAGTATTAATAATTTTGTTACTAATAATATCTAAGAGTAAAGGCTTATTAACAATTCTTTCTTTAGGATTAACAGTTTTAGTTATTATATTTGTCTTACTTCCATCAATTATTAATGGTTTTAATATTTATATACTTGTTTTAGTTTGTGCGATTTACGTAATAGCAGTAACATTTATATTGGTTGTAGGAATTAATAAAAAGTGTTTATGTGCAAGCCTTGGCTGCTTTAGCGGATTATTCCTTAGTGGCTTGTTAGCCTTGATTACTTTAAGAATAATTAATGCTACTGGGTTTTATTATCAAGAGGGCGTAGAAGATGTGGTCATGTTATTCCAAACATCATATAACGCTGATATTATTATTGATTTAAAAGGATTAGTGTTTGCTTCAACTATAATTGGAGCCCTTGGTGCGGTAATGGATGTTAGTCTATCGCTATCTAGTGCTTTAAAAGAAGTATATGACAATAGTAGGCAAACATCACTTATTAATACAATTAAAAGTGGTTTTACAATTGGTAAAGATATGATTGGTACGATGGTTAATACATTGATTTTAGCCTATATCGCATCCGATTTAACATTCATCCTTTGGATGATGGAACATAGAAGTAATGGTTTTATAATGCAAAGTGAATATATTGCGGTTGCTATTGCGCAAGCATTAGTAGGGGCAATTGCCATGGTGCTTACAATTCCATTAACATCAATTATTTGCGCATTTGTTTATAATAAAAAAAATAAAGAAGTATTGGAGGAGGAATAAATGAGAAAATTTCCTAAAGTTATGAAGCGAGTAGTTGCATTTACTTTATTTGTTACTTTATTTGCTTCATTAGTTGTTTTTGGCTTTTCTGTTAAAGCCGCAAATATTACCATTAAAGGGGTTGACATAATTTATAGTAATCCTGGTGAAGATTGTTCTACCGAAATTACTATTTCATGGCATGCAAAAGCTAAGTTATCTACTTTAAGATACACTGTAAAGAGTGACCCTAATTATGTCTTTGCTACCGTAATTAATGCAAGTGGAGTGTATGATGAAACATCATTTTTCCATTATGATGTAGCGAAATTCTATAAATGTTCAGTAACTTTAAAGAATCTAGATCCAGATACTGAATATATTTATAGAATTACATGTGAAGATTATACATCTGAAGAATACACATTTAAGACAGCAGGTGCATCCGAATTTACATTTGCTTATATGAGCGATATTCATGCCATTCCATATGATAACCTAGAACTAGGCATGACTGCTGTGAAAAAACTTCAAACTGTTCAAACTTTAATCGATAAAGCTGAACAAGTTAATAACACAAAAATGTCATTTGTCATTACTACTGGAGATGAAACATGGAGAGGTAGTCAATATTCTAACTGGCTTGAATGGAGTAAGACAACTCTTACTACTGTTCGTAAAGATTATTTATGGTTATCATGCCCAGGAAACCATGAATACTATACACAAACAACAAATTCAGTTTGGAATTATTATCCTGACAAATATTCTTCAAATCCAAGTGCAATTTACTCAGATCCTGAGTATTTCTATAATACATATTTCAATGCGGTAAAATCAGTTCCAAAGAATGGGCCTGATGGTATTCCATCAAGTTATTATACTCTTTATAATAATATCTTATTCATCTGTATCGATAGTATGCAAGTAGGCGACTACGGAAAACTTAATGAAACAAGAGACTGGTTTGAAAGAGTAGTTCAAAAGAATGAAGGTAAATATCAATACATTATTGTTTACCAACATTATCCTTGGTATGACTTCGTAACTGGTGAAGATAAATATGCATATAGATGGAATGACTTATTTGATAAATATGGTGTTGATTTAGCTTTAAGTGGTCATATGCATGGCTATTTAAGAACAAAAACATTATATAATGGTAAAGTTACAACTGAAGCTAAAAAAGGTACAGTTTACGTAGTTTCTCCACAAATTGGTGATAGACCAAAGGTTACTTCAGGAGATCAAAACAAAGCATTAATTGCTTATCGTGAATCTACTAAGACTTGGACTGATTATTCAGCCATCTCTACAATCACTGTTAATAGTGATGGCTTAACTTATAAATTAATTGATGTAGATGGAAAAGTAAGAGATACATTCACAATTGAAGCAAGACGCGCTACATCAATTAGTGATAATCATAAAGCTAGTATTATTAATAGCTTAACATTTTCAGGCACACCTGATTCAATCGTATGTGATTTCAAGAGTTCTTATAGTATTTTTGTTAAGAACATCAAAGTAGAAGCTGGTGGCAAGAGCGGTGAAGCTCATCCAGCAGAACAAAAAACTGGATTTGTAGCAGCGAGTGGTTTAGCAAATAATACTTTATATGATGCAAAAGTAACAGTTACATTTATCGATGATACTACTTATACTAAAGAAGCTAGTGTAGTTACAAGTGAAACATTTGGCTTAATTGATAATCTGAGAGCTACTGCCACATCTTCTAAGATGCAAATCAATTGGGATGTAAGCAATGCTAGCTTAGTTGATCAATATAAAGTATATGTAAATGGCGAGCTTCATGGTACAACACAAACTAATTCTTATGAAATCGATAAGAGTGCTGTAGAGTTTAGTACTAAGTATTCACTTGAAGCATATAAAGATAATAAATTATTATTCCGTAAAGATTTTTATTATGGCCTATATGGTGATGTAAATCTAGATGGAGATATTGATGATAATGATGTTAAGAAATTAGTAGAATTAGTTTTAAGCGGTTATTCATTTAATAGCGGTGCTATTAAATTACTTGATAATAACGATGATGGAATCGTTGATATCGGTGATGCTTTTAGAATTCTTGCTTACAAGAATAATAAAGTAGAACATATCGTTTATAATGAATATGAAGTAGTATTTGTTAGCATCGACGGAACAATTCTAGGTAAAGAAAAAGTTCTTGAAGGAGCAAATGCTACAGCTCCAACTGCCCCAACAGTTTCAGGATATGAATTTGTTGGCTGGAGTGTATCATTTACTAATGTTAATTCTAATTTAATCGTTAGAGCTATATATGAGGCAAAATAGGAGGTAGAAGATGAAACAAATTAAATTATTATTAATCTTAGTTTTAGCTATCTTTAGTTTTGCTTTAGTAGCTTGTGGTGGTGAAAAAGAAGTTGATTGGGACAGTAAGACTATAAGTAATGTTACTCCTGTAAATGAAACTTTCTATGCTAATTATGAATATGATGAATTTGAATTATCAATGCTTAAGATTCATATTGAATATACTGATGGAACTAGTAGAGATATTAGTTTAACAGAAGATATGTTAGATGCAAAAGATTTACAAAAATTAACAAAAGCTGGTAAACCTCGTATTACTATTTATTATGAAGAATACGAATTACAAATGACTGTTAAACTAATTGACTCAAGTAGATTGGATGAAAACCTTAATGCAGATGGAAAATATGCATGCGTAATTAAAGCAATTAGAAATCAAGAAACAGGTATTATCAATTTCATTTTTGAAGGAAATGCAGAATATGATGTTGTGGCAATGAGCTTTGCATTCTCATATGATTCAAGCTTAATGCAACTAAGTGATGCAATGGTAAACAGTGCTTTAACTGGTGTTGGTGATGTAAAACTAGAAGATGGCAAAATCTCATTTGCTTATAGCGAACAAACTACATCATTAGATGGCGAAATTGTTTTATTTAGCGTACACTATACAGGTGATTATCGTAATTCAAAGTTATCTTTACTTGAAAGTTATAATAACGTAGTATATGAAGCAGACTTATCTACATATACTACTCATCAAGTTGATAATGTTTTATATCACGTATCTGCAAAATAAAAAATTATTATAAACTTTAGATTAGAATAGACTCCATATCAACGATTTTTGATTGTAGATGTGGAGTCTTTTTTACTAGCAATGTATTGACAACGGCAACACAATGTGTTGCAATGGATATGTATAAAGGAGGAAATAAAAATGGCTAATATTAATGTAAGAATTGATAGTAACATAAAAGAAAACGCTGAAGCTGTATTTGCAAGTCTGGGTATAACACCAACAGCAGCTATTAGTTTGTTTTATAATCAAGTCATAAGAACTAACAGCATTCCTTTTGAACTTAAAGCGGATATTCCAAATGAAAAGACTCTTTCTGCGATTGATGAAGTTGAAGAAATGGAAAAAAATAAAGAAAAATACAAAGGCTATAAAAATATAGATGGTTTATTAGATGATATCACTCCGATTTGCTCAAGTAATAATAAATGATAATGCATACTAAAAAAGAGCTGTTAAGAAATAATGATTTTCTAGCGGCTCTTTTATAATCACTCGAATTAGGTATTCACTTTAGGAAACTCTTTTCTAATTTAGAACTTTTTTATATAATGTATATAGTATGAATAGAGTTTTAATGATTTATTTTAGTGGTACATATAACACTAAAATATTAGTAGATTTAACAAGCACTATATTTAATAATAAAGGATACGTTGTAAAAGCCGTTGATGTAACTAAAGGGAAAGTAGAAGATGTAAGCGACTTTGATATTTTAGTTATCGCTTATCCGATTTATGCATTTAATGCTCCATATCCAATTATTGATTATGTGAAGAGGTTAAATAAAGTTAGTAAGGATATTAAGTGTTTAATACTTAAAGATTCAGGTGAATATTTATCATTAAATAATGCTTCAAGTTTACAACTTGCAAGCATATTAAATAAGAAAAATATTAAAGTATTTAGTGAATATCATTATTTAATGCCATATTCATTTGTATTTAGACATACAGATTATATGGCTTATAAAATGTTATCTATCATTAAAGAGAGACTACCATTAGATATTGATGATTTTTTAAATGGTAATCATCATTATCTTAAAAGGTTTATCTTTGATAGGCCTTTTAGTTTTATCTTTAGAGTACAGCGTTTAGGTGGTAAGATAAACGGTAAACATTATAGAATAGATTATAATAAATGTATTAAATGTAATAAGTGCCTAAATAACTGTCCAGCTAATAATATTAAACTAATAGATGATAAATATATATTTGGTAATAAGTGTTTAATGTGTCAGCGTTGTAGCGTTAATTGCCCAAAGCAAGCAATTAGCGTTGGTTTCTTTAAAAAATGGGCAATTGGGCCATCTTATTCATTTAGTGAAGTTACTACTTATCAAAAAGAAGTAAAACCTAAATACTGTGCTAGAAGTTATAAAAGATATTTTGAGGAAAGTGAAAAGAGGATAAATCATGAGTAAATTATTTATTTATTATTCAAATACTGGTAATGGTGATTTGGTAGCTAATAGATTAGAAGAATTAGGATATGATGTAAGGAAAGTAATTCCTAAAAAAGATTTACCTAAATCTTTCTTTTTTAAAGTAATGACTGGTGGCTTCTTAGCTGGCATTAATGCGAAAGCAAAACTAGTTAATTTTGATGCAAACATTGATGGCTGCGAAAAAATAGTAATTGGATCGCCAGTTTGGAATGGTAGATTATCTAGTCCAATAAATAAAGTATTAACACTACTCGACCTAAAAGATAAAAAAGTAACATTTGTTTTATATGCCGGTAGTGGGGAAGCAAAACATGCTCCTAAACAAATACAAAAGATAGTAAGTGATGCTAATATTATATTTTTAAAAGAACCTAAGAAATATAGTGAAGAAATTAAAAAATTAGAGGATATTTAGATGTATAAAAAAGTAAAAGATTATATTGGGACTATTGATGGGATTAGCCATACAACCTTTGATCCTCATGGACCAGGAGTTGTTAGGATTCATTTAGTGCCACCTGAAAAGATTAAATTAGGTCTAGCTTGGACTATTATTTTAAATGGTCAAGATGTAATACCAATTTCCTTTGGCTGGGCAGTATTACTTCGTGAATTTATAAATGCGGTAAACAGGCGAAGTGGTGTAGCATTAGAAGATGAAGAAATTGCTAAGGTTATTGATGAAGCAATTGAAGCAGCTAGCAAAGTATTTGATAAGACTAATAAAAAGACACTTCGTGCTGATTTAAAACAAATCGTAGATACATTAGTTAAGATAGCTAGAAAACAAAAGATATCAGAAGTTATTGAATATGCGCCATTATCAAAATATGCTAAATATATGGCTGCTCCTCATAGAATGGATTTAATGATTTCAGCTATGAATAAAAATGGGGCATGGCATTGTAATCAAAAATGCCTTAATTGTTATGCCGCAGGACAAGCTTTAGCTAACGTTGACGAACTTGATACTGATAGTTGGAAACAAATTATTGATAAATGCAAGAGCGCTATGATTCCTCAACTTACTTTTACTGGTGGAGAACCAACATTAAGAAGCGATTTAGTTGAACTTGTGGATTATTCACAGTGGTTTGTAACTCGCCTTAATACTAATGGCCAGTTATTAACAGAAGAGTTATGTGGCAAGTTATATGAAGCAAGTCTTGATAGTGTTCAAGTAACATTTTATTCAAGCAATAAAGATATTCATAATTTACTTGTTGGGGCAAATGGCTTTGATAAAACAGTAGAAGGAATTAAAAATGCAATTAATGCTAAACTAAATGTAAGCATTAATACGCCTTTATGTGAATTAAATAAAGATTATCTAGCTACTGTTAAGTTTGCTCACGAAGAGTTAGGTGTAAATTATTTTACATGTTCAGGTTTAATTTTAACTGGTAATGCCACAAACGCTAATTCTAGATTATCTAAAGCAGAAATTTTAAAAGAATTAAAAGAAGCTAAGGCTTATTTAGATCAAAATGATTGCGAATTATCATTTACATCTCCTGGCTGGATTGATAGTGATATTTTAAGAAAAATGAAGATGCTGGTACCTGCTTGTGGAGCATGTTCATCTAATATGGCAATTACACCAGCTGGAATGGTTGTTCCTTGCCAAAGCTGGCTATCTAGTGATGTCCTTGGCAATATGTTAGAAGATGATTGGAAAAAGATTTGGTCCTCTAAAAGATGTAAGCAACTAAGGCGCCAAAATGCTAATGCCAATGATTTGTGTCCATTAAGTGGAAAAATAGAAGGTGAAGATAATGAATAAGATTAAAAAAGTATTTATATTTATCTTATTAGCATTTAGTTTTATCTTTATTGCTTCATTTAATAAAGCAAGTGCCTATGGTGATTTAGATTATATTGAATTATATGAAATCAAAGTTACACCTAAAGCTGAAGATGGTAGCCTAGATATTGAATTCCATATTATATGGGAAGTATTAGATAGCACTTCAGATGGTCCACTAGAGTGGATTAAAATAGGTATACCTAATTATCATGCGAAAGATATAATTGCTCTAAGTAGTGGTATTAGAAAGATTAAATATTATGCGGATGGAGGCTCTTACATTCGTATTGATTTTAAAGAAAGTCATTACGAAGGGGAAAAGATTGATATCAAATTTAAATATAATCAATCATACATGTATCATTTAAATGAAGAATATGTAGTTTATGATTATAATCCTGGTTGGTTTGATGATATTAAAGTTGGTACTTGTAACTTATATTGGTCAATGGATGGCGTAGACCAAATAGCTGATGGAATAGTAAGTGGGGTTACATTTAGCGAAGAAGATGGTTATTATAAATTATCAAGAGAACTAGGTTATGGGGAAACTATTAAAATGCGACTTCGTTATCAAAATAATTATTTCTCTAATCTTGATCCTAAAAAAGAATATACAGATAAATATACTAAACCAATTACAATTCTATTAACAATTGCTGCTATTGCTACACTCATAGCTTTATGTATAGGTTTATATTATTATCAAAAGAGTAAACAAGATCCATACATGAATGAAAGAGGCTTTTGTACAGGTTATTATCATTGGTATTTGTTTAACCGACCTCATCGTTATTATGGAAAGACAGTTAATAGTAAAGGAGCAAGAATTGTAAATCCGGCATCAACATCTGGTGGCCATGGTGGATTTAGCGGTGGCGGCGGATGTGCTTGTGCATGCGCGTGTGCTTGTGCCGGAGGTGGCAGAGCTGGTTGCTCTAAAAAAGATTTCTATAATACTAATTTAAAATCGGAAATAGTATTAAAAGAACTAGATAAATAATTAATAGTGACTTTCAAAATGAAAGTCACTTTTTTTAAGAAAAAAGCATATCCTACTGCTAAATATATATTAGGAGGTTTAAAAAAATGGAAAAAGATATTATTGAGCTAAATAGTGAATTAATTGAAAACATGATTTATGTTATTAGAGGCAAGAAAGTAATGCTTGATTTTGAACTAGCTCATATATATGGATATGATACTCGTGATTTTAATAATCAAGTAAAGCACAATATTGAACGTTTTGAAAAAGATTTTAGATTTCAATTAAATGAAAAAGAATGGAATGAATTATTGGTGTGGAAAAAATCCACCGCAAATAATCTTTTAAAAAGAAGAACATTGCCTTATGCGTTCACCGAACAAGGTATTTATATGCTAATGACTGTATTAAAGGGTGATTTAGCAATTAAACAGAGTAAAGCACTTATACGTGCATTTAAACAAATGAAAGATTATATAGTTGAAAATAAAGAGGTGCTTTCTTTAAACGAAGGTATTAAACTAACTAATTTAGTAAATAATCATTCAAATAGATTAGATATTATAGAGAGCAAATTAGATGTAGTTATGGATAACTTTATTGATCCATCAAAGTATAAACATTTTTTGATTAAAGATGGACAAAAAATTGAAGCAGATGTAGCATATCAAGAAATATATAAAATGGCTAAAAAAACAATTATAATTATTGATGATTATGTGGATGTTAAGACATTAGAATTATTAAAAGTATGCATGTCTTGTATTAGTATTTATATAATAACTGATAATAAAGCTAGAAATAAACTAAATACTAGTTTTATAAATGATTTTAAACACGATACTGGTCTTGAAATTAAGCTTATACAAAATAATGATAAATTTCATGATAGATATATAGTTATAGATTATAAAACTAATAATTATAAATTGTTTCATTGCGGAGCATCAAGTAAAGATAGTGGGAAAAGTATTAATACAATTATGAAAATAAAAGAAAAAGAATTGTACTATTCTTTAATTGAAGAAACATTAATGCATGAAGATTTAATAATATGATATATAGTTAGTATTGATTGAATAGTTTTAAGAATAGTTATATAATGTTATAGGATAAAACATATAAAGGAGGCCTAATTATGGCAAAAAAACCTATTTTATTAGTTGTTATGGATGGCGTTGGCTTTTCTAAAACTGGTCTTGGTGATGCAGTTAGCTTAGCTAATACACCCACACTTGACTATTTATTAGCAAATTACCCTAACGTTCGCTTAAAGGCACATGGATCAGCAGTAGGCTTGCCAAGTGATGATGATATGGGTAATAGTGAAGTTGGGCATAACGCTATTGGTTGTGGACAAATATATTCACAAGGTGCAAAACTTGTTAATGAATCTATTGAAAGCGGTAAAATGTTTAAGTCAAATGCATGGGCTGAAGTTGTAAATAATGTTAAGGAACATAACTCAACTCTTCATTTCATTGGCTTATTATCTGATGGAAATGTTCATTCAAATATTTCGCATTTAATCGCTATGCTTAAAGCTGCAAAAAATGATGGAGTTAAAGAAGTAAGAGTACATATTTTACTTGATGGTAGAGACGTACCAGCTACATCTGCTTTAGTTTATGTAGATCAATTAGAAGATGCACTTAAAGATTTAAATGATGGTTCATTCAATGGCCTAATTGCATCAGGCGGCGGAAGAATGAAAATCACTATGGACCGTTACCAAGCAAATTGGAAGATGGTTGAAGAAGGCTGGAAAACTCATGTACAAGGTGAGGGTAGATTCTTTGATAGTGCAAGCGATGCTATAACTACTTATAGAAATGAAAACCCTGGTGTAATTGACCAAGATTTACCAGCATTCGTAATTGGTAAAGAAAATGCTCCAGTTGGTAAGATGCATGATAATGATTCAGTAATCTTATTTAACTTTAGAGGCGATAGAGCAATTGAGTTATCAATGGCTTTTGATCAAGAAGGTTTTAATAAATTTAATAAAGCATATAACCCAAAAGTTGTTTATGCGGGATTACTTCAATATGATGGAGACTTACAATTACCTAAACGTTTCTTAGTTGCTCCACCAGAAATCCATGATACATTAACAGAAGTAATGGTAGCAAATAAAGTTAATGAATTTGCCATCAGTGAAACGCAAAAATATGGTCATGTTACATATTTCTGGAATGGTAATAGAACAGAAAAGTTCGATAAAGATTTAGAAACTTATGTGGAGATACCATCAGATAAAGTATCATTTGATGAAAGACCATGGATGAAATCAGCTGAAATTACTGATAGATTAATAGAAGAATTAAAGAGTCATAAGTATGGCTTCTTAAGAGTTAATTTCCCTAATGGTGATATGGTTGGTCATACTGGTAGCTTACCAGCAACTATTTGTTCAATGGAAGCTCTAGATTTAGCTTTAGCTAGATTGTTAGCTGTAGCAAAAAAAGAAGGCTATACTATGTTAATTACTGCCGATCATGGTAATGCGGATGAAATGTTAGAAAAGAATAAGAAAGGTGAAATAGTAGTTAGAACTGCTCACTCACTAAATCCAGTACCATTTATTATTGTAGATGATGATAATAAATATGAATTTGTAGAGGGCGAATACGGCCTTGCTAACATTGCCCCAACTGTTGTTAAGATGATGGGTTTTATTGCCCCAGCATCTTGGGAAAAACCAATGATAAAATAAAGACATAAAGCATTAATGAAATCATTAATGCTTTTTTAATCTTGGAAAATTCCCGAAAATAGGTACTTTTCACCTTGGAAAATTCCCGAAAACAGGCACTTTTTACCCTGGAAAATTCCCAAAAACAGGCACTTTTTACCTTGGAAAATTCTCAAATTGTATTTCTATATAGTTGAAAACAATAAATATAGTATAATAGTTATGTGTGGAGGATATTATGGATTTTTTAGAATTAGCAAAAGAAAGATATAGCTGTAGAAGATTTAGTGAAAGAATTGTGGAAGATGATATAATTGATAAGATTTTAGAGTCTGCTCGTCTTGCTCCAACTGCCGTTAATTTTCAACCACAAAGAATTATAGTAGTAAAATCTAGCGAAGCCATAATTAAACTAAAGAAGGGCATTAGTCCTAATCTTAATCCTACGCTGGCATTTATTATTAGTTATGATAAAAATGCATGCTGGGTTAGAGAATATGATAATGCACCAAGTGGCGAAGTTGATGCATCAATTGTTGCTACGCATATGATGCTTGAAGCAACAACTCTTGGCATTGGATCCACATGGGTAATGCATTTTAATCCTTTTATCATCAAAGAAGAATTTAAATTAGATGATAACATTATCCCAGTTGTAGTACTTGTAATGGGCTATCCTGCCCGTGATGCCGCCCCATCAGCTAATCATACTAAAAGAAAAGAGATTAATGAGTTTTGTAAAGAAGAATAAAAAAGGAAAAATGAATCTAATATATAGATTCATTTTTTTAACACTAGAAAGCTTCTAGTATTAATAAAGTAATGGCATTTTAGGATAGAAAAGAGTATAATGTTTATAGAGTGTAAAAATATGAGTGAAGAAAAGCGTAAAAGAAAAGGATATTTTAGAAAATATTTATTTTATGATATTCATAAAGTATTATGCCTTTGGGGTTGGGAACTCTTTTATCGACCTAAAAAAATACTTATTAGCAAAAATGCTAAGAAGTTTATTAAGGGTGGAGCACTGATTTGCCTAAATCACCAACGTACAACTGATATTCCTTGCATTCAAGTTATTAGCCCTTTTAGGCGTAATCATATTGTGGCGGGGGAAGTAGCTTTTACTAATAAAACTACGTCGTTTTTTTTGAAACGATTTTTAGCTATTCCTATTAACCGTGAAGCTTTTTCATATGGCCAGTTTAGAGATATCGTAAACTTACTTAAAGATGGTAGAATTGTTAATATCTTTTGTGAAGGGCATATGAATTTAGTACCTCATACAATTGATGAAGTAAAAGAAGGACCAATCTTGATGGCTCTTTCTGCTAAAGTGCCGCTTGTTCCTGTTTATATACTACCAAGAAAGAATATTTTTGAAAGACAAAGACTTGGTTATGGTGAACCAATTTATTTAGATAAATTAGGTTATGGTAAGCATGATTTAAAACAAGCAGCAGCATATTTACGCGAACGATTAATTGAATTAATGAATTTAGTAGAAGAAGACTACTACAAAAGAAGAAAGAAGGATAAATAAATGAAAGAATTTAAGATTGTATCAGATACTACTTGCGATTTATCAAAGGAAGTTTTAAATGATTTTAATATTGAAATGATCAAAGCTCATTTCATGGATAAAGATGGAGTTGATAAATATTCATTTACTGATTGGAGTGAATGTGATTATTATGCATCAAGTGCCGATTTCTATAAATCATTAAAAGCTAATCCAAATGCATATGCATCATCTGCTCCTAATATTGAAGAAATTAAAAATTTCATCATTGATATTGTTAAGGATGGCTCAGGATGCCTTGCTATTGCTATGAGTGGAGCAATGAGCGGAACTTATAACAATTATTTAATGGCTAAAAATGAAGTATTAAAAGAATATCCAGATGCTCATATCGAAGTTTTTGATAGTCTTAGATTTGGTGCTGGCCTTGGTTTAATGTTAGTTTGGGCATCAATTTTAAGAAGTGAAGGTAAATCTTTAGATGAAGTTGTTGCTTTCTTAAAAGAAAATAGAGATTGTTTCCACCAAATGGGTTGGTTAGATGATTTAAGTTTTGTAGCTAAAAAAGGTAGAATTACCCATGCGAAAGCATTCTTTGGCACATTAATTGGTATCAAACCACTTGGTGACTTTGACCAAAATGGTATGACTACAGTTTTAGGCAAAGCTAAAGGTGAAAAACCTGCATATGATGCTATTATTGAATACATTAAACAAACTATCACTAATCCTAGTGAACAAGTTATGTTTGTAAGTCATTCTAATCGTGAAAAGAATGCTTTAGTTTTAAAAGATATGGTTGAAAACCAGTTTAAGCCAAAGAAGTTATATTTTATTGAAACTGGACCAAGTTGCGGAATAAATGTTGGGCCAGGATTATGTGCTGTATATTACTTTGGTAAAAAAGCTAGTACAGATTTAGTTAATGAAAAAGAATTAATGGAAAAAATATTATTAAAATAGAAAGATAGTCTATGAAAGTCAAGAGAATCGATGGTATTTTGTTTGAAAAGATGTTAGTCAATGGACTAAACAACTTAAAACAAAATGAAACAAAAATAAACGAAATGAATGTATTCCCAGTTCCTGATGGTGATACAGGTTCTAATATGCGTATGACTTTAGAGAACGGCCTGCGTAGTGCTAAAACTAACGCTAATTTAGGCGCTTATGCGGTAGCGCTATCTCAAGGTATGTTAATGGGAGCTAGAGGAAATTCAGGAGTAATCTTATCGCAAATCTTCAAAGGTTTTTCGGAAAACTTAAGAAGATGCTCAATTATTGATGCGAAAGAATTTTTAGAAGGTTTTATAGCTGGTTATAAATGTGCATATAATGCGGTAATTAAACCAGTTGAAGGAACTATCCTAACTGTAGCTAGAGAAGGAATCGAGCATATCCGTGATCAAATAAACCGTGGTATGTATATTGATAACTTCTTTAGTATCTATGTATTAGAAATGAAGAAGTCACTTGACTATACTCCAAATATCTTACCTTGCTTAAAAGAAGCGGGAGTGTTAGATAGCGGGGGAGCTGGCTATATTTTAATTATAGAGGGAATGTATAAATTCCTTCAAGAGGAAATAATTGATGGTGAAGTATTACAAGATGACTCTAATGCACCTAAATTAGACACAGCTAAATTTGATGAGTATTCTAGTTTTGATTATGGTTATTGTTTAGAGTTTATATTACAACTAATGGTAAGTAAAACAGATATTAGTAAATTTAATCAAAAATTATTCATTAAAGATTTAGAAGGATTAGGCGAATCATTAGTTGTAGTAAAAGATGGTACTAAAGTAAAAGTACATATTCATACAAAACTTCCTGCACATGTTATTACATATGCGCAAACTTATGGTGAATTTGTAACATTTAAGTTAGAAAATATGGCTCTTCAACATTCCAATCTAGAAGCTCATGAAGAGGAAAAGAAACTACCTCATGTAGATTTAGCTAAAATTGGTATTGTAAACGGGGAGCAGTTGAAAGAAATATATACCGAACTAGGCTGCCACATCGTCCTTGATGGTGGTAAAACGATGAATACTTCATCTGAAGAAATTATTAAAGCTATTAAGATGTGTGATGCAGAAAAAATTGTTATCTTCACTAATAACAAAAATATTGAGCTTGCTTGTAATCAAGCAATTGATGTTTTAAAGCAAGATAACATTCATATGATTAAGAGTAAGAATAGCTTACAAGGTTATTATGCTTTGGCAATGGATGAAGCTGATAACGATAATCTTGATTATCGTATCAAGCAAATGGAAGCAGGAGTAGAAGCTATTAGTACAATAACTTTATTTAATGCATCTCGTGATTGTACACTTAATGGCGTTAATATTAAAAAAGATAATATCGTTGCTAGCAATGATTCCATCATTTTAGCAAGTCATAATGATATTTATAATGTAGTTAAAAAGAGTTTAGAACAAATTAAAGATATAAGTGATAAAGCAATGTGCATCATTTTAAAAGGTAAAAACTTTAATTATGATTTAGAATCATTAGAAAAAGCAATTAATGAAGCAAATCCATATTTAGAAATAAACTATATGGATGGTGGATTAGAAATATATGATGCAATTATTGGTTTAGTTTAGGAGGTAAGCTATGCCTTGGTGGGCTTGGGTGTTACTTGGTTTATTCTTTTTAGTGCTTGCTCCTGGTTTCTTTTTTCAAATGTTACTAGCTAGATCTTTATATTTTAGATATTTAGTTAGAGGTAAAAGAGAAAGTTGGGACCGTATTCCTAAAACAGATGACCCAGAGACAATAAAAATATATGAAATAGGTGATAAAGAGTTTTATCAACCTAATAAAGATAAAGCAAAAGAAGTTAGCGTTACAAGTTGTGGCTTTAAGCTAGCAGGTGAGTTTTATGACTTTGGTCATAAAAAAACCGCTATTATTGTAGCTGGAAGAAGTGAAGCACTAACTTATAGTTATTATTTTGCTATTCCTTATCAAAGACTTGGCTTTAATATTTTAGTTATTGATAATCGAGGACACGGTTTATCAGAAGGTAAATACAATGCGGTAGGCTTACTTGAGTGGCCAGATATTCTATCTTGGGTAAAGATGTTACATGATGATTATGGCCAAGAAGAGATTATCTCGCATGGTGTATGTATTGGTTCAGCTACAACTCTATATGCTCTAACTAGTAATGATTGTCCTAGTTATTATAAAGGAATGGTTGCTGATGGAATGTATCAAAACTTCCCATTATCGTTTATTAATCATGCATATGAAGCAGGATATCCTAAACATTTTGTTTATGAATTCTTCTTTATGTGGTTTAAACATTACGCAAAAGTCAATCCTTTCTATGGCCCGATCGATTGTATCGATAAGCTAAATGTGCCAATTTTGTTTATTTATAGTAAAGAAGATAGATATTCTACTCCTGATAAAGGACAAGAAATATTTGATAAATGCAAGTGTCCTAAAGAGATCGCTTGGTTTGATAAAGGTAGACATTCTTACGTTAGAATTAATAATGAAGCTGGCTATGACAAAGCAATTGCTGATTTCATCAATAAATATAATTTATAATTTGGAGGAAATATGAAAAAGTTAACTAAAAAACAACTTACATGGTATGGTATAGCAGGCCTTGGTCCAAACATGTTAAACTTGATGGTTGGAGCATATTTATGTGATGCCCTAATGACTCAAGGTTTTAGTGCTAACATTGATCACTGGACATATTTAAATAAGACTTTAATCGTAGTAGTTGTATGGAGTATATTTGTAACAATTGCTAAGATTGTGGATGGTGTTATTGATATTCCACTTGGAGCATTTACTGATAACCTTAAATCTAAATGGGGTAAAAGAAGACCATCAATGTTTGGTGGTATAGTAGTAATGCTACTAGCTTATTTAATGTTTTTAATTGTTCCATTTAATGCAGCTGAGAGCATTGGCAATACTATTTGGTTCTTTGTATGGCTATGTGTATTCTATTCTGCTTATACTCTAACGATGGTTACATATTATGCCACATTCTCAGAAGTGACTGATAATCAAGCAGACCGTGTATATTTATCAAATGTTAAATCAACAGTTGATATTATCTATTTCGTATTAGGTTATGCCCTAATTCCTGCTATGATTGGTTTAGCTAATATTAGAATATTAGCGTTAATCGTATTAGTATTAATGCCATCAATGATTATTCCATTTGTACTAATCAAAGAAAGATCTACAAAACCGGAAGATGTAGCTAAATATAAAGAAGAACATCCAGAGGAATTCGAAGGTGTAGTAGAAGAAAAAGAACCAAGCATGATGGATTCTATTAAATATACATTTAAGAACAAAGACTTCATCGTTTGGATGATTATTTATTCAGCTTTACAATTTGGTTTACAAATGTTTTTAACTGGTTTTAATGTATATTATAGTGGAACGGTTGGATTTAGTGGTTTCAAAGTAATGTTATGTAATATTGCCGCTTTTGGTCCAGTACCATTTACGTTAATTTTATATAACTGGTTAAATAAGAAAAAAGGATTTAAGTTTAGTTTACAATATACATTAATTATCTTTAGTGTTGGTATGTTATGTGCAGTATTCTGCCGTCCATCAATTTTCCCTAACGAAACAACAAGACTAATTGCTATTATGGCATCTAACACTATTTGCTCATTTGCTATTGGTACGTTCTTCTCAGTAAGCTATACTGTACCTAGCCAAATTGCTGCTGATGAAAAAGCTAAAACTGGTGTAAGTCACCCAGCAATGTATTTTGCCATTCAAGGTTTATTCGGTGCTGTGGTAACAGCTATATCAACTGGTCTTGTTTGGGTTAACTTAAAGAAAGTACCAGCAAGTGAATCATTCTTCTTTGCGGTACCTGACCCTACAAAAGTGGATGAAGCAGGTAATGTACTTGGTGGCGGTGGCGCCGGACTATTAACACTAATTGTAGCGATTAGCTGTTTGGTTGCTTTCGGTTTGAGTTTCTTATTACCTAAATCACTTGTTAATGTTGGTAAAATTGAAAACCCAGAACCAATTAATGAATAATAAATTAATTAAAACACGCTTATAAATAGCGTGTTTTAAAAATGAAACATATAATTCTTAAAAAAAATATTATGAGGTAGAAAAATGAAAGTAAGTAAAAGAGATTCAATAATTGTAGCATTGATTAGTATTGTAATTGGTGCTTTGTTTATCATATTTAAGAGCGAAGTCATAGGCATTGCTATGACAGTGTTAGGTGTATTATTAATCGTTAATGGTATCATTCACTTAGTGAATGATGAGGAAAAGATTTATGGTATAGTTTTAATTTGCGCTGGTGCGTTAATTATTGTTGCTGGCTGGCTTATTGCCACAATCGTTTTATACATCATTGCAGTATTATTAATATTCTATGGGGCAATGTTAATTTATGCGTTTTTCAAAGCTGGCCATGCAAGCTTGATTAATTTAATTTCACCGATTCTAATGGTAGTAGCAGGTATCCTTCTTTTCCTAAATCAAAAGGGTACACTTGATTGGGTATTTATTGTTGAAGGGCTTGTATTGATTATAGAAGGAGTAATTAACTTAGTCGCAACATTGCTTGCAAAAGAATAAAAAAAGAACTATATAGTTCTTTTTTTTATAGGAAATAATTAAAAAGTAAAATGCTACATTTTAATTATTTATTTAGATAGACTATTTTAAATAAATATAAAACATGTTAAAATTGAAGAAACTAAAAGTAATAAGTAAGTTGTATGAGGTGAAAAATGGTTGATATATTTGTTGTCCACTCAGGAAAAGATTATGATTATGTAAAAGGTTTCGTGGAACCATTTTTAAAAAATGAAATTGATGTAAATGGCAAAGAGATTAAAGGTAGCAGTAATGCTAACGTATTGACACTTGAATCTGGTGAAGAAAGCAACTGGAAAAAAGATGCATTGAAAAAAATTAAATGCGCTCAAGTAGTAATTATCTTAATTGGTGCTGATGCTAATGATCCTAAAAAAGATGATACAATGGGATGGGAAGTAGAAAAAGCTATTAAGTTTAATAAGCAATTATTTATACTTAACAAAGATAATTATGATATTCCAAAATACTTATATGGAATTAATAGATTTACTTTGCAAAAAGAACCGGTTGCAAAAACATATAAAATAGATGAAATTAAGCAAAGAATTGATGATTTTGCTAATGGTATTTATAAAGTCTTTTCTGATAAATATGAAGCAATGAGCCTAGAAGAAAAGAATCAACACAAAAACGAACTACTTGATCAATATAAAATGTTTCAAAAATCTTCTGAAGACTTAGTTTCTAGAAGACAAAGTGTTAGTTCATTCTATATTACTGTCAATAGTGCTTTAATAGCAATTGTAGGTATTCTAATTGGCCTAGTTTCATTTCCATCAAATATAATTATTATTTTATTTATGAGCCTAACTGGAATAATTTTGGATGTTTCTTGGATAAGAATTCTAGAAGCTTATGGAACATTAAATAGTGCAAAAATGAAAGTAATTAAGTTGTTAGAAAAACAATTGCCAGCAATTTTGTATGAAGCAGAATGGCAAGTTATGTGTGATAAGCTAAATAATAAAAAATATGTATCCTTCACAAATAGTGAAAAGAGAATACCAATAATATTCTCTTGTGTGTATGGTCTTATTATCATTGCTTCAATTGTTTTCTTAGTTATTAAGTATTTTGCCTAATAACTATAAGTTAATGAAGGACTTGTTTTATGATTAGTAAAGAAGAATTAATGGATAAAATAACTTATAAAGAAAAGTATTATGTAAAATCATCAGAAGTAGATATACATCAAAAAATAAAGTTATCTTCACTTTTAAAGATCTTCCAAGATTTAGCAACCGAAGGTTCTAAAATCTTAGATGCAGGGACTGATAAAACACTAGATAAAGGCTATTTATGGGTATTCTCTAAACTTGAAATAAACATAAATAGATTTCCAGTTTATGAAGAGACTATTAATCTATCTACTTATCCAAATGAAATGATGCATTTCATTTATCCCAGAACATTCTTAATTAAAGATTTAAATGATAATTTATTAGTAGAAGCTACATCATTTTGGTGTTTAATTAATGCGCAAACGCGTAAGATTGCTTTGCCTAGTGAAACTGGAGTTGGGGTTGATGCTCCCCTTAAAGCTAAAAAAATAGATAATATTGAAAGTAAAGATGTTAACTTAGTCTCATCAAGAAAAGTATTATACACTGATCTAGACTTAAACCAACATTTAAACAATACTAGATATTTAGATTTTATTTGTGATTTATATGATTCTAATTATTTTAATATTAATCATATTAAAAAAATAAATTTATCATTTGTTCAAGAAGTAAAAGAAAAAGAAGTAGTAGATATATATGCTTCAACCGATAATACTTATTTTTTATTTAAAGTAAATAACATAAAAGTATTTGAATGTAATATAGAATATAATAATTAAATATAATAAATAGCCAAAATGACCATTTTTAGAAAATGAAAATGGTCGTTTTTATTTTATATGCTATTTTTATAAAAATGTATTATTTTTTGTGCTTTATTAGCAAAAAAATATATTTTTTAACTAAACAAGAAAAAATTACTTTTAATATAAGTAAAAGTGTGATAAAATGGTTAAAAGAGGTGGTAATATGTATACAACAATACCATATTGTTTTAATAAAAATGAATTAATCGGAAGTTTTGCTAACTCTAAGAGTTTTTACAATTGGGTAGGCACAAAAGTAAAGAATAAACAGGTAAAAACTGTCCGCAATGGTTTATATGTGTCGCTTGATTCGATGGGCAATATTCATGCTAGCAAGTTTGAAATAGCATGCAAGATTACAAATGATGCGTTTATTATTTATCATTCTGCTTTAGAGTATTATGGTTTAGCCACGCAAGTATTTAATAATGTTATGGTTGGATGTAAAAACAAAGTATCTGGATTTGATTTTGATGGGGTTTCGTACGAGCCACGTATTGTTAAAGAGCAAATACAAATTGAATTCAATCAATTGTCAAATGTTCGTGTTAGTTCTCTCGAAAGGACAATAATCGATTGTATTAATAATATTGACCTTGCAGGTGGCATTGAAGAAGTACTTGGAGCACTAGAACAAGTTTCTTATCTAGACGAAAATAAGTTAATAGAAGTATTAAATGTTTATAAGAAAGTCTTACTCTTCCAAAAAGTAGGATATATCTTTGAGCAATATAATGATACTCTTATGTTAAGCAATAGCTTTTTTGAATATTGCAAGAGCAAACTTACGAATCAAGTGAAATATTTTTTATCTGATAACTATAAAAACACAGCATACGATTCTAAATGGAAATTGATGGCTCCAACAAATTTGAAAAGTATTATTAATGGAGGACTATGATGATTATATCTAAACAAAGACTTATAGAGTTATCCGCTTCAACTGGCTTCATTAAAGATAACCTCGAGAAAGTACTTAGACTATCAGAAATACTGAAGTTTTTTAATGAAGATCAATTCTTTAATGAACGACTTGCTTTAAAAGGAGGCACTGCTATCAATTTGACTATTTTTGATTTGCCTAGATTGAGCGTTGATATTGATCTCGATTATTCTCTTGATGTATCAAAAGAGGAAATGGCAAATGAAAAAGAAGTTATATCTAGCAAAGTTATTAGATTTATGGAGCGAGAAGGCTATGAATTGGTAACTAATTCAAGAATGCATTATGCACTATTGTCATTTATTTTTAGTTATATCAATAATGCTGGAAATAAGGACAAGATAAAAATAGAAATAAATGTGATGGATAGATGCCATATTATGCCTATTGAAAAAAGGCCAATTATGCCAAAATATTTGGAAGGAGCTCAGTGCTACACTGTTAGTATTAACGATTTATTTGCCAGTAAAGTCAATGCACTGCTTTCAAGAGCAGCACCAAGGGATTTATATGACGTGGCATCAATGATCGATGCTAATGTTATCAAAGATAAAACTTTGTTTAAAAAGTGTGTAATTTTTTATAATATGATCGGTGGAGAACAAGATATAGTCGATTTAGATTTTAAAAATATAGAATCGATTGACTATCATAAAGTTATGATGCAATTAAAACCATTGCTATCAAAAATTGAAAAGTTTTCTCTTGAAAAAACAAAAGCAAAAGTTATCAATTATTTAAAAGAATTATTAGTTTTGGATGAATCAGAAAAAGAATTTGTGAATGAATTTAAGAATAAAAAGTATAATCCTAGATTACTATTTAATGATGATGCCATCATCAAAAATATTGAACATCACCCGATGGCTTTGTGGAGATGCATGGAAAAATGATTATAAAATAATTTATGTTTTGAGTAAAGAGTAACGATTTATAAATCGTTATTCTTTTTTTATGGTATTAGAAATAATGAATAATTACGGATAATTAATAGGAACTTTTTATTTTTTGTAAAAAAAGAATGAAAAGGGAAAAAATATTCCCTTTTATCAATATATTTACAAATTTTATACACAAGATAATTGCAAAGAGATGAATGCTATGAAGTATTATCCAGTAATTACTCAAACAGCATATTTGATAGATGAGATCGAAAAGTCGCTTGAAAAAGTCGCTTTTTTTGAGAAAAACGTTTTTAAAATATTATTATTGTTCGACTCGTTTTTTATTTAAGGCTTTTTTTTGTTTTTTTGGATTTAGAAGCTTGCTTTTTGCTGTTTTGTGATATCGTTTTCATTTTGTTAATATAGTTTACAAAATAATGTTGCAATGATATAATGGGTGGTGTATAATGTGTATATAGGGTAAAAGGAAAAATTTACAGGAGTAAAAATGGAAAAGAAAGAATCATTATTTAAGCCAAGTCCGCTTTATCACGAACTAGCATTGCTCAATGCTATTAGTGATAATCCTAACGCAACGCAGCGCGAAGTAGCATCGATTGCCAACGTTTCTGCCACAATGATCAATAAATACCTAGATAAATATGAATCCCTTGGTTTAATTAAAAAAGATTATTCTTCAATTAAAACAATTGAATATCATATTACTAAAAAAGGAATTGAAAGGCGTAAACTTTTATCAATTCAATTCTTAGAATCTTCATTATATGTTTATAATGAAGCTAAAGATCAATGCTCTACTTTCTTAAAAGAAATTGAAGCTAAAGGCTTTAGAAATGTTCTCTTCTATGGAGCAGGAGAAGTAGCTGAAATAATGGTTTATGTAATTACTAATACTCCTGATTTATTTATCAATGTATTAGCTATCATTGATGATGATGAGGCAAAGATTGGTAAGAAACTAGTTAATATTCCAATCATTTCATCAACTAATATCAATAAATACAATTATGATGGTATTTTAGTTTCTTCTTATGGCCATTCAAAAACTATAATTAGTAAACTAAATAACTTAAATATCGAAAAAACAAAAATCATTAAATTCTTTGAGGAGGATAACTAATGATATTAGTAACAGGTGGCCTTGGTTACATTGGCTCTCACACAATCGTAGAACTACTTAATAATGGTTATGACGTAGTAGTACTTGATAACTTATCAAATACTTCAATAGATGTTAAAGATAAAATTAAAAAAATCACTGGAAAAGATTTTAAAGTATATATTGGTGATATCTTAGACAAAGAATTAGAAAATAAAATCTTTAAAGAAAATAAAATAGATGCTGTCATTCACTTTGCAGGCTTAAAAGCTGTTGGTGAATCAAGTGTAATTCCGTTAGAGTATTACAAGAATAATGTGGAAGGAACACTGCATCTACTTGAAGTAATGAAAGCTAATAATTGTAAATCATTAGTATTTTCTTCAAGTGCAACTGTATATGGGGCCCAAGATATACAGCCTCTTAAAGAATCTGCCCCTTTACAAGATCCAACCAACCCATATGGTAGAACAAAGAGGATGATTGAAGATATCTTAAAAGATTTATATAAATCAGATAATTCTTGGAATATTATCTTACTTAGGTATTTTAATCCAATTGGTGCTCACCAGTCAGGCTTAATCGGGGAGAAGCCAAATGGTATTCCTAATAACTTAATGCCATATATTACGCAAACAGCAATTGGGGTAAGAGATCATCTAAATGTTTTTGGAAATGATTATAAAACTCATGATGGAACTGGTGTTAGGGATTATATTCATGTAGTTGATTTGGCTAGAGGCCACGTTTTAGCTTTAAATAAGATTAATAAAGATAAAAAAGAAAGTAAAGGTAACCTAGATATTTATAATCTAGGAACTGGGGTTGGATATTCAGTTTTAGATATAGTTAATACATTTAAAAAAGTTAATAATATCGATGTGCCTTATGTTATAGCTCCACGCAGAGCAGGTGACATTGATTGCTGTTATGCTGACCCAACTAAAGCTTATAAAGAGTTAGGATTTAAATGCGAAAAGAATTTAAGCGATATGTGTAAAGATTCTTGGAATTTCCAAAAGAATCTAAATGAAAATTAAGGGGGTAATTCTTTTGAATAATAATGAAGAAAACAAAGTTATTGAAAAAGAAGAATCTATTGAAAATAGTAAGAAAATAGATTTATATATCAATAATAATGAATCTAATGATGAATCTGGCATTAACATTATGAATATCTTTGGTTATATGAAAAAAAGATTTCATATCTTTGCCTTCATCATTTTAATAACATTCATAATTGGCTTACTTGTTCCATTTATGATGTATAGTTTAAAAGATAAAAACGAAGAAGCGATTGCTATCTTAGGCTTTGACTACGAAGGAGCAGAAGATGGCCTAGCACCTGATGGAAGCAGTCTAGATATATCTTATATCAAGCAATCATCTTTCTTGATTCAAAATGCTTTAAGTAATGTGGAGTTATCTAAAAATCTTACAGCTGCTTTAGTTCAATCAAACATTACAATTACTGGTGTACTTACTGATGAAACAAGGCAACAACAAGAAATCATAGATGAATTAAAAGAAGCAAAGAGTACTGACTACGCTAAATTAGTGCAAGAATTTAGTCCTAAATATAAAGCTCAATATATCATTACTTTAAAGAATGGCTTTAAAGAAAATGAAAATAGCAAAAAGATTAATTTGCCTACTAAAGAATTATCACAATTGCTATCGGCAATTCTATCTGCTTATGCAGATTACTTTAATGAAACATATCGTGATTCAGTTTTACCTAGTAATCAAATTGATGCTATTGATACAAATAGTTTAGATTATCTAGATATATTAGATGAAGTATATAATTATCTAACTTATTTAGAAAATTATTGTTTAGCTAGAAAAGATTACGTTTCGGGTTATAGAGCAAGCGATGGTATGTCATTTAGCGATTTAGCTAGTATTATTCATACGGTTAAAAGTAGTGATATCGATTATATCTATTCATACATTTATTTAAATAATGTATCAAAAGATCCAGCTTTACAAATTACTAATTATAAATATCAAAAAAGACAAGCTAACTTAGATTTAGTGGAAGTTAATGAAGCAATTAATACAACTAAAAACTCAATTGATAATTATAAAACTGATAAAGTTGTAATTTCATCTGCTGATAACAATCAAACAACTACAGTTGATGTTACTAGTGATTATTATAATGAATTAGTTTTAGAATTAAATAGTTTAAATGAGCAAAAAACAGCTTTAGAAGAAAGAATAACTATTCTAGATAAAAGAATAGAAATGTTAGAAGGTGAACCTGCTACAGCTGATGAAGTAGCTAAGGCTGAAAGCTATATCAGTTCTGCGCTAGCTAATGCTAATGCGCTTTATAATATAGTTTATAATCATTCAGATGAATTAGTTAATTCTAATGCATATCAAAATCAATATATGCATGCCATTATTACATCTGATTCTGATTCAATTAAAGATAGTATTAAATTATTTGCCATTGGAGCAGGCGCAGGATTATTTATTGGCCTTGCTGCTTGGGCAGTTGATGCTTTCATTTTAGAAATAAGAGATAGCCAAAGAAGACAAAAGGAGGCATTAAAAGATGAAAAATAAAAAACACATTTTTATTCCTCTATTTATATTCATTGGCGCATGCTTAATAGCTTTAATTGCATCATTTATCAGCTTTAAAGCTGATAATGCTAATAAAGCTTATTCATATCAAGTAATTCAACTTGATTTTGATGGAGCAAGCAATGGACTTGATCCTAATGGTAATAGTTTTAATCCTGTACAATTTTTAACTGATGAAGTTATTTTAGATGGACTAAAAAAATCTAACTTAGATTCTAAATATCAAGTTAGTGAAGTTAGAAAACAACTTGTTATGTCTAATGTAGTACCTAAAGGAATCGTAGAAGAAATTAATTCATATTCTAAAGTATTAGATGGAAGTAGCGAAGTAACATCTAAAGATTATCATCCAGTTAGATATAGTTTTGCTTTATATCATGATTTAGATAAAAAATTATCTAGCAAAGATTTAAATGAATTATTAAAAAATATCGTAGATAGTTATTGTGAATCATTTTATAATACATATTCTAAAGCATATGATACATCAGCATATAATGATATTTATGCGATGGAAAATTATGATTATGTATATCAAGTAGAAGTATTCACAAATAAGATGAATATTTTAGGTAATCTATCTAAAACAATTTATGCCATTCATGATGATTTTGCTGTTGAAGCAAAAACATTTAGTGATATCGCATATAGATGCGATAAGATTATATCTAATGATGTAGCTAAAATTAATACGATCATTATTCTAAATGCATTATCTAAAGATATTGATAGATTAAAGGATTATTATAATTATAAAATTGAAATGCTTAATTATGATAAGACAAAATACACAGCTGATTTAGCTAGTGTAACTACACAAGTTAATAATTACGAAAAAGATTCTACAGTTTATGTAGGATCAGGAGAAAACGTAATTAAAGTTGAATCTAATTCATCTGCCACATATAATGCTTTACTTTCAAAACAAATTGAATTAGCTAATAATATAGCATCAATTAATTCTTCAATTAGTGATTATCAAAGTATATTAAATGATATTAATAACGCTGTAGCTACAGAAGAAGATTATACATTAGTACAAAATTTAATTACTAAACTTGGTACAGATTATGATGAATTAGAAGAAGACTTTAATAAAATGCTAGAAGCATATAATGAAAAATATGTATCTAATAAAATCCTATCTGTAGATGATGTTAAATATGTATCAGTAAAACTCGTTTCTACATCATTTATTGTAAGATGCATTAAAGTTGGTGCTCCAATTGTATTATTTACACTACTTGGTATTTGTATTTATTTATTAGTTATAAATTCAAAGAAAAAAGAACAAGCTTTAGCATAATAATAATGTTTTGTGAATTATGTAAAACTGCGTTTTGCAAAAGTCGAACGCAGTTTTACACTTTAAAAAGATTGATTGATGGACTGGTGGACGCTTCTTAGTTTTTAGTTTTCTTTATCGAAATGACTAGTTTAATTGGTTAAGTGAAACACAAATACAGAAAGATTAAAAAGGTGAGCAAGATGAATCTATTGATCTTAGGCGCAGGAGAATATGGACAATTAGTAAAAGAACTGGCAAGAAACAAGTTCACTACAATTGACTTTCTTGATGATAATTCGACTGCTGCTATTGGAAAACTTACAGATTATATTAAATTAAAAGAAAAGTACGAAAATGCAGTGGTAGCAATAGGTAACAATGAAGTCCGCAGTGAATGGCATGATAGATTGGAAGAAGCAAGATACAACCTGCCTACTATTATATCTGATAAGGCCTATATTTCTCCATCTGCTACTATTGAAAAAGGATGTATAATTGAGTCAGTGGCAGTTATAAATGCAAATGCCAAAATAGAAAGAGGTTCAATCATATCAAGTGGTGCAGTTGTTAACCATAACGCGATTGTTCACAAGTATTGTCACATTGATTGTAATGCTGTAGTTGGGGCAGATGCGATTGTACCGGAAAAGATGCATTTAAATTATGGACAAGTGATTACGAAAGTCACAAAACCTAAGAATTGGGAGTTTAGCGAATAATGAAAAAGAAACCAATATATTCATTTTTTAAGAGATGCTTTGATATTTTTTGCTCATTCTTGGCGATTATCCTTTTGTCTTTGCTAATGCTAATAGTGGCAATTGCTATTAAATGTGATAGTAAAGGACCGATTTTCTTCAAGCAAGATAGAATTGGCAAAAACAAAAAGATATTCAAGATTTTAAAGTTTAGATCAATGTATACCGACACTGATCCAAATGCACCTACACATCAATTAGGTAATGCCACAAGTCATATAACTAAAGTTGGTGCGTTTATTAGAAAAACATCAATTGATGAACTTCCACAATTATTTAATATCTTCGCTGGTCAAATGAGTTTTGTTGGTCCTAGACCAGCTCTATGGAAT
>JAFZWP010000010.1 GCA_017617065.1 Bacilli bacterium
CGATGTAACTACAGATGGTAAAAGGAAAATAATTTTAGAAGAAGCAAAAGATAAATCTAAAAAGAAATCATCTAAATCTAAAGATGTATCTACATATGATTATGCTCATCATGGTAAAAGAGATAAATTAGAATCTAAATCTAAAAAGAAAAAGAAATAAGCATAAGTTTAAAACTTATGCTTTTTTCTTTATATCTTTGTTAATAAAATATCTATTAATTCTTTATCCAATTCATTAATCGAAAATATCTTCTTTCCTAAATCTTTTATCGATGCTCCTAAATGATATAGTTTATATTTATCTATTATTATAAATCTATCATGTACTTTAAATGTATTAATTATTTTTAAATTATTATATTGTTTATTAAATGTATTAATATCTATATCTTTTATTTTAGATGTATTTATATTTGTATATATAATTACTTTAATATCTTTTTTCTTAAATACTAATCTATCTAAAATTGATCTATCTATATAATTATCTATAATTATTATTTCTTCTTTAGCTTTTTCAAAGATACTTTGTATTAATGTATATGCATCGTAAAATTGGCCGTTAAAAAATAGTTTATCTAATCCATATTCTTTATCAAATACTTTATCTTCTATCTTTAATAATCTATCATTTATACTTACTACTTCATTTCTTAGCTCTATATAGTTTTCATTAGATACTACTACTCTATTTTCATTGATGGCATAACCATTAAGCAAATATTGCTTTAAAGTAGAGTTTGCCCACCTTCTAAATATAATTCCTCGTTTTGATTTTACTCTATAGCCAACCGATATAATCATATCAAGGTTGTAAATCTTCACATTACGTGTAACTGTTCTGTTTCCTTCCTTTTGAACTTGTTCCAAAATGGAACAAGTTGAATTATCCAACTCTTTTTCTTTTATAATATTAGCAATGTGTTTAATTATTGCAGGACGATTTACATCAAAAAGTAATGCCATTTCCTCGGGTCTAAGCCATATAGTATCTTCGTCAGGCGACACTCTAACATCCAATTCCAATCCCTCATCTTTAAACTTTACAATTTCATAATTCTTTTCATTCATTATTAATCCCACTCCTTCCATAAAAAAAAGAAATTAATCGCATAAAGATCAATCATATATATAATTAACCTTCACGCAATTAATTTCTTATTAATTTTAAAATTTTATATTATTTAATATGTTTTAAATAATTATAAACTTCATCTATATCTTCTATTTTAGTATTGAATGATGTCACAAATCTAACAACAGAGTAGCCACCTTGTTTACTCCATAGTTCGCATCCAAATGCTTCAATTATTTTATTTGCTAAAGAATTATTAACCTTTACAAATAATTGATTAGTATAAACAGGATCAACATCTAATTTTAGGCTAACTAACTTTTCATATAAAAGTTTTGCCATATTGTTAGCATTCTTAGCAATTTTAAAATACAAATTATCTTTTAGTATTGCTTCAAATTGAATACCACTAATAAATCCTTTAGCAAGCATTGCTCCTTTGTTTTTAATTTGGTATCTAAAATCAGCTTGTAAATCTTTATTAGTAATTACTAATGCTTCACCAAACATAAGCCCGTTTTTAGTTCCACCTAAATAAAAAGCATCACAGTTTTTAGCTAAATCTTGGCTAGTTAAATCATTATCATCACTCATAAGCGCACAAGCAAGTCTAGCTCCATCCACAAATAAATATAGGCCATTATCTTTACAATAATTGTAAATTGCTTCAATTTCAGATTTTGAATAGATTGTTCCAATCTCAGTTGAATTAGAAATATAAACTAGTTTAGGTTTTACCATATGCTCATCTGAGTGGTATTTAATAACTTTTTCGATATCATCAACTGATATTTTACCATCCCTACCGTCTACTGTATAAATTTTATGCCCAGTAGCTTCAACCGCTCCCGTTTCATGAACATTAATATGACCAGTTTTAACTGCAACAGTCGCTTCATAATCTTTTAAGACATAAGATATAAAAGTTAGGTTAGTTTGCGTTCCGCCCACTAAAAAATGGACATCCGCATTAGGGCAGTTAAACATATCCTTAATCATCTTAGATGCATTAAGGCTATGTTCATCAAGGCCGTATCCTACAAACTGTTGCTCTTTATTTTCAAGTAAAGCAGCCAATACAGCCTCATGAGCAACTTCACAATAATCATTTCTAAATTTATGCATATTAATAGCCTCTCAAATTTACATCATTTAAGTCTTTTCTTAATATTTCTAAGTACTTATTTGCGTCTTCTAATTTAACTTCGTGTAAACCTTGTTCTATACAATACTTTGAATCTTTAAACTTTTGTAAATAATACCTTCTAGCTCCTTTTAACATCTTAGCAATTTCTATAAAGTCAGCTTCTTGGTGTAACTCATTTACAATTGTAGTTCTAAATTCGTAGTCCACATGGCCTTCAAGAAGATAATTAATGCTTTCCTTTACTTTATCTAATAATTTAGGATCATCTTTACCAATAGTTTTTGCGTAATTTGTATAAGAATTCTTAACATCCATCGCTACATAATCAACTAATCCTTCTTCAACTAGTTCTTTAAGCATCTTTGGATTAGTTCCATTAGTATCAAGTTTAGTAATAAAGCCCATATCTTTAAATAGTTTAAAATAGTCTTTTAAATCATTATAAAGAGTTGGTTCTCCTCCTGTTATACAAACAGCATCAACCATTTTACGTCTTAGAGTCAAATAATCCACTACTTCACTAAAAGGTAATTCTTGATTTAAGCTAGCATTTAACACTAAGGAAGAATTATGACAAAATGGGCATGCGAAATTACAACCACCTGTAAAGATTGTACAAGTGATTTTGCCATCAAAATCAACTAATGATAATTTTTCCATTCCATAAATTTTCATATATTCCTCCTAAAACTATAAGACATTCCGAAGAATGTCTTATAAATCATCTATTATGCTTTATTATCGCAACCAAGTACTGCTACGATCTTATGTTTAACAGTTTCACGAACATAATCTCTACCGTCTTTTAGATATTGACGTGGATCGAAATGATCTGGATGTTCATCGAAATGTTTTCTAATAGCAGCTGTCATTCCTAAACGTAAATCTGAGTCGATATTGATCTTACATACACTACGTTTTGCAGCTTCTCTCAATTGATCTTCAGGAATTCCAATTGCATCTGGCATCTTTCCACCATGTTCGTTAATAATCTTAACATATTCTTGAGGAACAGAGCTTGATCCATGTAATACGATAGGGAATCCAGGTAATCTTCTAGATACTTCTTCTAAGATATCAAGTCTTAGTGCTGGAGGTACTAAGATACCATCTTTATTTCTTGTGCATTGTTCAGCTTTGAATTTATAAGCACCATGGCTAGTTCCAATAGCGATAGCTAGGCTATCAACACCAGTTCTAGTTACGAAATCTTGAACTTGTTCAGGATCAGTATAACTTGATTTACCAAATTCAACTTTTACATCATCTTCTACTCCGGCAAGTGTACCAAGTTCTGCTTCAACTGTAATATAACGGCCACGTGCTTTAACATCGTGAGCATATTCGCAAACTTTCTTAGTTACTTCTACGTTTTCTTCATATGGATGACCAGAATAGTCAATCATAACTGAAGTGAATCCATCATCGATACAAGCTTTACATAATTCAAAACTATCACCGTGGTCTAAATGCAAAGCGATTGGAAGATCTGGGAAGTTTTCGCAAGCAGCTTTAACCATATGGATTAAATAACGAGAGTTAGCATATTTTCTTGCTCCACTTGATACTTGTAGAATTACTGGGGCATTTAAGCTTCCTGCAGCTTCAGTAATTGCTTGAACGATTTCCATATTGTTTACATTGAATGCACCAATGGCATAACCGCCTTTATAAGCTTTTTCAAACATTTCTTTTGTGTTTACTAATGGCATAATCATTTACCTCTTTTCTTCATTAATATTCACTACTATTCCATTATACATTAACAAATTTACAAATTCAATTTATATGATAATTATTTATTTTCTTCTTTTTCAGCTTTTAGAGCTTCACGATAAGATAATTCAAGTTGTTTGAATGGAACTTTAATACCATTTTCTTTAAAGGCTGCATATACTTGTTCGATTAGATCAAATCTAACACCCCAATAATCATCACCTTTAACCCAAACTCTACCTGTAACTTTTAAGCTAGCTTCACCCCATTCAGTAACACGAGCAAATGGAGCTGGATCTTTTAATACAAGTTCGTGCTTGCTTGCTACTTCTTTAATAATCTCTTCAGCTTTCATAAAGTCAGCTTTATAATCAACCGAAAAATCAATATCCACACGACGTGTTGGAAGTTTTGAGTAATTGATAACATTTCCACCAATTAAAGCACCATTTGGGATCATTACTTCTTTATTATCTACTGTTACTAACATTGTATAGAATAAATGAATATCATCAACTCTGCCCATTACGCCTTGACATTCAATAAAGTCATCAACTCTAAATGGTCTCATAATTAAAATTAAGAATCCACCAGCAAAATTAGATAACGCTCCTTGAACCGCTAAGCCAATTCCTAGTCCAGCAGCTGTAAATAAACCTACAATACTTGTTGTATCAATTCCTAAACATCCAACAGCAATGATTATTAATAAGACTTTAATACCTTTATTAGTTAAATGATATACAGTCTTAGTAACTGTTTTATCACGGTTCTTCTTTTCCATTCTTTTCTTTATTGTCTTAGTAATGATATCTACAATCTTACATAGAATGAATAGAATAATTAAAACAGCTAAGACTTCCATGGCTTTAATTAAGAAAATTTGCAGTCCACGTGACTCGATTTGTTGGATAAAGCCGAAATTAAACATCTCATCAATAGCATTAAGTTGGTAACCGCTTGCTACACTTTCTTCTAAAACTTCACCTTCTACTTCATCAGCTAAAAATAACATAATTTATCCTCCTATTTATTAATAACTTCTCTATATACATCACTTTTTGAAATACCCCGGTCACTAGCTACTTTTTTCATAGCCGTCTTTGATTCAATTCCTTGATCTAGATAATATTTATAATGATCAAAAATATCTAAACTATTTAAATTATTAGTAATTGTATCGATTTTAGCCCCTTCAATTATTAATACCATCTCACCTTTAAGTTCTAAATTTTGGTCAATAATTTCACTCACATGACCTCTAATATATTTTTCATATTTTTTAGTCAAGTCTTTAGCGATACACATATATCTATCACCAAATATATCAAGAATTACTTTTAAAGTCTCATCGATTCTATGAGGTGATTCATAAAAGATTAAAGTATTTTTAAAATCAACTAATTCTTCTAATTCTTTAATCTTTTGATTTAAATCATGATTTAAAAAGCCATAAAAATAAAACTTGTCACAAGGTAGGCCGCTACTTACTAGGGCAGTAAGGCTAGCTGTAGGACCTGGGATCGTAGTTACATCAATTCCTTCCTCTATCGCCCTTTTACAAACCAAATATCCAGGATCAGAAATTCCTGGGTATCCTGCATCACTAACTAAAGCAATATTTAAGCCTTCTTTTATCTCTTTTATGATTTCTAAACTCTTTTTATCTTCATTAAACATATGATAACTTTTAAGAACTTTATGAATATCATAATGGCTAAGTAGAATCCTAGTGTTTCTTGTATCTTCACAATATATATGATCTACATTTTTTAGCACTTCTAAAGCTCTTAAGTTCATATCATCTAGGTTACCAATCGGTGTTGGTATTAAATATAGTTTTCCCATAAAACTACCTCTACTTTTCGATTATATCATACTATTTGCTTATCTTCAAACAAATATAGCCATTATAGTTCTTAATTTAAAACCTTGTTTTTAGAAAGCAGATTAATTACTAATTTTACTAATCAAAAAGCATTATAGCCAAAATTTTACGGCAATTTAGGTATATTTTTGATGTATTAAAGCATAAATATGACTTTTTTTTATAAACATGTTATAATGGCTTATCTAATTAGATTTTGAGGTAAATATTTATGTTTAAAGAGTTTTTTGGATATGGTGGATACACTAGAGAACCTGAAGGAGCCTATTCTTGGCAACATCTACTATTTGTAGGGATAGTAACACTTATTATGATTGGGCTAGCAATCTTTTTAGGACTAAGGAACAGGCAAAAAGATGATGCCACTAAAAATAAAGTCTTAGTATACTCAGCAATATTAATTGATGGTTTTGAATTATTAAAACTAATAATATTCGCAACTCGTGCCCATTCAATTGCTACCCTTCGTACAAGTTTACCTTTATTCTTATGTAGCATCCAATTAATCACTATTCCAATTGCTGCTTTTTCTAAAGGTAGAATGAAAGAAGCGGCGATGGATTTTGTAGTATTATTTGGAATATTAGGCGGAATCGCTGGAACCATTGGGGCAGCCCAAAACTATAATGCTTATCCAGTACTTGCCTTTGATAATATTGTTAGTGCTATCACTCATAATATTTCGGCTTTCACTGGTTTATACATAATAATAGTAGGATTGCTTACTTTAAAGAAAGAAAATGCTTGGATTGTGGGAAGTATATTATTAATATTTGTTGCGCTAGCATTACTTTTCAATCAACTACTTGATTACAATTATATGTTCTTACGTAGCCATGATGGTACACCTTATGTAATTTTCTATAATATGGTTAAAGGAAACGAAACTTTATATCCATTAACTGTTATATTTGCATTTTATATTTATATGGCAATATTCTATGTAGTATTCCATTTAATAAAGAACAATAAAGAAAAGAAAGCTTCATAAGAAGCTTTCTTTTTTATTATTTCAATCCTAATTCCTTTTTATAATAATTTAGTGTTGAAAAAATATATGGTTTTGATTGATACTCATTTAACCCACCATTTAAATACTTTTTATAATTATCATAATACCTTATAAACTTTTTCCTGATGAAGTAATGCTTTTGAGACAATTCAAGATACTCTTTGTTATCAATAATTGCATCATCACCCAATAGTTTTTCATCATCAACTAAAACAACTTTAGTAAAGTCCAATCCAGCGCAAGTGTTAGTATCTCTACCTGAATTAATAAACTTGTATCCATATTTATGATTCATATTAGTTCGAAATGGAATTGCAAAAGTATGATCATCTATTCTTAAAAAAGCACAACATATGGTCTATTAATCTTTTGTTCAAATTCTGAATATTCTGTTTCAGGGTATCTATTTTTAAAAGAATCACTAAGATATTTAATACTATACTTCCTGGTCATATTTCTCCATAAATAAAACTCTCGTCATCCGAGAGTTTTATTCAAACGGGATTTCTTTATAGTGTTACCCTCGCACTTAGTCTTCTATCGGGATTTCTTTATAGTGTTACCCTCGCACTTTGTAATTCCATTTTATTTTATATTTACTATTTTGTCAAGTGATAAAAGGCACATTTTAAAGTTTCCTATTCAGAAAGAAAAAGAGTCATTTTTGCTTAAATGAATAGTCGTAAAGATTCCATTTTTCCTAAAATAGTACTGCAACATCATTTGCAATTTCCTCTAAAACTTTCTTATCTTCTTCTTTAAATCTAGAAAATGATGGTGAATCAATATCAATAACACCAACTACATTTCCATCTTTTATAATTGGGGTTACAATTTCTGATCTAGATTTAGCAGAACACGCAATATGACCTTTAAACTCTAATACGTTATCTACGATTAGAGTCTTTTTTTCTATTGCCGCAGTACCGCATACTCCTTTTCCAAATGGAATAGTTATGCAAGCTAGTTCCCCTTGGAATGGCCCTAAATATAATTTATTATCTTTAGCTAAATAAAACCCACACCAATTAATATCTTCCATCTCATTTAAAATAGCACTAATGTTTGCTAGGTTTGATACAAGCGGTATATTTTTATCAATTATTGCTTTAACTTTACTAATCATTTTTAGCTCCATCCATATAAACTTTAGATCTTAGCATTTGTTCTATTATTAAACTTACTGCTCTATTTAAATCATTAATACTTAGCATGCCATTTTTAAGACCTTTTTTAATCATCTTCTTAGCACTTTTTGCTCCTGGCATAATTAGGTCAACGCCACTAGCTAGCGCTATTGCATCATTTGCTCTATCACCACCAGTTTCAAACCAGTCAGTCATGACTAAACCTTTATATCCCCATTCACATCTTAAGATTTGAGTATTAAGGTCATATCTGTTACCAGCATATGTACCATTAATTATATTGTAGCTAGACATTAAAGCATCTACCTTAGCGTTCTTGATACAAATCTCAAATCCTTTTAGATAGATTTCTCTTAACGCTCTTTCGGATACAATGCTATTTGAATGTTGACGATTATCTTCAGTATTATTGCAAGCAAAGTGCTTGATAGTGGCATAGTTACCTTCAATACTACTAACACCATTTGCAATTGAAGATGCAATCACTCCACTTACAAGTGGATCTTCTGAATAATATTCAAAATTACGTCCACACAAAGGATTACGGTGAATATTTAAAGCTGGTCCTAAAAAGTAAGTAATTCCATATTCAGCCATCTCTAAACTAATAGCGTGACCTACTTCATAACATAAATCTTCATTAAATGTTTGCGCTAAAGACACTCCAACAGGAAAGGCTGTAGCATATTGATATAAGAATTTATGGCGAGGTTTAGCTAAGAAAGGAGTTAGGATCCATTTAGGCATTCTATTCATCATACCCACTGGAAAACTACCCATTATCATCTTTTGTTTGCCGGCTTTATTAATAGCTGATTCTCTTAAAATCCTAAGTCCTGCTGGTCCATCACATAAATTTAAGTTAATGATGCCTTTTTTAAATAATTTAGTAGTCGTTTTACCAACAGCTCCTGGTGTATAAATTCCAGCACTATCCATCATTCCTTTAATTCCCATACCAACACATAAATCTACTTTTTCGTTTATTGTCAGTTTATCTACTAATAAATCAACATCTTCACTAAATTTATATTTTGGTTGATTATAATTAATCTCTATTTCTTCTATATCATTAATAGTTAGAGTTTCTAAATTAGTAGGAATAATATAATCATTATCAAATGATGGTTTAAGTAGATCTAAATCATAATCGCATTTAACTAAATTAGTTAATTTATATGGATAATATGTTTTATCTAAATTAATACCATATATAATTTTAGATTCTTCTAAACTTGGACCTGCCCAAATTAAATATAAGCCTTTATCTAATACATAACTTGCTTTAGACTCTTGGAATGATGCGGCTTCTTTAATATCAAAACAAAAATGAAGCACTTCACTTTCACCAGCTTCTAATTCTTTAGTCTTTTTAAAGCAAATTAAGCGCCTATATTCTTTAGCTATCTGGCCTTTAGGCATTGAGACATAACACTGCACTACTTCTTTGGCTTTAAATACCCCAATATTAGTGACTTGTACATCAAAACTAATATTTGATTTATCTACTTTAAAATTAGAATAATTGTAACTAAACTTAGAATAAGATAATCCATATCCAAAAGAGAATCTAGTTTTAACTTTAAATGTATCAAAATATTTATAACCTACATAAATATCTTCTTTATATTCTTCTTTAGATAAATCACCTAAATAACTATATTCAGCCCCATTAGGGATGTCACTATAGCTTAATGGCCAAGTAGAAGTTAGACGTGCAGATGGTGAAATATTTCCTTTTACTACGTCCGCAAAGGCATTTCCTCCTTCTTCACCTAAACCATTTACGTACAAAATTGCATTTAAATCAAGGTGGTCGATATTTGATAAATCCATGCCCGATCCAGAATTGATAACTAAAATAACTGACTGATAATGTCTTTTTAAAAATTCTAAGTTTTTAACTTCTTCATCTTTCAAACTATAATCGCCATTATCAAGTCTTTTATCTTTTCCTTCTCCTGCTTGGCGACTAGCTACATATATAGCAACATTAGTATTGCTATCTACATCATCTTCTTCAATTAATCTACCAACTGGATAAGAAAATTGCTCAGTTGCATCATTAAGTAATGTAAATGGATTAAAACGTATGCTATTAAATAAATCTAGTGCTTCCTTAAATTCTAAATCATAATCGTCTAACCATTTATTAGATGTGATATTAAAACCTTTATTAAGTAAGCCACTATATATAGATACACTATATCTTTCGTTTACTTCACCAGATCCAGTTCCGCCTTTAATAGTCTTTCTAGCTCCACTACCAAATAGAGCAAGGCTGTCCTCTTTTAAAGGCAAAATGCCATCATTTTTTAATAAAACGATGGCTTCGCTTGCAGCTTTATATGCTATATAACGATTATCTAATTCTAATTTCGTTATATCTTTAGAAAAAGATGCATATATTACTTGTTTCATTTTTTTACCTATTAGTTGGTGCGTAGTCTGGATATAGATATTTATCTAGATATACATCATAGAATTTATTTTGATCTACGCCATAATCAAGGTATGCATTCTTATGTTCTACAGTAAATGTATTATCATTCTTAACTGTTACAACCATTGCTCCTCTTTGCAAGCCAGATTTATTGATGCCTTTATAAGCTGTATTATCTAGTGACATACCATAAGCTAATATTACACCTTTATAATTTACCATTGCATTATTAACATGGTCATGACCGCAGAAAATGGCCTCTAGTGAATTAATGCCATCAGGGCCTAACTGTTCGAATAATTTATCATTATCGTTAGGTGCTACTTCTAAGTTATGGCATCCACCATACCAAATTCTACCGCCCATATCTTCATCAACTAATTCATCCCAAACACCACTAATGTAATTAACATCAGCTGTATCATTAAAGTTATTATTCTTTAAATCACGATAAGCTTGTTCAAATTCACCTGTAGGGATATGGAAGAAGAATAATGATTTAGCAGGGTTAACTCCATCGCCTAAAGATAATAGTGTTTGTTTTGCCCATGCAACTTGCTCATCATGAATCACATCATATAACCAGTTCATTGAAGCAGCAAATGATGTATCGATATAATCATTAGAATCAAATACCATAATCGCTTTTCTAACTGAATTATCTGTCCCTCTTAAAACGATACATTGATTAGATACACCATAGCCATTAAATTCAGATTGGAAAATACAATACTCATATTTATCTTTCATATATAAATCACCAATTTGTTTACGATTGAAATAATCATATGCTTCTGTATCATGATTTCCAAATGCCACTGTATAATAAACGCCTAGTTTTTCGAATAAATCGATAACTCTCTTTGATGCCATTCTGTTATTAAAACTAGAACCACCACCAAACATTGGTCCGGGAACACAAAATACACTATCACCATTTAAAACAATTAAGTCTGGTTTTTCCACTTGAACCATTGTCATTACTTCATACATCGTCTTCTTATCTTTTTTAAGTGACCAATGTCCACCACCGATATGTAAGTCATTAAGTTGCATAATCTTAAAATCACCATCAGTAGTAAATGTATAATGACCATCTTCACCAACAGTTGGAGTAAGCTGGTTAGCATATTCAACTTTATCAAATGAACGAATGTAATTTTTAAGTGTCAAGCTAGAAATAACATTTAACATAGCAAGTACTAAATAAATTGCTACAACTGTCCCAACAATAAATCCTAAAATTTTTAATATCTTTTTTAATACTTTCATTTATAACTCCTTAATTAACTGTTACATCTTTAATTAGTGCATATTTAGCACCACTATAATTATTGATATTTGATACTTCTTTACTCAAAGACATTCCATCTAGTGCTTCTTGTAAATTAGCACTGAAAGAGAATCCACTAACCGGAATTACATCTTTACCATCAAAATATAAAGCTAGTCTTACTTCGCCACCTAAATAATTTTGATAAGCATCGACTTGAATTCCTGACATATCATATATTTCTAAATATGGTTTTGTTTTAAATGCATCAACTGATTTCTTACCTTTTGATAAGCAAATCTTATTTAGATTACCAGTTGGGTTTTCGTTAATGTAACATGCATATCTATTATTTCCATAATATGACTTGACAATACCATTTTCTACTAAAGTTCTTTTAGCAAGTCTTACACCATCCACATCAAAATAATCATATTTAGTGTTAGCATCTAGGCTAATACTAATTTTATTAGAAGTTAAAACTTCCCCTAAATTCTTTAGATTTGAATGATTATAAACGTCTGCATAATGTAAGTTATCAATTACTTCATATGCTAATTCCATTAAATCTTTATCGCGTAAGATGATATTAGATTTACTAACACCTTCAAGTCTAACTGCTTTTCCACGATTATAAACATCTCTAATAGCACCTTTAGCATCACTTGCTGCTTTTTCGTAGTTAAGTTCATTATATTCAAACATACGATATAGTTCTGTCTTTAGGTTTTCACCATAAAATGATGGAATTGCTTCAATACTAATCTTAAAAGTTTTCTTTTTATAATCTACACCGTTAGAGTTAACAATGTGAGTAGTTACATCATCAAAGAATAATTCTAATGAATTAAAACGAGCCACTTCATTAGACTGACTAAAGAATAATTTAGCCATCTTAGTTAAGATATCAAATGGAGCTTCTTCTAGTGCTTTATAAGCCATGCTCTTCTTTTTATCACCTTTAACTAGGCTATATTCTTGATTCTTAATGAAGCTTGCTTCATAGATTGCTTGATCAATTAGTTTTTCTAAATTAGCTTTAGATTCTTCATGGCTTACAATGAAACTAGCTTCACCCATTAATGTTTTACCTTCTACATTACTTTTAACATAAACTGTTACTTGGTCTTCGGTTGTAGAGACGCGACGAACAGTTTCTAATTTTTGTAAATCATAGAATTGTTGATAGGAATCTTCAACTGTTTCAATAATACGATACTGGCTAACACCTTTAGATACTAGAGATTTAATTATTTTATTAATTCTTGACATATTAACCTATTTTAACCTCCGCTTTAATACTAGCGCCACCATCAGATACTCTTACCCATTCTTTGTATCCTTTTCCACAAGATCCAGATCCAATAATATCGAATGTATCTTTAGCTACCATAGAAATTGATTCAAGTAAATCGATAACATATCCACTCATTACAACTGGGGATACAATCTTACCGCTAAATTTACCATTAACGATTTCTCTACCATATAGGGCTGTACATTGGATTCCCCAGTTTTTAGGGTCTTCCATACCATTATTAGTAATCGCAATATAGTATCCATAATCTACACTAGCAATCATTTCTTCTAAAGTCTTATCCTTTTTATCAAAGAATGTGTTTGTCATTCTTGTATATGCTTTATGCTTATATGATTCGCGTCTACCATTTCCAGTTGGCTTAACTCCTAAAATTGAAGCAGAAACTGCATCACAAATACCGCTTTGAAGAATACCTTTTTTAATAATAACTGTATCTTGAGCTAGTGTTCCTTCATCATCAAAGAAATATGAAGCACTAGAAACAGTTGCTTTAGCTCCATCGTGCATTGTTACATGTTTACTTGCTACTCTTTTACCCATGTATTCTGCACCTTTTGCTCTATCCTTAACAAATTGGTCCATTTCTAGTCCATGGCCAAATGCTTCATGAGCGATTAAGCCTGTAATTGAAGGGTCAGTAATAATTGTATATTTACCAGGAGTAGGCATAGAGGCGCTGCATAATTCTAAAGCTAACTTAGCAACATCCACAATTGATTCTTTTAAATGACTAAATGCATAATCAGAATCATTAGTTCCAAATCCATCATATGCATATTTAATGTTATCATCTTTACCTACTAATACAAATGTACGTGGATTAATCCATGTATAGAATTGTTCAAGGTCGCGATCAGCTGATATATACATCTTTGAAAATTCAGAAAATTCAATACTAGCACGAGCATTAATTACAGCTTTATCAAAGTTTGCACCAATTTTTACTACTTCATCTAGTTTAGCAAGGATTTGTTCGTCACTTAATTGTGTACCTTTTGTTAAACGTTTGAATTTCTTAGTTAACTTTTCTTCTGTAATTTTAGTAGCCTTTAAGTCTTCAATACCTTTATTTTGGTTAACCATTAATTCAATTTCACTAACGATTTTGTCGATTAGGTTAGCTTTAATTTCATTAAATGAATATTCATAATATTTATGATCTTTATAAACTCTAACTACAAATCCAGCTTCTGTTATATTAGATGGAGAAATACCAGATATTTTTGTATCAACCATATAATTTTTACTAACTACATCAGTAGCTAGAACTGAAGCAAATTCAAATTTTTCATCTAGTCTATTAATAAGTTCTTTTAATAATTTCTTTTTTTGTTTTAAATATGGAGAAAATTTATTCATTATTTATCCTCTAAATCTCTAACTTTCTTTTCAAGAGATTCTATTCTTTCTTTTAATTCTTTATTTTCTTGTTCTAACATCTCTAGTTTTGTAGAGGCAGTGTAAGAATTCACATAACCAAATCGGTTAACACTTTTTTTATATCTTTCGTAATTGCCTTTTTTTGGTAATACAAAGAATAAAGTAATACCTAATAATAAAAATAATAAGCCAATGCCACCAAACACAAAACCAAATATATTAGTTTCCAAATCTTCACTAATAATTAGGGCGGCTATGCCAATTAATAAATAAGTGCCACCTAATCCACAAAATACCCCGCATATTACTCTTCTAGCAATACTGGCTTGCCTCTTAGATGCTTCTTCGTATAGTTCTTTTTCTTTTTGTTCAGCACTTTTTTCTTCAAAATCAAAATCAAACATTATATTCACCTTATATTTATTTAATAAATATTTCCTATTTATTTTTTGTCCTTAAATACAAGTGTTGGCTTGCCAATTGTAACTTTTTGATCTGGCATCACGCTTTCAGTCAAAAATACGTTAGCCCCAATTGTACAGTTAGCCCCAATTGTTATATCACCTAATATTGAAGCACATGCATAAATCGTAACATTATCTTCAATGGTAGGATGTCTTTTAACACCACGTAAGCTAGTAGCATTTTCTAGTGATAATGCTCCTAAAGTTACACCTTGGTAAATCTTTACACGTGATCCAATGATTGTAGTTTCCCCTATTACTATACCAGTACCATGGTCAATAAAAAATGGTGTACCGATTTTAGCAGCTGGATGAATATCAATTCCTGTAGCCGAATGAGCTAGTTCACTAATTAATCTTGCTTGGACTTTTAAGCCAATCTCACGCAAAACATGGGCTATTCTATAACATGTAATTGCTTTATAACCAGGGTAAGCTAGCACTACTTCTTCAGATGAATCAATAGCTGGATCAGATATCATATAGAACTCTAAATCGTCTTTTAATTCTTTTTTTATTATGTCAATCTTGCTAATAAAACTATCTAAGTACTCTTTATCATCACTAATGTTAGCTAGAAATGACTTCTTAATTTCTTCTAAAGAAGTTTCACTACCTGTTAAGTAATTAGTAGTTTCTTTTAAAAAGCAAGAATAACAATCTTTATTATAAATACCTACCATGAATATCTATCACCTCGATCGGGGAATATTACAACTACATTTTTATTTTTAATACCTAGATTATTTAGATAACTGATAGCACCAGCTAACGCTGCTCCACTTGAGTATCCACAATCAATACCTTCTAAATCTCTAATCATTTTAGCCATCTTTATTGCTTCTTCACCTTTAACTAAAGTCACTTCATCAACTACTTTTAAATCTAAAATATCAGGAATAAAGTTGGCCCCAATTCCTTGAATTAGATGTGGATGCGCTTCACCTTTAGTAATTAGAGGGGATTCATTTGGCTCAATACCTACTATTTTTGTATCTAATTTATTATCTTTATAATATTTACCAATACCGCTAATTGTTCCACCCGTACCAATACCAGCAAATATATAATCAGCTTTTGCTTCCTTATCAATTTCGGGAGCGGTTGTATAAAAATGTGCTAAAGCATTATTTTTATCTTCAAATTGTCTAAACATTATAGCATTCTTTGTAGAGGCAACTATCTCACTTGCCCTTTGTTTACACTGTTGCATACCACCATCAACTAGTTCTAGCGTTGCTCCATACTTTTGAATCATGGCTCTACGCTCAACTGACATACTTGATGGCATCACAATAATTGCTTTATAGTTTAATTCTTTTTGAAAAAAAGCAAGGGATATTCCCATATTTCCACTAGTAGCCTCTACTACAGTTCCACCATCTTTTAATAAACCTAACTCTTTATCTTTTGATAGCATATAGAAGCAGGCTCTATCTTTAATTGATCCCGATGGGTTGGTAGCTTCTACCTTAGCATAGATATTATTTATACAATTATACTTTTTTAATATTTTATCTAATTTAACAAGTTTTGTGCTACCTACCATTTTTTAACCTCTATTTTAAATCTTTTTTATTAAATGCTAGTACTCCTAAAAATACATTAAGACCGCCAAATAATACATATGATATCATTCCTTCCAAGAATACCGTACTATTTACTTCCGTAGCAGCAAGGGTAGATCCATTAGCGAATAATGGAATGAAGTATAATACATATTTTAATGGTTCGAATTTTTCCATATCCTCAAACATACCAAATTGGAATACCACATAGAATATCATCGTAACAAAGGCGATTACCATTGTAAATGCTACTGTTAGGATAATTGATGGAGCAATTGATCCTAAAATCAAAGCTAAGAATGTAGTTACAGTTGCCATAAACACGTATGTAGCTATACCAATAATCACTGAATAAATTAAACCTTTTAGTTCTTCAGCTGAAAATGATGGTTGTTTAAATAACAATAATGTAAGTAAAATCGTAATTGAAGCATATACAGTAATCATTATTAGGTTATAAATAACTGATGCTAATAAATGCGAACAGTATATTGTCGTTCTAGAGTGACCTGCTATTACTTTATTACGCAATGTTCCATTCACTATATCTAGTGAAACAAATATTACAGAAAATATAACAATCACTAACCCAATATTATCAGAAACGGAAAAAGCACTTTTTATCATTGATGCTACACTGAATAGTCCCATACTAACATCTTCACCATCAGCCATCGCTTTCATTGATAATTCAATGCCATAATACATTAAAACAATTACAACTGGTAAAGCAGTAGCAATGATTAAACCAATGCGAGCAAGCTTACCCCTAAAAATTCTAAATAAGTCAGCTTTTAGTAAACTAAGCATGTTTACCTCCCACTACTAAATTAATGTAGTAGTCTTCAATTGTATCTTCTTTAACGCATATATCTTTAACTAGTTTATTACCATTTACTAATGAAGACATTACTAAATTAATATCTACATCATCAAATATAAATAATGTTTCATTTTCAACTTCTATTTCTTTTAAATCTAATTTAGATACTAAATAATCTTTAATATCTTCAATTTCGTTAGCTACAATTACTATTTTCTTTCTTGATTTTGCATGTAAATCATCTATGCTTATTTCATCTAATAATTTACCATGAGATATAACACCAATTTTGTTACAAACTTTATCGAGTTCTGATAAGATGTGGCTAGAAATTAAAAATGTTACACCCTCTTTATTAAGTTTAATAATTGTTTCACGAACATCAATAAATCCTTGAGGATCTAGACCATTCATTGGTTCATCTAGTACAATGAATTTAGGATCTGAAATCATGGCAATAGCAAGTCCTAATCTTTGGCGCATACCTAAAGAAAAGTCACCTGCTTTTTTCTTGGCGATTTCATTATAAACTAGGCCTACTCGATTAATTAAATTAATCAATTCTTCATCAGTCTTTTTAGTATCATTGATTAAACATTGTAGTTTTAGGTTATCTAAAGCATTCATTGACCTATTAACTGATACCGCTTCTACAATTCCGCTCATTAATTTTCTTGCTTCGCCAATTCTCTTATCAGCGCTATTAATTCCAAACAAAGCATATCTACCGCTTGTTGGGTTAGCAAGTCCAGTGATAAGACGAATGATAGTAGTCTTACCAGCACCATTTTCCCCAACGAATCCATAAATATCGCCTTCTTCGATATGCATATTAACGCAATCAACAGCAAGTTTATCTTTGTACTTTTTAGATAATGCATATGTTTCTAATACATATCTTTTTTCACTCATTATAGATTATTCACCTCTTTTTCTTATTACATAAAATAGTGCAAAATATCACTTATATAATAAATTATATTATAAATTGCCTTTTTTTCCAATGTTTTTGTATTATTTACAAATACTAAAAAGCTAGTACGATATTTCGTGCTAGCTTTATTTAATCAAATTTATTCATTTAAATCATTGCAGTAGTTTTTAAACTCTTTTGAATTAATATATTTTTTGAAATTTTTAGCGCAGTCTTTAGAGCAACTGCTGCAATCACATCCACAAGAGCAACTTCCCTTACCGCTTCTTTTAGCTTTTATTTTTAGTATGATTGGTAGAATCACTGAAAATATAGCGGCAATCGCAATTAATGGTTCAAACCATTTCATAACTTACCTCCTAATTATGCATTTTGTAATCTTTTTCTTTTTGATACATAATATCCTGCTAAAACGATTGCACCAGCTATCATTAATACAACTAATAAGCCAAGCCACCATGCAGCCTCAAACACTAGACCAATTAAGAATATGAATAATGAAATTACATATGATCCAAAGAACCAAAAAGCAAGAGTAATAGGGAATGCTTTCTTACTTGATTCACCTTTAGCAGTAGCAATAGCTGCAAAGCATGGGAATGTGAATAAGTTATAAGCAGCAAAAGCATATATTCTTGAATTACTCATCGCAAATAAGATTGATTCACCTGCTTCATCACATAATCCAAGTTGGGCCATTGTAGCTACAACATCTTCTTTCGCTATCAAACCTGTTATTGTGGCAACAGTAAATTTCCAACCTTCTTCTCCTTGAGCCCAACCAAGTGGCCAGAAGAAATATTGTAAAACCTTACCTAAAGATGCTAAAATCGAAGAATCAATATCATCAACCATTCCTTCCCAAAATGCCCAGCCAAAGCTTGACAAGAACCAAATTAAGATGATGGCAGCAGTAATTATAGTAGATGCCTTAACAATAAAGTGTTTTGCTTTTTCCCATAGATGTGCCATTAAGTTCTTAAATTGTGGAGCACGATAATTTGGTAGCTCCATAATAAATGGTGGAACTTCATAGTTCTTTGAGAATGCCTTCATGATAATAGCTGCTATTATTGCCACAACAATTCCTAGTAAATAAATACTAAATACAAATATATCACCTAAGAATGATCCAGCAACCGCAAAAGCTAGCATTGCCCAAATAGGTGCTTTAGCTCCACAGCTAAAGAATGGTGTAAGACGAATTGTCATATCACGTTCTCTTTCATCTTCAAGAGTTTTTGCACCCATCATAGCTGGTACTGAACAACCAAATCCCATTAAAAGTGGGATAAATGCTTTTCCACTTAAACCAAACTTTCTAAATGCTCTATCCATGATAAAGGCAACACGTGCCATATATCCACTATCTTCTAGAATTGATATAAATAAGAACAATAATAATATTTGCGGTAAGAAACTAAAAATAGAATCTAAACCTGTTAATAAACCATCACAAACTAATCCAGTATACCATGTACCTTCTGGCATAAAACTATTAAATAGATCAATAATACTTCCGGTTAACCAACCCATCCAGCTTTGAAGAAATACACCAAGCGATGGAATACCAGCAAGTGGAATTAAAGCCCCACTTTCTTCATCAAATTCAGCTCCCATTCCTGTTAAGAAATTAATAAATCCTTCATTTTTAATTTCTAAGCCAAATATGCCATTTAAAAATAGTAAATCTTCTGAGAATGTTAAATGGAATACAATAAACATAATGGCAAGAAAAATAGGAATACCCCATATTCTATGTGTCAATACTTTATCAATCTTATCTGATTTAGTTAAGCCATCCTGATTATTTGATTTTATAACTGTATTAGCGAAGTGTTCGCTAATATATTTATATCTTTGATCTGCTACGATTGCTTCATAATCACCATCAAATTCATCTTTAGGTTCTTGAGTTTTTAATTCTTCAACCCCTTTGGCAATCTCAGGATGCATATTGATTTCAATTTCATCATTTTCAATTAATTTAATAGCATGAAACAAAGGACTTTCAATCTTTTTTTCATTTAGTTTATTAGTTGTTTGTTCAATTACTTGACTAATTCTACTACTTGAAAGTACGCTCATTCCACGTCTTGGACGTCTTGCTTCACTATATGCTACCTTCATCAATTCATCTAATCCTTGATTCTTTAAAGCTGATATTTCAACGCATCTAACTCCAAATGCTTTTTCAATATCACTTACTTTAATCTTACTACCACTACTTCTTAGAGCGTCCATCATATTTAGAGCAATTACTACTGGAACATCAATTTCTAAAACTTGAGTAGTTAAGTATAGATTTCTTTCTAAATTTGTAGCATCAACTACATTGATGATACAATCAGGTTTTTCATCTAATATGAAATTACGTGATACTACTTCTTCAGGTGTATATGGCGATAAAGAATAAATACCAGGTAAGTCAATAATACTTACTCTTTCTTCTAACTTTTTATAAACGCCTTCTCTTTTATCTACAGTTACTCCAGGCCAGTTACCAACATGAGCTGTAGCACCTGTTAGTGAATTAAATAGTGTTGTTTTCCCACAGTTAGGATTTCCTGCTAATGCAAACTTCATTTTATCACCTCCGCATATATACACTTGGCTTCATCTTTTCTTAAAGTTAATTCGTATCCTCTTAATGTAACTTCAATTGGATCACCAAGTGGTGCTACTTTCTTTAAAACGATACTAGCACCAGGTGTAACCCCCATATCAAATAATCTTCTTTTAATTTTACCTTCGGCTACTACTTTTACAATTTTACCTTCTTCACCGATTGCAAATTCATTAACCCATTTATTCATAAAATCCTCCTAAGCAACAAATATTTTTAAGGCAGTTTCTTTATTTAATGCAAGTCTGCCATCTTTTATTTTTACAATTACATTTCCATCGTTTTTAGCAAGAACAGTAATATTAGCATTTACTAAAATGCCTAAGTTCTCTAAATGTCTTTTTGTCTTTTCATCAACCAAAACTTTAATGATCCTAAGCAACGTATTTTCCGGTGCTACTACTATTGGCATAATATCCTCCTTTTAGTTAGCATATGCTAACTCATAATCATAAATATTAGTTAGCCACCGCTAACTATATCCATTTTATACCTATATTTAGTTATTGTCAAGAAATATAATAAAAATAATGCTTAAAAATAAGCATTATTTTTTGTTATATTGTTCGTTATGTCTTTTTATTGCTTCAAATGTTTCTTCGCTTAAATCATGTTCAATTTTACATGCATCTCTTAAGGCTACTTCTTCACTAACTCCTATCATCATTAATACTTTTGATATCATTTGATGACGCTCATATATTCTATTAGCAATATCTGCACCTTTAGGTGTTAGGTCAATCTCACCTAGGCTATTTACGCTAATATAGCCATTTTCTCTTAAGTTCTTCATTGCTCTAGATACGCTAGCTTTTGAATAATTCATAGAATTAGCGATATCTAAAGATATTACTTTACCTTGTTTTTCTTTTAGAATTAGTATTCTTTCTAAATAATCTTCTGCTGATTCGTAAATATTCATAATTTTCTCCTATCAATTGTTTAATACTTTCTTATTTAATAAATATAGTAGTACGCTAATAAAGTATGTTGAGCCAAACATCATTAATACCGATGTGATAATGCCAACTGCTCCGCCTTGGGCAAACCCATACCAATCATGAACAAAATCTACTTTTCCATTTTCCATATGGGCAAACACATTAATTGTATAATAAATTGCATATAGACCAGTTGGGATAATACCATACCATGTGTCTTTGAATATAATATTATTATCTTTTTCAAAAAAGCCAAAAATGATAATTGCTATAAAAGGACACAAAAAATGGAAAAACAAATTGCTATTCATAAATAACGAAAAGTATCCTTTTTGTGCTTGAGGAGCAAGTAATATTATTACTGTTAACATCGTTAAACTAACAGCTACTGTGGATACATATTTTAGTAAGTATACAAGTCTTGGAATATTATCTATTTTTTCTCTTAGCAATAATACTTCATATACAATAAACACTACAGTTACTATTCCTAAAAGTAAGTTTGAGTCAAATGTGAAGAACTGAAAAGCGCTCAAACTTGCTAGTTCTAGAATTGTGTCATCACTCATAAAGTGGAATCCACTCAGCATTGCAATACACGCAAATGCTACGAATGTCGCATTAATTATATTTAATATTAAAGATATTCTTATTCTTTTCATAACAATCTCCATATATATTATAATTTAAAAACGATTTAAAAAAAAGGAAAAGCACAAACTTTTCCTTTTAGTTGTTTTCTAAATAGCGTTTTAAGAATTCTCTTGTACGGTCGTTTGCAGGATTTTCAAAGAAATCTTTAGTTGGTCTATCTTCTAATATTACACCATCATTCATAAATACAACTCTACTTGATACTTCTTTCGCAAATTGCATTTCATGAGTGACAATTATCATGGTAACTCCCGTATCTTTTACTTTCTTAATGACGTTTAATACTTCTCCAACCATCTCAGGATCTAAAGCACTAGTTGGTTCATCAAATAAAATAATATCTGGAGCCATGCATAAGCTTCTAGCAATAGCAACTCTTTGCTTTTGACCACCGGATAGTTGTTTAACATTCTTGTTTACAAAATCACTCATACCAACTAAATCAAGTGTTTCTAATGCTTTGGCTTTAGCTTCTTCTTTAGATTTCTTTAAAACCTTGATTTGACCAACCATACAGTTTTTTAAAACATTTAAGTTGTTAAATAGATTGAAAGATTGAAATACCATGCCAATTTTACTTCTTAATTCGTTTACATTTTCATCTAATATGTTTTTACCATTAAATAAAATTGTTCCGCCATCATAATTATTAAGCAAATTTATGCATCTAAGAAGTGTTGATTTACCTGATCCAGATGAACCTAGGATGCATATTACTTCACCTTTATCAACATTTAAATTTATATCTTTTAATACTTCTTGGTTATCAAAACTCTTCTTTAAGTTTTCAATTTCTAGAATCATCTTTTACCTCAGTTTGAACTAGTTATTTCTTTAACTGGACTACCAATTCTTAATTCTAATTTCTTTAATAAGTATGAAGATGTTAAAGTCATAATTAAATAAATAACTGCCGCAATGCACATTGCTTCTACTACTTTATAATATTTATTACCTGCCATCAAGCAAGCATTATATACTTCAATTACCCCAATTACATTTAATACTGATGTATCCTTGATGTTAACGATAAATTCGTTACCAATTGATGCCATTGAATTCTTAATAGCTTGAGGGTATACAATAAAAATCATCGATTTAAAACTGCTCATACCAATACTACGAGCCGCTTCATATTGTCCTTCATCAACACTTTCTATGCCACCCCTTAATACTTCAGTTAAGTAAGCAGTTGTGTTTACTGATACAGTAAATAACCCTGCTGTAAGTGGGTCCCAATTTACGCCCATCATCTTGAATGAATAATAAAATATCAATGCTTGAACCATCATCGGTGTTCCACGAATGATAGTTACATACCCATTAACAAATCCTTTTAAGATTTTCCCAACAATGCCGACTTCTTTTTTAGTCTTAATATATGAAAATAGGCAAGCAATGATAAAACCTACTATTGTACCAACTAGTGATAAAAGTAATGTTCTACCAATACCAAAAAGAATTTGTTTGGCATATTCATTAATAATTCTAGCTATCCACCCAAAAAATCCTGTTAATAGCATTATTCTGCACTAGCGTTAACGGCATTTAACATTAACGCTTCCCTATCAGCATCACTTATACTAGCTAAAGCATCATTAATTCTATCTAATAAATTAGTATCAACTTTTCTAACACCAATACTTACCACAACATCTGCTTCATCTACTTCAAATGCTTCTTCTAACTTTATCCATTTTAGGCTAGGATTCGATGCACATACACCAAGGGCAACTGGCTTTTCTACAACCGTAACATCAGTACTATCCGCAAGTATTGAAGAAATAATTAGTGGAACTGTACCAAGTGGAGCTTGAGCATTAGCTCCAGCACGAGTTGCAAGCTGACTAGCTAAATCTTCGTAAGCTGTTCCTTTTTGGCCAATCACATTAGCACCAGCAAAATCCGCAAATCTAGTAGCATTAGCAAATCTACCACCATCTTTTACGATAACTACATGTTCACTTCTATAATATGGATTAGAAAAGTTAATTGATTCTTTTCTTTCTTCAGTTGGGCTCATACCAGCAATAATGGCATCGATATCGCCGCTTTGTAAAGCAGGGATTAATCCTTCCCAAGCAATCTTCTTAACAACAAGTTTTAAACCTAGACTATCTGCGACTCTTCTTGCAATTTGGATATCATATCCCTCTGCGTATAATCCGCTTTGTCCATAAATCTCTACATTCGTTTCGCTCTTAGTAGTTTCAGTCCAGTTAAATGGAGAATATTCACACTCAAGGCCAATAACTAGTTCGCCTTTGCTTTCATTAAACTTCACTCCTCCACAAGCACTCAAAAATAAACCAAGTACTACTAACATCATTAATACAAATAGCTTTTTCATAATATACCTCCTTAATTTGCAATAAAAAAAGCATCTTGTATAAAGACGCATCCATAAAAAAGTATTTGTATAACCTTTACATAGCGCCTCTACTTAATAGTAGGAGTGTTATAGATCTTATCTATAACCCCACACTTAATTTATGCCTAAATTAAATGTTCGGCGATGATTACCTTTCATACAAGATCCAAACGAATGCCTTCTTTCTTGTATTACTAATTTGCATCGCTACCTCTATTACCTACATTATACATTATTAGAAAATATAATAAACATATTTTTAAAAGAAAACGCTTTTAAAAAAAGAGGTATTCCTATACCTCTTTAGCTTCAATTGCTTTATTTCTAAAATAAACAATGATATTTAAGCCAACTACTGTAAAATTAAAGAAATAAAAAATCAACACATACCATTTTTCATTAATACTAGCCATATATGCTTCATTAGTGAACTTAGATATAATTCCCGCCACATATCCAAAAAGTATTAAGAAATAAAATAAGATGCTAACTCCTTTAGTAGATCTAGATTTAATGTTTTTAATCAAACTAATTGGCCATGACACGCCAAATGCTACTAACATTACTATTTCTAAAATTTCAGACATATCTACCTCTTAAGTAATTTAGCCATCCACTCTTCTTGTTTAAAGCCAAACAAGACAAAGCTTTCTTCTACTATTATTGGCCTTTTAACCAACATACCATTGCTAGCTAGTAATTCTAGTTTTTCTTCATCACTCATGTAATCAAGTTTGTCTTTTAAATTATATTCTTTATAAAGTAGACCGCTTGTATTAAATACTTTTCTAAATGGCAAATTAGATAACTTAATCCACTTTCTTAACTCATCGATTGTTGGGTTATCTAATTTAATGTTACGATCTACGTATCTAATGTTATTATCATCTAACCATTTCTTGGCTTTAATACAAGTGCTGCATTTAGGATATTCAATAAATAGCATCAATATTATCCTTTAAATAAACTATGTAAGTTGCAATAAGCATAAACTGCTAATACTTCATCACCAGGTAAAATTGCAAAATGAGCAACAGGAGCTTGATTTGGAGCAAGCTTTACTCTTTGGTTACCATTCTTAGTTTGAAGAGCAATCCATTCAATATAATGTTCTTCAATCATTGGATGAGCAATAGATCCTACTTTTACTTCTACCACATTATCCTTTATTTCCCATACTGGTACATGCTTTTCAACTGAAGCATCTACTTCACCAGGAACTATTTCTTCCATCATCTTTCCGCAGCACATTAGAGGCACTTTAGTTTGCTTAACTATTGCCACGATCTTTCCACACACTTTACAACGATAAAATTTCATTTCCATAACCATTCTCCTTCTTTTATTCGTTTCTATCTAATACTATTTTAATTCTTGAATATATAATGCAAGATACAATCGCTACTGCCACATCTTTTAAAATAAAAGGTAGCACTCCTATTTGGATAATTGCTAGTATACTCTTATTAGTATCCATATAAAAATTAAAGATAAAATACATATATGCGACACCAATTATATTGATTAAAAGTAAGCCGCATAAAGATGTAACATATTTTAAATACTTTTTATCTGATTTGGATCCCAGCCCAATTATGATTGATGCTGGTATGAAGCTAATAATAAAACCAAAAGTTGGGGAGTATACATACGCAAATCCACCACCACTAGAAAATACTGGTAGGCCTACTAAGCCTAAGGCGGCATATACAAAAAATACAATGCTAGCTTTCCAGCCTAAAATTAGTGAGCAAATAAACACCGCAAAAGTTTGCAATGTAATCGGTATTGCTCCTACCATAAAACTAATTTTTGAACATATTATCATTAGTGCTAGGCCGATGCCCATAAACACTAAATCGCGAATCTTTTTGCTCTTCGTAAGACTACCTCTAATTATAGCTTTGTAATGAATTCAATATATGCTTTATATGTTTCATATACATCTACTTTAGATACAATTTCCATTGGTGCATGCATATTAAGAACAGCAATACCAGCATCAATTACATTCATATTATAATTACCTAAAATGTAAGCTATTGTGCCACCACCACCTTGGTCAACACGACCAAGTTCTGATGTTTGGAAGTGGATATTAGCATTATCTAAGATATTTCTAATCTTCGCAAAGTATTCTGGCATTGCATCATTAGCTCCACCTTTTCCACCACGACCAGTGAATTTATTGAAGCAAATACCATTTCCAAGGTAAGCAGCGTTTTTAGCATCATTAGCACCCGGATATAGTGGATCAAATCCGGCACTAACATCTGAACTTAACATCATTGTATTTTCAAATGCATGGCGAAGTTTTAAATCAGAGTATTCACCTTGCTTACTAATTAATTCTGCAATTACATTTTCAAAGAATTTAGATTGCGCACCTGTTGCTCCAACAGATCCAATTTCTTCTTTATCAACTAAAATCGCGCAACTTGTGTATTCTACAATAGGAGTATCAAGTACAGCCATTAAAGAAGTATAAGCACAAACTCTATCATCATGTCCATAACCGGCTATCATGCTACGGTCTAGACCATAATCTCTAGCTTTACCAGCAGGAACCATTTCAAGTTCTGCGCTTAAAAAATCTTCTTCCTCAAATCCATATTTTTCTTTTAATATAGCTAGAATATTAGCTTTAACTTTATCTTTTTCGCTATCTTTAAGTGGCATATTACCAACTGTTACATCTAGGTCTTCACCTTCAATAACTTTAGCACCAGTCTTTTGTAATTGATCAGCTGCTAAATGGATTAATAAATCACCAATTCCTAAAACTGGATCGTCATCATTTTCTCCAACATGTACTTCTATATTAGTGCCATCTTTTAAGAATACAACTCCATGCATTGCAAGAGGAATTGTAACCCATTGGTATTTCTTAACACCACCATAATAATGAGTATCAAGCAATGCAAAACCATTAGATTCATATAATGGGTTTTGTTTAATATCAAGTCTTGGCGAATCGATATGTGCACCAAGTACTCTTAAACCTTCTTCAACAAGCTTTTTACCAATTACAAAGCAAGCAATATTTTTACCTTTATTAATTGCATAAACTTTATCACCAGCTTTAAGAGTCTTAAAACTTTCAAGTGGTTTAAATCCTTTAGCTTCAGCTAGCCTTTTTGCTTCTTCAACGCATAATCTTTCTGTTTTGCCTACACTTATATAGTCTTTGTACCCTTCACAGAAATCAAAAACAACTTTTGCGTTTCCTTCATATTTTTTCCAAGCATTTTTAGCGTACATATTTTACCTCCATATATCTATATAACCATTATACAACAACTATTTTTTTATTTCATTAAAAAACAGCTTATAAGCATTCACTTTAAGCTGTTTTTAAATATTATTTTATTTTATCAGGATTAAATATAACTGCACTTGTTATATGTTCTTTATCTATTGCTTCCGTATAACAATATGAATTATTTTCAAATCCTTCATAATTTACTTTAAATGATTTCTTAGGATCCACTCTTTTAGCTAATTCTAAAAAGCCTACCATTTCTTCTTTTTTAAATAGTCTAGCATCATGACCTACTAGAAATTCCTCAAAGTCAAGTTTTATTACTCTCTCTAACATTTCTATATATTTAGATAGAGGTAGCGATTCATCTAAAAACATCCAAACGTAAGGACATGTGGCATCAGCTACTAATAATAGCCTCCACTTTTCTAATAAGATACCAATTGATCCAGGCGTGTGGCCTTCCATATTAATAACTTTAGCATGCAAGCCACCCAAATCAAATACATCGCCTGGATTAATGAATTCTAAATTACCTTCATTTTGGGCTAGATAATTATTAACATCAAAAGATTCATCAATTGCACCTATCTCTTTTGCACGAGCTATATTAGTTTTACGCATAGCTAGACTATTATGTCTTACACAAAGATCGTAATCAAGTTTATTAATATAGACTTTATCGAAATGAAAATTTCCTGCTGTATGATCCATATGGCCATGTGAAGATACTACTATTAATTCTTTGTCAGTAATAGTTTTTACTTCTTCTAAAAGATTCGCAAAGCCGTAACATGTATCAAATACTAAAGCTTTATTTTCTCCTATTACTAAAGTGGAAATAACGCCTAGTTTATCAATTAGTTGATACAAGTTATCATTATATTTTTTTATTTTAAAATAACCCATCTTAGTGAACTAGTTCCTTAGCGCCACCATTTAATCTTGACTTTTCAGCCGCAATTGCCATTAAGTGGCTTTCAATTGATTGTTCTAAAGTAGTCTTAGCATTATGGTTAGATATAGCATCATATAAGCTTTGAACAATCATGTAATCGCCACCACCATGAGCCATTGAATCAGGGTTTACTAAATCATCAATCTTGATAACCTCTTTAGGTAAAGCAAATCTTTTGACTTCAATTACACTCTTTTCTTCGTCTAAGTCAATTTCACCGATTGTGCCGTAAAACTTCATAATACGGCCAACACATCCTGTAAAGCCCATCATAGTAAGACTAGCTGTTACGCCATTTTCAAATTCCATCATAACTACTTGATTATCAACTGCATTGTTGTCACAATCAAATACGCATCTTCCATAATTAGTATTCTTGATGGCATCCAGTAGGGCATCCTTTGTTAGCGGGTTAGCCTCAGTTATAACATTAAATGGCCACTGATTAGCTGGTTTACCTCTTGCAATCCAACCATCAATATAGATAATTTTTGCACTATATGGACATTTATTAATACGCGGACAATCTATACACATATGGGTAGCATAGGATGGCATATTTTCTTTTTTAAAGAAACGCAAATCACCAATTGAAGAAATAGTTTTGCATCTAGATTTAGCATAGAATTGCAATAAATCTAAATCATGGCAACACTTAGCCATAATCATTGGTGTTGTATCAATTGTATCACGCCAATTACCTCTTACAAAGCTATGAGCTTGGTGGAACCAACCTACTTGCTCTAATGCTTGAATGGAAACAAGGTTACCAATTACACCTTCTTCAATTAATTCATTAACCTTTACAAAAGCATTAGCATATCTTAATACATGGCATACTATTACTTCTTTACCGCTCTTCTTTTTAGCTTCAAGCAAAGCCTTGCATTCATCTATGTCAGCTGTGATTGGTTTTTCTAATAACAAATGATAGCCAAGATTTAGAGCTTTTATAGCAATACGTACATGATCTTTATCAAGGACACAAATAAATAATACATCTGCTCTTCTTTCTTTAAAGAATTCATCTTCGCCTAAAAATGTATTCTTTTTATCAATGCCAAATTCAGCGCTATATTTATCTAGTCGATCTTGTCTAATGTCACATAAAGCTACTATTTCAAACTTATCAGGTAACTCTTTTACTAACCTACCATAAGTTTCGCATCCTCTAGATCCACATCCAATAATTGCTACTTTAAACTTTTCCATATTATTCTCCTAATCCTACACTTAGTTCTTTAACTGTAATACGTGCACCACTGTTACCAGCAGCAAACACTTTTATACCGTTAATAATTAATTTGCCATCTCTTAAATATGCTTTAGAAATATTAAAATCACTCAACTTAATACTACCAACTAAATGGCAAGGTCCTTCGATATCACCAACCGAATTTACAGATTCTGATATATATGAATTAATAACTACATATTCCCCATTTTGATAAGCAGATGGTGTAGAACCATTAAAGAATATCAAAACGCTTGTATTAACATTAGCTACTTCAATATCATAATACAAAACACCACTACTATAATCTACTACTACTGGGTGAGTAAGCGTATAGTGTGCTTCTGGCCAAAGCCCATTAGTATTATAAAAGTATACTGAATCTACACCACTTTCTATTTTCATTAGACTTGTATCAACTGTATACCAATCAGTACCATTTTTACTAATGATGCTTACACGCTCACTACTATCTACATATACATTTAAATCTTCTTCATTGACTTTTTGCGCATTTGGATCGTTTGCATATCTATTTCTAAAATAAGAAATTAGGGCATCTTTAAAGATTTCATTACCTCTAGCATTAAGGTGTATGCCATCAGATAAAGCATTACGATAATATTTTTCACTAAACTGTACGCGCATATCAACTAAATCGCATTTAGTTTCCTGTGCTACAGTCCTAGTTACTTTATTATACTCATCTAACCAAGCTAGTGGATCACCACCAACTTCAGTATAGTTTTCTGGCTTTTGCCCTTGAGCAGTCCAAAAGATATCTGGGTTTAGAGGGTTAGTAGTAAGTAGAATCGGTATTGCCCCAATACTTCTTACCATCTCTACAATCCTTGTCATATTTGTTTTAAAATCAGCTAAACTTACTTTTGGCGTATTGTATGTATTCATAATTAAATCATTTTGGCCAAAACATATCGTTACAAAATCAGCACCAGATTCTTTTACCACTGCATTAAATCTATCAATTCCTTGAGCTGATGTAATTCCACCCATTGCGGCATTGAAAAAATACATGTTTAAGTCTGCAGCTGCGTCTTTTCCCCAAGTACCTAAGGCAGTAATTGAATCACCAAAAACAACTAACTTTTTGCCATCAATATATGGCTTTTCACTACTAGTTTCCTCAATTAAGCTTGTATCAACTAAATTATTATCGATTATGAATTTATACAATTCTACACCTTGCTTGTAAGCCCCAGCCATTCCTGGATGGCTCCCTGCACCACTAAAGTCACTAGTTACTGGGCACCAGTAGATATGATCATCACCATTTGATGATAAATCTGACACTACTTTTCTAATACCTTCTCTAATTTTAGAATTAACACCCATATGACCATAAATACAAATAATTTCTGCTTTTGGATTCTTCTCTCTAATTAGATTGACAAGTTCTAAATAATCATTAGCAAAATCATTTGCATATTCAGGATGACCTGCTAAATAATCTGCATCATTTGTTCCTAAATTAATAACTACAATATCATTAGTTCTACTAAAATCATATTTTGCATGATTATTTAATGAATAACTTTGATATAAATCAATACTTTGAGTCTTAACTGCTGTTGTTGCTTTAACGCATATACCTTCAGTAGCTGATATTGAAAAGTATGCACCAAGTAAATTTGCACAAACATATGAATATGCTTTAGTTACATCATTATTATCAAATGAAGTAGTCGGAGTAGTATTATCAGCTAGTGTTCCTGCTCCACAAGTAATTGAATCCCCTACAAATTCAATACTAATTTTATAATCTTTTTGGTATTTATTAATAACTCCATCAGTATTAATTTCACTAATTAATACTGGACCACTTGCAGTAGATGATGCTTTAATAACTCTTACGATATGTTCTTTATCTTCTAAGTCTTTACAAACTTTAATAGTACCATTTCTAGTTACTCTAATAGTTTTATATTCCACCCCATCCACATATACTACCATTAATGTGGTAGTACTAGCGGCTATTACTTCTAATGATAAACTTGTGCCTTTAAATGATGTCTCAAAACCAGTACCACAGTGATCTAGAGCAAGTCTACCTTGGCTAAAATAAGTTCTACCAAACAAAACTAAGTAATTTTTAAAAGAATCTTCTTCTCCTTGTTTAATACTGCTTATTGAGACTTGTTCTTCCTCCCCATTAGAAGTATTTCCATTATCACCATTTTCTTTATTATTGTTTTCTTTACAAGCGACCATCAAGATACATAAAGATATTATAAAAATGAATAATAATTTTTTAAATTTCATTTTCTGCTCCTATAAGCTAATGCATTTTTTCTTAACCACATTATCTTCTTCAAAATACATTACATATTCTTTCTTATTATATTTATTATTAATAAATACTAAATCATTATAATCAAGGCTTTCAATATTTTTAATATCATCAATACTTTCTATTTTTGTTAAAGGGAGGGCATGACCAGCAAGTAAGAAAAATACTACTTCCTCAATATCTACCCTAATATAATGATCGCCTTTAGATAGCTTCTTTGTTTCATATTCCTTACCATTTTTCATTCTGATTTCTAAAGCATCAGTTGGAAGATATACCATTCTACCACTAGCATTTTGTTTGTAAACTGGCGCAATTAATAAACTATCACCAAATATTAATTCATCTTCAATATCAACGCATCTATTATCATCTCTAAATACAAATGATAAAGGTGTAAACAATAATAAATTATCGTTAACTGCTTTAATGTATTCAGTATAAATATAAGGAAGTAACGCATATCTAATTGATAATATGTTTCTTATTATATTAGTTCTTTGCATTAGATGATAATCTTTTGGCCTTACCCAGTTGCATGTATGATTTCTAAATAAAGGCGTGAAGATACCAAGACTCATCCATCTAAGTAATAAATCTTCACTAGCATTATGACCAAATCCACCAATATCTGCCCCACTATATAAGTATCCGCACATATTTAAAGATGGCATCATCTTTAGATTTAATAATAAATGATCCCAATAAGCCGCATTATCACCAGTCCAAATACCGCTATAACGATGTGACCCAATCATTGATGATCTACTAAATAATAAATAATTCTTGTTTATATTATTTTCTTTATTATATTTTTCAAAATAACGACTCGCTGCTTCTACCATTTTATATCCATACATATTATGGACATCATAATGATTAACAATATTATTATCAGAATATGCTAAATCATATTTATGATAAAAGCCTTTATAATCTTCTATATTGTTTTTAATCGCATTGACTTTATCACGGATAATATAAAAATCCATTTCATTAAATTTATCATAATCGATATTTCTTAAATGATTAGCAAATTTATTAATTTGGTCTTTGCCATAAAATAAAGCTGGCTCATTCATATCATTCCAAAAACCATCGATTCCTAAATCTAAGTATTTCTTATACCCTTTTCCAAATACCTCTTGACCATTTTTTGATAAATAATCAGGAAGTAAGCTATCTCCTGGCCATACCCCTACAATGTAAGGATTGCCATTTAAATCAAAACAATAAGCTTTATTTTTCATTAATTCTTCATACAAGAAATATCCTTTTTTAACTTTAACAGCTGCGTCCACAATCGGAATAAAATGGATATTTTGTTTTTTCAAGTTATCAAAGAATGATTTATCAATCTTACCATCTTTATAAAATGAATTATTGAAAGTAAAATCTTCAAATTCTTCTAAGCAATCAATATCACAAAATAGCATATCAAGGGGGATATTCTTTTCTTTAAAGCCATTAATTACTTCTTCTAAATCCTCTTTTGTTTTATATCCCCATCTAGATTGAGCCACTCCAAATGCCCAAAACGGAGCAATATAACTTTTACCAATCATTTCTCTAAATATAGATATTACATCAATTTCGCAACTTGCTTCAATTATATATAAATCAAAGCCTTTAATAGTTTTAATAGTTAACTTATCTAGATTAGTAAATCCCAAATCATAATCTATAACTCTAGGTGTATCGATAAATACCCCAAATACTTTATCTAAACTAGATACAATTAAGAAATTATGAGATGCATATAAACTGGTTCTATTTTCAGTAATGTCTGGATCATCTTCATTAAAAGATTTAAACATGCATCCTCTTTTGTTAATGCCCTTTACATTTTCCCCAAGTCCATAAATCTTATCATCTTTATTTAGACTTCTAGATAACATATAGTTATCATTATCAATTTGCACATCAAAATAATGATTTAATAATTTTAAATCACTATATTGATATTCTTTTATAACTGAATCAGTTATAACTCTCTTACCTAATTCAAATCTATAAACCATAATTAATCATTGACATTAACTGATGTCATTCTTCTCCATCTATATTCACAATTATCATAATCTTTTTCAAAATCTTCATTATGTCCATTAAAACATAATAATTTTTCTTCAAGTTCTTCTACTTTATCGCATCTACCCTCTAGGTAATCACTTATCTTTTTAATTGCCACTTTAATTCTTTTTTCTAAAGCACCAATTCTTATATCTTGTACATCAAACCCATTAGCTCTATTTTCTAGATGCCACTGGTAATTAAAGCTATTATAGAATTCTTCGATTAAAGGCAATAATTCTTTTAGTGATTTCAGATTCTCTTTTAATGCAACTTTATTATTTGCTTGATAATTCTCTCTTAAATCAATGCCTAGATGTGCTTTCTTATTTAATACTTTGCATAGATTAATTTGAGTTGCAAATAAATAGGCAAATTTAGTATTTTGATATTTAATCTTATTAAACTCTTCTATATGTTCTAAATACATTTTTACGATATTATCGTCAATTATTGTATCTAGAGTTCCTAGCAATATATCATTAAATAATAAATATTTATTAGCACTATTCTTCTCATTGAAATCATTATTATGAGTGATTCTATTAGCTAAATCAAGTTTCATAAAATCATCAAAACTAATACCATCGCTTAATAATCTAAATTCATTATTAAATACTAATTTATTTACATCTTTATCTAAATCTAAATAATTATAACGAGTTAGGCTTGCATAAAAAATAGCAGGTAATACGGCAAATGGACTAGTTTCTGCTCCATTATCACCCCAAGCAGTTAGAATATAATTATTAGTATTAGTTAGTTTACAAGCGCGCATTGAAGCATCTATTTCAATATTTGAATATCTATTATCAGGACTAAATCCTAACCACTTCCATGCTCCCCCCGCAAATCCAATTTCATTTCCTAATCTTTTATGAATATTTAATACATTTTCGTAATGGGCAACACTTGTGTGATAATAATCCCAATAAATTAGTTCGATATCTTTAGGAATTGATGCAAGTTTTTCATTAGATACATTAGCCTCACCTGTAGCTAGAGATACATACATGTCACTCCACATCATAGCATGTAGATTATATTTAGCACAAATATCTAAGACTCTCTTAACATGATAATTCATTAATTCTCCACGTTCATGATAACCATTTTTATCTAGATATTTACCTCTACCTACCATATGAGCTTCATCCATACCGATGTGAATCTTTTTAGATGAGAAAGCTTCGCTACATGTTTTAATTAATTCTTCGATAAACTCATAAGTCTTATCTTCCCCAATCATTAAAATATCATCACAATCAAATAAACCTGCCATACTAGGGTGACGAACGATACTATTAAAATGGGCTAATGTTTGGATACAAGGAATTAATTCAATTCCAAATAATTTACAATAATTATCAATTTCTTTTAAATCTTGCTTTGTATAAGGATTGCGTAAATATCCAAAATAAGGATATTTTTCTACTTTATATGTATCTTCTGTATAAAGCATTAGGCAGTTATATCCCATACAAGCTAAATATCTAATTAGTTTTTTTAAACTACCTACTTTCATGATAGCGTTTCTTGAGCAATCTAGCATAAAAGTTAAGCTCTTAATGACTGGATCAAATTCAAAATTGTAATCAAAATATCGATCAATTTTAAATCTAGTTAAGACATGAAAGAACATTCTATAAGCATATACTTCTTCTGTATATTTAATATGATATGCTTCATCAATAAATTCAACTTTGTTAATATCAGCTTTTTCAATATAAATATTGATGTTTGATGCACCTATTTCAAAATCAAATTCTTTAGCTAGTTCTAATAAGCCATTATTAAGTTGTTTTGGACAATGAATATTAAGTATCATAATTTCACCTATTTATTTAGTATTATATCTAAATCACATTCAAACATTCTGTTCCAAGGCATATTTATTTTTATGTCTTTCACGTATTTTGTTAAGATGTTTAAATCATTATTAATTACTTTATTAATCTCTTCTTTAACATAGCTATTTATTAAATCGTTTTTATCTTCTAGATTAAATGGATCTAGTTTATAAGTAGGAAGTATGTTTTCAGTTACCCATTTTCTAGCATATACCATATAGCCATAATCTTCATAATATCGATAAATCAAAAATCTAATTTTTGATTCTTCATCGCGACTAAAAAAATATGCTACAGCTGATGCAAGGGTAGTACCAATTGTGTTTGAGGAAGTATTCCAGCCGGCATATGCATCTACCCTTAGTAATAAATCATTTTTAGCTAGCAATCTAACAAATTCAGGATCACTTCCATTACAAAATGCAGTATCACCGATCGCTACAATTTTTCCAATACTTTTTACATATTTAATATAATCAATAAATTCGGCTAAGTTTCTTTCAATATCATATACGGCAATGTAATCTGCATCATCTTTATGCAACATCTTAGATGTCATATTGATGGCAAGAACTATATCTGCTTCTTCTAATGAATATACTCTAATACCACCAACTGATATTATTTGATATTTAATTGTTTCATCTTGCATTCTATCTTCAAACCATGGAATACAAAATGGGGCTTTTGGGCTTGAATACTTAACAAATATTTTTGGTTTATAATTATTTAACTCACTAATGGCTCTACCAATTAAAGATAAGCCTACATCATCAGCTGATGGATACATGCTAACACTCATATGAAGTAGATTAGTTTTAATAAATTCTCGCACCCTAATTTGATCCATGGCTGTATAGCCATAAACGGAAGCATCATCTTGAGGAACGATAAAATAATCAAAATAGCCATTCTTTACTAATTCTAGAGTCTGCATTAAAACTTCTAAATTAGTATTTCTTCTATCTAAATAATCATTTATATATTCTTCTTTAATGAAAGATTTTAATTCTTTCATCTCTTTAATTTCATTTTCAGTTAGTTTATTTAAAGATTCTAAATGAGTTAGCTCTCCTAGTCTAAAGATTTCTTTACCGCACTGCCTATAATACGTAGGTTCTTCTGCGTCACTACTGTAACTTGGGCAACGCATAATTAACTCAAATCCATAAATCTTAATATCTTTATTGATGTCTTTAATCTTTTTAATTATTTCTAATCTTTTTGTAAGGTTTGAAAAAGAATAGTGATGAAGCCTTGAAGGAACTAGACCACCAAATATTAAAGTATCCATCGACAAAACCAAACAATCAGCACCTTTCACATTATCTAGTAACCACTTAGATAATTTATCAAAGTCGGCTCCCTTTTTATGAAAGCACATTATATCTTTTGAAGGCATAATTATTTCAAAACCTTCTATTGGTAACAAAAGAGGATATTTATAATTACAAGGTCTATCATCTAGAGGTATCATCACTATTCTTTTCATAATTCACCTATTTTTCTGTAACCATAATGACATTCATTACGGCTCTTGTATTTGTAAGTTCAGTTGAAGCTGTATCGCTTGATCTAACCAAAACTGTATCTACGCCATCTATTTTACAAATTAGTTGTGTAGATCCGCCACCATCAAAGTTGGCACCATTAACAATATTGTTATACATCATAAATTCAGCTAGCATGGCAAGGTTGCATCCATGGCTATCACCGTTAGCTGCTTTTTTACCATAATAAAGTGATTCAACTGCATAAATGCAAACAATTCCATCCACATTTACGCCAACAGCTGATCTTGGGACTTCACCATTTTGCGCCCCATTTGTATTTTCTAAAGCTACTGTTGAAGGTATGCCACCATTTATAACTAGCGCTTGTCTACAACCTAAAATTGTTTCATATCCATCCCATAAAGCATCCGGTGAAGCTACACTTAAGCTAATGCTAGATCCTACTGCTATTCTATTTAGAAAAGCAGCAGCTTCGCTGTTAGTACTAGCACAATATAAATATGCTTTGCCACTTGGAAGTGGGGATAGTGTAGTAGCCTTTGTGGCTACATTTAATTCAAGAACTTGGACTTCACTAGCACCTTTAGATAAATCTAAAGTAGCATACATATCATCAGGGTTTAAATACAAAGTAGTGTTAACAATCTTAAATGAATTAGATGTTTCAATACTTTTAATACCCGCATTAATTACATAATGTAAGCTAGCTCTAATTAGCGTTTTCTTAACTGGTACACTAGTTATATCGCCTTCATAATTAATAATTGGACCAACTTGAGCACTACTACCTTTCACACCAAATAACATTGGTGCAGAAGCTGGAACATCCGATGCATCAGACAAGTAATCATAATTATTATTATCATTGTGACTTGCCTTTACAATAAATCCATCCTTAACAAAAGCATTTACACAAACTGATCCAAAGAAATCCGCATTTAATGTTGCATACACTTCTTTTCCGGTTGCTTCTTTGTAAGCAGCACCAGCCGCATAAGGTGTAGTTTTAGAATAATCAAAGCCAACCGAAGTATTATTTTTAGTACCTGCTTTAATATCTACTTTTGTTAAGTCTACTTCTAAAGATCTTATTACACATACATCACCATTAGCTTTAGTTAATGTATAAGTAAATAGATTTAGGCCATCTACTATTTCTTTTTGCTCGTATGTAACATTAGAGAATAATGTGGGTGTATAATCTTCTTTAAATCTTGGTGTCTCTTTTGGTGTATCATCACCTGGTGTTGTATTCCCACCTTGATTTTCTTCACCTGTATTATCATCTGGACTAGGTAGAGGTGGCATTTCTTTTACACAAGCTACTAAGAATAATGATACCAATAATATTAATATAAATATTATTTTCTTAAGCTTTTTCATAATATTAATCCATACTTTCTAATAATTTAATAACAGTGGCAAGGCATCTCATAACATGGAATGGTCCTTTATAGGTATGACCTTTGCAAGGAGGCTCGGTAACACGTCCATCACGGCGTAAATATCCATACCATTCACCATATTTATGCTCACTAAAATGGCTAAAAGCATAATCAGTTAATTTAATGAACCAATTTAAATAAAACTCATCATTAGTTTCTTTATACATAAATAAACTAGCATTTATTCCTTCATTATGTGTCCACCATAATTTCATATCATGTTCATATGCTTCTACAGGATAACCTAAAGCATCAACGAAATATTTAATGCCACCAAACTCATTGTCCCATCCTCTTTTAATTGCATCTTTAAAAACAACTTCCGAAAAATCAAATAAATCTTTATTGTTTTCATATTTCGCTTCTTGTGCTAAGAAAAATGCACATTCAAAGTCATGACCTGGATTAATAATTCTTTCAGTAGATACTTCTAAATTGAATTTATTGTCTAGAGTAATACTTTCAAACATTCCATGATAATCTTTATTATAATGATACTTAATCTCTTCAATGCATCTAGCCGCATTTTCATTATAATAAGATAAGCGCGCTGGATCAGCATCACGCATAATATAATTAATATTTAGAATTATCATCGGACAAGCCATTGCTTTTGTAGATCTAGTATCTGGATATACTTTAGGGAAGATCTTAAATGGATCAGATTCTGGATTAATAAATATATTCCATACTAAATCATAAACTCTTCTAGCTTTTTCTAAAAATTCTACCTCACCTGTTGCTTTATAATATTCAATAGCGGCCATGACATAAAATGTTTCGCTAAAATAATATCTTCTTTTTCGAAGTGGCTTACCATCTCTAGTTACTAAGAAGAACATTCTTCCATCTTTATCGAAGCAATGATTATCTAAAAAATCTAAGCATGATTTGGAAAAAGCTAGATATTCTAAATTCTTACCAAAAGTATTTGATAAATATGCATACATCCAAGCACATCTACCTTGTAGCCATACGCTTTTATCAGATGAATACACTTCTCCTTTTTCATCTAAGCAATTAAGTAGGCCACCATACTTTTTATCCCATCCATGTTTAAGCCAAAATGGGATACAGTAATCGAATAATTCCTCTTTATATTGTTTCAAATATTTTTCTTTTAATAATTTATCCATATGTTTAACCCACAAATAGCGCTTATAAATAAGCGCTATTATTTTTTATTTCTTTCCAATTCTTGCGTCTTGGTCAGCAAATCCTTTTTGGAATGCAGCCATTGTATCAGCTAAATCATCATATCTCTCAGAACTTCCTGGACGAGCAACAAGTTGCAATCTATTTAAGATTACATTGCCTACATAGTCATTAGCGTTAAACCATACAGCACCTCTGATTTGTTTGATGTAATCAGCAGGAGTTGGGGCGTTCATTTCTTCAAACATCTCTGCTACCCACTGTGCTTGAACTTTAGCATTTCTTCCTTCTACGCCACTATATGCTCCACCACTTCCGCAAGCAAATTCAGAAATGATTAATTTCCACTCAGTAGAGAATGACTTGCAGTTTTTAGTGAATAAATCTTGATATAAAGACTTAAATGATTTGATTTCGGCTGCTGCTGTTTGCGCTGAATAATTATTGAATTCATAACTTGTTCCACCAAGTAATTGAACATAATTTAGTCCAGGGAAGTAACATAAATCTTCACCCCAACTTGAATATGGACAACTTCTTGAAATTGGATTCCAAATCCAAATCATATTAGTACAGCCAACTTCTTCACAAATATCATAAAGTCTTTGCCATGTCATAGTAAAGATATCTGGATCAAGTAGAGTCATCATTCCGCAATAACTTGTCCAGTCCGTATTCATTTCATTATTAAGACGGAATAATACAGGTTTACCATATTCTTTAATACCTTGAGCTAGTTTTCTGAATGTTTCATCATAATCACCTCTCATAATATCAAACATCGGTGTTAATTCCTGAGCAACTAAGTTATTATTAGTTGTATATTGGAATGTGAATTGTAAAACTGGTTTATCATCAAATCCATTACCACCAGCAAGTTCAGTTGCCATATCAACTGGAAAGGCATGAACTAGATGCGTGTATGTAGGATAGATTTCGTATTTATGATTCCATGCTGTCTCAATTAGATTTTGAACGTATTTTGAGTTTCTTAGCACATTATCATAATTTGTTTGACCTGCATGTAAGCCGTTAGCATCTCCTGGCATTGAATAAGTAAATACACCCCAGTTAACATATTCAGTGCTTAATAATTTATTGAAGAATGCTTGAGTTTCGCTGTCCCACTTAGGATTAGGAGTTGCCGCATCACTATAAAAATAATTTCTAGCTGTACCTTTAGAAGTGATTCTTGAATAACTTCTAACTAAATCATACATTACTTCACTCTTTTCACTCTTTGATTTCATAACTAGTAAGATAAAGTTTTTAGGATCATTCTTTTGTCTTACTACTGCAATATTATAATATGGTCTTTCTATTTTATTATTAGGATCTTTAATCTTAACACCAAAGAAATAACAATCATATCCATCTTTAAATTCTAGGTCACCATATGGATTACTAGCAGAAAAATGATAATTCATTGGAATAGTACGTTCTAGACCATTATTATTTATGAAATCTTCATTCATAATGTGTTCCATCAACCATTCAGATCCATAAGTATACCATGGAGTAGATAGTGATGTATATGGATTACTTGATTCAAAAGATAAAGATAAGATTGAATCATCAAATGCCATTTGAATACGGTACTTAGCAATGTTATAATCAACACTTACTTCTTTAGATGGAATAGTTAAAGCATATCCATTAGCTAAATTAACAAAACGCATTTTGGCATCACTATATAATTCCATCTTAATATCATGACGACTAGAGAAACTAGAAAACTCATCTACATAGTTACCATTTCTAAATACTTTTGCCATCTTAACATCGCTAGATGAATTAAAACCATTAGCAGCATCTTTTACTTCACCATTAGTATATACGCTATCAAAAACATAACTTAATGTCTTAGCATCATCTAATTCTACTTTTCCCATAGGTTTGTCTCCTCCTTGTTCTCCCCCTTGATTTTCACCACTTGGGTCATCACCTGGTTCATCACCATTATTTACTGGAGTAGTTTTGCACGCTACTAGAAATGAGCCCAAAATGAAAATTATTAAAAATAATAAAAATCCTCTAAATTTCATTTTCTTCTCCTTAAATATACTTATTTAATAACTACATCTACGATATTACTATATAAGCCGTACTCGCCTGCTTCTTCATAATAATATAATAATACTTTCGCACGGCTCTCTTCTTTTTCTAACACAATAATATCGCATTCCTTAGTACTCATCCATCCATTATATGAATAAGTATTAACATTTACTTTACCACTTGATAGCACTTCACTAGTTAATTCTAATTTAGAATTATCTATTTTTTTAATTAAGTATGCAACCTCTTCAGCCGCATTAGATGTTGCTATGGAAGATTGCATTTTAAAATGAAGTATATCTTCATATGTCCAAGTATTTTGGACATATCCTCTTGCTAAATAAAAACTAGCTGTTAGGTTAGAATAATATTCACCATTTTTATTAGCATATACATAACTTTCATCTAAGCCAATGTTGTAATGTCTTAAGAACTTTATTTTATTAGCGTAATCATACATTTCTTTATGACCACCGCCTGCTCCCCAGGCAGTTTGGTTTAGACTAGTCTCTTTACCGCTCCTAGCTCCGCCAATATAACCAAGAGGTACTTCTGGCATCAGTTGCCTCATTCCTTCAGCTAGTGGGGCAAAGAAAGTAATAGCATAAAAATGCCCCATTGCATTAGGAATAGATTCCATTATGCGCTTAAAATTCTCAATACATTTTAAGTTATCAACTGCTTCAATACTACCATTATCAAACTTAAGCTCAATAATCATAATAACATCAGTTTTAATCATCGCTTTTACTAATTCTTCTAACGTAGTATAAGTTTCCCCATAATTGATGTTATAATCATTCAATTTTGCTTTACGCAAATTATCGATTGTTAGGTTAGTGAAATACCAACCATTCTTATCAGAATTAAAATTAGTTTGCGAATTATGACATAATACTATATTTTGATCAGCTAATACTTGTAAATCTACTTCAATATGAGTTGCGCCTTCAGAGTATGCGGCAAGGCATCCCGTTAAGCTATTTTCATTACAATATTTTGTAATTCCACGATGGGCAGCAACGTATTGTGCATGATTCCATCCACTCTTTTCAAAATAACTAATTGTCTGTTTTAGATTATTAGTAGATGATCCTACTACTCCATAACAGCCACTGGCAATAGTATTAACATTATCTATTAAGCTATCCCCTTTGGCCCAACATACTTTAGTCATCGCTTGAGCGTATTCAGTTAAAACTGCTAAATTTTCATCATTTGCATTAGCCATTAAGATGTTGCAACCAACATTGTTGCAGCTTGCAACATATTCCCAATTAGCAAATCTGCTAGAAGGCAGGCTAATATCTGTCATATCATAAACACTATTTAAAATATAAGTAGCATCATCTTGATAAACTTTACCAATTACTTCTAAATCATTAGATAAAATCATCAGATCATAAATTGTATAAACATTTTTATAGAAGTTTATAAATCCATCTACATTCTTATTATCTAATCTAACAATTGGTATAAACTTACCTTTAATGTATTCCTCAAAGAATTCAGAGAAGTTATAACTATCAGCCCCTACAATAACCTTTAAATCTTTATCTAGATTAAGTATTACTGAAGTTACTAACTTGTTAGCATCTTCATTAAGCTCGCCTAAATCATTTAATTCTAAAACTAAAGTAGGCTCATAAACTAAGCCACTATTTAGTTTTTTCGCTTCTAAATAATTACTATAAACACTTGTTGCTTTTGTTTTAATACTAAATAAACAAAGGATTAAAACACCTATAACTAATAATATAGAAAACAATCTAACCCTCTTCATCAGTCGATATCTCCTCTAATATTAGTTACGTATATTTCAAATGAATTCTCGTAGTCACCAACTCTAACTGTAACAGTTGCTTTTCCACGGGCAAGTGAATGAAAGTGTGCAATTCCACCTTGGTATTCTATACTAACTACATCACTATTATCAATTTCCCAAGTAGCGCTATTTAAATCTAAGCCCTCTTTAGTTAGAATTATTTTTACTGAAGCTTCCTTATCTACCCCTTTAAGTAAAATCTTACCTGTAGGGATTGGTAAAAAGATTACTTCTTCAATAATACTTAAGGTAACTGAATCAATTATTTTCTCTTTGTAAATAACATTTAGTTTAGTAATGCCAGTATCATTCGCTTCAATTTTTAAAGCATTATTTTCTATCTCAATACTAGCTAATTTGTCATTTTCTAGCGTAAATGTTAAGCTATCCATTACTTCTGTATTTACATTGATTGTATAGATTCTACCAATTTCTAGTTCTATTGATTCTTCAGAAATACTAGCTACATCATAATTCTCTTCATTTGTTTTACATCCTACATATAGAGGTATAACTAATAAAAATAATAAAATTAAAATTAAATTCTTTTTCATTTAATTAACCTCTATATATTTTATCCTTTTCAATATGTAAAACATTTATTTTTATGCCTAGCTTATTAGCTAATTCTTGATGGTTATCTTTATCCCAACTAATTATAATTTGGTTACCTAAATCATCATTAAATTCATATTCACCATTACCACTTACTAAAAACGTAAGTTCATTATATGAATCCATCTTGTTACCTACACTAGATTCAATAACTCCACCATTTAGATTAAGCGGAATGCATGAATTATTACGCATATAAACTGGTATCACTTCATCGCTTAAAGTAATCATATGTTTTCCACCTGTAAGTACTTCATTAGTATAAATGTTATACCAAACATCTTCAGGTAAATATATTTCTAATTCATTTATATAATCATCAAGTACCGGACAAATTAATAAGCTATCGCCTAACATAAACTCGTTATCAATATTATAAACATTAGAATCTTTTTCAAATTCTAAAGCTAAATGGCGCATAGCAGGTATTCCTGTTTTACTTGATTCCATTTGGAGCATATATTGATATGGTAACAAATTATAATGCATATCAAATTTCTTACGTAGTAAGTCAATTAATGCTTCATCTTTTAAATAGCCCGCCATATTCCATGGGCTTCTATCATTACATTTCCATGCACCCGAAAAATCGCATCTATTATTACTAACTGGATCTGAATGCCATTGCATAATTGGAATAAAGCAAGCAAACTCTACACTTCTTAAATATAGGCTACGCGTTGGCAAGTATCCACTAAAGCCAGCTATATCATACCCCCATGCGCTAATACCTGACAGACCACTCGACAGTCCTGCTTTTACCATTGCTCTAAATTCATCCCAAGTAGATTCTTGATCTCCTGCCCAAAGGATTGAATTAAGTGGTGTTTTAACTCCACCTGCTCTTGAATATATTATTCCTTTGTCCCCTATAAAACCACTAAATGCGGCTTCATACATCTCTGGATAAGCATTAATCCCTTCAAGTCCTGTCATACCATTAGCAAACACAGTATCAGTTTCGTGAACGAATTCGCCACCATCAGTTTTAAAACCATCAATGCCGATTTCTTTTAAATAACTGAAGCGATCAAACCAGTATTTTTTAGCTTCCTTATTTGTGAAGTCTGGAATCATACTGCCAATACACCATACTTTAGGAATGATATATTCAGCCCCATTTTGCTTCATCACTACATATTTTTGTTTCTTCACATATTCATTTTCTTTTAATGAAGAATCAACGTTACATCTAGTTTCTAGATTTTCATCTTGAGCATAAATTGGTACTACCCATAATAATAATTTAATATTATCTTTATGAATATCTTCTACAAGTCCAGGAAAACTTGGCCAAATATCATTATTTTTAAAATCTAAATCAGAAAGGTGTGCATAATCACCATTTCCATTTAGTTCCACTTTGCATCCATTAACGATATAATGAGTAGTTAAATCACTCCACGGTTCTATTACTAATACATTATGACTAAAACCATTATTTTTGTTTTCTTCTAATTGTTCTCTAACTTCTTTATCATTGTGCCATCTATTAGAGCTCATCCAAGCACCAAGTACCCACTTAGGGAATAATCTAGGAAGCCCAACTAGTTTTCTATATTCACTAATTATTTGTTTCATCGATCCTTCAAAATAATATACTTTAGCTACTTTACCAAAAGAATCAATGCTAAAATGAATATCAATATAATTATCATTTCTAAAATCAAAGTCCACTTCTACATATGTATCTACATATACCCCAAATCCATCAGGAGTAACAAAGAATGGAATTGGACAATATGTATATTCACCTTGCGCAAAGCATTTTTCCCTTACAACGCTTCTAACATTTAGTCCTTTTTGGTTTACCGAATCAAACTTTTCGCCCAACCCAAAAACTGCCTTGTAAGGTTTATTAATTCTAAGGCTACATATTCCATTATTAACTTTGATTTCATCTAATAATTTATACATATATTTACCTATTTTATATTTTTATATTTAATAACAAATTGCATTTCAAAAGTTCTATTCCATGGACTTGATACTTTTACGTCTTTTACATATTTAGCAATGTCTGGATATGTCTTGCTCATATGACGCATTAGCTCCTCTTTTGTCATAGCTACACATGTGCCGTTTTTTCCATCAAGTTTTCCTTCATGATAGCCTCTTGCTAAAGCGGCATTAATATCAGTCCAAGTCCTAGCATAGCTACAATACCCAACATCATCAAAATATCTGTGAATTAAGAACTTCTTATTTGCTTTCTTATTCTTAGTGATATTTAAAATTGAAGTTTCCGCTAATACTGTCCCTACTGTATTACTAGCTGTATTCCAACCAGCATATCCATCAATTTCTAGTAACAAATTATGTTTATAAAGTAAATTTACAAGCTCTAAATCCGAATACACGGGATCAGCCACATCAGCTACCCCTACTAATTTACCTAAACTTTTCGCATAATTTATAAAACTAATAAATTCAGCCAAATTACGATTAATATCATATGGAATAATTCTTTCTTCCTTGGTAGGAAAATATAACATTTGGCTACCAATATTAACCGCGAGTACTAAATCGGCGTCTTTTAGCGATTCTACCCTTATGCCACCAATGGATGCAATTTGGCAGTTTATCGTTAAGTCAATCATGCGGTCTTCAAAACTAGGTATGACATATGCACCCATGCTAGATGCATAATGTACATATACTTTAGGGCTTACTTTATAATAATCATTTATCGCCCTAGCAATCATTACCATTCCCACTTCATCAGCTCCAGGGAATAATAATATATCTTTTTTCATATAACTTTTTATTTCTAATTGATCAATTCTTGTAAAGCCAAGGGGGCTTGAATCATCTTGAGGAATATAAAAATAATCAAATACACCATCAACATATAAATCATATGCATGGTGTAATACTTGCATATTTACTTTCCTTCTATCTATATAATCATTAATAACTTTAGATGGAATTTGCCTATTCAAAGTTATTAATTCACTGTTTTCCGCTTCATTAATAATATTTAATTCTTGTTTATTTAGTAATTGTCCTAATCTAAATATTTGTTTACCATATTTAGCATAATATGTAGGTTCTTCTCCATTAAAATTAGAATTAGGTGTACGCATTATGGTAAGGTAGGCAAATACTTTTAGTTTAGGATTTATAGTTTTGATTTCTTTTATGAAATCTAAATTAAATATTAGTTCCTCTAGTGGTGTATGATGAATCCTAGATGGAATTAATCCACCATAGATTAATGTATCTAATGATATAACTAAATAATCGCAATCAGATAAATTATTCTTAATCCATATTTTCAACTTATCAATCTTAGCACTTTTCTTTTTATTACCCATGATAGTCTTAGGAGTGATTAACACTTCTTGATTACTATATGGTAATATTTTAGGAAAATATAGATTACATGGTCTATCATCTAGAGGAACTAATAAAATTTTCACTTTTTACCTCTTTCTATCCTTTTACAGATCCTAAAGTGGCTCCGCTCTTAATGTATTTAATTACATATGGGTAAATTATTAAGATTGGAATAATTGATATTAACATTGATGCCGCTTGAATATTTGGTAAATAATTTCTCAAGAAATCATCATACATTGTAGCAGCTTGGCCGTTAGTTAGGCTAATGTATAAATAATATGCTAGTGGCATGGCTTCAGTTGCTTCTGAGTTAATAAATATTAACGCAGCTCCATATCCATTCCACATACCTACGATTGTAAAGAAGCAACAGCTACCAAATACTGGTAGAGCCATTGGCACAATTATTCTAAAGAACATTTGAAGTGGGCTTGCTCCATCAATGATTGCTGCTTCTTGAATCTCTGATGGTACATTTTCAAAAAATGTCTTAAAGAATAAAAGGTTAGTAACATTGCTAATAGAGATCAATATAATTGCCCAAATAGTATTTAGTAATTTAAATGATCTCATTAACAAGTAAATTGGTACAACACCAGCAGAGAATAACATTGTGATAATAAAGAACATTAAGATTCCTGATCTAAAAGGACAATTCTTTTTAGATAGAGGGTATGCGGCCATTGCTTCTACTAAATTCGACACAAATGTTACGATTAAAGTAATAATTACTGAATTTAGAAATGCACGCCAGAAATCTTTTGAGTTAGCACTAAATACATATTTTAGTGGTGCTAAATCGAGTTTAGCTGGCCACAAAATGACTTTATCATTGAATGCATAATTATTAAATGCTAGTGAGAAATAGTTAAGTAATGGAAAGACAATTAAGATTACAAATAAAACTAGTAATGTTACACTTACCGCATGAATTATTCTATCGCTAAGTGTTTCTTTAATTTTATTCGGATTCTTTTTAAATAGTCTTCTTTTAGTTATGTTAGCTTGATCAATACTTTTATTCATATTATCCTCCTACCATAACCCTCTCTTTAATGTCTTGGTAGTTAAAGCATTACCACCTAGTAGTAAAGCTAACCCCACTAAACCATTAAATACACCTAAAGCGGCAGCTTGGACATAGCTTACACCCGCTCCTTGGCCGATAGATAATTCATAAATATAGTAGTCTAGAGTCTGCTGGCTCTCGATATAGTTTGTAGGGTCTAACATTAGTTTTAATTGCTCTAGACCTACACCTGTAAAACCACTAAACATCATAACTAACATCAAAGCAATTGTTCCACCAATAGCTGGAATTGTTAGGTAAAATGCTTTTTGAATTTTATTAGCGCCTTCAATTGTGGCTGATTCATAATATGATTTATCAATACTCATGATAGCTGCATAATATAGAATTGAGCCCCATCCAGCACCTTTCCAAGCTGAATAGAATACAAACAAAGGTTTAAATGATGCTTCATAATAACTAATGATTTCACCTTTAGTTGCTTTGCTTAAAATCTTACCTAAAAATCCAATATCTGGATCAAAGAAACTTGTCCATGCTTTAATAACAACTGTCCAACTCAAGAAATTAGGAATACAAATAATGATTAAGATTAATTTACTTAATTTTTGATTCTTCATTTCTGATAGTTGGATTGCTATTAAAATTGACAAAGGAAATACAAATACTAGCTTTATTAAGTTAATTAGTACACTATTTTTAAGTGATAACCAGAAACTATCATTAAATATTGATTTAAAGGTTTCTAGTGTCCAATTAGAATACTTTAGTGCTCCAATGATATCAGCGCCTCGCCTCATCGCCGTATCGAATGCGGGATCTTTAAAAGCGAATAAAACACCAAACATTGGAATGTATGAAAAGATTATCGTAAATAAAGCAGCGGGAACTACAAACCATAAAATACTTTTATTACGCTTTAGGTTTAGCTTTTGTTGCTCCCAGTATTTCTTTCTTTTAGTTTTCTTTTCAGTTGTTTCTGGAACTAAAAACGCGTTATCTTGTTCCATAATCTACCTCGTTTTATTTTTCATCTCTTTTTAGTTTAACGTTTTTATACCATGTAGTCATTTCGTTAACGATATCATTTGACCAATAATAATATTTTGTTCCATCTAAGCCTTTTGAATACTTCTCATATAAAGATTGACGTGTTAAGTTCAATGCTTTTTCTGGAGTTGTAGAATCAGGACAATCGATTGCACTAGCGATTCCACGTTTAGCAACAGTTCTTGAAAGAATTGAGATTGGTGCCCAGTATTTCATAGGAGGCATCATTTCCATTGGACAAGTAATTATTGAATCATCCATCGGAACAGTTACTTGCCATGCATCAAATCCTGTTTCTCTTAAATGGAATAATACATTAGCAGCAATGCTATTTGTTCCGTTGCAATACTGTGAATTGTCAACGATTTGGTCCATATAACGGCTTGTTAATTGTACCCATTTGCCGCCACCAATAACTGATAGATGCATTGTATCACCAACTAAATGATATGTTATTTCTTGACAATTACTCTTAACTGTCTTAGTTTCTCCATCAGCAACTATATGAGATAGTTTAGGATCAATCTTATATTCAACCTCATAACTATAAGGTCTTAAATAAATAATTTTATCTGTATAGTTTTCGAATTGTTGATAAGAATAATCATCTTTTTCATAATATGCTTTTGCACCACTTGGAGCATCTACTTCCATCCAGTGAACATTATCTCTAATGAATGCATCATCAATAGTTATGCCTTCATTTGTCTTACCAGCAGCAATTTCTTCTTTAGATAAGCCAGTTCCACCATAATATTCTGCAAAATATAACATTTTCTTTGCTAAGTAGTCGATTACATAAACTGCATCTTCTGCCATGTAGTATGGAATTGCTGTGTAATAAGATACACCTGCATCACCACCAATGTATCTAGCTTTTGCTTGGTTAACTGATCCATTAGTGCCATCACCTCTAAGTCTAGTTGCCCAACAAATAACTTGATCATGAACTGTTTGATAATCATTAGCAACTCCGGCTTCACTTGCTAAATTGCCTTTAGCAACTATACTATTGATTAATGATTCAACCCACCAATAGGCAATAGCTGTAACTGAAGAGTTACCATTAGCAAAACTTGCAATGCAACTTGCTTGGTCTGTATTTTGCCAGTTTTTAGAAATAACACCTTTATTTCTTAAATCATGCATGTAATTAACATATTTTGTAACACCTTCATGGAAGATATACATTTGGATGTTACCATCATCATCTAAATAATATGAATTAGGAACATCAAATGCAGACATAATAGTATTGATGTTACTCCAGTTAGATCCTGGAATTGTTAAGGCACGATAACTATCATTACCAGCACCGTATTTAGTTTGTAATTTAACTAAAGCATCAGTAAATTCACCAATTGTAGATGGGATCTTTACACTACCATCTTCATTTACATAGCCTATTTGTTTAAGATGATCTACATTCCAAACGAATGCGGAATCTTCCATTACACAATATCCAAAGTCAGGAACAGCATAAATACCTTTAGTTCCATCTTCTTTTTCAAATGTAACAGCATCCCAACCATAATCCATCAAATCGATTAATGCATAAAGCATTCTACCTTGCTCTGTATTTTGAAGTAAGCTAGTTAAATCAAGTAATGTTCCTTCTTTAGCATTAGGATGATATTGAGCTTCTGTCAACTTAATGATGTGATATTTTTCTTGGTTTAAGAAAATATTTGATACATCATTATCAGCATTAGCTTCTGATAATTCACTATATTTAGTTTTATAACCAGTTTTGGCTTCAATGATTTTCGCAGAATCATCAACACCAAAACCATTAATTCCGGTTGCTGGGAACATCGCATTGATTGTTATTGGTTTAGATAAGTCTACATCCCATTTAATGTTATCTGTAGCATTTTCTACATCATCTGGCCCTTTTCCACAAGCCACAACCATTCCCAAAACGATTAATAATAAAAACAATAATAGAGTTTTACTCACTTTATGCATAATTATTTCTCCTTATAATTAATAATCTATATTTATTCTAGTAAACTAGTAATTTTCTATTTAAAAATAATGGCAGGCAGAACCTGCCATTATTATGTTTATTGAATTGTAGGTGCTGTTACACCCCAGCCATTGCCTTGAACTGTGTAACCACAACCTTCTAAGAAATTAGCTACAATTGCAAAGTAGTCTTTAACTGCTACATTTACATCGCCACCAGCTTCTACTGATATAGCTCTTGTTCTAGCATCATAGAACATCATGAATCTGTTACCAGAGTTCCAGTTCCATTGAATTTGATTGCTAATGAAATATGAGTTAACCCATACTTCGTTTAGGAATGCTAATTCTTCGGCGCTTAAATCACTAATAGCAACCTTATTATTAGCTTGGATAGATACAGCTAATTTAACTGTATTGAAAATTGGATAATAGAATCCAGTATAGAAATCTTCATATCCGATTGTTTCTAATAAATCTTTTTCATAATTTGGAAGTTCAATATTTAATTCTTCAAAGAATTCCACAATTGCCACAATTCTCATTGATGGGAAGAAATGGTTATCACCATTCATAACACCAGTTAAGTGGCCACTGTTAGGGTCATCATTGATGCCATTATATTCATCATTTTGATTGTATTGAACTTTATTAGCAATACCATTTGATAACCACATTAATTGCTTGAAGGCATCTTTAACCGTCATTGTCTTATTCTTTTCACAAGATAAGCCTGATCCACCAACATAAACCATATATGGATAAGTAACAAACTCACCAGCAACATTATCTAAGCTCTTAACGAATGTAGATAAGCCTTGCAAATTATCAAATGCACTAGCACCAAATACAAGTCTTACTACACCTTGTTCTTCTTCGCTTAAAGCAGCATATGATGAAGCAATGATTTCATCAAATCCTTCATAATCAGAAGAGCTTAATGCTTGAAGCTCGCCCACTACTGCTTTAGCAGCATTACTCATTGAAGTTGATTCAAATAATTCTTTAGCTGCGTAGTAAGCACTAAAGTCTAAGCATAAGAAGTATTTTTGAGGAATGATTGTTTGGTTTTCTACAAGCCAACTTCCAACTTCATCAAGTAGGCTTGAATCACTCAAAATATCATTTACTTCTAAGTCAGCTAATGCATTAATCTTAGATTGATATGTACGTAGTTTAGTTCCAAGTTCACTAACACTAGCGTTATTTGCATCATATGAGAATGAATAAACATCGCAGCCATTAACTTTTTGATAACTTGCACATACACAAGTATTTATGATTGTGTAATCTAATACTTCAGCTGTATCTTCAGTGTTAGCCATTAGAATATCATGCCATTTACCACGCCATGTAGCTTCAATTGGATAACCATATGTTACATCACTAATCTCATCGCTAGCCGGTACATATGCTTTTGCACTAGTAACTTTTAAGCCTAAGAATTGACTACCATTAAAGTAATCTGTGCTTTCTGTAAATTGAGATTGAACAATCTTATTCTTAATATCTAAGCCTGCGATAAATACATATCCATTTTCCCAAGATAGAGGATAACCGCTAAAGAAGTTATTTAATACTGAATCAGTAATTTGTCTTTCATAAATAACTTTATCAGCTACACTAACTTTGAAATCATCTACTTGATAATATTCATCTTCTTCTTCATCAAGAAGTCTTAAAGTCTTAATCTCTAAATCAACACTTGCTACATCTGGTCTAAAATAACCATCATTTGACCAAGTTGATGTGAATAAACATTTACCAATGTTATAAGTTACATCAGAGAATGAGTCATCACGAGATGTACCAATGAATGGATACCAATTACCAGTTCTAGTATCACAAGCAATACCTATAGCAATTACATAATAATCTTGCCATGCATAAAAACCAATAAATGCATATGTAGAATCAGATCCATCATATGGAGGAACAATTGATACTCCTGATAAATCAATAGAATATTTCATGCCAGTAATACCAGCAAGTCTTGCTGGGAATTGTAGTACTGCAGCATCCATTGTGCTAGATAATTCCCAAGATTGTGCACTTACATCATTAATTGCTTCTCCGAATGCATCAAGTAAACCATATGAATTCCATGTCTGTTGAGAAACAGTTCCATAGCCTGATACTTTATGAGCAATTAAGTTTGTATTACGTAAAGATAAAATTGAATCTGATCCATCCCAGCAGTTATAAGCTGCTAAAGATGTACCATTTTCGTAATACCAGAATTGGTCATCATTTGCTTCTGCGAATCCTTTTCTATTCACAAACATCTTAAACGATGCACCAAGTTTAGTAACATAACTGCCGTATACTTCTTCTTGTCCAGTCTTTAGGCTAGAATTGTATTCCACATCATAATCAACACATGTGTTGATAGCATCAGCGATTGTAATGTAATCACCAATCTTAGTTCCATCAGGTGCATAAGCAGTGTAAGCTTTTTGTCTTACTTCAGCGCGTGTAGCTGTGAAGTCTTTAGCATCTACATAATCTGTATATAGGCCATCTTCTAGATTACCAAAAGTCTTAGCGTCACCACCTTGGTTATTTCCACCAGGGTTATCATTTCCGCCGCCGTTTTCGTTTCCGCCTGATTTACATGCAACCATGAAGAATGCAAAAACTAGAATAAAGCAACCAAGTATAAATCTAATTGTTTTTTTCATTTTCATTTGCTCCTATTCTTTAAATTCAAATGTAATAGCTACTGTTAATGTGCCATCTGCAATTGTAGATTCAAATAAAGCATTGCTTGTTTCATTGAATGTAGAAATATTGCAAATTGCTTTAATTAAATTAGACATTGCTGATTGGCTTCCAGTAATAATATGATAATTTTCAGGACATACTCTTGTATATAAAGACCATGGTTTTACTTCTTGGTTTCTTTCTTCTGGGCTACATTCATTCCAGCTCTTGAAACCTTCTTGAATATAGAATATTCCGCAAACTTGGCCAACAACTACTTGATATGTTCCGTCATGATAGAATCCATCTCCAGGTCCGCCATATCCAGAGCTTGTTCTTGAAGCAAAAATAATCTTGCCATCACCATCTACAGCAATTGTATATTCGCCAAAAGTAATATTTTGTGAAGTAGAATCATAAATTGTAACGCCATCAGCAATTGCAATTTTAGTAGTTCCATCAAGTACAAATGAATCTTCAGTAACTGCTGCTTCTGGAACATATACTTCAATTACCATTGTATGTTCTTCAGGATCATAAGCTACTGTATAAGTTGTTTCTTTATCAATGCTGTACCAGAAATTACCTTCTGCTACTGCACCAGCACCTTCTGAATATAATGCAGCAGTCCAAGGAGCTGAAGATTGTTCACTTAAAACACCTGATCCAGAAAATGCTGTATTAGCATAAGTTAATCTGTATGTAGATCCATCAGCATATACTAAATCAAAGAATATATTTTGCCAAATAGCAGTTAGTGTAAATCTACCTTCATATTTACCTGTTGTAGTATTTAAAGCAAATTCTGCTTCTGCACTACCTGTTACTTTAACACAAGTAGTTGTACCTGCAGGTTGATCTTCAACATGTACATTAATTGTTAATGTGTTTGTTGCTTCATCATATGTAACATCATAAGTAGTTGATTTATCTAAACTATAGAAGAATGTACCTGATGTAATTTGATCATCTTCATCAGCATATAATCTAACATCATATGGAGCACCTTCTAGTTTTACATTACTTACTGCATTACCATTGATTGTAGAATTATTAACAGTTAATCTCTTAGCTGTTCCATCGCTATAAACTAAATCAAAGTTAACGCTACTCCAAATAGTACTTAGTGTAAATGTAGCCTCATACTTTCCTGTTGTAGCATTCTTTGTGAAATTAGCTTCGGCTGCACCAGTAACTCTGGCACCAGTTAATGTTACATCTTCAGGATTTGATGAAGAAGTTACTGTGAAGGCAGCATTCTTAATACCTTTAGTAATAGTAAATACTACATTATTTAAAGCACCATCAACAATAGTTGATTCAAATAAAGTATTGCCTGTTTCTTCTAATTCAGTAGCACCAGTTAAAGCTTTAATGAATTCATCAGCTGCACCACGTTTAACTGAGATTAAGTATCCACCAGCAGGAGCAACAACATCATATAATGTCCATGCATTAACTTGTTCACCATTTACAGTTGTTGTTGCAGGCCATGGTAAGAAAGCAGCACTTACATCAAAGATTCCGCAAACCTTACCTGTTTCTAATGCATAACTACCATCGTGATAGAATCCATCACTTGGTCCACCATATCCATCACCATAATATGAAGCGAAAATAATCTTGCCTTGTGCATTAATTCCAAATACATAACCAGCAATATCGCCTTTATCGATAGCAACTGTTCCATCATAGATTTGAATATCGCCATATGCATTTAAAACACCAAGCACTGGGTTATATACATATGTGCCACTTACGCCATCAAATTCTAGACTAGCACTAGTTACTTCTTGTTTATTAGCATTAAATAATTTGTGACAAGCAGAACATTCATAATGTTCTTGTACACCTTTTGTTGTAGCGGTAGCTGGAACTAATTTAACAAGTTGATAGTTATGATCAACTTTGTCAATTTTACGAGTTTCGCTATCTCCACATTCACAAGTTCTAGTTTCTACACCTTCTTCAGTACATGTAGCATTTTTAGTAACTGTCCAGTTACCCCATGCATGTGTGTGATCACCAGTTTGTTCTCCGCCTTGATCTCCATTATCTGGAGTAGGTTTTGGAGTGTTTTGGCAACCAGCAAATACTGCTAAGGCTAAAACTAAAACCAAAAATACCCATAAATTTTTAAAAGATTTCATTTTTTCCACCTCTTTTTCAAAAAATTATAAATCTATTTTTTTGTTTAAATATTTCAAGGAAAATCCATAATGAAATATATATGGAAACGCTTTCCCTATCATATTCATTTTAGTCCTTTTTCGCAAAAAAATCAAGTTATAAGGGGGATTAATGCAAGCACTTTATGGCTCTTTTAAGACATCAAAAATAATTGGTTGAATTTATCAATAATATGATAAAATTGATATAGGTGAAAATATGAATAAACAGCATAATTACAACACTTTAGATGATTATCTAAAGAATAAATATAAACAAAAAGTCTTCAAAGTTGCCCTAAATGGTAACTTTACTTGCCCTAATCGTGATGGGACAGTTTCAAATGGGGGCTGTATTTTTTGTAGCGGAGAAGGCAGTGGCGAATTTGCTGGAAAACGTGGTGCTCCTTTAAAAGAGCAATTTGAAGAAGTTAAGAATATTATTTCTATTAAATGGCCAAATAGTTTATACATTGCTTATTTTCAAGCAAATACTAATACATATGGACCACTTGATAAGCTAAAGAGTCTATATTATGAAGCAATTAACTTAGATCCTAATATTGTAGCTTTGTCTGTTGCTACAAGACCAGATTGCTTATCAGATGAAGTAATTAGCCTACTAGATGAAATCAATAAGATTAAACCTGTATGGGTGGAATTAGGTCTTCAAACCACTAACGAAAAAACAGCTAAAATAATTAATCGTGGATATAAAAACGAAGTATTTTATGATGCTGTATCAAGACTAAGAAAACGTAATATTGATTGTATTGTTCATATTATCAATGGTCTTCCTCATGAAACAAGTCAAGACATGTTAAATACGATTAAAGATTTAAATAATCTTGATATTCAAGGTATAAAGATCCATTCTTTATATGTATTAAAAAATACACCACTTGAAGTGATGTATAGCAACAACGAATTCTCTTTGCTGAGTTTAGAAGAATATATTGAAATAACTGCTAAACAATTAGAATTACTAAATCCAAACATCATCATTCATCGTATTAGCGGTGATGCCCCAAAAGATCAACTTGTTGCACCACTTTGGGGATTAAAGAAATTTGTGGTAATGAATGAACTTGATAAATATATGAGAAATAATAACATTCACCAAGGTGATGAATACTACAAAAAGCAAGAATAAATATTCTTGCTTTTTATAATTTCAATTGTTCATTCCTTAATACTTTGCCAATTACTTCATTATACACAGCACTATCTTCTATTTTGGAGATAGTAGTTATTCTTTTTCCTCCATCTTTGCTTGACCCACCACAATGATAAATACAAAAAGAATCAAATCCATAATCTAAAACGATATATCTATCGTGAAATGACTTATTATTCTTAATAAGTGTTATGCTCATTCCAGTATCCAATATAAAGTCGTTTAATACTACGATGTTTAAACCATCATTAGCTAGATTGTCAGTAATAAGAATAATTGATACTGCCTTAGTACACGACTTTAATAAATATAGTGTTTTTATGTTAATGTAATCATCTATTATAAAAATTGTTCTTTTGGTCATTTTATATATAGTTTTATATGCTACATCTGATTCTATTCTCTCACCTTCTTTAATCAGAAAATGTTTATATTTTGATGAATCATAAAAATTATCCATAACTATCCCTAGTTTACTTTTAATGATTTCATTTTCTTTAACAACTTCATTTATAGCCTTAGTATTATCGCTAACTTGAATGGATAATTTCAAAACCTCGCTACTATTAGTTAATCCATCATTACATATAATATAATCCTTCATTTGTTTAAAAGCATCAATTAAAGCAATGCTTTGTTTTGTGGCTAAATCCCCTTTTAAGACTGTCATAAGCATATAAACACCTTGTTCAGTAAAAGCATATGGTAAATAAGCTCGGCCTCCGACTCCAGAAGACCAAAAACCTGAGGTCACAAATTGTGACCTCACGATATCTTTCAATTCATCATATGTTAATTGAAATCTATATCTATTTGGAAATTTATCTTTATTTCTATTCACTTGTTGATTAAATGCCTTCGTTTCATATCCATATATTCGCGCCAAATCAAAATCCAACATTACTTTCATTCCTCTAATAAAATGAATCATTTCTTCAATACTTTTTTTATTCACTTCCATATTATTTTTCCTTCTTTAGTATATTTTTATTTTACCATAGTATTTTATAGTGAAAAATGACTATTTTTATTTTCCAAAATACAAGAAATTAAGTATTTATCTTTAAAAAATAATCTTGAAACCCCATGTTTTTATGAAAAAATCTGAAATGCTTTTACACATTTCAGATTTTCATTTATAGATATTTCTTTAAATCATTTACTTTGTTTAATTCTTCCCAAGGAAAACCATCTCTTCCAAAGTGGCCATAATTTGATGTTGCACGATAAATTGGTCTACGTAAATCAAATGTTTCAATAATTCCTTTAGGAGTTAAGTTAAAGTTTTCTTTAATTGCTTTTAAGATGATATCTTCTGCTACTTTACCCGTGCCAAATGTATTAACACCAATGCTTGTTGGGTCAGCTACACCAATTGCATAACTTAAGCTTACTTCACATTTATCAGCCATACCAGCAGCAACAATATTCTTAGCAATATAACGAGCCATATAAGCAGCACTTCTATCAACTTTAGTTGGGTCTTTACCACTAAATGCCCCACCACCATGGTGAGCTACCCCACCATATGTATCTACGATTATCTTTCTACCTGTTAAGCCTGTATCTCCTTTTGGTCCACCAATTACAAATCTTCCTGTTGGATTAACATAAAATACAGTCTTATCATCTAACAAGTTAGAAGGTATTACATATTTAATTACATTTTCAATAACAAAGTTTCTTAATTCTTCCATTGATACATTTTCATTGTGTTGAGTTGATACAACTACATTATCAATTCTTTTAACTTTGCCATTTACATACTCTACAGTTACTTGACTCTTTCCATCAGGTCTTAAGTAATCAACCATTCCACTCTTTCTAACTTCAGTTAATCTTTTAGTTAGTTTATGAGCAAGAGATATTGATAGAGGCATATAGTCATCACATTCATTTGATGCATATCCATACATCATACCTTGATCACCAGCTCCATCCTTGTCTACACCTAGCGCAATATCGCTAGATTGTTCATCTAGAGCAACCATTACAGCTAAGTTATCAGCATCAAAACCAATCTTACCACGGTTATAGCCAATATCGTTAACTACTTTTCTAACCACTCCTTGTACGTCCACATATGCTTCGGCTGTTACTTCACCCATAACAAATACTAGTCCTGTTGTAGCACATACTTCTACAGCGCTTCTAGCATTTTTGTCTTGAGCAAGTAATTCATCAAGTATTGCATCAGCTATTTGGTCACATACTTTATCAGGATGGCCTTCAGTAACTGATTCACTAGTTACTAGTTTAATAATATCTGCCATTTTTATTCACCTGATATTGCTACATTCTTAAATAGAATTGAAGGAGCGCCAGTTCCTCTTTCAAATGTTAAGTCAGAACCAATTTCAAAAATGTTATCATTTAACATCTTATAGAAATTACCAGCCATAACGATCAAAGTAACTGGACGGCCAATCTTACCATCTTCAACTACAAATCCAGCACACTTAAGGTTAAAATCACCACTGATTGGATTAACACCTGCATGTAAGCCATCAAAATCAGTAATTAGTAAACCATTATTTAAATCTTTTAATAATTCATCTTTTGATTTCTTTCCTGGAACGATATATGTATTCATTCCTCTTACTCCTGTATCAGAAGCATTACCAGTAGACTCTGTGTTAAATGCTTTAGCAGTTTTTAAATTATGAATTAGTCCTTTAAATACACCATCTTTAACTAATTCTTTAGTGTAGCATGCTACGCCTTCAGAATCGAATGGTGTTTTATGTAAAACATCTTCATGATCAATTAGTGGATCATCAATAATACTTACCATTTCATTAAATACTTTAGTATTTTCTTTACCAGCTAAAAATGCCATTTTACGTAGAGCAGCTTCGCCATTATACATTGTTTGGAATGTAGAGAATAGGGAATTCATTGCATCATTCTTAACAACTACATCATATGTTCCACTCTTGATTGATTTAGCGTTTAAGTGATCTAGAGCATCTTTAGATGCTTCTTTTATTACTTTATCAAAATCTAAATCTGCTAAGTTAACCTTTTGGACAATCTTAAAGCTTGTAGATGCTTGGCCATTTTCTGTTGCTACAACTTCAGCTACAATTGCACAGCCTGATCCTTTTCTACTTAAGTTTAATCCTTTAGAGTTAACTATTTTCAAAGCATTAACTTCTTCTACATACATACAGTATGGAACTGCTACAATTCTCTTATCAACTGCTAGAATACTCTTTTCTAACTCAATTGCTTTTTCAATTTTATAAGATGTTGGATAATTGGCAATATCACTTTCTTTTTCTTCTACAGTTGGATATGATTTACTTCCACCAAATATTTCGCATACTTCTTTAGAAGTAATGAAACTTGCGTTTTGTTTTAATTCATTTAGGATTTTATCAACGTCTTCATCTAAGTTTTCTAATTCTAAAGTAGCAAGTTTATCGTTATATATAGCTTTGATAACAGCTGAAGTTACATTAGATGAATTATTCTTTTCTACTGCACCATTAGCGATTTGAATAGTCAATTCTTCGCTAGTTGATTCATTAACTTGAATATCGCTAAAGCCATATTCTTTTGCTTTCTTAATTAGTTCTTGGTAGTTAAGCATTATTTTCTACCTCCTACAGTAATATTTTGTACCCTTATTGTTGGTTGACCAACATTAGTTGGGATAGATCCGCTTAAAGATCCACACATTCCTGTTGCCATTGCAAAGTTATCATTAGCAATCATATCTACATTCATTAATACTTCAGCACCAGATCCAATTAAAGTTGCGCCCTTAATTAGAGTAGTAAGTTTACCATCTTTAATTAAGTAGCCTTCTTGAACAGCAAAGTTGAATTCACCAGTTGAAGGATTAACACTTCCTCCACCCATCTTTGCTGCAAAGAATCCATCTTTAACACTAGCGATGATTTCTTCTTTAGTATATTTACCAGGAGCAAAGAATGTGTTTGTCATACGTGAAGTTGGAGAATATTTGTATGATTCTCTTCTACCTGATCCTGTAATTGGATGATTCATTCTAAATGAATTACGATAATCTACTAAATATGATTTTAAAACACCATTTTCAATTAAAACATTACGATGAGTTAGATTACCTTCATCATCACAATTTAATGATCCCCATTCACCATTCATTGTTCCATCATCAACTGCTGTTACGCAATCATTAGCAATCTTTTGACCAAGTTTTCCGCAGAATACTGATAAGCCTCTTGCTACACTAGTTGCTTCTAGTGAGTGAACACATGCTTCGTGTAAAATAACACCACCAAATGCATTATCAATGACTACTGTCATCTTACCACCTGCAATATCTTCAGCGCTTAACATAGCAACAGCATTTTCCCCAACTTTCTTTCCTAAAGCAGTGAAGTTATAGTTATCAAATAATTCATAACCTTGATTCATACCATATTGTTCACCAGCTTGTTGAGAATCGGTACCATTAGAAGCAATTGCCATTTGGGCAATACGAATGTTACATCTATTGTCATGAGCAAATGTACCATTTGAGTTAACAATTGTCACATCTTGAACGGCTTCAGTTAATCTAGTTATTGATTGAATAACTCCTTCTACCATAGCTGCATCATTTGCTTTTTTCATTAATGCTACTTTTTCTTCTAACTTTACATCATTTGGATGTTTCTTTATCTCTACAATCTTAGGTAGTTTAGCTTGTTGTAGTGGAGCTACTTCAACCTTCTTTTCTCCATTAAAGCTTGAAGCTAACTTTTTAGCTAAAGCTAACATTTCTTCAAATGATGTATTATTAGTATAACCATATACCTCTTCTACACCATTTAAGATTCTAATACCAACACCATGAATGTTTTCACTATTAGCATTAGCAAGTTCTCCATTAGCCATTTGATAAGTGCGATGGAATGAATCTTCAATAAATAATTCTCCAAAGCTAGCACCAGTTGCTAAGCATGCTTCCAAAATAACTTTGTATTGTTCTTTTACTTTATCATTATCTTCTAACCAGTTAAGACTCTTATTTAATCTATCCATACTTTCCTCTTTTCCTAAAATATCAGCGATTTCTACGCTTCCACCAGGTGTAACTTCAACTCCGCTTAAAGCCACTCTAAGTACGCTATAAACTTGACCGCTTTTAGCACCTAGCATTTCTGCGACTTTCAAAGTTGCCGCATGTAAATTATCTTCTTTCCAATCTTTAATATCATTAAATACTGGAATAGAAGCTTTAATTACAGTTCTAGCTACATCTAAATCAATCTTAAATTTCTTGTTTAAATATAATACTGGATCAAACTTCTTAAAGTTAACAATGAATTTAACTTTATCTTCAATTTCACTAAAGATTTCAATTCTACTTTGGAGAAGCTTACCAAACTTAACATAGTCATATTTACCAGCTATACTGCTCGACTCAAAAAATGGAGTAGCATATTCCATAAATTTATCAAATGGTAATTCTTTGATGTATTCACCATTTAACCATCTCATCTTCTTAGCATCAAAGATTGAGCTTGATTTAGAAATACCATCAACGCTAAACTTTTCAATTAGTTGTTCTAATGTAAACTTTTCTTCTTCACCTTTTGGACTCCATCCAACTAAAGCAATGTAATTGATAATTGCTTCAGGTAAATATCCTTTTTCAATAAAGTCTTCAAAGTTTGCATCTCCATAACGTTTAGATAATTTATGAGTTTCATCTCTCATGATTGGAGTTACATGCATATAGAAAGGTCTTTCCCATCCAAATGCATCATATAATAAATTATATTTAGGAGTAGATGATAAATATTCATTACCTCTAATAACATGAGTTATGCCCATTAAGTGATCATCAACTACATTAGCAAAATTATATGTAGGTAGTCCATCACTCTTAATTAGAATTTGATCTTCTAATTCATTATTTGGTACTTCCACATGCCCATATACCATATCTTCAAAACTAGATACGCCTTCATTATTAATGTTTTGGCGAATAACGTAAGGTACTCCGCTTGCTAACTTTTCTTCAATTTCTTCTTTTGATAGATGTAAGCAGTGTTTATCATATCTCTTAAAGCCATTTTCATTAACTAAAGAATCTAGTCTTTCTTTATCACAGAAACAATAATATGCGGCACCTTTTTCAATTAATTCTTTAGCATATTTTAAATATATTTCTTTTCTTTGCGTTTGCACATATGGGCCGTATGCTCCACCTTCATTAGGTCCTTCATCTGGCTTAATACCAGTTAAATCTAATGCTTTATATATAGCTTCAACTGCTCCAGGGACAAATCTTTCTAAGTCAGTATCTTCAATTCTTAAAATGAAGTCACCACCATTTTGTTTTGCATATAAATATGCATATAGTGCGGTACGTAATCCCCCAACATGTAAAAATCCAGTTGGACTTGGAGCAAATCTTGTTCTAACTTTATTCATATCTTCCTCCTAAAAAAATAGACTCATCCACGATGAGTCTTCTTTTTCCATCGTTCAAGCTTTAGCACCTTGCCATAGGTAGGTTGCTGATGGGTCACAGAGCTTGCCTCTAGCCATCTCTTTATGGTCTATTAATCTATATCAATTTTACTTTTTTTTATCTTCCTTGTCAATAAATACTATTTATAAGATACCTTGAGCAATCATTGCTTTAGCAACTTTTTCAAATCCCGCAATGTTAGCTCCCTTTACAGAATTGAATGGGTCGTTGTAACTAGATGCAATATCAAATACTTTAACGCAAATTGCTTCCATTTGTTTATGTAAGTAGTTATCAACTTCTTCAAATGTCCAAGATAGTCGACTTGCGTTTTGGGCCATTTCTAATCCTGATACCATAACCCCACCTGCATTAGCTGCTTTAGCAGGAGCATATAAAATCTTGTTGGCAATAAAGAAGTTTGTGGCATCCATTGTGCAAGGCATATTAGCACCTTCACCTACGGCTTTAACACCATTTGCTACTAACACTTTAGCAATATCTAAATCAATTTCATTTTGCGTTGCGCAAGGTAGAGCAATGTCACATTTAATACTCCATACACCTTTTGATCCTTCAAAATATTTAGCATCTTTATCTTGCTTTGCATACTCAGAGATTCTAGCACGTTTATCTTCTTTTAATCCTCTCATTAGATCAAAGTTAATGCCTTTAGGATTATATACATATCCATTAGAATCGCTCATAGCAATTACTTTACCGCCTAACTCATATGCCTTTTTACAAGCATATAAAGCAACATTACCAGACCCACTAATAACTACATCTTTACCTTTAAATGAATCATTTGCCATCTTTTCTAACATTTTACTAACAAAATAGCAAAGTCCAAATCCAGTAGCTTCTTTTCTAGCTAGGCTTCCACCATATTCAAGACCTTTCCCAGTTAAGACACCAGCATCGTAAGAATCTTTATATTTCTTATAAGCACCAAATAAATATCCAATCTCTCTACCACCAACGCCGATATCTCCAGCAGGTACATCTACATTTTCTCCAATATGTCTATTTAACTCTAACATGAAGTTTTGGCAAAATCTCATGATTTCATTATCTGATTTACCTTTAGGATCAAAATCAGATCCACCTTTGCCCCCACCCATAGATAGACCTGTAAGCGAATTTTTAAAGATTTGTTCAAATCCTAAAAACTTAATAATACTTTTATTTACACTTGGATGAAATCTGAGACCACCTTTATATGGTCCAATTGCACTATTAAACTGAATTCTGTATCCTCTGTTAACATGAGCAACTCCATTATCATCAACCCATGTAACTCTAAATTCAACACTTCTTTCTGGTTCCACAATTCTTTCCATAATAGCGTTTGCTTCAATTTCTGGGTGTTCATCCACATAATCACTTAATGATTCAAACACTTCATTTACTGCTTGAAGAAACTCAGGTTCAAATTTATCTCTTGCCTTTACGCTTTCATACACTCTACTTAGATATTTATTCATATATTTCACCTTCTTTTTATAATTCATTATAGCACTACTAAATTTATTAATAAAGAAAAAAAATAACTATTAGTTTCCTAATAGTTATTTTAACTAAACAATACTCTTATAATTAAATGAGCAAATAAATCTAAGCAAGTTGATGGTAATTTAACTGGAATAATCAATTCATTGCTAAACAATTTATTCCTACTTACATTACCAATGCGAGCTACAATTTGCTCCTTATAATTACCTCCTTCTTTACAGAAGGAAGTTAATTCTTCTAAATCATAATGTTCATTCACATCAATAAATACTAAATTATATTGATAACGACTTTGATCATATTCATTTCCAATTAAGTAATCAAATAATTCACTAGAATGGAACGAAGTAATCTTAGGATTATTTACCCCTAATAATTTATAAGTATTCTTTGATTCATTAAGTCCTTTAATGTTTCTTCTAAACACATGTTGCCAAGCAATTGATGTTGGGTAAAGAGCATCAAATGCAATTGATTTAGGAGAATCAGTACTTCTATCCATACGTTTTTTAAATGATGGGCAGTTGCATCTATCTTGCTCATCAACAAGTATTGCTAGCATATCAACTAAATAATTATGAGTTAGATAAGCATTATTACTATCTTTAAATTCAGATAGTTTTGTTAAAGCAATTTTAGTTTTTTCTTTTTGGAATCCTTTATTAATTACATTAAAGCATCTAGCATAATCATTAATTGATAAAGCCCCTAATCCTCTATCAATTAATACTTTATATTCATCATCAATTAGGTTTTCTTTTAACCATTCATTACTAATAATTTCTAAAACTGAATATGAATAGATTAGTTCTTTAAATAAACTAGTATTAGTAGTTTCATTATCTAAACATATTTTAATGATATTTTTATTAGATAAAACGCTCTTAGCTGTGTCAATTGATGCTATTTTTTCTTTACTAATATTATATAAATAATATACACTAGCACCTATTTTAGATGCTGTTATAGCTGCTTGGTTAATGGCGCGAGATGATCCATCACTTGCATATACTATACAAATATCACCATCATTAACTTCAGCTTCAATTTGGCGATTACCAATCATATATAAATCTTTAAAATCTATTTCATTATTAATGATTGTTAAATCAGAACCAATACTAATACTATTTACATAGTTATAGTTTGCTAAGAATTCATCTTTTCTATCCGGTATGATATTAATCAAATTAAGCCAGAATTTTCTAATACTGGCTTCAATTTGCATTGCTAAACGGCCTAAACTTGCGCATCCTACTAAAAACAATGATTTATGTTGATAAAGAGAGCGCTTGGCATCGATTAACAAATTAGTATAAATTTTAGATTTAAATACTTTTACTAAATTATTAGTAACATCTTTATCGATTAAATCTATCTTCTTTAAATCTAACATTATTTATTTTCCTTTAGATAAGCTTTGTGGATATACATTGCTTCATCTGCTCTTTCAAATACTTTAGCTAGATTATCACCATCTTGATAATCACTAATACCTACTGCTACAACTGCATCTTCAGTAGTATTATTATTAAGTGATATTGATTTAATGTCTTTCACTAACTGTTCACGATTTTCATAATCTTGACCAGTAAGTAAGGCAACAAATTCATCGCCACCAATTCGATATACCGGTGAATGCTTAAATGTTTGACAAATAATTTGGCATGCTCCACAAAGATATTTATCCCCTTCTTGGTGGCCTTTGTTATCATTAACAACCTTTAAGTCATTAACATCACATACTACAACTGCAAACTCATTTAAATCACCATTATTAATTGATTCATTAATTTTAGCTTCTTTAATAACATAAGCATATTTACTTTTAACTCCTGTTAAAGCATCACGATTAGCAAGTTGCATTGCTCTTTCATATTCTTGTTCAGCTCTAACTTGTGCATCTACATCACTAACACCGATTACAATATGAGTATCATCATCTTCAACTCTAATCGCTTTAGCGCGAACATATCGATATTGTCCATTGTAATCAATTCTAAAGTTAACAGCATAAGTTTTATTCTTAGCTAAGCCTCTAATGATCTTTTCTTTTCCTAAAGCTAAATTAATTTTATTAATATCATCAGGATGAGCCAGTCTAAATATTAATCCTTGAATTACATCAAAGAATCTAGTTCCACTCTTTTCAACCTTAAGTTGTTTATAATCTGCATTAGAACTATATTCTACGAATTCATCTGTTTCAATATTAATATAATAAATGATAAAGAAATCTCTAGCTAAGCTATAAGCAATAGCTGAATATGAAATATTTTTCTTAACATCCCTTTCATATTTTTTTAACCATTCTATTTCATTATCCGCATTTTTAATACATAACAATAGATGATCTTTCTTATCGTCTAAGTACCCACAAGTAGAGCGGATATATGTAATCTTACCATCCATCAATAATCTATAAGCAATTGATACGTTGCCATTTTCTAAAGATTTAAGTAAGAAATCTTTATTAAACATCGCAATAACTTTTTCATAATCTTCAGGATAAATAATCTTACGAAGGTTTTTGTCTCCATCTTTAAAAAAGTCTTCTCCACTTTGTTCAATATCAAACGTTTTAAAGCCATCATTAGAACTATATTCTACGTAATTGTTATTCTTTAAATTAACATAGTAAATAGAAAAGATATCTTTAACCATCCAACTAGTCATTGCTGAATGGTCAACCACTTCTTTATTAACTATATTATTATCTAGTGATGGATTAAGTCCGAATCTTTTCTCTAAACTACTCATAAACTACCTCATTCTATCACCATTATAACATAAATTCTTGATTAAACAATAATAAAAACCAATTAAAAAACCTGCTTCCAAATAATATCGGAAACAGGCTGATTTATTAATTTAATAATTTAGTGTTTTGAACATCTTCCATAGTAACATCAATTTTAAGTTTCTTTAGAACTTTAATATCATCACTAGATAACATTACACTAGAATGCATTTGCGCACCTTCTAGTTTAGATAATTGTTCCATTGCTCTTTGACTCATGGCGTTAGTCGTAGCAGTAATTGCTAAAGTAACTAATACTTCTTCTAAATTAAGTCTTAAAACATTACTGTGTAATTGGTTCTTCTTTAATTCTTGAATAGGACCAATGATAGCATATGATAATAATGGCATATCATCAGGAATCTTAGCTAGATATTTAATAGCATTAATTACACAAGCAGATGTTGCTTCAAACATATCTGATTGTTTACCTGTGATAAACTTCTTATTACCAATTTGTAAGGCTACACATGGTACACCTTTTTTCTTTGATGCTTCAATTGCTGCTTTAACACATTTTCTATCTTCTACACTAATATTTAAATGGTTCATTAATAAACTAATTTTATCAATTGCTGTTTGATTAACTTTACCAAGTTTATAATTAACGATAGCATCTAAATATCTTCTAATTATTTCTTGTTTACTAGTTTCAATAGCAGCTTCTTCATTAATGATAGCATAACCTAGTGCGTTTACTCCCATGTCGGTTGGAGAGGCATATGGGCTTTCTCCATAAATACGCTCGAATATCTTCTTAAGTACTGGGAATGCTTCTAAATCTCTATTATAGTTAACTGCATCAATTCCATATGCTTCTTTATGGAAGTAGTCAATCATGTTAACATCATTTAAATCAGCTGTAGCAGCTTCATATGCCATATTAACAGGATGCTTTAAAGGTAAATTCCAAACTGGGAATGTTTCATATTTAGCATATCCTGCTTTAATTCCTCTTTGGTTTTCATTATAAAGTTGTGATAGACATGTGGCAAGTTTACCACTTCCAGGGCCTGGTGCACAAACAACTACGATTGGTCTAGTTGTTTCAATATATTCGTTTTTACCATATCCTTCTTCACTTAAGATTAAATCCATATTATGAGGGTATCCCGCAATTGGGTAATGGATATATGATTTAATTCCAAGATGATCAAGTTTATTGCGATAAACGTTGGCAAAAGGTTGATTAGCATATTGAGTAATTACTACGCTACTAACCATAATACCCATTTTTTCAAATTCATCCATTAATCTTAATACATCATCCGCATATGAAATATTGATGTCACTTCTTTGTTTACTCTTTTCAATATCGTTAGCATTAATTACAATAACAACTTCAACTTTATTTTTTATCTTAGCCAACATCTTAACTTTTAAGTCAATTTCAAAGCCCTGTAAGACTCTAGAGCAGTGATAATCATCAAAGATTTTTCCACCAAATTCCAAATAAAGCTTATCAAACTTTTCTACTCGTTTTAAAATGTTTTCTGTCTGTAACTTTAGATATAACTTACTATCTAAACTTTTCATAAATGCCCCCATAAACAACAAATTTTTAAAAACTTATAAAAATTTTAACACAACTTTTTTTTAAATTAAATACTTTTTTTGCGATTTATTACAATTGGTTTAATAACATTTAAACCAGCCTGACTGCACTTAACTGCTTTAATTAAAACAACATTAGAATAATCCTTATTTTCATCATAAACAAACTGTAATAACTTCACATTTAGTTTATTTTTATTTAATTCTAGTATCACTTCATCAAGCCTGGTTGTTTGAAATAACATAAAAAGTGTACCATTTAGTTTTAAATTCTTATAAATTGTTTTAATTAAATTATCTAATCTTAAATTATCTTCATGCTTTGCTAATGCAAGATAAGGATTCTTACTCAAATCTTCTTTTCTTGTCTTAAAGTAAGGTGGATTACATATAATTACATCCATTTCCTCACCCACATAATTATTAGCATCAGCTTTAATTAATTCATAATTAGTCAAGCCTAAATTATCTAAATTAATTTTTGCTAGTTCTAACGCTTTATCATTAATGTCAATACCAATTAACTTTTTAGGATTAAAGAAGCTAGCATACATTAATAAAGCGCCATTATTAGTACCAATATCTAAAACTGTATCTTCTTTATAAATCTCTAAGAATTCCCCAAGACATGCTGTATCAGTATTAATCCTAAACATTTCATCATCTTGGATAATCTTTATATCTTCATGATTTGGCAAAAAATCAACTGTTCTCATCACTTGCCTCACTTGGATAATTATAAATCGATTCTTCTAAATAATATAAATATTTAATTTTAGGCCTAATACTTTCTAGTTTTTTGTATTTAGGATAATCTTTAACTGCACTTTTTATATCTTCCCAACAATTAATATATGCATAGTTGGCAGTTAGTTTACTTGTTTTATTCTTTAAGAATAAATAAGGATCAGCTTTAATTACTTTTACTTTCTCTGGATATTTAAACTTAGGTAACATGCATTTTGTAAATAACTTTATTAAATCTTCATTAGATTCATAAATCATTATACTTTCTACATCCTCTTTTGCATTTGCCATAAAAGCAAAATAACCATTACCAGCCCCAAAGATAGCAACTTTACCTTTAATTTGTTCTAATGGAATAATATTAGCATTAATGCAAAGTGGATTAAAACTATATAATGTTTTAGATCCATCAATTATAGTTAAGCATTTAAGAAAATCTTCGGAATATCCTACTTGAGGATAGATTCTGCCATCTAAATATTTATCTATTTCATCTAAAGCATATAATTCATATGCTTCGATATAGCTATAATCTATTTCGAGGTTTCCAATTTTTTGCTTATCTAAATTCATTGCTTGATAAAATGGGTCATTAGTATATTTTGATATATCCTCTTTTCTTATCATATTGAGAAGATAGCGATCAATATAGCTTTCATCTAAACCCATATAACTATTTAAAAGTGATGCATAAGCATAAAGTTCACTTACACCACTTGCCTTAACATTTTCTAATGTCTTGCTATCAATTTGGTCAGGCATTGTCTTTAAATAGTCGATCAAGGCATTTATTAAAATTAAATTATCATTATTAATATTCATAATCCACCTTATAAATTAATAAGGATGAAGCAACGCTTCATCCTTAGTATTTAATTTAATATTTTCTAATAAATATTATTTTCTAGATACATGATATACAACATCAGAAATTGCAACTGGTGCGTTATCTACAACTGCCCAACATGCATTTTCAAATGTTTCATCAAGTGCAAGAGAACTATTACGATAATCACCACTAAATGCGATTGAGCAAATTACTGTACCTTCTTGTAAGTTAGCATCGCTAGCAAAACCAATTGATACTTTGCCATCTTTAACTTCAACGTCAACATATCCAGCACCGCTACCTTTAGTGATTTCACTAAGAGTTAATTTAGATGCATCATATGTGAATCTTAATTGTCCACTAGCTAAGCCATCAGTCTTAACTAATACGAAATCAACTTTATCGCCATTTCTTTTTGCCACAATTGCGTTAGCAGCATCTTTAATAGCTGCTTCATCTTGAGCAGTGTAACTTACAAAACGAACTGTAAAGTTAGCCGTTTCAACTTCATTGCCTTCTTCATCATCACAAATAATTGTTAATCTTGGTGTACCAACAGTTTTAATTTCTTTACTTAAAGAAAAATGTCCTTCACCACAATCAAATTGTTGTTTAGTTCCATCACTAAATTCCACTTCTACATGTAACATTGATAATTCAAATTCATCGATGTCAATTTCTTCTGGTGTTAAGTCTCTTAAGTATTTAATACTTACTGCTTCTTTTCCTTTCCATGAAAAGCTATCTCCACCATTTCCAGATGGTTTATCTTTACAACCAATTAGAAATAAAGCAAATAAAAATGTTAAAACGATGATTAATTTCTTTTTCATAATTTTCTCCTAAAAATACCCTTTATACATTACCATTGTATCATAATTTAGATTTCATTAAAAGGTTAAATATAAATTAAGTTATAATTATTTGTTATTGCATAGCAATTTTAAATTATTAAGAGTATAATGTTTCTATCTTAGAAGGTTAGATATGGAAATATTATTATCCCGTAAAATTAAAAATAAATACCCAGACGAGCAAATTCCACGCTTCAGGCTGCTATTATCTAAATTACTTAAAATTGCGGTTCCATCGGCGATTGAAACATTCTTTGTTGGGCTAATGGGAATGATCGATACGATGATGGTAGGTAACTACTCAAAAGAAGCATTAGCTGCTGTATCGATTTCTCAACAACCTGTAATGATTACATTTGCTTGTGCATTTGGTCTAAACAATGGAATTGTAGCCTGTATTTCACGTCGTCGTGGTGAAGGTAATGCTTATGCAGCAAACAAAATACTGAGGCAAGCTCTTCTTTTTGCTTTGATCGTATCAGGCTTTTTTGTAGTATTCATGCAATTATTTGGTCGCTACTTCTTAGAATTAGCTGGTGCTAAAGAAGATACAATCGAATTAGCTCTAACTTATACTAGAATTGTCACATATTGCCTACCAATAAATTATATAAGATTAGCATTATGTAGTGCACAAAGATCAATAGGTAAGACAAAGCTAACTTTATTTGTTAATGTAGTATCTAATACAGTCAATGTTATCTGTAACTATATATTAATTAATGGTCACTTTGGCGCACCCTCACTAGGAGTTAAAGGTGCTGCCATCGCTACTGATATTGGTAACACAGTAGCTGCCGTTATTGTATTAATTACTGTTTTAAAGGGTAAAGACTTCTTACACATTAGTTTTAGGGAATCTTGGGCCTTTTCAAAAGATGGCATTGGTTTATTATTAAGAGTTGCATCCCCTGCTTTCCTAGAACAATTAGTCAATAGATTCGGTTTCTTTATTATCGCTAAGATTGTAAACGAACTAGGAACTGATGCGGCAGCAGTCAATGCAATATTGAGTAACATCATTGCTTTAAACTTCAACCTAATCGACGGCTTTGCTTTAGGTGCTAGTGCCTTAGTAGGACAGTCGCTTGGCGAAAGAAGGCCATCTAAAGCTTATGCTTATGGAAAGTTAGCCCAAATCTTAGCTTTTATAATTGGAGCATGTATGGCTGGTATTGTTTTAATCATCAGAAGACCACTATGTTGGTGCTTCTCGGAGGATGAAGCAATAATTGCGGAAGCTGCTAAAGATTTATTGATAGTATGGATTATCTTCTTACCTCAAAGCGTGCAATGGACCACTACTACTGTCTTAAAAGGTGCTGGCGATACAGCCTTTACGGCTAGAACTTGCTTAATAAGCATTGCAATTATTCGACCTATATGTTCATTTATTCTATGTTATCCATTAGGCTTAGGGGTAATTGGATCATATCTAGGTATGTTTATCGATCAAATTATTAGATGTACTCTAAACTTAGGAAGATTTATCAATCTTAAATGGATAGAAAAAAGAGCTTAACTCTTAATTGAGTTAAGCTTTTTTTAAATCTCACGGCCAGAAAATTGTGTCATGTATAGATCATAATATTTACCTTTTAATTCTAATAACTTATTATGATTACCCATTTCACAAATTCTTCCTTGGTCCATTACTACAATTACATCCGCATCTTGGATTGTAGATAGGCGGTGAGCAATGATTAGACTAGTACGATTAGCCATTAAGTTAACCATTGCATCTTGAATGTTCTTTTCTGTTCTTGTATCTACATTAGATGTAGCTTCATCTAAAATTAAAATCTTAGGATCAGCCAGTACGGCTCTGGCAATTGTTAGTAACTGACGTTGACCTTGAGAAATGTTACTACCACCTTCAGATAATATAGTTTCATATTTTTCTGGTAACTTCTTGACGAAATAATTAGCATTAGCAAGAATTGCTGCGGCTTTCATTTCTTCAAAGGTTGCTTCGTCATTACCATATTTTATATTTGCTTCAATTGTATCTTTAAACAATACTGTATCTTGAAGTACGATAGCAATTGTTTTACGTAAATCATCTTTAGCAATATCTTTAATATTGATGCCATCGATTAAGATTTCACCGCTATCGATTTCATAAAATCTCATAAGCAAGTTAACTACAGTTGTCTTACCCGATCCAGTGGCGCCAACTAAAGCAATCTTTTGGCCACGTTTTACATCAAGCGTAAAGTCTTTAAGTACTGGCTTATCTTCCACATACCCAAAGTTTACATTCTTGAACTGGATATTACCTTGGAAGTCATCATAACTTAGATGAATCTTTCCTTCATCTACTTCATCATTTGACTCTAATACTTCAAATACACGCTCAGCTCCAGCTGTAGCGGTTAAGATTTGTCCATAAAGTTGAGCTATTTCATTAATTGGTCTACTAAACTGACGTGAGCATGTTAAGAATAAAGCAATTGTACCTACATCCATTGCAAGTCCCCAAGGATGAGATAATGCCATCCAACCACCGACAATAGCAATCGAAACATAAGCAAGATTACCAATGAAATTCATAACTGGGCCCATTGATCCACCCCAAATTTGGGCAATTATACTAGTCTTTGTGAAGCGGTCACTAATTTCATAAAACTCTTCTTCTACATCTTTTTCTTTATTATAAGCAACTACAGTCCTATAACCAGTAATCATCTCTTCAGTTTCACCATTTAATTCACCAAGCAAAGCTGATTGACGCTTAAAGTATTTACCCATCTTCTTTGTTAGGATCATACTAGCTACAATGGTTAGGGCAGTTGATACTAATGTTACTAATGTTAATAGCCAGCTATAATAAATCATCACAACTAATGTTCCAAGTATTAATAATACACCACTAATTAGTGAAGCTAATACTTGACTAATAGCATTAGAAATACTATCTACATCGTTTGTCATTCTACTCATTAAGTCACCATGTGAATGGTTATCAATAAACTTAATTGGTAATTTCACAAACTTAGCAAATAAATCACTACGAAGTTTATGTACAGTTCTTTGAGAAAGCTTACCACCGATTAGATTTCTAAATAAAGCTACGATACAGTTTGCTCCATATACAATAGCAAGAATTATAATCCAGTTTATTGCACTTTCAAAACTAGCTACACCTTTTTCACTTATATCCCACAAATCATTAAATACATATTTTTGCACGATTGGCGCAAGTAGTGATAAAACCGTAGTGACAACTACTACTATAAATAATGCAATAAATAAACCTTTAGAATAACCAATGTATTTAGAAATCTTTTTAACTGTTCCTTTGAAATCTTTTGGTTTTTCGACTGGGCGGTAGCCATGTCTACCTCCACCCATAGGTCTTTGAGGAGCTTGATTCTTTGACTTTATTTCATTAGCCATTGATTTCATCTCCTCTCTTTAGTTGTGAATTATAAATATCTTGATAAATTGGGCTAGTTTGCATAAGCTCACTATGGTTACCAATTGATGCTATTTCACCTTCATTTAAAACAATGATCTTATCACAGTTTTTGACACTCGCAACGCGCTGCGCAATCGTGATAACTGTCATATCTTTTAAGCTTGCTTCAATTGCTTTATAAAGCTTTGCTTCAGTTTCTAAATCTAGAGCACTTGTGGAATCATCAAAGACAACTATTTCTGGTTTCTTTACAATTGCACGAGCAATTGATATTCTTTGCTTTTGACCTCCAGATAAACTAGCTCCTTTTTCTGCTACTTTAGTATCATAACCATCTGGAAAACTACTAATGAAATCATGTGCTTGAGCAATCTTAGCAGCCTCAATTACTTCTTCATCAGTTGCATCTTTCTTACCCCAACAAATGTTTTCTTTAATAGTCTTAGAATATAATTCACTCTTTTGTAAGCACATCGCAACTTTGCTTCTCAAAGCAGTGAATGTATAATCCTTAACATTATGATTATCAACTAATACTTCGCCTTCTTTTACATCATAAAATCTAGCTATTAAGTTAACAAGTGTACTCTTTCCGCAGCCAGTAGCACCTAAGATACCAATCTTATCTCCTTGGTTAATCTTTAAGTTGATGTTATTTAAAATCATTTCATCTGTTTCACCAGGATAAGCAAAGCTTACATTCTTAAATTCAATAGTCCCTTTAGTAGTTTCATCTTCGTAAGTTTCACTACCCTCTTTTACAGTCGGGTTAGTATCAAGTACCGCATTTAATCTATCAATACTAGCTTTACCCCTAACAAACATTTGAAACATCAAAGCTAACATTACAAATCCATTAACTAATACATTTAAGTAGTTAACAGCGGCAATTATATCACCAACACCTAAGCCAGTACTGATGAAGATTTGCCCATTAATATCTATTACTCTACTAGCAATATCGGCTCCACCTAAATAGATGATAGCAATCATACCAGCAATTAATACTACACTTAGTATTGGGCTAACTAATGATAATCTCTTAATTACTGTCCAGTTTACTTCATATAAATTATCATTTGCTTTCCCAAATCTCTTGTTTTCTTTATATTCAGCTGTATATGCTTTAACTACTCTAGCTCCCGTAATGTTTTCTTGAACTACTGCATTTACGTCATCGACTCTTTCTTGCATTTTTTTAAAGTAAGGACTTACTCTAATAATGAAAATAATGATTATAGCAAGTAGTACAGGTAGCGTAATAAGTAAAATATATCCAAACCTCATATCAATAGCTAACAAGAATATTGATCCCATAACAAATTGCATCAATGTTCTAATAATCATTCTTATTGACATTGCTACTACATTACTAACTTGAGTAATGTCATTAGTAACTCTAGTTACTAGTGAACCTGTAGAGAAATCATCTACTTGTTCAAAGCTTAATGATTCAATATGATTGAAAACATCTTTTCTTAAATCATTACCATAACTAAAAGCACACTTATTAGCAAATACGCCACTAAGTACACCACTAATTCCCCCAACAGCAACTAGTGCTAGCATTAGTAAGCCTATCTTTACAATTAGATCAATTGTATCTTGCTTTAGCCCACTATCTACGATTATGCTCATTAGCCTTGGTTGGTACATATCCATCAATACTTCCCCAATCATAAATAAAGGAGCCAACAATGCAAAATGCCAATATTTCTTTAAATATCTAAATATTCTCATATGCTTAGTAATAAAAGCAAGAGTAAGTCAATGACTTAATCTTGCTTACCTTTCGCTTTATATTAATTAACTAATTCTTCTAGAAGTCTTTGCTTCTTTAACCATCTTTGCAAATGCACTCTTTGTATCATTAACTAAATCGCTAGTGTTTCCATATTCTACAACCTTACCACCATTTAGAATTAAGATCTTAGAACACTTAACTAAACTATTGATACGATTAGAAACAATTACTGTAACCTTATTCTTAAGTTTTAAGATTTCATCCATCATTTCTTTTTCAGTAGTTGCATCAAATTTACTTGTGGCATCATCAAATAAATAAATCTTAGCATCTTTATAAAAGGCGTTTGCTAAAATGATCTTTTGTCTTTCGATATCTGATAAGATATCTGTTCCTTCTTCAATAATTGTTTGATCATGTCTAGGTAACCCGTTTACAAGAGCTTTTAATCTACATTTATTTAAAGCATCATTATAACGATATTCATCCATTTCCATAGGATAAATAACATTATGTTCAATTGTGCCGTGATATAATTTAGCATCTTGAGCAACAGTTGCTATTTGATCTCTTAAATAATATGTATCTACTTTATTAATATCACAGTTATTAACTAATACTTTACCTGATTTTGGTCTAATGATCTTAGTTGCTAAATCGATAATTGTAGATTTACCACTATTTGTAAGACCTAAGATTCCTAATGATTCACCTTTACGAACTTCAAAATTGATATGTTCTAGTTTAAATTCAGAATCAGCAGAATATTCAAAACTTACATCATCAAATTGTAAACTATAAATTTCACTTAATTCTTTAACTGTTACAACTCTATTTTCTTGCTTAATACTAAGTACGCCATTTATTTCCTCAAATGCAGATGTGGCAATTGAAGGAAGTGGTGAAACCTTTAATAAGTTATGTAAGACTGTATAGAATGTTGGAATTAAGTAAACATATCCAAGCATTGATCCAATCTTTAGATCATCTTGAGTAGCAACTAATGCCCCCATAATACCAAATGCAGCTACAAATGTTAAATTAACAATAAATTCAGTAATCAAGAAGTTTTCTTGACTAGCTAAATTAGTTTCTAACCTTGCACTCTTTTCCAGTTTTTGAGCTAATTCTTTATATGCCTTTTCTTCTACAGCCAAAGAGTTTCTAACTTTAAGTTGTTTAATTGACTTAATATTTTCTGCTACGGCTGCATCTTGTTCTTCGCGCATCTTTTCATGTTTATATGCTTGACGTAAATGCATATAATTAATTATCTTTTGAACGCCAAAGAAAATGATTGATCCCGCAAGTGCAATAGCTCCCATTGTGGCATTAAGAATAAATAAAGTTATTAATAATGCTAAATAAATAAGTGCATTAGTGCAAAACGTAATTAAGTTATCACCAAAGAAAACATGACCAATTCTTCTTGTACTATCTTCTACTGCTTTAAATGTTTCTTCTGTATCTAGTTTATTTATCTCTAATAAGTCAGCTCTTAAAACTGTAGAATAAGCTTCAGTCTTTAAACCCAAAGTAATTTCTGATCCAATTCGAGCAGTAAATGCACTTCTATAACTATTAAAGATAAATCCAAGTACACTTAACCCTACAAGAATCATACTAGGTAATACTAAGTTATTTTCTTCTTGTTCATTAATAGGTAGTAATACTTTTTCATCAATCATGTACTTGATGACAAACGGACTTGCTACACGAGTAGCTATAAACAATACCGTAAAAATAGCCAAAAACATGATTAGTTTCCATTTTTCTTTGATGACATTTTTAATAATATCTCTAGCTTTCATGTAACTTCCTCCTTGTATTATCAATTATAACTTATTTTAATTAATATTTCCATAAATGTAAACGATTTAATTTTTTTATTTTATTTATATATTTTCTAATTTAACAATCTAACTTTTTTTTGTTATAATGGTTAAGAGGTATCAAAATGAATATAGCAATATGCCCAGGATCATTTGATCCAATTCAAAACGGTCATTTAGATATAATCAAAAGGGCTAGTATGTTAGCAGATATTGTGTATGTAGTTATTGGGATAAACCCAGATAAGCAATGCACTTTTACGCTAAACGAACGCCTCAAGATGATTAAAAAAGTAATTAAAGATATTCCTAATTGTACAGCTAGCATTAATTATGGTTTAACTGTCGATTACGCAAAAAAAGTAAATGCTAATTTAATCATCAAAGGATATCGAAACGATGAAGATTTAAAATATGAGCAAGATCAAGCTGCTAAAAATAAAGATCTTGCTCCAGAAATTGAAACTATTATTTTAAAATCCTCTAGTAAATATTCTATTATCTCATCTTCTTCTATTAAAGAAGATATAAAAAATGGTAAAGATATAGAAAACTTTATACCAAAACAAATTGCTAAATTTGTTATTAAAAAAATAAGGAGGGCTATAAATGAATGATTTAAATGTCTACTTTATAACCAATATCTTTTTATTAATAATGGTAGGTTACATATTCTTTAAAACCTCTCCAGACTTAATGAAGCAACGTGAGCAGCTCGTATTTAAAAGGTTTATACTAACTTTTGTTTGCTATATAGTATTTAATACTCTTTGGACAATACAAGAAAAAGATTTAATACAATACCCACCATTCTTATTCAAAGTAATATGTGCTTTATCACTTTCTAGTGTAGTATTATGTTCATTTTGCTTTTATCGTTTTTTAGTAGTTCATTTTGGTTATTTAAATGAAAAGAAATTAATATTTACAATTATAAGTATCGTGCCAATTGTAGCTACTGTATTATTAACGATTACCTCTATTTGGACAAAAATCGTATTTTCAATTACTGATGATTTAAAAATAGTAACCGAAGGTGGTTATATAATTTTACCAATATGTGCTCTAATATATTTTGTAATCATTATTATTAGATCAAGTATTGAATCATTTAAGAATAAATCACCTCAAGCAAGACGAAACTCAATTACAATGATTTTCACGACTATCTTCTTACTAGCATGGGTATTTGTGGATAATTTACTTGAAGGATTGACTATTATTCCACTAGCAATTTTCTTTGTAATCCTAATTATCTTCACTACTCTTCAACAGTCAAGTATCAATACTGATTCACTAACACAAATGAATAACCGTCGCCGTGCGATGGAATACTTAGCAGTTCAACTTGATAGTGTATCAAGTGATGCTCCAATTTATGTTTATATTTGTGATATTAATCACTTCAAAATGATTAATGATACATTTGGTCATTTAGAAGGGGACCAAGCAATCATCATACTTGCTAGTGCTATTAAAGAACAAGTTCAAAAGAATAGAGCTTTTGCCGCAAGATATGGTGGTGATGAATTCATCGTTGTTGCTAAACCGCAAAACAATGAGTTCAAAGAATTTGACATCATTGATAATATAAATGAAACAGTAAAAAATAAATGTGAAGAAGCAAACAAGCCATATGATATTTCAATAACAGCTGGTGTAGTTAAATGCACAGATAAATCTATTGCTGTAGAAGCATACTTAAAAGAAGCTGATCAAATGTTATATGAAAATAAAGAAAAGCGTGAATTTGTTTCACCAATCAAAGAATAAAAAAGTTATCTATTTCTAGATAACTTTTTTTATAATTATTTAAATAATCTAAAGATTCTATGAGCAAAAATCATAGAAATTAAATCAAATAGCCAAATTAACCATCCGCCAAAAATACGAATGATTCCGCAAATCCAATGACCTTCGCTAAATCTTGTAACTACTCCTAATACCCAAGAAGTAACAGGAATAATAGCTAAGATTAAACTAACAATCCAATTTAAACCAAAATAATCTTTTGATGCTTTTGCCATAATCATACCACCTTTCAACTTCATTTTATCATAAATTGATTATCTTTGTTAATATATTATTTAATGTTAATTGATAAGATTATTATATTTTTGTAAAATATAATTAGTAATATTAATAAGGAGAAAAATATGAAATTAGAATTAAAATATTCTTATTCAGGAAAAGATTATAGTGTAGATATCCACGGAGATTCAAGAGTATCATTTGATATTAATCAAGATGATAATCATATACTAATTAATTTAGTAAATAAACTACCAATCATTATTAAACATTTTAGTTTTGAAATTGAGAAATCCTTTGAGAATGTTAAACAAGTTTATTTAAATGGATGGCAATCTTGGTCAACATCAAGATTATATAATTTAGATGAACATGTTGGTAAAGTAGGACTACTTGGCTTGCTAGCTAATCACCACTTTGGTGTTAAAAATTATGGTGATTATAATTTTGTTAAGTATTCAAAGTTATATTCGCATCTATATACTTATTTAGTTAATCAAGATGATACGATTTATTTAATTGGAAGCAAAAATGAAGTAAGTGGTTTTAGTATCATTCGCTTATTTCCAAATGAATCTAAAATTATCTTTGAAAAAGATATTGATAATGTTTCTATTTTTGGTAAATACGAACTAGCAAGTGTAGAGATGCATGAAGGTAATCCTGAAGATGTATTTGATAAATTCTTTGGTAAAAGAATTGATGCAAAAACTAATGGTAAACTATTAAAAGGGTATACTAGTTGGTATCGTCATTATCAAAACATTGATGAAGCAAAAATCAATAATGATTTAAAAGGATTTGAAGAATCAAAAATAGACTTTAATGTCTTCCAAATTGATGATGGTTATCAACAAGCTGTCGGTGATTGGCTAAAGATAGATAAAAGAAAATTTCCTAATGGCTTAGAAAAAATTGCATCCCGTATTAACAAAGATAACTTAACAGCTGGTATTTGGCTTGCCCCGTTTGTGGCAGAGACTACTTCTGATATTTACAAATTACACAAAGATTGGTTTTGTCTAGATAAAAAAGGACACCCTCTAAGAGCAGGTGGAAATTGGAGTGGCTTCTACTGCTTAGATGTTTATAACAAAGATGTTAGAGAATACTTAACTAAAGTGTTTAGGCATTTTCAATTGATGGGCTTTAAGTTTTTTAAGCTTGATTTCCTTTATGCTGTATGTCTAGCTAAACGTGAAGATAAATCGCGTGGTCAAGTTATGAACGAAGCTATGGATTTCTTGCGTGAAGTATTAAAAGATAGCCTGATTCTAGGATGTGGCCTACCACTTGGAGCTGCATTTGGTAAAGTTGATTATATGCGAATTGGTCCTGATGTAACCTTATCTTGGAATGATAAATGGTTCATGCATCATATCAATAATGAGCGTCCATCAACACTAAATGCTATTAATAATACTATTGCTAGATATCATCTAGATGGTAGAGTATTTTATAATGATCCCGATGTATTCGTATTAAGAAATAGTGAAGATGTTAGTTTAACTGATGATCAAAAATTAAAACTATTTGATGCTAATACTAAATTTGGTAGCGTATTATTCACATCTGATGATATTGCTTTATACACAGATAATGAAAATAAAATAATTCAAAAGCTTAAAAACCTATAGATTGTGGTTATATAAAAATAATTAATGTATCTATTATAAATCATTTTTCGAACATCCATTTTACATTTTGAAATGGATGTTTTTTATGTTATAATGAAAATGATTATAATAAGGAGAATTGATAATGAAAAGATTGTTTTTTGCTTTTTGTACATTCGTATTAGCATTTGCGCTCTTCTTCTCACTAGGAGCAGTTGTAAACGCTAAACAATCAGGACCAGGTAAAATTGATTGCCTAGTTTGTAACCCTGGTGAAGATTGTTCTACAGAACTAAGATTTGCTTGGAAATCTACTGAACCTAATTGCTATTTCTATTTCACAACAGCAACTGATACTAATTTCAAAAATGCTAGAAAAGAATTAGTAAGTGGGGTTGCTAATAACACAGCATACACTAATATTAGTTCTGACACACCAGTAGAAATTAATATTTATACTTATGAATTTGAAGTTAATAATTTAGTTCCGGGAACTAAATACTTATATAAAGTATCTACTATTAAAAATGAAGCTACTAGTGGTGTTCATAATGCTACTACAGCTACTTTAACAGGTTCATTTAACTTCATTTGGGTTGGTGATGATCACTTAACATGTGCAAGTTGGTCAAAGAGAACTACATTTACAAACAATATGTTAAAGCAAGCAGTTAATCAAATTAGCGCTGCTGGAGCTGGTGAAACTAACTTAATCGTATCAACAGGTGATACAGTTTCATATGGATCATATTATGATGATCATCTAGAATGGAATGAAGATTATGCTTTCACTAATTTCGTATTTGCAGATAGCCCTGGTAACCACGATTATTATGAACGTTGGTCAACATATAATGCTTCAAGTGGATCAAGTTCATCTAAGATGACAACTTATCCATTGTCTTGGGAAGCAGCAAGAAATATGCCAGATAATGGTTTTGCTTCTTACTCTGCTTTAGGTTATAAATCAACATATTATTTCATTTATAATAGTTGCTTATTTATTAGTTTAGATTCTATTGCTTCACACGACAATCATGCAGAACAAGAAAAGTGGTTAATTGATACTGTTAAAGGTCTAGAAGGCCAATATCAATGGTTAATCGTTTATGAACATTATCCATTCTTTGATGGAGAAACAGCAGCTGAAACTCACTACACTGGTTCTTGCTTTGCTAACTGGTGGAAAGCATTTGATGAAATTGGTGTTGACTTAGCATTAAGTGGTGACTCTCATGTATATTTAAGAAGTAAACCTCTTAAGAATAGACAAGTTGATGAAGATGGTACTGTTTATATGACTTGTCCTCAAGTCGGTGATAGATACCGTTATATTGAAGAAAGACAAAATGATAGTTGGATGGAAGTTAGAATTGGTAGTAAAACTGGTGACTATGGCCTACAAGATAATAGTGGTTTAGGTTATATTATGGTTACTCCAGAAAAGCTAACTTATAAATTAATTGATACAACATACCAAGTTAAAGATTCATTCTCAATTTATTCAAAACGTAGCTTACCTGCAGTAATTCTCGAAAAACAAAAAGTTCAAGATGAAATCTTAGCTAGCAGCTTTGAATTACTAGGCAGAAATGGTAGTGATCATGAATCATTAGTATTTGATTTAAGTAGAGTTAATTACTTAAAGAGCCTAGAAGTTAAATTAGGTAATGAAACATTAGTTAATACTAATACATTTGATTCTGCTAATATCGACTTAGGCAATCTAGAAGATAACAAAGTACATGAACTTGATGTTAACATTAAGTTTGTGGATGGAACTCAAAAGAGTATCAAAGTATATGGTTCTACATATCTTCCTTATGGAACAATCGGCAACTTTAAAGTTAATGTAGTTGATGGTAAAACAGTATTAAGTTGGGAAGCAAATACTACTGACTTAATTGCTAAATACGAAGTATTTGAAGGAAGCACATCTCTAGGCACATCTACATCTACTTCTCTTGCCCTAGATTCTAAGAAACCAGTTGATACTGTTTATACACTAAAAGCTTATACAACTAATAACGAATTAATCTTTTCTCAAGATGCCACATATAAATTCTATGGTGATATCAACTATGATGGTGCAATCAACGATTTAGATTGTGCAAACATATTTGCTTCAGTATTTGGTAATGCTACTTTAACTGATGAAGAAAAATTATTCGGTGATTTAAACAATGATGGTAAAGTTGATTTTGCTGATGCTACAATCATCATGTTATATCAATCAGGTAAAGTAACTAAAACATACCATGAAAAATATACAGTAGCATTTAAAGATGAAATGGGATTAGATCTAGTCACTGTTAAAGTTATATATGGTGATGATGCTCAAGCACCAACTCCTGCTCAAAAAGATGGTTATACATTTGTTGGTTGGAGTAAACCTATTACTAATGTAACTAGTGATTTAGTAGTATATGCAATTTACCAAAAGAATAATTAAAAATTAGGCTCATCGCTTGATGAGCCTTTTTTCTTCTTTCTTATTATATGTAGTTAAATAAAGGAAAGCATATGCTTTCCTTTCTTATTATTCTATAACACCTAAAATAAGTTTGTTTTCTTCTACAACTTCTTCTACAATTTCAAATGCATTTAATACTTTATCGTAAGCTTCTTTTGTTCCTTTGCCATTAGTGTGTAAATATGCTAAAGGTTCACCAACCTTTACATAATCGCCAACCTTTTTATTCATTACAACACCAACTGCATGGTCTACATCATCTTCTTTGTTTTCTCTACCAGCTCCAAGTAACATGGCTCCTAAGCCAATTTGTAATGCTTCTTCAAACTTAACATAGCCTGATTTTTCGCTTAGTACAGGCACAATTTCCTTTGCTTTTTCAAATAATGTATAATCTTTAGTTACGTCTTTATTTCCACCTTGGAAAGCAATCATTTGTCTTAATTTTTCTAATGCTTCACCACTAGCTACTTTTTCTTCTACTAAAGATCTAGCTTGCTTTTCATCTATACAAATACTGGTCATTACTAATAATTTAGAACATAAATCATAAACTAGATTTGTAAAATCTTTAGGGCCTTTTCCTTTAAGTGTTTCAATAGCTTCAATTACTTCTAAGCTATTACCAACAGCATTTCCTAAAGGTTCATTCATATTAGTTAAAACACATACTGTTTTTCTACCTAAACTATTACCAATCTTAACCATAGTTTTAGATAACTCTCTAGCCTGGGCCTCATCTTTCATGAATGCACCATCTCCAACCTTAACATCAATTAAGATGTAGTGAGCACCACTTGCTAACTTCTTAGACATAATTGAAGATGCAATTAAACCAATACTATCTACAGTTCCAGTTACATCACGTAATGCATATAGTTTTTTATCAGCTGGTGTAATGTTTTTAGTTTGACCAATAATAGCTACGCCAACTTCTTTAACTTGTTTAAAGAAATCTTCACTGCTAATATTAATCTTACATCCAGGGATTGATTCAAGTTTATCTAGTGTTCCACCAGTATGTCCTAAACCTCTACCACTCATCTTAGCCATCTTAAGACCACATGCGGCAAGGATTGGGCCGATGGCTAGACTAGTCTTATCCCCAACGCCTCCAGTTGAGTGTTTATCTACGCAAATACCATCAATGCTACTTAAATCGACTTGTTCACCACTATGTAACATTTCCATCGTTAGATTAACTTTTTCTTCATCATTTAATCCTTGAAAACAAATTGCCATAAGTAATGCACTAACTTGATAATCAGGTACAATCCCTTTAACATATCCATCAATTACTTCATGGATTTCTTCTTTTGTTAATGTACCACCATATCTTTTCTTTAATATAATATCTACAACTCTCATTTTTTACCTCTAATCCTATCCTCTTTTCTTATTTATACATATCATTAAGTTCGATTAAATTATACTTACTTTTATCAATTTTTTCTTCAAATCCATTTTTAGAAATAAATCCTAACTTATAAAACGGCAGTTTAGAATCACTTGTTTGTTCTTCCTCTTCTTTGATCACATTAATATTTACTAATGAATTTGTATATTTACATTCATATGAAATGTAACCAATTTTATCTAATGTTACTACATCGAATTCTCTATTAATTTTTTTACTTGCATCATTATATGAATAGCTACCTATCTTTAAAATAATTGGATCTATCAAATAATTATAATTAGCTCTAGTCAAATACTCCATAGAAATCATTTCAAATTTCTTAGGTACGTATTTCTTTTCAAAATCATCTTTAATAAAGTTTTCATAAAAAAACTTAGGGTTTTCTCTAAATTCTTGATAAGGAGAAAAGAAAATATATTTATAATAAAAATTCAAAAGATTATCTTTAAATACATAATTCGTTTTTTTCTTATTGCTCTCATCATTGATTGGAAACACTTTTTTAACGATATCCATTTCAATTAGTTTTCCCAACAAGTAATCCGGCTTAGAAATACCTTTGCTAGCCATATTACTAGATAAATCTTTATACTTAACTATTCCTCTAGCAATCATCGTAATCAAATAATTCATATTAGCTATCTTATTTGTTTCAGCTAATATCATTTCACTAATTTCATGTTCTAACACGCTATTTCTTCTTATTACTAAATCGAATACATTTTCAAGTGCACTTTTTTTTGTATCAATTAGTGAATTAAAGAATGGAACTCCACCAAAAACACTATACATCATTACTTTTTCTTCATTCGTATAATTACTATAAAATAATGAAGAATCGTAATAATCGAATGTATTAATTAGCATAATATGTGTGTATCTGCCATATGAATGCGATCCATATTCGATCATCTTTTCCATAAGCGATACATAACTGCCTGATACAAATAGTTTCAAATTAGATTTATTTTTATATTCATCAATAACTACTGCCAGTTTTGATTCTATTGTGAAATCTTCATCAAGCAAGAATGAAAATTCATCAATAAACAGTACTATATCTTGAGATAGCGACTTATTAAAGAGATAACTAAATAAAGCAGAAAATGAGTTAAAACTTATATGGTCTTCATTAAATATTTTTTTTATTTTCATTGTAAATAAATAAAGATTTTCTTCAACTGATGTTTTGGCACATTCATAAAAAATGATTAATCTAGAGCTATCTTTTAATGCTTCGTTGACTAATTCCGTTTTTCCTATCCTTCTTCTTCCATACACTAAAAATGATTCAAACCTATCCGTTTTTAAAGCTTCTTTAATTTCAGCAAGTTCTTTTTTTCTTCCGTAAAACATATTATTCACCTTCGATAACATTATAACATATCATTTTATTTTATGCAAATAAATTTTCGTAAAATAAATTTGCATAAATATGTTAGTAGACATGCTCATACAAGTGTGTCACTTTTTTTGATAGATTGTTAACCGACTAACACATTTTAAAGAACTAGTTTTTTAGGCAAATTACTAAACAAATCCAATACTTGTTTATGAAACAGTTCATAAACAAGTTTGTTGTTCAATCATAAATAAAACAAGCCGAAATCTATTTTTTCGGCTTGATCAATTGAACTCATTCCTTATTCTTCTTTATCTTTTTGTTTAATATCTCTGGTTCTAAAATGACCAACTTTTTTAGCATCTTCAAAATCTTCTACTGTCATTTTCTTTAGCCATTCATATTGAGCACGTCTATGTTCCATAACTTCTGTTATCGCGCTTCTACAGATTTCTGACATCTCGATAGTCTTTAATCCTTCATATTCAGATGGTTCAATTACTTTAACTACTTCTAATAATACTTTAGTACGCTTGAAGATATGACTATATTTAAGTTTATAAGCATTATCAAGACAGCATACTACGATTGGGCACTTTGCTTTTTGGGCAATCTTTAAAGATCCCGGATGAAAAGCAGCTACATCTGGCCCTTTACTTCTTGTTCCTTCAGGAAAAATTGCAATAATGTTTTTATTGTTTTCAATTCTTTTTGCGGCAAGATTTATAGTTTCTACCGCTTCACGGTTAGATTGCCTATTAAGTGGCAAAAATCCTGCACTATATAGCCAAGTGCCAGCAACTGGCACTTTCATTACTTGGTTTTTCATAATAAAAGTAATATGTCTTTTTCTAAATGCCCAAAGAATTGCGAATGGATCAATGTTAGATTGATGGTTACAAACTAACAAAAACATCTTGTCTTTTGGAATTAGTTCTGGATGTTTTAATACAATATCAACTCTACAAAGCTGTAATACAAATTGGCAAGCCCAATTTGTTACGCGGCGTTGGAAAGTCCTTGGTCTACTTAATTCTTTATCGGGCCTTGAAAAGATACTTACTAAGAAGGCCATTAAAAAGAATAATACGACCGCAATTATTAAACATACTATATATACAATAGGTAAGCTCCACCAATACACTTGTCCTAACTTTACATACTCAAAAAAGTACATATATAGGAATGTATATATAGCAGCAAATCCAAAAAATACTGCAAATAACATTATTTTATCCTCTCATAGACAGCAAATTCTAATACGCCATCAATCGTAGAAGATACTTTATGAAATTTAGAATAATCAATTTCTGGGAAGAATATATTGCCCTCATGTTCTGCATTTACATGCGTAATATATAGCTTGTCCGCATATTCTAACATTGAAGCATAAAGTTGTCTTCCACCCATTACAAAAACATCTTTATCTTTATATAATTTAAAGAATTCATCTAAACTATGTACTAATACTACACCCTCAGGCGCCTTAAAGTCTGGAGCACAAATAACTACATTTTCTCTATTAGGCAAAGGTTTACCAATAGATAGATATGTATTTTGTCCCATGAAAACTGTATGACCACTAGTTATTTTTTTAAAATATTGTAAATCGCTACTGTAATGCCAAGGTAAGGCGTTTCCATTACCGATTAGACCATTTTTACCAATTGCTACTATTATATTAATCATACTGCCACCGGTGCCTTTATTCCTTTATAAGGATTATAATCAACTAATTCAAAATCTTCATATTTGAAATCATCAATATTCTTAACACTTGGATTAATTATCATCTTAGGTAAAGCTCTAGGTGTACGTTCTAGTTGTGTATGAATTTGATCTAAGTGATTTAGATAAATATGAGCATCACCAATTGTATGGACAAATTCACCTAAACCTAGCCCACAAACTTGAGCTACCATCATTGTTAACAATGCGTATGAAGCAATATTGAATGGAACACCTAAGAATGCATCAGCACTTCTTTGGTAAAGTTGACAAGAAAGTTTACCATCCCTAACATAGAATTGATACATGGTGTGGCATGGAGGTAAGGCCATCTTTTCAATATAAGCTGCTTGCCAGCTGTTAACAATTAGTCTTCTAGAATCAGGGTTAGTCTTAATTTCATTAATTACCCAAGCAAGTTGATCTTTAACTTCCCCATGTGCTCCTTCAAAATGACGCCATTCATATCCATATACTGGTCCAAGGTTACCATACTTCTTCGCAAACTCTTCATCTTCTTTAATCTTTTGGACAAATTCTTCCATAGTTTCGCCTTTATATTCAGGGCATTTACAGTATGCTGCATATGGCCAATCATTCCAAATCTTAACATCATTATCAACTAAATACTTAATATTAGTATCTCCACTAATAAACCAAAGTAATTCGTGAATGATTGATTTTAAATGTACTTTCTTAGTAGTAAGTAAAGGAAATCCTTCATTTAAATCAAATCTCATTTGATAACCGAATGTGGAAATAGTACCAGTTCCAGTTCTATCTTCTTTACGATCTCCATTTTCTAAAATGTGTTTAATAAAATCTAAATATTGGCGCATCTTTTTCCTCCAAAATTAATAATACTTTAATAGATTATAACATATAAATATAGTTATATGATAATATATTTTTATAAATTTGCTTCCCTTTTTTATTCAATTAAAAAAGAACTATCATTTCATTTTTAAATGATAGTTCTTTTATATTTTATGAACTTGGAATTACATGTGTTTCACATGATTTCCAATAATTAAATGTTCCATTCGATATAACAGTACCATTTGCAACTATTTGATATGCATATGGGAATGGCGTTGAGATATCAAAGTCATCATCACATAAATATGCCACAAGTAGCAAGTTCTCACCTGAAGTGTTATTGATTGTGATAATATATAATCCATTATCATATTCCCCATTAGTTGAGGCAGCAGATTGATCAAATGTAACGTTAATGTCAAATTTGCCTTCTGCGTTTGCTGGAGCTTCAATCATAAATTGGAATAAGCAATGATCAACTGTATTAGGGTTGTCAGTCTTACTTCTAAATTCAGTTATGAATGTTTTAACAATATCATTTCCATCAGTATCTGTGTTTTCAAATATGCTATCTCCACCATTAGCAGCAATATCAAGGTAAATTAAGTATGCACCATCTTTATTAGGAACAGAGCCTAAAGCAAATTCTCCTTCATTAACTGGAATTTCAAAATAATAAACAGCATTTTCAATAATTGATGTTGATGTTGGATTTGTAATCCATTCTAAATCAAACACTAATTGATAATTTCTACTTTCTGGTGTTCCAGTAATTTTATCATCATTTATATAATAATTATTATCACCACTATATAAATAAATATATGGGCAATCTACTTCTTCATAATATGTAGATAAATTTGCTACATCTGGAGCAGTTACTTTAGAGAATGTATTGTTATTATTCTTAACATAATAAGTCTTTGCCCTATCAATTCTAGTATCACTAGTTAATTGATATTTAGCTAAATCAGTTGGGCCATATACTTTCTTTATTTCTTTAATATCAGTAATATGAGAATAATTTTCTGGATCTCTAATAATTCTATGAAGTGAGAAGAAAGCATTATTGCCACTAAAATATGTACCAGCAAAGAAGGCAATATTACCACGCTGCGGAATTGTAAAGTCAATAGAATCTTCTGGAAGTTCGAAGTTATAATATAGTTCTCCATTAATAGCTGCTTTATCAATTGTAATCTTGTGATTTTTTGATATTTGGGCATCCATAAAGTGAAGTCCATATATTAAACTACCACTATCCATTAACATTCTATATAACTTATATCTAGCCTTTAATTGCGATTTCTCACCATTTTTATTAAGTCCATCATATTGAACTAACCCTAGATCATCATATGTCATATATGTAGATGGCATACCAGATGCATATGTACCAATTGAACTACCATTATAATTATCTTTTATTCTTACATAACTACCATTTGACTTATATGTTTTAGTAATTACATCAAGTTTTGCATTATACGTATCACTAAAAGTAAAATCGCTAGATTGACGCATATCAACTGATAAATAGATATTTGACATTTTATATTGTGATATACGAATATCTGAATATATCTTTTTATCATCGTTATTAGTATTTGTTCCCATAGTATTTGTTGATTGTTCATAACCACCACCAACAATATATCCAGTATTCGTTAAATCAACATTGCCATCAGAATCTACTTTTAATGGGAAGTATGTGCTACGTCCAGAATTTGTACTAGTTGTTCCTACTTTTTCCCAGAAATAGAATGTGGATGCAGTGTATTGAGTTTCAAATGACCTATTAAATATAATAGTTGTTTTAGTTAATTCTTCAACTTCACTTTTTGAAATAAGGACATTATTAATAGAACGATTTGTTAATGTGCCTTTTTCAATTTCTGCTTCTTCTGCATGTACATTTGAATTAATAGAACCATCAATTACATCATTATGAGTGAATTGGCCATTAATTAAAGTAATATTTGCACTAGTAAGATTATCACCAGTAGCAATGTTATTAATTGTTGGTATAAATCCAAGTTCTGATCCACTTGATCCACTACCTTGCCATTTATTACTACTAAATGTTATATACGAATATGAATCACCAAGCAAGCCACTATTAACAAGTACCCTTAGACGATTGTTATTATTAATTGTCCAATTACCTTGAGTTGAGCCTATTAGAACATTGTATACATAACCCCAGTTGAATGTTCTATTTCCGTATAAATAATTACCATCATCATTTCTTATTGTTCCACTAGGAATATTTGTATTTCCTGTAGGCACATTTCCAAATGTCCATTTTGTAGCAGATGATTTTGTTGTGGCATTAGTAAGTGTTGTTCCGTTAGCAGATAAATAGTTACTTGTTGAACCAGATGAAATTAAGAACTTAAGTTCTGCACAAATCCAGCCAGTTGTTCCATTTACCCATCCTTCAGAATCATAAGTAACATAATAATTAGTACCACTAATCTTATATGCATAATTTTTTTGATAATAATTTGTATAAACAAATGTATTAGCAAGTGATTCATTATCAGTAACCGTTAATGTCGGGATATTATTTTGCATTACATAACGTAAATAATATAATTTACCATTTTGTAACGAGCATATCTTTCCTGTTCCACTAACGTTTTCAAAATACCATTTAGTAGATGTTGCTTGAGTAGTTCTATTTTCAATTCCATCTAAAGATGCCTTAATTGATAAGAAAGCATCTGAACTATTATTCTTTATGTATTTAGTATTAATCTTTATTACTTTCCAACTATTATAATCATATGTTAGGAAACTTGCATTAGCTCTTGTTACATTTGAAGTATAAATAGCATTACTTTCTATATTCCAATTATATTCATTAAGTGATAGATCACTAATAAATGTATTTTCGCTTGCAACACCTAAATAATATTTATTACCACCTACTAGACAATATATTGATGTTTGATTAGCATCATCAGTATAGTGCCATCTAGAATAATCTGTATTACCATTATTTGCATCAGTAAAACCAGTTTTATCTGATTTTAATGCTAAATAGTGCGTACCACTATTTATAGTGATCCAATTCATATAAGCACTTACTTTCCAACCATTATCATATACAATATGATAATTATAATCATCATTTGATTGATAATAACCATCTTCATCTAATTGCCATAATGATGGTGTGTTAGATATAACAAGTGAATCAGTAGTTAAATCAATTGATAAATAATATGTATCAGTTCCGTTTGGATAAGCAATTACAGTACCATCATTTTTCTCAATTAAATACCACTTATTATAATTACTATTTGCATTTAATGAATTGTCTACGCCACTATAGCTATTATTAATTGCTAAGTAGTTACCATTTGTATCATCAATTGTAGTGTAATCTAATACTTTAGCAATCCAACCATTTTCATAATGTAGATAATATTTAATATCATTATAATATGTATAATAAGCATCATTATCTAAATACCATGTTGTTGGTTGGCCTGTAATAGTTAGATCACCATTGCATCCTAAATAATAATTAGCGCCATCAATTTGCGTGAAAATATAAGTAGATGTTGTATTTGGTGTAACATACCAAAGAGCATAATCGTTAGCATAACTACTTGTATTCATTACGCCATTTTTATTATTGTTTACACTCAAATAATGGTTTGCCCCATCAGTAAATGCGAAACCACCTGCAACGATTTTCCACGAATTATCTACAAAAACAATATAATATGTTTTACCATTTTCTACGAATGATAAATTATTGTTTTCATCTTTTGTCCATTGTGTTGCTACACTAATAGATGTTATAGCTTCTAACTGGCCAGTTAATTCGTTGTTTTCATTTCTTCCACAGCTTAAATAATAAGTCATTCCATTAATTACAAGTGTAAGTAATGTTTGACCTGCTGGATTAGATAATGACCACATAGTATTTTCTGATGATGAAGTAACATTATAAATTCCGTTAGCTGTAGAGAATGCTAAAATATTATTATTGTATTTTAGTTCTACCCATCCTTTTAAGAACCAAGAATCATTATCACACATTATGTAATAATTAAAACCATCAACTGTGTAATAATAACCATTTGCATCAACATTCCAAGTTGTTGGAGTTGAAGAAATAACTAATCTATAACTAGATTGGTTGAAGCCTAAATAATAATTATTACCATTTTCAGAATAATAAATCGTTGTAGCTCCTGATGGGTTTGATAATTGCCATCTACGTTTTGCTTCATCTTCACTATTATTTGTAACTGATCTTAAAGAACTACTGATTGATAAATAGTTATCATCAATTCCAAGTAAATAGCCATCATAACATACTATTTTCCAACCACCATCATAAGTTAGGTAATATCTAGCATTATTGTAGTCACAATAATATGAATTATTATCTTTAATCCATGTAGTAGCTGTTTCTACTAAAGCAAGACCATTATTAATTCCTAGATAATAACGAGTATTATCAATACTTGTGTAGAATTGAGTGTTACCAGTTAAGTTAGTAACTGCCCATTTTGTGGCAGATTTAGCAGTTGTAGCTGTAGACATATTATTTAGAGAAGCGACTAGATAATTTCCATTACCATCAGATATTACATATGGAACATCATCACTAGTTACAATCCAACCATCGTTGAAAACTAAATAATAATTTGAATTTCCAGAAGTTGTATATATTTCATCTTGGCCATCTACAACTCCAAGTGTCCATGTAGTACTTGCAGTAGTACTAATTGTAACGTTAGTTCCATTTCTATTTAGATAATAAAGTAATTTATCATCTTGTCCTTCTGCCGCATTATAATTAGGCACATAAGTATAAATATAATGAGTTGATGGATCATAAATCCATTTTGTAGCATCTGAGGAACTAGTGTTTCTAACAGCGTATGCATTGGAATCATTCTTCAAACTTAAATAATTGTTATCAGAATGGATTAAATATACATTATCACTAATTGCATTTGCAGTAATATATTTATATGTCGTTACATCTTTTGTATGAGCACCATTCATTCCAGAAATATAAATGAAAGAATTTGCTGTAGATGAACTATCCGTACGGCTGTCCTTGAACATAAAGAATGAAGAATTATCAACAGAATTATTCCACACATAGTCAGTCATCGTACTTGTGCCAACAACAAATCTAGAAATTTCATGATCTTCATCATCCAAGAATACGATTTCTCGTCTTGGATAAACAGTAGTAACTTCCTTTGCATTATCATATGCAGTGATAACACGTGTATATATAGCATGCATATCTATACTTCCACCAAAGCCTGCATCTTCTCCTGATGTATACATTTCACTAAGTGTTTGATCTAGTGATGTAATTTGAGTGCCATTTTCATCATCAACTCTTCCGAAATATCCAAAACTAGTTATAGCTGCATTACCACCTGTGATTGTACAATTATTGATATATACATTAACAAATGCAGATTGAATTGAAATATGACCTGCTAAATAACCTACATATACATCATCATGCGCTGTATGCATTGAAACATCTTCACTTGTAGCTGTTGGGTCTGTATCAACTAAGCTAATTGTTACATTTTCAAAATAGATATTAGCAGCACCACTATCAGCTTCTACACATCCAAAAATTCCAATGTCAGCTGTACTTCTATCTTTTTGTGAATATACATAATGTCCATTTTCATCTTTTCTGGCAATTGTTACTGTTTCACTTGAAACAATACTTAAGTTGATAACTGTTAAGTTATTACCTATGAATGCTCCAACAAAAGGAACTTCAGATGAACCAATTGGTAATAATGAGTTATCACCTGAGTAATATGACATATTTAATACATCTGTAAATGTTGGATTACCATTTTCATCTAGAATTAAGTCACCAGAATCATCATATGCATAAACCATTGGTGTTTCAAAATCATCAACACCATCGCGGTCCATATCATATGCACCAAGTTCAAAGAAAATATATTCATGACCAAATAGTTGATTAACTGCTTGTTCTTGTGCATCAGTCATTTCTAGTTCTGTTTCACGTTGGAAGAATTCAACTAAGTGATAATAATGAATTGGTCTAGTGATTCTAAATGGGTCATCCTCAGTACCAATTCCTGAATGGAAATATTCTTGAACGATTTTGCCAGATATTTTAGTTGTGATTGTATTACTTGATGTACCAATCCAAGAGAATGTAGCAAAAGCGCCAAGGCTAATAATTAATATTAGAGAAGTAATAAAAATAATAAATTTTCTATATATCTTCATATTTCACCTCTACATAGCCTTATCCCATTCAATATAGATGGTACCAATATCAGATATAAAATCATTTGATGGAGCAAATCCACCATAACTATTTACATAATCTTCTACAAGATCTGTAACATAATTGAATTCAATATTTAAGATAATAACATCTTTTTGTATTCCATCAATCTCAAGAACTTGAATATGGTTTTTATAATCATCAAAATTAATCTTTAGATTTATAATATCTTTTTTAGTGCGTTCTTCTTCTCCAATGATGTATTCATCAGAATCAGCTGCTAAATTATTTTCCATTGAAGCAATTGCTCCACGGAAAATATTTACTTTTTCATTTCCTTCAATTGTAGCACCATAATTATCAAGCGTTTTGCTGCTTGTTAGTCCACAGCCACATTTAATAGTTAATACATTTGATAATGTACCAATAATATGTCCATTTTCATTTTTATAACCTGATGAACAAGGAATATTAATTGTAAATCTTCCGTTAGGATTTGTTCTAACATCATTTGCTAAATCGGAAACAATCAAACGAATAATTAAAGGAGTATTTACATTACGATCACGGAAAATCATATCAAATTCTGACATAGTAATTTGATATGTGTTACCACGCTCTATAAGAGTACATGAAGCTTGTTCAATACCATCATATTTTAATACGTAGCATGAAATATTAGTTATATCTGATACTTCTTGGATTAATAGTTTTGCACCATTACTATCAACTGTTTTGTGTTCAGCTACCCAAGCATATGTAACGCCAACGCTTGCGATGATAGTTAAAAAGAATATAGCAATATAACTAATTAAAAGTTTTCTAATACTCTTCATTGTTTTTCCTCCTTTCAATTTTATTGTGCTAGAGTTCCTCCACTAACAGTAAATCTAACGCTTAAATCTATTTGTGATAATGTACTTGATTTAATTGCATCTTGAGTAACAAATGTATAACCATTTGATTTTAATAATGCTCCATCAAAATAACATCTTAAAGTAATTTTAATGAATTCATCTCCCGTATAAATAGGAATATTTAATGTTCCTAACAGAGCAACGGTTTTTGTAGTTGTATAGTTATTAGCTACCGCATCATAACCAGCAATATTTAATGTATCAGTGTATTCATCATTTACATAAAAATCTATACTACTGCTAGCAGCATAACTTTCACGATCTTGAGAATTAAGTAGCGATGCAGTTAGAGTAGCATTATTAATTGCAGATAAACCATATGATGCAATGTAAAATGTATAATCAACATAGAATCTTGAGTTTTCATTTTCAATAACATTTTCAAAAGTCAAACTACCAACGCTTGATTTAAGTCCTGTAGATCCATCAACTTCTGCTACATTTGCTACATACTTTAATAGCGTAGGTGAAGAATCTGTATGAGTTGCTGGAACGAATCTTGTGATTGTATGATTTTCAGGCATTGTTAGTTCTAATGCAAATGGATCATTCCAATTAATATTTTCTTTGGAAGAGAAAATAATAATATTTGTAGATGTTGAGGCATTCATTGTCGGACCACCACCAACAGTATTGATGTTGGTTTTGACCCATGCGTATGTTGAAAAAACCGCTGTTGATAATGCTAAAAACATCATAACTGCAAATACAACTATTCTTTTACGCATATGCATACCTCCTTTTTCATAAAACAAGCCAATTATTTAATTAAATAACTGGCTATTTGTTACTAGCTATTTTAATTATTTGTTGAAGCAGATGCGCCAAATGTTAGAGCAATTTGTAAATCTTCAATCTTCAACGAATTTAGAGTTGTACAGTTTATATCTTGACCTTCATACCATACATATATATCTACTGCTACTGGTGTAGCTGTTATTTCATCTAATAAAATATTATTAGCATCAGCTGTAGTTGATGCTACAACTTGAGCTGTAGAGAAACCATTATTAGAAATTGCACTAATACCATTATATGTAGACTGGCCTCCCGTCATAGAATAAATAAATATTCTTGATCCACATACGATAGCTATTCTTAATGATTTAGAATAATCACTTTGGTCATTAGTATTATTTGCTCTAGTAATATTAATGTCAGATACATATACATCTTCTAATGTATCACCATCAGTACCATTTGTTTTTAAATAAAATGTATATTTAATAACTCCACAAACTGTACCAGCTGATGGATTGGTAGTAGTTGGTGTAACTTCTACTAATGTCGCATCATTATCAAGTGCGCCATTTGAAAAAGCTACTTTATCTTTTTTTGCCTCAGGTGTTAATGTATAAAACTTAGGTGCCCCATTAGTTAGTGCTTCAACGGTAGATGATGGACTCATTGTAACAGTTGATGAGATTGTTGAAGTAGCACTAAAACCAAATGTGCCATTTTGACTATTTGATATTAATAAGTTCTTAAGAGTTTCAGCACGTACACTCATTCCTTCTGCTTGAGCTGATCGTCTTTCCGAAACCCAAGCAAATGTAGCAGTAATTGCTGCCGCAAATGAGAGTACTATCCATAGCACCAAAACAATTACTTTTCCTTTCGTTTTCATAATAATTTCACCTCTAGGCATACCTATCCACATTATATATATTTATATTATACTCCTATAATACTTAACCAACCATTAACCAAAAAAGCGACTTTTTTTAGTGTTTTTTTATATGATTTTTTTCTTATATTTATAAACAAAAAAAGACTTGTGGAACCCCACAAGTCATTTAAATTCATTACTTTTCTAAGTAATGTTTACCTTTAAAAATCTCTGGTTCTTCAAACTCTAACCCAACAAATCCTTGTTGTCTTAAAGCTTCATACACCATAATTGCCGCTACATTGCTTACATTTAATGCTCTTACTTTATCACTCATAGGAAGCCTAATACACTGGTCTAAGTGTTCAAGTAACAATTCTTTAGGAATACCAGTTGATTCTTTTCCTAAAACAAAATAATAATTTTTGTTAATGTCCTTAACATTAACATCATACATCGTATGATGACCATATCTTGTTAAGAAATAGAATTCACCTTTATCTTTATTCTTTTTCCAAAAGTCTTCCCAATTCTTATAAACAATATAATTACAATCTTTAATATAATTAGCACCACTTCTTTTGATTTCTTTTTCATCTAAACTAAATCCTAATGGTTCTATTAAATGTAAACACGTGTTGCTAGCAACACATGTTCTCATAATATTACCAGTATTTTGAGGAATCTCAGGTTCGTATAATACTACGTTATTCATTATTTTCTTTTTCCTCTTTTTCTTTTAGCTTAGCTTTAAGTTCTTCAATTTGGGCCTCTAAATCTTCGCTAGTTTCTTCTTTGGGTGCTTCAGTTTTTACTTCTTCACTATTTGCTTTATCTTCTTTCATCAACTTAAAGATGTTAAATGATTGATAAATCATAAATATAACTAGTGATCCAATCAAGAACATAAACAAGAAGTTTCGATTTTTAAGTATATTAGTAGTAAATAATTTACCAATTAAGCTACTTCTAAATACAACCTTACCAATAATCTTATCTGATGTAATAACTTGTACATCAGTTTCAGCTATACCACTAGCTATACCTCTTAGAGTAATAGTGCCATCTTCGTTAAAACTAATGATTCTATGAGTGACATATTCACTATCTTTTCCATCACCATTTAGATCCCAATGAAATGAAACATCTTCCCCAACATGATATTCTTTTTTCTCTTTATTAACAATAAAGTCATATTGGTGAATCTCTGGTTCCATACTACCTGTTTGAACTTCCATAAAAGTAAGACCAAATACTTTTGGTACTTCACCTTTTTGAAGTGAAAAAGATATTCTAAAGATAAGAATAATTGCTAATACAAATATAATAGCTGGTATAGCAACAACAATATTACGTATTTTATTCATTATTCTTCACTACCATTATTTCTTCTACCAAATAAGTTAGCAAATAATCCTCTTCTTCTTGGTTTATCTTCTTCTTGATTATCTTCAGAAGCAGGTTCTTCAGGTTGATTTTCAGTTTCTTCAACTGGAGTTTCTTCTTCAGATGGTTCATCTTCAACTGGAATTTCTTCAGTAGGTTCTTCTACAGGTGCTTCTTCCTCATTAGGTTGTTCTTCTATAGGTTGTTCTTCTGCTTCAGGTTCAACTTCAGGCTGTTCTTCTATAGGTTGCTCTTCAGCTTCTTCAACTGGAGCTTCTTCAGGAGTTACTTCTTCGGGTTGTTCTTGAGCTTGGTCAGTTTCAGCCTCAGGTACATCTTCAACTACTGGTTGATCTTCTACTGCAGGCGTTTCTTCAAAAGGAGCCTCTTCAACTAGTTTTTCTTCAGGAGCTGGTTCAACTTTTGGTTGTTCATCATCTTTTGGAACTGCACCAAATTCAAACATATCAACCAAGTCGCTATAGATTTCTTCTTTCTTTTCTTCTTTAGGTTGATTCTTTTCTTGTTCAGCTTTTTCTTTAGCTTCAGCTTCTTTAGCTAAAGCTGCTGCTTTAGCTTCTGCTACAGCCTTATTATTCTTTTCTCTTTCAATTGTTTCAGCAGCAATTCTAGATTCTTCCGCAATCCTTGCTTTTTCTTCTTCCTCAGCTTCCTTTGCAAGTCTCTTTTCTTCGGCGATTCTTGCTTTTTCAGCCATAGCTGCTTCTCTAGCTTGGCGTTTCTCTTCAGCGATTCTTTCTCTTTCTTGTCTTTCCATCGCTTTACGAATGCGTTCATCTTCTTTAGCTTGTTTTGCAGCTTCACGAGCAAGTCTTGCTTGTTCAGCTTCTTTTGCTTTCTTAGCAGCTTCTTTTGCTTTAGCTCTTTCGATTGCTTCTCTAGCTTTTTGTTTTTCAGCTTCTTTTTTCTGTCTTGCAGCTTCTTTAGCTCTTTCTTTAGCTAGAACTTGTTCAGCTGCTTTTCTTTCTTTTTCAAGAGTTTCTTTATCTTTAACACCTAATGCGATATTAGCTTTAACAGTATCTTTAATGATTTCATTTTCAAGCTTAGCTTGTGCTTTACGCCATTTATTTAAATCTTGTTCTTTAAATTTAATAATAGCTTTAAATGATTCAAGTTTACGCTTTTTAAATCTAAGTAATGCTACCGCATTATCTTTAATATCATCAGGAACTTCAAGTAGATTTGTAAAGATAGCATCAGTAATCTTAGTAGATTGCATGTATACATCTTTTAAAGCAATATGGTAAGGTTCACCATCATTTACCATTGAATCAATATTCTTACGATATAGCTTTCTTGCTTCTTGATAATAGAATTCATTAATAATATCTGTTTCCATTTGTAAGCTATTATCTCTAGCTTCTTCATCAATGTTCTTTAAAACCTTCATTTCTTTAGGTTTAACAGGAACAAATACATTCTTATCAAATGCGGCATGACCATAAGCAGGGTCATTAGCAGCACTTACGGCATAAGCAAGTAAAGTAAGCTTCTTGATTTGATCTTTATATTCTTTAGTAAAATCAACTTCAGCTTCCTTAACATCAATTTCATATTTGAATTCACCTTGTTCAGAAATGTATGTCCAAAGTTGGTAACATTTATGATAATTAGGTTCCTTCATTAAAATATTAGTTCTTTGAATTGGTGGGAATACTTCACGGGCACTAGATAAGTTAGCCATAAATTCAGAAGTATAGAAACCCATAACTCTTTGTCTAACTATCTTAGCACGTTCTAGTAACAATTCATTGTGTTCAGCTTTATCACCATCAGTAATCTTACGATGGATACTCATATTTAATTCGTACTCTACATCAGTACCATTAAAGTTAAATGATGATTTTGAATTCATTTTATTGAAATAATCTGAATTCATTAATTTAACTAAGGCATCATATCTTTTTTCTACGAATGGTACTAGTTTTAAAAGTAATGTCTTAACAAATCTATTTTCGTAAATTGCATAATCAATATTTCTTTCAGATGTTAAGATCTTTGACGGTCTAATTAGACCATCAGGTGTAACTTCCTTCACAAATTGTGAATGGCTAGATAAATGCTTAACAGCTTCATACCCAGTTCTTTTTGCTTTTTCGATAGGAACAACTTCTTGATCTTCTTTAATGAAAGATTTAGGATTACGTACAATATTATCAATCTTATCTAAAGCATCTTCTACTGTATTAATCCAATCGAAGTCAAATAGTCTTGTTTCCATTCGATATTTTTGGAAGAAGATATTATCTCCTCCATTTATTGCGTTACTACAAAATTCGTAAAAAGGATCTTGGCCATCTACAGCAACAAGTTTACTGTTGACCTTCTCCAAATACTTCTTTGCGTAATCAACTTTTGTTCCTGCCATATGTCAAGATCCTCCATATTTATTTATCTATTAAAAAATTAGTTCTAATTTATAAGGCTTATACCATCTTTTGTAGAGCCTTAATGTATTCTGTTGATTCAGGTAATTTACCTTTACCGAATCTCTTAGCTAATTCTAGTATTAACTCTCCTAATTCATCTTTTAAGAATGCTAAGTTCAAACTTTCAAATTTTCTTAATACTTTACGAGCTAGCATATAATCTAGGGCATCATAATCAGTTCCACCGCAAGCAACAAATACAGGAATGAAATCATATAATTGTTTTAAGATACGGTTACCAAATGCAAGTTTGAAATGATCAATCATATATTCATCTAACTTTTCAAACTTATCAAGTAATGCTGGAGATACTGGATAATCTTCCTTAGCTTGTCTAAATAAGTTATCTAAGTATTCATAGCTCATATTAATTGGATCAGTTGGTGGAGCATCAAATGGCTCACCTTTCTTCAAGAACTCAATCGGCATTGCACGGTCATATACCTTATCGGTAATTGTGAATGTAGAATCGTCCTTATTGGCTGTTCCTATAAACCATACGTTTTGAGGAACTAATAACTTACCATTGATTAACATCTTAGGGTCATCATCAAGTACATTAGAAACTAAGTCAATCCTCCATTCAGATGGATCAGGCATTTCCATGATTGACAAGAATTCAGCGAAATAATACTCAATTCTGGCTAAGTTCATTTCATCTAGTACGATATAGTTTATATCTTTACGATATAATACTTCATAAACTGCTTTTAAGAAGTCAGTTTCATTAAATTTCTTTGTGAATTCATTTAAATAACCAAGTAATTCTGCTCTATCACGCCATGATGGTTGAACAGAAACGATCTCAGCATTGTTCTTAAAGAACTTACTCATAGCATAAGGTAGTGAAGTTTTACCAGTTCCTGATACACCTTCCAAGATTATAATCTTACTACAAGCCATTGAAGCAAAGAAATACCTAATTGTAGGTGCTTTGTAGTAAAGGTGTAATCTTGAACATGAATAATCCAAGAATCTTTGGATTAATTCAGGAAGTGTAACCATATCATCAATAGTCATTTGAACATCTTGAACACTTCCACCATATTTAGCATCAATTGCTGCTAACTTAGAGAATCTAACATCACTGTTATCAGCAGATATAGAACTACTTCCTCCATAAGCTTGAGTAATTGGAGCTGTACCATTATATTGTGAAACCTTCAATGCCAATATACTATTCTTTTCACTAATAGCTTGTGCTACCTTTTCATTTAAAATAGCTATTTCTTCCCTTAAATCATCTTTCTCAATTTCAGTCTTTCTTACAATTATATATTTTCTGATCAATAAATATAATCTGAAGAATATAAAAGCAATCAAAGCAATTATAAGTAAACTAGAGAATACCCAAAGTAGCCAACCCATAAATCCAAAGTCTCTTTTATATTGACCTAAGATATCACGGAAATAAACAACAACGTTATTAAATACATTAACAAATAATGTATCCCATAACCCTTTAAACCACTCTACGATATCTCTCCATATTTGAGCAAATAATTCAAGAAAATATCTTGCAAAAGCCGCCATATAAATAGCTCCTTTCTTAATATTTCACTATATAACCATTATACAATAATTATAAAGATTTTTAAATACTTTTATTACCTATATATGCATAAATCTCAACTGCCTAAGCAGTTGAGATTAATAGCAGTTTATTTTAATTATTTCTAATTATTAGTTACTTTTTGCTTCGAATGCTAAAGCGAATGTGTAATCAACACCAGATGCAGCGTTGATGCAATCGCCATCCCAGCCTTCCATCCATACATAAATAGTTACTTTGAACACTTTAGTCAAGCCATCAACTGAATATTGAGCAGTTGAACCATTAGCACAACTAATTGTATATTCATAAGCATTAGCGCCATTATTGATTTTTTCAACTTTAGAATTGTCACCGCTTTGTGCAGCATCACCATTAGTTAATACATATTTTGTAGGATTTTGTTCTGCATCTTTTGCAATATATTCACCATTTTCGTTGATATCAGATGTTCTTAACATTTCTAGCCAACCATTTGAAATATTGAATTGATCGCCTGAACCATAATGACCTTTGCTTGTATCATCAGCACTATCTTCAAGAATAGTTTGGATTCCAGCAGTGTCAGCAACTGCTAATCTAAAACTACTAACTGCTCTATCATTTGTAGTACGTTGTGCGTTTGCTTCTGCATTTGCAGGAAGTGGATTTAAAGCTTGTAGTTTAGAAATATTCATATTAATTGAAGTATTAGTCCATGCTTCTGTACTATCTACACTAATTTGGAAATATAAATCAAATGTAATATAGCCAGATGCTACATAATTTGGATTTTCAACATATAAACCACTAGCATTAAAATCATCTTGTGTTGGTTGAGGATCTGCTTCTGCAAATACATATGGGCTAGCTGCTGTGTTTTCGCCAGTTCTTGTATAATAAACAGTATTAGCAGCATATGCTGTTGCAGCAATGTATTGATCAACTTCACCTTTTTCATTTAATGCAACTGCATTTCCGAAAGTAGGAACTAATTCATCACTCCAATTTAATTGCTCAAATACAATTCCGTTAGCAGTAAGTAAAGTAGTTGGAGTGAAAGATCCATCATAATCTAAATCTACTTCTCTTGACCAAGTGTTTCCGTCAGTAGAAATTAATAATGATAAATCAGCATCTATTACGCCAATAGTAATATCTTTTACTGTTGCTTCTTTACCTTGAGTAAACCATGCATATGTTGAAGATACAACAGCAACGAATGCAATCACTAACATAAAACTTGCAATAACTAATTTTTTAAGATTTTTCATTTTTTATCTCCTTATTTTTTTAATCAATTTTCTTGTAAACTCGAATAAGTTTCATTTACACTACCATTATACCAACTAATACATTAATCAAGTATTAATTCAGTATTAACCGATATTTAAGGGCTTTATGTGCAACCTATTCACATCACTTATTTACACTTACATTATACCAGTGTATCTATTAATCAACTATTAATATAACATTAATAGAGTTATAAAAAAGAAATGTTTTAACTAATTAATTAGTTAAAACATCTGTAATTCTTATTCTTAAAGTTAATCTTACTTTACCACTTTTAACTTCATCAACGGCATCTGCATCCCATCCATGAATCCACATAAGTATAGATACTTTATCTACACTACCAGAAGTGAAATAATATCTACTTTCTGTAAATATCTTAGTAGAACTAGCAAATCTGTCATCACTACAATAATCTAGAGCATTTGGTGTTTGCCCTGGCTTATTGCCTTGAGCCCTAGCATAAATTTTTTGGATATCTTCAATACCACTTTGTGCATTATTATATTCACGATCCCATACTAACATTATTCTTATAGCTGCATCTAAATTATTTTTCGTAGAACTAATATTTAAATCCATTGTATAATCATAATTAGTGTTACCTGAATTTAATACATAAAATGTATAACAAAAATATCCTTCATGGTTTTGGCTTCCACCAACTAAATCTTCTAATTGCCATAATATTTCTTGAGGAATCTCGTCTTTTATTTCTGGATTAGTTTCAACTAAAACGTAATCTTCATTTCCTAGGCACTCTTTCATATCGAGAGCTTGAACTGCATTTAATCTTTGTGAAGTCTTTTTAAAATCTTCAGTCTCACTTAGAAGAATTTCAGCCACTTGCTGTTGATCGTTATCAATAACAACAGTAAATGTACCTACATTTAATCCATAATATGAAAGAAGTAACATTATTGCAATAATGGCACTTGTAGAAAAGATTACAATACGAGCTACCATTCTTGCTTTTGGATTCTTATATAATGCCAAAATGCACCACCCCTTTTTACTTATTCTACCAACATTATACTCTATAAACTATTAATCAATGATTAATAATAAATCATATTTTAAATATATTGTATTCTTTTTATTCATTTACATCAAAACTAAAACCGAGTATAATTTATATGTATAATAATATAAGAAAAAGAGGAATAATATGAGATCAAGAACTGTAACAACTGTTATTATCACTGTAGCTAGTATAATCTTACTAGGATTATTAATAGCTGATATGTTAAGTATTAAAAGTAAAGTTATAAAATGCGTTGATGGTGAGGGAACTGCTATCGAGTTTGATGATAATGATCCATACATCATCACTGGTGATTGGGAAGTCTATAAAGACTACCTAATCGTAAGTGAAGAAAAAGACATTAACACTTTAGAAAAAACATATTTATCATCTTTAAGTAAAAACTTAAAGAAAGGTAATGAAACTAAATATTATTCATATAGAGTAGTAATTAAAGGTATTCCAAAAGGATCAATACTTGCTTGCAGTTCTAATTCTTTCTTAAAACGTTATGCAGTTTATTATAATCGTACTTTAGTTAGAGCTGATGGTTATCTTGTTACTAAAGATGGTACAAACATAACTTTAGATGATTATACTCAAACATATTTATTAGAAGATGATGAATTAGAAATAATCGTAGAATTTGCTAATAATGCTACTTCATATTATGCATTTGTCCAAGATTTCTATTTAGATGGCGTTGCTGGTCACTTTAGTATATTTAGTTTCCAATCAGTTTATCTAATTGGTGTTGTAATTTGTTCACTTCTTTCTTTATATTTTGCATTACTTTGTTTTTCTCGTAGAAATCCAGTAAGAAATATATTATTTGTAATATTAAATCTATCTACAATTGGTGCTATTTTGTTTAATGGTCAAACAACATTCTTAAAAATACCACCACTTCCAGGAACAATTGAAAAATTAATCAAACTGTTCTGCTACTATGGATCAACCATGATATTTACAGTTTTAGCTAGAACTGATATTTGTCAAAAGAAATTAGGATTACAAGAATTTTTATTAATTGGATCTTGTGGAATTGTAGTACTGGCTAGTATTATTATTCCAATTCAATTTACTAATTATTTATATATATTTGTATGTGCTTTAGCAATTGTTGCCCTAGTTTATTCTACTTTCCAATATCTAAAACATTCTGCGAAAGAACCAACTATTCAAGTTTCAATTACATTCTTCTTGATTGAGACAATTTTATGCTACATCTATGAAATAGTATTACAATGTCCAGTGTTGACTTATCAAACTTCTTCTTTATCTACTGTATTCTTGCTAGCTTGTATAATGTTAACAGTTCTAAATTCATATTTAAGAGAAAAAGAAGCTGAACAATCTAACTTAACTAAAGAATTAACAGATAAGATTAGAGATACTGAATTTACATTCTTAAATTCTCAAATTCAATCACATTTCATTTATAATACATTAAATTCAATTCAATCACTATGTAATACAAACCCAGAAAAAGCAAGTGAACTTGTAGAAGAATTCTCATTCTATTTAAGAAATAGACTAGAATTCAATAAGATGCCAAATCTTATCAATCTAGAAGATGAAATTGAACATATCAAAACATACATCAATATCGAACAAACAAGATTTGGTGATAACATTAAATGTGTATACGATTTAGGCGTAACCGATTTAAAGATTCCACCACTTTCTGTTCAACCACTTGTTGAAAATGCCGTAAAACACGGCATATCAAAACAAGTCGGTGGTGGTACAATCATTTTATCTACTTATCAAGATAAAAAGAATGTATACATTAGAGTAAAAGATAATGGTTTAGGATTTGATATTGATACATTAAAAGATTCTAAACGTGTAGGATTTAATAACATCAAGGATAGATTGAACTTATACCTTAATGCTACAATCAAACTAGAATCAAAGATAGGTGTAGGAACAGTAGTAACAATTACTATTCCTAAGAAGAGCCTAACTTATGATAAGACAAATGATAAACCACTATAATACTAAGGCCAAGGATTATTCCTTGGCTTTATATATTATAAGAAAAAGACCAACTCAGTTGGTCTTTTACAATTATTCACCTTCAGGTGTATTTTCTTCAGTTGGTTTATTTGCTTCTTCTGCTTTCTTTGCTTCAAGTTGAGCTTGTAAAGCAGCAAGTTGCGCTTCAAGTTCAGCTGAAGTCTTTTCTGCTTCTTCTACTGTAGGAATAGCTTCAAGTTGTTTTTGTTCAGCACGATAATTCTTTAATGCTTTAATGAAACTAAACACTTCAAACATTAAGAATAATAGTAATGGAACAATAATGAATACAAAGAATACCCATTTAGAATCCATAAAATCAGCTAAGCCTTTAAATCTAATATTACTCTTATAAACGCCTGCTATTTCATTAAGATATACTCTGCTTGGCTCTTGATCTATTACATTCATTGATACTTGCTTATCACCTTGAGTATAAACAAACCCTGCTTCTTCATTAACTTCTACGATTCTATGTGTAACAAAAGCAGCAAAGTTTTGACCATCTTTTGTTATAAACCCACGATATGTAATAATATCGCCAACTTTTAAACCATATGCTCTTACTGCATCCTCATTCTTCAAAGCTTTAACTACAATGATATCGCCTTTGTCAAAGCCTTTGCCAAATTCAGTTGTGTTATTCTTTTTATTTAAGTCATCTGCGTATTGGCTAGCCATAGAGTCAGATTCTACTCTTACAAAACTAACACCAAATACATTAGGTAATCCATTTTCTACATTTTTCTTCATTTGTAATTGAACAATTACAAATATAAGAATCAATACCATGAATACAGCAAATAAAACTGTAATGACAGTATTTATAATTTTTTTAGTTTTTTCTACTTTTTTTAGTTCTTCAGCGTTCATTTAGTCCTCTTTTCTGACGGTACACGCCGTGAGTATACACTTCTTACTTTCATATTGTATCATTTATAAATCAATATGTCAAAGGAGTAAAAAAATAATTATTAAAAAATAATCATTTTTTTAAACTTTTGTCCTCTTTTCTTATATTATTAATGAAATGAATTATTTTAATTCTTGTAATTTTTAATAAATTTAACTATAATTGATATATAGGAAGTGAAAATTCTATGATTAATGTTGTTTTAATTGATGATGAAAGATTAGCAGTAGAAAACTTAGCGTTTCACTTAAGAGCATTTCAAGATGTTACAGTTGTTGGAGCATTCAACGACCAAGCATTATTTATGAAGTTTTTATCAGAAAATAAAGATATTGATGTTGTATTCATGGATATTGAAATGCCTGGTAAAACTGGACTAGAACTTGCTCAAGAAGTAATTGAATTATATCCTAAAATTCAAATCGTTTTCGTTACTGCATATAGTCAATATGCCATTGAAGCATTCGAATTAAATGCTATCGATTATTGTTTAAAACCAGTTTCTAAAGTAAGACTTGAACGTACAATCGATAAGATCAAAGAAAGAATGCCTCAAGATCCCCAAACTAAAGTATTTATTAGATGCTTTGGTGGCTTCGACATTTACGTTAATGGTAAATTACTTAACTTTAACTTATCTAAAGCTAAAGAACTATTAGCATATCTAGTTAATAACCAAGGTAAATCAATTGGTTGGATGGCAATTGCTGATGATATTTGGCCAGATGCTTTAGATGATAAGAAATTAATGAATAATTTCCATGTAGCATGCTTTTCACTTAGAACGTTTTTAGCAAACAATAATATTGGTGATATATTTGAATATAGTAGAAACGTATATAGAGTTAATACTGAGAAATTCACTTGTGATTTCTATGAATTAATTGATACATACCGTAACTACAAGCAAACAGGTGAATTAAAATATCACCCTACAAAATTTAAAACAGGTGATTATTTTGAAAACCTACCTTACACTTGGTCATATTCTAACGCTGACAAGGTAGAACAAATGATAGCCCAAATGGAAAAAGCCAGCCCTGAAACTCTAAAGGCTGCTAAGAAATAAAATAAAACAGCACTAATTATTAGTGCTGTTTTTATTTTATTTATTAATCATCACCCTTAACATCCATTTCGATAAAATCGTCATCATCTTCAGAATTATTTTTCTTTTCTAGTTTGATACGTTTTTCTTCTTTTACTGGTACTTCAATACCATATTGTTTATAGATGTCTTCTGCGCTTACTTCTTCTTTCTTAGTAACGCCAGGTGCTTCTACTTCGATAGCATCATTTACTACTTTTTCTTCTAATGGTGCTACAGCCTCAATCTTCTTTTCTTCTTCAGTTAGTTTATTATCTTCAACTAAATCAGAATCAACTATTTGACGATGTCTTGTATTAATCTTAGCGCCTTTTGTCTTTTCTTTAATACGTTTGAATTCTTGTTCTACACCATTAAATGCTTTAACTACTTTAGGGTCAAATTGACGGTTCTTTTCATTGTTAATAAGTAGTACTGCTTCTTCATGAGATAATGGTTTCTTGAATGGACGCTCTTTAGTGACAGCTTCATATGTCATGATAACAGTAGCAATTCTAGCTAAGAATGGAATGTTATCACCAATTAGTCCATATGGATAACCTTTACCATCATATCTTTCATGGTGGTAACCAACAATATCTCTAGCATATTGTTCAAATGAACCTAAAGCACAATCTGGCTTAATTGCTTGAATTAAATCATAACCATACTTAACATGCTTTTTAACGATATCATATTCTTCTTTAGTTAAGACTGTTTCTTTATATAAGATATAACCTGGAATAGCAAGTTTTCCTATATCATATAAAGCAGCAGCTTCACTGATTTTATTAATCTTATTACTACTATAAGCACTAGTCATGCCATTGCCTTCCGCATATGCTTTAACTAAAACTCCCATATAGTCTTTAAATTTAGACATTTCTTCTTCTGACTTCATAGCTTTGATTAAATACATATCACGAAGTCCTGCATAAACTGTTTTTAGTGATGATTTTTGTCTAACAGCAGTCTTAGCTACAAACTTAATCAATCTATCTGCATAGAATTCAATTTTATCAGGAGAAGTTTGTTGGTCGATAGAACCAATTAACTGTTGAAGCTGAGTAGTGTAACCACGATCAGATTCCTTAACATATACATCAACTAAAATGATACCTGTAGCAGCAAGTAGTATTACTAAGAATACTAAAACCATTGCGGCACTTCCTTGAACATCAGCTAATGCATCAGTTATATCATTACCAGCTGCATAATCACTTCTTAATGTACCAGTATAAGCAATTAACACTATTGCAATAATTGAAGTAAGTAGTATTAATGCTAAAATAAAACAAGTTTTAATTATTGGTAAATACTTTCTCATTTTATATCCCTCTTCTTATTATCATTATCATATTTAGGTATAACATAATATTTACAATCTAATAAATTCTTAGCAATATTTAAATCGAATTCATTATCTACTATTATATTAACCTTTCCTTTGCCTTTTATGCGAGCACCCTCGTTCACATCAAGGCAACCATTAATCTTTTTAACAACCAAGGCTGATACATTAACTAAATTAGCCTTAGGTATGCTTTCTTTAACTTCTACACCAAGTAACCCCACATTACAATTAGCGCCAATTATAACATCAACGCTTTTGTGAGCAAGCTCAGCTAACACTTTTTTAGTAACATCAAATGATATACCAGTTTTAACTTTATTGTTAATGACGATTCTTTCCAAATCGTCATCATCAATTTGGTAAAAATGAGCATATTCAATATTACGTTGATATAAGTTGGCTTGGTGAATTGTAGATTTAATGAGTAAGGCAATGTTCTTCTTGCTATATTCGTTATTAATCGTATCCACAACTATATCCACAATATTAACAACTGGAACATTTAATTCTAAAAAGTATTCTTTTGCATACTCGATATATTCTGATCCTAATACTACTATTAATTTAGGATTATAAGATAATAATATATTAGTATCTTCTTTAATCTTATCTAGAATTGATCTATGGCTCCATTCATCTAAATTAGCCCCATTAAAATCATTTAAATAATATATTACTTCATTAGGGTAATCGACACTAAGTTTATCTAAAACACTAATTGAAGAATAATTAATATCTAAAATACCAATTGAGGAAACAACACTAGCCATTTTTACCCATTATCCTTTATTATACTAACATTATAACACTAAAAGCATTATTTAACCATTAATTGAAACAAAAATAATAAGCATTACAATAGAACAAAAAATACGTTTTTACAAAATTCAGAGCGACTTTTAAAGTTCAAATAAAGAATTCAAAAATGAGTTCTTTATTTATCTGTTAAAAAAATAGAATCGAAGTAATCTTCAAAATTTTTAATGTATTCTTTTAAATACATAGCAGATGCTTTATGGCTAGTTTTAGTTGTGTATTCACTAGTTGCTTTAGATCTATCTAATACTTTAATTAAAGATTCTGGCCACATTCTAAATTCCGAATCAAAATATGAAGCATAATCATTTGTTAAAATATCTATTGCTTTATATAAATCATTAAAACAATTAGTTTGCTTTAACTCGCACCATCTATCTTTAACTAAATCTAAGAACCAACTACAATTAGCAAAAAGTAGCATCCATGGATTTACATAATCAGCAAGCGTGGTATTTCTACCACTTGTATCTTGATCAATGCAAAACATTCCTTCTTTAAAAGGATAACATGACCCCATCGCCCAATCAAAATCCCAAGGTGCTTCAAAAATTAACTTTTTAGCGCCCTTAGCACTAGCATCAAACGCTAAATAAAAACTAGACCAACCAATATCTACATTTTGGGCAATGTTTTGGATTATAAACATATCAATATATGATCTTAAATCTAAAACTTTTTCAATGGCTTCTCTACTAGTTCTAATATTATAATCTTTAACTAGATTAAAGTTATCATCTAAAGTATAGAAATAACCATTATGATTATTATTTAGCGAATCATAAATAATAAAGAACATATTTGCGGTTACATTCTTTATGAATGTATTTTGATCCATACTATAAATATCACTTTTTATTGTGTAATGATTTTGAAATTTTGATACTCTACATGTTTTTCCATTACTATATTTCAAAGAATACCCATAATCAATCGCAAATGTTTCTAGTTCTATTTCTTCATAATAATATGTATCAAGTTCAATTAAATAACCAATATCAGTGCCTTGATAATCTTTATCAGGTTCATTAATATTAATTCTTCCTTTATTTACTTGTTGCTGTTCTGCTAGTAAATAAATACCATTATATTCTTCATTAATATATACTTCTACAAACCTCATGTCGGTAGAATAATATCCATCATGATTAAATAAATAATTAGAAATAAAGAATGCACTAAAATTTCTCATTCTAGATCTATCATTATATTCATTAATTAAAACCCAGCTTTTAGCTTTTAGGCCATCATTTAAGCCTAACATGCCCTGTTTAGTATCAAATTTAATCCTGAATGGTTTTTTATTATATTCTGAAGAGCCATTGCCCCTAACTTTAATAGAAGCTGGAATATCAGTTAATTGATATTCTTCAAGACATCTAGAAACTGTGATTGTAGAAGGGATATAATCTTCAGTAATCTCCTTACCATTAGTATTAATATTTATTTTTGGTAATTCTAATGGCTTAGTATCATAACAATACTTGCATTCGTAACATTCCACATGTCCTACTTCACCAATTTGGTGATATTCATATTCATGCTCTCCCTTAGATGTGCCTTCAAAAGTTTCATTTCCTTTTTCTCCACATGCACAAGAATAATAGTAAACTTCATAATCAACGCAGGTTCCCTGACTTTTTAAATATTCATCTAATTCTAATTGTTGGTTAAAATTATGAACATGACTATGTTCACTACCACAGGCCATCAAAACGAAACACATTAATATGACATTTATAATACACATAGTTTTCTTCATAATACTAGTCACACACCATTCTTTTCTCTAAATATGCATAATTATTATTTTGATTAGTTTTAATAAATCCTTGTTTCTCAAGGATTTTTAAAACTTCATTATCGTTTTCATCTATAACTAATCTTACCATCTTTAAATCTAATTCTTTATTTACATAATCTAATGCTTTATTGATAATAACTAATTTCATTTCAGTGTTATTATATTTATCATCTGTAAATAATATACTTAATTCTTTGTTATCATCATTTATCTTTTTAAATATAACTTCACCAATGATATTATCTTTATAAAATAATGGTAATGTTTCATATCTATTATCAACATTATCGTTATTAGGCACCCCTGCTTCTTTTAAAAATATAGTTTTATTATTGCCTTTGAATAAATAATTATTAGCCTTACTATCATTAAAACTAATATTATTTTCATATGCTTTATTTCTAATTAGTGATAATAGTTTATCGTTTAGTTTATCTTCATCAAAACAAATCCCTTTTTCTTCTAAAATCCTTTCAATGGCATTAGCACAATCAAATGTATGATATACATAATACATTTCATTTAGTTCATCTGGCTTTATAATCTTATAGACTTGTTTAGAACTTAAGTCATATGTATAAGAAAAATATCTATAAATATACCCAATCCAAAAAAGAACTTCACCATTAAATTTAGTAGAGCCATATTTGCTTTTCCCAAACTGGGCATCTAATTCTTTATAAATACCATTAATACTAATTGTATCATTTAAAAAATCTTTAGAATCAAAAGATTTTGCAATCTCAGAATTCATAAACCTTCTTATAAATATACTAGAACTTGTAGATACATTGGTAATAGATTTTTCAAACAACTCACCTTGTATTTTACATAAACTTAAGCCATCTCTATCTAGTTTAATCATTTGAATATCTCCTCAATATATTTTCCTTTATTTTTATATTGAATTCTAGCAATTTTAGTTTTATCAATTCCTTGCTTTTGAAAGTTATTTTGTTCCTTTACATAATAATCTCTTTCGTTTTTACATATGTAGCATCGCTCAATTACTTCTAAATGCAATAATGCATTATTATTTAAGAATACGTATTGCATACCTAGATTAGTAGCAGCTAAGCTATGCTTGCACTGTTCATCAGTTATTAATCCCTCAATGAATTCATCAATTATTTCAAACATTCTGTTATCTGCAATAGGAGCAATAATATAATCTGCCTCTTTGATTTTATTAATTACATTAGTAACTAACTTATGTTCTTTATAATTATCTAGTCTACCCCTAAAATAAGCAATGGCTATCATCCAGTCTTGATCAACAGTGAACACCACTTTTTTTAACCCTAACGGATTAAAATCAATGAAGTAAACACAAGAATTACTAGATTTGCAAACGAAAGATGCAGCCTTTTCATATGCATCTCCACAATAAAAGCCACCACCAAAATCATTATTGCTTCTTCCATAATTTAAGCTAATTGGACCAATTATCTCATTTTTTGATGCATGAGTTAATAAGATATGTCCATCTTCTATATCATCTTTATAAAACATTTCTTTTTGAAGGTTTAGTTTTAAACCTTTAGAAAAGCAATAATTATAAAACGATTCTAAGAAGTCTTCTCTAGGGATATTATCACCAGCCTCAACTCTAGCTATTCTTAATCTTTCTACATTCATATCTTTGGCTAAATCAGATTGAGATAAGTCAAAAAGAGACCTTACAAGTTTTAAATCATCTTTGATTTTATAATCCATGATTTATACCTCCGCTTATAACTTGATTATATCAAATGATACAAACAAGTTCAACAAAATTAATAAAAAAATCAGTCAATGACTGATTTATTTCTATTGGTTATTCATATTATTTATATGGATCGGTTCTTTTTAAACTTTTTATAAATTTTTCAAGTTCCAAATCCCAAAAGCGCCATTCATGTCCATACCCTTCTACGAAGTCATAATAGTAATCTGCTTTAATATACTTTAAATCATTAACTAAATCATTACTATCATTAAGTAAGAAGTCATTTGATCCACATGCTAAATAACAAAATGGAGCATCTTTACAATTGCGTACGATTGTTTGCGCATCAATGCCGTCTTCTATCATTGATGTATAAGCAGGGCTAAAAGCGCCAATTGCTTTATATGCTTTAGGGTTTGAAAAGCCATGATAAATGGCTCCAAATCCGCCCATTGATAAGCCGGCAATGTAGTTATCTTCTCTTTTAGGAGATATTGGAAATGTACCATATAAATAATCTTTTAATTCATATTCAATAAAATCATAAAAATTATCTTTAGTAGTCTTAGCTTCTTGGTTAAAATAGAACTTATTTTCACCACTTACCATACAAATAGCTATTTTATTTTCTTCGGCGAACAGTTCTGCTCTCGCATATCTTGTCCATGCTTTTTCATCGTTTAAATAGCCATGAAGAAGTATAATTAAAGGATATAATTTATCTTTTTTATCTTGATAATATTTATCAGTCTTGGCATCGTAATTTTCTATGTTATATGGTCTAGATGGTAAGATCAATGTAAAATCAACTGATCTACCCATAGTATTACTTATTAAGTTAATATCAATGTGTGCCATTTATTTCTCCTTTTTAAATAATGCATCTACGTCTTTATAGGCGCCATCAATTTGTTCTGATATCTTTTTGCCAAATATGCAAAGGTTTGCAAAATGTTCGCAATTATTTTTGATTATGCTATATCCACCTTCCCCTAGGTGGCTTAAAGCATTAGCAATTATTACATCTTCACTAAATTTTTGTTTTAATTCTTTTTTAGAATAGCAATAAACTTCAATAAAATCATTAGGGCCACAAAAATCACTAATTGGTGATTTTATGACTTTAATGTCTTTTGCATCTACCAACATATCAAAAGGTAAGCCAAATTGAACTACTTCATCGTTACCAATGTATATTCCGTGATGGTAGAAATTACCAATCTTTACCCTAATATGTGCTCCAGGATATAAATCTATTAATTTCCACTCGCCTTTTTTCATATTAATGTTTTTCAATATAATCGATGACATCAGATACAGTTTTAAATGTAGATGGGGCAACATCTGACATATCCACATTAAATTCTTTTTCAATAGCAATAGCCATATATAATTGACCGATTGAATTAACACCTAAATCAAGGGCAATGTTAGATTGTTCTTTGACTGATTCTACATTTACACCATTATTAACTACTATTTTAAAGATACCTTTTAGCTTTTCTAAAATTTCACTTCTATTCATTGTATACCTTCTTAGGTCTAATGATTTTCATTGCTGGACTTCTTTCAAAATCTTTATCTCTAATAACTACTTTAGATAATCTTTCATAGTCTAACAAATTATCATTTAGTTTTAAGATTTCTTCAGTTACAAATTTAGTTAATTCTTCTTGTGATTTACCTAATGAATTAACTACTGCTGCTCTTAATACTACTTCTACTTTTAGAATTTGAGCGCCTAATTCATTCACATCTTCAGTAACTAAACTATCTTGAATGAATGGAAGTTCGTTAACTTTTGTTTCAATATAAGCGGGAGATACATTTTCTCCATTAGCTAAGATGATTACATCTTTACTTCTTCCAATTATATATAAATTCTTGTTTTCATCAAAGCGAGCAAGGTCGCCTGTCTTAAACCATCCATCCACAAATGCATTCTTATTTTCCTCAGGTTCATTGTAATAAGACATTAGCATATTGCGGCCTCTTAATAATAATTCACCATCAACAATTTTTGCTTCTTGATCTGGGAATAGCATACCAACGCTAGATGGATAATGTATTCCATCAGGGTTACCACTAACCATATTAGCAAATTCAGTTAAGCCATATCCTGGACAGAAATTAACACCTAAATTGTTAAAGCCTAAAACAAGGTAACTTGATACTGGTGCTGCTCCACAAATTATATGTTTAACTTTACCACCTAAAAAGCCAAGACCGTAAGCTTTCGCTAAATTAAGGAATATTTCAGCTAAAGCGGGAACGATGACTAGAATTGAAGGAGCATATTTTTTCATATCATCGAACATCTTCATACGGTCATGGTTAAAATAGATTAAGCTACCTGTATATAAACTTGTAAGCAAGTTTCTAATAAAACCAAATACATGAGTTAGTGGCATCATTGAATAATATGTGGCATTCATAAAACCACTTATTCCATAACAACCATTAATCATTCCACACATTAGGGCTGTATGCGATAAAACTGCACCTTTAGATTTGCCTGTAGTTCCACCAGTCATAATGATACAAGCCGGATCATTTTCGCACACTTCATTACAAATAAATGATTTATTTACTTTACAATTTAGGATAGTCTCATCTGCTAACATTAATTCATTAGGATTTAAAAGGGCAGTTTTAGCTTTTAAGGCACTTAAATAGAATAATCCATTTAATACATATTTCTTGCTGCAACCAAATATTATCTTTTCATCAAGTTGAACAGGAAGAAGTACTGCGACAGCTCCATATGCCATTACACCTAAACTAAATACAGCGAATTCATAAGAATTATCAAATAAGATACCAATGTTAGATCCTTTTTTAATGCCTTTTTCATTCAGATATAAAGTCACTTTATTAATATCATCTAATAGGTCATCATACTTAGCTACTGTATCATCTCTTTTACCAATAGCATCTAATCCTAAATAATTATTCTTTAAATGAGCAAGTAACTCTGGAACACTTTTTAAATCTACAATCTTAGCAAATTCTTCTTCAGTTGTATATTTCTTAAAATCTTCTTTTGTGAAACTATAAATCATTTTTTCTTCCCCTCACTTAACTCTAAAAATTTATTTCTTAATTGTTGTTCTTTTTCTAATAATATATTACTTATATTATTTACTTCATCCATTGTAGGCATAGATCCTTCGATATAATCTTTTGGATTGATTTTATCCCCCACAACTACAACTTGTCTTTTGATGCGCTTCTCTCTTTTACCAATATAAATTGGTAAAATTGGGGCATCATTCATAACAGCCATCATGACTATACCTGATTTTAGGGCATGAAGCTCAGTATCATTTGTTACTTCACCTTCCGGAAAGACTGATACTAAGTGGCCTCTTGCTAACTTTTCGCCTACTTCATTAAATGTTTTTAAAGTAGGTGATTCTTTATCTATCTCAATACAACCAAAGCCTTTAAAAACAACTTTCCAAAACTTCTTCTCAAAGAATACTTTTGTCGCAACAAAGCAAACACGCCTTGCCCAAAATGTATTCATAATGATTATTGGATCAATAAATGAAGCATGATTAGCTGATATTAAATATTTACCTTTATATAATCCTTTTGTTTTTTTATCTAAATATATTCTTTTTAATCTTAAATCTATTAATACTGGTAACATTCCTGTAAACTTAACAAAGTCATGAAACCACATCTTCGGATCAAAGATTTGAATAAATTTACAATATTTCTTATTTTTCTTTTTTTTCATATTGTTCTAAATATAGTTTTAATTCTTCTATTCTTCCCTTAACATAATTATTTATATTATTTATGTTTTCTTTTTCATCTAGATTATCTTTATATAAACTAGCAACATCAATTGGCCTGCCGATTACAACTTTTGCGCGATTATGATATTTCTTTTTTAGTTTACCATATATACCATTAGTATATATAGGAATGATAGGGCAATTTGCTTCAAGCGCCATATAAACGTAACTTGGGCTGAATTCTAAAAAATGATCTCTTTCATGATCTTTAGGAACTCTTGCTTCTGGATAAACTAGACCAAGCTCGCCTTTATTTAGACAATCAATCAATTTAGCCATGAAAGCAAAATCATAAGTATACCTATCAACTTTAATAGCCCCAATTTTAAATAATAATTTTGATAAAAGTGGTGTCTTTTTATACATAATTTCTGCTACTAGTGTTCTAATTGAACGTCCCATAAATGTAAACATCATTAATGGGTAATCATAAACTGATGTATGATTAGACACTAGTAGGGCGGCCCCTTTAATCTTTTTTAAAGATTTATCATTATCTACACATATTACTTTCTTACGGTAATAAAATAATGCAATAGGCCAACCTGTAATCTTAACAAACCATAAAAATAATCTATTCATATAATTTCTCTTAATTAATGTTCTTTTTGTTCATTATATATTTAGCTAACTCAGCTACAGTTGCTAAAGCAAGTCCATCTTCGTTAAACTCAATATCATAAAATGATTTTAGTTTAACAATTAAACTAATATAATCTAAGCTTGTCCCGCCTAAATCAAAAATAAAATGTTGGTTAATATTAATATCTTCTACACTTTTCCCTAACACTTCGCTAAATATATTAGTAACTTCATCTATAATTTCTTCATTAATTTGCGAAGCCTTTATTTCTTCATCCACAAAACTTGAAAATGGATATAGTTTAACTTGCCCACTTTCAATATTTTTCATAAGGATAGTTCTTGATACTTTAATAGCATTTTGATTCATTAAAGCATCAGTTGTATAAAATATTTTACTAATTGGGAACGCTTCATCCCTTAAACTTGCTACAGCTTTATCAATTTCATCTTTAATGCTTATCTTTTCTAATGTACTAATATTATCTTTTACTTGAAAGATTAGAGTTAAATTAGAATCTAGACTTAAAATACAATAATTAGTAGGTTTAGTTAATAAACATTTTTTCTCAATTAAATCAGGATTATATTTTTCACCTGTTGTAGATACATATACATCATCTAATCTACCACTTATATAATAATATCCTTTTTTGTCACGTTTTGCTATATCGAAAGTTTTATACCATTTGTTTTTATCTAGCACTTCTTCCTTATCTTTTGTGATAATCTTAGAACAAGTAGATGAGCCCTTAACAAATAATACATCATCTTCAATTTTATAATTAATCGAATTAACTGGTTTCCCTACTGTAGATAAAAGGCGATATTTTGGCTTTTTTCTTAGTTCTACTGAAGTTATACCAATTTCAGTAGATCCATACCCATTAAATAATGGATAACCAATGCCATTAATTAAATATAATACCTCATCAGAAATATACCCACCACCTGATATTAAGAACTTAATAGAATCACCAAGGGTTTTATCAATGATTTCTTTAAATATCTTACGGGCAATATGTTGACCCCATTTAGGAAATATATTTTGAATCTTAATCGATCTAGCTAACCATTTGTTAGCTTGATCTTTCTTTTTATCATCAAGGGCTTCAATTCCTTTTTTAATTTCTTTAGAGATCGTAGACCAAAGAATTGGAACTGCAAATATATGCGTAACTTTATGACGTTTAATTGTATTTAAAATGCAGTCTGGCGCATAATCTTTTAAGAAAACAAAAGTTCTACCAAAACTTGCAAACCAAAAATAAGCAGCAATCAAACCAAAGATATGATACATTGGTAAAAACGCTAAGACTTTAAGCCTTGCTTCATAATGGGCTTTAACCATATTA
>JAFZWP010000011.1 GCA_017617065.1 Bacilli bacterium
AGGGCTTGGATTGTACAATAATGAGTTTGGAAAAGCAGCGGTTTCTAAAATTGATGAAAAAATTGTAAAAAAAGTCTTTTTAGAGCTCGGAATCTTAACAAAAACGGACTCTCAAGGCCGTATTTACCCTTATAGTTTGTCGGCTAATTCGGTTTTAGATGCATTGCTTGATGCAAATTTAAAACTAGGAAATAAGATTTATGCGAATCATGAAGTAAAAGAATTAAAATATGTAAATTCTAAATTTTTAATTGATGGTTTAGCATTTGATTACTTGATTTTAGCGTGTGGAAGCAAAGCTAATACTAAAATAAACCACTTAATTGGACAAAATTTAGTAGATTTTGGCCATAAGTGGGTCGCTGATCATCCGGGGTTGTGTAGTATTGAGACTAATGAAGCTACATCTAGCCTAAATGGCATAAAAGTAAAGGCAAATGTTGCGGTGAATGACCATTTATTTAGTGGCGAAGTCTTATTTAAGAATAACGGATTATCAGGAATTGCTATTTTTGAAGCTAGTAGGTTTGTAAATAAAGGCGATATCATTCATTTAGACTTAATGGCCGATTTAAATCAGGATCAAATTAATGATTTGATTCCAAATTTAGAGACATTTAACCACACATTTCCAAAAATGGTTGCAAAAGATATTCTAAATCGCGCAAATGGTGATTTATCTAGCGCTTTAAAAATAGTTAAGAATTATGAATTTAGTGTAAAACGCCTATCAGGATATGAAAATGCCCAAATTATGGTTGGTGGTATTGATATAAAAGATGTAAATGACACGTTTGAATCAAAACTTGTTTCTAATTTATATATATTAGGAGAAGTTTTAGATGTGGATGGAACGTGTGGAGGCTATAATTTGCATTTTGCTTGGGCTAGTGCAATTATTGCTAGTAAAAACATTGTAGATGGTTTAAAATAATGATTGTAGTGGTAATTAGTGATGCCCATGGCGATCAAGGATTGATAAGAAGAGTAGCAGAAATGGAAAATAAAGCCGACGCATTCATTGATGCTGGTGATTCTTGCCTTGAGGCTGAAGATATTAGGCCATTTATTAGTGTAAAAGGGAATTGTGACTTTAGTTTTTATCCACTAAGTAGGATATTATATTTTGAAGGATGGCGTGTATACCTTACTCATGGGGCGGGATTATCTAAAAGTAGTCTTATTAACATCGCTAAAAGCCATGAATGTAGTGTATTAATATATGGTCATACTCATAAATATGAAGATTCGATAAATAACAGTATATATTGCTTAAATCCTGGTAGTATTTCGAGGCCAAGGGATGGATATATGGGCACATATATGGTTATTGAATTTAGTGAAAATGATATAAAGATTAAAAAGAAGGAGATATATTGATGAATCTACCTAACAAATTAACATTACTTAGAATTATAATTGTACCTATTATTGTTATCATTCCTTTCTTTAAGGTATTAAATGAAACAATATTATTTACAATTAATAATAGTTTTTCAATTACTTATTTTTCACTTGCACAAGCATTAGTGCTATTCTTCTTTATAGTTGCATCAATCACAGACTATTTAGATGGGCACTTAGCAAGAAAAAATAATCAAATTACTGATTTTGGTAAGCTAATGGATCCATTAGCTGATAAAATATTAGTTGTTGCTACATTAATCGTACTTCTAGAGTGGGGTAGAATGTATGGTTGGGCAATAATACTTATTGTAGCTAGAGAATTTTTAGTTACAGGCATTCGCCAATTAGGCGTTGCTAAAGGTACTGTTATTGCCGCAAGTTATTTTGGAAAAGCAAAGACAGTAACGCAAATGATTACAATCATTTATTTACTAGTATTTGCTCCAAATTTTGATAGTGTTACGGGAATAATTGGTTTTGTCCTAATAATTCTTGCAACATTACTTACAATTGCTAGTGGACTAGATTATGTAATTAAAAACAGAAACTTAATTCAATCAATGTAAAGGAGATAAAAATGGCTGAAGATAAACAAAAAAACTTAGAAGAAGCATTTAAGCAAATAGAAAAACAATTTGGTAAAGGCTCAGTAATGAAACTTGGCGATAAAGTCTATGAAAAAATGGATGTTATCCCAACTGGCTCTATTGCACTTGATAATGCATTAGGCGTAGGCGGCTATCCTAAAGGTAGAATTATCGAAATATTTGGTCCTGAAAGCAGTGGTAAGACTACATTTGCTCTTCATGCAATAGCAGAAGCCCAAAAGCAAGGTGGTTATGCCGCATTCATTGATGCAGAACATGCCCTTGATCCAATTTATGCTAAGAACTTAGGTGTAGATATTGATAACTTAATCTTATCTCAACCTGATACTGGCGAACAAGCATTAGAAATAGTTGAACAACTTGTTAGGAGCAATGCGATTGATATTATTGTAATAGATTCAGTTGCAGCACTTGTTCCTAAAGCCGAAATAGATGGCGATATGGGTGATGCTCATGTTGGTTTACAAGCAAGATTAATGTCTCAAGCAATGAGAAAATTATCTGGTGTTATTAGTAAAACTAATACTGTAGCCATCTTCATTAACCAAATTAGAGAAAAAGTTGGTGTATTATTTGGAAATCCAGAAACTACATCAGGTGGTAGAGCCTTGAAATTCTACGCATCAATTAGATTAGATGTTAGAAGAGTAGAACAAATTAAAGATGGTCAAGATGCAATTGGTAACTTAACAAAGATTAAAGTTGTTAAGAACAAAGTAGCTCCACCATTTAGAACTTGCGAAATCGATTTAATTTATGGCAAAGGTATTTCTCACGAAGGTGAATTACTTGATATAGCTGTAGAAAAAGATATTATTCAAAAGAGTGGTGCATGGTTCTCATATGAAGGTGAACGTATTGGCCAAGGTAGAGAAAATGTTAAAAATTATATAGCTACTAATCCAAGTTTTGCAGCTGAGGTAGAAGCTAAGATTAGAGAAAGCTTTAATAAATAAGAATGTGAAAATGACATATGATATCATATGTCATTTTTTATACGAAAAAACAATGTAAATTTGTGTTTGCTAAAAGTAAGGTAGTAATGTATAATTGATATGTAGGCTTTTTTCGTCGCAAGATGCGACGTGAATTTTTATACAGATATGGAGGTGCAGAAATGCCTAGTTTACTATTTTTAGTAGATATGAACTTGGGCCTTGTTATTGCACTCTTCGCATTATGTCTTGTTTTAGGCGGAGTTATCATGTTCATCTATCAAAAGAGAAAGATGGATAAAGCTGGCCGCACAGCAGAAAAGATTATAGAAGATGCTAGAACTTCCGCAGAAGAAGATAAAAAACAAGCTATTATAGATGCAAAAAATGAAATCTATAACTTGAAGCAAGAAGCTGATAGAGAAATCAAAGATCGTAAGAATCAAGTTAAAGAACAAGAAAGAAAAATAGTACAAAGAGAAGAAAGATTAGATAATCGTAGTACTAATTTAGATAAAAGAGAAGATTCTTTAATTCAAAAAGAAAAAGTAATTGATGATCGTAAAGCTGAAATAGAAAAACAATATCATAAGGTTGAAGAGTTAGTTCAAGAACAGGCAACTAAACTTAATGAAATCGCTGATTTATCACGCGAAGATGCTCGTAATATCATCCTTGGTCGTATTGAAGAAGAAATGTCGTTGGAAATAGCCGCTTACATTCGTGATGAAGAAGAAAAAGCAAAGAATGAAGTAGCACATAAAGCACAAAGTCTACTAGCCAACACTATTCAACAGTATGCCAGTGATGTAGTAAATGCGAAGACTATTTCGGTAGTATCACTACCTAATGATGAGATGAAAGGCCGTATTATCGGTCGTGAAGGAAGAAACATTAGAGCAATCGAAGCCGCAACTGGTGTTGATATCATTATTGATGATACACCTGAGGCTGTTGTGCTATCTAGTTTTGATCCAATTAGAAGAGAAATCGCAAGACGTACGTTGGAAGCTTTAATTGCGGATGGAAGAATCCAACCTACACGTATTGAAGATTTAGTGTCAAAATTCCAAAATGAACTTGATAATGAATTAAAAGAAACTGGTGAAAAAGCAGTATTCGATTTAGGATTAAGTAAGATTCATCCAGAATTAGTTAAGATTATCGGTAGACTTAAATACCGTACATCTTATGGCCAAAATGCTTTAACTCATTCAATGGAAGTAGCATACCTTACAGGTAAGCTTGCAGCAGAAATTGGTGAAGATGAAATCTTAGCTAGACGTGCTGGTTTACTTCATGACATTGGTAAAGCAATTGACCACGAAGTTGAAGGAAGTCACGTAGAGATTGGTGTCGAACTTGCTAATCGTTATCACGAAAAACCAGAAGTAATCGATGCTATAGCATCACATCATGGAGATGTTGAGGCTAAAACAATTATTGCTCATTTAGTTGCAGCTGCAGATACTTTATCTGCTGCTCGCCCTGGAGCTAGAAGTGAATCACTTGAAAACTATATCAAGAGACTTGCTCAACTAGAAGAAATTTGTAACAATCATAAAGGCGTTGATAAAGCTTATGCATTACAAGCCGGTAGAGAGGTTAGAATCCTAGTTAAGCCTGAAGAAGTTAATGATACTCAAGCATACAAGTTAGCTAGAGACATTAAATTAGAAATTGAAGGTAATGTAAATTATCCAGGCACAATTAAAGTAATAGTTATTCGTGAGACAAGAGCTCAAGAAATTGCTAAATAACCAAAGTTTTATACTTAGGGATTAATCAAATTAATGGTTAATCCCTTTAATCATTTTATTTATAATCTATTCTAAAATGGATTGTTTGAGTTTTACATTTATATTACATACATCAAATTAACAATCAAAAAAAGAGACCTTAATTTGTTGACAAACGTAGTGTGGTTTGTTAGAATGGTATAGGATAAGAAAACGTTTTACTTTTTTATTCAAATAGCAAAAATTAGAAAGAAGAGGTTTATTTTTTATGAGAAAATTTTTTGCTTTATCACTTACACTAGTTCTATTAGCATCTTTGGTGCTAACAGGATGTGGTGGCAAGAAAAAAGAACAGAGTGAAGTTCAAAAAATTATTGAACAAGCTCAAAGCATGTCACTTGAAGAGTTGGCAAGAAAGGCAATTGAAGAATCAAACGGAAAGCAATTCTATGGCGTTGGTAACTCAAGCCGTGGTAAATCAGCACTTCCACTATTCATTGCTTACTTACAAACTATTGATCCAAATTACAATATGACTTTTGAGTGGCAACAACCAAAGAATAACAAAATCTTTGATCAATTAACATCAGATGGATTAAAGACAACTGGTACATTCGCTATGACTTTAATTCAAGACGGTAACCAAATTGAAAGTAAAATGGTTAAGACTGGTGTTTTAGATACATTTATTCCAAAAGAATGGGCAGAAGCTAATAATATTAAGGCTAGTGAATATAAAGGATACCTTGCACTTCAAACTTTAAATAAAGTATTTATGTTCAATAATACTGGTAGCAAGACATTCACTAACTGTTGGGATTTCGTTCTTCCAGGAGAACATGGTCTATTCATGGATATCGATTCTGAAATCGTTGGTAAGAACTTCTTATACATGTTAACAGCTCCTAAATATGCTGCTAACTTAAAAGCTGCATTCGATGTATTACCAGAAGCTAAGAAATCACAATTACAATCTACAGTTGATGGTTTAGAAAATGATGCTAAAGATTTAGGCTTAGATGCTAATGGTAAATATGCTCTTGCGTGGATTAAGTTATGGGTTGAAAGCTATAACGCACAAGTAGACGATGGTCCTATTTGTAACACATTAGTTGATAGAAGCGCTACAGATCAATTCGGTCTATTAGTATATTCTAAATTACGTTCAGTTACTGAATCTGAAACAGTTTCAAAGAACAACATTACTGTTGCTGCATACCAAGATGGTTATCAAGGAATGGGTGGATATGGATATTGCCATTATCTATTCGTTACTGACAACTCACCACTTCCTTGGACTGCGTGTGCATTCATCGCTTATATGACTTGTACAGTTGATGGATTCTCTGCATGGGGTAAAGATATGGGTGGATATTCTTCTAACCCTACAGTTGCTCTTGGCACAGAAGCAAAATATCAACATAGCGTTAACCAAGGCGATAAAGGCTATGATTGGTGGGTAGGTCAAGGCAAGTTAGTTCTTGAAGATCCTGAATATTGTTCAAGTGTAGCATTCACTGTTGGTTCATGGATTGAAATGCTAACAAAATACACTGGAAAATAGAATAATTAATTGAGAATAATAATATTCAAAGGCGCATGGCGACTAATTAAACTATGCGCCTTTATTTATAGATGAGGTTTTTTTATGATGATGACAGAAATCAAAAAGCCATCAAGTTGGAAATTATTTTGGAATAAGATAAAGACATTCTTCTCTAAGCCACAAAACACAATATTAGTTGCTATGGCAATTGTTTGCACATTTACAACTTTTGCACCAGTTGTGGCGATAGTTGAAGACACGTTGAAAATCCATCCAGGAACAATTGATGCCTATTTAACTGGAAAAGTGAGCGGCTTTACGTTTGCTAACTATGTTGATTTGTTTACTGGAAATGTTGCCAAAGCCAACTTGTGGACACCTTTATTTAATACCTTAATTTTAGCGGTGTTTTCATGCGTTGTTGCTATATTATATGGCGGTATATTTGCCTTTTTAGTAACAAGAACAAATTTAAAATTTAAGAAGTATTTGAGTGCAATTTTTATTTTTCCATATATAATGCCTCAATGGACATTAGCAATGGTTTGGAAAAACTTATTTGACTCAAATATGATTACGGGAACTAAGGACGGACTTTTAGCAGGTCTATTTAATATCCATATGCCTTTATGGTGGTGTCAAGGATTATTCCCATCTATCATCGTATTAGGCTTACATTATGCCCCATTTGCTTATATTCTAATTGGCGGTATATTTAGGAATATGGATTCTAACTTAGAAGAAGCTGCAACGATTCTAGATACTCCTAAATGGAAGATTATGACTAGAGTCACTCTTCCTTTAGTAAAACCGGCGATTTTGTCAACAGTTTTATTAGTTTTTGGTAGTAGTATGGGTTCTTACCCTGTTCCACATTATTTAAAACTTACAACTCTTTCAACAAAATATCTAGAAATGAATGTAAGTAGAGCTGGTGAAGCTAGTATTCTTGCGATCATTATGATGATATTAGGTGTTGCGATAATGTACTTTAACCAAAGAAGTCTTAAGAGCAGAAAGAGTTACACAACTGTTACTGGTAAGAGTGGACAAATTAGTAAAATTAATTTGGGTAAAATTGGAAGTAGCTTAATTGCTGGTTTGTTTATTATATTTACTTTCTTCACATCAATATTCCCAATTATTTCATTTGCATTTGAAACATTCCTTCCTAATCCTGGAGATTATAGTTTCTTACATACTTGGAATACTGATAACTTAACTACTAAATGGTGGTTAACTAGCGAAAATGTTACAGAAAATGGTATGTATGGACAAAAAGGTATGCTATTTAACGAAACAATTTGGCGTGGTTTTGGTGGTACAATGCTTGTATCAATTGCCTGTGCTTTAGCAGCTGGAACGCTTGGTACTTTAATTGGCTATGCGGTTTCTAAAAACAGACGTTCAAAACTATCATCATATGTCAATGGTATTGCATTCCTTCCATATTTAATGCCATCTGTTGCTGTTGGTATAGCTTTCTTCGTATTATTCTCAAATGAATATATTAATCTTTATAACACTTATTGGTTATTAATAATTGTTGGTACAGTTAAATATATTCCATTTGCATCACGTTCTTCACTAAATTCAATGTTACAACTAAGTGGAGAAATCGAAGAATCAGCCATTATTCAAGATATACCATGGTGGAAACGAATGACTAGGATTATTGTTCCGATTCAAAAATCTTCGATCGTAAGTGGATTTTTGTTACCATTTATGACTTGCTTGAGAGAATTATCACTATTTATGCTTCTTTGCGTACAAGGTTACATTCTTTCAACAACTCTAGACTATTTCGATGAAATGGGTCTATATGCATTCTCAAGTGGTATTAACTTGATTTTAATCGTAACAATTTTAGTAAGTAATGCAATTGTCAATAAAATAACAGGCGCAAGCCTAGATAAGGGAATAGGAGGATAATAATATGCCAAAAATAGTTTTAAAAGATGTTACTAAACGTTGGGGCGACTTCTATGGCGTTGATCACCTTGATCTCGTGATTGATGATTGTTCTTTCGTTACATTACTTGGTCCAAGTGGCTGCGGAAAAACGACAACACTTAGAATGATTGCCGGTCTAGAGACGCCAACATCAGGAAGAATTGAAATTGGTGACCAAGTAGTATTTGATAGTGAATTAGGAATTAATATTCCAGCAAATAAACGTCATGTCGGTTTCTTGTTCCAAAATTATGCATTATGGCCAAACATGACAGTATACCAAAATATTTCTTTTGGCTTAAAAAATATGAAAATGCCAAAAGAACAAATTGAAAAAGAAGTTAGTAGAGTTGCTAAGTTAGTTAAAATTGAGCAATTTATGGATCGCTATCCAAGTGAACTTTCTGGTGGTCAACAACAACGTGTTGCTATCGCTAGAACTTTAGCACCAGATCCTGAAGTAATATTTATGGATGAACCATTATCTAACCTAGATGCAAAACTAAGATTAGAAATGCGAGCTGAGCTTCAAAGATTACACTTAAACACTCACAAGACATTTATTTATGTTACTCATGACCAAATGGAAGCTATGACTTTAGCTACTAGAATTTGCTTAATTGATAATGGCGTTTTACAACAGTACGATCCACCACTAACGGTTTATGGTAACCCTAATAACATCTTTGTAGCTGACTTCGTTGGAAGTCCTAGTATCAATTTTGTTGATGCTCATGGATTGCAACAAGATGATGGATCAATGGCACTTAAGATTTTTGATACAATTGATGCTAAATACTTATTTAAAGATCCACTAAAACTAGATGATTTTAGAAAACTTGAAGAAAAAGAAGCAATTGATGCTAGTGAAAGAGTTAAAGAACTTGCATCACAAAAAGGATATATTGAAAAGAAAAATAAGATTGAACCTTTCAAATACCTAATTAATTGTGTAGATGAAGATCAAAGAGTAAAATTAGAAGCATCAAATGATAATTTCGTAATCGGTATTAGACCGGAGGCAATTAAAATTTGTGAAAAAGGCGGAATTCCGGGAGAAATTTATAGTGCCATGCCAACTGGTATGGAAACAACTCTAAGAATTAGAGTTGGTAACTACATCTTAACAAGCGTTGTATTTGGTGGAATTACATATGCAATTGGTCAAATGGTTAATATTAGATTTGACGGGGAAGGCATTATGTTATTCTCTCGAATCTCTGATAAATTAATTGGACTAGGAAAATTAGATGTATAATTGTGGGTTTTGCTTTTATTAACTGATTAACAAAATGGAATAACCGAAAAATAAAGATAACTAGTTCGCTAGTTATCTTTATTGTTTATTTAAGGTAAATATATTATAATGGTTTAAAGAGGTGAGATAATGTATTGTAGATACTGTGGAAAACAAATACCAGATGATGCTATTTTTTGTAGTTATTGTGGAAAAGAATTAGCATATAATCCTGGTAATAAAGATAGTGTGGCAGAAGTTAAAAATGATAAAAAGAATGATCCTAAATATAAAAAGATGAAAAGTGATTATTCTAAAGGGGCATTAGCTTGCCTAATTTGGTTTGGAGCTTTAAATGTAATAGGCACATTATTTTTATCTATTGGTATGGCAATTGTATTAATGATATATCTAAAAAATGGTGGAAACTTCATAATTGAGGAAATCAGTGATGCATTTAATATAATGTTTACATTGACACATGAAGATTATTATGTTGTAGTACCAATTATGTATACAGTTGGATATATTGCTAGTAGCGTAGCTGCCATATTAATTGGTAGAAAAATAGTATATGGTAAAAATAATGAAAACAAAGTAGAAAAGAATATTAAAAAACTAAGTGTTAAAGAATTATTATTAGTAGCAATTGTTGCTTTTGGACTTTGGGGAATTGGTGTATTAATTGGAAATATTCCAGAATTCTTTAGCCAAAGCGAAGGTATTAATCAACTTGAATTAATATTTGGTAACTATACTATTATTTATTTAGCTCAGGCGATGATTGGTGCCCCAATTATTGAAGAGTTTATATTTAGAAAACTATTAATTGATAAGATTTCTACTCATGGAGAAGGTATTGCCATTATTACTAGTGCAATGTTATTTGGCTTAATGCATGGCAACTTTGGTCAATTCTTCTTAGCATTCTTCTTAGGATTATTATTTGCTATTATTTATACTAAGACAAGAAATATTAAATATACAATGGGCTTACACTTTATGATTAATACTGTTGCAAGCTTACCTGAGATATTTATGTTATTTAATATAAATATTGAAACTGGCTGGTTAATTGGTATTGGTGTGTTAGCACTAGTAGGAATTATCTTAGCTATTATATTTAGAAAAAGTGAACTATTTAAAGTTAATAAAGAATGTGAATTTGATGGCTATTTAATTCACAGATCAGTTGTATTCGAGATATTCTTTATTGTTCTATTGGTAACATTAGCATCAACTGTTATTTCGCTAAATACTACTTTTGTTTTAGATGCTATATCTGGACATATAGATTGGTTATACTTAGCACTAATGCAAATTCCAATTGGCGCATTTATAGCAGTTATGCTTTTATATAATCATCAAATGCATGATATCTTTAAAGCTAAAGTGGAAGAACCACTTTTAGAAGAAAATACTAGCGAAGAGACTGAGGCTGAAGGGACACTCGAAGAGTTAGCTGATACAGAAGAAAACGAATAAAATAGTAAATGATAGTAGCACCCTTAAAGGGTGCTAATTCATTGACTAAACAATGTTACTAATATATAATTCTTATTAGGAGAAATAATTATGAATATATTAATAGTAGGTGACGTTTATTCAAAACTAGGTAGAAAAGTATTTGAAGAATGCGTAAAAGAAATTAAAGAAAAAGTAAAGATTAACTTCTTAATTGTAAATGGTGAAAATACATCTCATGGTAAAGGATTAAATGAAGGCCATTATAAATGGTATTTAGAACAAGGTGTAAATGTGATTACGATGGGTAATCACACTTACCAAAATGGCCAAATCTTTAATTTTATTGATGATGCTAACAATATTGTTAGGCCAGCTAACTTTGCGGATAACGCTAAAGGTAAAGGTTATGTAACTATTAACTATAATGGTCTTAAAATTACGGTTATGCAAGTTATTGGCCAAGTATTTATGAATGGGATAACTATTAGTCCATTTACTAAAGCTCAAGAGATATTAGATAATACAGATAGTGATATCTATATTTGTGATTTTCATGGAGAAGCAACAAGCGAAAAGATTGCTTTTGGTTATGCATTCGATGGCAAGATTCAAGTCATTGTTGGTACACATACACATGTACAAACAACAGATGAGAGAATTTTGCCTAATGGATCTGCCTATATTACAGACCTTGGAATGACTGGTGCATTAAATGGTGTAATTGGTGTAAAAAGCGATATTATTTTAAATCGTTATTTAAAGAATGAAACTAATTCTTTCTTTACACCAGAAGATGAAGGCCCTGCTCAGTTTGGCGCATTACTTGTTAGCATTGATGAAGCTAGTAAGAAAGTTACTAAGATAGAAAGGATTCATATAATAAAATAATATGTTTGGGCCTATTTTAGAAACGAAAAGATTAGTTTTAAGAGAACTAAAACCACTAGATGCTAAAGATATGTTTGAATATGCCCACTTACCAGAAATTGGACCAATGGCTGGATGGGAACCTCATCCAAACATTGCGCATACAAAAAGCGTTATTCAAATGTATCATGATAAAAAGAAATTTGGTCAACTTGGTGTTTTTGCAATTCTTTTAAAAGAAAATAGAAAAATGATTGGAACGGTTGAGCTTCATTCATATATTAAAGGATTTAAAGCCGAACTTGGTTATACTCTAAATCCAATCTATCGCCATAATGGTTATGCAACAGAAGCTAGTATTGCTTTGTTACACTATGGATTTATTGATTTAGAACTAAGAAGAATAGAAGCTTCTACATATACGAATAATACTCCTAGCATCAATGTCTTAAATAGATTAGGCTTTAGATGTGAAGGTATGAAAAAAGATGGATATTATTTATATGATGGAACACTTCATGATGTTTATATTTATGGAATGACAAAAGATGAATATATTGAAAAATATATAGTTAAAGGAGAAAACAATGGCTTGTAATAATGATTGCGCTAATTGCAAAGAAAAATGCGATATTAAAGATTTAAGAGAAAATCCTAATAAGTTTTCAAGCATAAAAAAAGTAATAGGTGTAGTAAGTGGTAAAGGTGGAGTTGGTAAATCGCTTGTTACTAGCTTACTTGCTACAGGATTATGTCGTGACGGATTTCAAATCGGTATTTTAGATGCGGATATTACTGGACCTTCAATTCCTAAAATCTTTAATGTTAGTGGCCAAGTTTTAGGTAATGAATATGGATTACTTCCAAGTGAAGCTAAAAGCGGAATTAAGATTATGAGTTCTAATTTGCTTTTACCAAATGAAACTGATCCAGTTGTTTGGCGTGGACCAATTATTGCAGGGCTAGTTAGACAGTTTTGGACTGATGTCATTTGGAAAGATGTCGACTATTTACTAGTTGATATGCCTCCGGGAACAGGGGACGTACCTCTAACTGTATTTCAATCAATTGGCGTTGATGGCATAATTATTGTAACATCTCCGCAAGAATTAGTATCAATGATTGTACAAAAAGCAGTTAACATGGCTAAGATGATGAATATACCAGTTTTGGGGATTGTGGAAAACATGAGTTATGTAGAGTGCCCTACATGTAAAGAAAAGATTAATGTATTTGGGGAAAGCCATGTAGATGAAGTAGCAAAACAATATGGTGTAGATACAGTTTCCAAACTCCCAATTAATCCTATGGTTGCTCATCTTTGTGATAAAGGCGCCATCGAAGATGTAGATATTAATTATGTAGTTAATAATTTAGGTAATTTATTAGAAAAACTAGAAACACTACCTTTAGTAATTAATAATTTATGTGTACCAGTAAATGATGGCATATTATCTAGTATTGATGATGCTGATACATTAATCATTTATCAAACAATTAGACAAATGGTTATTAAAGAAGTTTATAAAGTGGTAGATAACTTGACAACTATAGATAAGCTTGAATTACTTAAACCACTTAAAGTTAATACTATTTTATCAGTAGATGGAAAAGCATATGAAGGATTTACTTCGCACAAAATAAGTGGTGAAGTATATGATGCTGTTATTGAATATCTAACACGTAAACCAGAAAAGAAACCAAAAGTTTTAAAAAGAGAAAACGTTGTAAAGGAAAATAAATAATGTTTTGTAGAAAATGTGGTCATGAAATTCCTAACGATTCAAACGTATGTCAATATTGCGGGGAAGAAGTAGTTTATGGATCTCGTCCAAGTGATTATAAACCTACTAATGGTATGGCAATAGCAGGCCTAATTACAGCTTTTATTAGTCCATTACTTGGATGGATATTTGGCGGCATTGGCTTAAAGAGAGCAAATAATGGTTATGGTGGAAAATGGATGGCAATTCTAGCCATCATAATTGCTACAGCCAATTTTGCTTATAGCATGTATATGGTTTCTACTGGTAAATTAGATGAATTATTAAACCAATTCATGAATCAATAAATTAAAAGATTAACTAGGTAACTAGTTAATCTTTTTAATTCTAAGATTTACTTTTTCTAAAATGCCTGATTCATTATAATATTTTCTTTCTAGCGGCATCCAAACTTTATAAAACATATCCGCGTTAGGTCGCATATTAATTCTTTCGAATTGTTCAGCATCATTTGTTTCAATAAAAACTAATTTATCAATTAATTTATTAAAGTATGGATGAAAACTATATACACCTTCTAAAATGATTACTTCATTATAAGGCAAGTCAACACCAGAATACTTACCAGTGTGGCAATCATATTTATTGTAAGAAACAGTGTGGTTATTTTTAATATTAGTAAGTAGATCATATATTGCTTCATAATTGATGTTTCCACCTACTTCATTTAATCTTTCTTTTGTCTTTTTCTCAGGAGGCAAAAAGAAATCATCAATATGAATTACAGTATATTTATCTATAAACTTGTTAGCAAGCGTAGTTTTACCACTTGCGCACATTCCTTCGATTGCTAAAATCAATGGCTTTGGCTGACTATTTATAAAACCATTTAAATCTTTGTAAGCGCTGTTTAGATCATTCATATTTATCACCTTCCCCATTTTAACAAATCTCTCACCCTTTGTAAAATGATAGGAAAAATAAATCTTTTTAAATAATGGGTATATGTTATAATTATGATATAGGAGGCTCGCTTATGATATATAATGATTTTTGTGGAAACAAGATTAGTAGACTTGGATTTGGCGCAATGCGTTTTCCAAGTGAATTTAGTGCTGTCAAGGCTTTAATTGATAAGGCAATGGCAAGTGGTATAAATTATTATGATACTGCTTATGTATACGAAAATTCAGAAGTATTATTAGGTAGAGCATTAAAGAATTATCCACGTGATAAATTTTATGTAACATCAAAAATGCCAAGTTGGTTAGTTAAAGATGAATCGGATCTCGAAAGAATCTTTAACGAAACACTAAATAGGCTAGGCGTAGATTATATTGATTATTATTTGATTCATTCAGTAAGTGATGCTAAAGAAATTAAAAATAAGAATGTTTATCCATTCTTAATGCAAAAGAAAAAAGAAGGTAAGATTAGACATTTAGGTTTTTCAATTCATGCAAAAGTAGAAGTATTAGAAGAAATGTTAGAAATTGGTGAATTTGATTTTGCCCAAATTCAACTTAATTACTTAGATATAATTCACGAACCAGGGCTAGCTGGATACGAAATATTAACAAAGCATAATATTCCAGTTGTTATTATGGAACCACTTAAAGGGGGAACGTTAGCCCAAGTGAATGATGAGATTGCTAAGCCATTTATTGATTTAGGAAATATGAGCAATGCAAGTTATGCGTTTAGATGGTTAATGCAATATTCTAATATTAAAGTCATATTATCAGGTATGACATATATGCCTCAACTAGAAGATAACTTATCTACATTTAATAAATATATTCCATTAAATGAAAAAGAAGAAAAAGCAATTAAAGAAGTAAAAGATAATATATTAAAGATTCAAAAAGTGCCTTGTACAGGTTGTAGATACTGTATGCCTTGTCCTGCTGGGGTTAATATTCCTGGTAACTTTAAAGTATGGAATACAATTAGTTTTAAAAAAGCTACAACTAACCATAATTGGATTAGTGATACAAGTGTAGATCCATCATCTGGCCCACTTAAATGTGTTAAGTGCGGAAAGTGTATGCTCCACTGTCCACAAAAAATCCAAATCCCAACTATGTTAGAGGCAATGGCAAAAGAGTTAAATTTAAAGAAGGAATAAAATGGCTAAAAAAGATTATTCATCTTACTTTGCTCCATCGATTAAAGATGCAAGGAAAAGATTAGAAAAAGATACTAAAAACATCTACTTCACAATTGAAGATAAATATAAAGGACTTGGTAATGGTAAAACATATATGATAAAAACTTATGGTTGCCAAGGTAACTTAAGCGATTCCGAAAAGATTGCAGGTATTATGGAAGCATTAGGATACATTGAAGTATTTAGTGAAAGTGAAGCTGATGTGCTATTCTTTAATACATGTGCAATTAGAGATAACGCTGAAAAAAGAGTATTTGGGGAGTTAGGTAGACTAAAAGGACTAAAGAAAGCTAACCCCGCAATGCTAGTATGTGTATGTGGCTGTATGGCCCAAGAAGAAGTTGTAGTTAATAAGATTAAAGAAAAGTATGATCAAATTGATATCGTATTTGGAACGCACAATATTCATATGATTCCTTCATATTTATATGAAGCATATCTAAATCAAAGTAGGGTTGTAGATGTGTGGAGTTATGAAGGAGATATTGTGGAACATGTTCCTCAAAAACGAGCTCACAGCAAAAAAGCATGGGTACAAATAATGTATGGATGCGATGAATTCTGTACTTACTGTATCGTTCCATATGCTAGAGGGAAAGAAAGAAGCCGTCGTCCTGATGAAATTATTGGTGAAGTTAAAAAGTTAGTTGAAGATGGCTATATTGAAGTAACACTACTTGGTCAAAATGTTAATGCATATGGTAAAGACTTTCTAGATATTAAATATAGTTTTGCAAATTTACTTGAAGACTTAGCAAAAACTAATATTAAACGTATAAGATATACTACATCTCATCCAAGAGATTTAGACATTGATACAATGGAAGTAATGGGTAAATATGAAAATATTATGCCTCACTTACATTTACCAGTTCAATCAGGCAGTAACGATATCTTAAAGAAGATGAATCGTAAATATACTAAAGAAGTATATTTAGATAAAGTTGCTAAATTAAAAGAATATGTCCCTGGTATTAGCTTAACTACTGATATAATAGTTGCTTTTCCAAATGAGACTGAAGAAGATTTCTTAGAAACACTAGATTTAGTTAAAAAAGCCGATTTTGAGGGAGCATATACATTTATCTTTTCACCTAGAACTGGAACCCCTGCTGCATCAATGGATGGTCAAATCGATCCAGACATAGCTAAAAGAAGATTACTTACTTTAAATGAATTAATTAATGTTGGTTTTGCTAAAGGCAATAAGAGATTTGAAGGAACAATTCAAGAAGTATTAGTAGAAGGATATAGTGGCAAAAAAGATCATCTACTTACAGGATATACTAAACATAACAAATTAGTTAATTTTGAAGGTGATGCTAGCCTAATAGGTACACTTGTAAATGTGAAAATTAAAAAAGCATTCACTTGGCATTTATTAGGTGAATTAGAAAAATAGTAATTTGACTTGTTTCATATATATATATATATAATTTAATCATTAGGAGGAAAAGCATGAGAAAAGTTAGAATAATTAATGTATTACTAATATTATTTGTTATAACTTCGTGTGTTATGTTGTGTGGATGCAGTATCGTAGGTGAAGATGGAAAACTAGAATTGTTTGTAAATAATAAAAAGAAACAAGAAAAAGTTCTTAATGATATTATAGATAACCTAGATGATATTACTACAATCAAAGAACACTATGTAATAAAATGTGAATTTGATAAATCAATGAATGGTGTATTTGATGAAGAATATAACGTATATGATGAAAACTATTTCTCACAAACATTTCATGGCGAATATAAGCATGATCCTGATGACAAAGATGCTCTAGCTGATAGAGTAGTTGATTACACTGAATATTATTATCTAACTCAAGATCAATTAATTGAAATAAGAATTGAAGATGGTAAATATGTATCAAATAATATAATAAGAAACCTTGCTGAATACATGAATTATGAATACGATGCATTACCTAAAGCAATGAATAAAGGTGATGATTCATGGAAGCAAGCTGTTAAATTACAAAAGGCTGATAAAAAAGAAGTATATTTTAAATTTAATGAATCTATTGAGACAACATATAACGTTAATGGAAAAGCAATTGACTGCAAAATTGAAGGTGATTATTGTGTTTACATCAATCAAAGCCGTATTACCAAAGTAGTTTGTCATCTCACTGTTTATTTTACGAAAAATCCGATTAATTCTACGCCATATGGAGAATATACTGAAGGAATTGTAATCGATGAAGAAGCTATATTTGAATATGATAGTGATAAATCTTACGATGACATTTTAGACCTCTTTAACAGAACAAGAATTCATAAACTCTTAATTAATATTGAAGGAAGTGTCAATGATAATCCAACTAGAATTGGAACAGTATGTAAAGTTGAATATATTGAAGGAAATAAATATAAAGCAACGGCTAAATTCATGATAGATTATGACTTTACATTCAATGATGGTTTCTATTTGATTATGGATGTATTCATGGATATTAAACAATCTGGGCATAGAGAATTGCAAAAAAGAATAAAATATCAAGAAGCAACAATTGAAGTTGCAAATGGAATATCTTATGCAAATGGTTGCTACCATACTAATAATGATTATTTAATAATTGAATTTGAATTTGATATAACAATAGATCAAGCAAATTACATTGATTATAGCAATATAAAAATTAAGATTAGTTAGTAAATGAAAAACTTTAGACAAATAAGTCTAAAGTTTTTAATTTTATTTAAATAGTATTTTACCAATTATTGGTCTTTTTGTTTTTTTAATTGCATGGTGCGGGCATATCTCTTGGCAGCACCAACATCTAATACACTTACTTGATGATAAAGATGGATATGTACCCTTCTCAATAGTTAGTGCATGAGATGAGCACATCTTTGTACATTCTCCGCATTTCACACATAAATCTTTATCAACACGCGGATGTTCTAAGCATATATTACGAATAAATTTATTGCGAAGGAATTTCATTGCTTTGCTTGATATTCCTTGATCAGGTTCTCTTAAGGATACATCACTAAATAAACTAATATCATCACCGATGATAGCTATATTATCTAAGTTAGCTTCACCTAAATTTTCTTCATTAGCGATTTTACCTATTATATACTTATCTTTATTAAGCTTAGTAATAGATAAAGCTACTTGGTCTAAACTAATTGCATCGTTTGATGCTAGAATTATACCAGCATGTTTAGGTGAACCTGATGTAGATGGTCCTTCACCTTCTAAGCAGGTTATGCCATCACATAAATTAATGATATGACCATTTTCAAAGTTTTCTTTAATTGCGCCATATAAATCACAAATCACATAAGCAAAATCTAGTGGAGTTGGCGCTTTTACGTGCCAACTTGATTTTTGTAGTCCATAAATTAAGCCAAATAAATTCTTTTGAGCGCAAGAAAAATAAGTAAGTGTATGAGTTTTTAGTTTTGGTAAGTTAATTAAATAATCGGCATCAATTATTTCTTTACTTACATCAAATTCTTTATAAGTGTGAGCTGAATGATTAGTAATAGTAGTTTGTAGTGCCCCAAGGAATAGATTTACTTTTTCTTCCTCAATTACTTTAAACATGCCATTTTTCTTTAAGGCTGAAACTAACTCTTTATTAGCAGGATTATCACCTACTTTAATATGTTTTGTTTTTTCTTTTACTAACTGGATTACGGCTTTTAAAAATAAAGGATTAGTAGTAATGGCAAGATTTTCAGGATATGCACCTAGTGAGTTTACTTTAATAAAGACAGAGTCAGTTTCTTTTATATCTTTAAAAGAAGTAGAATCAAGAGCAACTCTTATACATTCTTTTAGATTAGAAAAATCATAGCTATCACACTTTTTCAAATATACATTACTCATTTTGTTTACCTCAAAATCATTATAACATATCTATATTAAATTAAATATATCTAAAAAAGTTAAATCGTGGTAAAATCTATATAAGGTAGGAAATATAATATGAAAAAAATAATTCTAATTGATGGCAATAGTTTAATGTTTAGATCATTTTATGCTACAGCCTATACAGGTAATCTTATGCAAAACAAACAAGGTTTATATACAAATGCTTTGTTTGGCTTTTGTAATATGATTAACAAATTATTAGAAGAAAAGTATGATGCGATATTTGTGGCATTCGATGCAGGTAAAGCAACATTTAGACACCTTCAATATTCTGATTACAAAGGTGGGCGTAAGCCAATGCCTGAAGAATTCAAGATGCAAATACCATATATTAAAAAATATTTGGATTTATTAAACATCAAACGTTTTGAAACACTAGATTACGAAGCAGATGACTTGATTGCTAGTGTTGCTACCCTTGCTAAAGACGAATATGATGTCAAGATTATAACTGGTGATAAAGACTTACTTCAACTAGTAGGTGGGAATGTAAAAGTATTTATCACCAGAAAAGGTGTTGGCGAACTCGAAGAATTTAATGAAGATAATTTTAAAGAAAAGATGGGTATTACGCCAATCCAAGTTACTGATTATAAAGGATTAATTGGTGATGCTTCAGATAATTTAAGTGGAATTAAAGGAATCGGTCCAAAGAGCGCTTGCGCATTGCTTGAAAAATATAATACTTTAGAAAACATAGTAGAACATGTAGAGGACCTAAAAGGTAAACAAGCTGATTTAATTAAAGATGGAGCTAGTATTGGTTTAACTTGTAAAAAACTAGCAACCCTTGTAAGAGATATAAAACTAGATTTTAGTTTAGAAGATTTACAAAGAAGTGATTATAATGTTTCTAATTTGATTAGTTTTTATGAAGAAGTAGAATTTAATTCTTTCATTAAGAAATTAAAACAAGATAATGCTAATGCAACTGAGGGCATTGTTAAGGAAATTGATTATATTAATGTAGAAGCAAATACTAATTTTGATAATATAGATTTATGTTATTTAGATTTAGAAGTATTTGGTGATAATTATTATGAAGCTGATATTTTAGGTTTAGCAATCATAGCTAATGGGGCTAATTATTTTTATGATTTTAGTGTTGAAAATAATTCTTTAAAACAATTGTTAGAAAATGGAAAAATTAAAAAAGTAACATTTGATTTTAAGAAATTATATGTTTGCTTATCTAGAAAGGATATAATTGTTAATGGTTTATATTTTGATTTACTGCTTGCTAGTTATTTAGTTAATCCTAGTATAGCTAGTGATGATTATAAAAAAGTAGCAGATCATTTTATTGCTAATGATTTAGAATATGATGAAGTAGTATATGGATATAAATCAAAAGCTAAAGTGCCAGAAAAAAAAGTACTCGTAAGTCACGCATTAGGCAAATGCTTAACAATGGCAAGCTTTGTGGATAATGTAGGCAAAGAAATTGTTAAGTTTAATCAAGAATATATTTTAGATATAGAGCAAAAATTAACATCTGTTTTAGCTAAGATGGAAATTGATGGCTTAAAAGTTGATACTAATAGATTAGCTAGTATTGGGCAAGAATTAGAAGTTAAAGCAAAAGCTTTAATTAATGAAATATATGAAATAGCTGGAGAAGAGTTTAATATTAATTCAGTTAAGCAATTAGGATATATCTTATTTGAAAAGTTAGGATTACCTCATGGCAAGAAAAACAAAACTGGTTATGCAACTGGTTCAGAAATCTTAGAAAAGTTAGCTATTACTTATCCAATAGCGCAAAAGATTTTAGACTATAGAGCAATTACTAAACTTACCTCAACTTATATTAATGGCTTATTTGATTTAATTAATGATAAAGGTTATATTCATCCTTTATATAAACAAGCTTTAACGCAAACTGGTAGATTATCTAGTATTAACCCTAATATTCAAAATATGCCAATCAGGACTGATCTTGGTAAAGTAATTAGAGATTGTTTTGTGTCTAGATTTGAGGGTGGAAGCATATTTAGTTCTGACTACTCGCAAATTGAGCTAAGAGTACTTGCTCATATGGCCGATGATAAAGTGATGATAGATTTATTTAATTCTAATGAAGATTTTCATACATCTACTGCTGCGCAAATTTATGAAGTATCTAAAGAAGACGTTACTCCTGCTATGAGAAGAAGCGCTAAAGCGATTAATTTTGGTATCGTATATGGAATGAGTGCTTGGGGATTAAGTGAAACGCTGGGCATTAGTCCCAATGAAGCTAATATTTATATTAATAAATACTTTTATCGTTTCTCTAATGTGAAAGTATTTTTAGATAAGACAGTAGACGAAGCAAAAGAGAATGGCTACACTAAAACTATTATGAATAGAGTTCGATATATTCCAGAACTGGCTAATTCAAATAAAGCATTAGTGGCATTTGGTGAGCGTACAGCTATGAATTCTCCAATTCAAGGATCTGCTGCCGATATTATAAAAGTGGCTATGGTAAATGTAGCGAGTAAGTTGAAAGGCTTCAAATCATTATTAATTGCCCAAGTTCATGATGAACTAGTATTTGATGTATATCCAGGAGAAGAAGAAAGCTTAGCTAAAATGGTAAAAGATCAAATGGAAAATGCAGTTAAGCTAAATGTTAAACTAGTAGCAGAAGGAGAGATTGGCCATAGTTGGCTAATGGATTAGTATGCCAGAACTACCTGAAGTTGAAACCGTTAGAAATTCTTTAAAAGAAATTATCTTAAATAAAAGAATTAAAGATGTAGTTGTTAGATATGATAAGATTATTGAAAACGTAAGCGTTGATGATTTTATTAATAAACTCAAAGGACAAAAAATAGTTGATATTAAGCGTAAAGGCAAATATTTAATATTTGTGCTAAATGATTATTATTTAGTTAGCCATTTACGTATGGAAGGTAAATTTTTTGATTATACCGATTTTGATTATGGAAAACATGATCACATCATTTTTATCTTTGATGATTTTAATTTAAGATATAATGATACTAGAAAATTCGGTAGAATGGACTTATTTGATAAATCGGTGGATATTTATAAATGTAAGCCACTAGTAAGTGTTGGTCCTGATGCAAATTGCGATGAAGCAAGTGTTGAATATTTAGAAAGCAAATTTAAAAAGATTAATAAGCCAATTAAAGAAACCTTGCTAGATCAAAGTATTATGAGTGGGCTTGGTAACATTTATGTAGATGAAGTATTATTTATGGCACACCTTCATCCTGAATCTAAAACTTGTAATTTAGATTTAGATGATATTAAAAATATTAAAGAAGCCGCTACTATCGTTTTAAATAAAGCAATCACGATGGGTGGAACAACGATAAAATCGTTTGCGGCTAGTCATAATCATACTGGACTATTCCAAAATGAATTATTAGTCCACACAAAAGAAACTTGCCCAATCTGTAAATCTAAGATTGAAAAGATTAGAGTAGGGGGCAGGGGAACATATTTTTGCTCAAATTGTCAGAAGATAAAATAATAATACTTGCTAATTTATATAGAGATTAGATATAATAAAAAAGCAAACCCTAAAAGGAGTATCTATGGTAAAAGTAGCATTAACTGGTGGAATAGCTAGTGGTAAATCAGAAATTCTAACTCATTTGATGATGAGCGGTTATGTAATTTACTCAACAGACTCTTTAGCCCATGATGTGCTAAAGCATGAAGGAAAACAAAAAGTAATAGATACCTTTGGAACGGGTATAGTAGATACAAAAGGTGAAATAAATAGAAGCGCCCTTGGAAAAATTGTATTTAATGATAATGATAAACTAAACAAATTAAATGATATTATTCATCCTTTTGTAAAGATAAGAATCGAAGAAATTATTAAAGCTAATCCTGATTTAGATATTATCTTTTTTGAGGTACCACTTTTATTTGAATCAAATATGCAAGATATGTTTGATGTTACTATTAATATATATTGTGATATTGATATTCAAATTAATAGGATAGTTAATAGAGATAATAGAAGCGTAGAAGATGCCCTAAGTATTATTAGAAGCCAAATGGGTACATATGAGAGAAACAAAAGAGCAACATATGCTATAGATAATTCAGGTGAAATAGCAGATACATTTAAAAAAATAGATAAAATAGTCAGTGATATTTTATCAAAGGAGTAAATATGAAATTTAGAGATTATTTTAATAGTGATTTTGAAACATGTGAAGATCACTACATGCCAGAACTTCGTAGTAGATATTATCGTAATAGAATCGATGACGCAATGGAAGCAGTAATTAAAGTTGCTAAAGAAAATGGATGCATGGTTAAATATGTAGATAAAGAAAGACATGAAATCATTTTTGAAAATTATAAATACACAGCTACTGCTACCCTAACTAATCAATACACTACAACTTCAGTTGATCTTAAGGTATCTACTAACCACGGATCATTTGATTTTGGTAGAGGCCCTAAATACATTAAAAAGATTTATGAAGATTTAGATAAGATCTTAAACTTCAAAGGTGTAGGCTTATATAAGAACTAATATATAATAAGAAAAGGAGGCCTATATGGCAGAACTAATTTATGATAATTTTAAAATTGTTAATAAATATCATTTAAATGGTGAAGACTATAATAACTTATCAAAGTTATATTTGCCAATTATGGGCATCGATAGCTTTTCACTTTATAATGTATTATTAAGTTTAGAAATTGATAAAGATTATTCATATAAAATAGTATTAGATTTATTAAATGGATTTAGTCTTGCTAGTCTTAATCAAGCAATGGATAAACTTGAAGCTTTATACTTAGTTAAAACATATCACAATAAAAAACTTGGATATATTCATAAACTATATCCACCACTTTCAAAAAGAGATTTCTTAAATAATGAATTATTATGTGCATGCTTAGCTAGTCAAATTGGAGCAAGCGAAATAGAAGCTCTAAAAAATGATGAAACTAAGATAGATGGATATAGCAATGTTAGTAAAAAATTTGAAGATGTATTTAGCATGGATACAAAATCAAAAGAAACATTTATTAATTCATTATTTATTAATGATGTAAGTGTCGATAACAAGAGTTTTAATTATGTTTTATTTAAAGCGATGTTTGATGGAACAATCCCTGAAGATGTACTAGAAGATAATGAATTTAAAAGACATATATTAAGAGTAGCATTCACTTATAAATTAAATGTGGATGAAATGCACGAAGTAGTAGTCAAGACAATGACTATCGATAAGAATTTAGAATATGCTAGCATTTCTAAAAATGCTAAGATGGCATTTCAAAATAAATATAATGCGAAAGAACCTACTCTTAAAGCTAACAATGAAGATAAATATGTTGGCAGTGTAATTGATGAAGAATGGCAAGAGATTATTAATCTTGTGGATAACATGAGCTTTTCTGATGTATTACAAAGTTTAAGTGGAATTAAACCAAGTGTAGCAGAAGTTGCGATGTTTGAAAAATTACAAAATAACACTAATTTTCCAGTTGGGGTAATTAACTTATTAATTCTTCAAGTTAACAAAGAAAAGAATGGTGACCTACCTGGTTATAATTATTTTGAAAAGATTGCTAATACTTGGGCTAGAGCTAAAATTAAGACATCATATGATGTAATTAAATATTATCAAGCTAAGAATAATGTGGATAAAGAAGCAGCAAGTGTTGCAAGTAAAAAAGCTAATATGAAAAAGCCAGTACTTCCTAGTTGGTATTCAGATTATAAAAATGATTTAGATAAAGAAAAACCAATGACAGAAGATCAAACTAAGCAAATGATTGATTTAGTAAAGGATTTATTTGAATGATGAATAAAGCACTATTAGAATTTAAAGACGAAGCTCTTCAAGATGAATACGTAGCTAAATTTGTTAAGGATAACAAATTAACTGAAGATGAAATTGAAGAAGCGGTATTTGATTTATATAATGTTAGTGAAGCACTTAAAGTTTGTAAAGCATGCAAAGGAAAAGGCGAGTGCAAGCTTGAAACTTTTGATACACATCCAGGCTTAGTTTATGCAAATGGTATAAAAGTAGTTGATCTACCTTGTGAATATAAAGATTTAATTAGTCCCAAATATTTAGAACTATTATATTTTCCAGGTGAATATGTAGATGGAGATCTAAAAGTAGCTGGTGCTAGAAGTGAAGTATATAAAGCTTTAAAAGCTTTTAATAAAAACCCACTTAGAAACAAAGGTATTTATTTACATGGCACTTTTGGTACTGGTAAAACATTTATCCTTTTAAAAGAAGCAAAAGAATTAGCTAAAAAACGTATTAATGTAGTGTTTGTATATTATCCTGATTTCTGTAGAGAAATAAAGATGAATATAACTACTGGAACTAACGAAGCACTTATTAATAAATGTAAACAAGCAGATATATTAATGTTTGATGATATTGGTGGTGAAGGTAATTCTAGTTTTGTTAGGGATGAAGTATTAGGTCCAATTTTACAATATCGTATGTTTGCATTAAAACCTACATTTATGTCATCTAATTATAGTATGGCTGAACTTGAAAAGCATTTAGCTGAAGCTAAAGATTCTTCCAACGTTGTTAATGCTAGTAGAGTTGTAGAAAGAATTAAAGAATTAATGACAGAAATCGAGTTAGATGATGTCAATTATAGAAAATAAAAAAATATCAGTTCATTTATGAACTGATATTTTTAATTATGGATTATTGATAATGTAAATCCCGGATATTTCTTATTAAAGTCAGTTTGAATGGCTTTTATTTTTTTACGTTTAATAGCATCAGGAATGTGATCTTTAAAAACTACTTGAATGAAACCAAAATTATTAGCTGGCATTGGTTTCATATCATAAGTTAAATCTCCATCATGTTCGTTACAAAACTTTGTAACTTGACGGTAAGTAGCTACCAGTATAAATTCAGATACTAGTGGAGTTAATTCTTCATCTTTTTCATCTTTCGCAAAAATAATTCTTGTTGCGATGAAATATGTAGATAAAATAAAACCACCTGTTATGATTAATGCTACAATTGTATCACCAATTAAGTAAGCACAAACACTCATGATTGGTGGAGCATATAAAGATAATTCATCATATAGGCCAGTTCTTTTCTTCACATCAAACGTAGCAAAGATAGCTCCAGCTAACATTAAGATGAATGAAGCAAAGAATGCTTTGCATAAAGTTGGTTCGTATCCATTTAAAATAGAAAAGAAGCAGAATATGCTAGATAGAATCAGACAAGTCATATCTACAGCTAGCGATATATATTTAATTGTAGAGGGGATTTTTCCTTTGGTTTGAAGGATAATAACAAATTGGTTGTAGGCGTATATGATACCTGCTACTCCAATTAGCGGCGCTTGCTTGAACGGTACAAAATAAATCATTATTGCACTAACAGATAAGCACGCTAAAATGTATATTCGCCTAATAATCAAAGGAACGCGATCAATTCTATTAAGCATAATTATTCTCCTAATACTATTATAACTAGTATTTTATTAAATATCTACATCTATTAATGGTTGAATAAGAGTTTAATTTATTTACTGTAATATAAAGCAATTAAAGTTTGTGATGGAATATAGAAAAACCAAGTGAAATTGAATGGTGTATGGACAATTGTATAAATTAAGCCATCTACTTTATAAGTTAAATAAACTCCATCTGCTATGACTAGACCTGTATGGATATCGCATAAAATAAATAAGACTAAAGCGATAAATAACAATTTGAATTTTCTAAAATTAAATAAGCAACAAATAATATTAGTTATAATGTTTGCAAAATATATAATTGATAATAAGCTTAAAGCATCAATTTGTTTTTTTAGTACTATGATACCTGTTATAACTAAAGCTAAATTTATAATTATCCTTAAAATGATAGATTGCTTTTTATGAAGTGGATCATTAATGAATAGATATATTCCATATATAAATTGCACTAACATAAAGAAAAACATCCCATATGGTCTATCGACAGGCCTAGCTAGTATTACTAAAAAGAAATCAGCAGCTAGAGTTAAAAGGAGTGCTAAAGGTATTAAATATTCTTTTTTTTGAAAAACAAAAAATAAAACAAATATAAATGCTAAAGCAACAGTTGCATAACAAAAAAACCACCCATATGGAGGGGCAATAAATAGTATTAATACAAATAATACTGCTTCAATTATTATTAATAATGCACTTAAAATTATTTTTTTCATAACTACCTTCCTCCTTAATTTTACTTTTAATCGACTCTTTAGGCAACTATAATTCAAAATTAGTTATATCAATTGACAAAAAAATGGGGATTTGTTAAAATGGATAAGTAAATGCAATGAAAAGGATATGACTTTTCTAATACTTATTCTTAGAGAGGTGGGATGGTGAAAGCCACTAATAAGCTAGAAAATGTTACTCCCTTGGAGCAGGCTAAAAAAACTAGCCCGGGTAAGCCCGTGAAAGCTTTAAAGAGGGAAAAGTATAGATATTATACTTTTAATTAAGGTGGTACCGCTGGATAATTATCTAGTCCTTAAGAAGTCTGTTCTTCAGGACTTTTTTATATTTTAGGAGGTAAATTATGAAGATTACTTTTTTAGATGGAAGCGTTAAAGAATTTAATGAAGGGATGAGTGCATTAGAAATTGCTGCTTCAATTTCACCTAGTCTTGCTAAGAAAACTATTTTCGCATTAGTTAATGATGCGCCATTCGATGCTACAAGACCAATTAAGGAAGATGCAAAACTAGAATTAAAATTTAAGGAAGATGCATTTAGTGTGTTAAACCATTCATGTGCGCATTTACTTGCTGCTGCCATCAAATCAATGTATCCTAATGCTTGCTTTGGTGTAGGACCAGCTATTGAAGAAGGATTCTATTATGATATAGCAGTTGATGCAAAACTTACTGAAGCTGATTTTGCTTCAATTGAAAAGAAGATGCACGAATTAGCTAATAAAGATTTAAAGAATGAAAGAATTGAAGTTAGTAAAGAAGAAGCACTTAAATTATTTAAAGCTGATAAATATAAATGCGAAATTATCAATGAGTTACCAGAGGGCGAAATCATAAGTGTTTATAAGACTGGTGATTATATGGATCTATGTAGGGGTCCACATATCACTTCTACTAAATACCTTGGTCATTTTAAACTAACAGCAATAAGTGGCGCTTATTGGCGAGGAGATTCTAAGAACGAACAATTAACTCGTATTTATGGAGTAGCATTCTTCTCGGAAGAAGAATTAAAGAATCACTTAAATATTTTAGAAGAAAGAGCTAAAAGAGATCACCGTAAACTAGGAAAAGAACTTGGCTTATTTATGTTAAGTGAATATGGTCCTGGTTTTCCATTCTGGCTACCTAATGGAATGATTTTAAAGAATGCTTTACAAGAATATTGGTATAAAGTACATACTCGTGAAGGATATAAATTCGTTCAAACTCCAATGATGTTAAATAGAGAATTATGGGAAACATCAGGTCACTGGATGAATTACCGTGAGAATATGTATACTACGGTTATTGATGAAACTGATTTTGCGATTAAACCAATGAACTGCCCTGGTGGAATGTTAGTTTACAAACGAGATATTCACTCATATAAAGATTTGCCACTTAAACTTGGTGAATTAGGACTAGTTCACCGTCATGAGGCCAGTGGAGCATTAAACGGATTATTTAGAGTTAGATGTTTCACTCAAGATGATGCCCATATCTTTATGAGAGAAGATCAAATTAAAGATGAAGTAGCTAGTTTAATTAGATTATATGATGAGATTTATAGTGTATTTAATTTAAGTTATCATATTGAACTATCTACTAGACCAGAAAATAAATATATCGGGTCAATTGAAGTATGGAATAAAGCTGAAGAAGCGCTAGCTGAAGCTTGTAAAGCAAGTGGTAAAGAATTCAAGATTAATCCTGGAGATGGAGCATTCTATGGTCCAAAGCTAGATTTCAAATTAAGAGATTCAATGAATCGTATTTGGCAATGCGGAACAATCCAACTTGATATGAATTTACCAGAAAGATTTGATTTAACTTATATTGATGAAAATGGAGAAAAAGTAAGACCTATAATGCTGCATAGAGCGCTACTTGGATCATTTGAAAGATTCATCGGTATTTTAATTGAACATTTCGGTGGTGCTTTCCCTACATGGCTTGCTCCAGTTCAAGTTAAATTAATCCCTGTTAATAATGATGCACATTTAGATTTTGTTAATGATTTATATAATAAACTAAAAGCATTAGGTATCAGGGCTGAAGTTGATAGTAGAGATGAAAAGTTGGGCTACAAGATTAGAGAAGCACAAACTAAGAAGATTCCATATCAACTAGTAATTGGTGATAAAGAAAAAGAAAGTGGATGTGTTAATGTAAGAAGATATGGTGAAGAAAAACAGACTTCATACACAGTTGATGAATTTATTGAACATATCCAAAAAGATATTGAGAGTTTAGGTAAATGCAAATAAGCAAAAGAAGCGATGATAATTTAATCTTTAATAAAATTAAAGATGGTACTAGTTACTTAATTTTATTTATTGCTTCCCTACTATTTATTGAATTTGGCATTTATGCATTCATAATGCCACTTAAATCAATAAAAAGTAGTCTACCATTTGATAGTGCTTATGCAATAAGTAATGTATTATCACTATCTTCGATCGTATCGCAAGTAATAGCATATTTTCTATTTATATGTTTAGTAGGTGCCATATGTTCTAATGTATTTAGGGTTGAATTTCAAGAATTCAAACTACACCTCGGAAAAAACATCGGTATGGTATTTGCTTTTGGTGCCATGATTTATGTTGTAGATATAGTGATGAACTATATTTATACGATAATTGGGGAAACGGGTACATCGATGAATCAATTGATGATTTATGGAGCCTTATCATCCCCAATAAAATGGCCTACCATTTTATTAACTGTTTTACTTGCTCCGATTGTGGAAGAAGTGATATATCGTAAATTTATGATTGGTACCCTTCATTTAAAATTAAGACTACCTATTTGGGTAGCAGGGATCGTATCAGCCATTATATTTGCTTTAATACATGTATCTAGTTCTATAGACCAACTAATCTATTTCCCTCAGTATTTTGCTCTAGCTATGGTGCTAGTAGCAGCCTACATTTATAGCGGCCAAAATATATATTTTTCAATTGGAGTTCATATCTTCAATAATACGGTGTCAATTTTATTATGGGCGATAAGTACTTGGATACGATAAAAAAGATAGCCGAGCTTGTTCAAGAAGAAAAAATTCAAGAGGCCGTTGATGAATTCGATAAAATTCCAATTGAACAAATGACTGATTTAGATTTATTACTTTATGGAACACTTAGTTTTGAAGTAAAGAATTATAGTAGAGTAATTGACATATTTGAAAACAAAGTTGATAAGCGTGTACGTGTTACCGAAATCTTAAGAATTATGGCTCGTTCATATGAAGAATTAGGTAAGATTGACATGGCTAATAAATATTACCAAGATGCTCTAGCTACAGGCGAAGAATATCCAGAAATCTATTTTGATTATGCATATGCATTAGATGAACAAGGTAATATTGAAGAAGCTATTAAATATTATAAGAAAACAATTGAAATTGAGCCTAAGAGCTTTTGGGCCTATGTAAATCTTGGCTCAATTTATGAAAAGCAAGATAAAGATATAGATGCTATTGAATATTTCTTAAAAGCATATGAACTTGATAAAACTTCAAGTATGGTTAATTTTAATCTAGGCGTAAGTTATGTTAAACTAAAACAATATGATAAAGGATTAGAACATTATTTATTAGAATTAAAGACTGATAAACCATATCCTTATACATATTATAATTTAGGATTATTATACAAAAACTATTTTAATGATTTTACAAAAGCAAGACTTTATTATTTAAAGAGTATTGATAGTGTTGGTAAATTATTAAAAGACAACAAGGATTTAGAAAAATTATATTATTCATCTTGGTATAATCTAGGATGTTTATATGCAATATATAATGATTATGCTAATGCAAATGATTGCTTTAAGTATATATATTATAAGAAAAAGAAATATTTAGATTATATATATGATGATGAAGAATTAAAAGATTATCGAAATAGCGAATCATTTAAAGAATTAGATATATTACTAGGAGGTAATGATGAGAAATAGAATTACCAAAATCTTAGTAATAATCTTATTATTATTTGTATTAGTAGCTTGTTCTAGAAGTGAATATACATATAATCAAAATGGTGCTACTTATACAATTAGTGATTACACTGGTAGTAGTGCCTATTTACAAGTGCCAAATGAATTTCAAGGAAAGATAATCGATGTAATTGATTATAATACTTATGCATATAATATTAATATTATTCATGTGAAGTTATCAGATAATACTAAACTAATTAAAGAATGTGCATTTTGGTTCTGTACTAATATTGAAACAATTTATATTCCTAAAGGATTAGAAAAAATAGAAGAATGCGCATTTTATCGTTGTGATAATCTTAAATATGTTTATTTTGAAGAAGCAGAAGCAAATGTTAATTTAGAAATATTAGGTTTTAATGATTGCTTTAAAAACGCAACTGC
>JAFZWP010000012.1 GCA_017617065.1 Bacilli bacterium
GTACTTGCTCCACTTGGAACGATAGCACGGCCAAAGCCTTCACTTTCTGTGTAAACTTCTACTTCTACAGTAGGATTGCCTCTTGAGTCTAAAACCTCACGAGCATAAATGTCTCTAATAAATGGCATAATTTTTTCCTCCTTATATTATCCTAATTTAATTTAAATATTATTGAGCCATCATTTTGGATTGTGGAATAAGATCCACTAATATGTGCTTTTTGCATTGCACTTTGAATTGCAGAAGCTACATTTTCTCCCGCATAATAAAAATCAATTGTTTTTGAGTTATCGCCTAAACTCTTATAATAAGATAAGATATCTGCTAACTCATCTACATCATCAATATAATAATCGTGATTTGTACCTTTATATGTATATTTTAAATCACGGTAAATGCTATATTCACTATCGGCTACTAAGTTAGTAAATATGCTAGCTGTATAGTTAGTAGAATAGTAAGCATCATTACACATAAATAATCTATGTGTTAACATTTCTTTTTCACCACCAACTACAACTCCGCCGCCAGTAGCATCTACTATATACCATCTACCATTAAGTCTTACTTTGTTCCAAGCATGACCAACGCCACTTGATACAGCTGTACCAATGACTTGAACGCATTCAATGCCTTCAATCCTAGCCATTACCATAAATGCTTTGGAAATACCATCACATACAGCTCTATGGTCATCAAATACACCTTCTAAATAGAAGCCTTTATATTTTCTTAAATCATCGCCATTAGCTAATACATAACCAAACAATGTTTTATCATAAGTAACATTTTCGATTAACCAATCATATATTGCATGAAGCTTTTCAATATCAGTATAGTTATCATCAACTATTGAAGATAAAACTAATCTTGCCGCATCATACATTCTTTTAGCACTACATTCATCACTTGCAAATGTTGGCTTATATCCTCTTTCTAATACATAACACAATTGATCTGAATCAGTAACTAGATATGTATTAGTTACTTGATCAATCTTAAATGAAGTATGATCTCCGCTAACTCTTGATAAGATTTCACATACAAATGGCACTTGAACATATTGATTAGTATCAGATGCTGATGTAGTTGCCATTTCTGGAAATTCAAATAGTGTTGTAAGCTTATTGCCATCAATACTGAAATTAAAATGGCAAGTAGATTCAATCTTCATTGCTTGCATTCCCGCACTCACAAATGCACTAAATTCTTCATTTGAAGAAATTGTATTTTGCATTGTTAGGGTAATTGAATCTAATTTATTTAAAACACCATAATCTAAATAAAGAGCATAATCATCAGCATTCGCAATAGTTCTACTAGATAAATCCATTGCTAAGATATGAGGATCAATTGTCTCACTACTAAATGTACCTTCAAAATATGATGTATCATCTATATGAACCCATTTAGCATATAAAATAATATTAGCTGTAATTGTAGAATTAAAATCAAATGGGGTAGTTAAATCTGCATCTTTATACCATCCTTCAAAATTATAATGATCTCTTTCAGGATTATTAGGAGCTGAAATCTTTCCATCAACTGTTATTTTATTTTCTATAGTTGATCCGCCATTTGATTCAAATGTAACAGTATAATTTGTTTGGCTTGGAGTAGATGGGTTATCTGTACCACCATGGTTATTACCACCACCTTGGGAGCTACCATTGCCACTATCACCACTACCGCCATTATCAGATGGGGTTACCCATTTTGCATAAAGCGTTATATTTTCACTAATCTTATCTTTAAAACTAAATTCATTTGTTAATTCGCTATCTAAATACCAGCCGGCAAATTCCAATCCTTCTTTAGTTGGATCAGTTGGGCGAGCAACATAGCCAATAGTTTGTTTGCTAGTTACTTCGCTTCCACCATTTGATTCAAATGTGACTGTATAAAAAGTTAGATTACAACCTACTAGTATAAAGATAATAGCAAATAATAAAATATTGAATATTATCTTTTTAAATTTCATCTTGCCTCCAGTAATTAAAAAACTGCTATATGATATAGCAGTTTTTTATTTGAATCTACTCTTTAACCAATCAGGGATTGATTCTCCACTTTGTCTTTCGGTTTTCTTAGCTGCTGCATCATCGATACCTAATTCACCTTGAACATCAAATGGAAGTGATTCATCTTTATTTTCACTATCAAAACCGGTTGCAATAACGGTAACAATTAGTTCACCTTCTAAATCTACATTGAATCCTGTACCCATAACGATGTCGATGTCAGGAGATGAAGCATTTCTAATTTCATTATTAATGTCGAACATTTCTTGCATTGTGATATCAATATCACTAGTTACAAATACGATAGCATCAGTAGCACCAGAAATATCGATTTCAAGTAATGGGCTTCTAATTGCTTTTCTTGCTGCTTCAATTGCACGGTTAGGTCCATTAGCAATACCAATACCCATTAAAGCAGTACCTTTATTCTTCATTACATTCTTAACATCCGCAAAGTCTACATTGATTAAACCAGGAATTGTAACGATTTCTGCGATACCTTGAACACCACGGCGAAGTACATTATCTACTTCACGGAATGATTCAAGCATTGTTAGGTTACGATCTGCCATAGTTAATAATTTATCATTAGGAACAACGATTAATGTATCTACAAGTGGTTTAAGTTCTGCTAAACCTTTAGCAGCTTGAACTTGACGTTTACGACCTTCAAATGTAAAAGGTTTAGTAACAATACCAACTGTTAAGCATCCACATTCTTTCGCAATACGAGCTACAACTGGTGCTGCACCAGTTCCAGTTCCACCGCCCATACCAGCAGTGATGAAAATCATATCGCTACCATTAACGATTTCACGAATATCTTCTTCGTTTTCTTCTGCGGCTTTTCTACCAATTTCCGGATCAGCGCCAGCTCCAAGTCCACGTGTTAGGATTTTACCAAGTTGAAGTCTACGATCAGCTTTAGCTAAACGTAATACTTGCGCATCAGTATTCATAGTAACGAATTCTACGCCTTTAACATCATTTTCAATCATTCTGTTAACAGCGTTTCCGCCACCGCCACCAACACCAATAACCTTTATAATTGGTTTTTCATTAAATGAGTCTTGTCCGTACATCACAAAACCTCCTAATTTTTAATAATCATACTTTTTTCCATTATAACATAGATTTTAAAAAATTAAAATGCATTTTTAATAAATTGTATACACCATTTTTTAATCTATACAGTTTCAACTTTATTTTGTTTCTTTTCTATTAACTTTTTAATACCAAAATATAATAGGTAAATGGCATTGCACATTGCAAATATAATACCAAGCATAATAAATGGCATTACATATTCATTAACACCAAATGATGATCCTGTTGTGAAGAACCAATCATAATGATGGCCACCAGGAATTGAATAAGCATGATTTGCACCTAGTGATATTAATACAAGGCAAGCTATCATAATCGCTTCCACATATATCTTCTTATAATCTAGTTTTCTTTCACCAAGGGCTAGCGATAAAATACCATAAGTAAATAATACACCATGATATGTGAATGTTTGTAACATCCTATAACTAAATGCTTTAACCCCAGGGCCTACTGCTCCATTAGGACAAGTTAAATACATAATAGCACCAACTAACCCTAGAACTGTTACTGCATTAGCTATACGTTTTGTTTTATCTGGGAATAATCTAGTAATTGCAATCATTGGACATGCAATAGTACATAAATGGAATGGTAGTTTATCCACAACCAATGAATTTTCATTATTCATAAATGGATGAACAAAGAAATCACCAAAATATAAACATACAAGTATAATTGCATAAGTATCTAATAACTTTTTCTTTTTAGCTTCTTCTTTATCTTTAAATAAGAATATTAAAAGTATTGTTACTGCAATTATGATAAAGAAATAAAACAAATGGAAGAAACCAAATAAAGTTATATCTGGTCCAAATGTATCATCTTTAAATATATTAATTAAAATCTCTCTCATTTTCTTCTCTTTCTCTTATATTTCTAAACCAAGCATCTTCTTTATAAACAATAGCTTCATACACGCTAGTAAAGATTAAATATAGGATTAAGCCAACTAAACAAATCATATAAAAATTAACATAAGGCTTATCAGCTAATGGCTTAAGTAACATACCATTAACTGGTTCTCTATTCATTTTTGTAAGTATTTGCATTGATACAACTGAACTTAATGCTAGGATGATAGCACCAACTAATAATCCTTTTAAATTCTTTAATGTATTAATCTTAATATAGCCAAATAATCCTAAGTATAATGATGAGAATATTAATGTTACATGACTTAATAATCCTTTTAGTATTACATAATCACTAAAACTGGGATTATTCAAAAAGTTAGCATTAAAGCACAAACCTACTATTCCACACATCGTTCCACAGTACATAGAAAAAGTAGCAAGTATTTCAAATGCTTTTCCTTTTTTAGTAATTAAGAAGCATAACACTAAGTTAATCCACATCATTACATTACATGGATATACTGGTAGAAACATATTATCTTCAATAAAATAATTACCATTTCTAAACCTTACAATTAAACTACTATAATGAATTAATACTGTAAGGATAGAACTAATAATAAAATATAAATCTAATCTTTTTTCATTATTTTCATATTTCTTTATTACACACATGATTAGTATGATAACTAGCAAACTAATAACTGAAAATATTGTTAGCTTAAGCATTCGCTTTACCCATATATCTAATACAGAAGAATTTATCGTATAACATTACTTTAAAGTTATATCCGTTATAACTAAATAATAATGTGTTATCTACTAAAGTAGCGTTCATATACTTTACATAGTAATTAGTAACTTGTGCTACACTTTCTTCTTCTGCTAGATCTGAATTATAATCATATGTATAATAAATATTATCTTCATCGATATTATTAGCGTATTTATCATCAGCCATGATTTTATCAGCCATGATAGTACTACTACCTGATACATGCATTGTAAATCCATAAGGTAGAGGAGTAATTACAAATTGGCGTTTATCGTTATCATTAATAACCATTAATGGATATAATAGTTTAGCTTCAATATTTTTAGTTTCACGCCATCTATATATAGTTTCCCCATTGTATAAGAATCTACAATATGTCATAACAAGTTGTAAGCCATTATCTAGATAAATATAAGCTGTTTCATAATATCTCATATTATCATCAGTGAATATTTTTTGTTTTACTCTCTTTTCACCTTGAATGATATTAAGGTGAGTTTTTGATGTAGCTTTTCTTTCATCAATTACGATAGTTACATCATCTTTATAATAATCTAGTAAATTAGCTATAGTTCTACTTAATACTAAATCATCATTTTGGCAAAATGATGTATAAAATGGATAATTTACGCCAGCTAAAGTATTTAAGTTTCCATCATATTCAAACTTAAATGAAGGGATATTTTGTCCTTCCATATAAGCTTTAAAATCTTCACCTAATGTAAGAGTAATTCCACCATCATTAGAAACATATTTGTTTTCTAAACATCCAGCACTAAATACTAAAATAAAAGTAAGAAGAATTAAACTAAAAATCTTTTTCATTGTTGTTTAACCCATATTCCTCATATACTTTTTCTTTTAGTTCATAGAACTTATCATCTTTAATAGCTTGTCTTATATCAGCAGTTAAATCTACTAAATATTGAATGTTATGAATAGAAAGTAATCTATATCCTAACATTTCATTAGCTTTAATTAAATGATGTAAATATGCTTTTGTATAATTCTTACAACAGTAACAATTACACTTTTCATCAAGTGGTGTAAAGTCACGTTCGTATTGTTTGTTCTTGATTAAGATTCTACCTTTATGTGTCATTGCTGTGCCATGACGAGCAATACGAGTAGGTAAAACACAATCAAACATATCAACTCCACGCTCTACCGCATCAAGTATCATACCAGGGCTACCTACGCCCATTAGGTAACGTGGTTTATCTTTTGGTAAAAGTGGAACAGTGAAACTTAAAACATTGTTTTGAATTTCTTTGGGCTCGCCTACACTTAAACCGCCAATTGCATAACCAGCAAAATCTATTTTTAATAATTCTTCTACGCAGTGTTTTCTTAAATCTTCGAATTCTCCACCTTGAACAATACCAAATAGTCCTTGAGTATCTTTATTTTGATGAGCATCAAAACTACGCTTTTCCCATCTGATAGTCCTCTCTACCGAATTTTTCATATAATCGTAAGTAGAAGGGTATGGTGGGCATTCATCAAATGCCATCATAATATCAGAACCTAGCGCATTTTGAATTTCCATTGATTTTTCTGGTGATAAGAAAAGTTTTGCTCCACTAGCATGGTGTTTAAATGTTACACCTTCTTCTTTAATATCTCTTAGCTTTGCTAAAGAGAATACTTGGAAGCCTCCACAATCCGTTAAAATAGAGCGGTCCCAATTCATAAATTTATGCAAGCCACCAGCTTCCTTCACTATATCGTGACCTGGTTGGTTCCATAAATGATATGTATTACCTAAAATGATTTGTGATCCTATTGCTTCTAATTCTTCTTTTACTAATGTTTTAACTGTCCCTTGAGTACCAACTGCCATAAACACTGGTGTCTCAAAAGACCCATGAGGTGTAGTGATACGGCCAAGACGGGCAGCACATTCTTTAGATTCTTTAATTAATTCATATGTTACAGGTTTAGCCATATACATTCCTTTCTAGTAAATAAACATTGCATCGCCAAAAGAAAAGAATCGATACTTTTCTTTTACTGCTATGTTATAGGCATTAATTATTATATCGCGACTAGCAAAAGCACTAACTAGCATAATCAAAGTTGACTTTGGTAAATGAAAATTAGTGATTAAGCCATCAATCGCTTTAAATTCATATCCTGGATAAATAAAAATATTAGTTTCTTCTTTACAAGCTTTAAAGCATCCATATTTAGAATAAATAGATTCTAGAGTTCTTGTAGAAGTTGTACCTACACTGATTATTCTTTTATGCATTGCTTTAGCTTGATTTAGTTTCTTAGCTACACTTTCACTCATTTCATAAGCTTCTGAGTGCATATGATGATCTTCAATATTTTCTACACTTACTGGTCTAAATGTACCCAGTCCTACATGTAAAGTAACATATAATATTTCCACTCCACTTTTAGCTAGAGTATCGAGTAATTCTTTTGTGAAATGAAAGCCGGCTGTAGGTGCTGCTGCACTACCTACGTGTTTTGCATAAACTGTTTGATATCTAGTGTTATCAGAGAGTTTTTCATGAATATAAGGAGGTAGTGGCATTTCTCCAATTTCTTCTAATCTTTCTAAAAAGATACCTTTGTAATTAAATTTAACTACACAAATACCTTCTTCCTTTTTCTCGGTTACAACACAACTAAAATCTTCTTTGAAATTAATGATTGTTCCAACACTTATTCTTCTAGCAGGTCTAACTAAGCACTCATATGTATCTTTAACTAATTCTTTTAAGAGTAATATTTCAATTGAAGCATTAGTTTCTTGTTTTGTTCCATAAATTCTAGAAGGTACTACTTTAGTATCATTTAAAACTAATACATCATTTTTTCCTAAGTACTTAACAATATTAAAAAACTTTTCATGAGTAACCGCCCCACTTTTACGATTAACAATCATTAATCTTGAATCACTTCTTTTTTCAAGAGGTGTTTGAGCAATTAACTCTTCTGGTAAGTTATAATCAAAATAGTCTAGTTTCATAACTGTACCCTAAATGTTGTCTAGCTTTGGCTGTTACCATTCTACCTCTAGAAGTGCGAACAATGAATCCTTCTTGAAGCAAGAATGGTTCGTATACATCTTCAAGCGTAATTGCTTCTTCGCCAATAGATGCCGCGATGGAATTTAAGCCAACTGGACCACCTTTAAATTTTTCAATAATTGTTTTCAAATAATTATGATCGGTTTTATTTAAGCCTAGTTCATCAATATCTAGTTTCTTTAGTGCCATCATCGTAATATCTAATTCAATAATTTCACTATCAGGATTAACATATTGATTAAAATCTCTAACTCTTCTAAATAATCTATTAGCAATTCGTGGTGTTCCTCTACTGCGTCTTGCAATTTCATATGCGGCTTCGTTTGTGATTTCATAATTATAAATCTTTGATGTACGCTTAATAATCTTAGCTAAGTCATCCGCATTATAATAATTGATTTGACTAACGATTCCAAACCTATCTCTTAAAGGAGATGCAATGTCTCCACATCTTGTTGTGGCACCAATTAAAGTAAATGGTGGTAAGTCAAGTTTGATTGTGGATGCTGTAGAATCTTTACCAACAATGATATCAATAGAATAATCTTCCATTGCACTATATAATACTTCTTCGATTACTTTAGGAAGGCGATGTATTTCATCAATGAATAATACATCTCCGGCTTCTAGACTAGATAGTATGGCAGCAAGATCACCAACTCGTTTTAAAGATGGAGCTGCAACTGATTTAATATGCGTACCCATTTCATTTGCAATGATATGAGCCATTGTAGTTTTACCTAGTCCTGGAGGGCCATATAGTAATACATGGTCTAGGCACTCTTCTCTTTTAATAGCAGTTTGAATAAAAACATTTAACATTTCTTTCATGTTTTCTTGGCCAACGTAGTCAGCTAACTTTTGTGGTCTAAGCGTAGCATCTGCTTCATCAATTGTATTAAGTTTATTAATTAAATTAGTATCGATGTTTTCCATGTAATACCTTCCTTAATTCTTTGCTTTTTTATTTTTTTTACTATATAATGAACTTGTAAATTAGTCGAGGTGAATTATGTTTAACCATATCAAAGGAAAAGTTGAAGAAATAGCACCTAATGCCATCATTTTAGAAAACAATGGAATAGGTTATATTATTAGAACCCCTAATCCATATTCATATACTGTAGGGGATGAGTTAAAAATCTACACTCATCTACATGTAAAGGAAGATGGATATGAATTGTATGGATTCAAAACTGCTGATATGCGCAATCTATTCCTAGATTTAATATCAGTTAGAGGCATTGGTCCAAAGAGTGCGTTAGCAATAATAGCCAACGATGACCCTGATAGCCTTCGTGCTGCAATCAATAATAGTGATGCGAAATACTTACAAAAATTCCCAGGTATTGGCCCTAAAGCTAGTGGCCAAATAATCTTAGACCTTAAAGGTAAACTAGCTAGTATTGAGATAGCCCCTACTCACCCAACAATTAAAACTGTTAAAGAAGCTTTAAAGAACTTAGGCTATTCAGCCCAAGAACTTAAAAAACTTGATGCATTCTTAAATGACCATTTGAATGATTCAATTGAATCATTGATTAAAGAATCACTTAAGAGATTAGTATAAACTAACAATAGCTAACTATTGTTAGTTTTTTTACACATTTGTTTCTTAAAAGTTTCTTCTTCTAATACTTTTTTAATACTATCTTTATATTCATTATCAATTCTTGATGTTTCACTTTTAACTAATGAATTATATTTATCATCAATTAACTTTGGCTGCTTTTTAATAGTAGCCATTGTCTTTTTAAAATCACTAATTTCTTTTAAATAATCTTTAGTATAAGTTGAAGCATAGTCTTGCTTCTCGTTATCTAAATTCTTAATTTCTTCATTATATTCTTTTTTAATTGCTTCTTTATTTTGCTTTACTTCACCAGTTTTAACTAAATACCATTCTTTATGAATTAGTTTTTCATCTTCGTTTGTATCGGTTTGTAAATAAATGTTATTGACTTCTTCGTATGCTTTTTCTTTAAGGTTTTCTATATAAAGCTTATTTTTATAATTAACAGCATGCAAATTAATCATCGCATTATAATTAGTGAAGTACTCTTCATCACGTAATCTATTTGTTTCTTCGTTAATGATGTGACGAAGATTTGCTACTTCTTCATCCTCTTTATTTTTAAGATGTTCAATTTCACGCTTCAAAGATAGCCTTGTTAAGATGTATTTCTTTTCGTTTTCATATTTAGTATCGTAATATTTTCTTTTTAGGCTAGCTATCTTAGTGATACCATCAATACGCAATTCATATATTTTTTGTTCATCTTTGGTAAAACGAGCAAATAGTTCTTCATCAGTAGCACTAATTAAATCAATTGCTTCATCTGTATTAGTAATTTTTGGAGCAAGAATTGCATCCATTATTTTTTTAACTTCTATTTTTGTGGATTTTTCTAAATCCAAAACGATTGATGAAGTTTCTTTTTCTAGTTTATTAATATCTGATTCTAAACTATTAATCTTTTCAAAACATTCTTTTTCAAGTTTTGCAATATTATCTTTAGCTTCGTTAACTACTTTAGAAATTTGTCCTTTTTTTAATCTTAGAACTAAATTACGACTGTTTAGTATTTTCTTTTCTTCTGCTTCTTTTGAATGCGTATTATTATATTTAGTAATCTTTTCTTCTAAGCTAGTTAAAATCTTTTCAACTTCAGGATTATTCTTTGGTGCAAGTTGATTATAATCTTCTGAAGTTGTTGCTTCTTGCTCGCTAGAAACATTATTATCTTCTTCGGTTGCTTCATCAACAATTTCTTCAAGTTGTTTTTCTTCAACCGGAGTAGATGACTCTGTTTCTTTTTCTTCTTCTATTAAATTGTTATTATAATCTTCTTGCATAATATACCTACTATCTAATTCTAAAGTCGCCCCTGCCTTTGCCTTTGCCTTTTCGCACCTTTTGTGTAGGCATAGGTGGACGTGCATTTGGTCCCATCTTTTCTGGATCCATACCAGCCATTTGTTTTAGGCTGTTTTTCATATCATCAAACTTACGCGTTAAAGCATTAACTTCTTGATAGCTTCTACCTGATCCTTTACAAATACGATTTCTACGTGATGGACTCTTAGCAACTAAATCAGGATTCTTTCTTTCTTTTGGTGTCATAGATGATATGATTACTTCAATATTAGTGAATTGTTTATCATCAATATCTAAATCTTTTATCTTACTACCAATGCCCGGTATCATGGCAAGCAAGCTTTTCATTGATCCCATGCGCCTAATCCATTTAAGTTGCTTTAGAAAGTCATTATAGTTATATGTCCCCTTTTGAATCTTTTCCATAATCTTCATGGCTTCATCTTCATCAATGTTTTCTGTTGCTTTTTCAATTAAACTAACAACATCGCCCATTCCTAAGATTCTATCAGCCATACGATCAGGATGGAATACTTCTATTTGATCTAATTTTTCTCCAACACCAATAAACTTAATTGGTATATTTGTTAAGTATCTAACAGACAAGGCTGCTCCACCTCGAGTGTCACCATCCATCTTTGTTAGAATACAACCAGTGATTGGAAGTTTTTCATTAAATGTAGTGATAACATTGATAGCATCTTGACCCATCATTGCATCAATTGTAAGTAAGATTTCGTTTGGATGAAATCTCTTTTCAATTTGGTCAAGCTCATTCATTAATGCTTCATCAATATGAAGTCTACCAGCGGTATCGATGATAACTAAATCGTTATTCATCTTCTTCGCATATTTAATTCCATTTTCTACGATATCTACAACTTTTTTATTAGTGCCTTCTTCATAAACCTCAATTCCAAGTTGCTTACCTACTTGACACAATTGGTCAATGGCAGCAGGACGGTAAATGTCACCAGCAATTAAAAGAGGCTTTTTAGCATCTTTTTTTCTTAAGTAGGCAGCAAGTTTACCACAGTGTGTAGTTTTACCACCACCTTGTAAACCTACTAACATGATAGTAGTAAGACCATTAGCTGCATAATTAATTTTAGCTTCTTCTTCACCCATTAATTTCTTTAACTCATCGTGAACAATCTTAACGACTTGATCGCCAGGAGTTAGAGATTTCATGATCTTTTCACCCAATGCTTTTTCTTTAACTTCGTTAACAAACATTTTAACGACTTTATAGTTAACATCGGCTTCAAGTAGTGAAAGTCTTACTTCTTTCATCATTTCATCGATATCATTTTCATTTAGACGTCCACGTCCAGTGATACGTCTTAAGCTCATTTGGAGCTTTTCTGATAAACTTTCAAAAGGCATAGTTTTACTCCATGTTCTTTAATTTATTGATTAAATTTATAACTTCTTTATTATTAGACTTAACATATTCATCTAATAATTCATTTAATTTCTTTTCTTTATTTAATAGGCCTAGTTTTTCTTCGTAATAATCTAAGCTACTAATTACTTTTTTTAATTGATCGTGTATAGCATTTCTACTAACACTATTATTATCAGCTATTTCAAATAATGATAAATCATTAAAATAATAATCTTCAAAATAACTTCTTTGCTTTTCAGTTAGTAAACTCGAATACAAATCATATAATGAAGAATAATATTCTTTCTTTTCAAATTCAGTCATTATCTTCTCCATCAATCATATCCGCAAATAAGCCATATACATATTTCTCTACATCAAAATACTCTAAGTCTTCAACTTTTTCACCTAGACCTACAAACTTAATTGGAATATTGTATATATCTCTAATGGCAAGAACTATTCCGCCTTTAGCAGTTCCATCTAGTTTAGTTAATACAACTCCTGTTACATCAGTTGCTTCAATAAATGCTTTAGCTTGATTTAGGCCATTTTGGCCAGTAGTAGCATCAATTACAAGTAATGTATCTTGAGGAGCGCCTTCTACTTCACGGCTGATTACCCTCTTAATCTTTTCTAATTCTTTCATTAGATTAACTTTAGTCTGAAGTCTACCGGCTGTATCGCAAAGTAAGCAATCATACTTTTTTTCTTTAGCAATCTTTATTGCATCAAATATTACACTTGATGGATCAGCACCCTCAGCTCCAGTTATACATTCAAAGCCAATTCTTTTGCCCCAAACTTCAAGTTGCTCTGTTGCTCCTGCTCTAAATGTATCTCCAGCAGCAACAAGTACTTTCTTACCTTCTTTTTTAAGCTTATGAGCAACCTTCGCAATAGTGGTAGTTTTACCTACACCATTAACCCCCACAAACAAATATACGCTTAAGCCGTCTTTATTTACATTTAAGTTAGAATTTACAATTTCACCCTTTAAATATATTTCAAACATCTTATCAACAATTATTGGTTGTAAGTCACTAGCAGAAGTTATATTTTTAGTTCTAACATCATCTTTCAGCTCGTCAATAAACTTAACAACAGTTTCTACACCCATATCAGCCATAACAAATATTTCTTCTAATTCATCAAATAAATCTTCAGTAATTTCGTTATAACTCTTGAATAAGTTAGATAGCCTTGCTAGTCCACTCTTACGAGTTTTCTCCATACCTATACGATATTTCTTTGCTTCTTCTTTCTTTGCTTTACTTTTAAAAATACTAAATAATCCCATATTACCACCTTTATATCACATTATAACATAAAACAAGCCCTTAATAAACTAATTTAATCTTAAAAGTAGAAACTTAAATCTATATCTTTTGTTATTTTTTACAAAAAAATATAGTAATTAATAAATTATTAAAAATAATAAGAAATTTATCATCTAAATGCTAATTATATATATATGAATATTTTTTAAAGGAGAATACTTATATGAATATTGAAGAAAAGAGTTATGAATTAATTAAATTTGAAGATGGTGATTTTAGCCTAGATGTGAAAGTATCGCCTAATGAAGATACGATATGGTTAAATGCTCAAGAAATCGCAATGTTATTTGAAAGAGATTATAAAACAATTTTAAAGCACATAAATAACATACTAAAAGAAGAATTAGATTATTCAGTTGTCGCAAAATTTGCGACAACTGCAAAGGATGGCAAAACATATAATGTTGATTATTACAATTTAGATATGGTTATATCCGTTGGTTATCGAGTTAAGTCAAAAAGAGGTATTATCTTCAGAAGATGGGCAAATTCTATTTTAAAACAGTATTTACTAAATGGTTATGCTATTAATAAAGATAGAGTAATTGCTTATCAATCTAATATATTAAAACTAGAAGCTAGTTTTATTAATATAGAAAATAGATTAAAGAATTTAGAAGAAACTGTATATGCGGATAATGATTTAACTATCTTTGAAGGTGAAATATTAGAACCATATACATTCTTAAGAAAATTATTCTTTTTAGCTAAAAAGCAAATTATAATTATTGATAATTATGCGGATAGTTTCTTATTATCAATGTTAAGTGATATTAAAGTTAATATTATTATTTATACATCTAATAATTCATATCTAAATAATACTCGTATTAAAGATAATATTAGTATTATAAATACTGATTTATTTCATGATCGATATTTAATAATAGATGATATTACATATACAATGGGTACCTCATTTAATAGTATTGGTAAGAAGAGATTTACCATTACTAGATTAAAAGATATAACTGCTGATATGTTAACTAAAGGCATTAAAAAACTCTCTATTTAAAATAGAGAGTTTTACTTATTTTATTTCATCTAAAGATGTATATGTAGTTTTACATTTAGGGTATTGATCACAAGCATAAAACTTTTGACCTTTGCTTCTTCCTCTTTTACTAACTCTTTCTACAATATGTCCTGCCTCGCAATTAGGACATTTAATGCCTGTACTAATTGGAGTCTCTTTTTCTTCTTTTGATCTAATGTATCTACATTTAGGAAAACCGCTGCATGCAATGAATTCACCAAATCTACCATTTCTAATTAGTAACGGTCTACCACACTCAGGACATGCTTCATCAAGTTCAATTGGATATTTTCTATCCATATTTTCATCTGCATAATCTAGAAGTGGTTTATAGTCATAATAAAACTTCTTAAGTTCAGCTACTTCATCAGCTTTTCCTTCTGCGATACTATCTAACATACTTTCCATATTTGATGTATATTCGATATTAATAACTTTACTAAAGTAGGCATCTAGTGTCTCACTAGTAAGCATTCCTTGAGGAGTAGCTACGAATGCTTTCTTTTCAAGTTTTGCATAATTTCTAATCTTTAGAGTTTCCATTGTAACCGCGTAAGTTGATGGACGGCCAATTCCTAATTCTTCCATCTTCTTAATTAGTCTTGCTTCCGTATAACGAGCAGGTGGATTAGTGAACTTTTGTTCGCTTCTAATGTTACCTTTAACTATCTCACCTTCAGTAATCTTTGGTAAGCTCTTTGTATCATCAACATCTGGATAAATCTTTAAGAATCCATCAAATAATACTTTTTCACCTGTGGCATCAAATTCATAACCATTATTATTAAATGTTACTTTTTGATCTTCTACTACTGCACTAGCCATTAGGGCGCTTACTGCTCTATTATAAATTAGAGAATATAATTTAAATTCATCATTTGATAAGAATGGTTTTACCTTATCTGGGGTATTAGTTACAATACTAGGTCTAATGGCTTCATGGGCATCTTGCACATTAGCATCATTTGCATTTGATGCAAAATAACCATGGAAGTAGTTTGCCCCATATGTATCTTCAATATGTTTCTTAGCAGCATAAATAAATTCATTAGCTAGTCTAATACTATCAGTTCTCATGTAAGTAATTAGACCAACTCTATCAGTTCCCATATCAACGCCTTCATATAACTTTTGAGCAATTAACATAGTTTTCTTGGCAGTAAAGTTTAAGCGAATTGAAGCGTCTTGTTGGAGAGTTGATGTTGTATAAGGTAAGCTAGGCTTTTTAATGCGTTCTTTTGTAGAGTAGTTTGATACAACTGCATTATCATTTAAGCTAGCAACTATTTTTTCTGCATCATTACCACTCTTAACATTTATCTTTTCCCCATTAAATCTTTCTAATTTAGATTTAATAACTCTTGCACCTTTTGATACATCAAAATAAATATCATAATATTCTTCAGGTTTAAATGCTTCGATTTCTCTTTCTCGGTCACATATTAGTTTTAAGGCAACAGATTGAACTCTACCTGCTGATTTTGATCCAATCTTCTTTTGGAGAAGTTTAGATAAACTAAAACCAATTATTCTATCTACAATTCGGCGTGATTCTTGCGACTTAACTAAATTAATATCAATATCTCTACCTTCTTTTAAAGCATTTAAAATGGCACCTTTAGTAATTTCATTAAAGACAATCCTTTCATACGGTTTGTCTTTTAATTCTAATACTTGAAGTAAATGCCAACTAATTGCTTCTCCTTCACGGTCAGGGTCGGTAGCAAGATATACTTTATCAACACTTTTAGCTTCCTTTTTTAATGTTCTAACTAGTTCATGTTTATCTTTCATAACTTTATACATTGGCATAAAGTTATTATCTATATCTACCCCATATCCACCATATCCACGTGTAGTTAAATCACGAATATGACCAAGGCTTGAGGTAACTGTATATTCACTACCTAAATATTTTTCAATTGTTTTTGATTTAGCAGGTGATTCTACAATCACTAAATATTTCGCCATATTTATATCCTCACTAAACAATAATTTTGGTTTGCGCAACCATTATAGCAATGTTTTTTTAGAGATGTCAAGCGTAAAAATAGTAAAAATATCCAGACTCAAATGTAAATTTAGCCCCAAATTTAGGCATTTTTCTACTACTAATTACATCAATGTTTGTAAATTAATAAAAAAATAATGGCTAAAAGCCATTATTTTTCATAAACGATATTGCCTCCTCTTACAGTTAGATAAACATTAAAATCTTTATCTACAACAGCGAAGTCAGCATCTTTTCCGTTTTCAATTGATCCTTTATGATCGTAGATTCCTAAATTCTTAGCAGGATTGATTGTAGCTAGATCTACTGCTTGTGTAAATGATAGGCCAATTACTTTAGTGAAGTTAGCCATTGCCACATTCATCTTTAAAGTAGAACCAGCAATTGTTCCATCAGCAAGTCTTGCAAATCCGTCCTTAACATAAACTGGCTGCCCTCCTAAAGCGTACTGTCCATCTTCTAGATGTTTTGCTTCCATACCATCTGTAATTGCAACCACTTTATCTAAGCCTTTGCATTTAAGTAAAATCTTAATTGCTGTAGGTGATACATGGAACAAGTCACCGATTAGTTCGCATCTAACACTATCGCTTACTAAGGCTGCTCCTACTGTACCAGGCTCTCTATTTTTAAATGCTTGCATAGCATTATATGTATGAGTTGTACACTTCATTCCATTTTTAAAGCCATCTACAGCTTCTTCAAAACTAGCTGCAGTGTGACCAAGTGATGCTACGATTCCTTTTTCGCATAAATATTTAACTAAATCTTTACCATTGTTTTCATAGGCCATAGTAATGATTTTAATATTGTTACCGCTCACTTCTTCAAAATGTTTGAATTTCTCTACATCACAATCTAAAATCCATTGTTCGCCTTGAGCACCTTTGAAGTTTTTAGAAATAAATGGACCTTCTAAATGTATTCCAATAACTTCTGCTCCTTCAGAATTATTAGAATCAATATATTCTTTTATATTTTTAAGAGCGGCATCAATAGCTTCAACCGACTGTGTCATTGTAGTAGCACAGAAACTTGTTACGCCTTCGCTAGCTACAGTTTTTGCGATATTTTCAATATGCTTTAATTCTGGATACATTGCATCTGAATTATTTGCACCGTGAATATGTTCATCAATAAATCCAGGAATAACGATTTTGTTTTCATCAAATGTTAAATAGTCAGGATGATCTTCTTGGCTAACTCTTTTAATCTTACCATTTTCAACTTCTATTGTTCTCTTTACAATTCCAATTCCGTTTAGATATACATTAACTTTATTAAAGCCTTTAATCATAATACCTCCTATTCAAAACTATATTTTCCTAAATCGCTAATACTAATTTCTTCACTAGTATTATTTTTAATATCTTTAACTTCTACGATACCTTCAGCTGCACGTCTGCCAACGATTACTCTGTATCTTATACCAATTAAATCAGCATCGTTAAATTTAACACCAGCTGACTCGGCTCTATCATCAAATAATACTTCATAATTCTTTTCTAACTCGTTATGCAATTTTTCTGCTACATCAAAGTTAGGAGTGCCTGGTTTATCTAGAGCAATTACATGAATCTTAAATGGAGCGATACTAGCTGGCCATAAAACTTTAAGATCATTATTGTTTTGTTCTAGTACTGCCATAAGAAGTCTAGAAATCCCCATTCCATAACAGCCCATAATAACTGGCTTTTTAGTAGAATCTACATCTACAAAATTTAAGCCCATAGGTTCTGAATATTTTGTACCTAGTTTAAAGATATGACCTACTTCAATTCCTTTAGCATATTTGATCTTACCACCATCTGGAGCATCAGCTCCTTCAAGTAAACCGCATAATTCTAAATTTGCAGCGTAATGACCATTTGTAGAATAAGCGATTGTATCTTCGCCGATATCACAAAGAACCATAAATTCTTCACTTGAGTTTCCACCGATTTGACCGCTACATGCACTAACGATACCGTAATGCAAATTCATTCTATCTAAAATATTAATATAAGCTTGTCTAACTTTTAAATACCATGCATCTAAATCTTCTTCATTTGTATGGAAAGTATATAAGTCTTTCATAATGAATTCTCTACCACGCATTAAGCCAAATCTTGGACGGAATTCATCTCTAAACTTAGATTGAATTTGATATAAAGCAAGAGGCAACTTCTTATAACTTGTTAGGCTATCTCTAACTACAGTTGTAATAACTTCTTCATGAGTTGGACCTAAGCAAAATTCTCTATCATGACGGTCAGTTAATCTCATTAACTCTTTGCCATAGTTTGCCCATCTACCACTTTCTACCCAAGCTTCTTTAGCTTGTAACGCTGGCATCAAAAGTTCTGAACAACCAATCTTATCTAATTCTTCACGAATGATATCTTCAATTTTTTTAATAACTCTATAAGCAAGTGGTAAATAAGTATAAACACCTGCAACATGTTGTTTTACATATCCGCCTTTTAATAGTATTTTATGACTATTAATTTCAGCGTCTTTTGGCATGTCACGAAGAGTTGGAATGAATGCTAAACTTTGTTTCATAATTTAACCTCTTATTAAACGCATTATATCGTTGAATGTTACAAAGATCATAAAACCAAATAATAAGATCATTGTAACTGTAATTAAAATAGTTTCTACTTTTGGATTAGGTTTCTTCTTTGTTATTGCTTCATATGCTACAAATACTAATCTTCCACCATCCAAAGCTGGAACTGGAAGCAGATTCAAAATACCTACATTTACACTAAGCAATCCAATCCAACCAAGTAAAGTTGTAAAACCGCTCTTAGCTGCACTTGCAGTATATGAGAATATTGCTACAAATCCACCCATATTCTTAATACCAATGCCACCAGTAAATAATAACTTTAAAGTATTAATGATAGCTATGCTACTCTTTAGAGTCATCTTGCCTGAATATGCAAAACTCTTAAAGAAATTAAATTTATATGTTGGACTAACACCAAGTGTAATCTTAGCTAGTGGAATAGAATCTTCATTTAAGTTAGCTGATGCTTTTAGAATACTTTGTGAATAAGGTTTAACAGTAATAGCATCATCTCTACCAGCTACATATATATTCATCTTATCGCCTTTAGTATTAGCGCTTAAGACATTATATAAATCTTGTAGACAATTAATATCAGTTGTATCTACTCTAATGATTACATCATTCAGTCTTAAACCAGCTTTATATATGCTAGCTTTTTCAAAACTACTTGCATATGATTTAGCTTCTTCTTCAGAATAATATTGGAAGTTACATACAACTTTGCCCTCATCATTTTGATAAAAGCCAACACCACCTAAACTATAAGCAGTAAGTTCTGGATTAATTATAGAAGTGTATGATGACCCATCACGATTGTAAGTACAACTAATCTTATTTGAAGTATAAGTAGATGTTGTTGAATATGTAGACATAAATTTTTCTAGATCAGACCAACTGTTAATTGTATAAACAATATCATCTACTTTGAACTCTTTAATTTCATCGCCTACTTGTAGTGTTGCTGCACTTGCAGGTGTAGCACTTGCTACGCTACCTAAAACACTACTAGATGTATTAGCAAAACCTTTAATTAATCCTGCTACAAAGAATACAATTAGCGCTAATACAAAATTCATTAGTGGTCCACCAAACATAATTAATGCTCTTTGATATTTTTTCTTAGCATTAAGAGTACGATTGTGTGGAGCTATTTGAATTTCATCTTTAGCAAGCACAAACATTGCACATGGGTCTACTTTATAAGTAATTGTAGATTCATCTTCTTCATTTTCTTTTACTTCAATAAATAGATTACCAGTGTCGGCCTCATCAAATATATCATAGCTTACTAAAGTATATGCTGGGATGTCATTAAAATGAATATTCTTTTCATCCACATAAAACTTAGTAACTATTCCGTTTTCAATTCCTAATCTTACTTTTTTTAATTTCTTTAAAGGATCTAATTCCTCTTCTTCACCAGCGATAGCACAAAAACCACCAATTGGTAAAGCACGGATTGAATATGTAGTTTCACCTTTTTTCTTTTTAATAAGTTGTGGTCCCATACCAAATGCATATTCTCTACAAAGAACGTTAAACTTTCTCGCAAAGAAGAAATGACCACCTTCGTGAATACATACGATTAGTCCTAAAGCAAATATGAATGCAAGAATACTTATAATAATATCCATATTTTTACCTATTTTGAAATCTCATCTATTACTTTATAAATATCATCTAATGTTGGGTTAGATATGTTTTTATCTAAATAATAATTTACTTTATCATTAATAATATTTTCAATTTCTAGAAATTCGATTTCACCTTTCAAAAACTTGTTTACAGCTAAATCATTAGCTGCGCAATATACAGCTGGCATTATGCCACCAAGCTTTGCTACTTTATAAGCTAAAGCTAGCATCGGATAACGATTATAGTCCATCTTCCTAAAATGAAGATTAAAAGTATCAGTTAAATCAAAATTTTGATTTAGATTACATTTAAATCTAGCAGGATAAGTTAGAGCATATTGAATTGGTAACTTCATTGATGTAGCTCCCATTTGGCAAATAACTGATCCATCTTTGAATTTAATAGCGCCATGAATTGCACTTTCTTGATGCAAAACAGTTTTGATTTTGTCATAATCAAAACCAAATAAATGATGAGCTTCAATTACTTCAAAACCTTTATTTACCATTGTGGCACAATCAACTGTAATTTTTCCACCCATTTTCCAAGTAGGATGGTTTAATACATCACTAATTGTTACGCCAACTAACTGGCTTCTATCTAAATCTCTTAAAGCACCACCACTAGCTGTAATAATTAATTCATCTACATCATTAATACTTCTTCCATCTAAACACTGAAAGAGAGCGCTATGTTCGCTATCTATTGGTAGCATTCTAACATTATTCTCTTTAAGTAGTTTATTAATAATATCACCAGCTAGAACAAGTGATTCTTTATTAGCAAGTAATAGTTCTTTTTTAGCTTTAATAATAGCAACGCTTGCTTTTAAGCCAGCCACTCCAACTAGTGCATTAATTACTACATCACAATTTACATTCTTTAATAAGCTATCCACATCATAATAAAATGAAGTATTAGGATATTTGTCATTTAGAAAACTTGCTTCTTTTACCCAAACTCCTTCTAAATTCAAATCATTTAAATATTCATCTAACTTATTATAATTTGTATTACAACTAGCAGATACGACGATGTAGTCATCTAATCCTTTTATTACTTCTACGGCTTGCTCACCAATTGATCCAGTGATTCCTAAGATGCATACTCTTTTCATCTTATGCACCAAGTAAAATTAATTGGATGAATTGTACTAAGATATAGAATGTGGCACCTGCCATCATTAAGCTATCAAATCTATCTAGTACACCACCATGTCCAGGGAATACATTACCATAGTCTTTAATTTCATATGAACGTTTAAACTTAGATGCAATTAAATCACCGAATTGACCCATTATTGAAATAATGATTGATACGATGAATACTGCTAGTATCAATAATATATTATTGAATACGCCCCATTCAGGTACTAAATAAACTAGTTGGAACAAGAATGCTCCAGCAGTACCTAAAATACCACCAAGCAATCCGCCAGCTATTGCCCCTTCTACACTCTTGTTTGGACTAATTTCTGGACATAATTTATGTTTACCAATTTTACGTCCAATTAAGTAAGCAAATATATCAGTAGTTGTTACGATTAAAAATACATATGCAAAACTTCTGCCACCAAATGGTGCACGTGGAAGTAATGGTGATGCTGATACTGGTTCTAGATATTCAATAGATGCAGCAAGCCCCATTATAACTCCACAATAGCATAGTGTTGTAGCACATGCCATCATATCTTTAGCGCCGCTGCCTTTAATGAATAAAGTATAAGCAAAACATACAGCTATAAACATAGCAAATGATGTTAATACCCAGAAGTTAAATAGAAGTTTTGTTCTAATTGCCTCAAATGTCATTTCTCCATCATTTACTGCTACTTCACCACTTGCAAAATCGATACTTAATATATTTGATCCAAAACCATGGGTCGCTGCTAAATACATTAAAAATACTATTACAACACACATTACTGGAACAATGTATTGAAGTCTTTTTAATGTTGGGTAAGAGCGATAAAACATATGCATCATTTCATATGCTCCAATTCCTGCTAAAAACAAAGCAAGAATTAAGAATGGTATTCCACCAAAATATACACAAGGAATCGTAACTACACCGAGTACGATACCAGTGATTACTCTTTTTTTCATAGTTTTCCTCCAAAGGAAATTTATTAGCTTTAATAGACAATAAGAGTATGATTAAGTAATTTAAAATTACTTTTATCATACTCTAATTGTATTATAATTTCATAATACTTTGTTCTTTATCTTTTACTAAAGTATCAATCTTACCAATATACTTATCAGTTAATTTTTGAACATCATCAGAATATTTCTTTAAATCGTCTTCAGTAATTAGTGAATCTTTTTCTAATGATTTTAATTCTTCCATTGCTTCACGACGAATGTTACGCATTGTAACTTTTAAGCTTTCTCCGATTGTATGAGCTTTCTTAACATTATCTTTTCTAGTTTGTTCAGTTAAAGCAGGGAAAGCAATACGAATCATTGTACCATCGTTTTGAGGAGTTAAATTTAGGTCAGCAAGTTGAATTGCTTTTTCAATATCTTTTAAGATTCCACGATCAAATGGTTTGATTGTTAATAATTGTGCTTCAGGAACAGCGATTTGTGCTAATTGGTTAATTGGCATTTCGCTTCCGTAATAAGATACATTAATTCCGTTTAATACACTTGGATTAGCTCTTCCTGTACGAAGTTGTGATAGTTCGTTATTTAAACCATCAATTGCTTTTTCCATCTTTTGTTCGCAAGTAGCGATAATTGTTTCTGGCATATGTCCTCCTATTTGTTTGCAATTACTGTACCGATTGAAAAATCAGTTACAGCTTTTTTAATATTACCTTTTACATTCATGTCAAATACAATTATTTGAATGTCATTTTCTCTACATAAAGTAGCAGCTGTTAAATCCATAACACCTAACTTCTTATCAATTAATTCTGAATATGTAAGATGAGTGTATCTTTTAGCATTCTTATTCTTGCGCGGATCATCATCATATACGCCATCAGTTCCGTTTTTTGCCATTAAGATTAACTGGCAACCTAAGTCAGCACCACGTAGAGCTGCTGTTGTATCTGTAGAGAAGAAAGGAAGTCCGATTCCTCCACCGAATACTACTACTTTCCCATCTTCAAAAGCTTCAATTGCTTTTGATTTAGAATATAGATCAGCTACAGCTGGCACTTGGAAAGCAGTTAATGCTTTTGCCGGTACACCATTATTAATCAAAGCATTTTCAATTGCTAAGGCATTCATTACAGTTGCCATCATGCCCATATAATCTGCATGAGTGCGGTCCATTCCACTTAGAGCAGCGTCTCTACCACGCCAGATATTTCCGCCACCAACAACGATTCCAATTTCAAATTCGCCTAATTCATATAATGCTTTTATTTCTAAGGCAATATTATTGACTTTATCGTTATCAATACCTTTAACATCAGCACTAGTGCCTAGAGCTTCACCACTGATTTTCAAAATGATTCTTTTCATTATTTCCTCCTGGGCATAATATTTGCAAAAAGGCACAATTATATTTGTGCCTTATAGTTTTATAATGCAGCAGCAACTTCTGCAGCAAAATCGTCTTTTCTCTTTTCGATTCCTTCTCCAACTTCAAGGCGGATATAAGTTAAAATCTTACCTTTGGCAGCTGATACATATTGTTCAACTGTTTGATCAGGGTTCTTAACAAATTGTTGATTTTCTAAGCAGATTTCTCTTAAGTATTTTTGAACTCTACCAGCAACCATCTTTTCGATAATAGCTTCTGGTTTTGGTTTTGCTGATTCTGCATTTTCATTTAATGCTTCTTGTCTGAAGATTTCAGTTTCTTTAGCAACAGTTTCAGGATCAACTGCTTCTACATTTAAATATTTAGGGCTCATAGCAGCTACATGCATACATACATCTTTGGCAACTTCTTCATTAGCACCTTCTAAAATAGCGAATGAAGCAATCTTACCATTCATATGTGAATATGCACCAAATACTTGGCTATCAGTCTTAGTAAGTTGTTTAACTCTTCTTAAAGTGATTTTTTCACCGATTGTAGCAGTTGCGCTTACTAACATATCAGCAACTGTCTTACCTTCGTATACTATAGCTAATGCTTCTTCATCATTAGAAACTTCTTTTGATAATAAAGCTTTGCCAACTAATTCTACTAAATCTTTGAATTGTTGATTCTTAGCAACGAAATCTGTTTCACTATTAACTTCATAAACAACAGCTTTATTTCCATCAATTGCGAATGCACATACACCTTCAGCTGCGATTCTATCTACTTTCTTAGCAGCTTTAGCGATACCTTTTTCTCTTAACCATGTAACAGCATCATCAAGATTACCATTAGTTTCAACTAATGCTTTTTTGCAATCCATCATGCCGGCGCCAGTCATTTCACGTAATTCTTTTACTAATTGTGCACTAATCATGATTTATCTCCTTATTAGTTATTTTCTTCGGTAGCTGGAGTTTCTTCAACTGGAGCATCTTCTGCTACTTCTTCTTTAACTGCTTCTACAACTTCTTCTACAGCTTCTTCTACAGCAGCTTCTTCTTTAGCTTCTTCTGCTGGAGCATCTTCAGCTTTAACTTGACGAGGTTTTCTTTCTCTACGTGGAGCGCCTTCTTTAACTTGACGAGGTTTTCTTTCAGGTTTTTCTTCTGGTTCATCAGGGAATTCAATAACGATTGGAGTTCCACCATTAGCTTCAACTACAGCGTTAGCTAAAGTAGCCACGATTAATTTAACGCTTCTTACTGCATCATCGTTTGCAGGAATAACGTAATCAACATCATCAGGATCACAGTTTGTATCAACTAAACCAAAAATTGGAATATTTAACTTTCTTGCTTCAGCTACAGCGTTGTGTTCAGTCTTAGGATCTACAACAACCATTGCTTGAGGGATTTCAGTCATATCTTTAATACCAGTGAAGAACTTATCTAATTTTTCTTTTTCTTTCTTGATTAAGATAACTTCTTTCTTAGGTAATACTTCAAATGTTCCATTTGCTTCCATTGCTTCGATTTCAAATAATCTAGCAATACTTCTCTTGATAGTCTTAAAGTTAGTTAAAGTTCCACCTAACCAACGTTGATCTACATAATATTGACCAGCACGTGTAGCTTCTTCTTTAATAACATCTTGAGTAAGTTTTCTAGTACCAACGAAGATTACTCTTCCACCATTTTGAGCAATAGTGTATAAAGCTTTGTAAGCTTCTTCAACTAAATCTTCAGTCTTTTTTAAATCTATGATATAGATACCATTTCTTTCTTCATAGATATACTCTTTCATTTTAGGGTTCCAGCGGCGAGTATTATGTCCGAAATGAACTCCTGCTTCTAATAAAAGCTTTTTACTAATTACAGCCATTTTTAATTTCCTCCATTTTATTTTGTTTCTTTGTCACATATCCGGCTAAGATACATAACTCTTCCACCGCTATCTAAAACTGCCTCCAATCCATAAACACGACGGCAAGTCTCCTTCGGTGTGGTTATTTTGACCTATACGATTATACCACGAAATAAAGCCCAATGCAAGATTATAATTTTATATAACCCGCCATTGAGCTTGATTTTTAAAAAATATAGTTTTTAATTATTTATTTATTAATTGATTATTTCCTATAAATAATTATTTGGTAGTACTGCCAAAGCCCCCAATTCTAGCATCTTTTGCTTCATCTCCATCGGCTTTGAGGTATTTGTTAAAGATTCCTTGAGCAATTCTATCTCCTCTTTTTAACTCCACATCAGTATCGTTTGTATTCTTTACCCATATAATAATGTGACCAAGATTTTCTGGATTATGGTAATAATCACTATCTACAATCCCAGTTTGATTTACTAATTCTAGGCCTTTTTTAATCGATATACTGCTTCTAATATGGATAGCTAAATATTCATCTGGTTGCATATACGAGCAAATATAAGTCTTAATTCCGACCTTAGTATTTGCTTTTATAACTATATCTTCAGGTACATAAAAGTCATAACCAGCGCTATTAACTGTAGCACGAGTAGGGATAATTCCGGCTTCATTTAACTTTTCAAATCCTCTAATTTTCATCTTCGTTTACCTCTCTTTTTGCTCTTGGGAAAAATTCCATATAAGCTTCTTTAAGTTTCTCTTTCGATACATGAGTATATATTTGAGTTGTAGATAAATTAGCATGACCAAGTAATTCTTGTACACTTCTTAAATCCGCACCATTATCAAGCAAGTGCGTTGCAAATGAGTGACGAAGCATATGGGGCGAAATATGCAAATTACTAGATGCTCTATCACATATATTATCTAGTACTACTCTTACCCCGCGTGGTGTAAGTGGACCCCCACGATGATTCAAAAACAACGCATTTGTTTTTACACCTTTTGCTTTAGCAAGCAACTCATTTCTAGCAAAATTAATATAATCTTTTAAAGCACTAATTGCTCCATCGTATAAAGGCAAATATCTTTCTTTATTACCTTTTCCCATAACAATTAAGTTCTTAGCAAAGTAATCAATATCGCCTAAATTAAGACTACATAATTCGCTAACACGCATGCCCGTTCCATACAATAATTCAAGTAATGCATAATCTCTTTTACCAATTGCACTAGATGTATCAATGCTGTCAAATAATTCATCTAATTCTTCAAAATACAAAAACTTAGGTAAAGTTTTATTTAGCTTTGGACTAGTAGCTTCAGCGAAAACATTAGTTTTAACTATACCTTCTCTATATAAGAATTTATAAAAAGATCTAAGACTTGATAGTTTTCTAGCTACACTTCTAGGACTATAATCTTTTTCCATTAAATAAGTAATATAGTATCTAGCATAATTTGGTCTAGCATCAATCAAATTACCATATTCTTCTCTTTTTAGAAACCTTTCAAATTCTAATACATCATTAACATAATTATCTACTGTATATAAAGAATAATTTCTTTCAATTCTTAAGTATTCTGCAAATCTCTTAATCATATCTTATTCTTTACCTCTTCAATAAATGCTAGTGATCTAGATGCATAAGCAAGCTTCCTTTCTTGCTTTTTCATCTTACCAGTTATCTCATCAAATATCCCAAAGTTTACATTCATTGGCACATAATTAGAGTTAGGCGTAGCTACATAGTTTTGAAGCGCACCAAGAGATGTAATTCGCTTAAAATCAATCATTTCTTCACCCTTTAAAAATTTGGCCATATTAATGCCAGCAACCATTCCACTAGCAGCACTTTCTAAGTAACCTTCAACACCTGTAATTTGTCCGGCAAAGAATAAATCATCTCGCTTTAGAGTTTGATAATATTTATTTAAAACTTTGGGCCCTTGAATATAAGTATTACGATGCATTACACCGTATCTAACAATTTCCGCATTTTCTAATCCAGGTATTAATCTAAATACTCTTTTTTGTTCTGGCCAAAGTAGATGAGTTTGAAAGCCTACAATGTTATACATTGTTTTAGCAGCATCATCTTGGCGAAGCTGCACTACTGCGTAAGGTATCTCTCCTGTTCTTGGATCACGTAAGCCAACTGGTTTCATCGGTCCAAACAAAAGAGTTTGCTTACCTCGTCTAGCCATTTCTTCAATTGCCATACAGCCTTCGAATACTTTTAACTCGAAATCTTTAATATCAGCTACTTTTGCATTAACTAATTCTTCGTAGAACAAATTAAATTCATCTTCCGTCATTGGACAGTTATAATATGATGCTTCACCTTTATCATATCTAGATTTAAGATATGCTATATCTTTATTAATTGATGCTTCAGCTACAATTGGCGCTACCGCATCATAAAAATACATTTCATCACTTCCGCAGAATTCTTTAATCTTTTCGCTTAAAGCATCGCTTGTTAGTGGCCCCGTAGCTATAATTGTTGGTCCAGCAGGAATAGTACTTACTTCGCCTTCAATTACTTCAACTAAATTACTTTTTCTTATATTATATGTAACATCACGTGAAAATCCTACTCTATCTACCGCAAGCGCTCCACCTGCTTCCACTTCATTATTTAGCGCACACTTCATGATGATAGAATCAAGTCTTGCCATTTCTTCTTTAAGTAGACCAATTGCATTTTCAATTGATCTAGCTCTTAAAGAATTAGAACATACTAGTTCCGCAAACTCAGCTGTCTTATGGGCTGGACTAGACTTGCCTGGTCGCATTTCATATAATCTTACTTTAATTCCTCTTTTTATTAATTGATAAGTGGCCTCACACCCAGCGAGTCCTGCTCCAATTACATTTACTACATAATCCATAATAATACCTTCTTAACTAAAACCATTTTATCACAAATTAACATTAATTCATATAATAAAATAAACGCCATATGAAATTTCATATGACGTTAAATTTTATTTTTCTTCTAATGATAAATAATATAGTAATGTACTAGTAGTATTCTTAGTAATGGAATGATTACCTGAATCGATTACATCAATTACTAATATTCCACTATCTGGAACTGTATAATCTATTCCATCTACTTTAATCTTCTTACCCGATGTAACATGCATTGTTAATTTATAAGATTTAGAAGTAGTAAATGATAAGGAAGTGGA
>JAFZWP010000004.1 GCA_017617065.1 Bacilli bacterium
AGCTACTAAAGATGCTGGTAGAATTGCTGGCCTAGATGTTAAGAGAATCATCAATGAACCAACTGCAGCAGCTTTAGCTTATGGAATTGATAAGACTGATAAAGAACATACAGTATTAGTATTTGACTTAGGTGGTGGTACATTTGATGTATCTATCTTAAGTTTAGCTGATGGTACATTTGAAGTAATCTCAACTGCCGGTAACAACCGTCTTGGTGGAGATGACTTTGATGAAGTTATCATGAATTATTTAATTGAACAATTCAAGAAAGATGAAGGCGTTGACTTAAGCAAAGATAAAATGGCTATGCAACGTGTTAAAGATGCAGCTGAAAAAGCTAAGAAAGACTTATCTGGTGTTAAAGATGTAGAAATTAGCTTACCATTCATTTCTATGGGCGTTAATGGACCGGTTCATATGAACTATCACTTAACAAGAGCTAAATTCGATGAATTAACTAAAGACTTAGTTGAAAAATGTTTAGGACCAGTTAGAAGAGCTTTAAGTGATGCTAAGATGACTCCACGTGATATCGACCAAGTATTATTAGTTGGTGGATCAACTCGTATCCCTGCTGTTCAAGAATTAGTTAAGAGAGAATTAGGTAAGGAACCTAATAAGAGCGTTAACCCTGATGAAGTTGTAGCGATGGGTGCTGCAATTCAAGGTAGTGTTCTAAAAGGTGATGTTAAGGACGTATTATTACTAGATGTAACTCCACTTTCTTTAGGTATTGAAACTTTAGGTGGTGTATTTACTAAGTTAATTGAAAGAAATACTACTATCCCAACATCTAAATCACAAGTATTCTCAACTGCTGCTGATAATCAACCAGCTGTAGATATCCATGTTCTACAAGGTGAAAGAACAATGGCAGCTGATAATAAGACACTTGGAAGATTCCAATTAACTGGAATTCCTCTAGCACCTCGTGGTGTTCCTCAAATCGAAGTTAAATTCGATATTGATGCTAATGGTATTGTTAATGTTAGCGCTAAAGACTTAGGAACTGGTAAAGCTCAAAGCATTACTATTCAAAACGATTCTGGTTTAAGTGAAGCAGAAATCGAAAGAATGGTTAAAGAAGCTCAAGAAAATGAAGCTGCTGATAAAGCTAAGAAGGAAGCAGTTGATACTAAGAATGAAGCTGAACAAATCTTATTCTCAGTTAGAAAGAGCGTAGAAGATTTAGGTAGTGAAGTTACTGAACAAGAAAAGACAGATATCGAAGCTAAATCTAAAGAATTAGAAGAGGCTCTAAAGGGCGATAATATTGAAGATATTAAAGCTAAGAAAGAAGAATTGTTAAAAGTTAGTCAAAACGTAGCAATGCGTGCATATCAAAAGGCTCAACAAGCTTCACAAGCTTCTCAAGGAGCAAGTGATGCTAATTCTAAGAACCCTGATGATGTAGTTGATGCTGACTTCACTGAAGAAAAATAATAATAAAGTAGGATAACGATGGCTACAAAAAGAGATTATTATGAAGTCTTAGGTGTAAGTAAAACTGCAACTGATGACGAGATCAAAAAGGCCTATCGTGCATTAGCTAAAAAATACCATCCAGATGTATCCACTGAACCGGACGCTGAAGAGAAATTTAAAGAGGTTCAAGAAGCATATGATGTTTTAAGTGATCCTCAAAAAAGAGAGCAATACAACCAATTTGGTCATGAAGGACCAAATATGGGTGGAGCTGGCTTTAGCGGATTCGGTGGTGGTGGCTTTGGAGGTTTTGAAGATATCTTTTCTTCATTCTTTGGCGGAGGAGCTCGTCAATCAAGTGCAGGCGGACCTGAACGTGGTAGAAATTTAAGAGTTACTCTAAATTTAACCTTTGAAGAAGCAATCTTTGGTGTAGAGAAAGAGATTAGTGTAAACAAACTCGATACATGTAAAGATTGTAGCGGAACAGGTGCTCAATCAAAGAGTGATATTAGCGTATGTACAGAATGCCACGGCACTGGTCGTGTAACAGTTGAACAAAACACTTTGTTTGGACGTATTAGAACTGAAGGCGTATGTTCTAAATGCGGAGGAACTGGTAAAATTATTAAGAACAAGTGTACAACTTGTCATGGTGAAGGTAGAATTAAGACAGTTTCTAAAATCAAAGTTCGTATTCCATCAGGCGTTGAAGATGGCCAAACTTTAACTGTATCTGGTAAGGGTGAGGCAGGCGTAAATGGTGGAATGGCAGGAGATTTATACATTGTAGTTAATGTTAAACCTCATGAATTATATGAACGTGATGGCTTAGATTTATATATGGAAATGCCTATAACATTTTCTCAAGCAGCTCTAGGTGCTAACTTAGAAATCCCAACTACTACAGGCAAAGGTAATTTAAAGATTCCAGCTGGAACGCAAACTGGAACTAAGTTTAAGATTGCTGGCCGTGGTATTACGAATGGTAGAACTGGCCAAACTGGTCATTTATATGTTATCGTTCGTGTTGTAACACCATCTAAGTTATCAGCAGAGCAAAAAGATTTGTTTACAAAGCTTTCTAAAACTAATGAAACACAAGAGACTATCTTCGATAAGATTAAAAAATTCTTTAAAGGTAATAAATAGGTGAAGATATGTTATTTAAATACGAAACACATTGTCATACAAGTCAAGTAAGTAAATGCGCTAAATCAACAGGCGCAGAAATGGCTCGTAAATATAAAGAAATAGGATATACTGGAATAATAGTTACTGATCATTTCTTTAATGGTAATTGTGCTGTTCCTAAAGATTTACCTTGGAAAGAAAGAATTGATATGTATTATGCTGGATATGAAGATGCTAAAGCTGAGGGTGATAAAATTGGTCTACAAGTATTCTTTGGCTTAGAATGGACATATCATGGAATTGACTTTTTGACATTTGGGGTTGGAAAAGAATTCTTATATGCTCATCCAGAAATCGAAACGATGCAACCAGCCCCATATATTGATTTGGTTCATGAAGCTGGTGGATTTATAATCCATGCTCATCCATTTAGAGAAGCTCATTACATTCATGAATTCATCTTGGCTCCTTATCAAGAAGATGCAGTAGAAGTATATAATACTTCACATAGTCAAAAAATTATTGATGATAGAGCTAAATGGTATGCTAAATCATATAATAAGATTTGGACATCAGGCTCTGATGCTCACGAAACTGGTAAAATCTCTGGTGGTGGTGTTTACTTTGACCACAAAGTTAAAGATTTGGATGAAATTATTGAGTTGATTAAAACAAAACAAATTAAAAAACTAGGTAAAAGAACACTTAAATATATGGATCCAGAAATCAAAGCAAAATATCATGGCAAGAAATATCATAAATAAAAATATAGGCTTTTAGCATTGCTAGAAGCCTTTATTTTTTATTAGATATATTAGTATATGTTTTATAAAAAATAATGAATTTTTATACTACTTTGCCTTAATTGACATTGACAAATCTTTTAAGTACAATAAAACTAGTTAGATATCGATTTTTGGAGAGATATATGGAAGTAGTAAAACAAATTATATATTTACTGGTTGGACTAGTAGTCTTTGTTACTGGTATGAATTTTATGTCTAATGGACTAAAAACTTGTGCAGGAACATCGATTAGAAAACTATTTAGAAGGATAAAAGATAACAAGATTGCTTCAGCTTCAATTGGTGCAGGAACTACCGCTATTATTCAATCGAGTGGAGCAACAACAGTTATGGTTGTCGGTTTCTTAAGTGCTGGAGCCTTAACTTTTTCGCAAGGTATGTCATTAATGCTTGGAGCATTTGTGGGGACAACGATAACTGGTGTTTTAGTTGCTTTATCTTCATTTTCTTTTTCAATCTTTTTAATGTTACTAGCTTTTATTGGCTTTATTTTTGGCTTCTTTAAAAACGAAAACATTAAAAGTATTGGGGAAGTATTAGTTGGTTTTGGCATATTATTCTTTGGCCTAGAAGCCATGAAAGGGGCATTTTCCCTACAAGTTATTCAAGATGGAATCGTAGATCTATTAAGTAATATTAATTTTCCTATATTATTAATGGTAATTGGTGCTTTACTTACAATGCTAACCCAATCATCTTCCGCCACAAACGGTATAGTTATTGTCATGGTTGGAACTAACCCAAGCCTACTTTCATCTGGCTTTTATTTAGTACTCGGTGCCACAATCGGTGCCTTACTTCCTACATTCCTAGCTAGTCTAAAAAGTAATATGTTAGCAAAAAGAGTAACTAATTCCGTAATTATTGTAAGAAGCATGGGAGCAATCCTAGCTACAATTTTAATTTGGGCCGTGTCTAATCCTTTATTTAGTTTACTAGCCCGCATTCCAAATGATGATGTAGCGATAATGTTAGCTTTGTTTACTGTAGTTTATAATTTAATATTTGTAACGATTGTTTTACCACTTACTAAACCAATCGAAGTATTAGCAAATAAGGTATTTAAAGATAAACATAGCATTAAACAACAAGGGATCATCCATCACCTTGATAATAACTTAGTCAATACGCCATCAGTAGCTATTATCCAAGTTAAAAAAGAAATTGAAGGCATGCTAGACTTAGCAGAAATTAATTTGTTCTTAGGAATTGATGCAATGTTACACCTAGATTTAAGTAAAGCTAAAGAAATAGAAGAAAGGGAAGAAGATATTGACTTTTTAAACAATACAATTTCTGAATACTTAATAAAGATTTCTTCTAAGGCAAGCTTGAGTGATGAAAAGAAGATTGGTGCTTATTACCACGTAATTAATGACATCGAACGTATTGGTGACCATGCTTGTAACTTCTTATCAATGGCTAAGAAGATGCAAGCTGAAGACTTAAAGTTTTCAAATATTGCTATCGAAGAATTTACTAATTACGCAAATATTTTAAAAGAAATGTTTAGTTTAGCTGATAAAATATTTATGCTTCAAGATTACGAAGATTTAAAGAGACTTCATGAGTTGGAAGATGAAACTGATGATTTGAAAGAATTACTAAGTGATAATCACTTTAATCGCATTAGAAAGAATGAATGTAATAATGAATTAACACCATTCCATTCAAACCTACTTACTGAACTAGAAAGATGTGCTGACCACTTAACTAATGTTGGTTATTCAATTGTCAGCCCTACTGGTGATGATAATCAAAAAAACAAAGATTGATGAATACCATCAATCTTTTTTTAGGCTTTTATTTATTTTAGTATTTAAAAATGGTAAAATGTTATTAGAGAAATGATGCAAAGAGGCTACTTATGCAAAGATATTTTGTAAATGATAACCAACTTAATAATAACCATATCGTAATAAAGGGTAGTGATGTCCATCACATTAAAAATGTTATGCGCATGCAAATAGGCGATAAAGTCATTTGTGCGTGCTATCAAAAAGCATATTTGTGTGAAATTGAAGATATTAGCGATACTGTAAATTGTCAAATCTTAGAAGATATTACTAAAAACACTAACCTAAATGGTAGAGTATCTATTGCCCATGGTCTAGTTAGAAGAGAAAAGACAGAAGAAGTTGTTAGAAGATTAACGGAGCTTGGCTGTAGTAAATATATCCCTTTAATAATGAAGCGTTCTATTATTAAACTAGATAAGATTAGTGATAATAAAAACGATAGATTATTAAAGATTGTGAAAGAAGCAAGTGAACAATCCCAAAGAAATGATTTGATGGAAATATCAAGTATTTTATCAATAAATGATTTAATTAAAACACTAAAAGATTATGATTTATTGTTACTTGCTGATGCTAATGAAGAAAACTTCATGCTTAAAGATATCGATTTTTCTAATAATTACCATAATATTTTAGTCGTAATTGGACCCGAAGGTGGGTTTGATGATGAAGAAAAGAGAGTGCTTGTTAAAAATGGGTTTAAAGTTGTAAGCTTTGGAAATAGAGTTCTAAGAACAGAAACCGCACCACTTTATGCAATGAGTGTTTTAGGGTTTATTTTAGGTGAAAAAGATGAAGATTAGTTTTTGCTCTTTAGGCTGTAAAGTAAACCAATACGAAGTAACAGCAATCATTAATCAATTTTTAGATGAAGGATGGGAACTTGTCCCATTTGATAAGATTAAAGATATTAATGTGGATGCTATAATTATTAATACATGTAGCGTGACTGATACATCTGATGGAAAATCTAGAAAAATGATTCACCGCGCAGTTAAATATGCACCAGATGCAATAATTGCTGTTATGGGGTGTTATAGCCAATTAAATAGTGAAAAAGTAGCATCTATTAAAGGCGTCAGTATTGTAATTGGTACATCTAACAGAGATAAATTACATGATATGATTTTAGATAAACTAAATCATAAGGGCTTAAATATAGTTAATAATACTAGCGATATAATGAAACAGAATTGTTATGAAGAATTAAAAGTTCACCATACTAATGATAAAACTAGAGCATTTGTTAAGATTCAAGATGGATGTAACAATTTTTGTTCATATTGTACAATTCCTTATGCAAGAGGCTTAGTTAGAAGTAGAAACAAAGATAATGTTATTGAAGAAATACAAATCTTATCTAATAATGGCGTTAAAGAAATAGTATTAACTGGTATTGATACTGGCTCATATGGAAAAGATTTTGATGATTATGATTTAGCTAACTTGCTTGAAGATATTTGTTTAAATGTAAACAATTTAGGTAGAATTAGAATATCTTCAATTGAAAATAGTGAAATAAGTGTTAAGTTATTAAATGTAATTAAAAAATATCAAGAACATTTTTGTATGCATTTACATATTCCTCTTCAAGGAAGTAGCGATAAAGTCTTAAAGAGAATGAATCGTAAGTATACAATGGCTCAATATTTGGAAAAGATTGATCTAATTTATTCAATGTTTCCGGATATTAATATTACTACTGATATTCTAACTGGTTTTTGCTCAGAAGATGAAGAAGACTTTTTAAACGGCTTAGATGTTATTAAAAAAGCCCACTTTGGGGAGATGCATGTATTTCCATATTCTAGAAGGCCAAAAACTATTGCTTATAAATACACAGATCAAGTAGATGAAGCAACAAAGCATAAAAGAGTATTAAAGATTTTAGAATTAAACGAAGAAATGGCTCTAAATTACCGAAAAAAGTTTATTGGTAAAGAGTTAGATGTAATTTGTGAAGTAAATAAAGATGGATGGTGGCATGGTCATACATCTAATTATATTGAGATTAAGTTTAAAGGTGATTTTAATTCTAATGATTTAGTAAAAGTTAGAATGACCAGTGCAAATTATCCAGAAAGTATTGGGGAAGTATTATGAAATTTAGTGATTATGGATTTAAGAAATATATCAATGATGGCCTAGCTGAACTTGGCTTTTTTGAGGCTACCCCAATTCAAGAAATAGTTATACCTAAAGCTATTAGTGGAGAGAGCTTAATTGGTAAAAGTGCTACTGGTACTGGTAAAACTCATGCCTTTTTATTACCAATTCTCCAAAAATTAAAAGTAGAACAAAAAGAAATTCAAGCTGTTATTATTTCACCTACTAGGGAGTTAGCAACCCAGCTATACGAAGAAGTATGTAAAATCACAAAATTTAACTCTGAAATTGATGTTAAGTTATATGTGGGGGGAACTGATAGAGAGAATGAAGTTAGCTGGCTAGAGAAAAAACAACCACAAATTGTGGTATCTACGATTGGTAAACTTAAAGATTTAGCAGTTGATACTAATGTACTTAAAATCTATACAGCTAAAATGGTTGTTATTGATGAAGCTGATATGGTTTTTGAATCTAGTGAAATGGAAGTAGTTGATGCAATCTTTTCTTTATTTGAAGAATATGTCCAAACTCTTGTTTTTTCTGCTACTATTTCAAAGCAACTTGTTGCTTTCTTAAATAAATATTTATCAAAGAGTCCACTTTATGATTTAAGTGAAAAGAAGATTAGTAAAGATTCAATTGAACATATCTTTATTCCCGCAAAGAACAAAAACAAATTCGAACTACTTTATAGTTTACTTCAAACATTTACTCCATATCTTGTATTAATATTTGCTAATACGAAAGAAAAAGTAGCTGAAATTGCTACGTTTTTAGCAAGCCGTGGCTTACAAGTTGTTAAGTTATCTGGAGATTTAGAAGCAAGAGAAAGAAAACAAGTATTAAAAAGAATCAAAGATGGTAAAGTTCAATATGTAGTAGCTAGTGACTTAGCAGCACGTGGTATGGATATAACTGGAGTAAGCCATGTTATTAACTTCGAACTGCCTAAAGATATTGAGTTTTATACTCATAGAACGGGTAGAACTGCTAGATTTGATGGAACAGGACAAAGTATTTCTTTTTATGAATTTAGTGATGACACATATTTACATAAATTAGAAGCTAAAGGCTTGAAGTGTGTCTATATGGCTATTAAAGATGGCGCTTTAGTCCCTACAAAAGAACGTAATAAGATTATCCGTAAAGCTAGTGCGGTTAAAAGAATGGAAGAACAACTTCATTATGCTACACCAATGCCTAAAAAGGTAAAACCTGGTTATAAGAAGAAACGAAAAGAAGAAATTGAACGTAAATTAAAGAAATTTAAACGTAAGCGTATTGAAGAAATATATAGAAAGAAGAATAAAAAGAATGATTGATAAATTAGGCTGCCATGTAGGGAATAATGGGGATGAAATGTTAGTAGGTAGTGTTAATGAAGCACTTAGCTATAATGCTAATTGTTTTATGCTATACCTTGGCGCTCCCCAAAATACTTTGCGTAAACCAATGTATACATTTAGAATCCCTGAGTATTTACAAATTCTAAAAGAAAACAGTATTGATCCAGCTGATGTCATCATTCATGGCCCATATATTTTAAACTTTGCCCAACCTGATCCCCTAAAACGTGATTTTGCGGTTGAATTCATGAGTGAAGAAGTTAAAAAAGCTCATCAAATGGGGGCTAAATATGTGGTGTTTCATCCTGGTGCTCATGTAGGGCAGGGGAGTGAGGCTGGCTGCAACTTAATTTCGTTAAGCATTAAAAGAGTTTTAGATAATACAAAAGATGTACCAGTTACATTATTATTAGAAACAATGAGTGGTAAAGGTAGTGAATGTGGATGCACATTTGAAGAAGTAGCATATATTTTAAATAAAGTTAATAATGATCGTTTAAAAGTATGCTTAGATACTTGTCATATTTACGATGGTGGATATGATATTGTTAATGATTATGATAGTGTTATGGAAAAATTAGATAGGATCATTGGAATTAAAAATATCAAATGTATCCACTGCAATGATTCAAAAAATACTTTAGGATCTCATAAAGACCGCCACGAAAACATCGGCTTTGGTAATATTGGTTTTGATACATTACTAAAAGTATGTAGTGATACTAGATTTCAAGGAATTCCTAAGATTTTAGAGACTCCATATGTAGATAAAGATTATCCACCATATAAATATGAAATAGCCATGTTAAGAAGTGGTAAATTTGATCCATCTTTAATCACTAAGATTAAAGAACAGGCATAATTATGCGCTTATATTTATATGTAAAGAATGCTCTTGATATTACAAGAAGCGAAATTACTAAGCTACATAAAGAAAAAAGAATCTTAGTAAATGATTCTTTTGTTAATCTGACTTATGATGTTATTGATTCTGATAAAGTAAGTGTAGATGGTAAGATCATAAAAAAAGTACCATTTGTTTATTATTTATATAATAAACCAATTGGTATTGTCTGCACTAACAATAAAGAAGTAGCTGATAGCATAAGAAATAATTTAGATATACCATTTAGAGTATATCCAATAGGACGCTTAGATAAAGAATCAAGAGGACTATTAATACTAACTAATGATTCTAATTTTACTAATAAAGTTTTATCTACACATTATGAAAAAGAATATATTGTGAAAGTAAAAGATAAAATTAGCGATGAGTTTATTGCTAATATGCCTAAAAGTATGGTCTTAAGGGGTATAGATACATTGCCTTGCAAAGTAGAAAAGATAGATGATTACGAGTTTAAGATTATTCTAAATGAAGGTAAATACCATCAAATTAGAAGAATGGTCGTAGCTAGAGGCAATAAAGTAGTAGACCTAAAAAGAATTAGAATTGGTAATATAAAACTAAATGATTTAGAAGAAGGAAATTATCTAAAAATTGATAAGTTGCCTTTCATAATATAAATAGTATAAATATTAAATGCGAGGTCTGTAATAGTTCACGAAATATCAATAGCTTAGGCTAATTCTTTGTTACTTTTACAAAGTAACAAAGATTTTTATTTATAATAAGGTATAATGTAATTGATAAAAGAGGTGTTTATCTATGTTTAAAGATAAACTTAAACAATTAAGAGAAAAAGAGAATCTTTCTCAACAAGAATTAGCAGACATTATATTTGTATCAAGAAGTGCTATTGCTAAATGGGAAAATGGAAACGGGCTACCAAGTAATGTTAATATCAAAGCAATTTGTGACCATTTTAATGTTAATGAAGAATGGTTAATTGAAAGAAAAGAATTAAAAGAAAATATTGAAAAATCGTATGATAAAGAAAAAAATATAAAAATTATATTTTTTGCATCTACCGCTTTTATGTTGCTGTTTTGTTTGCTAATTGGTGGAAGATATTGGCTTCATCGAATTGCAATAATTCTAACTGCAATTTATTTAATTTTCAAACTTCTTTTGAGTAATAACAAAGCTAATAAAATTATATGTATTTGTGCCGCTATTTTTAGTTTAATTATTAGCATTATTAATTGGTTAATTACAGCAATTCCTGAGCCATCAAACTTATTTAGAATATTTAGTTTATTTTCTAATAATGATAAAATAAGCATTAATAATTTAAATATGACATTATCGCAATTATCATCAATATTAAATATTTTGATGCTAACGAGCGTTAATATATTATTCTTTATTATTTATAAAGATAAAAAAAGAAATAATATGAGTATGCCAGTTTTAATACTTATGTCAATTATTATTATGACAGGTGTATTTGCATCTATAGTTTTAAAAGAAAATAATTACTATGAACTAATTATTCTTAGTGAAATATCAATAATTGAAGAAGAACAATATAGTTATAGAACTGATATTAAAAGTATTGTTTTAAATGATAATATTACTACAATTAAAGATAATGCGTTTTATGAATGCACAGGTTTAGAAAGCATTACTATTCCAAGTAATGTAAAGAGTATTGGTAATTATGCTTTTTATAATTGTTCTAGTTTAAAAAGTATAGTTATTCCTAAAAGTGTAACAAAAATTGGTTTTAATGCATTTGCTGGCTGCGATAATTTAACTAGTGTAGTTATTGAAAATGGGAATGAAGTATATGATTCAAGGGATAATTGTAATGGAATAATAAAAACAAGTAATAATTGTTTAATTATGGGGTTTTCTTCAACTGTTATACCAGATACAGTTACATCGATTGAATCGTTTGCATTTTTTAATTGCAGAAGTCTTAAAAGTATTATTATTCCTGATAGCGTTACTTTGATACATGATTATGCATTTGCAGGTTGTAGCGGGCTAGAAAGTGTTATTCTTCCAAATAAAATAACAACGTTACCAGGTTATATGTTCCGAGATTGTACATCACTGAAAAGTATAACAATGCCAAATAACATAATGGTTATCGGAAATGGCGCATTTACTAATTGTAGTAGTTTAGTTGATGTTAAAATGCCTAATGACATTATCTCTATTCTTAGTTCTACATTTTATGGATGCGAATCTTTAGAGAACATCAATATTCCAAATAGTGTAACTACAATATATGAATATGCATTTGGAAAATGCTCGAGTTTAAAGAATTTATATATTTCAGCTTATGTTAACTCAATTGATCCATCTGCATTTGATGGATGCATTGGTCTTGAAAGTATTATTGTTGATGAAAACAATAAAGTGTTTGATTCGCGCAATAATTGTAATGCAATCATTCATACTAGTTCTAATGCTTTATATGTTGGTTGCTCTAGTACAATTATTCCAGATTCTATTACGCAAATTAGATATGCTGCATTTATGGGACGCAGCAATTTAACTACTATTATTCTTCCAGAAAGCATAAAAGCGATTGGCAATTGTGCTTTTAGTGATTGTACTTTGCTTGAAACAATTATTTACAATGGAACTCAAGATCAATGGAATAAGATTAGGCTTGATGAACTATGGATACAAGGGGTAGAAGAGTTATTGATAATATGCACTGATGCTAATATATCAATAAATGAAAATGGACAAATAAATGGTTAAAACAATTAAACCTCATTATTTGTTTAATAGTTCTAATTTTCTACACAGTCATTGTTGTTAAGATTATTAATTGATTCTTTATTATTTTGATACTTCACTTTTTTAAAAAGAAGAATGCTGTTTAATAGATGATTTTAAATGGAGGATATATGAAAAAATATTTTATATTTTTATTATTGTTTTCATCTTTAGTACTTATTGGATGTTCTAGTCTTAGTATTACTAGTCCACTTGTTCAATTTGATGTAGATGAATATGTTGGTAGAAGCATTTATCCAGATGACTCAATGATTGGGAGTCTACAAGTCGAGTTGAAAGAGACAAAAATTAGAATTGGCGGTGAAAATGGCACTTACAAGTCATTTGAAGAATTAAAAATTCCAAGTAAATCATTTGAGGGAGTATTAGATAAAGATTATTTAGGATATAACACTATTAGAGGATTGCACTATACTAGTTTCACTGATGAAGAAGGTAATATTCGTGGAGGTTTTCTTTTTAATAGCAAAGAAAATGATTTATTATTAGCTGGCTATTCATATAATAATAAAGAATATACAATTCTAACATGTTATAGGTTATTTAAAAAAGAATTCAAAAGACCAAGTGATTTTGAATTAGAATTTTGGATCGAAGAAGTTATTAATACAACTGAAATTGGTAAACATGATTATTTTACTGATGATTATCATTATCCAGGATTTGAAATTCTTGATAAAGCATATTGTGCTAATTATCAAGGAACTGCAAAAGTTAGACCTGATTATTATGTTTCTTATTGTATGGATTATCCAGAAGGAAAGACCGCAAAGATTGAAAAAATTGTAATTACTGATCCCGCTATTTCTATTTATGGATTTAATGTGGGTATGACATATGAAGAGTTTGTAAAAATCTTTAAAAATCTAGGATTCGATGGTAGTGGAAATACAATGAGTCTTGGCAAATATATCATAACTGTAGATCTTTGGGGAGGACATAAAATATCTATATCGTTATCGCCATATTCTAAGTAAATATGAGAATTAAAAAAGTCACATCTTAATGATGTGACTATTTTAAAACTATTTTTTAGTTTTCTCTTTATGTAATGTTTGTTTTCTGCAACGAGGACAGTACTTCATAACTTCTAAACGATCTGGATCGTTTTTCTTGTTCTTTTCTGTTAAGTAGTTTTCCTCACCGCATTCACTACACTTCAATAGGAATGTAACACGCATGATAATTCACTCTCCTTAATAACATTTACCTAATACGATTATACAAGAAAACGCCTCATTATGCAATAAAAAAATGCAAAATGTATATTTCCTAGTTTTATTTGCAAAAGAATTGCAAAAAAAAAGGTATTATAATATAATGTAAGTATGAAATAATTGATTAGCAAATTAAAGGAGAATTATATGGAAGAACAAGTATTTATTGTTGAAGAAGTCGTTAAAGCGCCTCATTTAACTAAAGATGAAAAGAAAAAACTTAGAGTAATCAAAAGATTAATCAACAAAGAAATAAAAGGTCCACGCGCGGCTAAACTACTTGGAGTTACTACTAGACAAGTACGTAACCTTAAAAGACAAGTTTTAGCTGAAGGCGATCAAGGAATTATTCATCGTAATAGATATAATAAACCAGTTAATACATATGATGAAGAAATTAGATTAGAACTTGCTCATATTTATAGAACTGAATATAAAGGTATGAATTTTTCGGAATTTGCTCGCATTATGCAAGATGAAAGAGGATATGAACAATCACGTAGTACAATTTATAATATCTTAAGACAAAAACGTATTCGTTCTCCTCAAAGAAAAACAGTTAAAAGAGTTAAAAAAGAAGCATGATTAATAGAATTTTAAAAAAAGAAATAAAGATTGGTAATTTGTTTATTGGAACAAATCATCCAATTGCTATCCAATCAATGACTAACACGCCTACTAAAGATGTTAGCCTAACTGTTAAACAAATTGGTGATTTGTTTAAAGCTGGTTGTAACATCGTTCGTGTGGCATGTCTTGATATAGATGATGCTAAAGCAATAAAAGATATTAAAGAACAGCTACTAAAACAAAGCATTGATATTCCAATTGTAGCTGATATTCATTTTGATTATCGAATTGCAATTGAAGCCATTAACGCTGGATGCGATAAAGTAAGAATTAATCCAGGTAACATTGGTGATATTGATAAAATCAAGATGGTAGTTGATAAGTGTATAGAGCATCATATCCCCATTAGAATTGGGGTAAATACGGGCTCAATGGATTCTGAAATCCTAGCTAAGTATGGACGTAGTGCATATGGCCTAGTTATGAGCGCTAAAAAGCATGTGGATATATTAGAATCACTTGGCTTTTATGATATCGTATTATCAATGAAAGCAAGTGATGTTAATATGATGATAGAAGCATATACGATAGCATCAAACATGTTTAATTATCCACTTCATTTAGGAGTGACTGAAGCTGGTACATTTTTAGCAGGAAGTGTTGCTTCCTCAATTGGTATTGGTAGTCTTCTTTATAATGGCATTGGTGATACTATTAGGGTATCTTTAACTGATGATCCTGTTAAAGAAGTAATAGTAGCTAAAGAGATACTAGGAAGTCTTGGCTTAATTAATAAACCAAAACTAATATCTTGCCCGACTTGCGGAAGAACTAAATATGACATGATGCCAATAGCAAAAGAAATAGAAGAATTTCTAAATTCACTAGGTAACGTAAGAATTACAGTAGCCATTATGGGGTGTGCTGTAAACGGCCCAGGCGAAGCTAAAGATGCTGACATTGGTATAGCTGGGGGCGTAAATGAAGCCTTATTATTTAAAAAGGGTGAAGTTGTTAGAAAAATAGCCCAAGATGATATTGTTGAAGAGTTAAAAAAAGAAATACTTGCTATGATTTAATCATATCAAGTATTTATTATTTAGAAAAACAAACTATGTATTTGTTTTAATATAGAGGTGATTATATGTATATTAAAAAAATATTTGTTTTATCTTTTTTGTTTTTATTAGTATTTTTAAGTGGTTGTGTAGCTAGTGTTTCTTTATCAAAGATGACCCTTTTACGTAGCCCTGAAGGTTTGAGCCATGAATATGATTATAAAGAAACAAAAGAAGATGATTATTTAATTTTTAAAGAAAAGATGCAACAATACGCTTCTAAATTATCTGCTTATATTAATAAAGCAAATTATCAAGAAGGTAAAAATATAGCTTGTGCACCAATTTCAATCCAAATGTGCTTAGGCTTAGCCGCATCAGCAGCTAGTGGAGAAACTAGGGCCGAACTAATTAATGCTTTTGAAATCGATTATGATACTTTTTCTAAATATTATAAATTATATTTTAATGAATTATGTTTAGAAATAATCAATGAATCTAAACAAGTAGAAGCAAAAATAGATTTAACTAACTCAATATGGATTGATAATGATGTCTCTTTATATGAAAAAGGATTAGATGATCTTAAAGATAATTATTATTGTTATGCATATGAAGCTGATTTTGATGGTGATAATAAAACAACTAATCAAGCCATGAGAGAATTTATTAGAGAAAAGACTAATAAATTATTAGATCCAGAAATGAATATTGATGAAGACACAATGTTTGTTTTGATGAATACTTTATATCTAAAAGATTTATGGAATGATTTAGGTAATGACTTAAATTATGCAGATAGTAAATATAAATTTACTAATGTAGATGGAAGTGTATCAAATAACAAATTACTTGATGGTTATTATTTTGATGGAAGAACGATGAAAAATGATGATTATAGTGCTTTTTACACTAAAACTAATCATGGATTTAAACTTCATTTCATTAAAGCCAATGATACTAAATCTATTAAAGATTTATTTACACCAAAAATTATTAATTATGTAGTTAATTCAACTAATTATGTTTATCAAGATGATGAATTAATGGAAGAATATAAAACAAAATGTATATTTCCAGAATTCAAAGCAGGCTGTGATTTAGATATTACTAAAATACTAGAAGAACAATTCTTAATTAAAACTATGTTTATTAATGGTGAGTGTGATTTTTCTAATCTTACAGATAATAAATATGGCTGTAGCGAAGTTAGACATATTTCTAAACTAGAAGTTACTAAAAAAGGAATTGAAGGCGCTGCTGTAACTTATATTGCCAAGGCTGGTGCCGCTGGACCCGGACCATATAAAACAGTATATGAAGAATTTGTAGTAGATAAAGAATTTGGATTCGTCTTAACATATCATGATATTATTTTATTTAGTGGTATTGTAACTAATATTGATAAATAGGAGAAAATATGAAAAAAATAATCTTTTTTGGTGATAGTATTACCGATATGGGTAGAAATAGAGATGATGATTCTTCATTTGGTTGTGGATACCCAAGCTACGTAGTTAAGAAGCTGGGATCTTTATATCCATCTAAATATTTATTATTAAATAGAGGAATAAGTGGAGATAGAATTGTAGATTTATATGCCAGAATTAAAAAAGATGTTTGGAATGAAAAACCTGATTATTTATTTATCTTAATTGGTGTTAATGATGTATGGCACGAAATTGATGCTAAAAATGGAGTTGATATCAAAAGATTTGAAAAAGTATATCGTATGCTAATTGAAGATACGCTAAATGTTTTAAGAAATGTAAGGATTATTTTATTCGAACCATTTGTTTTATATGGTGAAGCTACAAAAGAACACTATGATAAGTTTTTAGAAGTAAAAGATTATGCGAAAGTTGTTAAAAGAATAGCTAAAGATTTAAATTTATCATTTATTCCATTACAAGAAAGATTAGATGAAGGAGTAAATAATCTTGGAATAGAAAAAGTTGCTAGAGATGGTGTCCACCCTGATTATGAAGGGGCAACAATCATAGCTGATGCTTTTATGGATTACTTTTATAAAGAAATTGAAAAAAAGTAGGATGAAAATCCTACTTTTTGTTATTTTCTTTGGCTTTTTTTATTGCATAATATCTTTCACCTAACATCTTTTCGTATTGTGATGTATCTTGTGGGTGATAATATGATGCATCTTTAATCGCATCTGGTAAGTATTGTTGATCTACCCAATGGCCTGGAAAGTCATGAGGATATTTATATTTACCTTGTGATGGATCAAATGAATATTGATTTTTTAAGTGAAGTGGTAGATTGCCACTTTTTCCTGCTTCGATATCGGCTAATGCGGCATCAATTGCTAAGATTGTAGAGTTTGATTTAGGTGATAAAGCCATATCACACACTACGTTAGCTAGGGGAATTCTTGCTTCAGGCATACCTAAGTCAAGGGCAGCCTCACATGCTGCTCTAACGCGTGGACCAATTGAAGGATTAGCTAGGCCAATATCTTCATAAGCAATTACTTGTAATCTTCTAACTAGTGATGGAAGATCATCCATTACTAAAAGTTTAGCCAAATAATGAATAGAAGCATCTACATCTGATCCTCTAATTGATTTTTGTAAACCACTTAGAGTATCAAAATAATTATCAGTATTTTTATCAATATTAATTGATGGTTTCTGAATGATTTGTTTGGCTAAATGCAAATCAATTAGCTTAGTATTTGATGTATTTGTTAAGGCTTCTAAGATATTTAGAATATATCTAACTTCACCATTAGCCATTTGAATGATATATTCTTTAGCATCATCAGTAATTTCTAAGTTAGAATCAATCTTTTTTAGTGAATCAACTAATAGTTTTCCTAAATCTTCATTACTTAAATCATTTAACTTATAGATGATTGTGCGGCTTCTAACAGCAGGATTAACAGAATGATATGGATTAATTGTAGTCAAACCGATTAAGATTACATCCCCTTTTTCTACAAATCCAAGTAGATAATCTTGGATATCGCGTTTCATACGATGTATTTCGTCGACAATCAATACAAATCTATCATATGTTAAAGCTTTATCGATGATTTCTTTTAGGCGAGCTTTATTATCATTTGATGCATTAAATTGTTCGTAAGGAATATTTAATTCATTACAGATACATAAAGCTAGTGTTGTTTTACCAATTCCTGGGTTACCATAAAGAATCATTGATTGAAGCTGATTGTTAGCAATCATTTTACGGATTACTCCGTTTGGTCCAACTAGGTGAAGTTGACCATAAATATCATCAATTTTAGTTGGCCTTAAGGCGTATGCTAATGGTTTCATTTTATTTACCTCTGTAAATAGATTATAAAAAAAATAGTAAATGTTTTCAAGACATATTATCTTTTCTAAAAAAATTTATTATAGATTTAAATTGTGATATAATGGATTATACGGAGGTCGTTATGGATTATAAAAAATATATTTCAACAATTCCTAATTTTCCAAAAGAAGGAATAATGTTTCGTGATGTTACTAGCTTACTTCAAAATGGAGAAGCTTATAAAGCAGCATGTAGTGAATTAACTGAATATGCAAAGGAGTTAGGAGCAGAAGTGATTGCAGGTCCTGAATCAAGAGGATATTTCTTTACTTGCCCAGTTGCTCATAATCTTGGATGTGGTTTTGTACCAGTTAGAAAACCTGGTAAGCTTCCACGTGAAGTAATTACTGAATCATATTCACTTGAATATGGTACAAATGTTTTATGTATGCACAAAGATGCAATTATTCCTGGCCAAAAAGTAATGGTAATTGATGACTTACTTGCTACTGGTGGAACAGTTAAAGCTACTATTAACTTAATTGAAAGATTAGGTGGAATTGTAGTAGGTTGTGCATTCTTAATTGAACTTGTTGACCTTAAAGGTCGTGAAGTAATTGGAAATTATCCAATTAAGAGTCTTGTTGAATACGAAGGAGAATAATTTATAATCTAAAAATATATAAGGAAAGGAGTAAGCCATGGAAAGAGCACTAGATAGCACTAAAAAAGCAACAATTGAACTAGTAATGGAAGAAGCCGGCAAATATATTCATAATGCAGATTCTTTAGCGATGATTAGTAAAGCTTATGAAGTAGCTAAAAAGTATCATGAAGGTCAATTCCGTAAATCTGGTGAGCCATATCTTCAACATCCTCTTGAAGTTGCATTCATGCTTGCTTCTTTAAGAGTAGGACCAGCAACCATTGCGGCTGGATTTTTACACGATGTAGTAGAAGATACACCTTACACTCTAGATCAACTTAAAGCTGATTTTAATGATGATGTAGCAAGTATTGTAGATGGTGTTACTAAAATCGGACAACTAAAATATTTAACGCAAGAAAAAGCTTTAGCTAAAACTCATCAAAAGATACTACTTGCTATGGCCAAAGATGTCCGCGTTATTTTAGTAAAACTAGTTGATAGGGTCCACAACATGCGTACAATCGAGTTTCAACCAGATGAAAAGCGCCGTCGTATTTGTCAAGAAACGCTTGATTTATATGCACCACTTGCTCATAGGCTTGGTATGTACCGCATAAAAGCGGAACTAGAAGATAGAAGCTATATGTATTTAAATCCAGAAAAGTATAGCGAAATCCAAGAATTAATAAATAAACGTCAAACATTATGCGAAGAAGATATTTCGCATATGGAAGAAGGCTTAAAAGAATTATTAGATCATAACCATATTCAAAATTATCAAATCAAAGGTCGAATTAAAAATATATATAGTGTTTGTAAAAAGATGGAAACTAAACATCTTGAATTTGACCAAATCTATGATTTGTTAGCTTTAAGAATATTAGTTAATTCGGTTGAAGAATGCTATAGGGTATTAGGATTGGTCCATGGTCAATGGTCACCAATTCCTCGCCGTTTTAAAGATTATATTGCGATTCCTAAACCTAACCTTTATCAGTCGCTTCATACTACAGTAGTTGGACCAAATGGTAAGATTTATGAAATTCAAATTAGAACTTACGAAATGGATAGTGTAGCTGAACTCGGTGTTGCGGCACACTGGGCATACAAAGAAGGTAGTTACACTCCTCAAGCTGAACAACTTGAAATTGCTAATAAGCTAAAATGGTATAAAGATTTACTAGTTTATGCAGAACAAGGTGAAGAAGAAGATAAAGACCCATTAAGTAATATTCAAAACGATATATTTAGTGCCAATGTATATGTATTTACCCCTAGAGGAGATGTATTTGATTTTCCAAATGGAGCAACGCCACTTGATTTTGCGTACCGTATCCATACTGAAATCGGTAATCATACAGTTGGCGCTATTGTAAATGGTAAAATTGTACCACTTACATATAAACTAAAAACTGGTGATGTTATTGAAATCAAGACTAATAAGAGTTTCAATGGACCTAATGAGGCTTGGTTAAAAATCGTCGCCACATCACATGCTCGTCACAAAATTATTGCTATTTTAAATAAACAAAAACGTGATGAATACATTGAACGTGGTAAAAACGAGCATATGGAACTTTGTAAATTAGAAAATGTGGCTACTGATTCTGATTTCTATAAATTATCAGATAAGATTGTATCAGAGATGTTTTCTAAGATTGGTGTTAATACATTAGAGGACTTATATTATGAAGTTGGTAAAGGCACAATTTCTATTCGTAATGTATACAATAGAATGTGTGGTAATACGATAACTGATGAAGAAGCATTAATTAAGCAATATAATGAAAATCAATCACGTGCTAAACTTAGTGCCGCAAACTTCAAGAGTGCAGTAATTGTAGAAGGATTTCCAAAAGCACATGTTAAGTTTGCTAATTGTTGCCACCCGGTAATGGGTGATCCAATTGTAGGCTATGTTTCTAAGAGTAGTGGCATAATAGTTCACCGTATCGAGTGTCACAATAATAACAATTCGCAATCAGAAAGAATGATTAATTGTTATTGGAACCCTGATTATGAATCAACTTATGAATCAGTTTTGCATATATTCTCATTTGATAGACGTAATATTGTAGCTGAAATTATCAATGTATTAAATGCTTGTTCAATTACAATTGTTAAGATTTCATCTGGCAAAAATAAAAATGGGGACTTACTGACTAAAGTAGTTATCAAAGTAAAAGATGCTGATGCAATTGAAAATGCATCTGTCAACTTAATGAAAGTTTCAGATATTTATGAAATTGAAAGGGCTATGAAATAATGAAAGTAGTTGTTCAAAGAGTAGTTGACGCTAGTGTAACAGTTGATGGTAAAATAGTCGGTAAAATTGATAAAGGTTATATGCTACTAGTTGGTTTTACGCATACAGATACATTCTCCAACTGTGAAGCAATGGCGAAAAAGATAAAAAACTTGCGCATTTTTGAAGATGATAATGGAAAAATGAACTTAAATTTAGCTTCAATTGATGGCAAAGTATTATCTGTATCACAATTTACTTTATATGGTGATGCGTCTGATGGCAATAGACCATCATTTGTGAAGGCTATGGGGCCAGATGAAGCTAAAAAGTTATATTTATATTTCAATGAATGTTTAAGAAATTTAGATGTAATTGTGGAAGAAGGAATATTCCAAGCAGATATGAAAGTAAAATTTACTAATGATGGTCCTGTTACTATCATTTTAGAGAACTAAAGACTCGTAAGAGTCTTTTTTTATTGGTTGTAAAAAAAGGAAAATGTTAGTATAATCTAGTTAGATTATTTAGGAGTATTTTATGGCAATTAAAGATGTTTATACTGAACTTAATAAGATGCCTGCCTCAATTGAAACATTAAGAGCATATCTAGATTTAAGAAAAGATTCATTACTTGAAAGTAATAATGAATATTTTTATTTATGCGGTTTAAAGATTGCTGATATTTATCTAGAACTTGGAAATATCAATGCTAGCATTGATATTTTATCTAAAGATTTAGAAAAGATTGATCCTGTTACTTTTAAAAATATATATGTAGCATCTTTAGAGCGAATCATTTATGCTTATATTAAAAAAGGTAATTTTAAATTAGCTTATAAATTTATAAGTGAAAAAAGAAAATATATAGATAACCGTGATCATGAAAAAGTAAATAGATGGTATTTAGAAATGGCTTATGTTTATGGAGAAATGGGACAAGCTAATAAAGCTTTGTCCTGCCTAAATGCTATTAAAGAGAACTTACCAGATGATGATACTTTATCTTATACATTAAGTAATATTACTAAAATCTATATTGACCAAAACTTACTAGAAGATGCGAAAAGATCACTTCAAGAAGCTTTACGCATCACTCAAGATAGTGAAGGTATTAGATATTGTAATTATTTATTAGCAAAAATATTATTAATGGAGGGAAATTACCCTCAAGCTAGTGAATTATTTGATTCCATATTTGATACTGATATAGTGGAAGAAGATTATTTAGGTATTGCTAATGAATATATAGCAGAACTTTTAAAACATAAAGATTTACAAAAAGCTAAAGAATTATTAAAGAAAACTTCAAAAGATGTTGCTAAATGTAATGATGATCGAATCAAGAAATATTATTTACTTAATAAAGTAAAATATATTGCTTTATCTTTAGAACTTAACAATATCGTTGATATTGTTAGTGAAATCGATCGTCTAGAGAAAACTATCTCAAACAATGATTCAGTTAATTTACTAGAAGCTTTAGAAGATGAAAAAGCATTCGAAGTGAATGAAAAATTAACTAGGCTTGTTAATAACTTAGATAAAGTTAATTCACTTAATAGTTTTAGTTTTACTGAACTTACCCTAAGAGATAATATTTATAATTACTTAAGAAAGTTAGAAGAATTAATAAGTTACGAACAAGTTAGTATTTGTTTATTTGATAAACCAACAAGACTTGCTTTTATTAATCATAATAATGATTTTTATACATATGATTATCATAAACTAAGATTATATGAAAGAAGCCTAGATTATAATGCTATTAATGGAACAATCTTAGAAAAACTAATCAATAATAATGATTGCTTAACTTTTGATTTACGTAATGTTAATTTACCAATTATTGACTTTAATACTAATAAATCACTTCAAGAAGAACAAATAAATTATTGTTTAGCTATTCCTTATACAAAAGATGATAGTATAAGTAGTGCTATCATATACTATGCTAAATTCCTTGATTTAACATCTATTGAAAATGAAATCATTTTAAAAGTAGCATCAACTATATTAGTTAATAAAATCAATGAATTTAAAATGCGTGATGAGGAAAAATTTGACCTAACTATTAATAATTATTTAGATAATAATTCTTATGCATTATTCCATTATCAAGATAAGATATATTTAAATAAAAAGTTAGCTAATATGTTAGGATATAAACCAGTATCTAGATATACAGAAATTGATGTTAATAGTTATATTAACTTTATAACTAGAAATTCAAACATTAATTATCTAGATTCATTTAGTTTAGGGGATAATATAGTAAATATTAATTATTCTCTTAAAACTAACACTAAAATAGTTAATGTTACTGAGGATGCTAGGATTATTAATTATAATAATTATAAACTATATTATTCTATTATCTTAGTAGAAGATGGAAGAAGCGCCCCTGTAACAGTAGATAATCAAAATGATCAAATGTTATTTAATGAATATCTTAAATCAATTGAACCTAAGACTAAAGATATCGAATATAAATTTTCATTTATTAGGTTAGCATCTAGCGCATCAGTTGATGCTGTCAAGTTGCAGGTTAAAAATGCAACTGGGGCTAATTGTTATCATTTAGATGATAATACTTATGCAGTGGTTTTAGAAAATGAAGTAAATCAAAGAACACTAGATAGAATCGTAAAAGATTTAGGAATGGATGCGGGAATTGTAAGGTTCCCTCGTGATTTAGTTGATTTAGATGATATTGTTAAGTTTTCTAAGATTTGTTTAGAATCAAATGAAGTTTATTTTTCTGATGATGTTTATCAAGGTTTCTTAAATAAACAAACAATTTCAAGGATTGTTAACAATCAAATTGATAACAATTTAGATTTTATGTTTATGATGTTAGGCACATTTAAAGATAGTAGAGCATTTGAAGTTAGATTAAACATCCCTGGAATTGATCCTGATCAAGATGTGAGAAGCTTAATAGATGCAACTAGTCTACATAAATATGAGTTAAAACTATTAGAAGAATTTAAACCAGTTAAAATGACTGATCAATACTATCTATGTGTATCATTTGATACATTAGATGATTACATCAATAATTCTGATAAAATCAGAATTTATCAAAATGTAATTTATGTTGTGGATGGGTATAGTGAGAAGTATGAAAAACTATTAAGGATTCTAAAGAAACAACATATTAACTTTATTACAGATTATAAAGTATTAGATTATATGCCAACTAATGCATTCTTAGAAAGTGGTGTATTAGGGGTTGCCATCTTTAGTGGTTTAGATCAAGAATATAGACATTGTTTAATTGATTTCTTAACAAAACTAGACCTACCAGTTTATGCTAATTATCAATTCTTAGATTACGATAAATGTATTTATCGTAAAAATGTAATGTTATCTTCAGGAGATATAGGTGATGGAGAATAATAATACTAAGAAAAGAATTGATTTTAAAACATTTATGTTAATGGTTTGGATCTTTATCAAAGCCTTAGTTATCCCTAAATTTGCTTATAGATTTAGAAACATGGTAATAATCTTTCCAATTATTTTATTAATAATTGCTTGGATTTTGTTACCTATTCCAATTCAAACCTATATGGGGCAAAATGGTAGGGCTGAATTTCAAAAGCAAAACATTAATAATGTAAACTTACTTTATCAAATGGAAGATACTGAATTTGAAAAGATTAAAGATTTAGGTTTACGTTTTGATTTAAAAATAATGTATGAAGAAACAACAGAAATTGATGCGAAAGAGACAATCATTAATGTAGGTAACGACAAATTATATGTAGTAGTTGATCTTGTGGAAGAAGATCAAATTAAAGGTGCATCAACACATTATGATTATGTTAACTTCTTCGATACTTACGTTAATGAAGAAGGTAATAATACATTACTAGTACTGTATAATTCTAGATATTTAGTTAGATCTAATAATCCTAAACATAGTTTTAGTAATTATTATGAATATAATATGGATACATTTAAAGTAAGCGAAGTAGATAAATCTACTTTTGCTAACTTTATAACTGATGGAATGATTAATGTAATCATTAATACATACGGATGGTATGCAGCATTATATACAATTATCATTCCTCTAGCTATTAGCCTATTTTGTTTCATAATATTTAGAAGTACTAGTAGAATTAAAAGATTCAAAAATTATTTGAATGTGGCAGGAATTGTATCAATTGTTCCTAGTTTATTAATATTTATATTCTCTTGGATCTTTCCAAATTTATCTTTAATTCAATACTATGTACCTGTATACATTGCTTATTATTTCTTCTTTATAGCTATAATTAGCTTTAAAAAAGAAAAAGTAATAAAAGTAGAAGATGAAGTGAAGGCTGATTAATTGATCAGCCTTTTTTTTGATAGCAATATTTATAAAAAAGAAGAAAGAAGATAGATTAATAATTAATAGATTATAATGTTTATAAAAATATAAGTAGATAAATATGATAAAGTATTTTTGTTTTACTATGAGTTAAGTTTATGATAAAATGGATTAGTAGAAAAGGTATAGATATTATGAAAAGAAATGAAACTAGAGTTTTAGCAATGCAGTGTTTATATAATTATTCAGTAAGTAAAGTGTTAGATATTGATTCTATCCTTGAGATGAATGAAGATTTAAAAGAATATGATAAAGATTATTTAAATGAATTAATTACTATCGTAATTAATCATTTGAGTGATATTGATTATGAAATTGCTAAATGTTTAGATAATTATTCTATTGATAGACTTAATTTAGTTGATCTTAATTTAATTAGGATTGCTATCGCTGAGGTTAGTTATTTAAACATTCCTATTAATATTGCTATTAATGAATGTTTAGAGATATCTAAGTTATATAGTGAAACCGAAGACACGAAAACATCTAAATTTAATAATGCTCTTTTAGATAAAATATTTATTGATTTAGGATTTAAAGATGGAAAATAAATATTTAACAGTATCAGCTGTTAATAAATATATTAAATATAGATTTGATAATGATGCGAGTCTTAAAAATATATTTATTAAAGCTGAAATTTCTAATGTTAGGAAATCTAAAGGGTTTTTATATTTCATCTTAAAAGATGAAGAAAGTGAAATGCCAGCTATGATGTTTCCTAATAATATTGCTAGATTAAAAATAGATGTAGTTGATGGAATGCAAGTTATAGTGCTTGGTAGTGTAGAAGCATATGTTAAACGTGGTAATTATATGTTTATTGCTAACACTATTGAAGAAGTAGGAATGGGACAAGCATATCTTGATTTCTTAAGATTAAAAGAAAAACTAGCAAAAGAAGGATTATTTGAAGATAAATATAAAAAGAAGATTCCTTTATATGCTGAACGTATTGGTGTTATAACTAGTGCAACAGGGGATGCCATTAACGATATTATATTTACATTTAATAATAGGTTTCCACTAGCTAAAATTTATTTATATCCAGCTTTAGTACAAGGACAAGATGCTCCAGCTAGTTTAATTAAAGCTCTAAATAAAGCAAACAAAGATAATTTAGTAGATTTAATAATAATAGGTAGAGGTGGAGGATCTTTAGAAGATTTATCTTGTTTTAATGATGAAGGATTAGCTAGAGCGATCTTTGCATCGCGCATTCCTATTATTAGTGCAGTTGGGCATGAAGCTGATTATTCAATTTGTGATTTTGTGGCTGACTTAAGAGCTCCAACTCCGACTGGTGCTGCAATGCTAGCTAGTATATCAAAAGAAGATATATATGCAAATTTATATAATATAAATAAGCATTTAAGTACATCTATTAAAAATACATTAAGTGATAAATATTATAAATTAGATTTACTTAATAATAGTTATGTATTATCTAGATTTGGTGATTTAATAGATAAAAAGAGACTAGAACTTGATGCCATCAGTGTAAGACTAAATAGTGCCTCACCTATAAATAAACTAAGTGAATATATTAAACTTGCTGATAGCTTAAGTTTAAGATTAGGCTTATTAAGTCTAGATACAAAGATAAATGAAAAAATAGATTATATTAATAAAATAAACCTAAACTTAAATAAGAATTTAAGCTTGTTAGTAGAAAAGAATGATAAAGAAATAGAAGGGGTCATTAATAAATTAATATTATTAAACCCACTTAATGTTTTAGCTAAAGGGTATTCACTAACTTATTTAGACAGCAAGTTAGTTAAAAGTATAAATGATGTTAAGGAAAATGATGAGATTAATATAAAAGTAAGCGATGGAACAATTGATGCTTATGTAAAGAGGGTTAAAGATGGAAGAAAATAAGAAATTTGAAGAATTATTAACGGAGTTAGAAAATATTGTTAAGGAATTAGAAGGTGGAAATCTATCTTTAGAAGATTCAATAGAAAAATATAAAAAAGGGATGGAACTTTCTAATCTTTGTAAAAGATTGCTAGAACAAGCAAAAGAAGTTGTTGTAAAACAAATGGACGAATCTAAATAATTAGGAGAAAAAGATGTTAGTTAACTTAAATGTTAAGAATTTCGCAATAATCGATAACATTAATGTTACCTTTAAAGATGGAATGACAGTCTTAACAGGTGAAACAGGCGCTGGTAAATCATTAATAATTGATGCAATTGGCCTTTTATTTGGCAAAAGAGCATCGATGGATATGATTAGATCTGGGGAAGACAAAGCAACTATTGAAGGAACGTTTAGCGATTATGATAGTGAGATTACTAAAATATTAGATGAAATTGGTATCGATTATCAAGATGAAGAATATTTGACCATAAAAAGAGAAATTTATGCGAGCGGTAAAAGTGTTTGTAAAATCAATAATCAAACATGCAATTTAAGTCAGCTAGCAGAGATTTCCGAATTTATTGGCGATATACACTGTCAAGAAGATACAATAGGTTTAATTAATCCAAAGAATTATTTAAGATTCTTAAATAATAATGATATTGAAAAAAAAGCAGATGAATACGCTAAATCATATAATGAATATAAAGCTAATCTAGCTAGTTACAAAGAATTATTAAAGAAAAGTGAAGAATCTAAAGAAAAAGAAGATTTTCTTAAATATAATTTAAAAGAATATAACAATGCAAAACTAGATGTTAATGAAGAAATAAACTTAAAGCAAGAAGCTTCAAATATGGCTAATTATGAAAAAATGGTTAGTGATGTGAAAGAAATTAATGATGTTTATAATAGTGATTCATTATCTAGTTTATATCAAGTTGTCAAATCACTTGATAGACTTGCTAAATATGATGAAGCATATTTAGAATTAAAAAAGAATTTTGAAGAAGCTTATTATAATTTAGAAGCTATTTTTGAAGATGATAAACTTAGACTATCTAATTTTGAATATGATGAAGATAGATTAGATCAAATCAATAATAGATTATTAGTTTATTCTGATTTTAAACGCAAATATAAAAAAGATATTCCAGAGTTAATTGAATATTTTGAAGGAATTAAAAAAGAATTAGATTTTATTGAAAATTATGATGTTTATTTAGAAGATGCTAAAAATAAATTAGATTTGAGTCTAACTAATACTTATAATTTAGGATTAAAGCTTCATGATGCAAGAAGCCAAGTTGCTAAATTGTTAGAAGAAGATGTGAAAAATAATTTAGTTGATTTACAACTTAAGAATGCTTTGTTTGAAATTAGATTTAATGAGATTAGTAAAGATAATTTATATAAAGATGGACTAGATCAAATTGATTTTTTGGTAACTTTTAATAAAGGTGAGCCATTAAAGCCATTATCAAAAGTAGCATCTGGTGGTGAACTTTCTAGATTTATGCTAGCTATTAAGACTAGTTTAGGAAAATCATTACCACTTCAAACTAAAATTTTTGATGAAATAGATCATGGAGTAAGTGGAGCAGTTGCTTTTGCAATTGGCAAAAAGATTTCTTCAATTGCTAAGTCTAGTCAAGTTTTATGTATTACCCATCTTCCACAAGTGGCTTCCATTGCTAATCATCAATTGAATATCTCTAAATATGTAGATGAAAATAGAACATATAGCGTTGTAAATGAGTTGACGGACGAAGAAAGAATAATTGAAATTGCTAAGATGATATCAAATGGAAATGTTACTAATGCTAGTATTGAGACAACTAAAGAATTATTAAATAATTAATTAAAAAAAAGTGTAATCTATATCGATTACACTTTTTTAAATTTATTAAGAAAAATCGAGTATTTAAGATAAATATATTATTGGAGGAAATACACAATGGATAAAGAGATAATTGATTTAAGTAGTGATGTTATTAACAATATGATTTATGAAATTAGAGGACTAAGAGTGATGTTTGATTTTGACTTAGCAAGGATATATGGATATGAGACAAAAAGATTTAACGAACAAGTAAAGAACAATATTGAGAAGTTTCCAGAGAGATTTAGATTCCAATTAAATAAAAGTGAAATTGATTATTTGGTGAGGTCGAAAAAATCGACCTCTGCCTTATGGGCATCAGGAGGAGGTGGTAGAGGGTACTTACCATACGTATTCACCGAACAAGGAATATATATGTTAATGACTGTTTTAAAAGGTGATTTAGCTACAAAACAAAGTATTGCTTTAATTGATGCTTTTAAACAGATGAAGGATTTTATTATTGAGAATAATAGTCTGTTAGTTAATACGAATTCATATTTAGAATCTAAATTTGCTACATATGATAAAAGATTTGAAGTGGTAGAAGATAAAATTGATTCTATTATGGAAAACTTTACTGTTGAATCTACATATAAACATATATTGATACTAAATGGACAACGAATAGAAGCAGATATAGCATATCAAAAGATATATGATCTAGCTAAGAAATCAATTTATATTATTGATGATTATATTGATATTAAAACTTTACAATTATTAAAATTATGTAAAGCTGAAATAAATATTGTAATAATAACAGATAATAAAGCTAAAAATAGAATTAATGATGTTTTTATAGCTGATTTTAAAAAAGATACAGGGTTAAACATTATGTTTAAAGAAAACAATGGATTATTTCATGATAGGTATATTGTAATTGATTTTGATTCTAGTAATGAGACTATATATCATTGTGGTGGATCATCAAAGGATGCTGGAAAAAGGATAAGTACAATCAACAAGATTGAAGAAGCAGTTATATACAAAAATGTTATAAAAGAAGTTTTAAATCACAATGAATTAAATATCAAATGATCGAAATAATATGTTATTGCCTACAAAAGTTCGTATGTACGAATAGATATAATCTTTTAAATATTATCTTTTTTTATACTTGACAAAAACGTTTACATTACTTAAAATGAATCTGTATGATATATTTACGAACTATGTTCGTAAATACGCACACACAGGAGGAAGTTATGCGCGTTTTTAAAAGAAGTTTAATTTTTGTAATTACGTTAGTAGTTGCATTGTTTGCACTTGTTGGTTGTGGAGACAAAGAAGTGCAAAGTATTAGTATTGATACTTCTAACTTAACGTTAGAAATCAATGAAGGAGAAACATTTAATTTTGAGAACTTAAAAGTAGTTGCTCATTATCTAAAAAAAGATTTAGATATCGATTTAAGTGAAGTGACAATTGATACTTCATTAGTTGATACTACTAAAGCTGGTGAATACTCAGTTACTGTTAAATATGGAGATTTTGAAGAATTCTTCAAAGTTAAAGTAAAAGCAGTTGTTAGATTAACCGATATTGAAGTTGATACATCAGCTTGCACATTATCTATAAAAGAAGGCGAAAGTCTTGATTTATCTAAAATTAAAGTTAAAACTGTTTATTCTAATGGTAATAAAGAAGAATTAGCAGCTAATGATTATACTTTAGATCAAAGCGCTGTTAGACTTGATACAGCTGGATCTTATATTGTAAAAGTAACATATCAAGGAATTGAAAAATCATTTACTGTAACTGTATCTAAAGAAGATGCTCCAGTTTTAGAAAGCATCGCAGTAAGTGGAGCAAAAACTAACTTCATGTTAGGTGAAGCTTTCACTACAACTGGTTTACAAGTTATGGCTCATTATTCTAAAGGAGCAGATAAAGATGTTACAGTTTCAGCTACTGCTAGCCAAGTTGTTATTGAAGAAGAAGGTGACTACACTGTAACTATTAGTTATACTGAAGGTGGCGTTACTAAAACTGATACATACACTATTACTGTAGTTGATAAGATTGCAAGTATTGCAGTAGTTGTTGGCGATGGTAAAGTAGAATATGCTCCAGGAGAAGAACTAGATATTTTAGGTGTAAGTGTAGTTGCTACACTTAAAGATGACACAACTTTAGAGTTAGTTGGTTGGGCTGCTTCATTATATGATTTAGAAGGTAATGTAGTTGCTAATAACGTATTAGCTAAGACTGCTGATTATGTAGTTAAAGTTACTTATGGTAAACATGAAGCACAATATACTGTATCAGCTAGAGTTGGTGGATATATTAGTATCTCTACAGTAGAAGAATTCTTAGCAATGAGAGATCATAGTGGAGCAATTACAGATAAATATATCTTAACTGCCGACTTAGATTTTGATGGCGTAGAGTTAAGTGAAGCTTTAGGTGGAGAATTTAAAGGTGAACTTAATGGTGATGGCCATAAATTATCTAACATTGTATTTAATACTGCTACAGCTAAAGTTGGCGCATTATTTAATACAATTAATGGTGGAACTGTTAAGAATCTAACTCTATTCTCATGCTATGCTTCAAGCAGCGCAGAATCACTTGGTTTAATAGCTGGTTTATGTACAAATGGTACATTTGAAAATATTGAGTTTTCTTGTTGTACAGTTGCATCAACATCTTCATCTGGTTATGCCGCATTAATCGCTGGTAGAAATGCTAGTGCTGGAACTATTTCAATGAGTAAGATTACAGTTAAGAATTTAACATCTGTAGCTGGTGTTAAATACGTTGGTGGCCTAATCGCTGACTTAACTAAAGGCACTACAATCACAATTAGCGATGTAGATGTAAATGTTACTTGTACATCAGGAAGCCAAATGGCAGCTTTAGTTGGTAGAGCAAGAAGTGGATCAATCGTTAATGTAAAGAACGCTATTATTAGATTTGAAATTGGCGTTGCTAATACAACTAATAAGACTGGTGCATTAATCGATGGTGCTGACACAGCAACATTAAACGCAGAAAACGTGATTGTTGCAAGTAACACTTGCTTATTAGCTCAAACTAACCTAACTCAATCAGGCTTATTTAAAGGTCAAGGAAAAGCAACTGTCGCATTAAAGAATTGCTTCTATGTAGGTTTACCTGCTTTAGCTAATTATACTAAGACAACTGATACTGAATTAAATGCAAGTAAACAATATTATGAAGTTGTTAGTGGCGCTTATGTAGGTGTTGCTACACCAGATGTAGCAAATATTGCTAACTACTTTGAAATGTCAATTGATGGCGGAACACAATATGTAATTGGTGAAGCTGTATTAACTGATTTAGCAGGTCTTGGATTTGATTTAACTAATGTTTGGGAAGCAGATTCTAGATTTGTAGTTAAACTAAAAGATGCATCAGCTAACACACCAGCTGAAGATGCTACTGTTGTTAGACTTCAAGTTAATGCAAATAATGCTAAGACTCAATATTACGCTCTAGATTCATTTGATCCAACTGGAATTATCGTAATCGCTACATATTCAGATGGCGTTGTTATTCCTCTAAATGAAAGTCAATATGGTGTTAAGATTTTATCTGATGGTAATGATGTAACTGAGGATTTCGTTAACTTAGCAGTTGGTAAATATACTGTAGAAGTTGAAGCAGGAAGTGCTAAAGCAAGTTATAACATTGATATTGTTCAAGAAGTTGGCGTAGAAGTAATCGCTAGTGAAGGTAAGACAGTTTACCGCGTTGGTGACACACTTGATACTAAAGGAATCATTTCATTTATTTTAATTTCTGATAATACTAAGAAATTAGCAACATCAGGACAAGTTACATTCACTGTTGTTAATGCAGATGAATCAACTCAAGCAGCAGATGTAGCATTAACTGCTAATGCAAAATTTGTAAAAGTAACTAGAGTTGTTAATGGAGAAGAATTATCTGACACATATCCAATTTATGTATTAGATAATGAATATAGCGATACATTAGTAGTAGTATATGTTAAACCACAAACTAATGGCTTAGTTGATGGTAAGATGTATTTTGAAAATGTTAATTTAGCTCTTAACTACTTAAGAAGCTTAAGCTTATCTAATGATACTATTAAAGAAATTAGACTTGCTAAAGGTACTTATACTGGTGCATTAACTATTGATATGGCTAATGTTAGAATCGTAAAAGATAGTGCTGAAGACAAAGCATCCGAAGTAGTAATTGCTTGCGGAAATGCTGCAGATACATTCAAACTAGATTTGAGTGCTACATTTGGAACAGAAGGCAGTGCAACTGTTACTGTTAAATCAAATGCTGTTGGATTCTATGCATATGGAGTTACATTTGCTAATACATTTGATTATCGTAATTCTACATTTGCTAACAAGCAAGCTTTAGCATTACTTTGTCAAGCAGATAAAGCAGAATTCGTAGAATGTAGATTCTTAGGTGTTCAAGATACATTAGAACCTAAGAATGGTCGTCAATATTATAAAGATTGTTACATTGAAGGTGCTGTAGACTTTATCTTTGGTAACAATGCAACAGTTTTATTTGAAGGATGTGAAATTCATTCAGTTACAAGATATAAGAGTGGAACAAATACTCCTGAAACTAACCAAGGTTACATTTGTGCTCCTAAAGGATTCTCAAGCGGAGCTACAACTGATGCTGTAACATATGGATATGTATTCTTAAGTTGTAACTTTACAGCTGATAGTGATATCCCTGCTGGTAGCGTTTCAATTGCTCGTCCATGGGGCGATCAAGCAAAAGTTGCTATTCTAAATTCTACTTTAGGCGCTCATATATCTACACTTGGATATGATGGAACTGCTAAATCACGTTATGCAGATATGAGTGGAAATAAGCCAACTGGAGAAGGAGTTGTATTTGCAGAATACAACAACACTGGTGATGGTGCAATCAACACTGCTGTAGCTGGTGCTACAATCTTAACAGAAAGTGAAGCTGCAAATTACACAGCTGCTAAGATCTTCGCTGCTACAAACGGACTTGTTAAATATGATGCAGCTTGGACATTACCTGATTTAGAAAATGGTTACTATGTATTACTTGGACTAGTTGCCAACTTATCAGTTGGTGGCCAGTTTGATACACCTACTTTAGTTCATGTAGGTAAAACTGCTGCTACGGTAGAACTAGCTACATTTGAAGTTTATAATGTGATAGAAGAAGAAAATATCGAATTAGATGACTTAACAGTAGCTGCTGGAACTTTTGAATTAAGAGTATTTGTTGGAGAAACAAAAGTATTAAGTGCTGAAGTTGTTGTAAGAGCAGGAAGTGGACAAGTAGAAGTTAATACTTATTCATTTAATGCGTCAGATATGGAAAATGGTGATTATACAGCTGATTTTGCTGCTGGCACATCTGATTACTTCACAGTTCATTGTACTTCTGGTAAGAAATATACAGTTGATGGCAATAGTAAATCAATTGATGGTATGGACTTCACTAAGAGATTAAAATTCAATGGAGCTTCTGGAACATTCTCAAGTGAAAGATTTATTGAATTTGAAGTTGAAGGAACTGCTCATGTTAAGGTTTATGCATTATCATCATCTTCAAGCGATAATACTAGAAAAGTTGTTTTATATGATAGCATCGGAACTAACGTTGGTGAATCTACAATTGATGGTAAGACAATTGCTGCTTATGAATTTGATTTAACAGAAGCAGGAACATACTACATTGGTTGTGAAGTAAATGGTATCAATATTTACTATATCGAAGTAGTAGATACAGTAACTAAATAAACTATAATTAAATAAGAAATAGAGACTAAGTGAAAGCTTAGTCTCTAGTAAATAAAAAAATAAGGAAACAAAACATGAAAACTTTAAAGAAACTAATAATTTCTATTTTCATTGCTCTATTTTGCGTTACTTTGGTAGCTTGTGGAGAAGAGCCATCTACACCTAAATCAGTAACTGGTATTAGACTAGATACCGAAAATGTTAAAAAAGAATACATTGTAGGTGAAACATTCACATCAGATGGTATTAAAGTATATGCAGTATATGATGATAACAGTGAAAAAGAAGTACAAAATTATAGCTTAATTAGTAATGATTTCAATGCTAACCAAGTTGGTGAGTATGATATCGTTATTAAGTTTAGTAATAGCGGTAATCTATATGAATTATCTTATAAAGTTAATGTAATTGAAGATCCTAATAAAGTAAAACTAACAGAGATTACTATTAACACCGAAAGTGTTAAAGTAAGTTATGTTTTAGGTGAAGATTTTGATAGTACTGGTTTAGTAGTAACTGCTAATTATTCAGATAATACTAATAAACAAGTAACTAACTATACAATTGATTCAAGCAGTTTTAATAAAGATAAAATTGGTACATATCGTATTCTAGTTAGTTATTCAGAAGATGGTATTGATGATGTAAAGGTATTTAACGTAACTGTTAAAGACGTATTATCAACTACTAATTATTTAATTGGTATAGAAGTTAGCCCAAGAAATGAATATTTCTTAGTTGGTAGTGACTATTCTAGTGCTAATGTAGTGGTATTAGCAGTATATAGTGATGGCTCAAAAGTAGATGTTACTAATAAAGCTAATATTAATTCATCTAAATATAATAAGAATGAAGTTGGTGTTTATGAGATAATCATTGATTATCAAGAAACATATGGATCAGGCGAACACGCTATAACTATTTATTGGGATTCATTCTATTTTGCTAGAGTCGTAACTAGCCTACCTGAGGGAGGTGAATAATTATGAAAAAAGGAATTAGTATTTTTGTAATTATTATTACCTTAGCTTGCTTGTTCTTTACATTAACTACTAAAGTTAATGCAAGCGATGTAGTAGAAAAGATAGAAGGAAAGACTTATTATATTGCTCCAAATGGGCAATCTAGTAACGATGGATTAAGCGAAGCAACTCCTAAAGATTTCTATTCAGCAATGTTATCACTTCGTGCAGGTGATACACTAAATGCCCTACCTGGCACATATGATTGCCCTGATAGAATTACTTTAACAGAATCGGGAAATGCTTTCTCGCAAATTAAAGTAATTGGTACACCGGGACAGGTTATCTTTGATTTTAGTAAACAAGCATTTGATTCCACAAACCGTGGAATTCAAATCAATGGTAATTATTGGTATTTCTATGGAGTTCATATTAAAGGTGCTGGTGACAACGGAATGTATGTTGCTGGTAGTCATAACTTTATTGAAATGTGTGAATTCTATAATAACCGCGATAGTGGTCTTCAACTTGGCCGTGGAGCAGGATCAGATACTATTGTTAGCCAGTGGCCAAGTTATAATACAGTTAAAAACTGTATGTCTTATAACAATTATGATGATGAAACATACGGAGAAAACGCTGATGGGTTTGCCGCAAAGCTAACTGTAGGTTACGGAAATGTATTTGATGGCTGTATCGCTTTTAGAAATAGCGATGATGGCTGGGATTTATATGCTAAATCAGATACTGGTAATGTTGGTACTGTAATAATTATGAATTGTATCGCCTTTGAAAATGGTTGGTTACTTGATGGATCAACTACACGTGATGGCGATGGAATTGGCTTCAAACTTGGTGGAAGCAATATGGAAGGCGACGTAATCGTTAAAAACTGTATGTCTTGGAATAACCGCTTACATGGTTTTAGCGATAACTCAAACCCTCGTACAATGTTGCTTTACAATTGTACAGCTTACAATAATTCGGTAGCAGTAGCAAATGGCACAGGAAGCCTTGGTTATAGCGATGGCGGAAGTACTAACTTCAATATGGCTAGATCTAATCAAAGCTATAATGGTTATTACGGACTATTATCATATTGTACTAACCTAACAGCTTCTAATATTGATTATGAAGTAGGCGATGATTACCTAGGTTCTGCCGCATATTGTATTTTCCATGTAGCTAAAGGTGAATATAGAAGTATTACAAGCTTTATGGATGCTTCATCTTATGAAAAGGAAAAGATTGGTTCAGTATATACTGGTTTAAATGATAATTGCTTTGCTTCAGTCACATGGAACTATTCTCAAGAAGATTATCCTAAACTAAATAGCCTACTTCGTAATGAAGATGGATCAATTAATGTAGGTAATATGTTAGATGTTACCGATTCAAAACTATTAACGTTCTGTAATGGTAGTCAAATCGGTGCTAAACTTAATAAATCATCATGGGATGAATACGAACATTATGAATACAGCAATCCAACCCTTGGTGCTACGCAAGATGAAATTGATGTATTAGCTGCTAAAGATGCTCTAGAAGTAATGTGTAACAAAGAAGCAGTTTACCAAAACTTCCCAATTTGGATTAATCTAAATGAATGTAAAATTAGCTGGTCTTCAAGTGATACATCATTATTTAATTTTGGAACTAGTGAAACTAGATCATTTAGTAATGTTGTATATGTAGATGGTATTGTTCATAGATCAAGTGTATCTGATAAACAAGTTACTCTAACTGCTACAATCACTAAAGGAAATGCAAGCTTAACTAAAGAATTTACTTTAACACTTAAAAAAGATAACCCAATGATTGGTAAAATCAAAGGATTAGAAGAAGTATATATTGTAGATTTATATTCTAGATTCACAGATCCTGTAATTACAGTAACTAATAAGAGTTCTTATTCAGATCAGGCCTTAAAATTTGATGTAGATTATGGTGTAAAGAAGACATATGAATACGCAGAAACTAATACTTCTGAATTTAACCAAGTAAGTAAAGTTTATACATCAGTTCCTGGTGTATATAGAGTAACTTACACAGTTAAATCATATTCAAATGCAAATGATACTTTAAGCCAATCATTCTTAGTATATGTAGTAAGCCCTACAAATGAAATTGATTTTGTGGATTACAAAGGATATGAATTCTATGTTTGTCAACAAGGTGTTCATATCATCGGAGAACTTACTAATGTATCAGGAAAATTATATGCATATTTAAGTGAAAACCCTACTGAGACAGCAGATACTGTAAAAGAAAACGGTACTTTGTACACTATTACATCAGATAAGATTGATGTATTAGCTCTAAATGATAATGATGGTAAATATTATATCCATGTAATTATTGTTAATAATGGTGGAAATTACACTAGTCAAGTATATACAAAAGAAGTACTAATATCTGAAATATCTACTTGCCAAGAATTTTATGATTTTGCAAATGGATCTACATCATCAGTAACAATTTATTTATTAAAGAATGATATTGATTTTAAAGATTATAACTGGGTTGTATCAAGTTCTACAGATTCACTAAAAGGATTATTAAATGGTAATGGTCATACTATTTCTAATTTAACAATCCAATCTGAAAGTGATAAACGTAATAACATATTCTATAAACTATCTGGTGGAACAATTATGAATATTGGTTTCCATAACATTAAGTTACTAGGTGATCTTGGCAAATCTAAGAATGTGGCAATAGTAGGTCAAATGGTTGGCGGATATATACATAACGTTAAATTAACTGAAATTACTGCAACAGGTTACCAAACTGTTGGTGGAATGGTTGGTCAAGTATGCGGAGGCGATAACTTCGTATCTCAAGTTAGTCTAGTTAATGAATATAAGTTTGATAATAATTATAAATTATTAGATGGTTATGCTTATATGAGCGTTACTACTAAGTATTGTGGAGGAATTGTATCTAATATCCAAAAAGATACAGCAGAAGAATATGTAAATTGTCAAGTATCTAATTGCTATGCTGATGCTTACATTGGAACAGGTACTGATAGTGGCGGATACATCGGTGGAATTGTTGGTCGTATTAAAAATGATTTAACAGTATATAATATATCGATTCGTACATGTCTATTTGAAGGCGTTGTAGAATGTTTAAAGAACTATACTGGTGGAATTGTTGGTGGATGTGAAAGCGGTGCTGGCGTAGTTTACATTATTGGTAATGTATCTAAACCTGTTATCATATTTGGATCAACAAGATCTATAATTGATGGTGTAACACTAGATCCATACACTGGTATGGCAAGCGTAGCTCATAAGACTGGTAGCCCAATCATTGGCCGTTACACTGCTGGAACAGGAACATACTTCTGTATGAACAACTTTGGATCATTTGATGATTACAATAGTGCAGCCGGAAGCAGTTCAGAAGAAGACATGGATAATGTAGAATTCTTTAGAAATGTTGGCTTCTCACCAGAAATTTGGCGTTTTGATGAAGAAGCTAAATCAGTACGATTAATCTTCAAATAACAATTAAATATTTAGAGAGCATAGATATGCTCTATGCTCTCTAAAATTATATAAATAATACCGAAAGGGGTTCGCAATTGCGAATAAAACAAAAATGATTGATTACAAATTAATAGCAGTAGATATGGATGGGACATTACTCACTGATAATAAAGAGATAACCCAATCTACCTTAAAAGGAATTAACAACTTAATAAAAGAAAATAAGATTTTTTGTATATCTACAGGTAGACCATTTTATGGTGTTAAACCTTATTTAGATATAATCGAAGGAGATATTCCGCTTATTCTATATAACGGAGCCATTGTTACTTTTTCTAAAACTAAAAAGGTATTATTATCTTGTAACCTTACAAGTGATCAATCAACTAAGATATTAAATATCATTAATAAGTATGATGGAACTTTTATTTTTTGGTCAGATGAAAAATTATATGTTAATAAAATAAATGATTATACGACTAAATATTTTGGTATATCGAAAGCACAACCTATTTTATTAAATAAGAAAATAACAATTCCTCATGGAAATATTACCAAAATTATATGGTTTGATGAAAACAAGAATTTAGTAGAATACCAAAAAACAGTTTTAAAAGAAATTAACGATGTGAACTTTTTCACATCACAACCAGTTTTCTTAGAATTTGTAAGCCAAGGTATTTCTAAAGCAAAAGCAATGGAAGTAATTGGTAATTATTATAATATAAAAGCTAGCGAAATGATTGCTGTTGGCGATGGATGTAACGATATCCCGATGCTTGAATATGCAGGTTTAGGAGTTGCTATGGCAAACGCTAGTGATGATGTAAAAGATAATGCAGACTATATAACACTATCTAATGAAGAAGATGGTGTACTTAAAGTAATTAATGAATTTATGTTAAGAAGAAGGTAATAAAATGATTTGTAAATTTAAAGTTAAGCGCCTATTAAATAAATATTTTAATGTTTATCCTTTATCAGTTAATCAAACTGAAGAAGGTATTATAGCAATGGCTAAGAATGAAAAAGAAAGAATCTTAGTTATTCATGGATTTGAAAATTACGGCTTTAGTGGTGAAGAAGTAACCATTAAAGGGATTAAATATAGAATTTGTGGATTGAATCATGAAAATGCAGTAGCTTTAAGAAAAGCTTTGCCATTTACAGCTCCATCTAGAGTTTTAAGAGAACAAAGAAGTTTTGGACTTGGGGATAGATTAGGAATTGCCACTCATGGTCATATTAAATTATTTAAAAAATATGATGCTTGTCCAATCTTTGCTCAACAATCCATTCGAGAATTAAACTTAACAGAAAGAACTTATGAAGATGTTCTAGATTGTGTAAGCTTTAATGTTCTTCAAGATGGATTTAAGAAGCCTTGGGGAGCAGATGGAGATCATCTAAAACATGAAGATGAAATTAGATATGCTTTATCACTTGGCTTTACTATGTTAACACTTGATTGTAGCGAACATATTAAAACCGATGTACTTAATATGAGTGATGGCGAAGTATTAAGTAAAGCTAATATAAGTGAAGAATTAAAGAATAAATACTTAAATGATGTAATTAAAGTAGAAGATAAGACAATTACATTTAGTGAAGTAGAACTTGCTAGATGCGTCCTAACTTACACCGAGACTATTGAATTTGCAAAAAAGATTTATTTCGATTATGTAGATGGAAAAGAAGTTGATTTTGAATTATCAATTGATGAAACATCAACCCCAACTCTACCTGTTGAACACTACTTTATTGCAAGAGAACTAAGTGAAGCTGGTGTAAAACTAGTAACTGTTGCTCCTAGATTTTGTGGAGAATTCCAAAAAGGAATTGATTATATCGGTGATTTAGCTCAGTTTGAAGCCGAAATGAAGATTCATGTAGCTATTGCTAATCATTTTGGATACAAATTATCAATTCATTCTGGATCTGATAAGTTCTCTGTATTTGAAATAATAGGTAGAGAGACAAATGGTCATTTCCATGTAAAGACAGCAGGAACTAACTGGTTAGAAGCAATGAAAGTTGTTGCTAAGTGTGATGCAAGTTTATATAGAGAAGTACATAAATTTGCTTTAAGTATGTTTGAAGAAGCTAAGAAATATTATCATGTAACTACTAATTTAAATAATATTCCTGATGTAGATAGCATTGAAGATAATAAATTAGTTGAATTATTTGATAATAATGATTGTAGACAATTAATACATATTACTTATGGATTTATTTTAACTAGTAAAGATAGTAAAGGTAATTATGTATTTAAGAATAGATTATATGATTTATGGGATAAAGAAAGTGAAGAATATGCTAATATGTTAGTTAAACATATTGGTCATCACTTAGAACTTTTATATAAAGGAATGGGTAAATAAGATGTTAGAATTAAGAAAAAACGCTAAATATAACTTAATCGTACCAACTAGTATGGGTGTAAGAATTACCCCAGTTGATCGCCAAGTTGTTCAAACTTCTAATATGTATAGAATGCAAGCAACTAGTGCCGAATCAAATGTATTAAATGTAGCTAGTTCTTTAGGTAAATCTACTTTAGTTATGACTACATTTGTTAAGGATTCTCCAATTGCTTTATTTATTAAAGCAGAATTAAGAAAAAGAAATATTGCCTACATTGGAAAAGATGTAGAACAAGGTGGACCTTGGGGCTATAGACATCAATTCAATATTGCGGATAGTGGATATGGCTTACGTGGACCAAGAGTAGCTAATGATAGAGCAGGAGAAGTTGGTAGAACATTAAACGTTAAAGATTTTGATTTAAATCAAATCTTTAATGTAGATGGTGCCCAAATTCTTCACTTATCTGGCTTAGTTGCTGCTTTATCAAAAGAAACAACTGAATTTTGCTTAGAACTCGCTAGATTTGCTAAGAAAGCAGGTACAAAAATTTCTTTTGATTTAAATTATAGAGCTAGTTTTTGGAAAGGTCGTGAAGAAGAATTATCTAGAAGCTTTTCAGAAATTGCATCTTTAGCTGATATTTTAATTGGTAATGAAGAAGATTTCCAATTATCACTAGGCATTAAAGGACCTGATGCAGGTGGAAAAGATATCGCTAGTAAGATTGAAGGCTTTAAAGGCATGATTGAATGCGTTAAGAAAGCTTATCCAAATGTTTCATATTATGCCACTACTTTAAGAGAAGTAAAGAATGCTAATGAACATTTATGGGGAGCTATATCATATGGTGATGGTAAGTGGACAGTAATTGATCCTCGCCCAATTCAAGTATTAGATCGAATTGGTGGCGGTGATGGATTTGTAGCTGGCTTACTTTATGGAATTATCAGTGAATTTGATATTGAAAAAGCAACACAGTTTGGTTGGGCAAGTGGAGTACTTGCTACTACAACTTTAGATGATTATGCAACTCCAGCTGACGAAGATCAAATTTGGAGTATTTGGAAAGGAAATGCGAGGGTAAAGAGATAATGAAAAAAGCAGATATTGGTTTAATTGGACTTGGTGTTATGGGTGAAAACCTTTTGATGAATATGGAATCAAAAGGATTCACAGTAGCTTGTTTTAATAGAACTACTTCAAAAGTAACTGATTTTGTAGAAGGTAGAGCAAAAGGTAAAAACATCATTGGTTGTTATTCTTTACAAGAATTAGCAGATAATCTTGCTAAACCTCGTAAAGTAATGATCATGGTTAAAGCTGGTGCTCCAGTTGATTCTACAATTGATTCATTACTTGAAATACTTGAAGTTGGTGACATCATCATCGATGGTGGAAATTCACACTTCCCAGATACCATGGCAAGATGTGCTAAAGTTGAAGCAAAAGGCTTACGTTACATCGGTATGGGTGTATCAGGTGGTGAAGAAGGTGCTTTAAACGGCCCATCTTTAATGCCTGGAGGAAGCAAGGATGCTTGGCCATATGTTAAAGATATATTTACTAAAATTAGTGCAGAACTTGAAGATGGCAGTCATTGTTGCACTTGGATTGGTGAAAATGGTGCTGGTCACTTCGTTAAAATGGTTCACAATGGTATTGAATATGGTGATATGCAATTAATTTGTGAAGCATATGATTTAATGAGAAAACTACTTGGCTTATCAAATGATAAAATGCATGAAGTATTTTCTAAATGGAACGAAGGCGAACTTGATAGTTATTTAATTGAAATAACTAAAAATATTCTAAACTTCAAAGATGAAGATGGCAGTTTCTTAGTAGAAAAAATCTTAGATACAGCTGGTCAAAAAGGTACTGGTAAATGGACTAGTATTGCAGCTCTTGATCAAGGTGTTCCACTAACACTAATTAGTGAGGCCGTATACGCTAGATGCTTATCAGCAATTAAAGAAGAAAGAGTAGAAGCAAGCAAACATTTTAGCCATATTAAACCTGAATTCAAAGGTAATTTAGATGAATTTATTGAAGATATCAAAAAAGCATTATATGCCGCAAAGATTATATCTTATGCTCAAGGATATTCTTTAATGAGAGCAGCTGCTAAAGAATATGGTTGGAACTTAGAATATGGTAATATCGCTTTAATTTGGCGTGGTGGTTGTATCATTAGATCACGCTTCTTAGGTAAGATTAAAGAAGCATATGATAAGAATCCAGATTTAGCTAACTTAATGTTAGATGATTACTTCAAGAAGACATTAGAAGATGCAAGTACATCATTTAGAAAAGTAGTAGCTATGGCAACCTTAAATGGTATTCCAGTACCAGCTATGTCATCAGCTTTAGCTTACTTTGATGGATATAAATCAGCTAACTTACCAGCTAATCTACTTCAAGCTCAAAGAGATTATTTTGGAGCTCATACATATGAAAGAGTAGATGGCGCAAGAGGCGATTTCCATCATACAAATTGGACAGGACACGGTGGTAAGACTTCCGCATCCACATATAACGCATAAGGAGATAAAAACTATGTTTGAACATGAATTTAAAGATAAAGTTGTAGTAGTAACTGGCGGATCTGGTGTACTATGTTCTTATTTTTGTAAAGAATTAGCTAGACGTGGAGCAAAAGTATGTATCTTAAGTTTAGATGAAAAAAGATTAGCTGACTTGGAAGCTGAAATTAGAAATGATGGTGGTGAAGCTACAAGTTATCTATGTAATGTATTAGATAAAGAAGTAGTTAAAAATGTTCACAGTCAAATCCTAGAAAAATATGGTAAAGTTGATATTCTAATCAACGGAGCTGGCGGAAATAATCCAAAAGCAACTACAAATGATGAATTCTATGATTTAGCAAATGCAGACTTACCTAACAAAAAAGATTTCTTTGATTTAGATTTAGATGGAATTAATTTTGTATTTGGACTAAACTTTTCAGGAACTCTAATCCCTACTCAAGAATTTGCTCCTGATATGGTAGGCCGCGATGGCACTACAATATTAAACATTAGTTCGATGAATGCATTTACTCCATTAACTAAAATACCTGCATATTCAGCTGCTAAAGCTGCTGTATCTAACTTTACTAAGTGGTTAGCTACATATTTTTCTAAAGTTGGTATTAGAGTTAATGCAATTGCTCCAGGCTTTTTCTCAACAGCGCAAAATAGAGCTCTTTTATGGAATGAAGATGGAAGCCCTACAGCTAGAACTAAAAAGATTTTAAATAATACACCAATGGGTAGATTTGGTGAACCAGAAGAATTAGTTGGAGCAGTTTTATGGTTACTTGATAGTAAGGCTAGTAGCTTTGTAACTGGTGTAGTTCTACCAATCGATGGTGGATTTAGCGCATATAGCGGAGTATAAAGATGGATATTTTTGTAAAAGCTAAAAGTGATTCCTTAACAAAACAAGAAATCGTTAATGCTTTAGAAAAATCAATCGAAGGTAAATCTTTAAAAAAAGTATTATTACTACCTCCTGATTTCACTAGATTTTATTCTAATGCGGGATTAATCACTAATTATTATTACCATGCATTAAACAATCACTGTCGCGTTGATATTTTACCGGCTCTAGGTACCCATGAAGCGATGAGTAGGCAGCAGTGTGAAGAAATGTTTGGTGATATTCCATATGATGCCTTTATTTATCATAACTGGCGAAGCGATGTAGTAAAAATTGGTGAAGTGCCTGGTGAATATATTTCTAGTATTACTGATGGGTTGTGGAAAGATTCAGTAGATGTAGAAGTTAATAAATTAATCATGGACCCATCATATGATTTAATCATATCAATTGGTCAAGTTGTTCCCCATGAAGTAATTGGTATGGCCAACCACTCAAAGAACTTATTTGTTGGTTGCGGGGGGAAGAGAATGATTAATGCGAGCCATATGATTGGCGCAGTTTACGGAATGGAAAGAATGATGGGTAAAGATCATACACCAGTTCGTAAAGTGTTTGATTATGGCTGTGAGCACTTTTTAAAAGATCGACCTATAATGTATGTTTTAACTGTAACTACAAACCCAGGTGGAGTAATTCATACTCACGGCCTATTTATTGGTATGGGACGCAAATGCTTAGAAGAAGCAATCGCTCTAGCCCAAGAAAAAAACATTAGTTTTGTGGATACAGGAATTAAAAAATGTGTAGTTTATCTAGAACCTAAAGAATTTAGAAGCACTTGGCTTGGTAATAAAGCCATCTATAGAACCAGAATGGCTATAGCCGATGGCGGTGATTTAATCATTTTAGCTCCGGGAGTTACTAAATTTGGTGAAGATTTAGGTGTTGATAAACTAATTAGAAAATATGGTTATGTCGGCCGTATGAAAGTTTTAGAATTATTTAAAGAAAATGCTGACTTACAAGAAAATATGGGGGCTGCTGCGCACTTAATTCATGGATCAAGTGATGGTAGATTCAATATTACATATTGTGTAAAAAATATTTCTAAAGAAGAAATCGAGTCAGTTAACTTTAAAGCTATGGATTATGATGAAGCAGTAAAGCTATATGATCCAAATAAACTTAAATTCGGTTATAACACATTAGAAAACGGAGAGACTATATATTTTATTCCAAATCCAGCTTTAGGATTATGGATTAACAAAGAAAAATTTTAAATTAGCGAGGGCAGCATATGAAAAAAATCAAATTAGCTTATATTGGTGGAGGCTCAAAAATGTGGGCAAATATATTCATGAGCGATCTATCTTTACAAAAAGACCTAAGTGGTGAAATTTGTTTATATGACATTGATTATTTTGCTGCCCTTCGTAATCAAAAATTAGGAAATATCATTAATAATTGTGATAATGTAGTTACTAAATGGGTCTATACTGTTGCTCGCGATATCGATAGCGCCCTAATTAATGCTGATGTAGTGGTAATATCAATACTACCCGCTACATTTAAAGAGATGGCAAGCGATGTGCATACTCCAGAAAAGTATGGCATTTACCAATCAGTTGGTGATACAACCGGTCCTGGCGGAATCTTAAGAGCCATGAGAACCGTTCCTATTTTTGAATTCTTCGGTAAGAAGATTAAAGAATTATGTCCAGATGCAATCGTAGTTAATCTAACTAACCCACTTGCTATCTGTGTTAAAACTCTTTATTCTGTTTACCCAAGAATAAAAGCTTTTGGCTGTTGCCATGAAGTATTTAATACCCAAGAATTCTTATGTAAAGTAATAGAAAAAGAATTAGGGGTATTACCTTCTAGAAAAGATTTAAATTGTAATATAACAGGCGTTAACCATTTCACATGGATGACTAGATGTTATTATGGTCACTATAATGTCTTTAATTTATTAAAGAAGTTCATAAAGAAACACTTTGATGAAGGTTTATATGAACATGGTAATCCTGATGATTATAAAACTAACCCATTTGCCTATGGTAATTTAGTAAAGATGGACTTATTTAAAAAATATGGCATCTTACCTTGTGCAGGGGATAGACATTTAGTAGAATTCATGGATCCTAAATTATATATAGCGTCACCTGAAGATGTAGATAAATGGCATTATGCGCTAACTAGTGTAGATTACAGAATCAAAAAAGCTAATGAAAAAATAGAATACTTAAATGATGTAATTAGCGGTAAAGTTAAATTTGAATTAAAGAAATCAAATGAAGAAGCAGTAGAATTAATTAAAGCATTATTAGGACTTGGCGATGTTAAATCAAATATCAACATGCCTAATTGTTGCCAAGCAACATATTTACCACTTGGTAGTGTAGTGGAATCTAATTGTTTATTCTCTAAAGGCTTATTTAAACCAGATAAAACAACAGCAGACTTACCTGATGAAGTAGCAGAGATGATAAACCTAAATGCGAAAAATCAAATTAAACTACATTTAGCAATTCTATCACGTGATTTAGATGCTATTTATGATGTATTTAAAGCAGATCCGCTATGTAAATATTTAGATGAAGCAGATTGTAAAGCTTTATTTAAAGAAATGGTTGAAAATACTAAAGAATATTTAGAACCATATTATGATTTAAGAGGCTAATATGGAAAACATATTATTTACTCTTAACGCGGTAGCACCACTTATATTACTAGTAGCTCTTGGCTATTTATTAAAAAAGATTAAATTCTTTAGTCCTGAATTTCTCCAAATAGCTAATAAGTTTTGCTTCTATGTAGCACTACCCGCTTTGCTATTTAAGAATTTATATGATTCAGACCTAGATAGTCTTCCTTGGAAACTAGTTATATTTAGTGTAAGTGCGATAATTATTATATTTTTATTAGCATTATTATATGCAATCATATTCGTAAAAGATAACACTAAAAAAGGGGTAATGATTCAAGGTATAATGCGATCAAATTATGCTTTTATTGGTATCCCTCTTGCCACATCCTTATTTAGCGATAATGAATTAATCGCAAAAACTGGGGTAACGGTAGCCTTAATGAGTATCTTTTGTATCCCACTATTTAATATGTTATCAGTAGTAGCGTTATCGATATTTGTAGATAAAGATGAAAATACTAACCATTTTAAGAAAGTATTATTAGGAATTATTAAAAACCCTTTAATAATTGCCATATTTAGTGGTTTATTAGTATTAATATTTAGACTAATAATTCCATCTAGTGCATTTATTATGAGGGATAATGTTAACTTTTTATATAAAACCTTAGATTCTTTAGCTAAGATTGCATCACCTCTAGCTTTAATTATTGTAGGTGGACAATTTGAATTTAGTGTAAATAGTGAATCTAAAGGATTATTAATAACAGGTGTAATCGTAAGAATGGTAGTTGTACCAGTAGTAGTATTTTTAGTGGCAACACTTTGCTTTAATTTCGCTAATTACGAATTCGCCACATTAATTGCCATCTTCGCTAGCCCTATAGCCGTGGTGAGTGCTATTATGGCTAAAGAGATGAATAACGACCATATTCTCGCTAGTCAGCTAGTAGTATGGTCAACCATAGTATCAAGTATTACTATATTTATAATCGTACTAACCCTAAAGAGTTTGGGATATTTATAGAGGTAAAATATGCGCTTTAATATCGGTATCAGAGGTCATGACTTACCAAATGCTCCATTTTTAAATGTGGATGACTTTATCAATACATTTAAACAATATGATTTGGATTATTTACAACTTGTAATTAGTAAGGCCTTTAAAGATTTTGAATTTAATAAAGATAATTTAACTAGTTTAGCAAACAAATTAAAAGCTAACGATATTAAAGTAGCAATGATTGGTGCCTATTTTAATATGATTCATCCAGACAAAGTTAGGCAATCCAAAGGGATAAATTACTTTAAGGATTGTATGAAGTATGCATATTTGTTTGATACTAAATATGTCGGTAGCGAAACCGGATCTCTAAATGGGGATAAATGGATATATGTAGATGGTAATCACACACTTGAATCATTTAATACCGTAAAAGAAGTAATTAAAGATTTAAAAAATAGTGAACGCAATGCATCCCCTTTAATTGAAGGTGCATGGAACCATGTAGTATATAAACCAACCCTACTTTATGAATTATTAAATGATTTGAATCTAGATGCTTGTACAGTTGATTTATATAATTATTTAAATATCGATAATTATAAAGACCATTTAGATATCTTTAAAGAATGTATCAATCTCTTTGGTGAAAAAATTAAAGTAATACATATTAAAGATTTTATAGTAGAAGATAATAAACTAGTTCAAGTAGGAATTGGCAAAGGCTTAATGAATTATAAAGAAATTATGCCATTAATAAAAAAACACCTTCCAAATGTAATATTAGTTTTAGAAGGTGTAAAAGAAGCAGATATTGTATCTAGTATAAAATATTTGAGGAGTTATGAAGATGAATAAAGAAATTATTAATTACATCGATAACTATATTGATAATTTTAAACCTTATAAAAATGGAAGATGGTGTTATGAAGATGGAATCTTAATGACAGCAATTTACGATTTATATAAAGTTACAAATAATAAAAAATATTATGATTTTGTGTATAGTTTTTATGATAACCATATTGATGCTGATGGAACAATTAAAAATTATAAAGTAGATGAATATAATATCGATAATATTTGTAGCGGAAATACGCTTATAGATTTATACCTAGATACAAAATTACCTAAATTTAAAGAAGCAATAGATATTTTAGTAAGCCAGATAAGGCTTCATCCAAGAACTAAAGAAGGAAGTTTTTGGCATAAACAAATATATCCTAACCAAGTATGGATGGATGGAATCTATATGGGACTAGTATTTTATGCAAAATATGCTAAATATTTTGGCGATGGAGAAGATATTCTAGATATCAAACATCAACTAAATAATCTAATTAATCGTTTATATGATAATGATAGACACCTATTTACTCATGCATATGATGAAGCAAGATTAATGCAATGGGCAGATAGCAAAACTGGTAAGTCTCCTAATGTATGGAGCAGAGCTTGTGGATGGGTGGCAATGGCCATGGTTGATATTTATGAAGTATTAGAACTTGATGAAGCTAAAAGTGTATTTAATTTATTAGTTGATGGACTGTCTAAATATTTAGATGAAGGAATGTTATATCAAGTGGTAGATAGATTAGACTTTCAAGATAATTATTTAGAAACATCAGGATCTGCCATGCTCGCTTATGCTATTTTAAAAGCTAAAAGAATTAAAATGGCAGATTATAATGATTTAGGTAATAAAATATTTAATACAATTTTAGAAAAGAAATTTGATGGAAGTCATTTAAATGGTATTTGTAGAGTCGCGGGACTTGATAATACTAGAAGAAATGGAAGTATAGAATATTATATGTCAGAAGATATAGTAGCTGATGAAGTAAAAGGTGTTGCTCCATTTATCATGGCATATAGTGAATTGGAGGCTAAAGATGGCAATCAATAAATCAGCAGAAAAAACATTAAAGATTTTAGAACTAATTGCAAAATATCCAGAAGGTATTACACTATCTGAAATTTATAAAGCACTAGATATGCCTAAAGCATCAGTTTATGATATTTTGCAAGCTTTATATAAAGAAGATGCAATTTATTATAAAGATCCAAGACAAAAAAATTATGTAATTGGATCTAAAGTGTTTGCAATTGGACAAGCTTATACTAAAAATTCTAATTTTATCAATTTTGCATCTCCATATTTAAGAAAGTTTGCGGATAAATATGGCGTAACTGTCTTTGCTTGTAAAAGACTAGGTGATAAATTAGTATTTATTTATAAATATGAAGCGCCTAATACAAAGATTCAAACTACAGATGTCGGCCTTCAACAGCCTCTTTATGAAAATATAGCAGGTAGGGCGTTACTTGCTTTTGCGAGTCCTGAGCGTCAAGAAGAATTATTATCTAGTATTTTAAGAAATGATTTTGGTGGAATTAAGAATTTTTATTATGAAGAATTACTTAATGATATTGCTAACATTAAAGAAACAGGATATGGAGTAGATGATGGTAAATCGTTATCTTATATGTATTCTTTAGCAATACCTGTATTTAATCATGAAGGTAAAGCAAGTGGAGCTATATTATTTAGTAGAGTAAAAGATAATGAAGATGAGAAAGTTGTAGAAGCAGAAATCAAAGAATTTAAAGATATAGCATCGTTTGTAAGTGCTAAACAAGGTTATAAGGGGGAAGCAAATGTATCTAGGAGATAATTATTTAATTAAATCGAAAACTGGTTTAGTTTTATACAATAAATATGCAAAAGATATGCCTATTTTTGATTATCATTGTCATTTGAATCCAAAAGAAATATATGAGAATAAACCATTTGCTAATTTAACAAAAGCGTGGTTAGTTGAAGGTCATTATGGAGACCACTACAAATGGAGAAGTATGCGTGCAAATGGCGTAAGTGAAGATTATATAACTGGAAATAAGAGTGACTATGAAAAGTTCTTAAAATGGGCTGAAACTGTTCCTTATACAATTGGTAATCCTTTATATACTTGGACACATATGGAACTTGTTAAATACTTTGGGGTAGATAAAGAGTTATCACCAGCTACGGCTAAAGAAATCTATGATTTAGCGAGTGAATTACTAAAGAGCTTAACACCTCGTAAGATGATTGAAATGAATAATGTTAAGGTGTTATGTACAACTGATGATCCTGTAGATAGTTTAGAATACCATAAATTATTAAAAGAAGATAAATCATTTAAAGTAAAAGTATTACCTGCTTTTAGACCTGATAAGGCTGTTAATATTGAACTTGATTGGTTTAATGAATGGGTAGATAGATTAGAAGAGGTAGTTGGTTATAAATTAACTGATTTAAGTTTATTCACTAAAGCATTAAAAGAAAGAATAGAGTTTTTTAACCAGATGGGTTGTAAGATTAGTGATCACGCCCTAGATACTCTTAAATATTTAGATTATGAAGAAGATGAAGTTAATTTAGCTTATATTGAGAAAAGAAATGGTAAGAAATTAACTGAAGATCAAATAAATAAATACCGTAGTTACATGTTGGTATTCTTTGGTAAAGAATATGCAAGGTTAGGCTGGAGCCAACAGTACCATTTATGTGCTTTAAGAAACAATAGTGAAAGAATGCTAAGCTTAATTGGACCAGATACTGGATTTGATGCAATTAATAATAGTGTAGACATTAATGCTTTACAAAAATTAATGGCAAAACTTGATTCTACAAATTCACTTCCTAAAACTATTTTATATTCTTTAAACCCTAATGATAATGAAGCACTAATAGCTCTAGCTGGATGTTTCCAAAATAATACTAAAGGAAAGATTCAACTAGGATCAGGTTGGTGGTTTAATGATCAAAAAGATGGCATTAAAAGACAACTTGCTGCTTTATCTTCAATGGGGTTAATTAGTAATTTTGTTGGGATGTTAACTGATTCTAGAAGTTTCTTATCATATCCTAGACATGATTATTTTAGAAGAATTGTTTGTGACTTCTTAGGCGAATTAATCGATAATCACGAGTATCCTAATGATTTAGAATTTGTGGGGAAGATTGTACAAAATATCTGCTTTAATAATGCAAAAGAGTATTTTGGAGTAGATGAATGAGAATAATCCTTTTTGGTGATTCCACAATGCAATATAATGATGCATCGACTTATCCCCAAATGGGATGGGGACAGATGCTACCATTATTCTTTAATAAAGAAGTAAAAATCTTAAACTTTGCAAAAAACGGATGTAGCACAAAAAGCTTTATTGATTTAGGCATCTATGATTTAGCTATCAAAGAAGTAAAAGAAGGCGATTATGTAGTAATACAATTTGGTCATAATGATCAAAAGCCCGATAAGATAGAAAGATATACAACTGTATTTGGTACTTATCAAGAAAACTTACGAAAAATGGCTAAAGATGTAATAGCAAAAGGTGCTACACCAATCTTTTGTACATCAATTTATCGTAGATTTTTTGATAATGGAATAATTCGAGATAACGTTCATGGTGATTATCCGCTATCTATGATACAAGTAGCTAAAGAATTAAAAATAGAATGTATTGATATGACATCTATTACTAAAGATTTATATGCAAAATTAGGTGATAATGAATCAAAAAGATTCTTTATGATCTTTGATAAGGATATTTATCCTCATTACCCAAGTGGAATGTATGATAATACTCATCTAAGAGCTGATGGGGCTTATGAAATGGCTAAAATATTTACAGAAGAATTAAAAAAGATAAATCATCCATTAGCTAAATATTTAGTAGACACATCATTTGTGAAGGAAAATTAAAATAAGGCACAGGAGTGCCTGTGCCTTATTTATTAATCCAATCTACACGTTTGAAGATGTGATTATCAATATATTTAGAGTTTATTTCATAAAACCTAGCTGTTTTATCGCGAGATGAGTCATTCCATTTATCAAATCCTTCATCAATTATATGGTTTTCATATAAACAATCTTTAAATGTAACTTTACCGTAGTCACGCCATGGACGGGCTAGGTATGTATTAGAGACTATCTCCCCTGTGAATTTACATTTATCAAAGAAAAAGCCTTCATCATCATTTGCTTCGGTTGCGGGAGCGCAAACGAATCCTGCACGTGATTTAGAATGAATGGTACAATTTGTAAAGTGCCCACTACCTGCGCCAAAGATGAAATCTACATCTCCAGATATAATGCTATTATTAAAATATACTTTATGATCTTTAGGATATACTAATTCATCTTTTTCTAAGAAATTAGCATATCTATCGATTAAATCTAGGGGAAGTGGACCAACAAATACGGTATCTTGATATGCATCAAACATACAATTATTAAAGTTAATGTTATTTCCTATAACTGATAAAGCTACTGCTTGACCATATAATCTACCATCACCACTTGAATTAATTACTTTAATGTTTGATACATTGATATCTTCACCGATTAATTCTAAAGTATAAGTTCTAAATGTATTATATTCTAATCCATCTTTATGTTTTTTAAGAGCATAATCGTTATTAGAAATCATGACATTACCAATTCCTTTAATAGATATATTAGACAAAGCAATTTTTACTTTTTCTAAATATAAGCCTTCATGGATTTCTAATGTGTCACCTTTCTTTAATAAAGATATACCTTTATTAATTGTATTAATATCACTTTCTTTATCTACAATTACTACCATTTGTTACCTCACTAGTAGCATTATAACAAATTTATTAATATTTTAAAGTTTAAAAAGACTTTTAAATTTTAAAATGTTAATAAGATCGGAGGATTTTATGGCAAAAACAAGTCGAAATATCTTTAAATTGGTTCACGTTAGTTACTTTAGTGCTACGTTTGAACTTGTATGTGAACATCCATATTTTTCTAGTTGGGAATATGATGTTTATTTAGATGATAAACTAGTATTAAAGAATAACAAGAAAAATGTATTCACATTGTTTAATCTAAAACCTGATACTAGTTATATGGTAAAAGTAGAAACTAGTGAATTTGTGGACGTTGTATACATTAAAACACCAGCCCCATCTAAGGTTTATAATGTTTTAGATTATAATATCGATAATTCGGGTAGAAGTTTAGTAAGCAGTGCTATCCAGGATTTAATTAATAAAGCGGATGTAGATAGTTGCTTATATTTTCCAAAAGGTGTTTATTTAATTACACCTTTGTTTGTGAAATCTAATTTAACAATTTATCTAGAAAAAGATGCTGTTTTGCTTGGTGAAGTGGACCGAAATAAGTATCCTATTATTCCTTCACTAATTGAAGATGCCCCAGGCGGAAGCTGGGAAGGAGTTAGTGCACCAAACTATGCAAGCTTAATTACTGCAATTAACGTTAGGAGTTTTAGTTTAGTAGGAGAAGGTGTAATTGATGGAAATGCCCAAAATAGTGATTGGTGGATCAATCATAAAGTTATGAGAGGGGCATGGAGGCCACATGATATCTTTATCAACCGTTCGAGTAATATAGATATTATAGGTGTTACTGTTAGAAATAGTGCATCGTGGACAATTCATCCATATTATTCTAGTCATTTAAGATTTATAGATCTAAAGATTGAAGCTGATAAATCTAGTCCAAATACTGATGGAATTGATCCAGAAAGCTCAGATAATGTATTAATTTTAGGAGTTAAGTTTAATACAGGTGATGATTGTATAGCTATAAAATCGGGTAAGATTGAAATGGTTAAAGATCATTATAAGCCTACAACAAACGTAATAATTAGAAATTGCTATATGGGTGATGGCCATGGAGGAGTCGTATTTGGCAGTGAAGCAAGCTGCGGAATTGAGGAAGTTAATGTCAGCAAATGCTATTTTGATGGCACAGATCGGGGCTTTAGAATTAAAACTAGACGTGGTAGAGGAAATAAAGCAGTTATTAAGAATGTAGTATTTGATAATATTTATATGAATAATGTAGGCAGTGGTTTAGTTATTAATATGTTTTATTATTGTGATGCAGATGGTAAAAGCGAATATGTACAATCAAAACTAGCCCTACCAGTAGATAACAGAACTCCACATTTAGGAAGCTTTACATTCAAAAATATGCAATTAATTAATACGCGTATTTGTGCAGGTTACTTTTACGGGTTACCAGAAGCTAAAATTGAAGAGATCAATTTAGAAAATATTAAAGTAACTTATACTGATAAAGATGTAGATAAAGCAACTCCGGCTATGATGCTAGATTGTGATGAATTAGCAAAAGGTGGATTCTATTTTAGAAATGTAGATAAAGTAAATATTAAGAATGTAGATATAAATGGCCAAAATGGCGAAGTATATAATTATTAAGGAGACAATTATGAAAAAAGTCGTAACAATGGGTGAAGTAATGCTTAGACTATCACCTGATAACTACAAACGAATTGTTCAAAGTGATTCATTATCTGTAGAATATGGGGGAGGAGAAGCTAATGTAGCGGTTAGTTTAGCAGCCTTTGGGGAAGATGCTTATTTTGTTACTAAAGTACCTGCTCATGAAGTAGGACAAGCTGCTATAAATTCACTTCGTAGATTTGGTGTTAATACAGATTATATTGCTAGAGGCGGAGATAGACTTGGTATATATTTCTTAGAAACTGGAGCAGGTTTGCGTGCTAGTAAAGTAATATATGACCGCAAACACTCTGCAATATCAGAAGCAAAAGAGTCTGATTTTGATTTTGATCAAATATTTAAAGATTGTAGCTGGTTCCATTTCACAGGAATTACACCTGCAATATCTAAAGAAGCAAGAGATTTAACTTTTGCCGCTTTAAAGAAAGCTAAAGAACATGGCGTAATGGTAAGTTGTGACCTAAATTATAGAGGTAAACTTTGGAGCGTAGATGAAGCAAGAAGCACCATGAGCGAGTTAATGAAATATGTGGATGTATGCATTGGTAATGAAGAAGATGCGGATAAATGTTTGGGATTCAAACCTGAGGGCACAAGCGTTACTAGTGGTAAGCTTGATCTAGAAGGTTATAAAGCTATCTTTAAACAAATGAAAGAAAAATATGGCTTTAAATATATAGCTACATCACTTCGTGAAAGCCATTCGGCTAGTGATAATGGTTGGAGTGGACTTTTATATGATGGTAAAGAGTTTTATTTATCACGCCATTATGAAATTAGGATTGTAGATAGGGTTGGTGGAGGAGATAGCTTCGCAGCTGGCCTAATTCACTGTCTACTAAATGGAGAAAGTGCCCAAACTGCTATCGATTTTGCAGTTGGTGCTAGTGCGTTAAAGCAAACAATTCCAGGTGATTACAATATGGTATCACTAGAAGAAGTATATAAATTAATCAAAGGCGATGCTTCAGGTCGTGTACAAAGATAGGAGAATAATATGAAACTAGAAACTAGATACTCAAATCATCCAAATGATGTAAAACATTACACAACAAGTGAGTTAAGAGAACATTTCTTAATCGAACAAGTATTTATTCCTAATGAAATTAATTTAGTTTATTCACACAATGATCGCATCATTGCTGGGGGCGCAATGCCGATTGATAAACCTTTAAGTTTAGGATCTTGTAAAGAGCTTGCCAGTGATTATTTTCTTGAATTAAGAGAAATGGGTGTAATCAATATTGGGGGTAAAGGTAAGATTATTTTAGATGGTAAAGAATATGATATGAATTACCAAGATGGCTTATATGCTGGTCGTGGTATTAAACAAGTAGAGTTTGTATCGCTTGATGCTAATAACCCAGCAAAGTTTTATATTAACTCAAGCCCCGCTCATAGAAGTTGTCCTACTGTTCATATTCCACTTGAAAAAGCAAGAAAAGTTCATTTAGGCGAAGCTGAAAACTTAAATGTGCGTACAATTAATCAATATGTTCATCCTGCTGTATGCGAAAGCTGTCAACTAGTTATGGGAATGACAATTTTAGCACCAGGTAGTGTATGGAATACAATGCCATGTCACACACATGAAAGAAGAATGGAAGTATATTTATATTTCAATTTAACTGAAAATGATTTTGTATGTCATTTCATGGGTCAAGGTGATGAAACTAGACATATTTTAATGCACAATGAACAAGCTGTAATTTCTCCAAGTTGGTCAATTCATTCAGGCTGTGCAACTCGTAATTATATATTTATTTGGGGAATGTGTGGTGAAAACCAAACATTTACCGATATGGATGATATTTTAAATAAGGATTTAAAATAATGAACGTATTAGAACAAATTAAAGATATAAAACTTGTTCCAGTTGTTACTTTTAAAAATATTGAAGAAGTGTCTCCAATTCTAGATGCTTTAGTAGCTGGCGATGTAAACTGTGCAGAAATTTGTTTTAGAACAGAGTGCGCAAAAGACGCTATTAAACTAGCAATCAACAATTATCCAAATATGTTAATTGGAGCAGGAACTGTTATTAATAAAACACAAGCGCTAGATGCCATTAAATTAGGTGTAAAATTTATTGTATCACCAGGATTTAGTGAAGATGTATATCTTGCATGTTTTGAAAACAATGTACCATACTTACCAGGAGTAGTCACACCTACTGAAATAATGAATGCAATAGATCACAAGATTAGCGTAGTAAAATTCTTTCCAGCTGGTGTATATGGTGGCTTAAAAGCCATTAATGCATTAGGCGCTGCCTTTCCTCAAGTAAAATTTATGCCAACTGGTGGAGTTGATAATAATAATTTAGCGGAATTTGTATCAAATAATAAAGTTTGGGCATGCGGAGGAAGCTGGTTAGTTAAAGGAAATAGTGAAGAGATTAAAAATATATGCTTACAAGCAAGAAAGATAGTTAAAGGAGAATAAAATGATTAATTTTAGATTAGATGGTAAAGTTGCATTAATTACAGGAGCATCTTATGGAATCGGTTTTGCCATTGCAAAAGGATTTAGTGAAGCTGGTGCTACAATTTGTTTTAATGATATTAATCAAGAATTAGTTGATAAAGGGTTAAAAGCATACGAGGAAGTTGGTATTAAAGCTCATGGTTATGTGTGTGATGTAACTTGCGAGGATGCTGTTAACGAACTTGTGAAGAAAATTGAAGAAGAAGTTGGTGTTATTGATATTTTAGTTAATAATGCAGGAATTATTAAACGTATTCCAATGATTGAAATGGCTGCATCAGATTTTAGAAAAGTAATCGATGTAGATTTAAATGCCCCATTTATCGTATCAAAAGCTGTTATTCCTTCAATGATCAAAAAAGGCCATGGTAAAATCATTAACATTTGTTCAATGATGTCAGAACTTGGAAGAGAAACTGTATCAGCTTACGCTGCTGCTAAAGGCGGACTAAAGATGTTAACTAGAAATATTGCATCAGAATATGGTGAATACAATATCCAATGCAATGGTATTGGCCCTGGTTATATTGAAACTCCTCAAACTGCACCTCTAAGAGTAGAGGGACATCCATTTAATAGTTTTATTATCTCAAAAACTCCAGCTGCAAGATGGGGAAAAACTGATGATTTAATGGGCCCTGCTATCTTTTTAGCAAGTGATGCATCTAATTTTGTTAATGGCCATATCTTATACGTAGATGGTGGAATATTAGCTTATATCGGAAAACAACCTAAATAAAAAAAAGAAGAATTTATCTAACAAATTTAAATAAATAAATTAACGTTTTGCATTGACTGAAAACGTTTGTTGTGTTAAAATGGTTTGTAAATAAGTAAATATACGAACGTAGTATGTATATACGAACGAAAGTTTATTATGTCTACCATATGACAATCTAGAAAGGATTAATCTATGTCAAATCTAGTTTTAAAAGGAATCAATAAAGTATATCCAAATGGTTTTCAAGCTGTTTATGATTTTAACTTAGAAATTAAAGATGGAGAATTCATCGTACTTGTAGGGCCTAGTGGCTGCGGAAAGAGTACGACTTTAAGAATGATCGCTGGACTTGAAGACATTACTAAAGGTGACTTTTATATTGATGGAAAGTTAGCTAATATGTTATCACCTCGTCAAAGAGGAGTAGCGATGGTATTCCAAAGCTATGCTTTATATCCTAACTTAACAGTTTATGAAAATATTGGATTTGGTCTTGAATTACTTGGAATTGATGAAGAAGTAATCGAACAAAAAGTAATTAAAACAGCTAAGATTTTAGGACTAGAAGAATACTTAGATCGTAAGCCAAGAGAGTTATCAGGTGGACAACGTCAAAGAGTAGCCGTAGGTAGAGCAATTATTAGACACGTTGATGTATTCTTGATGGATGAACCATTATCAAATCTAGATGCTAAACAACGTGTAACAATGAGATCAGAAATTATCGATATTCATCGTAAGATTGGCGCTACAACGATTTATGTAACGCATGATCAAACAGAAGCTATGACAATGGCTGATAGAATCGTAGTTATGAAAGATGGCTATATTCAACAAGTCGGTACACCATACGAACTATATTTTAGTCCAGTAAATGTATTCGTAGCGGGATTTATTGGTGAACCACCAATGAATTTTGTTAAGGGTGAAGTCAATGATAACGTATTAGATTTAAATCAAACTGATGTTAATATTCCTCTTAACAATTTCGAATCAGTTAAGAATCATAAAAATGTTATCTTTGGCTTTAGACCAGAAGCAGCAATTCTAGAAAAACATGTTAAGGATGAAGAAGGTATCATGATTGAAGCAATAGTAGAAGTAAGTGAATTACTTGGTGATAATACTAATGTTTATGCTAAGATTGGTGATAATAATATCGTTATTAAGATTGATCCACATGATACACCTAATATGGGAGATACTATTAGATTCTTAATTCCATATAATTCAATGTATTTCTTTGATCAAGAAGATGAAAAGGTAATTAAATAATTAAAAATTATGAAAAAAGGATTATCGATTAGAGGATATCGAGCAATTGATATTGGTATATTTAGCGTAATCTTATTCTTAATTGAATTCTTTGCTACCTATTTTACTAATAATATATTTACGATATCTTTATTAATTCCAATTGTATTAATTGTATTAATGCGATGGGGATTATATGCATCTATTACTATTGTAATTGGATCAGTTGCATATGTGTATGCAATATCATTACATAGCGATGGAATAACTTATAAAAACTATTTAGTCTATATTTTAGGTAATCTATTAATCTTAATAAACATGTTATGGTTTATTAAAGGTAAAGTTAAAGTAAAAAAGAATTTATTTATATCAATTGGTTATGTAGTTAGTGCCTTTTTATTAATAGAACTAGGCAAAACTATATTTTCTGTCATATTTTTAGGCGGAGATTTCATAAGAATCTTAATTGGATTCTTAGGAAGTGATGCCTTAAATGTAGCGATCGGATTAGTAATTATATTAATTGCTAGACTTCAAAATGGTATTTTTGAAGATCAAATCGCTTACATTAAAAGAATAAAAGAAGAAACGGAGGGGGAAAGCAATGAAATTCCAACTTGATGAACATATTAAGTTAGATCAAGAGACTAATAAGTATGTCATGGATAAAGAGCAAGTTGTTCGCGATAACGTTGAGAAAGATCATTGGAAAATTGTTCTTAGAACAATTTTGAAAGATTGGCGTTTATACTTGATGCTTGTTCCGATGCTGTTCATTTTTATTTGTTGGCGATATCTACCAATGTATGAATTGCTTACAGCCTTTAAGTCTAACTTAAATGGAGCAGCAGTTAGTGCAAGTGACCAATACTTTAATGGTTTTGCTAATTTCCAAACAGTTTTATTTGGTGGATATAGTTCAAAGTTTTGGATGGCTTTTAGAAATACATTTGTTTTAAGTTTCTATGGATTATTATTTGGCTTTCCTGTGCCAATCGTAATCGCTTTATTCTTCAATGAAATTAAATCAAATGCTTATCGTAGTGTATTACAAGTATTAACATACTTACCAAAATTTATCTCAATTGTAGTTATGACTACACTTGTATGGTTATTATTATCAGGAGCTAACACAGTTGTAGGTGGAAGCGCTGGTGTAGTTGCTCAACTACTAGCTAAACTCGGCTTAGTAGAAAAAGAAGTAACTGAAGCTGGTATGATGTATAATGCTCAATATTTTAGACCAGTTTACATAATTTCAGGTATTTGGGAAGGTGCAGGCTATGGCTCAATTGTATATTTTGCTGCTGTTATAGCAATAAACCCAACAAGTTATGAAGCTGCTCAAATCGATGGAGCTGGTAAAATGGCACAAATGAGATATGTAGTATTACCTGCGATGTTATCTACAATCGTAATTATGTTAATCGTTCGTATTGGATCATTACTATCAATTGGATACGAACAAGTAATTCTACTTAAAACTACTTATACAGAAGTTACTGCTCAAGTAGTATCAACTCTAGCCCTCGATTGGCAAGAGAGTGGTTTAGCATTTTCAACAGTTCCAGAATTTGTAAATAACATTACAAGTATGGTACTAGTAATTGGTGCTAACCTAATTAGTAAGAAAGCAACGGATACTTCGTTATACTAGGTGATAATATGAAACGTAGATTAGAAGTATCAGAACTAATATTTAAGATTTTAGCGTATACATTGCTTACAGCCTTCGCAATTTGTTGCTTGTATCCATTCATATACGCTATATCATCAGCCATCTCTGGAAGGGATGTAGTAGATAACAATGCAATTATCTTACTTCCTAAAGATATTCAGTTTGCAGCATTCGCCGAAATCTTTAAGAATAATGCTTTCTGGATTAGTTATGCTAACACATTATTCTTAACATTCTATGGAACTGTATTTTCACTGTTTGTAGCAATACTAGGTGGATATGCTTTAAGTAAGAAGAGATTATTATTTAGAAAAGGTTTCAACTTTATTTTAGTATTCACAATGTGGTTCTCAGCAGGTGTTGTTCCTCAATACCTAAATTATAAAAAGACTTTAACAGTATTTAATAGTATCGGTATTCAAGATACTAAATGGATGATTGTTATTGCCATGGGTATGGCAGCAATGAACATAATTTTGTTGAGAAATGCATTTGAAGGCGTTCCTTCAGAAATTGAAGAAGCAGCCATAGTCGATGGAGCTACTGAGCTTCAAGTATTGACTAAAGTTTATGTTCCAATGAGTAAGTCAACAATTGCAACTGTCGGCTTGTTCTTCGGAATTTCTAGGTGGAATGGTTATTATTGGGCACAAAGAATGATTCCAGCAAATCATTCGTTCGAATGGCCATTACAAGTTTATATCCGTAGATATCTAGAAGATAACATTTGGAATTCAGACCAAGGAGCAATAAACGTAGAAGTTTACTCTTTGAATTCAATTGTTTATACGATGGTTATCTGTGCGATAATTCCAATTTTGATTATTTACCCTTATATCCAAAAGTATTTTGCAAAAGGCGTAAATATGGGTGGTGTAAAGGAATAATATAAAAAAGAATAAAGGAAAAAAGAGGAGGAAATTATTAAATGAAAAGATTTTTAACTTATTCTTTATTATTTTTACTTGTTTTAGTCCTTGTTGGATGCGGAAAATGTGTTCATAAATGGGATCAAGGTCAAGTAACAAAAGAAGCTACATGCACAGAAGATGGCGTTAAGACATTTACTTGTGAAAAATGTGGCGAAACTAAAACTGAAGTTATCAAGGCTAAAGGTCATGATTATCTAGATGGTGTTTGTACTGTTTGTGGTGAAAAAGACCCTGAAGCTAAAGTTTTAGAATATGCTGATAATACAGAACTTAGATTAGCAGTTGCTCATAACTCGACAGCTACAACTATTACATTCCAAGATGAAAATGTAGTTGGTGATGGTTTATTACTAGCAGATGGTAAAACATATGTTAAGAATGACTTAAAACCAGTTTGGGCAGAATTAGAAAAATTATTAAAGGTTAAGTTCAATAATGTATACACTGGTGCATCAAGTGCAGCTAATGAATACAAAGCTTGGAGAACAGATAACTTTGAAGGTGTTGATATCGTTGTTGGTAACGCAAGCGATATGGCAGCAGATGGTAAAGTTGGTAAGATCGTTGACTTATCTCAATGGTTAGATTACATGCCTAACTTCAAGAGATTCTTAAAGAATAACCCAATTGTTTACTTATCATTATTAAGTGATACTGAAACAGGTGCTATTTATTATGCTCCATACTTTGATGGTTATGATGATATCGAAAAATACTTCTTAATGCGTATTGACTGGTTACAAACTTTACTTGATGGTGAAACTTATGCTCCAGCTCAAGATGACACATTCGCAGAAGTTAGTGGTCAAGCAGCAGTTTATACTCCATATATGCCTACAAGCGGAACTGTTAAAGTTGATGGTTTATCTTCTGATGGCAAGACTGTTATTGAAATTACTAAGAACTATAACACTACATATGGTAACATCGCTGAATGGATGAACAATAAGATCAATGATACTCATGGTGCAGTAACTGGTACTGAACTTGTTGTAGCATTTAGAGATTATATCGATAAAGCATACAATGGATTATATGGCACTAAGAGATCAGATTTATTCGCTGGATATAGCGCTGCATGGGATGTAGATGAATTAGTTGCATTACTTCGTTGCGTTATTACTAACTCATTTGGTTTAACTGGCCAAGAAGAAAATAAAGTTACAGGTATTTTCCCTCGTGAAAAGACTCTAGACAGAACTTCTGACTTATTCAAGATGATGAGTATGTTTGGTGTTAGAGGTGTTGAATCTCGTAATGATTACTTATACTTCAACGCTGAAGGCAAATTAGCTGATGCACGTGGTGATGTAGCTTACGCAGAAGCAGTTGCTAAGATGAACCAATTATATGAAGAAGGATTAATCCTTAATGAATTTGATACACAAGCAGAAGCTAAGATTAATGTCAACATGTTCAGAAACAACTTAGGTTTCATGATGTATGATTACGTTCAAACTCAAACTGTTTACAATGAAGATTCAGCTACAAAAGCTAAATGTGCAGAATTCAAATTATCTGCAGTTATGAATCCAGTTGCTAAATGGTATGATGGCTCAGATGCTAATGGTGTTTATATGAGATTTACTGAATCTTGGAGATCAGTTAAGACTAATGGTTGGTGTATCCCTACAACTTGTACAGGTGATAGACTACAAGCTGCTCTAAAATTATTCGATTACATGTATAGCAAAGAAGGTCAAGAATTAATGTCTTATGGCCCAGCTGCATGGAGAAGTGGTAATACAACTCTTTATAAAGGTAACCAAATCCCTGAATTAAGCGAAGCAGCATTAGATGAATTATGGAGATTAGGTAAAGGCTCTTACACTGATTATGCACGTAAGTTCTTAGGCTCAACTCTTCCAATCGGATTCGTTAAAGATCAAGGTATGGAATATCAATGTACAACTGATGGCGGAAAAGAAGGTGCAGCAATCGTATCTGCAGCTATCGCAGCAGGAACAATTAAACACGTTTCTCCTGAAATCAGCTCTAACTTATTCTATACAATGGTTCCAACAGTTTTACCTACAACTGCAGAACAAGATACTCTAATCGGTGGTTATGCAGCACTTGGTGCTAGCGGACTATTCTCTACTTCAAAGAACAAATATAATATCTACACAGATATTCTAAAATATGGCTTTGGTTCAGAACATGCTCTAACTACAGCATTTACATGGACTCCAGCAAGCGGATCAGAAGTTAAGATTGAAACAGTTCCAGCATCAGCTGATGCATGGGTTAACCAATTCAAGACACAATTAGGTGGTAACGAATACTTAACAGTTCGTACAGCTGCTTGGATGAAACTTAAAGCTTATTACGATGCAAATATCGCAAAATAATAGATAATTCTATTAAATAATTATTTAACTGGAGGGAAGATTCCTTCCTTCCAGTTAAATCTTAAATTTAGTTCACGAGGTGAATTATGAAAAAACAAATGAAATTCCAAAAAATATTCTGCTTTATAATGCTAATATCAAGTGCATTATGTTTTGTTTTCGCACTAGGTATTACCACTAACCTTTATAATGCCACTCTAGCTAATGGTTGTGTAATCATTACAGATGCTGGTGAAATTCTAGAAGGTGTTCCTGGAGCAGAAATATATTATGAAATTCAACCATTCAATAAATTATTAGTGCGTATTACGATCATTATGATCTTACTTGCTGTCCTTCAATTCGTAGTTAGAACTAATAATAGAAGAAAATATTATATTTCTAATTATGTGGCTACAGCATTACAAGTTATTGGATGTGTTGCAATTGCTGGTTGGGCAATTTATGAATTACTTTACTGGCGTGAATATTTCTTAACAATTGATTTTGAAGCATGGCAACAATTTGCAGAGCTTTATTCAGTTGTAATCTATTCAGATTCTACATTCTGGTTTGATATAGCAATAATAATGTATGGATTAAATATATTATGTTGTGCCGGAATGATATTTAACTTAATTTGGAAAATAATGTTGATGAGATATGAAAAACAAGCACTAAATGAAACAACTTTAGTAGAAGGAGCACAATAATGGAAAATATTAAATTAGATAAAATGTGCTACAAACGCGATAAGTTAGCATACTTGCTAGTACTTGGTGGCTTAGCCTTAAATGTTTTTTATTTCTTCACTCTATATAAAAGCAATTCTACATTTTTCTTTAAATATAATGTAGGTATTTCAATTCTTTATAATTTATTATTTATGCTATTTGTGTTTTTAAGTGCTGAAGAAATTAAAAATTATCATCGTAATTTCGCAATTTTCTTGTTTGTAATTGGCCTAGCTCAAGTTGTTAGGATATTTATATTACCACTTAATGGCTTACATCAAGATGCTATTACTAACAAGAACTTCATATTTATTGCTATTTATTTATCATTATCGGCTGTTTTACTTGTAAGTGGAGCAATTGTTAGTTTTATTAATAGCACAAGACTTAAAAACTACAAAGCTAGCAAGGGAGAATAGTTATGTCATCACTTAATTTAATTAACTTAAATAAGATTTATGATCATAACGTTCAAGCTGTTTATGATTTTAATTTAGATGTAAATGATGGTGAATTTGTTGTCCTAGTAGGACCTTCTGGCTGCGGAAAGAGTACAACTCTTAGAATGATAGCAGGACTTGAAGATATTACTAGCGGACAATTAATAATTGATGGTAAAGATGTTACTAAAATGCCACCTAAAGATCGTGATATTGCAATGGTATTCCAAAATTATGCTTTGTATGCACATATGACAGTATACGAAAATATGGCATTTTCACTAACTCTAAGAAAAGAAAATAGTGATTTAATTCATACTAAAGTTATGGCTGCAGCCGAAATCTTAGGCCTAACTAACCAACTTAATAAAAAACCTAAACAATTATCAGGTGGGCAAAGACAAAGAGTAGCAATTGGTAGAGCAATAATTCGTAATCCAAAAGTATTCTTATTTGATGAACCATTATCAAATCTAGATGCTAAACTACGTAATTCAATGCGTAGAGAATTATTATTACTACATAAAAAACTTAATGCTACTATAATATATGTTACTCATGACCAAACAGAAGCTTTGACTCTAGCCGATAAGATTGTTTGTATGTCAATGGGTTATGTTCAACAAGTTGGTACACCACTTGAATTATATGATCATCCAAAGAATTTATTTGTAGCAGGGTTTATTGGCTTACCACCGATGAATTTCATAGATGTAGAGATAAAAGAAGATGGCAAGATGGTATGTCCAAGCTTTGAATACAAGTTATCGGCTGATCATCAAAGATTATTAAAAGAATATGTTGGTAAAACAGTTGTATTTGGTATTAGACCAGAAGATATAACTGAAGATGGTGATATTGACTTCAAAGTTAAAATTAACGAAAACTTAGGTCAATCAACTCTAGTACACGGACTTGCTAAAGAGAAGAAACTAGTATGTAAATTCAAACGTTGGTGTACATATAAACAAAACGATATGATTAAGATTGGATTTGTAGAAGAAAAGATGCATTTCTTTGATAAAGAAACAACTAATGCAATTACGGAGGCACATAATGAGTAAAATTAAAGAATGGTTCCGTAAAAGATTAGTAACAATTAAAAGACATCCAAATTACATCGCATTAGTATTTATGATTGTAGCTATGTTTTATTTTAGTTTAAAACTTGAAACTACATCAAATGCCTGTTCTACATTAAACCAACCTTGGATGGGAATTAGTTTATTTGCTACAATGTTATGCTCAATTTTGTCAGTTGTTTCATTCTTAACAGCATTTCCAAGAAGACAAAAACCTAAATATTTCTCAATTGGCGTAGCATTATTTATGTTAGCACTATCAATCTTTTGTGATTTTGTAATTCGTTATTTAATCGATTATGCAATTAATGTAAAAGGTGTTCCAATCACTGATGATAAATTATTCGTATATGATGCATATAAAGTATGCTTAGTTCATATCATAATGCTTGGCGCTTCAATTTTTATGATTGCAACTCTTCCTTTATATAAGAAGTTATTACAAAAGATTAATACATCTATTGAATTAGATGATGTAAAAGATATCGAAGAAATTAAAGAAATAGATATAACCGAAGAGTAAATCATTAAATCCTCTTATGAAAAGTCTGTAGATATCATTTGGTATCTACAGATTTTATTGTTTAATGGTGACATTTAGTTTATAATTTAATTATGAAAAAGAAAAAATACGTAGAACCAACTAAATATGAAGAAGAAGATTATTCATTAAAAGTGGATGCAGTTGAGACACTTACAAAAGCTATTAATGAAGGAACTGTAAAAGAGATTCCTGAAGAACAAAAAAAAGAAGAACAGCAACCATACAAACAAGATAAATTAACAAGAATACCTTCATGGATTAAAGTAATCTTTGTTAAGTTTTGGGTTGCTGGAGCAATATGCTTTTTCTTTATGTGGGGACTTGGCATGTATATCAAGAATAGTCTTGATATGTATGTAGTAGTAAGTCTTGCATTTGCTTTTATAAATGATTTATTTGTTACTAGCGCCTTTTTATATTTTGAAAGTGATAAAAAAGAATATCATAAATGGTTATTAGTACCAGTACCAGCTAAAAAGATATGGACAATCTTTGTAAATATCCCAATTGGTTTTTTAGAAGCATTCTTAATTAATCAACTATATGCTCTAACTAATAAAATAGTAGTAGCAGTTGGTAACCTAGATCCTAATACAATTCCAGTAACTATGGAGCCACTATTATTTGGTCTATTCTATGTAATAGTCAACTTAATCTTATTATTAATAAAGAATACAATTGTTAATATTGTAAAGGATGCTATTAAAAAAGCAAATAATGAAAAAGAGCCTACGAACTAGGCTCTTTTAAAATAAAAAAGTCTTCTTGAGAAGACTTTTATTTTGCAAATGCAATAATGATGTATGCGATAACAACAGCTAATGGTAAAATGATTGTTCCAATAACGATTAAAGCAATAAATATTTTACCACCAAGAGTTTTAGATGGATTCTTTTGAATTTCAATCTCTACAGAATCATCTAATTTTTTCTTAGTTTTAATGAACTTTTTGTTATCTTTTTTAGTTTCTTTTGCCATAATGTGCCACCTTTATATTTTAACTTCTTAACCATTATATCATAATCACATTATCTTTACAATAAAAAAAAGCAATTATAGTTTTAAAAATAAAAGAAGTTGTAGTAAAATGAATATATAATAGGTGTAATATGCAAACAAATTATCGTATTATTTTTCATATCGACTTAAATTGCTTCTTTGCCGCATGCGAAGTTTTAGAAAACCCTAAACTAAAAGGCAAACCAATTGTAGTATGTCATAAAGATCCTCTTAAAAGAGGAATTATTTTAACTGCTTCATATGAAGCTAGACGTTATGGCATTTATACAACGATGTTATTAAATGAAGCGATAATTTTATGCCCTGGTCTTACGGTAGTGGAACCTAATTATGATTATTATAAAAAGTATTCATATAAGTTCTTTGAATATCTATATTCAATTACACCTAAAGTAGAACCAATGAGTATCGATGAAGGCTTCCTCGATATGACTGAAGTGGTAAAAGAAAATGCATATGAATACGCTAAGATGATGCAAGATCATATTCTAAATGTCATTGGACTACCTTGTAGTATTGGTATAGGACCTAATAAGTTTTTAGCAAAAATGGCTTCAGATATGAAAAAGCCACTAGGAATTACTATTTTACGTAAAAGAGATATTCCTAATATGATGTGGCCGCTACCTGTTAAAGATTTATTTGGGGTTGGTAAGAAGACTTGTGCTAGACTTGAGCCACTTGGCATTAAAACCATTGGTGATCTAGCCACATTTGATAAAGATAAATTAAAAGAAGTAGTCGGCCCAGCAATGGTCGAATATATAAATGAAAGATGTTATGGCATTGATAATTCGAAAGTAGAATATGAAAATTTAGATGATGTATCATCGATTAGTAATGAAACTACGTTTAAAATATCGATGACTAATATCAAGTTTATTAAAGATAGTCTTAAACTATTATCTAATCAAGTATCAGCTAGACTAATTAGGCATAAAATGGCAGCGCAAACTGTTGGCATTAAAATTAAGTTTAGTAATTTCACAACTATCTCTAGAAGTAGAGCAGTATCAAAACCGATAAATGATTCAATGGATTTATGGGATGTAGTTAGTGATTTATTTGATGATTTTTATGATGGGTATAGTGAAATTAGATTAGTTGGTGTATTTGCTAATAGATTAATCGATCAAGAGAATTCTATTAGACAATATACAATCTTTGATAATTTTGATGAGATAGAAAAAGAGCAAAAAGTAAACAAGTTAGTAAAACTTTTAAATAAAGAATATGGCGATAATACCATTAATATTGGTATAAAAGGTGATGACAATGGAAGAAAACGTAATTAATTATGATTTAATAGGTAAAATTTCTAGCTTTAGAGTATTAAGAGAGACTAATTTAGGTTATATCTTAGAAGATATCGATGGCAATGAATATTTTCTTCATCACAATGAGTGTGATGGTAAACACCTTCATTTTAATGATGAAGTAGATGCTTTTTTATATGTAGATAAACTAAAAAGAGTAGCTGCCACTTTATATAAACCACTTGTAACTACTAAAAAAGCAGCTTTTTGTGAAGTAGTAGGTAAAAGTGATTCTGGTGTATATGTTAATATTGGTATTAGTAAAGATATATTATTCTCTAAAGATTCGTATGTAGAGAAGTACGAACCAAATGTTGGTAGCCTACTTTTGGGGAATTTAAAATATAGAGCTCATAATTTATATTTTAGATTATTAAATAAAGATGAAATTATTGTTTTAAATAAAGGTGATAAATTAATCGAAGGTAATAAATACCTAGCTTATGTATATAGAATAACTGATAGTGGTGTCAATTTTGTAACTAAAGATTATAATGTTATCTTTGTTCATAAATCTAATTTAAGATCTAGACCAAAACTAGGGGAAGCCATGGAAGTTAAAATCACTAAAGTTAATGAAACAGATTACACTGGTACAACTATTGAACAAAAAGAATTAGAAAGATTAAGTGATGCCGATATTATTCTTAATTTTCTAAAAGAACATAATGGTGTAATGAATTATGGCGATAAAACTGATGCGATTGTTATCGATCATGTCTTTAAAATGAGTAAATCTGCATTTAAAAGAGCTTTAGGTAAACTATATAAAGATGATTTAGTCATCATAGAAGATAAAAAGACTATTCTAAAGAGATAAAATCATGGAAAAGAAACATAATTTATTTATTAGAATACTAATTGGAATTTATAAATCTATAGCTAAGATTTGCAAAGCTATTTATTATTTCTTTTATTCAATTAGGTATTTATTCTATATCCCAGGCTTAACTATCGCTTCCGGCATTATTGGTTTCTTTGTGGTGGCATTACTTGATACTCTAATTAAGATAATCTTACCAACAAGACTTGATACTGGCTTTATTGAAACATTCTTTATCGCAACTGTATTTGTAGCTATGCAAGTATATATCTTTAGAAGAAAGATGAATGAAGATTTATTATATAACTGGAAGAAAGCTTTAATCTTAACATTCATTCCCGTAATCTTTTGTATAGCAGCTTGTTATTTTTTGAATCTAGAAGACTTTTCTAAAGAAGGATTTAAAGCATTATTTAGTTATGATTTATATCCACCTGAAGCATTTGATGAGATTTATATAATATTATTACCTTTCTTTGCTCCGCATTTATGGTTAGGTTGCTTAACTGGAGAATTTTGGATATCAAGTATGATATGTACATTTATAAATGTTAGCGTAGCTTGGGGAATTTGTCTTGCTATTGGAATATCAAGAGATAGATTTGCTAATACTAATTTGGAAACTATAGATAAAGAAAAAGAGATAATAAAAGAAGATGAGGACTATAATGGATTATATTGATAAACTTAGATCTTTCTTTTATAGTGGTAAAACACTTGATTATAAATATCGAATTGATGCTTTAAAGAAATTAAAACATTCATTATTTGTTAATAAAGATAAATTAGCTAAAGCATTCATGGAAGATTTAAATAAATGTGAATTTGATTTTATATCTTGTGAATTTTCAATGGTAATTGGTGAGATTAATTATTTTTTAAAGCATTTAAAGAAATTAATGGCTCCACATAAAGTATCTACATCAATTGTAAATTTCCCTTCGCACGGCCTAATTTATCCTGAACCTTATGGAGTATGTTTAATCATGGCGCCATGGAATTATCCTTTGCAACTTGCCCTAAGTCCGTTAGTAGCAAGCATTGCATCAGGAAATGTAAGTGTTGTTAAACCATCAAATTACTGCCCTAATGTATCTAATGCTATAAAAGAAGTTTTAGATGTATTTAATGATGATTATATTTATACTGTCCTTGGTGGAAGAGATAAAAATACTGAATTATTAGAACAAAGATTTGATTTTATATTCTTTACTGGTGGAGATAGGGTAGGTAGGCTTGTTATGGAAAAAGCTAGCCATAACTTAACTCCTGTTGTTTTAGAACTTGGTGGAAAATCACCAGTAATTGTATGTAAAGATACAAATATTGATATGGCAGCTAAAAGAATTACATGGGGCAAGTATTTAAATGCAGGCCAAACTTGTGTAGCACCAGATCATATTTATGTGGATGAAGAGATAAAAGATGCTTTTATTGAGAAAGTTAAGCATTACATCAATGAATTCTATTATGTAGATGGAAAGATTACACCTGACTTTACGCATATTGTTAATGAGAAACATGTGGAAAGATTAAAAGGATTAATTGACTCATCTAAAGTAGTAATGGGTGGCAAAATTGAAGGAAGGTTAATCGAACCAATCATTATGGATAATGTAGATTATAATGATGCCATAATGGGAGAAGAAATATTTGGTCCAATTATGCCAATAATTTCATTTAATGATATAAATAAAGTAATTGATCATATTAAAAAAGCTGAAAAGCCACTTGCTTTATATCTGTTTACTTTTGATAAAGATATTCAAAATAAAGTAATGAGAGAATGTTCATTTGGTGGAGGTTGCATCAATGATTGCATCATGCACCTAACAAATGAAAAACTACCATTTGGCGGTGTTGGTAGAAGTGGAATGGGCGCATATCATGGCAAGAAATCATTTGTTGCTTTTAGCCATGAAAAGAGCGTTTTAGTTAAAGGCAAAAAAGAAATTAATCTAAAATATCCACCATACACTGATAAAAAACTTAAGACTGTAAAATCATTTACAGGTTCAAATAAAGAATAAAATAAGCCTCTTGTAAAAGAGGCTTTTACATTAATAAATCAATATAACTGTTAGCAGTTATAAAAAATATCTTAAGATAAAGTGCTATAAATTTTTACTGGTTGACTATGTTAATAAAAATGAGTATAATGGGTATAGTTAAATAGCCGATTAAGCAGGATGAAGATAATTTATTTATGCAGAGAGTAAGTGGTTGGTGCAAACTTATTATTTAAATTATTATTCCGACACCTGAATAGGTCTTTTATAAGCGTGTAGTTTGCGTTAAAAACAAAAGAAGCGAAAAACATATTTATATGTTTTTAATTAAGGTGGCACCGCTGGATAATTATCTAGTCCTTAAGAATTGTAATGATTCTTATGGGCTTTTTTTAATAGGAGGATAATATGGGATATCAAAAAGTAAAAGGAACTCAAGACTTCATTGGCTTAGATGCACAAAAAATGCGTCTAATTCAAGACAAGATGGCTAATGTTGCTAGATGTTATGGTTTTGAAGAGATTGTTACACCAATTATGGAAAATACTGAAGTATTTGTTAAGAGTGTAGGCGAAACTACTGACGTAGTTACTAAAGAAATGTATACATTCTTAGATAAAGGTGGACGTAGCATTACTCTAAGACCAGAAGGAACTGCAGCTATTGCGAGAAGTTATTTAGAAAATAAAATGTATGGAGAAGCAGGGATCAAGAAATTATATTACGTTGGTCCAATGTTTCGTTATGAGCGTCAACAAGCAGGTAGATACCGTCAATTCAACCAATTTGGGGTTGAAGTATATGGTAAAGCCGGAGCAATGTTAGATGCTGATTTGATTGCATTCGGATATTATTTATGTAAATCTTTAGGTATTCAAAATATTTCTTTAAAAATTAATTCAATTGGCGATAGCTCGTCTCGTAACAATTATTCTAAAGCTTTAAAAGAATATTTTGGCGGATATATTGATACATTCTGCGAAGATTGTAAAAAAAGGATTAATGCTAATCCTTTAAGAATCTTAGATTGTAAAGTTGATGCGGGTAGAGATGAAATCCTAAATGCACCAAAACTATCAAGTTTTTTAAATCAAGAATCAATTGATTACTTTAATGATGTAAAGAAATATTTAGATAATCTAGGTATACCTTATGTAGTAGATGAAAACTTAGTTAGAGGACTAGATTATTACACTGATACTGTTTTTGAGTGCATTATTAATTCTGATGATGAATTAAATGGCTTAGCAGTTGTCGGCGGTGGAAGATACGCTAATATGCTATACGATATGGGAAAAGTAGATGTTCCTGGTATTGGCTTTGCCATTGGACTAGAGCGAGTAAAACTTTTAATGGAAAAAGAAGGATTATTTAATAATCTAGATAACTCTACAGATCTATTCATTATGGGCTTAGATGAAGAATCAAAAGTTGTTGCTTTAAACCTTGCTAATAAGCTTAGAAATTTAGGTGTAAAAACAGAACTTGATTATGCATCAATGTCTATGAAGAGCCAGTTTAAGACAGCAGCAAGATTAAATGCGAAATATATAGCAATAATTGGTGAAGAAGAACGCCTTGCTAAAAAAGTAAATTTAAAGAATACATTAACAAAAGAACAAATTACAATAAGTCAAGATGACTTAATTAAATATATTAAATAGAGGTATAGTTATGAGAACACATACTAATGGAGAACTAAGAATTAGTGATATTGAAAAAGTTGTAGTTTTATGTGGATGGGTGGCTAAAAGTCGTAATCTAGGTAGTTTAATCTTTGTAGATTTGAGAGATAGATACGGAATTACCCAAATTGCTGCTAAAGCAGGAACAGCTGCATATGATGTTTTAAATACAGTTGGTAATGAATATGTATTAAAAGTAAAAGGTAGAGTAATTGAAAGAGAATCTAAAAACCCTAACCTTCCTACTGGTGATATTGAAGTTGAAGCTAGCGTTGTAGAAATATTATCTAAAGCAGCTCAACCGCCAATGATTGTAGCTGATAAGACTGATGCGCTTGAAGATTTTAGAATGAAATATCGTTATTTAGATTTAAGAAGACCTTGTATGCAATCTAATTTAATCTTAAGACATGATATTACTAAAGCAGTTAGAAGATATTTTGACGATTTGAATTTTGTAGACGTTGAAACACCAGCATTTGGTAAATCTACACCTGAAGGTGCTAGAGACTATTTAGTACCATCACGTGTTCATCCTGGTAAGTTTTATGCTTTACCTCAATCACCTCAACTATATAAACAATTATTAATGGTTGCGGGAATGGATAGATATTATCAAATCGCTAAATGTTTTAGAGATGAAGACTTAAGAGCTGACCGTCAAATGGAATTTACCCAAATTGACGTAGAAATGAGTTTCATCGATGAAGAAGATATCTATAGCTTAATGGAAGGTATGTTTAAAAAAATATTCAAAGATGTTATGAATATTGATCTAGTAACACCTTTTAGAAGAATTAGATTTGATGATTCGATGGCATTATATGGTAATGATAAACCAGATTTAAGATTTGGATTAGAATTAAAAGATATAACTAGTATTGCTAAAGATATGAATTTTGTAGTATTTGATAATGCAATTAGCGATGGTGGCATCGTTAAATGCGTTATAGCACCAAATGCTAGCAAATATTCTCGCAAAGATATCGATAAATTAACTGAAGACATTAAGAAATTTAAAGCAAAAGGATTAGCTTGGTTTAAATTTGATGGTGAGGCAGTTAACGGAAGCATTGCTAAGTTTATTACTCCAGAAATTCTTGCTAAATTTAAAGAATTAGGTTTAGAAAAAGACAACCTAGTATTAATCGTAGCTGATAAAAAGAATGTAGTTAATGCATCTTTATCATATTTAAGAAACTTCTTAGGCAAAGACTTAGGTTTAATTGATGAGAATAGATATGAATTCACTTGGATTACAGATTGGCCAAGTTTTGAATGGGATGAAGAAGAAAATAGATGGGTTGCTGCTCATCATCCATTTACAATGCCAAAAGATGAGTGTGTAGCAAAACTTTTAACAAAACCAGAAGAATGTTATTCTAAATGCTATGATATCGTATTAAACGGATACGAACTAGGTAGTGGATCTATAAGAATTCATAATCAAGATGTTCAAGAAACAATGTTTAAAGCTATCGGTTTAACTGAAGAAGAAATCAAGGCTAAATTTGGATTCTTCGTTGAAGGTCTAAAATATGGTACACCTCCTCATGGTGGAATTGCTGTTGGTCTAGATAGACTAGCCATGTTACTAACTCATTCGCAATCTCTAAGAGAAGTAATAGCATTTCCTAAGAGTGCTAATGCAATTTGTCCAATGAGTGAAGCACCAAGTGCAGTTGATGAACGTCAATTAAAAGAATTAAAGATTCATTTTGATAAATAATATGTCTAAATTTGAACGTTTAATTCCATTGTTTGGAGAAAGTGGTTTAGAAAAGTTATCTAAATCAACTGTATGCGTAGTAGGACTTGGCGGAGTTGGAGGCGATGCTTGCCTCGCTTTAGCAAGATCCGGCATTGGTAGTCTCATAATTTGCGACTACGATACTGTCGAAGAGACAAATATCAACCGCCAAGTAGTAGCTAACGTGAATTCAATTGGATTATATAAAACAGATGTTTTAGAACAAATGATTAAAGATATTAATCCAGATTGTAACGTTATAAAATTAACTAAAAAAGTAGATGAAGAAATATTTGATTTACAATTTGATTTTTTAATTGATGCAATTGATGATTTGCCTTCTAAAATAGATTTAATTAAAAAATGTTTAGATTTAAATATTAAATTTATTAGTTCAATGGGGGCTGCTAAAAAGATTGATCCATCAAAAGTATCTGTTACTAAATTATCAAAAACTGCTTATGATCCAGTAGCAAAAGTAATAAGAAATAAACTTAGAGGATTTGATTTTCCAGTTGTATCTTCAATAGAAACTCCAGTTTGTGAAGAACTTGGATCATATATGGTGGTTGTAAATACATTTTCTCTTCAACTAGCTGATTATTGTATTAAATATTTACTAAATAAAGGAGAATAATATGCCTACTCAAGCACGTAAAGATTATATTAGTTGGGATCAATATTTTATGGGAGTTGCATTACTATCTGCTAAGCGTTCTAAAGATCCTAACACTCAAGTTGGTGCATGTATCGTAAATGCAAAAAATAGAATTGTTGGGATTGGATATAATGGCTTTCCTTATGGATGCTCTGATGAAGAATTTCCATGGGCTAATAAAGAAGAAGATTTCTTAGATAACAAATATCCATACGTTGTTCACGCAGAACCTAATGCAATTTTAAATGCTAATGCGTCACTAGATGGTTGCAAATTATATGTTAGCCTGTTCCCATGTAATGAATGTGCTAAACTAATCATTCAAAGTGGAATTAAAGAAATTGTTTATATGGATGATAAATATAATGGTACACCATCTGATATCGCATCTAAAAAGATGTTAGATGCAGCTGGTATTAAATACCGTAAGATTGAAAAAGTGGAAATAACTATAAAGTAGGATAATAATGGTAGCATTTCTTAAAGATTTGTTTAATAGATTTAAACGTGCTAGAGTTGTAACTAAAGCTCTAGTAATCTTTAGCATGCTTTTATGGACATTCCTTTTATTAATCTGCGTAATTAAAGTGAATTACACTGTTACAACTCCAGGATTTACTAGTAAAGCAAGTGATAGGATTGTAATTAATGATGAAAAATATAAAGATAATAAAACTGGGCAAATTTATACTTTAGCAGTTTATTCTAAAAATAAAGTATCTTTATTTAGATATATGTTATCTAGTATCAATCCAAAATTTGATGTGGATGAATATAATCCTAAAACTGATTTAAGCGATTTAGAAGAACAAGTTCAAGGAACAATAATGATGAACTTAAGTATGACTAAATCAATCATTGCGGCTTATACTGAAGCTTCTAAAGTTAATAATGAAATAAAAATTGCTTATGAGTTTTGTGGGATGATTGTAGAATCAGTTAGTCATACATATGGGGATAGCCAACTAGCAGCTGGTGATATCATTACCCATGTAAAAGGAGAAAAAGTAGAATCAGAAAATCATTTTTGGACCCTATTCAGCCGCGATAATATTGTTAATAATAGAATATTAGTAACAGTTAAAAGAGGCGATATTACCAAAGATTTAAATTTATATCTTCATTCAGCTGAAAATGGTGGATATTATGTGGGCTTTAGAACAGAAGCATACTACGTTATTGATCAAGATAATACATATCCTTCTTACACCATTAATCCAACCTCTACAATCGGACCAAGTGGAGGATTACTCCAAAGCCTAGCAATATATAACTCACTAATTGGTGAAGATATCACTAAAGGCAAAGTAGTAGTAGGAACGGGAACAATTGAGCTTGTCTATAATGATAATAATTTAGAGTTTAAAGGTGGCGCAATTGGTGCAATTAAGCAAAAGATCATTACAGCATATGAATGCAATCGTATTAATAATATTGATGTATTCTTTGTAGATTACTTAGATTATGATGATGCACTAGATGCTTATAATAATTTTGCTAAAGGAAGCTTTGTTTTAGTTAAAGTAGAAAAGTTTTCGGACATTATTGATTACTTTAAGGAGGTAAACTAATGAATTTACGTTCTCAAGGTAAACAAAATATGAAAGAATATTATGAAATTAAAATGAAGAAGTGGGCTGATTGGATATTATTATTTGAAAGTATCGGCTTAACGCTACTATTAATGTTACCTATCATTTTAATGTATATCCAATTATTTTATATATATGGTCGTAATACGATTTCTATCATTATAATTTCATTTATCGGTTGGTTTATTTTAATGCTACTAAATGGTATCTCTAATGCTTTACAAATAATGTTTGCGAAAGCTACTTATAAAGATAATGAAATAGCTAAAAAATTAAATCCAAAAGCAGTATTCTTATATCAAGTAACAAATATTGGCTTTGCAATCTTTACATTAGTAATTATATTCGCATGTCTAATAATGTTTGTGAGGTAAATATGAATAAATTTATAGATTTATTAAAAAAATATAAACACTATATATTTGCTATTTTGATTATTAGTTGTTTTGTAGCTGTAGATCAAATTACTAAATATGTAGTTAAGAGTAATGTACAATATGGACTTAATCCAGGTATAGAAGTAATTAATAAATTCTTTTACATTACTTATTCTGAAAATACAGGAGCCATGAATGGTAGTTTTTCGGGTAAACAAGTATTATTAATAATAATTACTCTAATAGCTTTAGGCATATTTATATATCTAGGGAAAGATATTAATTTTACTAAAAGAAAATTATTTTCTTGGTCTTTATGTTTAATTGTATCAGGAACTGTTGGTAATTTTATTGATAGAATCTTTAATAATGGTGGTGTAGTAGACTTTTTATCATTTTATCCATTAGGAATGGGACATGATTGGCCTTTCACTAGACTTTCACTAGATCCATGGCCAACCTTTAATATTGCAGATAGTTTATTAGTAATTGGTGTTATAGCTTTAATTGTAAACTTATTATTCTTTGAAAAAGAATTATTTGCATCTAAAAAAGATAAAGATAAACCAAATGTTCCTGAAGATGAAATAAAGGAAGAAGAATCTAATGGAAATAATTAATTTAGTTTATAAATTTGATGGTGAAGCTACACGCCTTGATAAATATTTAGCAAATGAACTTGAAGATGTTACTAGATCATATGTCCAAATGTTAATTAAAGATGGACTTGTTTTAGTAAACGGCAAAATAGAAAAAGCTAATTACATTTTAAAAGATAATGATGTTATTGATGTAACTATTAAAGATTTAGAAGAAGTTGATATTGTAGCACAAGATATACCACTAGATATTGTTTATGAAGATAGTGATATCATTGTTATTAATAAACCAGCTGGCATGGTAGTGCACCCTGGAGCTGGTAATTATCAAGATACATTAGTTAATGCTTTAATGTATCACTGCACTGATTTATCAGGGATTAATGGAGAAATTAGAGCAGGTATCGTACACAGAATCGATAAAGATACATCTGGGCTATTAGTGGCTTGTAAAAATGATTTTGCCCATCGCAATTTAAGCATTCAATTTTCGGAAAAGAAAGTTACTAAAAAATATATTGCTATTTGTAGTGGAGTAATTAGTCACAATTTAGGTAGAATTGATGCGCCTCTTGCTCGTGACCCTAAGTCTCGTCAACAAATGTCGGTTCAAGAGGGTGGAAAGAGTGCTATTACTAATTTTAAAGTTATTGAAAGATTTAAAAAACATACTTTAATTGAAGTATTATTAGAGACTGGTAGAACTCATCAAATAAGAGTTCATATGAAATATATTGGTTATCCAATTGTCGGGGATCCAATTTATGGATATAGATCAGAAATTGATCCAGATCACGGCCAATATTTACATGCGAAAGAATTATCATTTTATCATCCAAGAACGGGAAAACTTTTAAGCTTTAGTGCACCACTTCCTGATTATTTTGAAAAGAAATTAGAAGAGTTAAGAAAAGAAGAATAAATACATAGTAAAGGAATACATTATGCAATCTTTTGAATTAATCGCTTTACATAAATCACTATATTATAATGATCCATCACTATTTTTATTTACTCCAGGAAGAGTTAATTTAATAGGTGAACATATTGATTATAATGGTGGTCTAGTTTTACCTTTTGCGATAACTAAAGGTACATATTTATTAGTATCTAAAAGAAATGATAAGATAATAAACTGTTATTCTAAAAATTTTGATAATTTAGGAATAATTAGTTTTAATATCGATTCTTATGAAAAAGGATCTAACTGGGCTGATTTTGTAAAGGGTGCAATTTATGAATTAAATAAATTAGGATATAAACTACCTTTTGGCTTAGATTTAACATTTTTAGGTACTATCCCAACATCATCTGGTTTATCAAGTAGTGCTAGTTTAGAAGTATTAATATTTAATTGTTTTAAACAAATTTATAATATTGATATTAGTGATGAAAAAATAGCTTTACTTAGTCAAGCAATAGAACATGATTATATTGGAGTTAACTGCGGAATAATGGACCAATTCATTATATCTTGTGCAAAAGATAATTCTGTAATGTTACTAAACTGTGCTAATTTAGAACATTCATATTCTAAATTTGAATTAGGTGATTATCGAATTCTAATTATGAATAGTTGTAAAAAAAGAGATTTAGCATCTAGTAAATATAATGAAAGACTAAATGAATGTAAGTGGGCATTAGAAATAGTAAATAAGTATTATAAAGTTAATGATCTATGTAGCCTAAAGTTTACAGACTTAATTCATATAAAAGATAAATTTGAAGATGATGTAATATTTAGAAGAGCTCTTCATTGCGTAAGTGAAATGGCTAGAGTAAAAGATTGTTATGATGCGTTACAAAATAATGATTTAGAACTAGTTGGTAAACTACTTAATCAAAGTCACGAATCTTTAAAGAATAATTATGAAGTATCATGCATAGAACTAGATACTTTAGTAGAAGCAGCATTAAGTCAACCTGATTGCTTAGGTGCTAGAATGACGGGTGCTGGCTTTGGCGGTTGTGCAATTGCAATCATTAATAAAGATAGAGTAAATGATGCCATTAAAGATATAAAGAATAAGTATTTAGAAGTAATTGGTCATGAATGTGAAGTGTATGTAGCAAGAGTTGCTGGTAATACAAGAATATTAAATTTAGGAGAAGATTATGAATTATAATGAATTAATTAATAATTTAATCGATTATGGGATTGATAATCACTTAATTACCGAACTTGATAGTATTTATATCGGTAATTTAGTAATTGATTTGATTAAAGAAAAAGAATTTAATCGTGTTGAAAAACATAATTATCCCGCATTACCAGTTATTTTAAAAGGTTTATGCGATATAGCATGCGCTAAAGGATTAATTGAAGATACAATTACTGATTATGATTTATTTGATACACGTATTATGGGGTTTTTAACTCCTCATCCATCAGTTGTTTATAAAAACTTCTTAGAACAGCTTAAGATTAGTTATGTGTATGCTACTGATTATTTTTATGATGTATCGCTTAAATCTAATTACATTAGAAAAGATCGTATCGATAAAAACATTTGTTATAAAGCTGATACTAAATATGGTAAGTTAGATATTACTATTAACTTATCAAAACCAGAAAAGAGCCTAAAAGAAATAGAAGCAGCAAGACTTGCTCCGCAAAATGGTTATCCTAAATGTTTATTGTGTAAAGAGAATATGGGATTTGCGGGGACTGCGACTCATCCTGCCCGTCAAAATTTAAGATTAATTCCACTTAAATTAAATGGTGAGAATTGGTATATGCAATATTCTCCATATACATATTATAATGAGCATACAATTATATTAAATGAGAATCATTTCCCAATGCGTGCTAATTCCTCTACAATTCTTGCATTAGTTGATTTTATTGATCAATTTCCTCATTATTTCATGGGATCTAATGCTGGTATTCCAATTGCTGGTGGTTCAATCTTGTCACATGACCATTTCCAAGGTGGAAGATACCGCTTTGCAATGTTTGATGCGAAAGATTTAAAAGAAATTAAGATAAAAGATTATGATGATGTTCATATAACATATGTAAACTGGCCAATGGATGTTATTAGACTTAGAACTAATAATAGAAAACAATTAATCGATTTAGCAATTTATATTATGGATATGTGGACTGAATATGAAGATATAGAACATGAGATTTATGCTTATACAAATGGAATCAGACATAATGCAGTTACACCAATTGCTAGATTTGAAAATGGCACATATGTTTTGGATTTAGTTTTAAGAAATAATAGAACTAGCGAGGAATTCCCTGAAGGAATATTCCATCCAAATAGAAGCTTACATCACATCAAGAAAGAAAACATTGGCTTAATCGAAGTGGCAGGCTTAGCAGTCCTACCTGGTAGATTAAAAGATGAATTAGAACCAATTAAAGATGCTTTAATTGATAACTCTAAAGCTAACTTAATTGATCCAAAACATTATGAATGGTTCTTAGAATTAAAAGATAAATATCAAAATGTAAAACTAGATGAAGTTGAGAAAATTGTAAGATACGAAGTTGCGAATAAATTTATGCAAGTTTTAGAATGCTGCTCGGTATTTAGATATGGAGATAGAGAACAAAACTTTGATAGATTTATTGAATATTTAAATATGTAATTAATATCGATAAAACATATCCTGCATATTAAAAAAGAGAATATGATCATGAATATAAAATTTAATATGTTGTTGAGTATAGCAATTTTGCCTAAACTTATAGAAATTATTATAGAAAAAGAGCATATGGATGAGATTGTAGCTATTGAACAATTATATAATTCAAAATTATATGAATTATTAGCTGACGAAGATACATGGGTATGGCATTATAGTCCTTTGATGCTTTATACTATGTGGAAGAGTGAAAAAGAAACTGGAGAAATTGAGTTTCCGGAGGGCCAATCATGAGTAAAGAATTACCATTCATTATTCTATGTTTAGAGGAATATAAGAACAATAAAAACCTTAATGGAAAAGAAATCATAGAATTGTTTAATAAGTATGATGTTTTTAATTATATTAAATCGTTTTATGAAGCTTTACATACTACAGGAACAAAATATATTGTAAATGATATTGATTTATACATTAAATCAAAACAAATAGCATAATACTAAGAGGTGACATATTTGGAATTAAACATACAACTTATACAAATAGGAAAACTAAATAATCTTTCTCATGAAAGATCCATAATTGGTCCTAATAATCGCTATTTAAATTTGATTGTGGAACTAATTGGTTATGAATTTATCATTATCGAAGGTAAGATTGAAATAGATAATAGAGCTAGTAGTGAAGCTAAAGAGAAATTACTTAAATTTATCGATGTAATTGAGAAACTACTAGATAATAATATGACTTTAGGTGAAAGAGAATTAATTAATATTTATGAATCAGTTAATTCAAATAATATTAATGATTTACTTGAAGTATATTTAAAGAAAGAATTAGTAACTACTTTATCTAATGGTAAACCAATCTATGCCAAGACAATCAATCAAATTAATTATTTAAGATCATTAGAATCTAGTGATATTATATTCGCGGTAGGACCCGCGGGAACTGGTAAAACATTTTTAGGAGTATGTTATGCATCTAAACTACTTAAAACTGGTATGTGTAAAAAAATAGTACTTGTTAGACCAGTGGTAGAAGCAGGGGAAAAATTAGGATTTTTACCTGGTGACTTAAAAGAAAAGATTGATCCATATTTAGTGCCATTATATGATTGTCTAGATGATTGTTTTGGTAAAGAACATGTTACTAAATTAATGGAAAAAGGAGCAATCGAAGTATGTCCACTTGCTTATATGAGAGGAAGAACTCTAGATAACTCAGTTATCATTTTAGATGAAGCTCAAAATGCCACAACATCCCAAATGAAGATGTTTTTAACTAGACTTGGTTTTAATTCTAAGATGATTATAACTGGTGATATCACCCAAATTGACCTTCCATATAATGCTAAATCAGGATTAGTAGAAGCATTTGAATTATTAAGTAACATTAAAGGTATTTCTATGTGTAAGTTTGATAAGAGTGATGTTATGAGACATCCACTTGTTTATAAGATTGTAGCTAAATATGAAAAGAACTTTTTAGATGATTTAAAGGGCATTAAAGATGAAGATTAGAATTATTGAAGAATATGATGTATCTAATATTAAAGATTTAGATGTAAAGCTTGCTAAAAAAGCTTTAATTAAAGCCTTTAAGAAAAGATTTCATACAAAAGATAATGCTACAGTAATTCTTGTAGATGAAAAAAGAATCCAAGAAATCAATAGAGATTATCGAAAAATAGATAAAGTAACAGATGTAATTAGTTTTGAAGAGCATGATGAAGCTGGCTATATGGGTGAAATATTTATTTGTATACCTAAAGCAATCCTTCAAGCTAATGAATATAATCATAGTTTGCAAAGAGAATTTACATTTTTAATGTGTCATGGACTTCTACATTTACATGGATATGATCATTTAAATGAAGAAGATGAAAAAGAAATGTTTAGCATTCAAGATGAAATAATGGATAATATAATTAAAAGATAGAGGTAATTATGAAAGATTTTGAAAAAATGTATGAAGTTGCTTTAGCAAATTTTAATAATGCTTATGCACCTTATTCACACTTTAAAGTAGGAGCGTGCGTTCTACTTAAAAATGGTGAAATGATTGGTGGATGTAACGTAGAAAATGCTTCATATGGTTTATGCATTTGTGCAGAAAGAAATGCTTTATTCCAAACTATTGCAAAAGGATATACAAAAGCAGATATTGTTAGTTTAGTTGTTTTAACCGATACAGCAAGACCTGGAAGTCCTTGTGGAGCATGTAGACAAGTAATGAGTGAATTAATGAATAAAGATGCTAAAGTATATTTAACTAACCTTAATAAAGATGTTTTAGTTATGACAGTAAGCGAATTATTACCTTATGCTTTTGAAGAAAGTGATTTAAATGTTTAAAAGCGGATTTGTATCTATAATCGGTAGGCCTAATGTTGGTAAATCAACATTTCTAAATTATTGTTTAGGTCAAAAAGTATCCATTATTAGTCCTAAACCCCAAACTACTAGAAATATCATTAATGGCATTTATACAACTGAAGATGCCCAAATCATATTTATTGATACACCTGGTATTCATAAACCAAAACATGAACTAGGTGAATATATGAATAAGCAAGCATTTAGAAGTATTAAAGATGTAGATTTAGTCTTATTATTATTTGATGGAACTACTGATTTTGGAACAGGTGACGAATTTGTTTTAAAAATGCTTTCTAAGATTGATGCCAATGCTATTTTAGTAGTTAATAAAATGGATTTAGTTAAAGATAAAGATAAACTATCAGAAAATGTAGCTAAACTAAATGCTAATTATAAATTTATTGATACATTTTACATTAGTGCTTTAAACGGGGATAATGTGGATGAATTATTAAAAGGAATAATTGCTAATCTTGAAGAAGGACCAATGTATTATCCTAAAGATCAAGTATCAGATCATCCAGAAAAGTTTATCATTTCTGAGATTATTAGAGAAAAGATTCTTTTAAAAACTCAAGAAGAAGTTCCTCATAGTGTAGCAGTTGTTACTGAAGAAGTTAAACATATTGATGGACTTTTAAATGTTAGGGCTACGATAATTGTGGAAAGAGCTAGCCAAAAGAAAATAATCATTGGTGCCGGTGGCAAAATGATTAAAGAAATTGGTACTTTAGCTCGTCAAAATATTGAAAAAGTTGTTGGAGAAAAACTATATCTTGATTTATGGGTTAAAATAATCCCTGATTGGCGTGATAGAGAATCGGAAATTAGAAAGTTAGGATATACATTAGATAAATAAAATGATTGAAAACGAAGGAATTGTAATTAAATCAATTGATTATGGTGATAGTAATAAAATTATCACCCTTTTTACAATTTCTGGACTTAAAAGCTTAAATGTAAGAGGTGCTCAAAAACCTTCTAGTCATACATTTAATTTCGCAAAAGAATTCATTTTACTTAAGTATGAAGATAGAGGTAAATATTTAATCGGTGGTAAAGTAGAAAATTATTATACTAATATTATTAATAACATTGATTTAACTAAATCTGCTTTACGTATATTTGAATTAATTAATGCTTTAGTAGAACATATTAATAATAATGAAATAGCATATGAATTCTTAAAACAATGCTTAGATTTAATTAATAATAATGCAGATCATAAATTAATAGAATTAATTTTTAGAATTAAGTTTTTATATTTAATTGGTTTAGCTCCTAATTTTAATTCTTGTGTTAATTGTGGATCAAAAGAAGAATTAGCATATTTTTCTTTATTTGATGGCGGTATGAAATGTAATAATTGTAAAAACATTATGGATTATCATTTAACAAAAGAAGAATTAGATTTATTTAGAATATTATATTTAGTTAAATTAGATAAACTGATCGAAAACATTGATCAAATTAAATACAATTATGATGATTTAAATAAAGTTTTAAATATGTTTTATAGTCATTTCTTAGGATTTGAAAGTAACGTAGAAAAGATTTATAAAAAAATAAATAATTAAGAAAATTATGAAAATGTTTTTATTTTAAAATGAAACCATTTTCATATTTTTATTTTTAAAAGATATATTATAATACTAGTAAGTTAGGTTGTTTAAAACAAAATAACTATTCAAATATGTTAATAGATAGTGAGGTTCTTTATGGAAACTTTAAATTTAATTGTTCTAATAACATTATTTTTATTTCTTATAACTCCTTTCTTTTCCCACCCTCACTATTTATTTTTTAGACTTGAAAGAGGTATCTAATCTAGATACCATTTCAAGTCTTTATTTTTGAATTTTTATTATACATTTGTAGTGAGGAGGTTAATTATGAATTTATTCTACAATGTAAAAGACAGACCATCATTTGGAAAGATTTTGATTTTTGCTTTGCAACAATTGTTAGCAATTTTAGCAGCAACAATCGCCGTTCCTGCAATCGTAGGACATGATTTAAGCCCAGCAGCTGCATTATTTGGAGCTGGAGCAGGTACATTAGTTTACTTATTATTTACTAGATTCAAAAGCCCTGTATTCTTAGGAAGCTCATTTGCCTTCTTAGGATCTATGCTTGCTGCCTTTGCTGGTGGTGTATCAATGCAACTTGGTTATTTTGGATTAATCTTGGGTTGTGTATTTGCAGGATTAGTTTATGTATTAATCTCATTTATCGTTAGATTTGCTGGTACTTCATGGATCGATAAGATCATGCCAGCTGTAGTAATTGGACCTACAGTTGCTATTATTGGACTAAGTTTAGCAGGAAATGCCATTGGTGATTTAAAGAGCGCTGGTTGGTTAGGTATCTTATGCGGTCTTACTACTTTATTTGTAACTATTGTTTGCTCAGTATTTGGTAAAAAATTCTTAAAGATGATTCCTTTCGTAATCGGAATTGGTGCAGGTTATTTACTTGCTACTATCTTCACTTTAACAGGTGCAGAAGAAATCATTAACTTTGGCAAATTCCAAGCAATTGAATGGTATCCTAATTTTGTATTCTTAAAAGCATTCCAATTTGATCAATTTGATTATGGTACAGTTGGTAATATGGGCGTTTACATTGGTAAAATCGCTATCGCATATGTTCCTGTAGCATTCGTTGTATTTGCAGAACATTTAGCAGATCATAAGAACTTAAGTTCAATCATCGGTTCTGATTTAACAAAAGACCCTGGTCTAAGCAATACATTACTTGGTGATGGAGTTGGATCTATGGTAGGTTCATTCTTCGGTGGAGCTGCTAATACTACATATGGTGAATCAATCGCTACAGTAGCAATTTCTGGTAATGCTTCAACTATCACAATCTTAGTTACTGCAATTATGGCAATGGTTGCATCATTTATTGGCCCATTCGCTACATTGCTTGCTACAATCCCTTCATGTGTAATGGGTGGTGTTTGTATCGCATTATATGGATTTATCGCTGTATCTGGTTTAAAGATGATTCAAAAAGTTGATTTAGGCGATAATAGAAACTTATTCGTTGTATCTACTATCTTAATCGCTGGTGTAGGCGGATGCTTCTTAGGATTAACTGCTAATCCAAGCGATGCAGACAATGGAATTCAACTTACTGCAGTAGCAGTAGCATTAATCTTAGGTATCTTAATTAACTTCATTTGTCATTTAAAGAAAGATGAAGAACCAGCTAAAGCTGAAGATGAAGAAGTTGAAAAAGAAGACACTTTAGAATAATAATTTAAATTTAAGTCTCTAGAGAAATCTAGAGACTTTTTTTGCTTTTTAAAAAATGAAATAGTGCTTGACACTTTGCTTAAAGTTTATTATAATGGACTAGCATAATTATAAGGGGGAGTTTGCAATGGAAAAATCAATGGCAGATTTAGTCGCTTATTTAAAGCATTATGGCTTTGTTTACCAAGGTAGTGAAATCTATGGCGGATTAGCAAATTCATGGGATTATGGCCCATTAGGCGTAGAACTTCAAAACAACATTAAAAAAGCATGGTGGAAGAAATTTATTCAAGAATCACCATATAATGTTGGTATGGATTCAGCTATATTAATGAATCCAAATGTTTGGGTAGCAAGTGGACATGTAGGAGGATTTTCTGATCCATTAATCGATTGTAAGTCTTGTGGAACGAGACATAGAGCTGACAAACTAATCGAAGATTTTACAAATGGAGAAGTAACTGGTGATGGTTGGAGCAATGAAGAATTAATGTCTTACATTAAAGAACATAACATTCCTTGCCCTGATTGCGGAAATCATAACTTCACAGACATTCGTAAATTTAATTTAATGTTTAAAACTAACCAAGGCGTTATTGAAGATGAAAAGACAGTAGTATACCTACGCCCTGAAACTTGCCAAGGATTATTTGTAAACTTCAAAAATGTACAACGTACTACAAGAAAGAAAGTTCCATTTGGTATCGGTCAAATCGGTAAAAGCTTTAGAAATGAAATTACTCCTGGTAATTTCATCTTTAGAACAAGAGAATTTGAACAAATGGAATTAGAATTCTTCTGTAAACCTGATACAGATTTAGAATGGTTTGCATATTGGAAGAAGTATTGTCTAGACTTCTTAAAGAGCCTAGGATTAAAAGAAGATCATATTAGATATCGTGATCACGATCCTAAAGAATTAGCATTCTATTCTAAAGCAACAACTGATATTGAATTCTTATTCTTATTTGGTTGGGGCGAACTTTGGGGAATTGCTGATAGAACTAATTATGACCTTTCTCAACATCAAAAATTCTCAGGTGAAAACCTAGAATATATGGATCCTGAAACTAATGAAAAATATATTCCATATGTAGTAGAACCATCATTAGGTGTTGGCAGATTATTGTTAGCTGTATTAAGTGATGCATTTGATACAGAAGAATTACCTGATGGAGATAGTAGAGATGTTTTACATTTACATCCCGCTTTAGCTCCATATAAAGTAGCAGTATTGCCTTTAATTAATAAACTTAATGATGACGCTTTAAAAGTTTATACAGAACTATCTAAACACTTTATGTGCGATTATGATACATCTGGTAAAATTGGTAAAAGATATCGTCGCCAAGATGCAATTGGTACGCCATTCTGTGTAACATTTGACTTTGATAGCTTGACTGATAATTGTGTAACAGTTAGAGATCGTGACACTATGACTCAAGAAAGAGTCAAAATTGATGAATTAAAAGATTATATCGAAAAGAGAATTGCATTTTAATTAATAAGATTTAGAAAGGAGGATAATATGAATAAAAATTATAGAAATGATAATGATGATTTTCAAAAGCTTGTAGAAGAAGTTAAAACTAAAGCTGATATTGTTTCAATTATTCAAGAAAGAGTCCCCCTTACTAAAAAAGGTGCTGATTATATTGGCCTTTGTCCATTTCATGATGATCATAATGCGTCAATGCATGTAAATCCTGATAAACATATTTATAAATGTTTCAGTTGTAATAAAGGTGGTAATGTAATTGGTTTTGTGCAAGATTTTGATAAAATCTCATTTATGGAAGCACTAAGAAAAGTAGCAGCTACTGTAAATATCCAAGTTAGAGCTAGTAAGAAAGATTTAGAATATGAAAAGAATAAAAAATATTATGATTGCATGAAAGATGCATGTGATTTTTATTCATTCTATTTAGAAAATACGCAAGAAGGCAAAATAGCTAAAGATTATTTACATAATAGATTCTTAGATGATAATCTAATTAATCACTTTAGAATTGGTTTATCTAGTTCTAAAGATGATGACTTGTTTAATCAATTAACAAATGAAAACTTTAACCATTTACCAATTAATCTAGCTGAAGTCGGCTTAATTAGAAATGTTGGTAATGGTAAATTTGTTGATTGCTTTAGACGAAGAATTATGTTTCCTATTAAAGATTTAGATGGAAGAGTAGTAGGATTTAGTGGAAGAAAATATTTAAAAGATGATCCAGATAGCAAATATTACAATACTACTGACACTGTAATCTTTAAAAAAGGTTTAATTCTATGGAATTATTACGAAGCTAAAGAATCAATAACTAAGACTAAAACTGTATACTTATTTGAAGGCTTCATGGATGTCATTGCTGCATACCGTGCTGGAATCGAGAATGCTGTTGCTAGTATGGGAACTAACCTAACTGTTGACCAAATTAGAGTAATGAGCAAAATAGCTGATACGATTGTAGTATGTTATGATGGTGATGAACCAGGTATCAATGCCACAAAACGTGCTATTCAAATGATACTTCAAGCAGGAATTGCGGTAAGAGTTATCTCAATGCCAGAAGATATCGATCCGGATGAATACATTAATAAATATGGTAAAGATGCCCTTAATTTCTACTTAACAAATAATTTAATGAGTGGTTTAGATTTCTTCTATAAATTAGAGAAGAAAAATCTAGATTTAGGTGATGATAGTAGCATTGAAAGATTTAAGAATACAATGTTTAGCTACATCAATATGTATAATTCTCAAGTATTAGCGGAAAAATATTTACATATATTAGCTAACGACTTAGGAGTAAGCTTTGAAGGATTAAATAAAGACTTTTCTAAAGCTATCCCAATGACAATTGATCCAGTCTCAATTGATGATGAAACATTTATTCAAACGGAAGCCGGATTTAAACAAGGCGTTAAACCAGCTGAAAGAATAGCACCTAGAGCTATTCCTGATAAATATTTAGAAGCTGAAAGAGAATTATTAATAATTGCTTATAAACACATTGATAAAGCATCTGAAATTGCTCACAAACTTGATAATAGATTTGTGGATGCGAAGAATAGTGAAGTAATTAATAAACTTGAGCAAATGTATATTACTAATATGGCAATTGATGAAGAAGAAATTAATTCTAAACTTGATGAAGATGAATTAGTTTTAATTCAAAACATTTTAGAAAGCCATCAAGTTTTACCTCAAGTTTCGCAAATCAACGAATTAACATTTATTGTAAAGAACTATTTTTCAGAACAACAATCTAAAAAGATTATGGATAAGCCAGAAAAGACTACTGAAGATATCAATGAAATGATTAAGCATAAAACTAAAACTGTTGTAATTAGGAAAAGAGATAAAGATATTCGATAATGGAGGTAATATGAACTCTGATAACCAACTTATACAAGATTTAATCCAAGAAGGTCGTGAAAAAGGATATATTTCTAAAACTAAACTTCAAGAAGCACTTAGTGAAGATGAATCTTTTGAGGAAATCGCTAACGAAATTGAAGAAGCAGGAATAGAAATACTTGATGACGATGAAATCAAAGATGAAGAAGAACCTGAAGAACCAGAAGAAATTGAAGAAGATACTGATTTCGATGAGGACTTAGAAGAATTTAAAGATGATTTAGAGAACGATGAAGAATTAATCGCTTTAAACGAGGAAATTGAAAGAGATTTAAAGACTAAAGATATCGATGATATCGTATCTGGTATTTCTTCAAATACTCCATCTGATGACCCAATCAAAATGTATTTAAAAGAAATTGGTCAAATTCCACTACTTACTCCATTCCAAGAATTAGACTTATCTCGTAAAGTTAGAGAAGGATTATTAGCGGAAGAAAAACTTAATTTAATTAAATCAGGTAAATCTAAAGTTGAATATGATGAAGATGAAATAGATGAATTAAATGAATCAGTACAAATAGGTAGAGATGCAAGAGAAATTATTATTAATTCTAACTTACGTTTAGTTGTATCGATTGCTAAAAAGTATTTAGCAAGAGGCCTTGCATTCCAAGATTTAATTCAAGAAGGTAATATTGGTCTAATGAGAGCTGTTAATAAATTTGACTACACTCGTGGATATAAGTTCTCAACTTATGCCACATGGTGGATTCGTCAAGGTATTGTTAGAGCAATTGGTGACCAAGCTAGAACTATTCGTATTCCAATTCATATGGTTGAAACTATTAATAAGTTAATTAGAACTCAACGTAAGCTTACTCAAGAACTTCGTAGAGAACCTAAAGCTGAAGAAATAGCTAAAGAAATGGGAATTAGCGTAGAAATGGTTTACCACATTCAAAAGATCGCTTTAGAGCCTGTATCATTAGAAAACCCAGTAGGTGATGAAGAAGATTCTACACTTTTAGACTTCGTAGCAGCTAATGATTCACCAAGTCCTCTTGAATATACTATTCAAGAAATGTATAAAGAAGAAATGGATGCCGTACTAAAAACTCTAACTCCCAAAGAAGAAAGAATTATTAGATTAAGATACGGATTTGTAGATGGTAAAACTCACACTCTAGAAGAAGTTGGAAAAGAATTTAACGTAACTAGAGAACGTATTCGTCAAATAGAAGCTAAAGCAATTAGAAGGTTACGTCATCCAACTAGAAAATCTAGATTAAACCAATATAGATAATTAAAATAGGGAAATTCAAATAATTTCCCTATTTTTTTATGCTTTATTATTATATAATGTAACTATAATAGGAGGAAATTTATGGAATTAGCTATTAGAAACAAATGGATAAGTTTAAGAGGATCATCAGTAGTTAAAGATTTAAATGAAAATGATGTTTTAAAAGTTCAAGGTAAATTCTTTACATTTACAAGAAAGAAATTTGTCATGGATTTAAATGACAATATTAAATATACAGTTAGAAACAAATTTTGGTTCTTATTTAGAAGAAAAGCGATGATTTATGATGCAGATGGTAATGAAGTAGCAAGACTATCTCGTAAAGTATTTTCACTTCATGATAGATATTTTGTAGAAAGCAAACTAGGAAAATTAGAAATTATGGGTAATATTTTCCAATTTAATTATAGAATCACATTAGATGGAAAAGAAATTGGTCATATTGCACGTAAAATATCTTTAAGAGATTCATATGTATTAACAATCGATGATAATTTTGACTATATGTTGTTTGTAGCTATGGTAATTGCTATTGATAATATTACTGATCAACGTGATAGTGATCATGCTGGTTCAGGAATTAGTTTTAGTAGCAGTAACGAGTAATTATAAGTGTTTTTAGTTTACAAATAATTAAAATAAGAATATACTCTAGTTAGTTATTGCTAACTAAAGTATATTCTTTTATTATGTAACTAATTTATGATATAATGCTATAGGTGATAATAATGAAAAGAATAGAAGAATTAAGCAATTATATTGCTCCATATAGCGTTATAGCTGATATTGGTTGTGACCATGGCTATTTAATTAAGATTGCTTTTGATAAAGGCTTAATTAAAAAAGCATATGCTGTTGATAATAAAACTTGCCCACTAGAAAACGCTAAAAAGAATTTAAGTGAATATAGAGACATTATTTATTTATTAAGCTCAGGCCTAACGGATATCGGAATTGACACGGAAGTTGTTGCGATAGCTGGTATGGGTGGAAATCTAATCGTTAAGATTTTAGAAGATGGTTTTGATAAATTAAAGAATGTTAATAGAATCATAATTGAAGCTAATCGAAATACAGAAATTGTTAGAGAGTTTGCTGTTAATAATAATTTAAAAATAGTTTCTGAGAAGATTATTGAAGAAGATAGTATGTTTTATGAAATAATCGTCTTAGAAAAGGGAAAAATGGAGCTAAATCCTAAAGAAATTAAATATGGTCCGCTCTTACTTAAAAATAAAGATGAGATGTTTATTAAAAAATGGACTAATCAATTAAACATATATATTAATAAGAAAACAAATAAGTTAGACGAAGAAATAAAAGAAATAAAGGATGTATTAAATTATGAAGATTAAAGAAATTACTGAGTATTTATTGAATAGATTTCCACTAGATAGCGCTGTTGATCATGACCAACCAAAATTAGGATTTGTTATTGGTGATGAAAATAGAGAAGTAACTAAAGTAATGCTAACTCTAGATTTAACTTGGGATGTTTTAATGGATGCATTAAGTAATGGTTGCAATTTAATAATTACTCATCATCCATTTATATATTATCCTACTCATAAAATAGTACTTGATAATGAAAAGAGTAGAATAATTGAAATATTAATGAAAAGAGATATTAATGTATTCTCTATGCATACTAATCTAGATGTTGGATTCCATGGGATTGACGATGTATGGGCTAATGTATTAGGCTTATCTAATGTTAGTGGAGAAAATGTTAAAGGTTCTTTTCTAAGAGTTGGTGAAATTGAAGCTACAAAGTTTAGCGATTTTTATAAATTTGTTATCGACCAATTTGACGTAAATGGAGCTAGAGTAGTCGGTGATGATGATAAGATCATTAAGCGTGTTGGTTTATGTAGCGGTGCTGGGGGAAGTGAAAACGATATAATCGATGCAATTAACGCTGGATGTGATTGTTACATCAGTGGTGAAATTAAACTTCCTGCTGCTCAAAGAGCTAAATATGATAATTTATGTTTAATTGAAGTAAATCATGGCGTAGAAAAGATTGTATTTTATTCTTTAGCAAAAGAAATGGAGAATGATTTAGGATTAGTTGATAAAGTAATAGTTACTAAAATTAATACTGATCCACTTAGAACTGTTATTAAATAATAGAAAAGAGGTATATATTTATGTCAATTAAGAAGCATTTACATGTTAATGAACTTGATTGCCCTAAATGTGCAGAAATAATAATTGAAAGTCTTGAAGCATTTGATTTTATTCAAGAAGTAAATATCAATTATGATACAAAAGATATTATTATTACAAGTAATGAAGAATTAACTGAAGAACAAACACAAATGGTTTTAAAAGCATGTTTATTAGAAGGACACTGTGCTGATCATGAATTTAATCATTTACAAGATGTGGTGACCGAAGAATATCATTTTGAAGATATAGATTGTGCAAATTGTGCTGCTAAAGTTGAAAGAGCATTAAATAAAGATGAAGATATCTTGAATGCTAAAGTAAATTTTATTAACAAAAAGATTATTATTACCCATATGAACAACGTAGAAGTATATGATGTTGTTAGTAAAATTGTAGGTAGAGTAGAACATGGTGCTACAATCTCTAAAATTGAAGAAGATAATGATCACGATCATGGCCATGATCATCACGAACATCACCACCATCATCACCATCATCATGAATGTGAATGTGATAAATGTAGTATTGATCACGATCACGAACATGAAGAATTAAATATTATTAAAAATAAGAAACTTAAAAAGATTATAAGATTAATATTGTTAATCATTGGTGTAATATGTTTCTTAACTGCACATATTTTAGAACAATTCGATGTAGAAGGCACAGAAATTATAAGAATTGTTCTTGCGCTTGTTGGTTATGTATTTATTGGATACGATATTATTATTAAAGCAGTATTATCAATAATCCATGGTGATATCTTTAATGAAAATACTTTAATGTTACTAGCTAGTGTAGGTGCATTATCTATCAAAGAATTCTTTGAGGGAACAATGGTCTTATTATTATATAAGATAGGGGAATTCTTCCAAGATAGAGCTACTGAAAATTCTAAAAATGCCATTAAACAACTTATGGAAATTAGAGTTGATACTGTAATGTTATCAAATGGCACTGTTAAGAATGTTAAGGAAGTAAATGTTGGGGAAATTATATCAATTAGAGTTGGTGAAAGAATACCACTTGATGGTGTAATTAAAACTGGTGATACTAGCCTAGATATGAAGACTTTAACTGGAGAATCAATGCCAACTTATGTAAGTGAAGGTGAAGAGATTTTATCTGGATCAATTAATTTAAGTAAAGTCATTGAAGTTGAAGTTACTAAAAAAGATAGCGAATCTACATTAACAAAAGTAAGAAAATTAGTAGAAGAAGCAAATAATAAAAAGAGTAAAACTGAACAGTTTATTACTAAATTTGCAAGAATTTATACTCCAGTGATTTTATTAATTGCCGTTATTGTATTCTTAGTACAATTTTTGATTGTGAAAGAGGGTATTGTAGATACACTAAATAATGTATTTACAATTCTAGTAATATCTTGTCCTTGTGCATTAGTAATATCAATTCCTTTAGCATATTTTGCGGGAATTGGAGCATGTAGTGCTAATGGCATACTAGTTAAAGGTGGTAATTACTTAGAAGCTTTAAATAAAGCTGAATATTTTGCTTTTGATAAAACTGGTACTATTACAAAAGGTAACTTTAAAGTCAGTGAAGTAAATCCATTAAATGGTATGAGCAAGGATGAAATGATTGAAATAGTAGCTAAAGCAGAACAATATTCACTTCATCCAATTGCTAAATCAATTGAAGAATGTTATGGTAAACCAATTAATGATGAAAACTTACTAGCTGAAGAATATTCTGGAGCTGGAGTTAAAGTTAAAATTGATAATAAAGTAGTTTTAGTTGGTAATGAAAACTTGATGAATCAATTTAATATTGAATTTAATAAAACTAATGCTATTGGTACAATTCTCTATTTAGCAATTGATAATTTATATTATGGCTATATCGTAATATCTGATGAGATTAAAGCTGAAGCAAAAGATGTAATTACAGCTTTAAATGTTAAAGAGATTATAACTATAATGTTAACTGGTGATAAAGAAGAAGTTGCTAATAATATTGCTAGCAAAGCAAACTTCAAAGAATATAAAGCTAAATTACTTCCTGAAGATAAATATAATTATTTAAAAGAATTAAAAGATAAAAAAGATGGAAATGTAATTTATGTAGGTGATGGAATTAATGATGCGCCTGCACTAACTTTGGCTGATGTTGGTATTGCTATGGGTGGAGTTGGTAGTGATAGCGCTAAAGAATGCGCTGACATTGTTATTATGAATGATGATTTAAATAAGATTAATAAAGCAATGGATATATCAAAATTCACTAGAAAGATAATAATAGAAAATGTAACATTCATATTATTAATCAAAGTTGCAGCATTATTAGTAGGCGCAATTCCGGCTTTAAGTTTAGGTAAGTTCGGAATGATATTTGCTATATTTGCAGATGTTGGTGTATGCTTATTAGCTATATTAAACGTTTTAAGGATTATGAAATTTAAAAAGAACAAATAAAAAAAGAAAAAGCCCTCACACGAGGGCTTTTTAACATTTCATAAAGTCAAATGGTGTCATTATAGTATTAGTAGAATTAGTAAAGTCTAATGTGTTTCTAGTTAAGATTACATCAGCATTTACATTTGTTGCTACAGCATCTACAACAGCATCTTCAAAATCAACGAGTTTCGAATAGAATGCAGTGTATATGCATTCGTCGTTCACTTCAGCAAACGTAGCAATTTCTGCTATTTTCTTTAATCCATCTAATGCAATGCTACGACTGCCGGTTTGTTTTCTTATAATGTAATAAATATCAGTAGCAGAAGATGCAGATATAAAAAGCCGATCTCCGTTATCAATTGCTTTTTTTATGCACGACAACGAATCTTCTATATAATCTTTTCTTTCTAATAAAATATCTAGAACAATATTAGTATCAATTAGAACTTTCATTGGCGAGATAACCTTTCAGATTTAATTTGATCTAGATTAGCGTCGCCATTACCTTTTGCAATACCAATCAAACTATTTAAAATATCTAATTTATCTTGGCTATGTTGAGTAACTTTCGCAATAGGTTTTCCATTCTTTGTAATAATAATATCTTCGTTAATTACTAGATCTAAATATTTACCAAAGTTTGTTTTGAATTCTGTAGCAGTTATAACCATTTTTACTATACTCCTTCTCATATTTCAATTATAACACGAATCGCTCACATGTCAATAAATTTGTTCGATTGTTTATAAAATCGCACGATTTTAAAAGAGTATTATATTAAATAAAAAGGTTTTTTATAAAAATAAAAATCTCGCTTAATGCGAGATTTAAAAAAATTATTCTTCTTCAATAGCATCAGCTGGACATGCAGCTTCGCAAGCACCACAATCGATACATACATCTGGATCGATTACACATACATCACCGTTTTCAGAAATAGCATCTACTGGACATTCACCTTTGCAAGTGCAGCATCCAACACAACGATCAGTAATTTTTCTTGGCATAATTTTTCCTCCTAAATATATTTACATATCCATTTTACCATTTATGAATATAAAAGTAAATTGTTTTAAATAAATAATTGTTTAAGTTGAGTAATTAATAAATTTATTGTATAATGGTTATATATAGAGGTGATAAATATGATTCAATGGTGGTTAGCATTAATTATTGGTGTTGTAGCATTACTTATTGGTGGAGTAGCTGGATTCTTTATTTCAAGAAAAGCATTCCAAAACTACTTAGAAAAACACCCACCAGTAAATGAAAAAATGATTAGAGCTATGATGCAACAAATGGGAAGAACTCCATCTGAAAAGCAAGTTCGTCAAATCATGGCTTCAATGCAACAAAACAAACAATAAATAAAAATATAGGCGTTAATTTCACGCCTATTTTTTATTTATTATATAAATGTTCTGGACATAAGACGATACATGATCTAGAAGGTAGATATAATCTTACGAAGTTACCATCCCTACCTGGTAAAAATGCACTTAGAGTATCTCTATTAACTCGAGCATATCCTCCATAATGTGAATCGTCACTAGAGAATAAAACATGATAATCTTCTCCAAATCCTACTGGAATTGTATAATCGTGATAATCATTTGTAGGGGAGAAGTTGAATACAAATACAAGTTCGCCTCTTTCAAATGCGATTACTTTATCATCATCGTGTAACCATTTTAAATACGGATAATCTTGGTCTAGAATATGATAATACTTAGCAGTATGAATAATATCATGATCAAAATTATATAAGAATTGGTATTTTAAGTCTGGGTTATAAAGTAGACTCCATTGACGACGGCAGTAGTGAAAACTATTATTGTTTCCAGGCCTTGGAAAATCAATCCATTCAGGATGACCAAATTCATTGCCCATAAAATTTAGATAACCATTGCCACCAGCAGCCAGCGTGAGAAGACGAAGCATTTTATGTAAGGCAATTGCTCTATCAATTACTGGAGTGTGGCAATCTTTAGTCATTTGATCATACATTGCTGCATCAGCAAAGCGGAATATCATTGTTTTATCACCAACTAATGCTTGGTCATGACTTTCTACATACGCAATAGTTTTCGCATTTCTAAATGTTAATTCGCGCCATATATAATCTAGATTCCAGTTTTGATCAGGACATTCTTTTGCAAGTTTGATCCACATATCAGGTATACCCATACCTAAACGGTAATCAAAACCAATTCCACCACTAGAAATTGATTCACACATTCCTGGCATTCCACTCATATCTTCTGCGATAGTTAGTGCATCAGGTTTAACTTTACGAATTAATTCATTAGCAAGTTGTAAATATGTGATAGCTTGAATATCCGTATTCATTGTGAAATACATACCAAGATTAGAAAAATTAGAGCCTAATCCATGATCATGATATAGCATTGATGTTACACCATCAAATCTAAATCCATCAAAATGATATTCTTCAAGCCAGAATTTCAAATTACTTAATAAAAAATGTAAGACTTCTGGTTTGTCATAATCAAATAATTTAGTGCCCCAAGCAGGATGATCACCTTCAGGCCCAGCATGGAAGAACTGATAATCAGTCCCATCAAATAAATTAATACCTTCTAATGTGTTACCTACCGCATGTGAGTGAACTACATCAAGTAATACTCTAATCCCCATACCATGGGCTTTATCAACTAGATATTTTAAATCATTAGGATAACCAAATCTAGAAGAAGCAGCGTAAAAACTACTTACTTGATATCCAAAAGATCCATAATATGGATGTTCCATAACAGCCATTAATTGGATTGTATTATAGCCATTATCTAAAACATGAGGTAATACGTTATCCGCAAATTCACGATAAGTGGCGATTTTGCCAAATTCAGAACTCATCCCTACATGTGCTTCGTAAATTAGAGGAGCCTCATTTGAAGAAAAGCCATCATTTTGCCAATCATATTCTTCATCATCCCATACTTCACAGCACCAACTTTGAGTTATCCAATCTTGAGTAACACGACGAGCAAATAGTGGAATATGTTGAGTAATTCTATCTTTATTTTGTACAAACGTTACGACTTTACTACCAAACTTAAGAGTATCACCAGGCAGACTTACTTCCCAGTTACCATTATCGAGTTTAGTTAGCGGAGTAGCTGTTTGAGTCCAGTTATTAAAATCACCAGCTAGATAGACTGCATCAGCTGCAGGAGCCCATTCACGATAAATCCAACCATTTTTAGTTTTATGAAAGCCATAAAATTTGTGAGCATTAGCAAATTCTTTTAATGATTTACTATTTTTTAATAGTTGATCTTTTTTAGTTTTGTATCTATCCATTCTTAGATTGATATCAGATTCAAATGGTTTTAATTCTGGAAATTTCTTTAATATTTTATACATATTATTTCTCCTATATATTTCATTCTATCACGCTTATAACATTTAAACAAGACAAAAACCCTTGTGTAAAGCGATTATATATAAATATATGGTAAAATTAAAAATCTCGCTTTCTAAGAGCGAGATTTCTTAGTTAAGAAACCAACTTTACTTTCAGTCCCCATAAATAATCTTTCTATATTTTTAGTGTGTTTAATCCAAACTACACAAGTTATTAAACATATACCGATTAGAAAATACATATTAAATGGTGTAGTTTGATTATTCCAGAAATAACCATTATGATATACAACTAATACAAATGATAATACTGATGCTAATAAACTAGCACTCAAAGATCCTACTGATACCATCTTTGATATAAACATCATTAAGAAGAAGAAGGCAAAACATACCAAAAATAATAATGGTGCATAACCTAATATCATTCCTGACCCAGTTGCTACCGCTTTACCACCTTTAAATCCTAAATAAATAGAAAATGTGTGGCCTAGGCATGCTATAACTCCATAGAGCAAAGGACTTAAAATCATATATGTAGATGGAATTACCCCAAATCTAAATAGTGCCACAAACAATGCGCCTTTTCCCATGTCACATGCATATGTTAAGATAGCATATTTTTGGCCTAAGACTCTACCAGTATTAGTGGTACCAATATTATGAGAGCCATGTTCTCTAATATCTATTCCTTTAAATAGCCCAAATAATAAACCAAATGGAATACTACCAATAAGGTAAGTTAATATTACAAAGAAGATTTTTAATACTATATTCATATTAACCTCTTGATATATAACAATTATAAATAAAATAATAATTATTATCAAGGAAAAGAAGAATAATATAGTTAAAATGTGACTATTTAATAGGAAATATTAATAAAAAAATATAGATTTTTATAAATGTAATTAAATATATTCATTTTATACAAATGGCTATATTTAATTATTTTTTAAATAAGTTGTTTACTTTTTAAAAATATGCTATAATGGATATATGAATAAATTAAATAATATTCAAAAAACGTATTAAAGGAGTAGATTATGGCAGAAGTTAAGAAGAATACTTACAGTGAAGACTCCATTCAAGTCTTACAAGGATTAGAAGCTGTTAGAAAAAGACCTGGTATGTATATTGGGTCGACTGATTCAAAGGGTTTACACCATTTGATTTGGGAAATTGTAGATAATAGTATTGATGAAGTATTAGCAGGCGAAGCTAATCAAATTAGAGTTACAATTCATAAAGGAAATACAGTAGAAGTTCAAGATAATGGCCGTGGTATTCCAATTGGTATGCATAAGACTGGCGTACCTACTCCTCAAGTAGTATATTGCTCACTACATGCTGGTGGAAAGTTTGATGAAAACGGAGCTTATAAAGTAAGTGGCGGACTACATGGCGTTGGATCTAGTGTAGTTAATGCTTTAAGTGAATGGCTTGAAGTAGAAATTAATAGAGATAAAAAAGTATATATTCAAAAATATTCTGATGGTGGTAAAAAGATAGGTAAACCTACCATCACCCCATCTAATATTAAAAGAACTGGTACAACTGTTAGATTTAAACCAGATCCATCAATCTTCTCTACTACAATCATTGATTACAAACAATGCGTTACTAGGTTTAAAGAGGCCGCTTTCTTAATTAAAGGATTAAAAATTGATTTAATCGATGAAAGAACTGGCCAATCTGATACGTTCTGTTATCAAGATGGTATCGCAGAATACATTAGAAGTTTAAACGAAGGCAAAGTTGGTATTAACGAACCTGTTATTTTTGAAGGAAGCAGTGGAGGGATTAGCGTAGAAGTTGCTTTCCAATATACTAAAGAAACTTATAATGAAACTTTGTATTCATTTGTAAATAATATTCGTACACATGATGGTGGTACACATGAAACTGGTTTTAAAGTAGCCTTTACAAAAGCATTTAATGAATATGCCCGTAAAAAGAATCTAATTAAAGATAAAGATCCTAATTTAGAAGGTGTAGATATTCGTGAAGGTATGACAGCAATACTATCTGTTCGTATTCCTGAAGGATTATTACAATTTGAAGGTCAAACTAAGAATAAACTTGGTACACCAGAAGCAAAGAATGCAGTAGAAGCTGTAGTTACTGAAAAACTAGGATTCTATTTAAATGAAAAAGGTGAAATAGCAACCAATCTAATTAATAATGCCATTAGAGCATTTAAAGTTAGAGATGCCATGAGACAAGCTCGAGATGAAGCTAGAACTGTTAAAGCAAAAGTAACGAAACCTGCTAACTTAAATGGTAAACTATGTCCTCCTCAAGCAAGAAATAATGAATTAAATGAATTATTTATTGTGGAAGGAGATTCTGCGGGCGGATCTGCTAAAACTGGTAGAGATAGAAGATTCCAAGCAATCTTGCCTTTAAGAGGTAAAGTATTAAATGCTGAACGTACTAGAGCAGAAGAAATGCTTAAAAATGAAGAAATTGTGTCATTAATTCATGCCATTGGGGCCGGATATGGAACATCATTTAACCCTGCTCATTCTAATTATAAGAAGATTATAATTATGACTGATGCTGATGATGATGGATGTCATATTCAAATATTATTACTTACATTTTTCTTTAGATTTATGCCTTCTTTAATTAAAAGAGGTATGGTTTATATTGCATTGCCACCTCTATATAAGATTGCTAATAAGAATCAAGTTGAATATGCATGGGATGATGATGAATTAAAAGAAAAGACTATGCATATTAAGAATTATACAATTCAAAGATTTAAAGGATTAGGTGAAATGAATCCTGATCAACTTTGGGAAACAACAATGAATCCAGAAACTAGAATCTTAGTTAGAGTTAATATTGAAGATTTTAGTGAAGCTGATGAAAGAGTTAGCGTTTTAATGGGTGATGATGTAACACCTCGTAGAGAATGGATTGATAATAATGTTGTTTTTGAAAACGATGATAACTTTACTTTAGAGGAGGTTGATGTCGATGGCGAAGAGTAAGAATCCAGTTGATTTAATTAATAAATTTGCTAATGAAAAGATTCTTGAAGAAAATATGGAAGATATATTTGGTGATCGCTTCGGCCGTTACTCTAAATATATTATTCAAGATAGAGCGCTTCCTGATGCAAGAGATGGCTTAAAACCAGTTCAAAGAAGAATTCTTTATGCAATGTACCGTCTTGGTATGTTTCCTAATAAGCCATATAAGAAATCAGCCAGAATTGTTGGTGAAGTAATTGGTAAATATCATCCTCATGGTGATACATCTGTATATGATGCAATGGTAAGAATGAGTCAAGACTTCAAGATGTTATTACCATTAATCGATATGCATGGTAATAATGGTAGTATCGATGGCGATGGCGCCGCTGCCATGCGTTATACAGAAGCAAGACTATCTAAATACGCTGAATACTTATTAAAAGATTTAAATAAGAAAACTGTCGGATTTGTTCCTAACTTTGATGATGAAGAAATAGAACCTACAGTACTTCCTGCAAAGTTCCCTGCATTACTTGCTAATGGTGCTACCGGAATTTCAGCTGGTTATGCCACAAACATTCCACCTCATAATATTGATGAATTAATTACAGCATCAATTCACAGAATTAATCATCCAGATTGTAGCCTAGAAGAAATTATGGAAATTATTCAAGGCCCAGATTTCCCTACAGGTGGTATTATTCAAGGCGTAGATGGAATAAAAGAAGCATATAAAACTGGGCTTGGCAAGATTGTTGTTAAAGCTAAGACCGAGATTTATACAGGTGAAGCTAAATACAATCAATTAATCATTACGGAAATTCCATATGAAGTAAATAAAGCACAGTTAGTTAAGAAAATGAATGAAATGTACACATCTAAAAATGTAGATGGTATTATTGAAATTCGTGATGAAACTGACCGTGAAGGCTTAAGAATAGTAGTTGATATGAAGAAAGATGCGAACGCGGAATTCATTAGAGATTTCTTCTTTAAAACAACTGAACTTCAAATCAATTATTCATTCAATATGGTTGCTATTTCTAATAAACGTCCTATGCAAATGGGATTATTAGATTTACTTGATTGCTATATTGCCCACCAAAAAGAAGTATTAACAAATAGAAGCAATTTTGAATTAAAAACTGCGAAAAAGAGACTTCATATTGTAGAAGGCTTAATAGCAATGGTTTCTATTTTAGATTCAGTAATTCATACAATTAGAAATTCTGCTAACAAGAAAGATGCTAAAGAAAATCTTGTATCTTTGTATTCATTTACTGAAGAACAAGCTGAAGCTATTGTAATGTTACAACTTTATAAATTAACTAATACTGATATTGTAGCTTTACAAAATGAACAAGCTAGTTTAGCTGAACAAATTAAAGAATTAGAAGAGATATTATCTAATGAAAAAGCATTATTAAATCTAATTAAGAAAGAATTGCTTCAAACTTTAAATGAATTAACTACTCCAAGAAAGACAACTATTGAAAACGAAGTAGATGAATTGCAAGTAGAAGTTAAAAAACTTATTCCTAAGGAAGATGTAGTATTAGTAGTAACTAATGATGGATACATCAAGAGAATGACTCCTAAAAACTTTAACGCTGAAGAAGAAGAAAAAGTTAAAGATGAAGACGTTGTAACTGGTGTATATAATGCTACAACTCTAGATACATTACTACTATTCACTAATAAAGGTAATTATGTATATTTGCCTGTTCAAAACATTCCAGAAGTTAAACATAAAGATTTTGGAGAAAATGTATCTACACTAGCTTCAATTGAACATGATGAAAAAGTTATATTTGTAGTACCAATCAGTGATTTTGAGGCAGAAAAATATGTCTTATTTACTACAAAACTTGGCTTAACTAAACGTACTCATATTAAAGATTTCGTAGCTACACGTTATTCTAAAGCTTTAAAAGCTACTAAGATTAGAGATGATGATGAACTTGTAAGTGTTGATATTTGTTCAGGATCATCATCTGAAGTTGTAGTAGTCACAAAAGAAGGATTCTTTAATAGATATGATTCTAATGAAATTAGTGTTATGGCGCCACCATCATTTGGTGTTAAAGCTCTAGAACTTAAGGGTAGACCTAATGATGAAGTAGTTGGCGCACATTATGTTAATAGTAAAGATATTATCGTAATGTTAACTAATAAAGGATCTATTAAGAGAGTTAAACCTAGTGAAATCTACAAAGGTCATAAGAATAATGTAGGTAAGCAATTGTTCCAGCCAACTGGATCTAAGACTTATATCATCAATTCTACAATCATTCATGGTAGCAAGAAGAATGAAGATTACATTCCTAAATGTTATCTATTTGGTGATAAAGGATACGCAGAAATGGAATTTGAAATGTTACGTAGTGCTAGTGCAGCACAAGGTAAGAAAATTAATGCAAGCAATATTGGCCAACCTACGAAACTATTAATTACTCGTAACGATAACGATTTTAATTAAAAAATAACAAATTTACTTATAAACCCCCGTTTCTGGCGCGATTATTTTTCAAAACGTGGATAATTAACAATTTAGATTATTTAAAACGGGGTTTATACATAAAAGAAAGGAGAAGAATATGAGCTGTATTTCTAATATCGATCGTTTCTTGATATCTAATGAGATTATTAATAACTTAACAGTAATATATCGATATATTGGTAAGAATGATTCTTTTAGAAAAAGCGTTGATATTGATCAAGATCGTATAATATCTCAGACTGTAGAAAGAGATTGTTATTTCCTAGCTAAAATATTAAAGCTTGATTTAACAGATAATAGAATGAGATTAATTATTACTAAAGATTCTAATCCTAGATCATTAGATGAAAAGACACTTTATAATCTAAAAGAAGTATTATCTTCATATCAAAAGTTTAGTGAAGAAACTACATTTGATAGCTCAAGCTTAATAAATACAATTAATTTCCTTTTTCCAACAAAAACAATTAAATATGATTATGAACGTCACGATAAATCATCATCTAGTGTTACAAGTAAAAGAATAGTAGTAGATGAAGAATATAGATTGTTAAATGATCATTTAATTAAGAATGATATAGAAAGAATATATTTATATTTACATTATTTTATCGATTTATGTAATATAGAGCCATTCACAGTTGATAATGAAGTAATAAACTATTTAAGTTTATTATTAATCTTAAGAAAGTGTGAAATAGATGCTTTTAAATATATTAGTTTATATGAAATCATTTATAACAATTTAAACGCTTATAAAGGCGTTTTAAATGATGCATCATTCAATTGGAAAGAAGGATATCCTAAGACATTGCCATTTATTAAATTCATGACTGATTTAGTAATAGATGCCTATAAGAAAGCCGAAAAGGTCATTAAAGAATATGTTACCGATAAATCGCTTCACAAAGGCGATAATATTGAAAACACAATATCTAACTTACCTAGAACGTTCACAAAAGAGGATATTAGAGCATATCATCCATATGTATCTGAATCAACAATTAACAGAGCTTTAGCTAAGTTAAAAGATGAAAATAATATAAAACCACTAAGCAAAGGTAGATCAGCTAAGTGGATTAAAACTGGTATGTTATAGAATAAGAAGAATAAAGATGTAATTAGTCTTATTGACAATTACATCTTTTCTTTATTAAAATATAACTGATTTTACTTCCTATAATATATATTATGTTAAATAAAAATAGTTAAATTAAAGCCTTACTTTTTTAAATCGTGTGTAAATGTTTAATAAATTGTTAATAACTAATAATGTAAATAAAGCTCTTTCAGCATACAGTATTGATATTTATTCATCTATATTTATTTAATCTACTTATATGAGCACAATATTATGATTTGCTATTTAAATCATCTTACATCATCTATGTTCATAATTATCCATCTTTATATATTTAATCTTCTCACAAAGTCCCTCTCTAAATAGCTTATTTGTTATTAATAAGGTATTTATACATTTAGTGCTCTATAATGGCTTTGTAGAGATCTTATAAATAAATATATGTATATTCATATTTATCTTTCTTATATATAACCTCTTAAAAAACGTTTGTTATAGATTCTGATTATTAATTATATTATTTGCTTTAAATAAATGTTTTATATAGGCTATATTTGAATTAACAATACTTATAGCAACCCAAATCAGGCTAAATTTTGAGCTTATAATTAGAAATTTTAAACTGTTAAAACAAGAATCAGCCTAAAATTTGCGTTATAATCGCTTGAATAGTTTTGTTATTAATTACCGAAATTATTGCATTAAAACGATTATAAAGGCGATTTTAAAGGTTGTTTTTAGAAAATTGGCGTTTTGAAGAACGTGAACCGCAGATATTAAAATTCTTCTATTTGGATAAAAAAAAGGCATTTTAATACTCTTTGAATGTGAATATTGGTGATATATAGTTCGCAATCATTAAATTTGAACTCCAATATGGGCCGATGTATTAGAACACAATCTGCAAAATCTTGCCTAAGATCATGAAAAATATCCCATTTTGAGGCGATTATTTATAATTTTGCGGTGTATTAATTATTGTAACACTTGAAGAAACATTTAAATAAATATATTCGTATTTTAAATATGAATATATTTAAAATAAGATAGAAAAGATATTATTTTAAAATTTTTAAAATAATAACACATTTTGCAAATATTCTTCCAACTGATAGCTATTACTTGCTAAATTGGTTTATATGTTGAAGTCTAGTGCTTTTTTCTTTGTCTATAACTAATTAAATATAAGGCTAAAAACAAGCCTTTAAAAACGATTATTTTTTAAATTATGGATAAATATTAATTTGTCTTTTTTAAAATATGGTTTTTAGGGGTGTTTTATATATAAAAATAAAAAAGTATGACATATCAATATGTCATACTTTTAATATTTGATGCTTGATTATTGTTCAATTCTTCTCTTGTGATAGCTTCGATTTCTTTGATTATGCATTCATTTCCTTTGATCAGCCATGTTTCGTATGATCCACAATATGGGCACTGTCTACCATATTTGATGGTTTCATAATCTTTAGAGCAGCTATTACAGTGGGTGATTGCTGGAATGGATTCAATTATTAAATTAGAATCGCATAAAATGGGGTGTTTTACTTTGAAATAGTCCCAACAATCGCTAAATAGATCAGTCATGATTCCTGATACTTCACCGACTTGTAAAACTACTTTTTTAATCTTAACAATATCTTTCTCATTAGCTTCCTTTTCTAAGGTTTTTGCTAAATGAAGGACTATTCCCATTTCATGCATAATTAAATCCTCTTAATTATTTCTTTAAAGCTTCACCGTTTTGAGAAGGTGTTTGTGATTGAGTGCGTTTATTGAATGGATTCATAACTTTAAACATACGTTTTAAAGCATATTTTCCAACTGGTGCTAGCTTCTTCTCACACATATACATATCTGATGCATGAGGTAAATCTCTAGTTAGATGAATTGCATCAAATTGACATTTAGTTGTACATAATCCACAACCAATACATCTATTTAGATCAACGATACTAGCTCCACAACCTAAGCATCTCTTAGCTTCAATCTTAATTTGTTCTTCAGTTAATGGAAGTCTTAAATCAGAGAATGAATCACGAGCTCTGCCAGGTTTTGTTCCTGGAATTTGACGTTTAGCATTATCAAATGATTCTACTAAGATATCATCTTTATCTAACATCTTGAATTCATGTAAATCACGGGCAACTCTTTGACTTTGTCCAGCATGTACTGCTCTATGCATTGATTCTGCGCCTTTTTTACCATCAGCGATGGCATCAATAGCAAATAATGCACCGTGAGCGATATCTCCACCGACGAATATATCTCTTTCACCGGTTTCGAATGTGGCAGGATCTGCTACAACTGTACCATTTCTCTTAATTTCTACATTTAATCCTTCTAATAATTTGCCCCACTCAGCTGATTGTCCAATTGCTAATAATACGTTAGCGCATTTAATAGTAATTGTCTTTTCTTCATCATATACTGGAGCAAATTTATGATCTTTATCATAAACTGATACACATTTCTTAAATGTAATACCAACTACTTTTCCATTTTCTGCTAAGATTTCTTTTGGACCCCAGCCATTATTAACTAATACGCCTTCATCTTTAGCTTCATTTACTTCATCTTTTGCAGCAGGCATTTCAGCCTCAGATTCTAAGCAAAGCATTGTAACATTACCACTAGTACAACGAAGAGCAGTTCTAGCAACGTCAACTGCTACATTTCCACCACCGACTACTACTACATCGCCATCAAGTTTTACATTATTATTTAGAGATACTCTCTTTAAGAAGCCAACTCCTGATTGTACACCTTCACTATCTTCACCAGGAACACCAACTTTTCTGCCTCCTTGAAGACCAATTGCTAAATAGAATGCTTTATATCCTTGATCACGCAACTCTTGAATTGTTACATCTTTTCCAACTTCTACACCGCATTTAAATTCAACGCCCATTTTATCTAGAACTTCAATTTCAGCTTCTAAAACAGACTTTTCTAATCTAAAGTTAGGAATACCATTTACTAGCATACCACCACGTTTAGATTCTTTTTCAAATACAGTTACATCATATCCACGTTTTCTTAAATAATATGCACAAGATAAACCTGCTGGGCCTGATCCAATGACAGCCATTTTATAATCTGGCCCCCACATTTTACCTTCATCATTCTCGCAAACAGGGATAAATCTATTTTCATCTTCTAATTCTTTACTTGCTAAGAATTTCTTGATTTCATCAATCGCTAAAGGAGCATCAATTGTACCTCTAGTACAAGCTTCTTCACATCTTCTATTACATACAGCACCACATACAGCTGGTAGTGGATTATCTTGCTTAATTAATTCTAAAGCTTCTCTATATCTTCCTTCAAGTGCCATCTTAATATAGCCTTGAATTGCAATGTGAGCTGGACATGCTGTTTTACATGGAGCAGTTCCTGTTTCATAAACATGAAGTTTAGCATCTTCTCTGTAATGAGGATTCCATTTTTTAGGGCTCCATTTATGATTATCAGGTAGCATACTCATTGGATATGCAACTTCTTTACCATCTTTCTTGCATAACTTTTGACCAAGTTTGGCTGCTCCTACTGGGCATATCTCAACACATTTTCCACAAGCTACGCATTTATCTTTATCTACATGCGCTCTATATGCCGATCTAGACATATTAGGCGTATTATAAAGTTGGCTAGTTCTAATAGCATTACATACACCAGGAGCACAGTTACAAATAGCAACGATTTTATCTTCACCATCAATATTAGTGATTTGGTGAACAAATCCATGATCCTCTGCTCGTTTTAGTATTTCCATTACTTCATCATATGTAATGTAACGGCCCATATTACGATCTACACAATATTCAGCCATATCACCAACACCAATACAGAATTCACCGTTTATTTCACCGCTTCCTTCTCCACGCATTGTTTGTTGCTTTCTACAAGTACATTGACCTACTGAATATTTATCATATTTATTTAACCAATGGCTAATATGTTCAATTGCTACACTTCTACTTTCATTCGCAATAGCTTTTTCTACTGGAATTACATGCATTCCAACCCCAGCTCCACCTAGTGGGACCATATTTGTAACTCCTTCAAGTGGCATTTGCGTCATCAAATTAAAGAATGTTGCCATTTCTGGATGTTCTTCAGTTAATTTATCATTCATCATCATAAATTCAGCTGATCCAGGAACAAAAATAGGAACATTATATTGTTTCTTGTGCTCTTCGTTTTCACGATTCATCTCAACCATTCCAACCCAGCACAAATGATCAATCATCTTTTGTGTATCATCTAATGACATATTGTTCATTTCGGCTAATTGCTCAGGAAAATATGGCACTCTAGTCTTCTTAAAACTTAGTAAGAATTTTACTTCGTCTTTTGTTAAGATATGATCTAATGCCCAATATTCAGGATCATCATATTTCATAGTTTTAGTATATTTAACTAGATATCTATCGGTAATCATTGTACCTAGTTTTAATACTAATTTGGCTTTTTCAGGATCTTCTGGTTTATAGTTTTCTACTTGCTTATAATCCCTTTCGTTGACCATGCGGTTAAGTTTATCTTTCATATTTTTCTCCTATCTAATCCACTCTTCTATTTGTTCAGTTAACCATTTTATAAATTCACTAAATCCATCACCCGTCTTAGCAGAAAGTGGGAATATTACAATATTAGGATTTAATGCTTTAGCGCGATTAATACATTTATCTAAATCAAAATCAAAATAATCCTTAACATCCATTTTAGATATTACTAAGCAATCACTTTCTCTAAACATCAATGGATATTTAAGCGGTTTATCATCACCTTCAGGAGTTGACAAAATCATAATCTTTTTACCAGCGCCAGTATCAAATTCTGCTGGGCATATTAAATTGCCGACATTTTCTAAAAACACTAAGTCTAATTCATCATATTCAAGTGCTTCGAGGCCACATCTAGTCATGCCTGCATCCATGTGACACATGCCACCAGTATGAACTTGTATTGCTTTAGCGCCTGCCATACTAACTCTAATAGCATCTACATCACTATCTACATCGGCTTCTAAAACGCCTATCTTATATTTAGGTGATAAATTAGAAATAATCTTTTCTAGCAGGGTGGTTTTACCTGCCCCAGGGGATGCCATCAGATTTATTAGCAAAGTTTTCTTCGCTTTCATTTCGCCTCTTAAAACTTCTGCGTCTAAATCGTTTGAAGCGGTTATTGTTTCTTTTAATTCAATAATCTTCATATATACCTCCCACTAAATCCATTTTAACATTATTATGCAAATTAAACAATAAATAAAAAAAGAATCTAGAAAATCTAGATTCTATCTTTATTTTTCTTATCTTTCTTATTTAGATATATTATATATCCACCAACACCAATTACGAGTAAGCCCATAATACCAATTAAGATATAGCCAGATACATTAGGTTCTTCTTCATCAGTTCCTGATTTAATACGTTTATAAGCTTCTTCGTAAGCTGAATATGTATCTTTTCCTAAATATTTATATACTTCGCCACCTTCGATATCACCAGGATAATATGCATCTTGATCGGCAATACCCGTATATCCACCTTCAGGGTCTTCTAAATATTCTAATACTTCTTCATAAACAGATTTTAATGTAGGACAGTATCCAACTGCATCCGCATTAGAAAAAGCATTTGACATAGCTTCATCGCCTAATTTTTCTTCATCTTCTTCACTAATTTCAGTATCAATCATGAAGTTAATGAATTCATAAGCAAGTTCTTTATTTTGCGTAGTTGATGGAATTACCATTGCATCAAAGAATACATTGTTAATATCATGAGGAGTATACATCCTAAAGTTAGCTTCGAGTGGGTCATCAATTGAATATAAAGCATCAATATAGTCACCTGAATATACTAATGCCATTTGATATTTACCACCAGCAACTCCAGTTTTTAGGTCATCAGTTGCCCAACCTTTATAATTCATACCTTTTAATAATTCTTCAGCTTGAGTTAAGTCGGCCAAATCAGATGTATTAACACTTTTACCTAAAGCCATTAAAGCACAAGCAATAGCATCACGGCTTGAAGCATACATGCCAATGTTAGCTTCATTTTCTTTATCAAATAAGATATTCCAAGCATTTTTACCTTCGCTTGCTAATTGTGTGATTTTCGCATCAAACTCTTCTTCACTTATTTGATCAGTGTTATACATAATTCCTAAACTTCCCCAAAAATAAGGAACGAAATATTCTTTAATACTGCTGCAATCTCTATTAATTATAGCCATTAAAGCCTCGTTAAAAGCGTCGATGCTATAATTATCAAGGTTTTCAAAATTAATCTTCTCTAGCATGCCTTCTTCAGCCATTTGACTAATCATATAATCAGAAGGAATAGCAATATCATAATCAGCTGCATTTGAGGAAATTCTTGAATACATTATTTCATTAGATTCGGCTATTTCCATAATAACTTTGCAATCAAATTGTTCTTCAAATTTATCAAGTAATCCTTCATCAATATATTCATCCCAATTTAGAATATATAACTTATTTTGATTTCTTCCGCAGCCTACTAAACTAAATACTAACAAAGCTGATAAAATAAATAAAAATAATTTCTTCATTTATTTCACCTTCTTCTTAGCTAATCTTTTAGAATTTAGTACGTTATATACAATAAGAATAGCAAACATTAAGATTGTAAAGATTGTATAAAAACTTGAAGCAATTTGTAGTTTACCAAATCTAACTGTTCGAATGTTATTAATCCAAATTGATAAGTTTTCAATATCAGCACCTGATACAAAATAAGAAATTGTGAAATCATCAATACTCATCGTAAAGGCAAGCACTGCTCCACTAAAGATACCACCAGCTATAGCTGGTACTATTACTTTAATTAAAGCTTTAAATGGTGTACAGCCTAAATCTTGAGCAGCATCAAATAAATTATCATCGATTTCTCTAAGCTTTGGTAAAACGCTTAGTACTACATAAGGTAAGCTAAAGAAAATATGTGATAAAAGTAAAGTGGTATATCCTAGTGGATGATCTCTACCAAACATTGCACCAACAGTTTGGAAAATAATAAATAGAAATATTGCTGATACGATATCCGCATTTAATACTGGTATATTATTTAACATGATAATTGATTGTCTTCTTTTGTTTGATAAAGCATTAATACCAATCGCAAAGATAGTACCAAAGATAGTAGAGATGGTTGTAGAAAGTAGTGTAATTGTAAATGTTACAGCTACAGCATCTTTAAAACCTTTTTGACTAAACATTTCTTGATACCATTTAAAAGTAAATCCACCAAATTCATAACCAATAATTGATGAATTAAATGATTCCAAAATAATAAACATAACTGGTAAGTAAAGTAAAGTGATAATTAGAGCAATATAGACAATTGAAACTGTCTTTTTAACTCTTCTTTTAGCTTTTACTTTACTAGAGATAGGCACAACATAATTTTCCATCATATTAGTGTATCTCCTTCTGGATCTGTCTTGAAAATAAAGAATAATGATCCGATTACAGCTATTATTATTACAAGTGATACAATAGCGCCAACATTATACTCGCTAGCTCCGCCGGAAACAAAATATCTTTCAATATAATTACCTATAAGCTCTACATTTCCATTACCAATAATTTGAGGAATAGCAAAACCAGTTGCACAAGGTAAAAATACCATAATAATGCCACTAATAATTCCTTTTAATGATAAAGGTAGTGTAACTTTTGTAAATGTTTTTACAGGAGTTGCTCCTAAATCGGCACTAGCTTCAAATAAACTACGATCTATTTTTTCTAATTGTGTAAAAATAGGTAAAATCATAAATGGTAAATACATTATTACCATTACAAGTATTACTGCTCCAGTTGTTCCACTAATATTTAGAGGAATTCCTAAAACTGATTCAAACATTCCACTAAACATATAATTTAACATTTTAAGTCTTAATACCATACATATCCACATTGGAAATATGATTAATAATATCATTAAATATTTATTTTTAAGTTTAGACATTGAAACAATGTAAGCAACTGGGTAACCAATTAATATACAACCAACAGTTGTAATTAATGAATAAAGCAAACTATTTAAAAATGCATCACAGTTGGCATTAGAAAATGCATCTTTAATGTGATATATAGCAGGTCTGTAGTCTGCAAAACTTATGGCTTTTTCCATTGTAGAGAAAGCTACAATTAATAAAAGTATTAATGGAATAACTACAAATATAGCAAGCCAAATAATATAAGGAATTGCAAACTTGTAAAACCTCGTAATTTTATTCTTGTTTACTTGGGTCATACTCACTTACATTCTCAACTTTCATTAAATGTATTTCATAAGGGTCTACAGATAGTCCAATTTCATCACCAGGATGAGCAATTTCGTAATCATGAATTACAAATTCTTGACCACCGATAATTGCACAAATCTCAAAATGAACACCTTTAAAGACAACTGAATCAACAATTCCTTTAAGTTTAGCTTTGCTTGGATCAACGCGGTCAAAATCTTCAGGTCTGATGACAACATCACATTCTTCGCCAACTTCAAAGTTCTCATCAACACATTCAAATTTTTCACCCATAAATTCTACAATCTTTTCACCTAAATATTTACCTCTAATGATATTAGATTCACCAATAAAACTAGCTACAAATCTATTTTTAGGCTCATTATAAATATCTTCGGGTGTACCGATTTGTTGAATAATACCACCATTCATAACTACAACTGTATCTGACATAGTTAAAGCTTCTTCTTGATCATGAGTTACAAATATAAAAGTGATACCAAGTTTACGTTGCATCTCTTTTAATTCATATTGCATGTTTTGTCTAAGCTTTAAATCTAGAGCTGATAAACATTCATCTAATAACAAGATTTTAGGTTTATTAACAATTGCTCTAGCAATGGCAACTCGCTGTTGTTGTCCACCACTCATTTCATCGATTTTACGGTTTTCATAACCTTCTAGTTTTACTAACTTTAAAGCATTTAAAACAGCTTCTTTAATTTGTTTTTTAGTCATCATTAAAGATTTAGCGCTCTTAATTTCTTCTGCTTTATCTTTATGAGCTTGTTTTAATTCTTTTTCTAGTCTAGTTAACTCTGTCCAGTTAGCAACATTACGAAGCTTCTTAAGTTCTGCGTCATACTTTTTAGTAGCCTTAGCTCTACTTACGCCTTTTTCTACTTGAGCTTCGATATCTTCTTCAATTTCATTAATTCTAGCTTTAGCAGCTTTTACTTCATCATCTTTTTCCCATTCAATATCTATTTGCTCTTCTAAAGCCGGAATAATCTTTTCATATTTTTCTTCAACTGCTTCAAGTCTTTTTTCTACTAAAGCTTCTTTTTGTTCCCAAATCTCTTCATCAATTTGTTTATTTAATTCATTAAGCTCTACTTTGATTTCAGCTTTTTGTTCTTTAGTAATCTTCTTAGCTTGCATTGCTTTAATTAGTTCTCTTCTTTTAGCTTCATGCGATTTACGAACATTACTCTTTAATTCTTCATATACTCTATTATAATTACGAAGTCCAAAAGCTACATTATCGAAAACATTTAAATGAGGAAATAGAGCATATCGTTGAAATACGGTATTAATTGGACGTTGATATGGTGGTAAGTTATTTACAATTTCTCCATTAAATATTATTTCACCACTATCAGGAGTTTCAAAACCACCAATAATTCTTAGAATAGTTGTTTTTCCGCATCCACTTGGCCCAACAAAAGTTATAAATTCATTATCATTAACATATAAATTCAAATCCTTTACAACTACATTATCGCCAAATGCTTTATTAATATGTTTTAATTCAATAAGTTTTTTTGCCATTTTAATAATTCCTTTCTAAAAATTAGGTGGACTTGATACCCATATAATACAGGCACTCTTATTAGTCCTATTCATAATATAATGTTGTTTATCTGTCTCAAAATAAAATGTTTCACCTTGTTTTAAGTTATATGTTTGTTTACCTACAACAAGTACTATTTCACCATCAATTACATAACCAAATTCTTGACCATCATGGGGATAATCAACTTCCGTTTGAGAGTGTGGCTTTAAGGTGACTCTTATAGGTTCCATTTCATTCTTTTGCGCATTAGGAACTAACCATGTAATTAGATGATCATCATTATCTTTTTCAAAATAATCATCTTCACTAAATACTATTTTTTCATCATCTTCATCACTGAAAAATTCTTTTAAATTAGTACCTAGAGCAGAAAGTATATCGATTAATGTGGCAATAGAGGGGCTAGTGAGGCCATTTTCAAGTTGGGAAATATAGCCCTTCGTTAACTCCGTTCTATCAGCTAATTCTTCTTGTGTAAGGTCACAAAGAATTCTTAAATTCTTAATTTTCTCTCCAATTTCCATATTTTTACCTCAATACAAAAATCTAATTTTGCCTAAACTTTAAGTTTATTATTACTAAACTAAGACCATTATAATACAATTAAATATTTTGTCAATGAATTATTTTTGTAATACGCTTACATAAATCATTGGGCTAAAATTTAGGCTACAATCTACCTTTATATGCGCAATTAATTATTCATATTTATACTAAAACGCCAAATTTCGCCTATTACAGAGCTTTATTTTTAAATTTGCCACTAATTATCAATTAATCTTTTTTAAAAGCGTGAAAAAAGGAGATTCAATTTGAATCTCCTTAAAGATTTATATTAATCTTTTAATTCGCTCTTAAATTTTTCAAATTCTGGAGCATTGCAATAAATGAAATGTCCTGGTTTAATTTCTTGCATAAATGGTTTTTCTTTACTATAGTCATGATCTACATCAGGGCGATAAACAATTCTTTCACGATTCCTTTCAACGATTGGATTTGGTTTTGGAATTGCTGATAGCAATGATTTAGTATATGGATGTAAAGGATTCTTGAATAACTCACTACTTGGAGCAAGTTCTACAATCTTACCATAATACATTACCGCAATACGATCACAGAAATATTTAACAACTGATAAGTCGTGAGCGATGAATATCATAGTTAAACCAAGTTCTTCTTTCAAATCATTTAATAAGTTAATGATTTGCGCACGAATTGATACGTCAAGCGCACTAATAGGTTCATCACAAATTAATAATTTAGGATTCATGATTAGAGCTCTAGCAATACCAATTCTTTGTCTTTGACCACCTGAGAACTCATGAGGATAACGTGCGCAGTGTTCGGCAACTAATCCTACTTTTTCAAGCATTTCTACAACTTTTTCATGATTTTCAGCACGGTTGTTATGACCTTGAATTCTTAAACCTTCTTGAATAATATCTTCAACTGTCATTCTAGGGTCAAGAGAATCAACTGGATCTTGGAAGATCATTTGAATTTCGTTAACTAAATGACGCGGAAAATGCTTATTATCAAATTTGATTTGGCGAATCTTATCTTTTTGAACTCTAACAATATGATTAGCATTGTTAATTGCTTCATTAACATCTTTAGTATATTGTTCTTTAATACTTGCAAGTTTTTCTTCACGTGCTGGATCACTTTTAGTAACGTCTGCACAATCTTGAACATATTGTTTCTTTAATTCATCGATGCGCTTATGCATACGAATGCGAGTGAATTTGATTTCTTTCTTGTTCCATCTAGAACCAGCAGAAATTCTAAATCCATTATAATAAACTGATCCAGATGTAATATCATATAGTTTAATAATAGATCTACCAGTAGTAGTCTTACCACAACCACTTTCACCTACTATACCGAAGCATTCACCTTTGTGAACATCAAATGATACATTAGATACAGCTTTTAATTTTTGACGATTAATACCAACCCCGAAGAAAAAGAATTGTTTTAGATGTCTTACTGATAATAAGATATCACTATCAATTAATTCATGTCTTCTCTTTAGATGAGGATTAATATGATATTTAGCTTCAAGCTCTTTTTCAAGTTTTAAAATATGATCATTTGTTTCTAAATTATCATCTAAATCTTCAAATACTTCTTCATGGTCATCAGAAATAGGAGATTCTTCTTCGTCTGCGACAATTTTACTTCTTAGTTCTTCATCTAAATTGAAGTCACCAGATTTGTTTGAATTACGCATCTATTTTACCTCCTCTTCACTTGATTTGTTGTTACGATTTGGATCAACGCCAGCTAAAGCATTCTTAATACGTTCAGATACAATCTTAGGCATTTCTACTTTTGGAGCATTTGGATGAAGTAACCAAGTTGCTGCATAATGTGTATCAGAAACTTTGAAGAAAGGAGGTTCTTTTTCAAAATCGATACGAAGTGCATACTTGTTTCTTAAAGCAAATGCATCACCTTGAGGTGGATAGATCATATTTGGTGGAGTACCAGGAATTGCATCTAGTCTTTCTTTAGAATCTACATCTGGAATACTTGATAGTAATGCCCAAGTATATGGATGTTTTGGTTCAAAGAATATTTCATCAACTAGACCATATTCTACGATCTTACCAGCATACATTACTGCTACACGGTCAGCCATATTAGCAACTACGCCTAAGTCGTGAGTGATAAAGATACAAGAAATATTTCTTTCTTTTTGAATCTTCTTAATTAATTCAAGAATTTGAGCTTGAATTGTAACATCAAGCGCTGTAGTAGGTTCATCACAAATTAATATTTCTGGAGCAGCAGTTAAAGCAATTGCAATAACGATTCTTTGTCTCATACCACCTGAGAACTCAAATGGATATTGACGGAATCTTTTTTCTGGTAGAGGAATACCAACTTCTTTCATAACTTCTAAAGCACGTCTTTTAGCTTCATTTTTAGTGATACGAAGTTTGTTGATGTGTTCTTCTCTCTTTTGTGCAAATTCTTTACGTAATGCTAAAATTTCTGGTCCACGTAATGCTTCTTTATAGCGTTTATTCCAATCCTTTTCGAATTGTTTTAATTCGTCTTTCTTTTCAGTATCAAGCATCTTTTGATGTCTTTCAAGAGCCATTACTTGACCAAAAGCTTCGGCTGCTTTTGCTTCGTTAATTTTTTGAGCAATTTGTTCATGAAAAGCATTTACTTCAGCGTTCCACTTCTCATTAAATTCTTTCTTTTCAGCATCTAAAGCATCTAATAAAGATTTATCTTCAGATACATGAGCATTAGCTAGACGTTTTTTCCATTCATCTACATATTGAGAATAACGAGCATTTTCTTCATCTTTATACTTCTTAACTTCAACTTTTGCTTCTTTCTTTTTGGCATCTAAAGCGGCCTTTAAAGCAGGAAGTTTTTGTTTAGTATCTGCCTTTATTTTCTCAATATTATCATTCATTTTTACTTTAGCTTCACTAATTAATTTCTTAATTTCTGCCTTGCGAGCATCGCTAGTTTCAGGATTTGCTAATTCTTTTTTGAATGAATTAGTGTATAAAGTAAACTCATCTTTTTCATGCTTAATAGCGATATTTTCTTTCGCAATCGCATTTTTATAGTCTACTAATTCTTCAGCGATTAAATCAGCATACATGATTTTAAGCTTGTTTGAATTAATCAATAAAGTTTCAGTAATTTGTTTACCAATTCTAACGATAGGGTTTAAGCTTGACAAAGGATCTTGGAAGATCATTCCGACTTTCTTACCACGAATACGGTGGAATTCTTCTTCTGAAACTTCAAGTAAGTTTTCACCTTCATACATGATGCTACCGCCACCAATGATGGCATTAGCAGCAAGAATTCCCATGATCGCTTTACTTGTTACTGATTTACCAGATCCACTTTCACCAACTATACATAAAGTTTCACCTTTATATAGGTCAAAAGATATTTTACGTACAGCGTGAAGGATACCATTATCTGTAGTAAAGTCAATGACTAAATCTTTGACTTCAAGAATCTTTTTCTTTTCATCCATTATTAGTCACTTCCTTTCAATGATGGGTTAAGGGCATCACGTAAACCATTACCGAATAAGTTAAACGAAATCATTAATAAAGAAATGATAAATGCTGGGAATAAAATTAAATAAGAATAGCTATTAATAAAAGCTTGATTTTCCGATAGCATTGTACCAAAGCTTCTTACACCCTTTAAACCTAATCCTAAATAAGATAGAGTTGCTTCACTAAAGATTACTAGAGGAATCTTTAATACGCTTCCTGTAACGATTGTACCTAAAGCATTAGGTAAAATATGTCTAAATATTAATCTTAAATCTGAAGAACCTAATGTTCTACTAGATAAGATATATTCACGGCCTTTGAAACGATAGAATTGTGTACGCGTAGTCCCAGCTGTACCCATCCATCCAGTAATACAACTTGCAATAGCAAATGTAACGATTGAGTTACCCCACTTGATAATGATTAATGTCATCATTACAATCCAAGGCATGCCGCCTAAGATTTCGCAGAATCTTTCCATTGCTAAGTCAACATTACCACCAAAGTAACCAGAAATTGCACCCCAACATAAACCGAATGCTAAGCAAACAGCACTAATGATGATTGCTACACCTAAAGATGTACGTAAAGATGAACAAGCTCTTGTGAATAGATCAAATCCGCTGGCATCAGTTCCCATAAAGAATTTAGGCATTCTCTTAAATCCTAAAACTTTATAGATCTGAACATCGCACGCTAAGTTAATGATTGTACGTTCATTAATTTGAGCTTCTTTTTGTTCATTTACTTCATCAATAGGACATTTATCAGATAATTTCTTAAATGATTCAGGTCCTACTGCATAATCATATTCACACCAACCATTAGCAATATACTCATCCATAATTGTTTTACCAATTTCATAATCGTGAGCATATCCTAGTTGATCTTCATAATGATCATATAAGAAAGTATAATAAGAAACATGAGTCTTAATTACACGTGTAGTACCTGTAGAATGCCAATAACCAGCAGCTTTAGTTGGAAGTAATTTTGTAGCATTAGCATCAGTGATACTAATATCTTCAAGTTGATTGATTAATGCTTCGTTTTCTTCTACTTCTGGATCTAAAGTTGTAGAATAAACAAAACTATCAATATATAAAGCTGGATATGGAGCAACACCAGTTGTTTTGATATCAAATCGAATAAAACCATTAACATAATTAATGTTATTATCAATTAGATATTGGCTGATATCAAAATCAAAATCAGATAAGTCGCTAGTCCAATCACGTAGTACTACATAATTATCTGTTTCAGTTCCTTTTTGGAATACAATACGATATTCAGGTGCAGTATTAATATTAGTTTCATATTCATCTAATTGAACGAACTTAACACTTACACTCACACCATTTTCTTTTGTAAAGTGGATTGCGTTTGCGTGTTTCAAATAGTCATACGCATAATCGCCTTCAGTCTTTTTAGCCTTATTACCTTCAAAAATGTATATACCGCCATATGCATATTCACTGAAGTCGCTTAAATATACATCTCTTACTTCATATACCTTAACAACTGCATTTTTCTTAAATCCAGCTGGTGCTTCTGCTACAGGGTCATAAATAATATTTTTATATTTACGAGTTCCATCCCAGAATCCACTACCCGCTTTAAATATACGTGGTGTTAAGAATTGTTGAGTCAAGTGTGGTGTTTTCAAATCATGTGGGCTAATAACAGGCACAGTGAATGCAAAAATCAATAGAAAGCCAATGATGATTGCAGCAACAACACTTGATTTATTCTTACAGAATCGTTTGAACGCATCTTTAAAATATGTAGTTGTCTTAGTTTCAAATTTTACATCATGAAGGACTTTATTCTCTTGGCAAAGTTCGAAAGCATTGCTTTCTACAACTTCTTCTTTGCCATCTACGTTAATAATCTTAATTTCTTCCATTATTTTCTAGCCCCCATTCTAATTCTAGGGTCGATAAATCCATATGAAATGTCTAGAAATACGCCAGAAACAAGTCCAATTAGTGTATATAAAGCCATATCTACAAATAATACATTGTAGTCTTGACTACTAATAGCTGTAACATATAGTTTACCAGTTCCTGGTATACCATATAATTGTTCAAGAATCATTGATCCACCAAGTAATCCAATTACTTCTGATAAAATTGATGGTAAAATTGGAACCATGGCATTTCTTAATGCATGGCGAATAATTGCTTGATTCTTAGTTAAACCTTTTGTTCTAGCAAGTAATAAATAATCACTAGACATTACTTCACATAGTTCCGCCCTTGTATATCGAGCATAGCCACATATTGAGCCAAACGATAAGCAAATTACTGGTAAAATATAGCCTTTGACACGCTCAGCGGCGGTTGCGGTCAGGTTAGATGGCCACTGAGTAGGTAGCCAACCAGTCTTATAGCATAATAACAACATTAAAACTGTGATCATAACAAAACCAGGAACGGAAATGAATACCATAATTACTGTTGATATGATATGATCGGTTAATTTGTTTTTCTTAAGAGCTGCCCAAATACCTAATAATAATCCTAGTGGTACCGAAAATACAACAGACCATAAATTGATTTTGATCGTAGTAGGTAACTTAGACATAATAATAGCTCCTGCAGAGTTACCTGGATTAATGAATGTAGATACACCCCAATCCCACTTTGTTACGATATTTTTAATCCATAAGCCATATTGTTTATATGTTCTTGTCTCATAAATATATACAGTTCCACTCATCTTTAATTCAAGCTTATCAACGTACCATTTAGATTCATCAGTAAGTTCAAGAGGTGATTCATAAATATATCCTAAAGCCACTTCTTTTTGATAATAGCTATATCGAGCCTCATAATTACCAAGAGGTTTTTGATATGGTAATAAATGGATTAAAAAGTATGATAAAGAAACGATAATAACAGATGTTATAAATGCAAGACCTATTCTTTTCAATACATATTTCCACATAGTTATATCTCCTTTCAATTATTTTCTTTTACAGAAATATTAAATACATTATACTTATTTTCATTTGATTACATTTCTGTAAAAGAAAATTATTTGTATAAGTATATAGTAAACTATAGTAAACAAAAAATAGGGCGAGCCATTTCTGGCTGGCCCTATTATAATTTTACTCTATGAATAAATTATTATTCAGCTGGCATCCATTCAGGAGCAAATTCAACTGTATCAATTTCACTTGATGGTACTTCGTTGTAACTATTTGCATAGTATACATCGATCATTACATAGTGACCATAAGCTAGATAATAGTTGTTTTCACCTTTAAGTAATGTGTCAACGCCTTCTTTTGGAACAGTAACAGTTAATAAACCAGTTGCTTTGTCATATGTGAATTGACAAGCCCATTCAACATAAGTCTTAGATCCATCATATCCATCAAATGCAACAGATTCAACATCGATTACTAAACCATCTGCAGTTGCAGCGTTAGTATTGATTAATAATGTTACAGTGCCATCTTCATTTTCTTTATAGCAAGATAAGTCATAATCATCACCAGCAGCGTTCATTAACATATCTGCAGCATGAGATGGAACAACTTTACCTTGTACAAAGTATCCACCTGTATCGGCAGCTTGCCATAATGAATCGAATGACCATAATACGCCATTGAATTCAAGGTTAACTTCAGATGTATCAGCACCCCAGTTTAGAGTGAATCCAGATGAGTTATCTGATTTTAATACTTCTAAGAAGTTAATTGGATTTAATGAGTTACCAGAAATTGAACCGAATCCGATATCATATTGACCAACCATCATCTTCTTGTAGTAAACGTCTGTCCATACAGCACCAGCCCAGTTAACAACTTTTAATGTTAGACCATAGTTAGCTCCAACTGCATTGAATGCATTTTGCCACATTTCAATGATTGGATCACCATAGTTAGTGAATTGAGAAGTTGTTTGCCATGCGATTTCGATTTCGATTTCATCGCCTTCTTCATAGATACCATTTGCGATAAATTCTTCGCAAGCATCTGCAAAGTAACCTTTAGCGATTTCAAGGTTATATCCTAATGGATATTGACCATCTAATGTTAAATCTTTCATAGCAGCTTTATGAGCATCAGTAGTATTATAAACAACACCGTTTTCTGGATCTGATAAGTAAGCATCACCTAAATAACTTAGAGAAGGGCCTCTACCTAAGCTATCAGCTAATGTTTGACGATCTAATGACCAGCTTAAACCTAATAAGAAGTTAGAGTTGCTCATAGCAGGTTCGCATACCCAGTAATCTTCTTCTTTAGTTGTAGTAATAGTACCTTTAGTACCAAATAATTCGTTCCATAATTCTTGAGAACATGCATTAGCATTTAGTTTATAGTTTCCAGAACCTGGAGTATAAACAGCATATCCTAAATCATCATTACGAGTTCTATCTTGTTTTTGAGTTGAAGGAACACCGCAAGCACTTAATTTACCTGCATTGAATTCTTTCCATGCAGCTTCAACATCGTTTGCAGCAGCTTCTAAGATATCGAAATGTAAACCAGCGATTTTGTAACGATCAGCACCGCAAATAGTGTAGTTAGGGTTACGCTTGAATACGATTTCTTCATCTTTGTTCCAAGCTTCAATTGTGTAAACACCAAGTGATAAGAATGTATCAACTGGTGATAAGCCTAAATCAACGCTTGTCTTACCAAAAATAGCAGCTCCTTTAATCCATGCGTTATCATCATTTGCACCATTTAATTTACCTAATGTTGTGATGAATTCTTCTGGAACAGGTGAGAACATGCTAGATGCCATATAATACATAGCATAGAATGGAGTACATGGAACGTTGAATTCAACTTTCATAACCCAATCATTACCTTCTTGTTCAACTTTTATGCCAACATTTTCCCATGCAGCAGCATTGAAATCATCTGCAGATGCATTATAGTAAGCTTGAGTACCTTTAATTGAACCAGCGCCTTCAAGATTTTCAGCGCTTCTTGCCCAACCTAATGCTTTTGTATAATATAACTTATACATAGTTAAGTAGTCTTCTGCAGCAACTTCTCTGTCTTTGAATGCAGCGATTTGTGCGTTAGATGATAATGTATCATACTTTAAGCCATTACCAACTTTGATTGACCACTTGTATTGAGTAGCTAAACCTGTTGTAGCATTTGCATTAACTGCAACTGGTTTTTCGTTAGCTAATAGTGGGAACCATTCATAACCATCATTAGTTTCATTTAATCTTGTATCCCAATAGCTACTTGCTACGTAAGCGATTAAATCACCAACAACTGCACCTTTGTCATCAGCATAGTTGATTTGACCAGGATCAGATGTTTCGAATGTGTGATAATATCTCTTCCAAGCATCATTTGTTTCACCGCTTAAATCAGCAATGATTTCACCATCTGAAAGTGTAGCCCAGCCATAACCAGGAACATAAGTATCAACACCACGTCTTACAGTTGTACTGAATAATTGATAACCACCATCATCAATTAGAGAGAAACCAGTTAAGAAATGTTTGTAAGCATATGCTTCTAATATAGCTAAGATTTCAGTTCTTTCTTCGTAACTAGATGCAACAAATGATTGAACACCACTTGCATAACGTTTTGCACCAGCAAGTTTTTCATCATATATTTTCTTAATAGTCTTTAGTGCATCATTAACACCATCAACTGTTGTTGCATTCTTAACGAATAAGTTTGCATAAGCTTGAATTTGATCGATTACTTCTAAGTCTTCATCAGAGAATGAACCACGATCTAACTTAGCAAATAAGCCATCAACTTCTGCTTGTACACTAGTTCTAACTTCTTCAACGTTTACAGTTGGTGTATCGTTACCGCCATTACCAGTTTCGCAGGCAACTAAACCAAATGCAAGGAAAAGAGCAAGAACAACTACGAAAAGTCTTTTAAAGTTTTTCATTTTTTCCTCCCATATATTTAAGACAACTTGGCTTATAGGGACCAAATTTGTCTTTTATGATAAAATTATATATTATAAGAAAACCTCATGCAACTTTTTTCATAAATTTATAAAAGAAAACGATTTCAAATAAATCAAAAAAGTCGTTTTAAAGCAAAAAAGCGCTGTGTAAAGCGCTTACATTTTGCTTTCATAATAAAAAATGCAACTTTTTTGCATTTTTCTTATATTAATATAGCTACAATCATGAAAATTGTCCCAACAATCAAATAATCAATAAAATTAAATGCCGCCGGCTTTCTTTCTACTTTTTTTCTTTCCGAATAGTCATATAACGATTCACGATGTCCATCTGTTTTACGAGCTCTAAACATATATGAAAATATATCAAGACCGCCAAAATAGTTTACTACTGTTAGCAATCCAAATAAAAACAAAATAGCTCCACCAATGAATAATCCATTAGAGTATTGGAAAAGTGATGTGAATGTTCCATGTGTTGCATTATTAATTATCACTATTATTATTCCAAATATAAAACAAGCAACAAGTCTAATCCAATGAGTTGAAAAATAATGCCCTAAAAATCTCCAAAATTTCATATAATTAATACCTCTTCTTATTTACAGCATTATACACTAATATGCTAAATTTTGCAAAAAAGTAATTTTAATTATTGTTTTTTTAAGTTTAGGTGTATAATGTGATTAAGTTTTTTAAAAGGAGGAAACAAAATGAAAAGAAATTTTAAAAACTTTTTAAAGGTTTTTGTATTAGTTTTAGTACTTTTCGCATTTGTGTTCTCGTTAACTGCTTGTAACGGCACTGATCAACCAGTTAGCCCAAATGGCGGAGATGTAGACCCAGATGATCCTGGTACTAATCCTGGAACAGATCCTGGCACAAATCCTTCTGGAGATACTGATGACAAACCAATTGATGTATCTAAAATTAAATTCTTCGGTAGCGTTGTCACATACGATGGTAAAGAACATAGTATTGAGATTAACAAAGCCTCAATCCCTGAAGGCGTAACTGTAGAATACGAAGGAAATGGCAAAACTGAAGTTGGTTCATACCAAGTTAAAGCTACTTTAAAAGATAAAAATGGTAATGTACTAAAAGAACTTACAGCAACATTAACAATCAACAAGATTAAACGTAATGTTTCTAAAGTTGAATTCAAAGATACTACTTTCGAATGGGAATATAATAAGAGTTACGAATTAGTTGCTAAAAATATTCCTGAAGGTGTAAGTGCCGTATACGAAAACAACACTTTAAGTAACATTGGCGAAACACTTGCCACTGTTAAATTATATGATGATTTCGATAACGAATTATTAGCAACACTTACTGCTACATTAAAAGTTAAATATCGTGTTGTACATGATGAAGATGCATTCGCAAGTCATGAATATGTAGCTGATGGTTCTACATTTACTTTAAGTCTTGCTGATAGCGTTGCTAGCAACTATACTAATGTAACTTATACTAACAATTCTGCTTCTACTCAAGGAACATACTTAGCAAGCGCATTAGTTACTACTTCTGATAACGACATGTTCGAATATCACGCAGTATTAAATATTGCTAATCCTAGAAACGAAGAATTCGCAAGTTATGTAGATGAAATGTTCGTATACTTCTTAAGCGGCGACCAATCTACTTTAAATATCTTCATGATTGATTATGAAGCATATGGTTTTGAACACCAAGATGCTTCATGGTATTCATATGAACAATATTCTGAAGAAGATAGAGCAAGCGATTTAGAAGAATTAGCTGAATTAAAAGCTGATTTAGCTAAATTTAACCGTGATGAACTTAATTCTTATCAAAAAGTTGATTACGATAAGATCAAATCAGAAATCGATTATTTAGACTTTATGATTAATAATCCTGAATTCATCTTAATGCGTCAAACATATGTTGATCAATATGGTGGATATGCAGGTGATATCCCAACAACTATGGAAGCATATCAAATTAGAACAAAACAAGATATCGAAGATATCATTAGTTATATTGATTCTATTAAAGATGCATTCCCAACTTATGTAACTTATGCTCTTGATAGAGCTGAAGCTGGATATCCATTATCTAACTTCACAATCTCTAATATGGTTGATTATCTAGAAGGCGTTACTAAACGCAATGCAAAAGATGATGATGAAGATAAAGATGCTCCATACTACTTAATCGCTATTCTTGAAAACAAGATTAAAGATAGTAAAGAAAAACTTAACTTAACAGATGATGAAGTAAATGCATATGTAGAAAGACTTGATACAGCATTTGTTGGCTTCTTACAAGCTCACAATGATTTAGCTGATGAATTAAAAGCAAAATGCATGAACTTAGGTAATGAATCAAATCAATATTATCTAGCAAGTTATGGTGAAAAAGGTAAGCAATTATATGAAATATTATTAAGAAATCGTCTTGGAATCACTATTTCTATGGAAGATTACATTGCATTCTTAGATGAAACATTAATTAAATATTCTACTGCTTATTCAGGTGTATCTGGAGCTAATAGCTCAATCATCAATGGTGAAGTTAAAGTTCTTAAATCAGATGATCCTCAAGATATCATCGCATTCTTAAAAGAATTCGCTAAAACTATCGTTCCTGATTTAGCTACCACTCCGCAAATAGATGTAGCTTATATGGATAAGACTGTTACAGCAAATACTACTACTCTTGCTTATTATATGAAATCTGCTCTAGATTCTACCGAAAATGAATACATTCATTTAAATGGTGATGCATTAGGTAAAGATTATCTAGAAACAATCAAAACATTAGCTCACGAAGGCTATCCTGGACACTTATATGCATATGTATCTACAAAAGAAAATGCTAATCTTTCTAATTTCGTCCGTGTATCTACAAACACAGGTCATGGTGAAGGTTGGGCTAAATATGTAGAATGCGCATTATGTGATTACTTAGGTGAACTTAAGAAAGGTGAATGGAAGCCATCACTTCAAAGATCTAAATATTGGGATTTATATGTATACAATATTTACACAAGAATTGATGTTGGTATTCATTATGAAGGCTGGACAGCAAGCGATGTTTATAGATTCTTTAGAAATCAAAACTTAGCTGTAGATGAAGATGGCGCAAAAGAAATTATGCAAGATTTAGTTGAAATGCCAGGTCAATATGCTGCATATGGATATGGCCAATCATTATTCTATGAATTACACGAAGAAGCTAAATCATTATTAGGTGATACTTATAATGAAGTAGAATTCAACGCTATGTTATTAAGTCATGGTTGGATTGATTTACATGATTTAGTTGAATTATATGATAATTATATGAGTCAAAAATGCTTCTTATTAGGTGTAGAATTCAATGGTTTTGATGAATAACTAAATAATTTAAAAGGCACAGGTTAATTTAACCTATGCCTTTTTTTATTATCTATTAATGTTTATTAAACCAATTTAATACATTTTGATATACTTCTTCTCTATTAATTTCATTTAACATTTCATGTCTTCCATCAGGATATAGTTTTAACTCCACATCACTAACTTCATTTTTCTTGTATTCTTCTGCTAAGGCTTTAGTAGCTTTACCCATAGATCCAACTGGGTCTTTATCACCACTCATGATATAAATTGGTAAATCTTTTCTAACTTTATCAAATTCATTTTGCATTACTAAGAATAAATGAATCATATCCATAAAGAATGACACTGTAAATAAAGTTCCGCAATATGGATCAGCAATATATTTATCTACATTTTCTTCATTTCTACTTAACCAATCATATTCAGTACGATTAGGTTTAAACTTTTTATTATATGAACCAAATGACATATTATTCATCAATTCTGAATGATATTTTCTACCATGTTTTTTACAAATACTTTTAGCAAGTTTATAACCAACTTTAAATAATAAACCTTTATTTAAAGCAGATCCTGATAATACAACACCATCAATTGTATCTGAATATAATTGAATATATCTTTGGCTTACAAAAGATCCCATCGAATGGCCTAATAAGAATATTTTCATATTAGGATATTTTTCTTTTACCATCTTATTAGTTTCATGTAAGTCTTCCACAAGTGCTACAAAGTTATCTTCATCTGACATATAGCCTAAATTCTCAACGCTTCCTGCTGTAGCCCCATGTCCTCTTTGGTCATAACCTACAACTGTATAATTATTATTTGCTAAGAATGTGGCAAAATCATCATAACGAGCAATATGTTCTGCCATACCATGGCATAACATCACTATAGCTTTAGGTTGCTCTGCTTCCCAAATGTGGCCTTTTAATACATAGCCTTCACTAACTGGTAATTCATAATCTAATTTTTTCATTTTAACTCCTCTCTATTTAAAAAATGATTTCCCAAATTTATTTATTTCTAATCCGAAGTTTTCTTCAATTGTAGCTCCAACATCCGCAAAACTATCTCTAATACCTAAATCAACACCTTTTAAGTTTTTATTATAAACTAAAATTGGCACATCTTCTCTTGTATGATCAGTTCCAGAATGAACCGGATCATTACCATGATCAGCTGTAATCATAAGTAAGTCATCATCACCAAGTAATGGTAATAATTCGCCTAATTTTTGATCAAATTCTTCTAAGCATTCTGCGTAGCCAATTGCATTACGACGGTGACCATATACAGCATCAAAATCAACCAAGTTTACAAAACATAAACCAGTGAAATCCTTCTTCGCATAATCAATTGTATGATTCATTCCATCCACATTCGATTTATTCTTTACAAATTCAGTAATTCCAACGCCATTAAAGATATCATTGATTTTACCAACACCAATCACATCATATCCTTTATCTTTTAGTCTTTCTAGCGTAGTAACTCCACTTGGACTAACTGCATAATCATGTCTATTTGGTGTACGAGTAAAATTATCTTTATTATCTCCTAAATATGGTCTAGCGATTATTCTACCTACGCCCCATGCAGGGTTTTCTAGTGTAATCGTACGTGCGAATTCACAAATTCTATATAATTCATCTAAAGGAATAATCTTTTCATGAGCGGCAATTTGTAAAACAGAATCAGCTGAAGTGTAAACAATTAATTCACCAGTTTCCATCTGTCTTTCGCCTAAATCATGAATGATTTCCGTACCAGATGCATTACAGTTACCAATTACACCACGACCAGAAAATTCTTCAATCTTTTTAATTAATTCATCAGGAAAACCAGTATCCGTAAAACTAGGAAACGGGCTAGTTACATTTAGTCCCATCATTTCCCAGTGACCAGTTAGTGTATCTTTACCGACACTAATTTCTTGCATTTTACCAAATGAAGCAAGTGGTTCTTTATTTAGTGGTGTATTATTAATATCAGTAATATTACCAATACCTAATTTATTTAAATTAGGAATATTGAAATCTTTCTTAGCATATGATGCATGCTTTAAGGTGTTAGTGCCACTATCACCATATAATGCGGCATTTTTAGCTGCTCCTGCTCCTACTGAATCAATTACGATAACAAAAATTCTTTTAAATTTCATGTTTTTCCCTTTCTTTATTTCTTGGATGATTCTCTAAATATGTCTTAACTAGTTTAGGATTAGATATATGTGTGTATATCTCGGTTGTAGATATATTTTCATGGCCTAATAATTCTTGAATCATTCTTAAATCTAGTCCTCTTTCAAGTAAATGACTAGCAAATGAGTGACGAAGCTTATGAGGTGATACTTTTTTCATAATACCAGCTTCTTTAGCTTGCTTCTTTATCATAATAAAGAAGTTTTCTCTGGTCATTGCTTCACCAGTTTTACTACTTAAGAATACATAGTCAGATGGTTTTTTCGATAAATAAGGCCTACCATTCTTTAAATAATATTCAACCGAATCAGTTGCCATTTCACCTAACGGAATAATTCTTTCTTTGCTACCTTTACCTAATACTTTTATAAATCCTAAATCTAGGTGGATATCATTCATTTTAAGATTAACTAATTCACTAACACGCAGCCCGCATGAATAAGTAATATCAATCATTGCTTTATTACGCATATCTTTAGGTGTTTTTAAATTCAAGCTATTAAGCAACATATCTACTTCTTCAATTGTTAAGACAGTTGGTAGCTTCTTTTCTAGTTTTGGATTACTTATAGCAACAGTTACATTAGTTTTAGTATATTTCTCTAACATCAAAAACTTATGAAACTTTTTGATAGCTGATAATTTTCTTGATTGGCTTGAAGCTGCTAAATGTCTTCTTTTTAAAGCAGCAAAATAAGCTCTAATATCATCAACTGTTATATCTTCAGGCTCATCTACATGTCTAACTTCTTCTAAATACTTAACATAATCATTAACATCTCTTAAATATGCTTCAGATGTATTAGTAGATTTATGTAGTTCCCCTTTAATATAATTCTTAAATTCAGTAACAAAGCCCTTCATCATGACTTGTTACCTACTTTCTTCTTTTTAAAAGGTAACTCGCCCCACATAGCTTCAATTAAATCCTTTAAGAATTCTTTATCATCCACATTATCTACAAGTATCATCGGTTTAGCGCCATCATAAGGAATATCCTCTTCCGCTTCAGGCATTAATGAAGTACTACTTTTAGTAATCTTTACTAAAAAACGGTCATCATATATTCCGCCAATTATTTTATCTTTGTAATATAAGATATATTCACCCATCATTGGTACATATCTAATATCATCTAAATAACTTAACTGGTCAAATATAAATTCTAAATATTCTTTTCTTGATGCCATAATACTACCTTCTAATATAATTTTAACTTATAAATAAATATATGTAAATTATTATGTTAAATAAAAAAACTAGAATCAAATGATTCTAGTTGTTTTTTTAATCAGGATATACCAATGGATCAACTTTAGCTTCATAGTTGCTTAACGAGTTAATCTCATTTACAATTCTGAGCACTTCTACAGGTGTTTTTTCTTCATTAAAGATGAAATAGAATAGTACTTTGTAATATGGAATACCATTCTCATCAAGATATTCTTTTTTTATAGAACGATTTTCATATCTAAAAATCCATGCCAAACCTATTCTCCCATCAAATCTCTTGAGTTCTTCAAAGTCTTCTATACTAAGTTTTGGATAAAAAGCTGTACAAAACTCATCACCATCAAATAATTTATAACAATCAAGATTATCAATATCAAGTTCATAAATCCTAGTAGTTATGCCAATTGACTCAGTGGAAAAATAGTCCAAATCCTGTGGAGAATAATAACAAGCATATAGACAAATATCTTCTTCCAACGGAATTCCTGAGTATCTATTAATATACAATTCATCATAAAATAAGCCACAGAAAAATAAAGAATCGTCTTGTAAATATTCCGGATAATTAAAGCATTCACCTTCATTAATATAAAATTCATTATTACCATAATCGCTAATTACTGTAACTTTAATTTTACCATTTATTTGACCGCTTCTAGGCATTAGAATACAGGCCAATATAGCAACACACAAAATGATTTTTTTCATTTCTTATAATCCTCCAAGTAAGTATAATAATTCAACAAGTCCATACCATTTAATGAAATCACGGCATTTGGTAAAACATAACTATCATATTCATTTGTAATTCTACGTTTTATAAAATTAGAACCGATTATTCCAATTCTTGCCATCCCACCGCACAACAATCATTGCACATATCCAAAGTGCGCTGCTATCGCAATAATAATGGTCACTTTTTGATTTAACACTTTGAGTGTTCGATATTAGTATAAGTATTACACCTAAAATAAAACATAATACTTTAATCAAATAATTTTTCGTATCTTGCTACCTACACTCAAAAATAACTATAGAAATGATTTTCTATACTTTAATTATACTTTTTTAAAACTCTAAAACAACTTTTTTACGTAATTAACTATTTCAAATATAAATATACTTCTTTACTAGCTTCAATTGAATTAACATCAAAACCATTAATGTCAGCCCAACCAGTAAACTCTCTTTCTTCAAAGAATTCTTTAATTTGCTCACTATTATTATCAAGGATAATGTAGTCATCTACATTTTCATTATCCACTTTATCAACACAAATTGTTTTTGAATCATATGGTTTAAAGCTTAAAGACAAAATATCATTATCATAGCTTCTAGCACTATATGTATTGATGATATCATTTAAATAAGTCACTTCATTATAAACATTGGCAGTTAAACGATCATACATAAAAGAATCCCTAAAAGGACGGTTTGTGGCATATTGAATAGAATATGTTTGATTATCGATAAACGACATTAATTCAGCCACTACTATTTTAAACGCTTCACTCCATGAAGAGGAGAAAATACTAAAATAAAACTTATATGCATATAATATATTTTGGATATTTGGTCTAACTGATGCAAAATAATCTAGTAGCCAAAGCCATTCATGATGATTGCTGAAAAAATATATTAGGTTTACAGTTAAATGATCAATATTACTATTTTCAAATATCAGTTCTTCATTGAATTCGTTGTAATAATCATTTTTGAAATCAGAAACAATTTCTTCGTAACTTCTATTGTTTCTAACGCAATAGTTGACAACAGTTTTATTTGTTGGAGAAGGAATAAAGCCAGGAAAAAATGAGTAACCTTGCGTTATCTCTGGTTCATATTCATTACCATTTTCATCAACACCAATTTGTTGCTCATATAAATCACCATTGTGCACATATGATACTGTTTTATTTTCAACGTTTTTCTCAACATTTATCACGTAAACAGATACAACTTTGCCATCCGGAAAAACTATTTTTGGAATATTGATGTCTTCATAATATCTTTGATAAAAATATATTTTTTGAATTTGGCCTTCATCAATGGGATTATTTATCTTTTCTTTTACTATTACCATATCACCAGCGACCGAAAAGCAAAATGTTGCGACATTGGCTTGAGTAGTAATATTTACGATATTACGTTCGTAAGTAACCGATTCACCATCAACAAGTGACCAAAAATCATAAATAAAATGCAATTCCTTGCTTCCATTTTTTCTCCAATATAATTTTGTGTGAAATAGCACCAAATCTATTGGATTAATCTCTCCTCTTACTGAAGAGATGAAATCATTATAGTCACCTTCATATCCTGATTCCTTGGCACATTCATATAATTTATATTGTGATGATTTTTCAATCACTTCTTCACTATTATCTTTACAACCAAATGATAAAAGCAATAGTGATAAAGTTATAATTATCAAACATATTTTATTTATCATTTTCAATATATTATTCATAATGTACCTCACACAATTACTTTATACAGTATAATAGGACTATTATCAACAAGTTTTACTATTCTATATCTACAACTTCAGCTTCAATTGTATCTTCTTTTTTGACTTTTTCCTTTTTAGAGAAAAGCTTAGGATAATATACCCATAAGATAATTAAAGCACTACCAACAAAGTGGCAAAATGATAAACATTTTACGACGTAATAAAACCAATTTATACTAAAATTAGTTACTTCTCTAAAAGTATCATAATGATCAGTAGTCTCAAATACACGCACTTTACTCCTATCTACTGTATAAACAAAGCGATGTGTTCCTCGGTTTGTTGCGGAATATCCTTCTTCATAAATATCGCATTCGCAAAGTTCACGATCGTCACTTATACCAAAGCGGAAAAGTTTTCCTTCACGATTTTCAAACTCATTCCCACCAGCCACTTTTCCTTCAAGTTCGATATTATTATCTGCAAAATATTCTATATCTTCTTTAAGCATATAGTTACCTGGTAATGAATGATATTCTTTTAAATATAAAGCAACATCTTTTGCTTTGTAGTAGTTTTTATTTGCATATACTCTTCTTTCACCCGCAATACCTGCTATATGCAAAAGCGCATATATTCCAAGTAATACAAGCAATAAAACTAATTCATGTTTTTTAAACCATTCTCTAAATTTCATATTATATAAACCTTTCCATTATAGAATTTGACACAAATAATTTATCTTTTGGTATTTTTAAATGATTATTTTTAGTTAATACTAATAACTTTTTATTAACTAAATCATTAATAATATCTCCAAACACTTCATAAATAGATTTATCAAATTTATCTTTGAATCTATTTGTATCTAGACCTTCCACTTTTCTTAGACCAAGAATTACTTCTTCAGCCATTTGATCTTTTGTAGATAATTTGTTTTCTTCTAAATATTCTAAATGATTATTATCAATACCTTCATAATATTTCTTTAAGTTATTGATATTTGTATATCTTGTATTATCTAAGTAATAAGATCCACTTGCCCCAATTGCTAAATAGTATTCATTATTCCAATAAGTTAAGTTATGAATTGATTCATAACCATTAATTGCATAATTAGATATTTCATAATGATTATAACCATGTTTTGCAAGATATTTATTAGTTTTATAATAAATATTAGCTTGAATATCGCCATCAAGTTCCGAAAACTTACCTTCTTTAAATAGATTATAAAGCATTGTATGTTCTTCTAAAATTAATGCATAACTTGAAATATGATTTACTTTTAATCTAACAGCTTGCTTTAAGTCTTTTTTAAACTTAGAAAAAGTATCATCAGGTAAGCCATATATTAAATCGATATTGATGTTTTCAATACCACTATTTCTTAGATTATTAATGGCATTAATGACATCTAGCATGTTGTGGTTTCTACCTAAGAATTTAAGTCTAGCATCATTAAAACTTTGGACACCAATACTTACGCGATTAATATGATATTTATTGAGCAAATTAGTTTTATTAATATCTAAATCAAGCGGATTCGCTTCAATTGAGTATTCTTTCACTTTATTTAGATTAATTCTTTCTTCAATTGCCTTAAATAGTTTTTCTAATAATTCATTATCTAAGCTAGTTGGGGTACCACCACCAATATAAATAGTTTTAATGCTAGATAAATATTTAAGTTTTAAATCTAATTCGCGGATTAAATAATCAATATATTTAGATTTTGCATCTTGTCTAGCCATCATTTTATAGAAATCACAATAAGTACAAATATTATTACAAAAAGGAATATGGATATATAATGCTTCGATTTCTTTAAATTTAGCCATATCCTTATTCCTTATCTAAACTTAAGACGCTCATGAAAGCTTCTTGAGGTATTTCTACGCTACCTACGGCTTTCATACGTTTCTTACCTTCTTTTTGTTTTTCTAGTAATTTCTTTTTACGGGTAATATCGCCACCATAACATTTAGCAAGTACATCCTTCTGCATTGCTTTGATGTTCGTTCTAGCAATAATCTTACCGCCAACAGCTGCTTGAATTGGTACTTCAAACATTTGACGTGGGATTACTTCTTTTAATTTTTGCGTCATTCTAACAGCACGGTGATATGTATAATCGCGGTGAACGATGATACTTAAAGCATCAATCTTTTCCCCATTTAATAAAATATCCATTCTAACTAATGGTGATACTTTATAATCGCTTAATACATAATCTAAACTTGCATATCCTTTAGTAGATGATTTTAAGCGATCAAAGAAATCATAAATGATTTCAGAAAGTGGAATATCATAAGTAAGCGATACTCTAGTCTTATCTACATATTCCATATTCTTAAATGTGCCACGCTTTTGTTGACAAATTTCCATTACAGAACCAACATATTCATTAGGAAGCATTACAGTAGCTTTTACGTATGGTTCTTCCACCGACTTAATTCTAGCTGCATCTGGAAGCCTTGATGGGTTATCAATAGTAATTTGTGATCCATCTGTTAAATTAACGCGGTAATTTACACTAGGAGCGGTAGCAATAATATTAATATTGAATTCTCTTTCGATTCTTTCTTGGATAATATCCATATGAAGTAATCCTAAGAATCCAATTCTAAAACCAAATCCTAATGCCTGGGATGTTTCAGGCTCATAAGTTAGAGCCGCATCATTTAATTTTAGTTTTTCTAATGCTTCTTTTAAATCTTTATAATCTTCATTAGCAACTGGGAATACGCCACAGAATACCATTGGATTTAGTTTTCTATAACCTGGTAAAGCTATATCTGCTGGATAATTTGCATCAGTTATCGTATCGCCAACATGAACCATGCTGATTTCTTTAATAGCAGCACAAATATAGCCTACATCTCCAGCAGCTAAATAATCTTTTTTCTTTTCTTTAGGAGTATATACGCCAACTTCAGTTACTTCGTATGTGGCTCCAGTTGCCATCATTTTAATGACGTCACCTCTTTTAACAGTTCCGTCAACAACTCTAATTGAAGGAACAATGCCACGATATTGATCATAATATGAATCAAATATTAAAGCTTTTAAAGGTTTTGCAGGATCTCCAGTTGGAGCTGGCACTTTATATACAATTTGTTCTAAGATATCTTTAATACCAATCCCTTGCTTAGCACTAGCTAGAACTGCATCTGATGCATCTAAACCTACAATTCTTTCGATTTCTTCTTTAACTTTATCAGGATCAGCGCTAGGCAGGTCTATTTTATTAATTAAAGGTAAAATCTCTAAATCATTATCAATAGCTAAATATGCATTAGCTAATGTTTGTGCTTCAATTCCTTGAGCGGCATCTACAACTAGAATTGCTCCTTCACATGCAGCAAGTGATCTAGATACTTCATATGTAAAGTCTACATGACCCGGAGTATCGATTAAATGGAATGTATAATGCTCTCCATCAAGTGATGTATATTCTAACTCTACCGCATTTAATTTAATCGTAATTCCTCTTTCACGCTCTAAATCCATCGTATCAAGAAGTTGATCTTTCATTTCTCTTGCATCAACTGTATTAGTTAACTCTAAGATTCTGTCAGCTAGAGTAGATTTACCATGATCGATATGCGCTATTATGGAAAAGTTACGAATATTCTTTTGTCTATTTTTAAGCTCACTTAATAGCTTTTCATCATTAATCACCTACTCCACCGCCTTTCTTGAAACAATTAATTTTATATAAACATATATTTTTATTAAATAAATATATTCTATCTATAAATATGAATATATTTAAAATAGGTTTTAAGATAATAATTTTTAAAAATGGCGAAAAATTCGTTATATTTAATCAATTTTCACATTACTATCTAGATTATTATCTTTATCTTTTGATTTTGTCATCAAATCAATTAATTTATTAAACAAACTAATTAATGGGCCTGTTGCTACTACTGCTATTAGACAACCCCAGCCAATAACCGATCCCATTAAAAAGCCTAATCCAAATAAAACTGCATCATATATTATTCGAATAATCCAAAACTTAATAGGAATAATATCATTCAAGATCAATGATACTCCATCATATGGACTAGTCCCAATATTTGCTTTAATAATCATCGATGCTCCAAGTGAATTTAGTATTGTAGCAGCAATCGAATATAGATAGCATATGAATAAATTATCATTTGCTTTTAATATTCCATAATCTACAAATAGTCCACACACCGGTCCAATCAGCACTACTGCTACTATTGTCCCTACATTTAGATACTTGCGACCAAATATTAATAAGATAATAGCTAGTATTGCATTACCAACAGTTATACCAATACTAGTAGAAATATCTTTTTTAAATATTAGTTTAAGTAACTCGGTTATTCCAAAACAAAATGTATTAATTGAATTAGAGCCAAGTGTACTAACCACATACATTGCAGCACTAATACCAATTATAATTGTTCCAATTAGCATTACGATAAATCGTAAATAATATTTTTTTATGAATTCTTTCATATAACACTATTTTATCCCTTATACTTTATGGATTATATCATAAATTAGTCTATTTTTAAAGAATAAAAGATGGCATTCTTGAAAAATAGGACTTTTTTTAATATAATGGAAATAGTAAGAGGCAAACTATGAAAGTTAATTATCCAATTCCTCGCCAAGTTAATAATAATATATCTACTAATATTAGTAATAATCAAGTTAAAGTGAAACATAGTTTACATTCCCATGGTATGTTATTTGAAAATGAATTAAATTTATCAAATGAATATTATCGTAATGTAAATAGAGCACTTATTTACAAAAAACCAACACCAGTGCAAATAGTTAAAGTAGATTATCCAACCCGTAGCAAAGCCAAGATTGTAGAAGGATATTATAAAACTCCTTCTACTACTGACTATAATGGGATTTACCGTGGTAAATATATTGATTACGAAGCAAAAGAAACAAATAATCTATCATTTGACTTCAAGCATATCTTTGAACACCAAGTTGAGCACTTACATAAAGTAAATGAAATGGGTGGAATTGCTTTTGTAATCATCTACTTTAAAAAAGTTGAAGAAGTTATAATAATGGATATTACTGATTTTTATAAATTATGGATAGAAGGTGCCAAAGGTGGCAGAAAATCAATAAAACTAGAAACATTTAGAGAATTAGGTGTTTTAGTTGATAAAGGATATAATCCAACTCTTAAATATTTAGATGCAGTTGATAATAAATATTTTAAAAATAACTAACCGGTTTGGTTAGTTATTTTTCATTTTATTCATTTATTTGTTCTTTTTCTTCTTTTTCTAACTGTTTTTCTTCTTGTAAATATGTAGTTGGATATTGTTTGCTAACAGCAGATAGTGCAGGTAACAATACATATAAGAAAACAACTAAAACTGCGCATGTTGCTGGAACATAAGTAGCTTGATATGCAATACCTTCAATTAAAGATTTATGCCAAATTACTACTGAACTAACAGTTGAAGAAACAAATCTAATTGCTCCATGAATTAAAACAGTTATCAATATTAATATTAAGGCCATTAGTTTACTTTTTACATTATCTTGACCTACATATTTATAGATTTTTTTACCAAATAGGCCTGCTATACCAATTGATCCAAAAGCAATCAAGTAGTCAAATGGATAGCAAGCTAGTCCCCATCCATCTAATACACATGTAATAAAACCAAATACAATACCACTTGCTATAAAGCCTTTAAACCAACCATGGCGATAACTAACAATAAATAATGGTACACATGAAAAACTAATACTTCCACCGTTTTCTCCAATATGGAAATTAAATAAACTATCAATAGCAATACCTAATGCACACATCATAGCAATTTCACAAATATCTCTAACGCTAAATTTAAACAAACTTTTATCCATATTTCCTCCTAAAAAAAAGCAAAGAACGATAGCGTAACGGTTCTTTGCATTTATAAACTTACTTCCTACGCTAGCATTATCTAGATCAGGTCAAGGGTCTAAAAGTGTAAACTTTAATCTCAGCTTGCGCTCCCCTGTAAATCTTATTTATTTTTTTCTTGTTCTTCTAATTCTAAATACTTTGAATACCAACTGTATACACAGTCGTTATTAAAAGGATCTTCTCTTTTTTCAATCATATTAAGTAATTTCTTCATATTATCATCGATAATTTTTATGATTTTATCTGAATAATGATAATACTTGATATTAAAATCATATTCATCACGGTCTAGTTCTAATACTTCACCATCAGGAAATAACTTAATATCTAAATCATAATCAATATATTTTAATCCTTCTTTATCAATTACATAAGGTGATGATAAGTTGCAATAATATTGAACATTTTCCTTTCTTAACATGCAAATAACATTGAACCAATATTTCTTAAAGAAATAACATACTGCTGGTTCTCTTGTTTTCCACTTACGTCCATCACCATCAATAACATCTACTTCATTATTGATTAATACTGTAATTTCACTATCTTCAAATAACTTTACTACATTCCTCCAAACACGATGTAATTGTCCATCATGCTTATAACTAATTATATCTGTATATTCCATGATAAGTACCTAACACGATTATATCATTTAATATACGAAAAATAAAGTGCAACTTATTTATCTTTTGGATTAATAATGTAGTAATACATTAAATCATGATATTTATCATGATAATATATTTCATCTTTTCTAATCCCTTCATAAACCATTTTGCATTTTTCCATTACTCTTTTAGAAGCAATATTTTCTAAAAAGCAAGATGCGCATACTTTATGAATACCTAAAGAAAAGAAAAATTCAATAAATTTATTTAAAGCTTCGCTTACATAACCATTATTCCAGTGTTTTTTACCAATGGCATAACCAACTTCTACTGTATTAAATCTTTGATTAGGATCATTACATTGTAATATCATACCAATAGTCTCACTTGTTTTTTTTAAAACAATTGCGCAAAAATAACGATTGTTATTTAAGCAATAATCTATAATTTTATCTAATCTAGATTCACTTACATCTTCTTGATAATTATCTACGAAATACTTAAGCACATCTTTATCATGATTTATATTTATAAAGATATCATCTTTATCAGATGGCTTCATAAATCTAATGATTAGTCTATTAGTTTCTAATACAATGTCAGGATTAAAGTCCATATCTTTCCCCATTTTTATAATGATTGTACTAATAAAGCAAATAATAAAATATAATCTACAATTAACACAGCCATTCCAACCCAACTTATGACTTTAATGCCACGAGTTGTTTTTGAATGCCTTCCAAAAGCAGTTAAAACCATACCACAAACACCAAGAGGTATTAATAATAAGAAAATAAAATAATCAGCAAATTCTTTTACATAATCAATTAGCTTTATTAATATGTAACTTGCTACATACAAACCAATTGATATTCCAAATCCAAGAGTAGGAATTGTTGGATTAATTGTTTCTTCTTGCTTTTCCTCTCTAACTATTTGTTCTTCTTCTAATACTTCTACTTTTTCTCCACAATAAGGGCAGAATGTAGCCTTATCATCAATTTCTCTTCCACACTTTTTACAAACCATTTTGTTCCTCCTTTATAAATTACATCCATTCATCATTATCATTAATCCAAACTAAGCCAATATGTTTCATATATTTAGCTACTTCTCTATTTGGATCATCACTAAATTGTTTATAAGCTATCTTAGCATCTATTTTATTCTTTGGATTAAAGATATATTTTGGTGGATATATAATATCATGTGCATCTAACATTGGTCCAAAATCAATTACACGCTTTTCAAAATCGTTATAATCTTTTAAGTCCTTCTTTGTCCAGTTAATTTCACTAATAGCCATTAATCTTGGATATAAATTGAATTCCATCTTGCGTCTATTACGAATATATTCTGTCCAAACAGGGGCCTCAATTCCAATGATTTGATTTTCATATTTTGGATCAATTCCTACTGTTTCTAAATCAACTGAATAAAATATTGGTAAATCTTTTTGGCTATATAAATGATTCATATATAAATGATCATGACTAGTAATTACTATATTATTACCTTTTTCAAGCCATCCTAAAACGCCATTTTCACTTACTTTACCAATCCAATATTGAATTAAAGTATTTCCATCTAAGTTTGATGCTTCAATTGCTTCATTCCAAGCAACCATTGTTTTACCTTTTTTATTTAAATAAGCTAATACTTGGTTATTAAAATATCCTTGTAAATCATTTTCGCATTTTAAACCAAGTTCTTTAATCTTAGCTTGGCATTTAGGGCAAACTTTCCATGCATCTTTTGGTACTTCATCACCACCGATATGGAAATATGGGCCCGGGAATATTTTAACTAATTCATCAATGATATCATAAATGAATTTATATAATGCATCCCCTCCGCAACATCCAATTGTTTTACTTACTCCATATCTACTCCAAACACTAGTTGCTTCGCCTTTACATGAAATTTCTGGGTAAGATGCAATTGCTGCTACTAAATGGCCAGGCATTTCAATTTCTGGTACTACGGTAATATGAAGTCTAGCAGCATAATCTACAATCTCTTTTGCTTCTTCTTGGGTATAATATTTACCTCTACCATATTCGTGGTTATCATATGGCTCTTTTCCTTCGTAATAACCAACTAAATTAAGCGCTACTTTTTCTCTAATTGAACCTACTTGAGCAAGTTTTGGATACTTTTTAATTTCAATTCTCCACCCTTGATCATCAGTAAAGTGCCAGTGGAATCTATTTAGTTTAAGTAGAGCCATCATATCAAGTTGTCGTTTTATCATAGCAACACTTGAAAAATGTCTAGAACAATCTAACATAAATCCACGGTATGCAAATCTAGGATAATCATGGATATATAAGCATGGTATAACTATTTCTTTTTCCCCTTTATGTGTATCTAGTTTTGCTAGTTGCCTTAGCGTTTGAATAGCATAAAATGCTCCCGTATCACTAGATGCTACAATCTTTATTTGATGAGGTGTAATAGTTAGTTCGTATTCTTCATCTTTAAATTCTTTATTCTTATTAAATTTAATGCCTCCAAGTCGATCAACACTTAATTTAAATCCTAAATATTCTTCTAATAAATCGTTTAAATACTTTTGTGTATCTGTAAATTTACCACTTATAACACAACTATTATTCAATAAAAACTTACCATGTTTTTTAACTAACTCTACAGGTTTTGGAATAATATTAATCATACTAGACTCCTCGTTTTAATTAATTACACTCTAAATTATACATTTAATCATTATTTTATTCAACTTATTGAGAATTTATCATTTGTGTTTTATAATGGATATATAAAGGAGTTAAATATGGAAAAAAGAAATTTATACGGAACTTGGGTAACTACAAAAGCAATCGCCCATAGAGGCTTTCATGATAATAATACCGATGCCCCTGAAAACTCTTTAGCAGCTTTCAAGCTAGCAATTGAAAATGATTATGCTATCGAAATGGATGTCCAAATGAGTAGTGATGGCGTATTAGTAGTATTTCATGACGACAGTCTAAATAGAGTTTGTGGAGTGGAAGGAAAGATCGCCCAGACTCCAATTGAAGAATTAAAAAAATATCATTTATATAATTCAAACGAACAAATACCAACTATGGAAGAATTCTTAAACCTAATTGATGGTAAAGTTCCTCTTCTAATCGAAGTAAAAGATCATGCTAGCATTGGTGAGTTAGAACAAAAATTAACTGATATGTTACATAAATATAAAGGCGAATTCATTATTGAATCATTTAATCCTTTTATTATTAAATGGTTTTATCAAAATGCACCTGAATTTGTAAGAGGGCAACTATCATCTAACTTCAAAGGTGAAAACTTAGCTTGGTACAAAAAGATATTATTACGTCATATGGTATTTAATAGATCTAATCATTCTGAATTCATTGCATATGACGTAAAAGACATCAAACGTCCACAAATCAAACGCATCAAAAAGAAAATGCCAGTTTTAATGTGGACAGTGAGATCGCCAGAACAAATTGATGAATATCGTGAATATTTCGATAACATCATCTTCCAAGATTTTAAACCAAGAGATTTCTTTAATGATAAATAAAAAGAAGCGAATCAAAAATGATTCGCTTTTTATTATTTTTCATCTTTATTAATGATATATTTAAAGATTCTTTTAATATCTTTGGCATCCATAAATGGATATAGGCAATCAATATTAACATATTGATAATTACCTTTAATATATTCATTAGTGAATTTAGATAAACATTCTTTCGATACAAATGGTACTATTTTTCTAATAACTTTATTCTTTTCTTTCTTTTCAATCGCATTAATAAATAATAAATCACAATCATCTGTACAAAAGAAAGGCATAATAGTAACTAGATTAATACCTTTGTATTCTTCATCACCATCTACAATCTTTAATGCAACTTCGTGTAAATCTTCTTCATCCATATAAGGAATCATTTTATATAATCTAGACATTTTAGATTTAGGATTAGATGATTCATCTTTAAAGAAGTCAGCGATTGAGGAAAATGTTGCTTTAATTTCTTCTTTATTAATTCTTTTTTCGATTTTATCGCCTAAGTCATTAAGCTTACGGCCTATTTTTTGGAAGAATTTTTCATCTTCTTCGTCTTCTTCAGCACTAGCTTCATATACTTCTTCTTCATCTTCATCTAATTCTTCATCTTCTATTTCTTCTTCATCACTTTCAAGCTCATCAAGATAATCATAGAAATCATCTTTTTCATCTTCATCAGTAAATACTAGTCCAGTTTTATCATCTAGAGCTACAGCTGCATCGAAGCTAATTTCTTTATAAATTACTTTACCATCTACTATTGTTCTATTTAAAATCATTTTTGTTCTCCTTTTCTTAAATACTTTTGTTCTGTTGGAGTGAGTTTTGGATATAATTCTAAAAGGTTGGTTGTTATTCTTTTCTCACTAATCGCTTTTAAGACCATCATTCTTTCAAGCGGTGATAATTGATAAAAGATATTTGGGATATTTACTTTTAATTTATTATTAATTATTGATTCAATAATAAATAATCTATTTTGTCCTCTAAATATATTTTCTTCATCCACATCCACATCTTCATCTAAACAAAGCAAATCATCAATCGATATTTTAAATATCCGTGACATCTTTATTAGATCATCAGTTGATGGAATACCAATTCCGTTTTCCCATTTACTAACGAGTTGACGGGTAACAAACAACATACAGGCTAAATCGTCTTGAGTTAAATTCAACTTCTTGCGACTAGTCGATATTTTTTTACCAACCTTTACAAAATCAATCATTTTTCTCTCCTTACAACTCCATTATATAGTATTTATTTAAGGAGTCACGCAACGCTAAGTTGCATAAGTTTTGATTATTTACACATGCTAGCTACAGCAGCTCCAATTAGATTACGACCTCTTCCATCAAATAATTTATATTCGATATGATAATTATCAAGTATTTGCTTTAAATAATCATTAAATGATTCTTTAAATGTAGGGAGCTTATAAAATGTAGATCCCTCGATTATAATACCAATCTTTTTATCATTTGATTTAATAGCGAAAGCAGCAATTGTACAAGCTACAATCTTACTAGCTCTATTAATTAATGCATAAGCTATTTTTTTAAAAGTTTCTATATCATTATCTGTTTCAAAGCATTTATCTAAATCATAATTTAAGCCAGATAAATACATACTAACTAGTGGTAATTCGAAATCTTTATAATTTATTAAATGTGTATTCTTAGATAATAGTCCTTCTTCAATTGCTTTGCTAACTGCTTTATAAATTAGACTAGCTAAATACCTACCGCTACTCATCTTTTCAGTTAATGCTTCGTTTCTTAATGCTGACTCATTAGTAAGTTCATCATCAAAAACGCCTCTCGTAAAACCACTAAAGTTACCAGTTTCGGTATTAATAATCATCATACCATCTTTTAAATCATTGAATTTCTTAATATTATTAGTATCTTCTATATAGCAACAATTAAACCCAGTGCCATATATTGCCCCTACATATTTATTAAATTCATGATTTAAATCTAGCGTTTTACCACCAAGCAAGACGGCTGTTGTATCATTTAATACAACTATTTTTCTTTCTTTATTCGAATATTTCTTGATGGCAGCTAGTAAGCTTGCCCCCACATATTTACCAACTACTTCTTTGGCTTTGATTTCTTTGGCCCAAGCAACTAGTTTTCCATCGAGACTAGCATCCATTGCTACTTGATAAGAAAAACAAAAACCAATATTTGTGGCTTTATCTAAATAAGGAACGCATCTATATGCAATATAATCAAAGAATTCATTAGATGAATATTCTCTATCAATTCCAGGCATCTTATCTTCACTAACTTCGCTAACCAAAAAGTCACATCCATCAAATGAAGCTAATCCTACTCTTAAATTAGTTCCCCCAGCATCCACTACAATTACTTTTTCACCAATTTTTAAATCAATATTAGGGTTTAAAAATGTAGGGATCATTGGGATTGAACACTCTTCAATAGTATTAAATTTATTTAGACCTTTGTTAATTTCGCTTTTAAAATTATCAAGAGCTAAATCGATATTAATATCACTTGAATCCATTTTATATTTTTTTAGGAATTCATTAACACTTGTCATTAATAATCTCCTCTATCATTTTAATTAATATACTTGCTATTTGGTGGTGGCTATCTAAACTCGGATGTGTTGATACCCCTTTAGTATCCCCTTCAATAAACGCTTCATGCAAATTAAATAAATCTTTTTCTTTTAAGAATAATTCGTGCATTGGTTTATAATTATGGACTTCCTTCATAACTCCATAAATCATCACAATTGGTACATTTGGATATAAACTATTAAGGTTAGTTAATAATTTATGATAATCATTTTGAAATTCTTCTAGTAACTCATTATTAGTTTTGCCAATTTCACCAGTATAAGTATAGTAATGAGAGTCATTACAACCTAAACTAATTAATATTACTTTAGGATTTACTTTTGTTAAATCATAAGGAATATCTTCAATTACAGCTACTTTATCATAATATTTAAGTAATGGGCGCCTCATTGGTGTAGTCCATGGGGAAAAAGATAGTCCCCAACCACTACCACTTAAAATATTTGGGCTTAAATTAAAATGTTTTGCAACCAAATAAGCAAATCCATTCAACCCATCTGTATCATCAAGTGTCTTTTCATCATCAACATTACCTAAATTACCAAAAGCTGAGACTGTGGAATCACCATATACTAATAAATCATAATCGTATATTGGTTTATCTAAAAAATAGCCATCAATTTCTAAATTAGAGATAATTACATGCGATTCAATAGCTTCACTAACCTTAAATATCTTAATGTTATGATTTTTATCAACTTCGCTACAATTTAGCTTAAATTCTTGCATTTGTGGCCCAAATTTGAGCTCAACTGGCTTTTTATCATCATTGTCAATAATTACACGTACCCAAGCTCTAGCCTGTTGGCCAATTTTGGCTTGAAGGGAAATAGAGGCCATTTTACCCCTAAAATTAAATTCAATACCGCTAGCTGTATTATAAAGATATAATTTATCATCATTATAATAATAACGGCCGTGAATAAATAATTTGTTTAAATCAATCATTCTTTAAACTCCACGATTGTGGCTCCTTGGCCACCTTCTCCATCGCCACCATAGCGGAATGATGCCACATTTTTATTAGCTTTTAGTTTTTCTTGAACAAGTTTACGGACAGTTCCTGTGCCAAATCCATGAATGATAGTTACTTGGTGAAGTCCAGAATACATTGCTTCATCTAAATAAGCATCGATTTTATCTTTAGCTTCTTCATATCTCATGCCTCTTAAATCAAGTTTAAGTGACACTTGTTTACGTGGTATAAAAGTACTTTGAGCTTTGGTTTTCACATCAATTTCTGCATCTACATGTGATAATCTTAAATCACTCTTTTCAAGTTTCATTGTGGCATTACCGATAGATACATTGAATTTGTCATTACCTAAATCTTTAATGACTTTGCCATAGCATTCATATGACTTAACATATACGCTATCACCAACTTTAATTTCTTCTCTTCTAGGTAAGTCGTTTGATGCAATATATCCATCTTCTAACATATTAGCTTTATGTTTTAAGTTAGCTAACTCTGGCAAGCTTACGCTTTTTACAGTTTTTAATTCGGAAATTAAATCATTAACTTCTTCCATTTTCTTTTCAAGCATCAATCTTGCATCTTTATTAGCTTTTGCGATAATTGATTCTTCACTAGCCATAATTTCTTCTAGTTTCTTAGTTTGATCTTTAAGCTTTTGATTTAATTCTAGTTTAGCTTTATCTAATTCTTGAATTTTCTCATCAAGCATCTTAGATTGCTTAACAAGCTTATCTAACATAACATTTAGATCATCACTTCTAGAGAATACATAATCTTGGGCTTTATCGATTACATCTTTATTTAGACCTAAGTTTCTTGCGATATTAATGGCATTACTCATTCCCGGAATACCAATCAATAAGCGATAAGTAGGCTTTAGTGTTACTTCATCAAACTCAACACTTGCATTAATGATATCTTGCGAGTTATAAGCATGCATTTTTAGTTCTGAATAATGTGATGTAGCTACTACTAAACAGTTTTTCTTTAGTAAATAATCAAATATCGATATAGCTAGACTAGATCCTTCTAAAGGATCCGTTCCACTTCCAAGTTCATCTAGTACTACTAGTGAATTATTAGTAACATTGTCCATAATATCAATTACATTCTTTAGGTGTGATGAGAATGTAGATAGATTGGCTTCAATGCTTTGTTCATCACCGATATCTGCATATACATTATCAAATATCATAATGTCAGAGTCTTCATCAACAGGCAGTAACATTCCAAATTTAACCATTAAAGAAAGTAAACCAATTGTTTTAAGTAAAACTGTCTTTCCACCAGTATTAGGACCAGTAATAATAATACCTTTATAATCTTTACCAATGATTATATTGTTTGCAACTACTTTACTAACATTAAGTAGTGGATGCTTTGCACTCATTAGGCTAACAATCCCAGAGTTATTAATTCTTGGCTTTGTACAATTAAGTCTAATAGCATATTTTGCTTTCGCAAATACAATATCAAGCTTTACAATCTCTTCATATGAAAAAGATAATTCATCATAGAATTCTGCAATTCTAAAAGATACTCCTCTTAAGATATTATAAATTTCATCTTTTTCTTCTTCATATAAACGATTTAGCTTATTTGATGCTTCAAATACGGCAATTGGTTCAATAAATACCGTTTCACCTGATGCTGATTGGTCATGAATTATACCTTTAACCATATTCTTATAATCATTCTTAACAGGAATTACATATCTCTCATTCCTAACAGTCACAATTGATTGACTTAGTTTATCACCATTTTTAGAAATAAACTCTTGAAGTTTAGATTTAATTGCATTATCTGCTTCTTTGATCTTCTTACGAATATCTTTTAAAGCTGGGCTAGCCGAATCTTTAATTTCCCCATAAGGAGTAATTATTTCTTTAATTCTTAAATTTAAGTCTTTTGGATAAGTAATTGATTTAATTACCGCGCTAAATAATGGGCTTTCGATTTTATAATTATCTAGTTTTTCATTATAAACATATAAATCTCTAATCGTATCTAAATAATTAGAAACACTAGCAAGTTCGTGCTCGTTTAATACGCCTGCTTTATTTACTTTAGATAAATATAAGCCAACATCATCACTAAAATGGATGGGGATAGATCCCATCCTATTTTTTAATATAACAGCTTCATCTACAATATTTAAATTATAATTAATATAATCTAAATCATTAGACAAGCTTCCTTCACTAATTATTTGTTTACTTTTTGATAAAACTGCTTCTTCTGAAAGTAAGTCTAATATTCTATCAAATTCTAAAAGCTTCGCATATTTATCCATATACTACCTCACTATATAACCATTATACATTAAATATAAACATTTTTCATTACGTTTTATAAAATGGCTTTGAAATTATTTATTCTTTCTTATATAATAAAATTGAGAGGTATGTTTTTATGACATATACATTAGATTTAGATGACAAACAAATAGAACTTCTAATCGATAAGTATCAAGATTACAAAATCGAGGTCACTAATGAATATATGGTCTTTAGAGCAAAAGTAGCTACTACTACTATTACTGTATTTAATACTAACAAAATAGTATTACAAGGTAATAATGCTTATAAACTATATGTTAGCATTTGTGTTGCTTTTGATAAGCCGGTTTTAAATGAAGAAAAAGCTAAAGCCGAAACTTTAGAAGTCAATTCATTTAATTTATCGATTGCGGGATCAGATGAAGTTGGAACTGGTGATTACTTTGGGCCAATTGTAGTTACTGCTTGCTTTGTGCCTAAAGAATCAATTCTAGAATTAAAAAGATTAGGCGTTAAAGATTCTAAAAAACTCGATGATGATAAAATAATAGAGTTAGCTAAAGTAATTAAAAATAAAACTATTAACGCTTCTGTTATTCTACCAGATGATAAGTTTAATGCAATAATGAATCAGCCAAATATGAATATGAATAAGATTAAAGCCATACTTCATAATAAAGCATTATCAAACTTACTTGCAAAAGGCATTAATCCTGATGCCATTGTAATCGATGGTTTTACTACTGAAGAAAAATATTTTGCATATTTAGCTGATAAAGCCGATGTTGTTAAAGAAAATGTTAGAGTCATAGAAAAAGCTGAAGATAAATATATAGCCGTTGGTGCAGCTAGCATCCTAGCTAGAGCATATTTTCTAAAAGGTTTTAATGAATTATGTGTTAAATATGGTTATAAGCTTCCAAAAGGCGCTGGACCTAATGTAGATAAGATGATTTATACAATTATAAGTCATGGAAAAGGAGATATCTTAAAAGATATCGCCAAAGTATCATTTAAAAATACATATAAAATAAAGAAGGACTAAAAATTAGTCCTTCTTTTTAATAAAAAAAAGACCATAAGGTCTTTTTCATTAGAATGATTTACGATAACCACCTTTTTTAGCTGCACGTTTCTTCATTTTACGAATATCGCTTGGCTTTAAAAAGTGTTCACGTTTACGTACTTCGGCAAGTGTACCTGCTCTAGAGACATCACGTTTAAAACGCTTTAATGCATCTTCGATTGATTCATTTTCACGAACGATTGTTTTAGGCATACTGTTTCTCGCCTCCTTCCGTTTTTTACTTACTTAACCATTATACAATAATGGTTAATAAAAGTAAAGAAAAATATTATAAATTTGCTTTTAGATACTCGATAAACTTGATAAAAGCATTATAACGATGAGATATTTTATTCTTTTCATCTTCTGCTAAACTTGCCATTGAAACAACATTTCCTCGGTGATTTACTAAGAATATTGGATCATATCCAAAACCATTTTCACCAGACTCAAAAGTTGCAATACTACCATTTACTCTTCCTTCAAAATAGTGATCTTGACCATCTTCATCAATATAGCAAATTGTACAAGTGAAATAAGCGCTTCTAGTAGTAATTCCATCTAGTAATCTTAATACTTTTTTGATGTTTTCTTTAGGACCAGCGCCACTAAATCTAGCACTGTTTATTCCCGGTGCTCCATTTAGATAATCAATGCATAATCCCGAATCATCACTAATAGTAGGTAAATGGTATTTTTTAAAATAATGATTAGCTTTTAAAAAAGCATTTTCTTTAAAACTATTACCATTTTCTTCTACTTCTTCATCGTCTTTTAAATCAAATAACGATATAACCTCTGCATCCACATTAAATAAGTTAAAGAGTTCAATGAACTCTTTAACTTTACCTTTATTCTTTGTACATAAAAGAATTTGTCTCATTCTTCAATCTCCAAATCGCCTTCTATTTCATTACAAAATACAAACATTGGCCATCTTTCTTCTAAAAATGTTTTGCGGTAACTAATAATACCAACTACTAAATTATACATATTACCTTTTTTAAAGTTGGATTTTTTTAAAGATGTTGCTACACTTTCCGTCATCTTAATCTTAATATTATCTTTACCATGTATTCCGTCCACAAAATAAGATTTAGAAAATCTTTTTATGTTTTCTACAGCTATACAATAAAAATTATTAAGTTTCACAACTTGACCGTGGTAACTTTCATAATCTTTAGAATCATCAATTTCTGGGATTATGAATTTACACCCTTTTTCTAATACTTCTACACCTCTAATATTTGTTAATTGCATTCCATAAATATTATCGATGGAAAACTGACCAACTAGTCTAATCTTATCCCCAATATCAAATTTAGAAATATCGTAATGCGTATTATAAACGTAAATTCCTTTTTCATTATCACTAATAAAGAAAGATTTAGATAACTTTCTAGTTACAATTCCTTCGATTCTTATAGTCTTAACATCATACATACTAGCATTATTTACAACTTCTGAAATTGTAGCATCCCTTGCTATACTATAAAAATCTTCTTGAATTGGCCCGTGAATATTAACGCATGATACTTTAGCAATTTTATAAGCTGTTTCAAAATCTTCATTATAACGATTAACGTTATTCATAATTAAGAGTTTGGCTAAAGACGCTTCTATTAATTCTAAGTTTAAGAGTTTTAGATTAGTAACATCCCCATACCATACATATACTAAATATCTTGATCTTGTAGTATCAAGCTCAGGCGCATTAGTTTCTGATTCAATTACAATCGTTTTGGCGTTTTCTAACCTCTCTTCTACAAACTCTAGCGCCTCTTTACCAAATGGTTCGATTTTTTTAGTACATTCAGGAGCATTGATGGCTAAAAAACGGGTATTAATCGTTTGCCCATTTTTAAGCATAAAAGTTGCTGTATCACCATCAAATACTTGAAGAAGTGTTACTTCTTCAATACCATCTTTAAAAAATGATTTATCAAGATAGCGGTACGGTTCCATTTTTAACTTTATCCTTTAAATAATCGCTACTTCGGAAATGAATTCTAAAGCTTTCTACTGCTTTTAGTGTTTTACCATCATATGGAGAAAAGATATCACGAGTAGCTACTTTGTTTACATCTAAAACGCCAAAATTAGATAATACTACCTTATCTCCACTAGCTAAGCAATCACATACACCATCTAAAAATGTATCAATTACTAATTTGACATCCTTTTTTGTTAAGTTTGTCTTTTCACTAACTAAATCAATAAAATCTTTTTTATTCATAACTCCCACCTCTAATTAAATTATACTAAATAGCAAGTTTAAAAAGCAAATAAAATTTAAAAAGCGTAAACCAATTTTATAAGGGTTTACGCCTACTTTTTATTCTATGTTAATTTTACGTGCTTCGCTTAGTATTCTATCGATATTATATTCGCTTCTAGCATCATTAGAAAATACATGAAGTATACAATCATTTAGATCTACAAGTGTCCAAAATTCGCCTTCTTCTACACTTCTCAAGTCAAATTCAGCTCTTAAATACGAAATTACAGCATCTTTTGACTTATTTGATACTGCTGTAGATACGATTACATAATCATAAAGCGGACTTCTATCATGGACATCATATATGCAAATATCTTTTACTAGATTATGATCAATTGCTCTTAAGATTTGTTTACATCTATCGAGTGGATTATCTAGGTATGGTTTATATTCTAAATAGGCATAATATGTTTCATTAACTAAACTAAAGCCTCTTGCTTTAATATGTTTGATTTTAGAACTTAGAATGTAGCATAATGCTTTTTTGATATTAATTGGATCATTTGATTCATATAAAACGCTTCTAGCATTTTTAAATGAATCACCTTCTCTAGTCTCTTCTGTATAATCAGCTAGCATCAATACTTCAGAATAAATGTCTAAATTCTTATTACCAGTAGAATGGTATTTAATTGCATTCAAAATAATAGGATCATTAATTCCAAGTTCGTGCTTTAAAGCAAGGTCTCCTAGTAAAGCATGGTGAACTTTAGATGAATATGTTAAATAGTTTTCATCAGTAGCATTTGGGTATATTTCTAATAATTTTTTATAATCATCGATTGTTAAGAACTTAGAATAATCATGAAGTAAGCCCATATTGATTAATATATCTTTATCTAAACCTAGATTAAAGAATTCATTAATCTTTAAACAAGCATTTTTAACACCAATTGAATGATTAAATCTTTCATTAATCTCTTCATCAGTTGCTTCAATATTATATTCTTTGCAATCATTATATTTATCTTTTAATATTTCTATTAATTCTTCTTCTGTATAAAGTTTACTTTTCATTAAAAAATTGCCTTTCTAATAACTACTTTAATTTTTGAAAAATATCTAAGTTCTACGCTGCCTTCTCCACTTAAGCTAATAAAGCCAAGTCCTGCATAACTAATATCAGTTTTAATACCTGCTTTTAAGATAATTTTACGGGTATGAATCTCCCCTAAACAAGCTCTTTCACCACTCGTTGGGTATAGCAAGATATCATCTTTATGTTCTTCATAAAAATTATCAGCATTTTCTAGCTTAGTGCGGTGGATTACGACCCCATCACCAAAATAACATGTAAATGATGATTTAGATCCTTCTAGAAAGTCAAGCCTCAAGAATCCACCAATAAATAAAGATTGACCAGATTCTAGTTGATAATTCTTAGGTCTAATATAATTATTTGGCATTATCTTTTTAAGTGTATCTTCACCTACATAATAAACTAAATTATTATGGTTAATAATACCTGGCGTATCCACAATATAACTATTTTTATCTAGAGGAATATAAATATTAGCTAGGGTTGTATTGATTGTATTACTAACGGTAATTACATCATCCTCACCAGTATAACTAGATATAATTTTGTTAATAATAGTTGATTTACCAACATTACTCATCCCTACAAAATAAACATTTTTACCATTGCGTAAAGTGTTCATTTTGGTGATTAATTCATCGATTCCTAACCCTTTTTTAGCACTAACTAAGACTAAATCTTTAATTTTAATGTTATTTTTCTTTAAATATAATCTTAAATAATCAATTAATTTATTAAGATTTAAATCTTTAATATATAAATCATATTTATTTAAAACTAGTAAGATATTATTTGAATCTAGTATTTCATTAATATGAGGATGAATTGTTCCTTCAAAATCAAAATTATCAGCTACTAAACAAATTAAACCTTTATCTTTTTTAATTACTTCAGTTTCTTTTTTTAGTACTTCTTCATCTAATTCAATCTTATTATTCTTAGAATAATGTCTTAAATTAAAACATCTTTTACAATAAAATTCATCTTTATGACTTTCTAACACTTTAGGATCAATAAATCCTTGCTTGCTTTCATCTTTAGTTTGGATTATTGCTCCGCATCCCATGCATTTAATATCCATTATTCTAGGCTCCTTATTTGCTTATAAGTATCAGGATATTTCTTTTTCATCTTTCGCATAATGCTTTCAGCCATATTACGGCTAGCACGGGTGTACCATTTTTCATCTTTTTTTTCGATTGGTTTAACTAAAATACAGTTAATTCCTAATCTATTTGAAAGTAATACATCAGTCATCAACTGATCGCCAATAGATATACAAATAGATGGGTCGATATGACCATGCTTTCTTAAGTATTTTTTAAAACCAGTTTTAAATGGTTTATGAGCTGAATAAATGTATTCACTATTTAAAAATGAAGCATACCTAGATACACGAGGAGCATGATTATTTGACCATACGATTGTTCTAAAACCCATTTCTTGTAATTTCTTAAATAAGTTAATCGCATCCTCATTAGGTTCATCTTTAGAATATGGACCAACTGTATTATCGATATCAAATAAGATGACTCTCTTTCCTTGCTTAAAGTATGCCAAGTAATCAATATCATGTATTGTATACTTAACATCGTATGGGATATATTTTTCAAGTTTAAACAAGTGTTGAAACATAGTTGCTCCTTTATATAAATTATAAAAACTATTGTTACCAATAGTTTTTATCTTTTTCTTATTCTTCTACAACTGGTAAGCTTGCGGCAGCGATTGATTGGCCAACACGACGGCTCTTCTCATCTGGCATATGAAGCTTAATATGTTTTAAGTTAGGGAATTCTTTGTATAATACTTCTTCGGCTTTAACTAGGATTGTATTTCCACCTTTACCACTAACTACACGGCCAAGTAATAATACATGTTTTAAATCATAAAACATTGCATAATATGCAATAGTATAACCTAGATAAATTCCGATATCTTCAAAAATAGCATTTGTAACATCACTGCCCTTTTCGTTCATTTCTTGAACGACTTTTAATTTACGAGCAGGAGAATCTTCGGGATCTAGTTTAATTCCTGCCATTTGGGCAAGTTTTATAACTGAATCTTGAGAGAAATATTTAACTCCGCAGCCTTTATCGAGGCTCCATTCATCCATCATAGCATCAGGATTAAAATCAACTGGAGCAAAAGCAAGTTCATTTAGCCAACCTAGTAAATACATATCTTTACCAATGTATCCACCTGCTTCACTAGTACCCATAGCAATTCCTAATACAGAGTCATCTTCTAAGTCCATTGCTCCAGCTAGAGCTGTTACATCACCATCATTAGCTACAACTAGTGGGCAATCATTATATAGTTTTGCTATACGTTTATAAACGCCAGTTGCTTTGCTATCTAGTTTATCTTCGGGAACTTTGTAATAAATTGAAGATACCATTAGTTCGTTATCTACACAAATACCAGCTGTAGATACACCAATGGCGTCAACGCGCGGCATATAAGCAGCAGCACGAGAAATTGAATCTAAGATTCCTTCATAATGATATTCTGGATCTTCATTGATTTTAGGGAACCATACAGTTTCATCAGAAAATACTACTTCTCCATCGATTACAGCAGAAACTTTTCTATCTGATCCACCAGCATCAAACCCAATTCTACAGCCATTTAGACTATTTTTCATTGGAATCTTTTCTTCTTTTAATTCAGGGAAAGCAGTATCAGTATATACTACTTCAAATTCATGATGATAAACTTTGCTCATAAATTTATAATCAAAGCTTCTAGCTCCATCAAGTGAATAATCTTTAGCTAATTTTTCATAAATCTTTAAAGATCCGCTGATATAGAACTTATATCCCCCAACGAACCAAAGCATTGTCTTGGCAATTCTTTCTACAATTCTATAGTTTTCTTCATCGTGGCCAGTGCCATCTTTGAAAGTTTGTATTTCATAAATATAATTTTTACCATTTAATCTTTCTAAACAAATCTTAACTAATTGTTTTTCACTAGCTTTACTAACTTCATCTTTAAATTTGTTAATAACAACTGCACATGGCATAAAGCCTTTATCAATTTTAGGTACGAACATATTTGCCTCCAAAATTATACTAAAACCATTATAACACTATTAATTTTAAGTTTCAATAATTGCAACCGTTTTAAAAAAAATAGTCTACGATGTAGACTATTTTGTTTCTTTAATATCTTCAATAACGATATCAAAATCTCTTCCATTTGCATGAACTGTTACTGTATCACCGATACCTTTTCCTTCAATTGCTTTGCCAATTGGTGATTCATTAGAGATTTTTCTATCTTTAGGATTCGATTCTAATGTACCAACGATTTCAAAAGTTTCAGTAATGTTACGATCAATGAAATGAATTGTATAAAACTTAGCATCAATTAATTCATGATTTTCGATAATGTAACGATATTCTTTAATTAATGCTTCGATTTCAACTTGACGATCTCTTGCTGCATGGTAATCAGCATTTTCACTTAAGTCACCTTGAGCTCTTGCTTCTTGAATATCAGTGATATTCTTTTGACGCTCTACAGTTTCTAATTCTTCAAGCTTCTTTTCAATAACAGCTAAATATTCTTTTGTTACTTTTTTCTTTTCCATAATCATATCTCCTATACATTCTATTCGATTATACAAGAATAGTTATCATTTTTCAAGTAATTTATAAACTATCCTTGTTTCTTACGAATCATGTCACCTCTTGCAACTCTAAAATTAACATCTAGATAAATTATTTGTTTTGGATGCGGAGCAACATCAACCATACTTCCATCTTCTAGCATCATTTTTTCTACTTTATATGATGTATTTTTTAGATTAGGTCCAAAGAATTCAAGCGTATCACCAACTTTAAAATGATTTCTCTGCTCAATTATTGCTAAATGTTTATCTTCTTCATAATCTAAAACATAACCAACAAATTCTTTGGTTGGGTGATCATTAGAATCATATAAT
>JAFZWP010000005.1 GCA_017617065.1 Bacilli bacterium
ATAAAGTAATACTTTGTGATTATTTACTCTAATAATATATTTTGAATATTCTTCATAATTAGTAGCATCAATTATCTTACCAGTAAAAGATGTATATCTAAAATTATCATCATATCTATATATTAAATAGATTATTAAAACTATAAATATAATTACAATACATAACCAAAATATCTTTTTATTCTTTTTAAATAGATATATTAAATAAATACTTAATACTAATAAATAAATTAAGTTAGATAATGTTAATAATAAAAATGCAATTGCTAGTACTATAAGTATTAGATTATTGACATAATCTAAAAGAATTATATTCTTAAGACTATATAGAATCTTTTTCATCTTACACAAATTAAATCAATTATTTGATTTAATAAATTAGTATTTATACCGTTCACTTTAGTTAAGTCATTGACACTACTAAAATTACCATTTTTCTCTCTATATTCTATTATTGCTTGAGCTTTGGCTTCGCCAATGCCAGGAAGTGTTGTAAGCTCTGCTTTTGTAGCTATGTTAATGTTTATTAAAGTAGTGCTACCTTCACTTGTTATACTATCTAATTTATTAATTGTATAACAGCCACTATCTTCTACAACACTCACTAGACTCACACTATTAGTATCCGCATTACTTGTAAATCCACCAGCAGCAAGTATTAAATCTTGGAGTCTAGATCCTTTATCTAGGCTATATACACCCGGACGCGCTACTTCACCTTTAATTTGACAAACAATCTTCGGGCTAGATACAGTTTCTATAGTATTTGTTTTTGTATTAACTGAAGTTGGCTTTTTATTTATTAAATTAATAATTACCCCTATAGCAATTAAAATAACTATTCCAATTATTATAAATATCTTTTTTTTCATTAAAAAACACCTCTAAATATATATTTATCTTTAGAAGTGTATTTTTTCTTAATAAATTTAAAAAAGGAGACCAATTGGTCTCCTAGTTTTTTATTCCATTGGTATTCCGTATTGAACCATTACTTGTCCATTATATGCTTGAATAGATAAATAATAATTATCTAAGAATACGTATTCTTCACTTGGATCATATCCATCTACTTCTGCAATAAATGAAGCTACTACTTCATCTACATCCACATCTTCAGGTAAAGTAAGCGCTACATAGATAATTCCATATTCTTCATTTGAATCCCAAGTATATTCAGCACCCTCATATCCGAATGTATAGAAGTCATTAAATCCTAAGAAGTTAGCGATACTAGCTGCTGGCCATAATTCAGTATCTTCTAATTCATCGCCATTATCTTCGCCTTCACCACCTTGGCCAGGTCTTACGAATACACCAATATCATCTACTGTAACGATTTCTTCTTCTACATTTACATATACATATACTTTTTCGTTATTCATTACAAAGAAGTAATCATCACCATCTACATATAATTCATATGTAGGGTCATCTTCGCCAGTGATAACTTTTACTGAAGTAGCTGATACTTCAATATATGTTTCATCTTCTTCATCTTCAGATACATATACACCACGTAATGCACTAGGGATATTAGCAGCTACACGTTTAGCAAATAAGCCAAAGTCGCCAGCTTCAATTGTGCCATCTTCATTTACAGTTACATATACTTTACTGCCTTCTACTTCAAAATAGATAGCATTATCTTTTGAATATAAAGTATATGATGTAGTTTGTTCTGCATAAATTGTTACAGCACTTTCTCCAATAACAGCTTTTAGGTTATCTTCGTTATAATATTCACCTTGGATAGCTTTAGGAACACTAGCAACTTCATCTGCTACTAAGTCACCTTTGAAGCCATATAGAGGATTATTGTAATCATAGTTGTATGCCAAAGTATCCCAACTAAATACTTTTTGTTGAATATAGTATGAATCAATTGTAAATGATGGATTCATATTATCATTCATTTCTTTAATTAACTTATCCATATCAAGAACAAATAATTCATAATTATGTTCTTCCCCATTATCATCATAATCTTGGAATACAACTTTAGAATAATTTGTATCATTTAATATAGGTAAAGTAATTGTATAAGTTGCACCACAATCTTCAATACATGACCAAGTAATACTACCAGCAGCATCTTTTGTAGGTACAACTACTGTAGCATCATTATAATATTCTCTTAAGAATAGATGTGCATTAGGATCAACTGGAATAGTTTCTCTTACAGTATTAAAGCACTTAGTACACTTATGAGAACGCGTTCCTTCATGTTTACATGTAGCAGGAGAATCGATTGTCCATTCACCAAATGCACAATCTTCTTCATCGAATTGTTGATGACATGTTGTACATACTTTATAGTGATGTCCTTCATAATCTGTAGTATATACGATATCGTTTCCATCCATATATGCAGTATGTTCGCCAGTTGCTTTAGTAGTTTCAATTACATGTTTTGCACCGCAAGCAGAACAGATTTGATATTTTTCGCCATCTTTTCCGCAAGTAGCAGTTACTTCAACTACTTCACCATATGCATGATCATTATCACTAGCATGTGTTGCATCGAATGTTGGTAAAATACAATTTGCAATTCCTACTTCTGCAAATGATGTAACAGTTAAATCCATTGATTTAATTTCAAATGCTACATTAGAGTGTTCTTGTCCAGCTGCAGTCATTGAAACAACAACTTTATAAACCATATGAGATACTGGATCAATCCAAACTTCTGTTGTAGATGTGTAAGAGTAGCCAGTAGCGGCAACAGTATTAGAAAATGTTACATATTCACATGCAACCCCTGCAATAGTAGCATTCTTAGATGCATCTTTTGTAGCATTAGATGCTTCTTTAACTTCTTTATAATAATAGTATGCTAAGCCACTAGTGCCATCTAAGAAGTTATCAACTTGTGGTCTAGCTACATATTGATAATATGCAGGATTATCTTCAGTTCCATAATTTTGCCAAATTACACGTTTACTATCATCAGTTGCATATTTATAAATACTACCTTCTGCATGCTTCCACATACCATTAGTTGCATCATATAGGTATACTTGGATCATATCTAATTGGCTAGAATAGTTATATAAGTATACATAACTTTCACCAATCTTAGTTAAAGTGAATCCATTTATTTGAGCATGGAAGTTTGTTGGGATGATGTATTCCATTCCTTCATATTCTTCAAATTCAATACTAATACTGAATCTATTTTGAGCATTTGATGGTCTATATAATGTTAATTCGATTACATCATAGTTTTCAAATACATATTCGAAATCATCATTTCCTAAATCAATAAATCCAGCTTGAACTAAAGCAGCTGCATATTTTTCATATAAGTCAGTTTGTAATCCGCTATCAACGCTAATAGCTAACATACCTGCAGCATAGTTACCGCTATATGATGTGTTACCAGAATTATCTGGAACTGGAATTGCATTAAGTACTGCTTGACCTAGTTTTTCTCCAATTAAATTAGATGGCCATGGAGTTACTTCTCTAAGAGTTAAGTAGAATGTAATTGAAGCAAATCCTTCAGGTGATAAGTATGCATATACTTCAGCTACATAACTGTTTTCTAAGTATTTAACATACCATGTTTCTTCATTTGTAATAAATCCAGCGCCTTTTAAGGCATCAAGCCATAATTTATAATCTTTTTCCATTGCGCCGTCGATTAAAACTTGAATAACTTTAGATCCATCTTGATTGATTGTAGAAGCAGAAATAGAATCAAATGTGCCACTATAATCAGGAATTGCTACTTTGTTAGAGTAGAATTCAGCAATTTGATTTGATGGCCAAGAATCAACTGTTTGGCTACCGCCTCCATTACTGCCACTATTAACATCTCCTGAATATAGAATAGAGAACTCATTCATTCCACTATAAGCTAATAATTCTAAAGTAACAATTGAATAACTATTATTAATCCATTGAACTGAATAGCTTACAACATTTGAATATTGTTGCTTATCTACATTACCTTTAGTGAATCCTTTATCAGTAATTGATTGATCAAATGCTTGAACCATTTGATTAAATGCACTATCAGGATCAGCAGCATCACCATAACCAAATGAACCACTTAAATTAATATATCCGCTTTCTTCTCTATTTACTATGCTATTAATGCCTTGAACATCAGCAGGGAACTTAAGTTCAATTGATGTCTTTTCTTTGAACAAATTAGCGAATTCGCTAACGCTCATATCAGTAGAATTGCCACCACCTAAATCAAATTTAGAAGCAACGATTGCTAATGTCTTTGTTTGAGCATCATAAGATACGCCAGCACCCTTACCCTTAGTAGTGCTTTCCATCTTAACCCATGAAGTTTGAGCTTCAGTATAACCAAGTTTACTAAATAAACCATCGAAGTATTGTTTATATGCTTCATAAGTTTCACTAGGGTTAACAACAGTAATCACATAAGTAGTAGCACCATCTTCAGTAGAAGTCATATCTGCAATAGCATCACCACTTGGAACTCTAAATTGTTCATTGAATTCTAAGAATCCCGCAAACTTTCTAGCAGCTTCATCAGCGCTAACAGTATTCATAGAAGTGTTATCGCGTGTGAATGTTCCATACTTATTTGTTACAGTGCCATTTCCAAATGTACAATAAACTTTTTCACCTTCATCATAGAAATAAATTTGTCCGTTTTCTTGATACAAATTATATTCATGAGTTCCGCCAGCATCAGTCACTGTAACCTTAGATGCACCAACTGTAACTTTAACGTTACCTAAAAAATATTCGCCTTGTAAGCTTGCATCGATCTTAGCAGGTGTATCGTTACCAGTTTGGCCGCCACCATTTCCACCATTTTTAGAAAATGTACCATGTTTATTTGTTACTGTTCCATCACCAAATGTACAATAAACTTTTTCGCCTTCTTCTTCGATAAAGAATTTATCGCCTTCAGAATAGATTGTAAATTCTTGTACTTTTCCAGTTGGATCAGTAATTTTTACTTTTGATTCGCTAACTTCTACAACAACATCATCACCATAATATGTACCTTGTAAGTTAGCAGCAAGTTTAGCAACAGTTGGGTTATTAGTATCACCACTTCCACCATTGCCACCATTACCACCATTGCCTCCGCCCATTTGACATCCAGCTAAAGCAAAAACGCAAATAACAAAGACCAATGCGACTAATACTTTCTTGATAATTTTAGACATATCTTTTCCTCCAATTTATTAAAAGACTGTTTATACATAAATTATAATAGATTTGTTAACTTTTGCAAACTAATTATAGAAAATCAAATGGTGATACTTCTTCAATATCATCTTCTTCACTGCTATCAACTATTAAATCACTTGATTTGATCTTACTAGGATCATTAATGATTTCTTTAATGCGACTAGTAAGTTTGGTTTTTCTATCATCTTCAATTTCTACGATTCCTTTTCGCATTGCTTCCACATTCCCCATCATTATTAAATACTTCTTTGCCCTTGTAATTGCTGTATAAATCAGTTTACGTTTAAGCATAATATAGTATTTAAAACTAAAAGGAACGATTACTAAAGGAAACTCGCTACCTTGAGATTTATGAATTGATATAGCGTAAGCTAGCATTATTTCATCTAACTCATCGCTTCCATACTCTACATCACCAATATCATATGTAACTGTTAGTTTTATTAATTTATCACCATCTATCAAAATATCGTTAATATAACCAATATCACCATTCATAATATTCTTTTCGCTTCTATTAACAAGTTGAATTACTTTATCACCCACTCTAAATCTTTTACCTAAATGCAAGTATTCTTTACCACCTGGATTAAAGTGACTTTGAAGTTCGTGATTGATTGCTTCAATCCCAATACTTCCTCTATACATTGGTACTAATACTTGAATATCTTTAACTAGATTCATTCCTTTATCTAGTGCATTAGCAACAGTTTTTATGATAAACGGGATAATATGATTATCATCACATATTAAAAAGTTTCTATCATGCTTTAGCGTAGCTACATCATAAGGCAGTGCGCCTTTATTTACGCTATGCGCTAATTCTACAATCGAAGAATTAGCTGCTTGACGATGAATATGCTCTAGTTTGATTGTAGTGATCTCTTTAGTATTGATTAAATCAAGCAACACATTTCCGCAAGCTACTGATGGTAACTGATCCGCATCCCCAACAATTACTACTTTACAATCGTCATTGATTGAAGAAAACAATCTACAAGCTAGGTCTGCATCAACCATACTAAATTCATCCACAATTAACATCTTGATGTCAAGCTTATTTTCAGCGCTATACATATAGCGCTCTCCGCCTTCATAACCTAACAGTTTATGAATGGTAGATGCATCATGTAAAGTTAATTCTTTTAATCTCTTAGCAGCCCTTCCAGTTGGTGCTACTAGGCCAATCATATCACTTGCTGCATCCGAATTCTTAAACATATTCGAATACATATCAATAATACCTTTTATAATTGTAGATTTACCTGTTCCTGGTCCACCAGTAATTATAATAATTGGTTCAATTAAAGCTTTTTTAATTGCTTCTTTTTGCTTATCTGTATATGTGATTTTATTAACACGCATTATTTCTTCTAATGCGTAATCTATTTTTTCTACTTTAAACTCGCTTTTATTATTTTGAAGTAATTTATAAATTCTTCTTGCGATGTTGTATTCATCATTATATGTCTTTACTACATAAATTAAGTTATCACTATCAATAACAATTTTACTTTCATTCTTTAAATCATTTAAGTAATCCGCAAAATCATCTTTTGATAAGATATCCGCGTCTTTTTCTAAAAACTTTAAACACTCACTATATAGCGTTACTTCATCTATAAACGTGTTTCCAGTGTTTGCTCCATATTTAACTAAACAATAATTAATTAGTGCTTTTAGTCTTACGGGAGCATCTTTTTTAATGCCAACAAGACTTGCTATATTATCTGCTCTAATAAAACCAATACCTTCTACTTTATACATTAAAATATATGGATCTGCTTTTATCTTTTCTAAAGCATTCTTACCAAGATTTTTAAAAATGGTAGTTGCCATATGCATAGTTAAACCTAAGTTTAATAATTCCACAATCACTTTTTTAGAATTAGTATTATAAACCAAGTTATCATAAATGATATCTTTTAGGCTTGCTTTTATGCCTAAGCCATTTAAAACATTTTTATCATTTACAATCATATCTAGGCATTTATTACCTAACTTGTTATAAATCTTTAAAGCTGTAGCTTTTCCCACCCCTGGAAAGTTATCACTAGATAAATATGCTATTATTCCTTCTTTAGAGTCTTCATTAATATGTTCAAATGTTTTTGCTTTAAACTGAGGACCAAAACTAGTTGTTTCAAATTCGCCACTAAATTTATATTCTTCCTCAATTAAAGGCTTACGATCAAAAACTGATAATACGCTAAACGTATTAGTAAATAAAATATTACGATATTTTGCCATCTCTTTATCGTTAAAATCAATTCTTAATTTAACAATTCCAAAAGATTTGGCTTCATCGTAATAATTTACTTTAGTGACTACACCATATATGATATCCATTAATAGTGCCTCTTTTCGCTATCCATGAATACTTCTTCGATTGTAGCTCCGCCTAATACTATATCTCCATCATAAAATACAGCTGCCTGTCCTGGCGTAACTGCTCTAGATTTATCAGGATATCTTACTTCTAGGTGGTCTTTATCAATCCATTTTAAAATTACATCTACATCTTTTTGACGATATCTAAATTTAGCGCTGCATTTAACCTCACCATCAAATGGATCACCTAACCAGTTTACTTTAGATACGATACATCTATTTGAATATAAATATTCTTGATCATCACCTTGACCAACATATAATACATTTTCTTTCACATCTTTACCGATTACAAACCAAGCTTCTCCTGGTCCACCAATTGATAGGCCATGACGCTGGCCGATTGTATAATACATTATACCTTCATGACGACCTACTACCTTACCATCTAAGGTTTTCATTAAGCCAGGTTTAGCTGGTATATAATTTTTTAAGAACTCTCTAAAGTTTCTTTCCCCAATAAAACATACACCAGTAGAATCTTTTTTATTAGCTATAGATAAGCCGTATTCGTTAGCAATTTTTCTAACTTCGCCTTTACACATATCTCCAATTGGAAATATAGTTTTGGCAATTTGCGCGTGGCTTAATTGACACAAAAAATATGATTGATCTTTGTTTTGGTCTACGCCTCTAAGTAAAGTCCCACCATTACTTCTAGCGTAATGGCCCATAGCGATATAGTCAAAACCCATTGCTTCGGCTTTTTCTAAGAAGCATTTAAATTTAATTTCTTTATTGCATAAAATATCAGGGTTAGGAGTACGTCCTGCACTATATTCTTCAATAAAATATTTAAATACATTATCCCAATATTCAGCTACAAAATCGATTCTATGTAGTTTAATACCAAGTTTCTTAGCGACATCCATTGCATCCATATAATCTTTTTCTTGAGGACAAGTATCATTTGGATCATTTGGGTTTCCTAGTACATCATTATTGATGGATGAATCCCAATTACGCATAAACATTGCTTCCACATCATATCCAGCTTTTAATAAAACTATGCAAGCAACAGCACTATCTACTCCACCTGACAAGCCTACTACTACTTTTTTCTTAGCTTCATCCATCATTTTTCTCCTTTCTACATACTCGCTCTTATTTCAAATATTATATCACGAAG
>JAFZWP010000013.1 GCA_017617065.1 Bacilli bacterium
TATGCAAGAGCTGCAGCAGTTGGTTCATTAATGATACGAAGGACATTAAGACCTGCAATCTTACCAGCATCTTTAGTAGCTTGACGTTGTGCATCATTGAAGTAAGCAGGAACTGTAATAACAGCTTCAGTTACTTTTTCTCCTAAATATGCTTCAGCTGTAGCTTTTAAGTTTTGAAGAATCATTGCACTGATTTCTTGAGGAGTATAGTTTTTACCATTAATATTAACAGTTTCACTTGTACCCATCTTTCTCTTAATTGATGATACTGTATTTGGATTAGTGATAGTTTGTCTTTTAGCAATATCACCAACTTGAATTTCACCATCTTTAAATGCAACAACTGATGGAGTAGTTCTTCCACCTTCTGCATTAGTTATAACTTTAACTTCCTTACCTTCCATGACTGCTACGCATGAATTAGTAGTTCCTAAGTCGATTCCAATAATTTTACTCATAATTATATCCTCCTATTATTTACTTTCTTCATTTGGTTTTTGATTTACCTTTACTAAGCTAACTCTTAGTACACGATCTTTATACATATAACCTGTTTGCATCTCTTGGATTATTAATCCTTCTTCTACATTTTCATCATAAGTAGTTTCTACCGCATGATGAAAACGAGGATCAAACTTTTCACCTAAGGCATTAATTTTCTTAACGCCATTCTTTTCTAAAACATCTTTAAAGTTTTTGTTAATCATTTGAAAACCAAGTAGGAAGTTCTTAAGTTCTTCATTATCAGTTTTCATGTTTAAAGCCTTATCGAAAATATCAAATCCAGTGATTAGTTCTTCTAACAAACTTTGATAAGCATATTTTCTTTCACGATTTCTTTCCTCAGTAATACGCTTTTTATAATTTTCAAGTTCAGCTAATGCTCTTAAATAATCATTATTCTTCTCTTCTAATTTTAATTTAAGTTCATCAACTTCACTTTTTGGCTCTTCTTGAGGACTGTCTTCTAATTTCTCATCTACCATGCCAGATTTTTCTTGTTCTTCAAGTTCTTCTTCACGGTAACGATTATTAACATTTTTCACTCTTAAGCATACCTCCTTACTTCATTTTTCCTATATATGAAGCAATGTAGTCAAGTAATGGAATTACTCTTCTATAATCCATTCTCTTAGGACCAATTACCGCAATAGCACCTCTATCACCAGTCTCTGATTCATAAGGAACGCTTATTACAGTACAATCTTCCATCGCTTTAACTTCATTGTCACTACCAATTTTAACTGTAATACTACGATTATTAACATCAACAACTTGCATGATGTTTTCATCATCCATCGCTTCAAATAATGATTTAACTTTATCTACATCTTGAAACTCTGGTTGATCTAAGAAGTTTTCTTGTCCTTTCATATAGTATTGGTCTTTTGCCATACTAGCAAAAGCTTGAACTAAAATACCAACAAGTTCTTCATTGTATTCAATTTGTTTTCTAATTCCTGCTTCCGCAAATCTATTCTTAAGCGTTCTATCAATATCCGATATTGGACAATCATATAATAGATCACTAAGTAAATTAATTACTTTTTCAATATCTTTAGTATTAATATCATCAGGAATTAATATCTTCTTCGTTTCCACGTATCCTTTATCAGTTACCATCAATAATACTGCTAAATTATTACCTAAATTAACAATTTGTAATTTCTTAATTTTAGATGTATGAGCAGTATCACCTAAAGCAACAGATGCATAATTTGTTAAGTCAGCAACAAGCGCCATTGATTCTTTAATTGCTTGTTCACGACTCATTAAATTACGTTCAAAGATTGAATCAATCATTGGAAACTCATCATATTCTTTTTCTTTATTTTGTTCTAAAATATATTCTACATATACTTTATAACCAGCTTCTGATGGAATTCTACCGCTTGAAGTATGTGTTTTTTGAATTAAACCCATTTCTTCTAAGGCTGCCATTTCGTTTCTAATGGTAGCACTAGAATAAGTAAAATCATCTAGGTTAGCTAGTGCTTTTGATCCCACTGGTTCAGCTGTACGCACATATTCTTCGATAATCCATTGAAGTATTTTCTTTTGTCTAGCAGTTAATAACATAATCATTACCTCACTTAGCACTCTTTATACCTTACTGCTAATACCATTATAAACTAGTACATTAGCACTGTCAATAGGAAAGTGCTAAAAATTTAAGAATTATTTAAGGTTAAAAAAAGAGTATCGTATGATACTCATTTTCTTATTCATATAGTCTTAATAATTGCTTCTTTTTTAGACGCCAACTAAGTTTATTGCAAAGTTTTTTATCCATAAAGTCAATTGCATCAAGTAGGCCTCTTCTGCGTAAGTCTTTGATATTGTCTGTAGCAAATAGTGCGCAGCTTCCTAAAGACTCTTTTGGTGCTATTACTTCTAGATTTAACTCTTCGTCAATGATTTCACCCACATTAGTCCTAATGATTACTAAATCTTTATAACCTTTTTTCTTTAAAGTTTCATATGGGCAATTAGCATAAGCACCGCCATCAAAATATTTATCACCATCTATTTCCATTGGTTTAAATGGCGGATTAGAAGCACTAGCTATTACGTAATCAGCTAGTTTACCTTTTTTTATCTCTTCTTTACTAATCTCAACAGGTGTCATTTGCATATTTTGATAAAAGCGACCAGGATAGTCAGGTTTAAACATATCAATAACTATGCTTAACGGATTTAAAATTTTCTTTAATCCTTCTAATATTAGATTCTTAGTTTGTGTCATTTTACAGGTTACTAAATAAAATTCACATTTATTTTTTCTAATAGCATCTTCATTAACATTATCATAAATAACTTTACGATAGCCATCGGTTAGCGAATTAAGAAGTTTAGATGTATCATGTAGACCGCTTTTGAAGAAATTAATCTTATCAAAACTTACTAGATTGTTTTTATGGTAAAAGTCATTTAGTATTTCATCAAATTTATCATCATTAAACATCTTGCCACCTGATAAATTAGACCAGAATTCATCAAGACGTTTGTTTTTACCTTCTAGATAAAGCGCTCCATTTACAGCGCCATAACTAGTACCCGCAATTGCATCAAACTTGTATCCTACCGCTTCTAATACGGCAAGTACACCATTTTGATAAGCGCATTTTGCACCACCACCTTCTAAAACTAAACTCATTTTCTTCATATTATGTCCTCGCATCAATTGCCACGCTAACAATAACAATAATTATATACATAATAACTAGGCTGCCAAGCGCTGAAGCTATTATATTTAAAACAATACCAGCTCTTGCTTCACCTTTAACATCTTCATTTTTAGTTTTTAATGCTATTATCCCAAAAATTAAACCAGGCACTGCGGTTAGTCCTAATACATAAATGCTGATGGGTATGCTTACGATACCCACAATTTTCGATATGCGCGCAAAAACTCTCCAAGTGATCTCTGCCCCCGAATTATTATCTGTAAGCGCAGCTTTGCATCCACAATATTGGCAAAATACTGCATCACCCTTTATCTCTTTTCCGCAGTTTCTACAATACATTCTGCCACCTCTTCTTGGTTATAATACGAATTATCTATTTACTTCAATATCAATTCCAATGAATTCAAAGAATTTTAATGCTTCTTCGCTAAGTGTGCCATTCATAGCTAAAATTGTCACAACAACAAATAAAGCAGTGTAAACAACAATGCTAATAACTAGTCCCCAAATTGATAGTTTTAAGCCTTTAGCAGCTTTAGCTTGCTTATCAGGATTAGATGATTTTTTACCTAAAATTGAGAATACAATTCCAGGAACGCCAGTAGTTAGTCCAATAAAGAATAAAGAGCCAGCTAATGATACAATTCCTAAAATGAATCCTAATAGTGCAAATACTTTCCAAGGACCATTATCTTCATTTGCAGGAGTAGCTTCAGCTACTTCTATAGCTTCATTAACTTCTTCTTGGCCTCTTAAATCTGCACCGCAATATGGGCAGAATGCAGAACCATCTTCAACCATTTTTCCACATTTTTTACAATACATATTAATACCTCCTTTAAGTTATATCCATTATACCATAAAAGTTTACATTTGTTAACGTTCACTAAAATAGTAGTTATTTTTTAAGATATAATTAATATCCGCATCATCTTCATGACCAGGATGAATAATTAAACCTGGATTATTTTTAAAATAAGTTTTTAAATTCTTAATAGTGTTTCTTAATACTGCTTCATTACCACTATATAAATCACATCTACCAACACCATCCCTAAATACAGTGTCTCCACTATAAAAGTCATTATCAATTCTGATGCAAATACTATCACTAGTGTGACCCGGTGTATAAATAAATGTAATTAAATGATCATCAATACTAACTTTCTCATAATCATTAACAATATGCAGTCTTTCTTTATCAAAACTCATTTCTATATTCATTCCCATTAAGCTGCTACAATTCTTACTTGCATCAGCTAACATAAAAATACCATTTTTCGTTAAGTAAAGTGGCACACTATAATAATCCATCACTTCTTTCAAGCAATAAATATGATCAAAATGTCCATGAGTTATAACGATAAATAATAATTCATCTTCCCCAATGGCTTTTTTAATTAAATCAATACTTACACAAGGATCAATAATTATTGCTTTTTGATTAAACTTAACAATATAACAATTTGCATCTACTGGTCCACCAACTATTTTTTTAATTTCCATTTTTATCTCCATGAATTGCAAGAGTAGATAGATTACTTGATTTATTTAATAAATCAAAGAATTTATTTAAATCTTCTTCGCTAAATTCTTTAGTAATTAAGCCCATCCATTCGTTTTCTGCTTCCATTAAGTCATTATAAACTAGTTTTAGTTTATCGGTAGGATATAAGTAACATATTCTTTTATCTAAATCATTTGTTTTCTTTACAATAAAACCTTCACTAGCAAGATAATCAATAGCTCTAGTTGTATTAGATGGATGAACGTGAGTGAATTTTTTTATAACATCTCTACTAATACCCGGATTATCTACAATCTTTTCAATAAGAATACGATAAGAATGATTTAAACCATATTTTTCTAATGCATTATCTAGATATACATGAGCATGTTTAGTTATAATTTCAAATGTTTTAAAATAGGCAGCATTATTCATTTGAGAAATCTTCTCCTATCAATTCTGGATTAAGTTTTAAAATTTCACTTGGTCTAAATTGTAGATTATATAGTTTGGCATAAATGCCATCTAGTGCCATTAACTCTTCGTGAGTACCTTTTTCTCTAATCTCACCAGCGCCAATTACACATATTTCATCAGCATTTTTAATGGTAGATAGCCTGTGAGCTACTACTAATGTAGTTCTACCTTTACACAGTTCATCTAGTGCTGCTTGAATCAATATTTCAGTTGTATTATCAAGAGAACTTGTTGCTTCATCTAGAATTAAAATAGCTGGATTTTTTAAGAATACTCTAGCAATACTTAATCTTTGTTTTTGCCCACCAGATAGTTTAACGCCTCTTTCACCGATTTCTGTATCATATCCATCAGGAAGACTAACTACATAATCATGAATATTAGCTTTTTTAGCTGCTTCATATACTTCTTCATCAGTTGCATCTAATTTTCCATATAATATATTTTCTTTAATTGTGCCATTAAAAAGGAAAACATCTTGTTGAACAATACCGATGTTACGACGAAGTGAATCTAAGGTTACATCGTTTATATTTTGACCATCAATTAGTATTTCACCTTCATTTATATGATAAAAGTTTGGAATTAAATGGCAAATTGTGGTTTTACCACCACCTGATGGACCAACTAATGCTAGCTTTTTACCAGCAGCAATATGTAGATTTATATCAAATAAGATTTGTTTATCTTCATTATATGAAAAATTAACATCCTTAAACTCTATTTCTCCATTAGTAACCACTAATTCTTTGGCGCCTACTGGGTCTAGTTCTTCATCTTCATCCATTATTTCTACAAATCTCTTGAAGCCAGTAGCTCCTTCTTGTAGTTGTTCCACAAATCCAATTAACATATTAATTGGAGAAATAAACAATCCTATACTTACAATAAAAGCCATATAGTCGCCTGCTGTAATATGCATTGCGGGATCTGTACTAGCTATAAAGATACCACCAGCAATAAAGATAACGCAGTTAAAGAAATCAGTAACAAAAGAAGTTGATGACCCAAATTGGCCCATTGCTTTGTAACTCTTCTTTCTTGCCTCTACATACATTCCATTGCCTTTTTCAAACTTTTCTAATTCTTTATCACTATTTGTAAATGCTTTTGTAACTCTAACACCAGTAATGGAAGATTCTATGGCTGCATTAATCACCGCAATTGACTTTCTGCTTTCCATAAATGCATCTCTCATTCTTTTACGCATAATGATAGATACAACTACTAAAACTGGTCCACAACAAAAGATAATCATTGTCAATCTAAAATTAATTGTACATAGATAGATAAATGAGCCAATTAACATTGCCCCTGATATAAATATATTTTCAGGGCCATGATGAGCAAGCTCAGAAACTTGTTGCAAATCATTAGTCATTCTAGACATAATCTTACCGGTTTCATGATCATCATAATATTTATATGGTAGTTTTTGTAACTTATTAAATAAATCAGTACGCATCGCTGCTTGCATCTTAACACCAATTATATGTCCATAATATTGAACAAAATATCTTAGCATTGCTCTAACAGCATATATTCCAATTAATATACAACCAAAAATGATTACTAAATTTAGTTTAGTATCTGCATTCGGAATCCAATCATTCATCATATTTCTAGTAATAATTGGATAAAACAAACCAATTATTGAAATCATAAATGATGCTAACATATCTAAAAACAGCATAAATCTATGAGGTTTATAATAACTTATAAATCTTTTAAACATACTTCTACCTCTTTTATATACCCATTATAAAGAAAAAAGATTGCATGCGCAATCTTTTTTATAATTATTCTTTTTTCCTTAATTGGAATTTAATTGGACATCCTACAAAATCAAAATTATCTCTAATTTGATTTTCTAAATATCTTTGGTAAGAAAAATGCATATGTTTTTCCGAATTAACAAATAATACAAATGTTGGTGGACAAATATCACTTTGCGTTGCATAAGATAATTTTAATCTATTACCATTAAACATTGGTGGTTGATTAAGTAGCACTGCATCTTGTAATACATCATTTAAAACACTTGTAGATATACGGCGGTTAAAGTTTAGATAAACTTGTAAGACTGAATCAACTAAAGTGTGAACTCTTTCATTGTTCTTAGCTGAAATAAAGACAATTGGTGCAAAATCCATAAATTGGAAATTAACTCTAATCTTTTCTTCTAGCTTTTGCATTGTTTTATCATCTTTAACAACTGCATCCCATTTATTAACTGCTATTACTAGACCTCGATTATATTCTCTAGCATACCCGGCAATTCTTTTATCTTGCTCTGAAAGTTCTTCTGTAGCATCTAGCATTATAACGGCTACATCGCATCTTTCAATTGCTTGCATTGCTCTTAAAACGCTATATTTTTCCGCGTTTTCGTAAATTTTACCTTGTTTTCTAATACCAGCTGTATCAATAACTACATAAGTTTCGCCATTTCTAACAAACATAGTATCGATTGCATCCCTTGTAGTGCCTGCTACATCAGATACAATTACTCTATTTTCCCCAACAATTGTATTAACAAGTGTTGATTTACCAACATTAGGTTGACCAATTAAGCAAAACTTTACGATACCTTCATCGTAATCTTTTCTTTCCTGTTTTGGCATTAGTTCCATTACTTTATCAAGTAGGTCACCAACTCCAATTCCATGAATTGCACTAATACCAACTACATCATCACATCCGAGACTATAAAAATCATAAATCAAGTCTTGCAAGCTTCCGTCATCTACTTTATTAGCGGCAATTACAACTGGTTTATCACTCTTTTTCAAGATGTTAACGACATCTTGATCTTCACTAGTGATTCCACATCTTGCATCAACTACAAAGATGATGACATCGGCTTCATCGATTGCTAGGCTTGCTTGAGCTCTAATTTCTTTAGAAAAGGGCTCATCTCTTAAGATGATCCCTCCTGTATCGATTATAGAAAACTCTTGATTTAACCATGAAGCTCTAGCATAAATTCGATCGCGAGTTACCCCACTAGCATCATCTGTAATTGATAGTTTATCGCCTATTATTCGATTAAATAAACTTGATTTCCCAACATTAGGTCTACCAACTATAGCTACAACTCCACGCATAATTTATATCCCTATTTTAAATTCTTATAATCATCTAAGTTTAAGAAATCGCCAAATGTATTAGTAACTTTATCGTTCTTCATATATTTGCCAAATTCTTTCTTATCAGCTTTAGGAGTGGCTTTTTCTACGTCTTCTCTTAAAGTGATGATTAATCTAGTTCTTTCTGGTTCAAATGCTCTAACTTTACCAGTTACTTCTTGACCTTCAAGTAAAACTGTATCTTTAGGAACATTACCTTTTGGTAAATATCCGCTTAAACCATTAACATTAACTTTGAATCCTTCAGGTAAAATCTTAACGATAGTTCCAGTAACGGTAGCACCAATTACGAAGTTAGCTTCTTCCCAAGGATTAGCAACTAATTGCTTTAATGATAAGATGATACGTTTCTTATTTAAGTCAAGTTCAATAACTTTAGCTTCGATTTCGCTACCTTTTGTAACTAAATCTTCAATATTAGCATCTTTTTCCCAAGAAACTTCGCTCTTTGGTAAGAATCCTTGAACATGTTCATTTAAATCTACAACTACACCAGCGTTATTGATATCGCTTGCGATACCTTTAACTGTAGCACCAACTTCACATGAATCGATGAAATCTTTCCAATAGTTAGGAATTAATGCTTTTCTTGATAAGTTAATACGATGTGTATCTACTTTAATAACTTGTACTTTTACAGCATCACCAGTGTTAAGTACTTTTTCAACTTTATTTACACGATTGTGATCAATTTCTGAAATATGTAATAATCCTTCAACACCATGGCCAAGTTCTACAAATGCGCCATATGAAGTAATGTTTTTAACTGTACCATCAAAAACATCTCCTTCTTTAATTGAAGAAATAAAATCATTCTTTTCTTGTTTGTTTTTAATTGCATCAGCAACAGTTTGTGAAACAATTAAGCGGATATGGTTATAATCCACACGAATTGGAACAACCTCAATCTCTTGTTTTACAAATGATGCAAGATCTGCATCTTTATCAGTAATTTGTGTAGATGGTAATAAACAAGTGTAACCTTCATGATCTAAAACTAAACCAACTTGGATAGCTTTAACTACTTTAGCTTTTAATACTTCATGATTAGCTACAGCTTCTTCGAATTTCTTTAAAGATTCGCGTTTCTCTAATAATGTTTGTGAAAGTAATACTTTTCCACCATCAGGGAATACTTTCTTAACGATAGCTTCTAGTTCGTCACCTTCCATGAATTGATCTACTAATTCTTCATCTTCATTAATATCAACTAAGTCATTTCTGAATAATAATCCTTCTTGACCATTTTCAAGTTGTACTAATACTCTTTCTTCTTTAGCAGGTCTAACTACCTTATCACCTTTTTTAACTTCTTTAGAAGCAGGTAATACTTCTAAAACAACAACTTTAACAAGTTGTAAAGGTTTTACTGAATTTTCTTCTTGAGTTTCAGCTTCCTCTTCGCTAGATACGCTAGCTTCTTCGTTTTCGGCAGCAACTTCTGTAGATTCTTCAGCTGGTTGAGCACTAACTTCTTGTTTTGTTACTTCTTCAACTTTTTCTTCTTGTGCAGCTTCTACTTGTTCTTCTGCCACGCTCATTTCAACGTTTTTGTTTTCTTCCATTTTAAATCCTCTCTCATTCACTAAACTTGTGATTTTTTCAACCACTTCACTGATACTTAGGTTTGTAGTGTCTATTTCAATAGCATCTTCTGCTTTACAAAGCGGAGCAATTTCACGGTGACTATCTTTATAATCACGTGTAGCCATTTCATCCATTGTTTCTTCTAATGTTTGTACATTTTGACCTTTTTCTTCACGCTCTAACATTCTTCTTTTAGCACGTTCTGCTAAATCAGCTGTTAAGAAGATTTTTAAGTTTGCATTAGGTAAAACTACAGTACCGATGTCACGACCATCCATAATAATGGAAATACTTTCGCCCATCTTACGTTGTAACTCTACCATTTTTTCCCTTACATAACCAAAATGACATACCATCGAAACATTTTTAGTAACCTCAAGAGTTCTAATAGCTTCCGCTACATTCTCACCATCTAAATATATTTCGTGGTTTCTAAACTCAATTGAAGTATCTTCTAGGAATCGATACTGCTCTTCATCTTCTAAATTGATGCCTAGTCTTAATGCTTTAACAGTACATGCTCTATACATTGCTCCTGTATCTAGATATTCAATACCTAGCTTATTTGCAAGTAATTTTGCAATCGTACTTTTACCAGCACCACTTGGTCCGTCAATAGCAATTTGCCACTTCATAAATCACCTCAAAACCTACAAAAACCATTATAACATAATTATATATACATAGCAAAACAATTTTTTTCTAATCATTTTTATCGATGACTAGCACATTAATCTTTCCCGATTTTTCCACATTCCCATCTAAGTTAATTAAATCAGGCTTTTTATAAATACTAAAGTCATAATTTTTACCTATAAATTTTACTCCATCAATATTTTTGTAAAATTCATACCCATGTGTATGTCCGCATACTAACACTTTACCATTTTTAGCTTCTTCATTAAAATAGCCCGCTTTATATTTACGCCAAGCAGAATCATATGCACATTTTTTAAGTAAAAATTCATCCTTTATATTACGCCAATTAGGATCATAATATAAATCATTATTAATATCAGGATCATCTAAATTAGAACATGTAGATTTAATTCCTAAAGGAATAAAAGAATGGGTAAATATATATTTACCTATTTCTTTATAATAACAAAAATCATCGCCTTGAATAAAATCTACTACTTCTTTAACAATTGTTTCTTTTTTTAATTCTTCAAAAGATAACTCTTTATTATTGGCAATTTGCGCCATTGAATCTAAGGTACCATCTTCTTTGTCACAAAAATCCGGCTTATCTTTATTAAACAAATTAACAAATAAATAATCATGATTACCTCTAATTAAAATTCTACGATTCCTTGGTAATCCTTTTATATATTTATAAACATCTAGAGCCTCGTTCCCTCTATCAAATAAGTCCCCACAGACTACTAATATATGCTCTTTGTTATTATAATCAAAGCCTGCTAAATCAATTGCTTCTTTAAATTCATAAAAAAAACCATGAATATCACTAGTAACAAAATATTTCATTAGTGTCCTAATACCTCTTTTAATTTATTATTAATAATACCAGTTACTATTAAATAGCCTTCATGGGTAAAATGTAAGCCATCTGTTGTATAGCTAGAATATATTTCTCCTGTTTCACTATTATAAAGAGCATCAAAGATATTTACATAATAATAATTATATTTTTGTGCTAATTGGAATAGCTTTATATTATTTTCCATCGCTATTTTATTTTTATCTTTATGATCTAATCCCATTGCAGAAAGGGATACGATTATTACTTTAGTATTTGGTAAGTTATCTTTTAGGCCAATTAGTATATCTTCATAATCTTTAAACATCGTATTTAAATTATTACCACCAATTAATAAAACAACAGTTTGGGGTTTTAACTCATATATAGAGTAAGATAATCTACCTAATACATCAGTAGTTGTATCTCCCCCAATACCTCTATTTGATGTAACATAATCAGGATAATACTTAGCCACATCACATCCATCAGTTAAACTATCACCTAAAAATGCTACTTCTACTTCATAATCATCAAATTCCTCGTTTTCCGCTAAGTATTGTTGCTTTTTATTTTCACGATATTCAGCTACCATCTTTTCCCATTCTTGCCTTTTTTTCTTATCAGGGATAATCTTTGTGAATAATATAACTAAATATATAGAAGCAGCAATAATTGCTACGCTAATAATACTTATGATTAAAACCTTTTTCTTCATATTAATACCTCTTTTAATAATTATATCATTTAATCATATTAAAGATTTTAAAAACCTTATGATATCCTCTAATATCATCTTATCATCTTTACCAATCCAATTTCTATTAGCTTTTAATAGTCTATTTAAAAAATGTTTATTAGAAAAAGTCTTTTCAAGCCTTTCAGTAATATCAATTATACTTCTTTCTTTCCTTAATTCATCATTAAATATTAGTACATCGAATGCTTTAACTAATCTATCCTTATTAACACATTTTATTAGATAAAAAATATCATAAATATCTTTGTATCTTGTTGAAAAGGGACCAAATCTTAAAATAGTTTTTATTTTTTCTGCAAATATTTGTTCTTTTGAGTTAATAAGTAAAGAGATGCCTTCATTATTAAATGAAAGGTCAAAGCAATAATCATCTTGCTCTAGATTGATATATTTATGTACTCCTATATCAATTTTACAGAAAAGTTTATTATTAAAACTGTCTTCTATACTTAAATGTACTCTTTTTCCATAATAATCTTGATGTCTAAGCCTCTCAGGGCTTCCAATAATTTTTAAAAATATGCCTTCTATACCATTCAAGTCATCAATAAATCGTTTTATCGAATTATCATTAATCGAATGCCCTATAAAATCAAAATCAATATCTAGAGTTGTTCTACGCATATTACCTGCAATATTACGCATAGCAACGCCTCCTTTAATTGTTATGCAATGAACGTATTTACTCTTTGATATTAATAATAAAATAATATCTTGGCATAGTTTTGCTTCCGCATATTCATCATCATAACCTAATTCTTTATTTCTTTTTGCTAATTCATAAATATTTAATTTGTTAATCACAAAACTTCTTCTTGTATTATTTTATGAATCATTTCTTTTTTTGGAAAATACGTAAGAATATCTAAAATATATTGAAAATCAATGTCATCTATTTGTTTACGATAATAATTAATGATTTCTTTATAATAATCATAATCTATCATATTCTTATAACGAATTATCTCTATTAATAGTCTCTCTTTAGAATAAATACTAATTTTAGTGCCTAAGTATTCAATACTTGTTTCACCAATATTTAGGATTGAATCATCCATATAATATTGTTTAATTGAGGAAATATTGTACTTAGAACCACTTTTGCTTGATGCTATATAATACTTATCAGGAATTACATCACTAATTCCATAATAATAAAAAGCAGACTGCATTGTAAAGATAGGATTATTATATTTTTTAATAAAAACATCGAGTGATCGATATTTAGTATCATCAGAATATAGTCCCTTTTCAATTTTATATATTTCTTTTTTTTCAATAGCTTTACTTAAATTATAACTATTTTTGTATTTTTCTATTGCTTCATAATAGTTGTAAATCATATACCACCTTTTAAGTTAATACGCACAAAATTTTATTTTTTGTTCGTTTTTACACAAATAGTTTACATCTTCTTTTCCCAAAAATCAACAACTCATTAAAATAACTTACCTCCCAAATATATATTTAAAATTTAAGCCCTTAATTTCTTAACAAATTAAAAAAAATCTTGGCATTTCACAATGCCAAGATCTTATTTATTTTCTTGAAGTAGATCATAAAGTAATGCTACTTTAATACAAGTATCTTTATTCTCTTTAGGGTAGAAATAATACAATTCGTTATCATAATAACATTCATATTCTTCACCTACACTAAATGGTAAGGCTTGTAAGTTTTCTACTAAATGAGTAAATTCTACTTCATTTTCTCCCACTTTGCCTCTAAAACTAAATGCATCTTTAGTTAAAGTACATACGCCTTCCCCATAAACATCATATTTTTTATTCTTAAAGCTAATTTTCTTAACAATAACTTCTTGAGTGATTAATTCATTAGGGCTAGATTTTATAAACTTTCTTTCTTCATCTTTAATGAATTCATAATAATCATGAATTGTTTTAATGTTATATTCATTATCATTAAATCTAAAGTGTTCATCTAATTCTAAACTAAATCCACAATCACAAGATAGTTTATTACCATCTGCTTTCATACTGAATTCTTTATGGCAATGAGGGCACTTATATAATACTTTATCTAAATTATAAGCTTTGTTATTATCTTTGAATTCATAATTTAAAGCATAATCAAATTCGTTATGCGCTAAATTGATTCTTATGATCTCATCTAGATCATTAACATCTAGATTATCTAGTTCTTCTTTTTCAATAATGCGTTTCACTCTAACTTCACTTATTACACGCTTTTTAGCTTTGCGGTATTTAGAATTAGCTAAATAGTTACCACTTTGTTCTAATATTACTACTGTTAAGCCTAGTTTTTTTGCTAAATTAGCAGTTCCATTTGTTAATGGGCCAGTTGTTCCGTCAATAGAAAGCCTTGCTTCAGGATACATTAAGATTGATGTATCATCTTTTGCATACTTTAACATCTTCTTAACGGTTTCAATATCTGGGTTATATAGTGTTTTTGTGATAAAACCCAACTTATTTAAGAACCATCTAGCAGCAGGAAATCTGTAATAATATTTATTGCAAATTAGAGCTGGACGATCAGGATCAATAAAGCGGAAGACATGATATATATCATTAGCCGATAAATGGTTTGATAAATATAATTTAGCCCCGCTAATTGAACCCATCTTTTCATATAACTCATCTTCTACAGCTCTTAGTTTTGTAGTTTGTTTTACATATAGTCCCATTAAAAAGCCAGCAATTGGTGTATAGATACTATTAGGTGTACCTCTAACTTTTTTGCCATCAAATAAGAATTTACGGCTAATTAAGAACATACCAATAAATAAAATTGCCCCAAGTCCGATAATGATTAGTAAAAGTAACCAAATCGGTAAACTTTCCGTAATGAAATATTTAATACTTGTTCCCATAATAATTGAAGTAACAATACTTGGAATTACGCCAGTAAAACAAGTTAAAATATATCTTCTGTATGATATTTTAGTATTAGATGCCCAGTAACATATCGCCCCAAAAGGAATAATTGGGGTAACAAATAAAAAATACATCAATATTTGTGTATTTTGATTTTTACGTTTAGTTGCTAAGTTTTTAATTCTTTTTTGTCCTTTTTCAATAAATTCATTATCGAATTTTAAAACATGAACTAAGAAATAAATAATACTAGCACCTAAACATACGCCTAAATCACAAAGTAAAATAGCAATAGGAAAGAAAAAGCTAAGCCCTGCTGGTATTTGAATAAATTCAGCAGGAATAAAGACAACTACCATTTCTAATGCTTCTACTAAGACAACAGTAATATAACCAAACCAACCTTTACTACGCATAAATTCCTTTAAGCCTTCGTTATCGTTAGCTTTGGTTAGTCTTAATACTTCTAATATAATATTTCTAAACAGGAAGAAAAGCAGTCCAATGACAATAATTGTAATGATGGCAAAGACAATTCTTGTGACTATCTTCTTTTTCTTTTTAGCTTTCACTAAATCATTTTCCATTATTACTCACTCACATTAATATTTAATAGACGTTTTGCATATCTAATATCAATTTCATTGATATCTAAGATGATAAATACATCACAACTATTAAATCTATAATCAATACTGCCATCAATACTAACTTTATGACCTAGTTTCAAATATGTTCTTAAAAGCTTAGGTAGCTGTTCTTTAGCTAGTGTTTCATCGATATCTTCTTCTGCCACATAATCAAAACTATATGCGTTAGCAACAGCTTTTATATCAAACCTAGTACAAGAATAATCTCTTTTTAGTAAGGCAAGCCCTTGGCCATAAATAGCTGGATTATGACCATGAAAACTACATAAACCCATTAAGTATCTACAATTATGTTCATTTGCATAATGGTGAATCCCAACAAATAAAAGTTGAATTACAAAGCCATTTCGATATTCATTCCTTACAACTGCTCTACCTAATTCTAAAAATCTTTCACCTGAAGTTTTAATTTGATCAATATTATATTCATCTTCTGTTAAATATTTATGATTCTTTATAGTATCAGGCGTAGCTATTCTATAAGTACCCGCAATGATTTTATTTTGCCTATCAATTACTAAGACTGAATCACTAAAATCATCATATCCATCATTATCTATCCCACCAACTGGTAGGCTTGGATCATAATCTCTAAGCAGATATTCATATCTTAGGCTTTGAACTTTTCTTACTTCTTCTAAATCATTATGATTCATTAAGCGTATATTAAATTTCCCGACATTAAATTCTTTCATAATAATTCCTCACTCCACTATTTATCCATTTTACCATAAATCGTCTCATAAAGCAAAATGTAAATGTTTTTAAAAAAAGACACAACTAATTTGTGTCTTTATTTAAAATTATTGCTACTAGCTAGCCCATATAAAGTTTTGATCTCATGTACAGTAAGCTCTCTTACTTCTCCTTCTTTTAAACCATCAATTGTCACACTGCCAAATCTAATTCTCGTTAGTCTTTTAACAGGATAGCCTAGCGTATCTAACATCTTTTTTACTTGATGGTTTTTACCTTCATTAATTATTAATCTAACTAAACTAGAATTATTTTTCTTATCATATTCTTCTATATAAAGTTTAGCAGGCCTTGTTACATAATCATCAACTTTAAAACCTTTAATTACTTTACCAATTAATTCTTTAGGAAAAATACCATCAACTCTAGCTAAATATTCTTTTTCAATATTTGATTTAGGACCTACTAACATATTCATAAAATCACCATCATTAGTTAGTAGTAATACGCCCTTCGTGTCACAGTCAAGTCTTCCTACTGGAAATACACGATATGAATTAATCTCATCAGGTAGGATTGATATAACGCTTTTACGATTTTTTTCATCACTGGATGTAGATATTACTCCACGTGGTTTATTTAATACATAATAAACATGTTCTTTTACTTCAATACTTTTACCATCTACAAGCACACTATCACCATCACTTACTTTAAATCCCATTTCGGTAATGATAGTACCATTTACGCTTACATGGCCTTCAGAAATTAAAACTTCAGCTTTTCTTCGCGATGCCACTCCACATCTAGCTAAATATTTTTGCAGTCTTTCCATAGCTATCTAAATACTCCTTAAATTTATTAATTAATGCTTTCGAGCTAAATGAAGATGCCATTTGTTCTGGATGCCACTGGCATCCTATAATTGGCAAATCTTCATGCATTACTGCTTCAATGTTTTCATCTTCTGCACAAATAGCGATTACTTTAAGCCCTTTAGCTAAATCTTTAATTGCTTGATGATGCATAGAATTAATACTGAACTTATCTTCAAATAAAGGATCCATGCCAACCACTTCATGAAATCTATCTTTATGATTAGGAATATCTTGATACAAGCTTCCCCCTAAAAATACATTTATTGCTTGCATTCCTCTACAAATCCCCAAAAGTGGTATTTTATTATTAGCGCAGTATTCTACAATCCTTTTATCAAGTAGATCTATTTCTTTTAATGTGCAAAGACAATTTTTGTTACTTTCCCCATAAAATGATGGATCTATATCATCACCACCACTTATGATAAAGCCATCACATGATGCTATCTTTTCATCTAAATAAATATCATCATATTTTAAAACAACTGGTGATAGCTTGTTTTCCTCTAAATATTTAATATATTCAGGCTTAACAGCAAGTATATTTTCTTCATTTAATCTTGTAGTTATTCCTATTTTCATCTTATTACCCCAAAAGATTTTATCATATCTATTATTATTTGTTAACGATGATTCTAACTTCACCACTATTTAGGTTGACTTGCTTACCTTCAGCCTCAACTAGCAAACTACAATCATCATTTACTTTTAATACTAAAGCTTTATATTTTTCATCATTATATAAATTACATACTTCTACCGTTTTACCAATTAGTAATTGATGAAGCTTATATGTATTTATAAAACTATAATTACCATTTAAATAATCTAAGTAATGAATTTTAAATTTCTTTAAAATAGTGCTAGCTACCTTATTTAAATCATATGGTCGATCTAAAATAAAGGTTGCGATATCTTTAATTTCCTCATTTAAGCCATTTTTAGGTTTAAATAAATTAATACCAATCCCAATTACACAATAATCTAAGCTATTAGCTTCTATTTTAATAGCCCCTTCCGATAATATTCCACACACTTTTTTATCATTTAAATATAAATCATTAACCCATTTAATACCTAAGTCGATATTTAATTCTTCAAATATCGCTTCATACACGCTAACTGCACTTAAAACTGTTAAATAAATGGAATTTTCTACTTTAATTTTAGGTTTAACTAATATTGAAAAATATAACCCCGCATCTTTAGGTGAATAAAACTTACGGTTTAGCCTACCTCTACCACTAGTTTGTTCCCTAGCAAATACTACTTTTCCTTCGCTAAATTCTTCATTTTTAGATTTTAGATAGGTGGATGTGGATGTGATGGAATCAAATACCGATATATCATAGAATTTATCATCTAAATAATGATTAATCACCTCTTTATTAACAAAAGGCACATAATCTACTAATTTATACCCCATATTTTGCTTAGAATCTATTTTTATACCTTCTTCAGCTAACTTTACCACTGCTTTCCAAATTGCATTACGGCTCACACCTAAAATTGAAGCAATTTCAGATCCTGATATATAATCTTGATGATTTAATAATATTTTTAATAATTCTTCTTTTGTATTCATAATTTCTACCTATTAATAGCGATTATATAGTTATTTAAAAAAAATGTCAACCTATCTTTGTTTTTAGGTTGACATTTGTTTATATATCTTTTTTTGTTAATGAGAATATCTTTACTATTCACACCAGATGCCTATAAATGGATTAGTGTATTCAAAGATGATACCACCGATTTTATCTTTTACTTGTATTTGAGCATGCTCCCATGGCCCATCATATATTACTGCATAAGCATCACCATATTTTCCATAATATTTCTTGATTTTGAAATCATCTTTATTCACATACATTGTAGAACTGTATGTTAAATATAATTTGTCAATTATTTTGTTTTTAACGTTCTCATTAATAACTTCATCAAATTCTATTTTCTTTACAAAAATATCATGAATTATTGTTAGATTTTCATAACTAATTATCCCTAGTTCGTATGCATCTTCCAAATTATAATGTTTCATACCCGTTTGATCTCCGTTTACATCAAGGGCAAGTCCAAAAAACTTTTTTCTAAAATTAGAATAATCTAAAGGTAATAATGAAATATATGTTTGACTATAATAAGGGGTTACATTTGTTTTATTGACAATGCTAACAACAACATAACCGCTTCCATATACTTTAATATCCAAAGGAATAATCGCATCATTTGCATATGGTTGCATTAAGAAAACTTCATTATCATAATCTCCGTATAGTCGTTCCTCATACAATTCAAAAAACTGTTGATTGTCAACTAAAATGTTAGTATAAGGTAAGTCTAATAAATAAATATATGATGCAATATGGTGATTATCATTTATTAACTTATTATTATTTAGGAAACCACAATATCTCTTTTGAATAAACAATGAATCAAGTTCATTTATATCAATAATTGAATCAAGTAAAACGAAACCACCGTCTGAATTCAAATTATTTCCCCACTCTAAATTACTAATTAATTCATCAATGTCGCTATGAGAAAGTTGATAATCGTGTCTTTTCTCTAAATCATCATTGGTCAATATGAAATTAGTGCTAGTTGTTTCTTTTATATCATTATTATTGCAAGATTCATTGATGTTCAATGAGTCACTACTTGTACAACCGCCAATAGCAAAAATCAAATACAATATAATTATTATAAATGCTTTTTTCATAAGATAACTCCTTTGTATGCTCTATAATAGTAATATGATTTGTGCTAGTAATCATAACATTTGCTTTTTGATCAATTATTTAAAAAATGCGAAATATTAAACAGTGTATATCCATTATTAGCCATTATCAACGAACATAATATTTATATTCCTCTTCTTCTGTAATTATAAAAGGTGGAATACGATTCATTTTTGTATACTTAGTTTCTTTATAAATAGTAAATGACAACGTACCATTCAAATAAGCATCAATGTCTGCATCTGCTAACACTATTACTCCATTTGGTAATATATAACTTCCATTAATAGTTCTTGGAAGATTGTTTGAAGTAAATGGGACAATTCCCATTGATGCATATCCTCCACAAATTATACATGTTTTATATGGCTGTCCTGGAGGAGTAGGCCCTTGTGTTATCGCATGCACTTGAGTATAACAATAACCACATTCACATTCAACATTATGTTCAGTCAAGTTTAGCCATTCATATGAATAACTATGTATATGATTATATATAGATATTTGCGTATTAATTGTTCCACTTTGAGAGCCATTGCTAAACTTTACTCTTAAATAATATGTACCAGTTGATAAATATTTAATGAAATGATCAACATTGTTAGAATTGTTTAAATCTGTGTAACTTAGTTGATTAAAATTGCTATCATATAATATTACATCTATCGGATATGAAGCAGATATATTAAAATCATACTCATTTGAATATGTAACATTTAGTTTATAAAAACCATTATCGTTAATAAAATAATCGTTGTTTGCTAATACAGTATGACTAATATTAATAGTATTACCGTTAAGAGTATATGGGATTGAAGCATAAGTTGTTAATGTGTACTTAACTGCCCCATATGCATCTAATCTACCATCAGCTACGCATAAATTATTAAATGGAGTACCCAAGTCATTTGTGATGGCACTATTAATTATTGAAGATTTAATTATTGAGGCAATTTGAGATTTGGTATAATTAGCTGGTGAATTATCTAAAATATTCCACAAAATTGCTGCGGTTCCAGTCACATATGGTGTGGCCATTGAAGTGCCTGGCCATGAAATATATTCACTATCATCAACGTTTTCTGGAACAGTGCTAAGTATGTTATGGCCTGGCGCAAAAATGCTGACTGATTCTTCACCATAATTAGAAAGCGGCCATTGAACTGCCAAAGTTAAATCACCTGTAGAGAATTCCATATATGCTCCGACCGAAATCACTCTATCACTGAACGATTGATTGTGTGAATAATCGGAAGGGTAAACTGGAATTATATCATTATTATCTGCTATTTCATCATCTCCACCATTTCCAGATGCGGCAATAAATAAGCCACTAAAAAATGCAATAGCATCTTTTCTAGCAACATTATCACTATCACCGCCACCACTATAATTAATTATGTCAACACCATTTACTGCTGCCCAATAAATGGCCCTTGTAACTGCAGCTATATCCCATATATATTCTAGCTCATTGCTATCCCAATACGAAACTTGAAGTGGTATCAATTCAACATTCCAAGCCACTCCTGTTACTCCATTTGGATTCATGCCCGTAGCTCCAATAATTCCACTCACATGAGTTCCATGTCCATTAGGATCATTGCTTAATGGGCCAGGAGTATTTGTATATATATCAGTCATATTCACAAAATCTCCACCGCTAGTTGAAATATTGGCAGATATATCTGAGTGATTAAACATTCCAGTATCAATCACAGCAACTTTAATTGCAGAATTTCCGGTTGAAAAATCCCACGCTTCTTCAGCATTAATTCCAACTTCGCTATGTAATCCCCAAAGTAATGGATATCTATGTATTCCTGAAGGCGGCACCGAAGCAGAAGCAGGTTGAGCATTTGAATACTCATAATTATTGGGCCCAACCCATAAGACATCATCTATTTTCTCAATCTCATGTATTGTATCGATTACGTTTTGTTTTGTTTTTATCGTTAGTTTTAATTGCAATATTTGCCTAAATTCTTTCATATTTACCGATGATTCATCTGTTATTTTTATATTAGTATATGTTAAATCGTAAATGTCATCTATCAATATGCCTGAAAAAAATGCTTTATCATATTTCTTGTTGACTTCACTTACATTTTTTTTCATTACAACTAAAACACTACTATCATCAAAAGAATCATCTATTTTTACATTTGAATATAATTTCTCTTCAACATAATTTTTTGCAATTATGATAATGCTATTCCGAACAAGTACAACCAGTGCTGTTAGCACAAGCAAAACTAAAGAACAAATTATCTTTAATATTTCATAAATAATTCTATTATTCACGACTTACTTTCTCCATTAAATTATTCTTTTTATTGATTACATTATATCAAAACTACTGATTAATACAATATAATTTTGCTAAATCATTGTAACACAGCACATAGATTAATTGCTTTTTTTTAATATATAACAACTATTATAACTCTAATTGCGTCGATTTCATTAATTACATTGTTTAATATATAACAAAGATAATGCTTTTAATTAGTGTTTTTAATAATTCTTCTTTTGTATTCATAATTTCTACCTATTAATAGCGATTATATAGTTATTAATAAAAAATGTCAACCTACCTATAAATATAGGTTGACGTTATTCCAAACTAACATTTTGTGAATTTATCAATAATGCACCTATGTTGACCCCATGGAATCAAATACAATTCTCCCACAACTTGTGGGAAAGTTTCAAAAAAGCATTTGCATAAAAAATGATTTATATTAAAAGAGACCATTTCATAATGGTCTCTTTTACATTTATTCGTTCAAAATAAAGTTTTCTACCAAATCAACTATTTTATTGTAGTCGCTATTACCAATTACATAATATTTAGAATACTTATTTTTACTTCCTCTAAACCAAGTTAGTTGCCTTTTCGCATAATTTCTTGTTTTTTGTTTAATAATAGCACTAGCTAAATCTATAGATATTTTATTATCTAAGTAATCATTTAATTCTTTATAACCAATTTCTTTTAATTTAGATAAATCAATACCTTCTTCTTTTAAAGCCTTAACTTCATTTAGCCAACCAGCATCTATCATCTTATCGAATCTGCTATTAATCTTTTCGTATAAAGTGTCTCTAGATTCATCTAGAGTAATATATAGAATATCATAAACTTCGGTTGGTGTTTTTTTAACACTTCCTGCTATTTCTAAATACCTTAGAACTCTTTTTCTGTTATTAGGATGAGTTTTAGCTGCTAAAAGGGGATCTTTAGATTTAAGTAATTCATACAAATCTTCGTTATTTAAATCATATTCTAAATCTTTATCTCTAGCATTATTATCTAAATCATAATCAAGAAGGGCTGAATCAATATATAACCCACTTCCGCCTGATATGATGCTACAATCAAACTTATCAATTATTGGTCTAGCTAAATCTTGATAATCTTTAATGGAAAAATCACTTGTTGGGTCTAAAAATTTGAATAAATAAGTATCAATTCCTTTAATTTCTTCATCTTTTACATTAGCTGTACCAATATCCATTCTTTTCTTCATCTGGCTAGCATCGCCATTTATAAATGGTAAATTAAACATTCTTGCTAGATTTGTAGCTAGAGCCGTTTTACCAATGCCAGTCGGGCCACTAATTACAATTACTTTTCTCATACGATACGTTTAAACCACTTTTCTATTTCGTATTTAGTAAACTTAACGATAACTGGTCTACCATGAGGACAAGTATATGGATTTTTAGTCTTATTTAATAAATTAAGTAACATTCTTGCTTCTTCTTCAGAATGATATTCATTTCCTTTAATAGCAGCTTTACATGCAAGTGATTTAGCTAAACTATCTAAGAATTCTTCTTTTTTAGTTTTAGTACCACGAATTAGTGAATTAAATATTTCTTCTAAATAATCATTAATCTTACTCTTAGGAATCCATGTTCCAATTGATCTTACTACATAAGTCGTACCACCAAAGTTTTCAATTTCAATTCCCAATTCTTTTAACTCTTCTATCTTGGCTTCAATCATTAGGGCTTCTGAAGGTGTAAATGTATAAGAAATTGGAACTAATAATTCATAACTTAATATTTTATCATTAGATAACTTATCATAAATTTGTTCGTAATTTATTCTTTCCGCGGCAGCATGTTGATCAATTAAATAAAAGTTTTCTTCGCCTTGAGCTAAAATATATGTTTCAAATAATTGGCCTACATAATTCATTAAAGGTAATTTGTTATCGTTATCTTCGGAACTAAGGGCAATTCCATCACTAAATAGTTTTAATTCTTCATATACAGGTGCACTAGGCTCAATATTTTCTTCAAATGGATCAGCATCTTCTTCACTAAAAATTATACTAGGTGCTTCACTTACAACTATTTCTTTATCAAAATCAAAACTAATGTCACTATCTTCATCATCATTATCTTGTTCATCTATATCAATTTCTTCTAAGAAAGGATCAGAATCTGCTAAATCATTAATTTCTTTTTGTTCTACGATCAAACTATTATTATCTAATATTTCACTAATAGCATCTTTTACTAATTCATCTAATTCTTCTTCCATGCTAAATCTAACTTCAGCTTTAGCTGGATGAACATTTACATCAACAAGTCCTGCATCACATGTAATTTGAATAATGGTAATTGGATATTTACCAACCATTAAGCGAGTTCCATATCCTTTAATAATCGCATTAGTAATATTATAATTTCTAATTAATCTACCATTTACTAATATTGTGATATGTTGTTTTGATGATCTAGTAACACTTATTTTAGATGTATATCCTTCTACACTAAAATAGTTGCTTTCTTTAGCAAATGCTAACATATTTCTTGCTACATCAAACCCATATACACTACTTATTACTTCTAACTGGTCATCATTTCCATATGTTTGGAAAATAGTTTTACCATTTGCAATAAACAAAAATGCAATATCTGGATAGGCAAAAGCAATTTTAGTCAAATAATCACTAACAAAACTTACTTCATTATTAGCATTTGATAGCTGAGCAAGTCTTGCTGGAGTGTTATAAAATAAATCTTTAACGCTAATTGTAGTTCCTTTAGGTAAACTAATTGTACCTTCAGCTACTAATTTTTCATCCTTAAACCTTAAACTAATCCCTTTTCCATCAACTGTGCTAGTTTTAATCGTTAGATTACTAACTGCACAAATTGAAGGCAAAGCTTCCCCTCTAAAGCCTAAAGTGTTGATATTGAATAAGTCATCAGAGTTTTTGATTTTACTAGTATAGTGTGGAAGTACACAACACTTAGCATCAATTACATCCATTCCTATACCATTATCAGAAACAATTATTTCTTTTAGACCTGATTCAACAAGTTCTACTTTAATGTTTGTAGCTAAAGCATCAATAGAGTTTTCTACAAGTTCTTTTACTACACTTGCTACTCTTTCAATTACTTCGCCAGCAGCTATTAAATTAGCAACTTTGGTGTCAAGTTTAAGGATTCTTCCCATAATTTTATCCTTTCAATTTCTTTTGTAATTCGTTTAATTTGATTAATGCATCTAGTGGATTCATTTCATATAAATTCATATTTGTTAAGTCATTTAAGACAATCTTTTCTACTTCTGTCTTTGAATCATACAAAAGTGGAGCCACATAATTATATGGTGATAATTTATCAGCATCAATTCTATTTTGTTCTTGTAATTTATTAAGCAAATCATTTGCCCTCAAAATTACATCAAGTGGAATTTTAGCAAGCTTTGCTACATTAATTCCATAACTCTTATCGATTGCTCCATCTTTCACTTTATGAAGAAATACTATTTCGCCATCTACGTTTTCGGCACTTACATGTACATTTTTAAGATGAGCAAGTGATGCCTCTAGTGCCGTAAGTTCGTGGTAATGCGTTGAAAACAACATTTTAGCTTTTACTTTATCATGAACATATTCTACAATCGCTTGGGCTAGAGCAATACCATCATAGGTTGCTGTCCCTCTACCTATTTCATCAAATAAAATTAATGATTTGGTTGTGGCATTCTTTAGGGCATTATTTACTTCTGCCATTTCTACCATAAAGGTAGACTGGCCACTTACAATATCATCAGCCGCCCCAATTCTTGTAAAGATTTGATCAAAGATAGGAAGCTTAGCACTCTTTGCTGGGACGTAAGACCCAATTTGAGCCATAATAGCAATTAAAGCAATTTGTCGCATATAAGTAGATTTACCACTCATATTAGGTCCTGTTATTAAAATAACAGATTCTTCATCCATCTTTAAATCATTAGCAACAAATTGACAATTCTTTTCTACGACTGGATGACGACCTTCTTTAATATCAATAGCCCCATCAGTAATTATAGGTCTAGTGTATTTATTCTCATTAGCAACTTTAGCAAATGATGCCATCATATCAATCATGGCTATAGTTTTAGCTAAATCTTGTAAGATAAGAGTATATTCTTTAATCTTATTTCTTATTTCACTAAATAGTTCATGTTCTAAAGCAATTGATTCTTCTAAAGCACGCAAGATCATTGCTTCTTTTTCTTTTAATTCTTGAGTAATATAACGTTCTGCATTAACTAATGTTTGTTTACGAATATAACCATATTCATCTTTAATTAAATTGCTATTTAGTTTACTTACTTCAATATAATAACCAAATACTTTGTTATAACCAACTTTTAGTTGTTTAATACCCGTTCTTTCTCTTTCTTTGTTTTCTAACCCTACTAAGAAAGATTTAGAATCTTTATTAATACTACGTAATTCGTCTAACTTTTCATTATATTTAGCTTTAATTACGCCACCATCTTTAATTGAGTATGGCGCATCTTCATTAATTGAAGCATCAATTAAATGATATAAATCATCATAATCTTTAAAATGGGAATCTAAATCATATAAATTACTAATTTTAATCTTTTCAATTAATTTCTTAAGTCTAGGAATAGCGGCAAGTGATTTTTTAAGTTGCAAAAGATCTTTAGGATTAGCATTTTCATAACTTATACGACCAACAATTCTTTCTAAATCATAAACATCATCTAATACTTTTCTTACTTCACTAGTTTCAATAAATGCTTTCTTCATTAAATCGATCGTATCATATCTTTTTTCGATTTCAATTTGATCGATTAATGGTAAAACTAGACTACGTTTTAAGAATCTTGTTCCCATAGCAGTCGAGCATTTATTTAGGGTAGCAAATAATGTATTTTGATATGTACCAAAACGTAAAGTTTCGGTTAATTCTAGGTTACGACGGGATGCTATATCGATCTTTAAATAACTATTTACATTGTATTTAACCACTTTTTGTAAATGAACTAGATTACGCATTTGCGTTCTAGTGATGTAATTTAAAAGCCTAGCGTAGTTTTTAACTTCATCTACATCTAGTCCTTCCATTAAACTCTTAGTATAAGATGGGCTTGTAGCATTTGGTTCAATTGAAACTAAGAAATTATATACTTTTTGTAAAGGTGTAAATATTTCTTTATTAAACTTTTCACTAACTACTACTTCTTTAGATTGTAGTTTCATAATTTCAGCGAATAACAGGCTATCATCTAGAGGAATATTTGTTAAATATCCAGCTCCAGTTGATAAATCCAGATAACTTAAGATATATCTATTTTTATCACCTGATATTGATAATATGTAATTAAAATCACTAGCATTAATGGCACCAGCATCAATCACTGTACCTGGTGTAACTATTCTAATGACTTCTCTTTTAACAATTCCTTTAGCGCTCTTTGGATCTTCCACTTGTTCTACAATTCCTACTTTAAATCCATTAGCAGCTAGTGTATCAATATATGAATCAACAGCATGATATGGTACTCCACACATTGGTACCCTTTCATCTACGCCTGCATCTTTACCAGTTAGTACAATTTCAAGTATTCTACTAGCAACAATGGCATCATTAAAAAACAACTCATAGAAGTCGCCAACTCGATATAATAATAATGTGTCTGGATATTGTTCTTTAATCTCTAAATACTGCCTAATCATTGGCGAGTATTGTAATTTATCAATATCATTAAAATTATTTTCCATTTTATCACCTATATTATTACAACCATTATATCATATTATTGGTTATATTTACAATTTATAAACAAAAGCTGAAACAAATGTTTCAGCTTGCTTTTAAAACTTAATTTTTTCAATTGATTTACTAACTATTGCGGTAACTATTATACCTAAGGCCATTTCTGGTAACATATTTAATAATACCACAGTTCCAAATAACCATTTTGTTACACTCATTGTATCAGCTAGTAGTGCTGTAATATCAGTATAATGGAATATTAATAACATAGTCATTGTAAAGATTGTATTAAATAGTGGAACTAAAGCTCCTACTATTACACCCCTAACAATACTATTTTTAACTGCTTTTTTAATTAAAGCATAAATAAATACTACAACTATACCCATTAAAGCGCGTGGTAAGACTGATACTAATGGGTTTTGGAAATATGGATCTAAGACTGAAGCTGGAGCGAATGATCTAATCCAGCTACATATTCCAAAAGCAATACCTAAAGCTATTCCATATCCTTTTTTTTCGATGCAACAAATCCCTACTGCTACTGGTAAGAAGACTGTTGTAGGGGAAACAAAACCTAATGGAATAAAACCAAGAATTGTCCAAGCAAAAGCAAACATCAAAGCAATTAAAATACCAGTAAACGTAATACTTTTAATTTCTTGATATAGTTTAGGCTTACGCTCTTCCGATTCTACAATTACTTCTTCTTTAATTTCTTCTTTTTCCATAACTATCCTCTAGTCAAAGAATTCAAATTCATAATCAAAGATTCTAACAGTGTCACCATCTTTAACACCTAATTCGCGTAATTTGGCATCAACTCCTAAATCTCTAAGTCTTTTAGCTAATAATCTTACTTGTTCTTCATTTTCTAAGTCTGTAGAATCGAAATATTTCTTAACTCTTGGTCCGCTTACTTCATATACGCCATCACTAGCAAGTTTAACTGTAAACTTTTCTACAGGTGGCGTGAATTTGTATTCTACAACTTCATCAGTTACTGGACTATCAAAGTCAGTAATCTCAATAGTATCAAGTAAGTCAGCGATTTTGTAAAGTAAGATATCTAGATTATCATTAGTATATGCACTAATTGGAATTACTTCTAAATCTGGTAATTTCTTTTTGAATTCTTCTAAATTAGCCTCTGCTTCTGGCATATCCATCTTATTAGCAACTACGATTTGCGGACGAAGCATAAGTTTTGGGTTATAAGTTTCTAATTCTTTATTAATAGTTAGATAATCAGTATATGGATCTCTACCATCAATTCTTGCCATATCGATAATATGAACTATTACTCTAGTTCTTTCAATATGTCTTAAAAATTCAAAGCCTAAGCCGGCACCCTGACTTGCGCCTTCAATTAAGCCTGGTAAGTCAGCTATTACAAAGCTTCTACCATCTTTGGCTTTAGCAACTCCTAAGTTAGGAGCAAGCGTAGTAAAATGGTATTCCGCAATCTTAGGTCTACATGCTGAAACTACACTAATAAGTGTGCTTTTGCCTACACTTGGAAAGCCAACTAAGCCTACATCTGCTAAAACTTTTAATTCTACACGGATGAATTTAGCTTCTCCTGGTTCACCTTTTTCGCAAATCTCCGGAGCGGGTACTCTAGGAGTAGCAAAACTAGTGTTACCTCTGCCGCCTCTTCCACCTTTAGCGATAACTACTTCTTCGCCATGCTTTGTAATATCGGCGATAACGATACCTTTTTCTAGGTCATGAACGACACTTCCGATTGGTACTTTTACATATACATCATCCGCTGCTGCCCCAAACATATTCTTAGGCATGCCGTTTTCACCGTTTTCGGCTTTGATCTTCATTCTAAATTTTAGATCCATTAAAGTAGTAAGCCCACTATCACCAACAAATATGATAGAACCGCCTCTACCACCATCCCCACCAGCTGGTCCGCCTTTAGGGACATATTTCTCACGTCTAAAGGCAACTATGCCATTACCACCGTTACCAGCTTGGACGCGAATCTTTACATCATCAATAAACATAATTCCTTTAGTCCTTTCTTAATCATTATACATCTTCTTAAAAAAAAGCATAACTTTTTAGCTATGCTTATTTATTTTATCATTTAGTTTTTCTTATTTTGCTTCGTAAACTGAAACTTGTTTTTTGTTTCTACCTTTACGTTCAAATTTTACATATCCATCAACTTTAGCAAACAATGTATCATCTCCACCAATACCAACATTAGTTCCAGGGAAAATAACTGTGCCTCTTTGACGATAAATAATTGATCCAGCTGTAGCGAACTCGCCATCGCTCATTTTAGCACCTAAACGCTTAGCATGAGAGTCACGACCGTTCTTTGTTGAAGAACCAGCTTTCTTTGAAGCGAAAAACTGAATATTAAATCTTAACATTTCTCTTTCCTCCTAAAATATATTTATCAAGTTTATTCATTAATAATGGTTACATATGCTTTATAATCATATGCAATACCTTCTAATACATCAACTAAATTATCCATAACTAGTTTAGTTACATCATTAGAATTATTAATCTTTAGTTCCATAAATGGTTTTGCTTCATCAGTATTAAATGTGAAATCACATTTAGCTTTATTTAACATTCCATATGAAACATACATAGCAGTCGTAATAGAACTACACACAATATCACTACCTTTATTAGCATATCCAGAATGACCAGTTACCTTAATAACCTTAACCAAATTATCTTCTTTTTTAATGCTAATTTTTGTCATTGAAATTAACCTTCAATACTAGTGATTTGAATCTTAGTAAATGGTTGACGATGACCTTGTTTCTTGTGATAATTTTTCTTTGATTTGTACTTGTAAACGATGATCTTCTTTGCTTTACCTTGAGCTAATACTTTACCAGTAACTTTAGCACCTTTAACGTATGGAGCACCGATCTTGTCATCAAGCATTAAAACTTTATCAAAAACAACGTTAGCGCCTTCATTAACATCTAATTTTTCAACGAAAATAACTTCGTCTTGCGCAACATGGTATTGTTTACCACCAGTTTCAATAATTGCATACATTTGCACACACCTCCTTATAAATTTTTAAGACACGCCATTAAGGTGAGATTTCTCTACTTACAAACCCATTCAGTGCGGTTGTGCCTTACACAACAATAGCATTATACTCTAAATCAGTATAAATTGCAAGCATTTTTATTATTCTTACTTTTTTGGATATTTAGCAGCCATATATTCTGCTACTACATCTCTAACTAAATCGCCAGTATCACTAGCTTCAATTGCTTTAGTATTAAAAGCATTATAGTTTTCATATACATAACTAATAATAGCAACATTATAAACTTGGTTAGCTTTAAATAAATCACCAGAGTTTAACATTGATTCATCAACTGTATAATATAAACTAGAATTTATGGCATTTTCTAAATCTCTTCCATTCATTTTAATAATGAATATAGTATTGTCAAATGGAAAAACATTATAAATATCACTATAAGTTATATCTCCAGATGCAATTGTGGATCTAATACCACCAACATTACAAATACCTACTTCTACTTCATATTTATTTCTTAATGCATCACAACATAGTTTTCCTAGGTTTTCTTTACTAAAGTTTCTAGATGAATAAGCTACAATCGAATTTGTTTCTTTTATATCCTTATAACGTTTATATAAAAGATCATATGCTGCCTTATTTGATTCGTATCTAGAAGGATAATAATGATTAATGCTACCATTTGATACCGGTTTATCATCATTCATAGAAATATTTATCGTCCCATTGCTGCTATTGTATCCTCTACATTGAATAACTGGAATTATATATCCATCACTTCTAGTTAAATGATCAGCATTTTCAGTATGTGTATGTCCACAAATAATAGCATCTATTCTAGCATCATCAGAAATTGATGCAATCCTATTATTTGTATTCTCGTCATATTCATGAATTGATACGATAACTACATCACATTTCTCTTCTGTTCTTAATTTTTTCGCATATTCTCTAATTAGCGGAACTGGGTCTACAAATTTATAATCAGCTACCATACTTGCTGCAATTGAACTAGTTAAGCCTTCGCCAATACAACCAATTACACCAACTTTATAACCATTACATTCTTCAATTGAATAAGCGGAAAGCCAACTAGGCATTGCGTTTGTGGATTTAAGATAAATATTGCAACCTAATATTTCGCAATCTTCATTTAATTCGCCATTATCAGGGTTACCATCTTTATAAGCAGCAATTTTATCAATACCCCAGTCAAATTCGTGATTACCTATAACAAAGCAATCAAAATTTTCTAAATTCATCCATTCGATAGCTGGTAAGCCATATAGTGAATTAGAAAATTGCGTTCCTTGGAACATATCACCATTGCTGATTTTGATATAATCATCATTTTCCTCAAGTGAATGAAGAATTGTAGATGTCTTATCAAGCCCTGCATATATTTCCACATCTTCATCCGTAATTAAGTGTCCATGAACATCATTCATTGTAAAGAAATTAACAGTATGGTGTAGATGAATCGGTTCATCATCACCACTATTTCCTTGGTTTTGGCCGCCCTGGTTACCACCTTGGTTTTCCCCACCTTGGTTAGTGCCTTGATTCCCACCAAAATCAAGATTAATATCACAACCAACTAAACTAATTAAAAATAAAGATAAAACTATTAAAGTTAATAATTTAAATTTTTTCATTATTTCTTACCTATCATTTCTATAATTTTAGTAATAAAGTTATTTTCGTATAACCAAATAGTTATTCCCCATCCTTTATTCTCTAGATCAATCCATCTAGAAAATAAATCATGAACAAAACCAATTTTATTAAGTGCTTGATAAGCAATTAATACAACACAGACAATAATTGCCGCTTTTGCTAACCCCCAAGCAAGTCCAAGCACTCTATTTACTAATCCAAGTGGTGACTTTTCTGTACCTTTAGAAATAAGGTGCCCAATTATTCTAATAACTAAGAATACAACCACAAATATAACTAAATAATAAATACATTTTGTGGAAGTATCCATCGTATCAAAATCCGCAAATAAATTAATTATTGGCCTACTAAAAAATATTACACAAGCAACAGCCCCAACTATTGCAAGTATTGAAAAAATTTGTTTAGTTAATCCCTTAAATAAACCAATTAGCCCAAGTAAGGCGGCTAGCCCAATAATTATCATATCAGTTATTTGAAGAAAACTCATTTTTTCCTCCTAAATATTTTTTAATTTGTTCACATCTATTAAATCTTTCTAATTCGTAATATCTTTTATACCAATAATCTAAAGATTCTAAATGTATTATGTAATTATCTAGATTATATTCTAAATCGCAAATTTTTAAAGCATTATCTTCTTTTACTACTAAATCAATATCAATATTATCAATCTTGAAATTATAAATATAACCCCATTTAAGATGCGGATTAGTAGCTAATTTATCAATTTCTTCTTTTACAATTTCATAGTCTTCTTTAGATACTGATAAATCTAGATCACCAAAATAATCTACGATTCCTCTAAAGTATAACATGGCACTAGCTCCAATTGAAAAAGATGCATTATATTTATTAAAGATATTAGTCAATTTCTTTAATACTTCTATTTTCTTTTTTAAATAATTAGCTTTGCCATATTTATTAAATAAATAATCTTTAATAACATCTTGATTATTTTCTAGATTACCTTTTACTACTTCACTAAATACTTCTTCAATGGCATCTTTAATTTCTTTCCCATCAAAACAGGTGGCTACTTTTACGTTTCTTCCATTAACTGCAAGCATACTATTTTCATAACCTAGGTCGATAGCTTTATTCAATACATCTATATTTGTATAAGATAAACCTATTAATTTATGATAACCATTTAAGTCTTTATAATAATCTAGCCCCATCTTATGAAGTAATATTCTTGTATTTACTAAATCATTATTAGTAATTAAATCATTATTTCTAATTACTGATTTGATTCTATTAGCAAGTACATTTGGAAATCTGAAATTATTAATTGCTTTATCTAAGTTAGTTACATCACTAAATAAAATAACTAATTTATATAATAATTCATTAGTATTTAATCTAAGTAGCCCTACATTAATGCCATTTAATTCAGGAATTAAATATTTAAATAATTCATAATATTCTTCTATGATGTTTTCAATTCCACCTGTAGCTATTTTACATACTTCTTCTGTAAGGCGTTCTTTAGATATATTTTTAAGTAATTTATAATCTTTAAAGATAGCAATTTTCGTCTCTTCTTCAATTTTAAAGTTTAATTTAGCACTAAAACGGATTGCTCTAAAAATTCTAAGTGAGTCTTCCACAAATCTATCATGAGGTATACCAACACATCTAATAATGCCAGCATTTAAGTCTTTAATGCCACCTACTAAATCAATAATTTTATCGTTCTTTACATCATATGCGATTGCATTAACACTAAAATCTCTTCTTAAAACATCACTTTCAAGTGTTGCATCGAACCTAACTTCACGTGGGTGTCTGTTATCCACATACCCATCTTCACTTCTGAATGTGGTAATTTCAATGAGGGAGCCTTCATAATTTATGCCAATGGTGCCAAATTTTTCCCCATAACTAAAGATTTGGTAATCTTTATATACTTCTTTAATTTGGGTAGGAGTTGCATTTGTACATGCATCATAATCATGGCATTCCTTACCTAAAAGGGTGTCCCTTACAACACCACCTACTAGATATACTTCGTAACCTTTGCTATTTAGTTTTTTAAGTAAGTTTAAAATGCCCCTATCAAACATAATTACTCCTTATAAATCGATATAATCTAACAATTTATCACTATGTACTATATAACTACCATGATTTTCATTGGGTATAATTATAAGTTTTGATCCTACTAGCCATTTATTAGCTAATTTTATATGACGTTTTTTCATACAATCATCTTCCCCATAAATTAGCGTTACTTTAGCTTTTAAATCTTTAAAATCACTTTTAGTAAAATATGGAGAATTAATCATCATTAAAGTATTAGGATCTTTTGTATACTTATAATCCCTCTTCATTGCTCTTAAATCTTTATTTTTAATGCCACTTGGAAATAGATTAATACCACTTAAATATATCGCATCAATTTCAAAATATAGTTTACTAGCTAAGAATAGTGCTACTATTGCTCCGTCACTAAATCCGTAAACTGTGATATTTTTTAATTCTAGTTTACGAATAAAGATAGCAATGTCAAAGGCAATATCAATATAAGTAACATTATTAGTTTTAGTTGTTCGCCCGTGATTGCGTGAATCAATTGCATAAATATGGTATCTATCTTGCAATTTTTCGATTAATTCTTGAAAGATAGAACAATCTTCTCCATTTCCATGAAGTAAGATTAAGGTTTTATCACTATTACCATATTCTTCATAATAATAATCTAGGCCATTAATTTTAATATACATAATATACTTCTATTTTCTCCCATTCTATTTTAACATATTTTATCTAATTACTAAACAAGAGATAGAATATTAAAGTAAAATTTGTTATAATGGTTATATTAAAAGAGGTAATAATATGAACATAAAAAAGTTAAACAAAAAAGTAAACAAAAGTATCATTATTAGTATAATCGTTATCGCGATTGCAATAGCTACCATGATAATGGCTTATTTAAATATTGGTTATATAAATGCCTTAGAAGAAAACATTACTAATCAAGTAAAAATCTATACAATCGTTGTGTATGGATGTGTAGCCTTTTTACAAGCTGTATTTTATATTAAGAATTTTAAAAAGCCTGGTGCTTTTAGATTTATATTATTTGCAATAGTAAGTGTAGCATGTAGCGCAATAGTTGCGATATTTAATGATTACCCTTGGGCTTACATAGTAGCATCAATTTTATTCTTTGGCGTAGCAATTCTTGGTAGACTTATTTCTATTGTGAAAGTAAGAACACCTAGAAATATCTTAATAAATATCTTACTATTAGTAATCTTTGGTGCAATTTTAGTAGCATCACTAACTAGATTAAATGAACCTAACAAACTATTCTCTACTACTATGGTTTGTGCAACAGTCGTAGTTATAACTATGTGTTATATCTTAATTGAATCATTCCAGCGAATTAGATTACATAATATTAGTGAAATAATTAAAAGAACTTATGTATTCGAAATATTGCTTGGATTACTTTCACTAATTGTTAGTTTTTCATTTATCTTTACATTATTTGAAGATATTAGTTTTCAAGATGCTTTATGGTACTGTTTTGCAGTCGTTACTACAATTGGTTTTGGTGATGTAACAGTTAAGACTATGATTTGTAGAATAATGTCGGTTGTGCTTGGAATGTATGGCTTAATCGTAGTAGCAGTTATCACATCAGTAATTGTCAATTATTATAACGAATCAAAAAATATCGATAAACAAATTAAAAAATAAAAAATATCACCTCTCGGTGATATTTTTTTACTCAATATTTTCTTCTTCTTTTTGATTTTTTTTAGATAAAACTGTTGGGATCACATAAACTAGCACTATACCTACAATAAACATAATACTTGCGATAATGTAACCTAATGCACCAGTTGAAGATATTTTATCAATGTAATCTTCATTTGTATAAATCAACCAAAATACCGCAAAAGGACTAGCTACTAAGATGCCTAATATTGACATATAAACAACTACTGGCCATTTTTCTAATGCTTTCTTTAAAAACTTTGATATAGCTACAAGTCCAATTATAATACCAATCCCAAAGGCGCCAATGCACAGTAGTGATATCCAGTACCCATTAAAAGTAAACTTGACTAGTTCGATAATTAAACTCTTTATATGTGCCATTACAAAAAAGAAATAACCAAATATCATTAAAATTAGGGCACCAGATAGTCCTGGTACTACCATGGCAGCTGCGCATAATGCTCCTAAAGCAAATAAAATAAGTGGTACATACCAATAAAATGTTTCATTATCAACGTTTTTATTTAAGAATGGTAATATTACTATTATTGAAGCAAAGATTACAAAACATATAATACTTATTATATTAATCTTTCCACTTTCCTTAATTAATTTTATAACTCCAGGATAACTTGCTATAACTAAACCAGTTATAAAGAAAGCAGTTTGAACAGGAAACAAACCAATTAACTCGCTAATTGCTAATATTCCTACAATTACGCCAATTACCATACCAATTAAAAATGCCCAGCATTGCTTAAAAGTTTGTTTGAAGTTAGAAAACAAATCACCAAACATTGTGACAAATCTATCATATACCCCTAGTATTACGGCTGCTGTTCCACCGCTAAATCCGGGGATTAAGTTAGAGATGCCCACGCCAAAGCCTTTAAAGAAATCGATTATCTTATTTTTCATAATAACCTCTTTTATTAAAAATATTATCAATCATACAATTGATAATATTTTTTAATTAATTAGTTCTTTTTATAATTATAAGTTGGAACTAATTTTTGTACTAATTCTCTTATGTTATCTTTTTCATTTACAGCAGCTTCTACTAATTCATTTAATTCTGCCATAAATGTTTCTTCATCATATTCAATAGGTTTACCGATGTGAATAAGATTATTGTCAGTAGTCTTTAATCCTTCTTCATCCATCAATAATTCTTCATATAGTTTTTCACCAGGACGAAGTCCAGTGATTTCAATCTTCATATCTACATTAGGAGTATAACCAGATAATCTTATTAGATTTACAGCTAAGTCATAAATCTTAACTGGTTTACCCATATCTAGAACAAAGATTTCTCCACCTTTAGCATAATACCCTGCTTGTAAAACTAAGCTAACAGCTTCAGGTATCGTCATAAAGAATCTAGTAATATCTTTATGAGTTACACAAACTGGTCCGCCATGCTTAATTTGTTCTTTAAATAGTGGAATTACTGATCCATTAGAACCAAGTACATTACCAAATCTTACTGCTACAAACTCAGTGTTACCTGGAAGTTTGTTGGCATGTTGAATAACCATTTCACAAATACGTTTACTAGCACCCATTATATTAGTTGGGTTAACGGCTTTATCAGTAGAGATTTGTAAAAATCTCTTAACGCCATATTTAGCAGCACAATTTGTTAAAACAATTGCACCAATAACATTATTTTTAATGGCTTCATTAGGACTAGTTTCCATTAGTGGTACATGTTTATGAGCTGCTGCGTGATAAACTAGATCAGGTTTATATGTTTTAAACACAGCATCCATTTTAATTTCATCACATACATTAGCAATTAATACAAGTAGATTTAATCCACTAACATCGCGTTTTAATTCTTGTTCGATTGCATAAGCATTATTTTCATAAAAATCTAGAATGATTAATTGCTTTGGTGAGCATTTAGCAATTTGACGACAAAGTTCTGATCCGATTGATCCACCGCCACCAGTAACTAATACTACTTTATCTTTTAAGTCAGCTTTAATTTCATCGTTGTTAACAACGATTGGATCTCTACCAAGTAAGTCTTCTACTTCTACATCTCTAATGCCTTTAAGTAAGCTTGCATCCTTAATTAATTGATATACACCGGGAAGTGTTTGAATATGACACTTAGTATCTTGACAAACATGAATGATTTCAGCTACATCTTTAGCTTTCGCAGAAGGCATAGCAATAATAATTCTATCAATTTTAAATTTATTAGCTGCTTCAACGATCTTTTCTCTACCGCCGTATACTTTAACACCTGATAGAGTGCTTCCTTGTTTTTCAATGCTATCATCGATTAAGCAAACTGGATCCATGTTTAAGCTTTTTTCATTTCTAATTTCTTTGATTAAAGCAATTCCAGCGTCGCCTGCTCCAATTATCATTACTTTAGTCATATTAGATTTATCTTCCACATACTTATTCTCATAATCACCAATTACATGGCGAATACCACGATATCCAAATCGTATAAAGAACGAGAAAATCATTTGCAGTAAGAAGAATACAAAGCACCATCTAAACATTAAAAGTTGGAATGAATCAACTACATTATTAGCAATTGCCATTACACTACAGTTGATTACAAGTGTAACAAGTGATGCTGCTACAATTCTAACTGCTTCATTGATGCTTGCATATTTCCATAAGCTAGAATAAATTCTTAGAGCAATATTTGCAAGTATTGCAATAACTGTAATTATAAATGAATAGATAAATACATGATGATAATCAGGTTCACCACTACCATTTACAATATATTCAGCTAAAAACGAACTAGTCATCAAAGTAACTATATCGTATGCTAAAAGCAACATCATCTTAAATTGACGACCTTTAAAGAAATTCTTCATCTAAATAGCCTCTTTTCATAAGTCTCAACCCATTATACATAATTAATCATAATAAAGCAAGATAAAAACTCCCTATCAAGGGAGTCTAATTATTTATTATTTAGGTATTCTTCTTCAGCTTTATGTAAAGTATCTAAATCATTAATACCTACGAACTTCTCATAACAAGCAAATGGCAATGAATTTACTTTATGATTTTTTCCTATTATTTCTACGATATCAGTAAAGTAATATTCGCCACTTACGCTACTAGTTTTAACGTTATGCAATGCTTCATACATAAGATGCATATCAACACAGTAAAGTCCGCTATTAACTTCATTAATCTTACGTTGTTCTTCAGTTGCATCTTTGTGTTCAATGATACGTTTAAATACGCCATCCTCTTTATAGATTCTACCATATCCAGTTGGATCCGGTTGAATTGAAGATACTACTGTTAAAGCTACTTTAGTATCTAAAAAGTTATTAATTGTTTCATTAATAATACTACTATCTACTCTTGGCATATCACCAGGAAGTACTACGCATAAAGCATCATTATCATCAACTAATCCTTCAGTACATAATACTGCATGACCAGTTCCTAATTGTTGATCCTGGATTGCGTATTTTACAGAATCACCAAGGATATCATAAATGTATTCTTTTTTATAACCTACAATAACGATAATATCATCAAAATTACATTTTTTACATTCTTCAACGATTCTTAAAACCATTGGTTTGCCAGCAAATAGATGAGCACATTTAGGCTCTTCACTTTTCATTCTTGTGCCTTTACCAGCAGCAAGGATAATAGCATATTTTTTCATTTTTTTCTTCTTTCTTTATTCGTTATCTAGAGTATATTCAGGACCGAAATCAAGTTCTTCTAGAATCTTACGAATAATACCATTAATTGCTTGTTCGTTCTTTTCTAATTCTTTAACAAATTGTAATTGGCATCTAGCACGTTCTAAATTGTGTTTAGGACGAGCAATCTTGAAGTATTCATCACCATTAATATAGTCATTTAAGAAACGCATAGATATTTCTAAGGCGATGATTTGACAAGATTTATATAAACCCCTTACTTCTTCAGGAACAATTAAGTTCTTTACTTCTTTTAGGAATGCTCTAGTAAATGCTTCGAAGAAGTCAAGTCTTACATGAACTTTAGTTAAATCAACTTCATCTTCTTCAGCTGTACATGCACCAATTCTAATAGCATCACCAAAATCAAATAACATTGATCCTCTCATAACTGTATCTAAATCAATTAAGCAAATTGCTTTACCAGTCTTATCATCAATTAAAACATTACTTGGCTTTGTATCGTTGTGAGCAACACGACGGGGAATCCTCTTTTCATCAATTCTTAAAGTAATCCAGTTCATACATGAAGCACGATCACGAATTGCTTTAATTTCCTTTTTACATTCCTCAACTCTACCGACACGGTCAAGCTTTACATCATCTAAGAAATGACGATAACGATATGGAGTATCGTGGAAATGAATAATTGTTTCATCTAATACACGTGTATGGAAACCAGATAACATACATTGGAATTCACCAATTGCTCTACCAATTTCAGCAAACATTTCTGGAGTATCTACATTTTGATAAGCAGTAGCATCATCAATATATTGAAGACAACGCCAATAATTATCATTTCTAATTACGATATCTTGATCATATCTTGATTTAACAACATTTAATACAGCACGATTAGGATCTTTTCCTTCATATATTACTTTCTTACGAATATAATCAGTAACTTCAGTAATATTATGCATAACGCCAAAAGGGCTTGGAAATACAAAGTTATTGATTCTTTGTAGAATGTACAATGCCTCTGGCATTGTGATAAGATATGTAGAATTAATATGGCCACCATTTAATTCGCGAATTTCAACAATCTTATCAACATTCACAAATTCCGCAGCGACTTTTCTTAATTCGGCTAATCTTTCACCATCAATCATTTGAAAAATTCTCCTTAAAATATTTTATTCTTTTGCCTTTAATAAGTCTCTAATTTCAGAAAGTAATTTAATGTCTTCAGGAACAACAGGTTCTGCAGGCGCAGGTTCTGGTTCTGGAGCTGGTTCTTCAGCTTGTTTCTTAGCTTCAAGTTCTGCTTTAGCTTTTTCAGCTTTAGCTTTAGCAGTGTTAATAGCCTTAACAATAATAAATAATACTAATGCTGTTGCTAAGAATGTAATAATAGCACTAATAACTTCGCTCCATAAAATGGCAACTTCTTCCCTTGCAGCTACAATTACTTCGCCTGTAACTGCATCAGCAACTTCAGCTACAGCTGGTTTTAATACAGTTTTGAAAGTTCCAGATTCCCCAATTGGAATTAATGAAATAAGTGGTTTTAATACATAATTAACTACGGCAGTAATGATTGCTGTGAATGCAGCACCAATAATCATACCAACAGCTAAATCAAGAACACTTCCTCGACTAATAAATTCTTTAAATTCTTTAATTAAACCTTTTTTATTTGGATCTTTTTTACTCATATTTGTGTCTCCTTTACACATATCCATTTTACCATATTTTTTTAAAAATGTATAGTTATTAACAAGTATTAACTATTATCTTATTTCAATAATACCATTACACTCCATAACTGGGTGTTCTTTTATAACTTCCCCAACGCTATCTACAACAATCTTACCCGATTTTGGATTCTTAATTGAATCAACGTGACCAATAATTGTAGCTTCTACATCACTATATTCAAATGCTAGGTCACAATCTTCCATTGTACAATTAATTAGTTTTAAATTTTTAGCATAACATAAAGGTTGAGTTCCACTAATTTTACAATTAACTAAAGTCAATCCATCAGAAAACCAACCTAAATATTCACCCTTAACAACCGAGTTTGATACTAATACATTCTTAGAATGCCAAAAAGCATCTTTAGTATCTAACACGCTATTTCTTATTTCCACATTCTCTGTATATTGATATGTATATTTTCCTGATTGGAGAATATCCATACATTTAATGTTACTAGATTTTAAGAACAAATATTCACTATTAATCCTAGTGTCTACTAGTGTGACTTTATCGCACATCCATCCAAATTCTTTAGAATCAATGTCACATCTTTCAATATATGTATTAATACTTTCTCTTAAACACTTAACACCAGTTATTTTAGTATTAATAATCTTACCATCTTCCGCATACCAAATAGGAGCTCTACAGCCATCATTTAAAAAAGAATCAATAATTGAATACTTCTTTGCATGCCAAAGAGGATATCTAAGATCAAAATTAGTATTCTTAACAATGATATCTCTAGTTTCTTTTAATGCTGATTCGCCATCTTCTTCACCTGCAAATCTACACTGTTCTACTAGCGCATCAGTTAAGTTATATAATGCTCTTTCTTCATCAAATGTTTTATTTTTAATTTCTATCATAATACTTACCTCTATCGCATTATAACAAAGAGCAAATCTAATCGCAAATAAAATACTTTTTTTATTTATTCCATCATACATTTTTAAAAAAACACTTGCATAAAATGCCCCAATTTGTTATAATGGTAAAGTAAGTTGTGCAGGTATAGTACAACGGCTAATATGCGGCCTTGCCATGGCTGAGATGCGAGTTCGATTCTCGTTACCTGCTCCATTGATATTTAGACTTTGAGAAATCAAAGTCTTTTTTATTTATATTCAAGACTTTTAATTCAATTAATGTTATAATTTTATTAGGAGATAAAAAAATGCGCAAATTACTTCATAAACTAAAAAATTATATATGTTATTGTGGAATTGAAAAAGATGAATACAATACAATAAAAAAAGAAGCTTATATTTCTAACTTCGGTGTTTGGAAAGTATTACACATTTTAATGTTTGCTGCTTTTGGATTTTTATTCATAGGCTCGCTATTTTCTGATTCAATGAAGGTTAATATGGTAACCTACTTAGTAGCTTTCTCATATTCTTTAGTTTCATCAATCTTATTCTTGTTTGTATTCAAAAAAGATGCATTGATAGCACAATTCTATATTTATTTATCAATCCTATTATTATTCGTAATCTCAGCCCTAATCGCTACAAAAAGGCCCGATAATTTAGCTGTAACATTTATGGTATTACTCGTTCTTACGCCAATGTTTATGATTGATAAACCATATTATATGTCAATAGTTTTAATCATTGCATCTATCATCTTCTTAGTTTGGATAAAAGATGTTAAATCTCATGAAAACTGGATTGGTGATATGGTAAATGCGATTACATTTTGTTCAATTGGAATATTTATTCATATAATATCTAATTCAATTCGAATTAAAGAATTCATATATATGCGTAAGATTAATATTCAAAAGGATACTGATGATTTAACTGGATTAATGAATAAAGGTGCAATCATTAGAAATATCAATGAATTCTTAGCTACATCTAATAATAAAGGTATCTTGTTTATGTTAGATGTAAACAAATTCAAATCAATAAATGATACTTACGGGCATGATGTTGGTGATGATGTTTTAAAACAAATTGGTGAATATTTAGCTAATAAATTCTCTAAATCAAGAATCATTGGCCGTTTTGGCGGTGACGAATTCATTATCTTCGTAGAAGGTGAAAATGATTTAGCAGTTGCTACCAATTTAGCAAAAGATATATGTAAAGATGTAGCAAAATACATTAAAACTCCGGATTATAACCGCCAAGTAAATGTAACAATAGGTATTGCTATCTATCGTGGTGAAGAAAAGTATTATTCAGAAATCTTTAAAAAAGCTGACATTGCCTTATACAATGCCAAAAATAAAGATAAATGTGATTATTTAATTTATTAAGCAAAGCATTATGCTTTGCTTTTTTTCTTAAAGATTACTTAACTTTAAAAACATAAAACGCTTAACATTTGACTAGTTTATATAAATCATTTTATAATTTAAAATGAATAGGAGCGTAAATTATGCTTGAACTTAAAAATATAACAAAAGTATATCATACTGGTGGGGAAGATGTTCATGCCTTAAAAGGCATTAACTTATCTTTTCGTGAAAACGAATTTGTCTCAATATTAGGGCCATCAGGCTGTGGAAAGACGACAATGCTTAATATCATTGGAGGGCTAGATCAATATACCGATGGCGACCTAATTATCAATTCCCGTTCCACAAAATGTTATAAAGATCGTGATTGGGATACATATCGCAATCACTCAATTGGTTTTGTTTTCCAATCTTATAACTTAATCCCTCATCAAACAGCATTGCAGAATGTGGAACTAGCGCTGACTTTATCTGGCGTTAGTAAGCATGAAAGGCGCAAAAAAGCAATTGAAGCCTTAAGTCAAGTAGGATTATCTGACCAATTAAAGAAAAAGCCAAATGAAATGTCAGGTGGTCAAATGCAAAGAGTTGCTATTGCTAGAGCAATAGTAAATGATCCTGATATCATCCTTGCAGACGAACCAACTGGTGCTCTAGATACCGAAACTAGTATCCAAGTTATGGATATTCTAAAAGAAATATCTAAAAACAGATTAGTAATTATGGTTACTCACAATCCTGATATTGCTTCTTCTTATTCTACGCGTATCGTAAAGATGTTAGATGGCCTAATTATTGATGATTCAATGCCACTAAGTGATGAAGAAATTAAAGAGGCAAATGCCAAAGATAGCCAAAAGACTTATAACAATAAAAAACCTTCAATGTCTTTTGTTACTTCTTTTCTTTTATCACTAAAGAATTTAATTACAAAACATGGTAGAACAATTCTAACTAGTTTCGCTGGTTCAATTGGTATTATTGGTATTGCTTTAATTTATGCAGTATCAGCAGGAGCTACAAAGTACATAAATGATGTTCAAGAAGAAACACTAGCTAGTTACCCTTTAACAATTCAGGAAGAAAATGTTAGCTTGGCTTCGCTAATTAATACATTTATGGGCAAAGCTGAAACTATTGAAGAACATGAAAACGATGCTGTCTATAAAAAAGCAATGTTAGCGCAAATGGTTAATTCACTTAACACTTTGGAAGCTGATACAAATGATTTAAAATCATTTAAAGCATATTTAGAAGAGCAATTAGCAATTGAAGATAGCAAATTATCTGAAGCAATATCTGCTGTCCAATATTCATACAATACTAACTTAATTGTATATACCAAGAATGTTGATGGAGAGGTCATCAAATCAGATACAAATGAAGCAATGATGACTATAATGAAAGATTATCTAAATATGGATATGTCTACATGGATGAGTGCCGCATCAAGCGGGCCACTTAGTTCATTTGTATATACAGGATCAGATATGTGGCATGAATTGATTCCAGGAACTAATGGTAAACCAATTAATGATGTTTATGATAAACAATATGAATTAGTTTACGGATCATGGCCAGCTAGATACGATGAGGTAGTTATATTTGTAGATAAGAATAATGAAATTGATGATTTAACATTATATGCATTAGGTTTAGAATCATGGGATGAAATTAAAAAGATTGCGGAAGCTGCAATGAATAATACTACAGTTGAAGTAAATTCAAATAGTTGGACATATAAACAAATTTGTGACATGGAATTTAGAACCATCCTTAGTTCTAATTGTTATTCATATAATCCTTATACTAAAACATATTATGATTTAACATCTAATGCTACAATGCTTTCTTCTTTATACGAAAATAAATCTACTCCACTTAAAGTTGTTGGAATTGTTAAGCCTAGTGAAGGTAGTGTATCGGGAATTGATTCAGGTATTGGTTATACTCATAAATTAACTGAATACATTATTACTGAAGCATATAATTCAGATTCTTCAAAAGCACAAATTGCAAGTCCTGAAACTGATATCTTTACTAATTTACCATTTAAACCAGCAGTTGAGTTATCTACTTCTGCTAAAGCAGATTATTTTAGAGATTATGTTGCTTCTTTATCCACAAAAGAAAAGAGTGATTTATATACTGAAATTGCCTGCATTCCTGAAGATGAATATGTAAATAATCAAGTAGAGGCCACTCTTGCATCTATGACTAGGGCACAAAAAGAGGATATGTTATTCCAAGTGGTTAAATCACAAATGCCAACTTTTGATGATGATACAATTAAAATGTATCTTCATACAATGGGTGAAGATGATTTAAATAATACATTATCACAACTACTTGCTATGCAAATTAGGCAACAATTTGCTTCTTCTGTTAGGGAAGAATTAGATCAAATTGAAGATAGTGAAAAAGCAGCTATGTTAGATGCAAAAGTAGCTACAGCTGATGATGAAGAACTTGCTAGTTATTATGATTCCGTTTTAGAATTTTCTTCTTCTACTTATGAAGCTAATTTAGTAAAACTTGGTTGTCTTGATTTAGATAGTCCTTCTGCTATTAGTTTATATTCAATATCATTTAAAGCAAAAGATGATGTTAAGGCAGAAATTGAAGCATATAATAGCAATGTAGATGAGACAAAAGAAATATCATATACTGATTATGTAGGTTTAATTATGTCATCAATTACAACAATCATTAATGCCATAACTATTATTCTAATGGCATTTGTTGGAGTATCACTTGTAGTATCTTCAATAATGATTGGCGTAATAACATTAATATCAGTACAAGAAAGAACAAAAGAAATCGGAATTTTAAGAGCAATTGGAGCATCAAAAGCCAATGTATCAAGTATGTTTAACGCAGAAACATTAATTATTGGTTTTACATCAGGTATCTTTGGTGTTTTAATTACTTACATCTTATGCATTCCAATTAATATAATTTTACGTTATTTCACTGATATTACTAATTTGCACGCTTTTTTACCTCCGTATGTGGCAATAATACTAGTAGCTATTAGTATGTTACTAACATTAATTGCCGGTATAATCCCTTCTAGAAGCGCCGCAAGAAAAGATCCGGTCGTAGCGCTAAGAACTGAATAAACTTAAATTTTGAGCCAATTTTTATAAAATTTGGCTCTTTTTTTAATTTTATTGTTGATTTTTTTATAATTGTGATAAAATATATTTGGAGGTGGATTTATGGCAAACACTAAAACTATTTATCATGTATCTAAGAGAGATAATGATGGACGTGAATGGAAAGTATTCATTCAAGGATCAGACAAAGTAATTAAGCTATTTAAGACACAAAAAGAAGCTCTAGACTATGCACAAGGATTATGTAAGAACAAAAACGATGGTTCTACAGTAATGTTACATGGCTTAGATGGAAAAATGAGAAAATATTAATAACCAAAAATAGATAGGTGTAAACCTATCTATTTTCGTTATATTTGATATATTTTTGCTAGGGACATATATCATATTAGAAGTGATTGAGGGAGCGTGGGTTATTCTTCTTCTTTTACTTCTTTTTTCTTTGCTTTTTTAACTTCTTTTTCGATTGCTTCGTTTATATCTCTACATTCATCATCATCAACTTGGATATTCTTGATGTCTTTTTCTTTTTGCGGGATGGCATTAATAAAGGCAACGCGTTCACCAATAATATCGATAGATTTTACACGTACGCCACCGACTTCTTGATAGTGGGTAACAAGTCGTCCTTTAACTCCGATTACACTGCCTGGTCCGCAATAAGTATATACTGCATCCGCATATCCTTGCCAAATAGTAACAGGAAAGAAATCAGTTTCCCTAGTTCCTTCTTGGCTTTTAAAAGGGCGATCAACAGCTAAATCGAAATTGCATACTTTAGAACCATCATCAAATATTTTAATACGAGGTTCACTTGAAACGCGTCCTACTAAAACAAGATTATTTAGCACTAATTACTCCTTTCTTTACTAGCCATCTTAATTATAGATAATTATTAAATATTTTAAAAACTAGCTAAAACTATCATTTTATTGTTTCCAAAGTCTATTTTCCTAAATAAGTTTTATATATAGATATTTAAAAGCCATTCTTATCATATATTGATAAAAATGGCTTATTTTTATACATTTTATAAAAAATGTCGGTTTTTAAATCTCTTATTTTTCCAAACTACTATCGCGTTTAATTACATTAGCGCTATTTACATAAAGCGCTTCAGTCGTTGTTTTCTTATTAATAATATCAATAGCATATTTTGCTACCCTCTTACCATATCCAAACCAATCAACTGAGATTGTAGATAAAGATGGGCTAATCAATGATGCTTTATCAATATTATCAAAACCTGTTACTTTTACATCTTTAGGTACATTATAGCCTGCTTCTTTGATAGCGCGCATTGCTCCAATTGCTAATTCATCATTTCCACACATCAATGCATCAAACATAAGTTTATTATTTTTAAGTACTTCTTTAATAGTTAAGTAGCCTTTTTCTTCGGTAAATGAATCGGCATCAAATATGATATCCTCTCTAAACTCTAGATTCATAGATTCAAGTGCGCGCTTGTAGCCATTAAATCTTGTGGAATTATGATATGAAGCATGTGGCCCTAATAAATAAGCAATATGTTTACAACCACTATTTATTAAATCAAGTGTTTGATTATACATTCCTTCTTCATTATTAACATCTGCCATATAGATATTATCACCGCTGGCAAATTTATCTAGCACTACAATTGGTAGAATTGAAGCTATATCTTTAAGCAAATTAATATCAAGTTTAGGATCCATAATAATAGCTAAATCAACCATTCTACCTCTAATCATTGATAGATTAGAATCAGGAATCATAACTAGCATATTATATCTAGAATCATATTCTTTAAAACCACTAACAAGTCCAGATAAAACTGTATGGTGAATTGGTCCATCAAAGTCAGGAATAAAGACACCAATATTAAATGATTTTTTACGTTTTAATCCACTTGCATATGCACTAGGAACATAGTTTAATTCTTCTGCTGCCTTCAAGATTTTATTTCTTGTGTTTTCCGGAATTTCTTTACTTCCATTCAATGCATAAGAAACAGTTGTAACCGAATAATTACAATATTTAGCTAAATCTTTAATTGTAACGTTCATAGTATGTTGTTTCCTTTCTTATTTAATAAAGCAATAATTATTATTTTATTAAATAAAAAAGGAAGGATTGGCTGCACCCCGAAGAGTGCAACCAATCAATCTATTAAATTTTTATTCTTCTGGTAATTCTACTAGGAATACAAGTTCAGTGATTTCAACTGGATGACCAGTTCCAACTGAATCTGGATTAACGAATAAAATCATAGCTTTCTTAGCAGGATCAATAGTCTTATCTGATAAATCCACTACTGCGCTTTGAACTTCGCCAGTAAATGTAACGAATGTTTCATGTTGATCGCCAGCCTTGAATAAAATTCTTTCGCCTTCAGTACCTTTTACAGTGTACTTAAATCCTTTATATCCTTCAACGCTTTGAGAAACTTCAATCCAGAAACTATCCCATGTATTAGTATTAGTAGTTGGTTTAGTTAATACTAATGCTTTTTCATAAGAGCATGGATCAGTTTTTTCAATTTTACCATTTAATAAGTTTAGAGCATCTTTACCATCGCCTTGTAATTCTAATTTAGTAATTATAATTTGATGTCCTGTTCCACTTACACCAGGGTTAGCAAATAAAATCATAGTCTTTGCAGCTGCATTCCATTCGAAATTAGCAGGTAAATCAAATGCTACTTCTTGAACTTCACCAGTTAAAGCAACACTATGTTCACCAGCGCCTTTATCATTAGTCTTTAATAACAAAGTTTCTCCAGCTGTACCTTTAACAGTAGCAACAACTTTAGTATAACCAGCAAGTTCAACATCACTTACAGTTAATCCAACCCAATCCCATTCGCCGCCACCAGTCTTAGCAATTCTTAATTGCCATTCATATTCGTGACCGTTAGCAGTTGTAGTAGGATTTGCTAGTAAATCTACATCGTGTTTAACTTCTTCTTGTGGTTGATCTGATAAAGAAGCTGCGTATACAAATTCAGAAATAATAATTTCATGACCTGAACCAGCGCCTTGTACATTAGGGAATACGATCATTGATGATTTAGCTTTATCAAATGTTAAGTTAGCTAGATCAATAACACCTGTTGAAGGTTCATCACCTAAAGTGATCCATTCTTCACCAGCATTTTGGTCATTAGCCTTTAATAAAACTTTTTCACCAGCTGTACCTTTAACAGTATATTTAACACCTTCGTAGCCAGTTAAATCAGCGCCTAAGTCAATCTTAATGCAATCCCATTCTTCAGTATTTGTAGTAGCTTTAACTAAAACAATTTGTCTTTCGAATGTGCAAGATGGTTCTTTTGCCATCTTACCTGCAAGTAAATCAACACTTGCTTCATCATTTTGTAATTCTAATTTACTAATTACAAATTCATGACCAGTTCCACTTGCATTTGGATTAGCAAATAAAATAATGTTTTGTTTACCTTCTAGCCAAACAGTATTTTCAGGGAATACAAATTCTACATCTTGAACTGTTCCATCACAAGTAACCCATTTTTCAAGTTGGTCATTTACTTTAAATAGAATTTGTTCGCCATTAGGGCCTTTAACTTGTGCAACTAACTTAGTGTAATCGTTGATATCAGCGCCTTCTACAGTTAGTCCAACCCATTCCCATTCACCGCCGCCATTCTTAGCAATGATAACTCTACGGCTTGCTTCAATTCCAGTTGGAGCAGTAATTACACCAGTTAATAAATCTTTATCTTCTTTTACTACTTCTTCAGGAGCAGAATAGTTTTGAACAAAGAATAATTGAGAAACTTCAACTTCATGGCCAGTTCCGTTTGCACCAGGGTTAGCAAATAATACTAATGCTGGTTTCTTAGCGTCAAAGTCAGCTTCATATTCGAAGTATAATGCTTGGTTTTCACCAGTTAAGTCTACCCATTTTTCAATCTTATCATAGATCTTAACTAATAATCTTTCGCCAGCTGTACCTTTAACAACCATTGATAATGCATTGAATCCTACTAAGTTAGCATCAGTTACATACTTAACATGATCCCAATTATAATCTTCACCTTCAAATGCAGCCTTTTGGAATTTCAAAACGCCGTTTTGTAAAGTAAATGTAGTCTTAGTATTAGATTCACCTGCTTCATTAACTGGAGTTGACCAGCCAGTTGCATTAGCTAGAGCATTATGTAATGCTGGATAATTACCAAATTGTAATGCAGCAATAGTGAAATCTCCAGAAGCACCTTCTGCGTCAGTTCCAGGGAAGATAACTACTGCAAGCTTGCTCATATCCATCTTTACATCAAATTCTAAATCAAGTGATTGCATTTCGCCTGTAGCAGTAACGAATAATTCATAAGTATCATTAACCTTGAATAAGATTTGTTTGTCTTTAGGACCCATGAATGATACTCTTAGATGATCATATCCACTAGCATCAACGCCTTGGGCAAACTTAATACCTACCCATTCCCATTGACCTGCATCTGCACTCTTAGAAACAGTTAGCATATGAGTTTGTTCATTGTATGCTGCAGTTACATGAGATTCATCAGCTTTAACCAATTCACCACCAAGGATGATGATATCTTCTTTAAGTTCTTTAGCTTTTTCCCATTTAGCAAATACTACTGCACCTTCTGCAGGCATCTTATCAAATGTAAATGGAGTAGTTAATGCGCTATCTGCATACCAACCAGCAAATACCCAACCAGCTCTTTCAGGATCAGCAGGAGCAGAAACTGTGGCACCAGCAACATCATAAATTTCAGCGATATCATCGCCTCCATTAACTGCGAAGTGAATTGCAGATTTTTGAGCAACATCAGCATCTACTGTACGATATAATTTAACGCTCTTAATCTTAACGTATTCTGGAGTATCTCCGCATCCAGCAGTTCCACCATTTAAGAATACTAAGAATTTAGATCCGCTTACTGAACTAAAGTTGTCTTCAGTACCAGTGAAAATAACTTTTTGTACCTCACCAGTAAATGTAACTGAAGCTTCAATAGCAGCTAAAGCATCGCCACCTTCAACTTTTACTACAGCAGTAGCATCTTTAGTACCAATTAATTCTACTACAACAGTATTGTTGTGTTTTGTAGGTACAGGAATAACAGCAGCACAATATGACCATTCACCTTTTGCAGCTGTAGATGTAATCTTAACGCCATCTTCTTCCTCAGCTAATTGGAATACGCCATCGTTATCACCAAATTTTAGAGGAACAGTAATTGAAGAACCTGTTTCATAAACTTGCCACTTAGCATAAGCTGTAGTGTTAGTTCTAGGCATTACGAAAGATAGTTTATTAGTATAAGCTCTATCTGTATACCAACCAACAAATACATATCCTTCTCTAGTAGGATCTTCAGGCATCTTAAATGTCTTACCACCTTCTAAAACGATTGGATCATAAGATTGTCCACCTTGAGAATCAAATGTTAATGTAGATACCCATTTAGCATAAAGATCTACATTTTGACTTGGCATAACTGATGGGAATTCATAAGGTTCTGTTAAGTCAACATCTGAATACCATCCACCAAATGTTAAATTAGCTTTAGTAGGATCAGCTGGTTTAGTAATAGCTGCACCAGCTTCAGCTTTAATAGCTGCTACTTCGCTTCCTTCGTTAGATTCAAAAGTAATAGTGTATTCTTGCTTTTGAGTTTGGCCTCCATTTTCGCCGCCATTGTTGCCACCATTGTCTTTTTTACAAGCAGCTAAAGAGAAAACCATTAAAAATGCAAATAAACAAATTAAAAATCTTTTAAATTTCATTTCAATCTCCTTCTTTTATATTTTGTTTATTTATCCAATTTTAAAGTAAATTCTTTAAAATTTTCTACCATACTGTTAGGGCCAATAAATAGTTTGTATTTACCTAAATAATTAACCATTTTTTCGCCTTCATAATACATTAAATCTTTAGGATTTAAATCAAATGTTACTACCTTCTTCTCAAAAGCATTTAACGATACTTTCTTGAAGCCTTTCAACTCTTTTATTGGTCTTGACACATTTCCTGATGGAGCAGCTATGTAAAGTTGTACAACTTCAGCTCCTTTATAACTACTATCATTAACGATTTCTACCGATGCTTGCAGTTTATCACTTAAACCAATACTATCTTTAGATAACATTATATCGCCATAGATAAACTTCGAATAAGATAAACCATATCCAAATGGATACAATGGAGTAAGTTCCATATCGATATAACGCATCAAATAGTCGTTATTTCCCCCATCGTCATGTGGTCTACCACTTGGTAGGCGATTATAGTAGATTGGTACTTGACCAATACCTCTTGGAAAACTAATTGTTAGCTTGCCTGATGGATTAATTTTTCCATACAAACAATCTACAATCGCATCTCCACTCATTGTTCCTAAGAACCAAGCATAAAGAATTGCATGAACCTTATTCTCTTCATAAAGTTTTTTATACTTAGTTAACACAAGTGGTCTTCCACCAAATATAACAAGTACAATTCTTTTGTTAAGTTTTAGTAATTCTTCTAGTAATGCTTCATGTGCACTAATTACATCTAAAGACGTTCTTGACTTGTTTTCGCCACTCATCCATTGCTCTTCGCCTATTGTTAATACAATCGTATCAGATTTACTTGCTACATTAATAGCTTCATCTAATAACTCTTTATTTGTATCAAACATATCAGAGCCTTTAGCATAAAGATAATGGTATCCTTTTTTATCAAGAGACTCTTTAATTGTAACTGTGTCATCAAAGTTAACCTTTCCTCCCCAAGCACCAATAACCTTTTTCTCATCCACAAACGGACCGATAAAGGCTATCTTTTGTTTTTTGGCTAGAGGCAAAATTGAATTATTCTCAAGTAAGCACATAGCTTCACTTGCGACCTGATAAGCTATTTTTTTACTTTTTTCTTCTAAAAAGTAAGATTCAGAATTTTCATAAATTGCTTTATACGGATTATCAAATAAACCCATTTTGTATTTGATATTTAAAACTCGATAACATGCTTCATCAATTAATCTTTCGTTTACTTCCCCAGCATTAACTAGTTCTTCTAAATTATCAATAAAGCACCTAGTATACATCTCGTGGTCAACTCCCGCATTTATACCTTTTTTGGCACACTCACGGGTATCTATAGCACAGTGATGTTCTTTTACTTCTTCTAAAGAGCCCCAATCCGTAACAACAACATTTTTAAATCCTAATTTCTTTCTTAAAACATGACGTAACAGATAATCATTAATTGTTACTGGAACATCATTAAATGTATTAAATGATGACATTACCATTTCACAGCCATTATTAATTGCTTCTTTAAATGGTGGCAAGTAGTGATTAAATAGAGTCGTAGTACTCATTTCTACGCCATCATAATCTCTACCACCTACACAGGCTCCATACCCAACATAATGTTTAGCACAGGCCCCAAGTCCACCTTTATGGTATCCTTTTACATAGGCCGCTGCTATATGTTTAGATAAATAAGCATCTTCACCATTGCCTTCCATAACACGTCCCCATCTTGCATCTCTTGCAATATCTAACATTGGGGAAAATGTTATGTTAACACCACTATGGGATGCTTCGTATCCAACCATCTTACAACCTTTTTCGATTAAAGATGGATTCCATGTAGCAGACATGGCAAGGTTAATTGGTAGCATTGTCCTACAGCCATGAATAATATCATTACAAAACATCAATGGTATTTTATTTTTTGTTTCATTTACCGCAATCTCTTGTAATCTCTTAATTACATTTACATCATTTAAACCAATGATTGATCCTACTTCACCTTTATAAATAGAATCTAAGGTATTAGTAGTCCCATTTACATTTCCCGTAATTAATGACCCATCATAAGGAGATTGGTACATTTGACCAATCTTCTCACGCAGTGTCATTTTTTTCATTAAGTCTAAAACAAACTTGTTTTCCATAATTTACCTATAGTCTTGTAAAGCCAAGAATATCAATTGCATTTTGAATGTAATCAATTTGCATGAAGGTATCCCAAATGATTTCACTTCGATAATTTTCAATCATTAATACGGTAATTCCCTTGTCAATACCAATAACACTACCAGCAATCCATACTTTTTGGCCATCAAAATTGAATGCATCTTTAAAACCATATACACCAATTAGATCTCCATCTAGTAATGTGGCATAGTTTTTAAATACTGGCATTACTTGATCAGGGGCAAATGGTAGTGATCCGATTGCTCCACAACAAGCAATGGTTCCATCATTTTTAAAGTTCTTCTGCATTCCTGTACCAGCTGGATATGTACCAAGTAAGCCGCTATATCCACCAGGAACATCTGATGCTGTTACACCCCATTGATCTTTCGCAAATGTATTGAAGTTTTCTGGGTTAGTAACGCAGTATTCGTAATTAGCTAGCGTTGCCTCCACAGAATTATCAAACCAGTTTGTTCCATTTTCATCAACCATAAATCTAAAATCGATAAAAGCATGCGAGAATTGATAAGTAAATATTGATCCAAACCAAGAACAAATTGCTGTATGACCTTTATAAGTACCAGTATTACGTTTGAACGCATAATATACTTTTTTATCAATTGGATGAGTTGGAGAACCGGCACCTAAAAAGTACATCATTAATTGTTCACCATATACATCCCAAGCTCCGCTAAAGTTAGATCCATCATATGACATATAGAAATTATTAGTTTTAGGATTTACAAACCAGTCCCATTCAGCTTCTTCATAAATTGATCTAGACAATCTTTCGACTTCATCACCAAAATATTTTCCGGCAGCTAATGCTCCACAGAAGAATATGGCGGAATCGATATTTGATATTTCTGATCCACTAGCAACACTACCAGTTTTTTCTTGATAGAAATGATAATAGAATCCGTGAACTTTTGGTAAATCCTTTACATGACTTAATGTTAATAAACATCTATCATATCCTTCTTGACGGGTAATGTAACCATTTTTAACTCCCGCAATATAGCTAGCTAATCCGTATCCAACAGACGCAATAGAAGCTAGGCCATTTGATGGATAGCGGTCAGGGATTAGACCGCATCCACCAAGTAATTCATTAACATTTTGGGTCTCCCAAAAGAAATTAAAACTTGCTTCTTCTTCCTCAAGCATATATTGATTCTTTAAGTAAGTATCTCGTTTTGTAGGAGTTGTGCCACTATTACCACCTTGGTTATTACCATTATCTCCATTATTAGATGGATTATTAGTACATCCAGGAATTAAGAAGATTGCTAGTATTAGAATAACAAGTAAGAATTTTTTAATAAATTTATACATTACATTCCTCCAAGACCTGTCTTATCAATTCCTTGTACAAACCATTTTTGTAAAATGAAGTACATGATTAATAAAGGTAATATACTAATTAATGTACCAGCCATATAAACTGCATCATTTAATTTATCAGTATAACTACTCGACTGTCCTGCCGACGCATATACCGATCTATACGATTCTGCAAACCTTGATAACTGCATTGGTAGAGTCGAAGCATTAGAAATGTATAGTGAAGTAAGGTAAGTTTCATTCCAATACCATACAAAATTAAATATGAATGCCACAATAAACATTGTTACTGATAGAGGGATTGCCACTCTAAAGAAGATTTTGAATGGTCCCGCACCATCTAGCATTGCTGCTTCATCTAATTCACGCGGTAACATGATAAAGAATTCATAGAACAATAAGATAAATATTGCATTCTTTAATCCTTGCGCAAATGTAGCAGGAAGAGCAAATGTTAATACTGATCCAAGTAAACCAAGCTTACTATAAGTAACATATGTTGGGATCATTAAGATTTGTGATGGAATAATAAATGAAGCAATAATTAAACCAAACACAATCTTTTTACCTTTAAATTTAAACTTAGCTAGACCATATCCAACAAGAGATGTTGATGCAACTTGAAGTATTGTTGGAATAAATGCATAGTACACTGATTGGCCTAATGCTTTAAAGAAACCAATTGTCTTAAATGCCTTCACAAAGTTTTGGAAATATAACTTTGTTGGGATTAAACTTACGGATGGATTTAGCACATCATCTGGTGATTGTAAGCTTATTAATAACATATAAATAAATGGATATAAGAAAGCAAAACTCATTACACCAAGTAATAAATATGTAAATATCTTAACTACAATTCCATCTGATAAGTTTCTACCCAGTACGATTCTTTTTATCTTCTTACCTCTTGCTGTTGAATTAAAGAAATTAGGTTGAATATCATAACGCTTAGTTGTTGTGAAATATCCTTCAATTGAACCATATTTCTTTTCTTTTCTTCTAATCTTACCGAAGAAGATAAAGAATAATAAAGCAATGACGATAGCTAAAGCTAAGAAATATAGCCAAGCTAAAGCTGAAGAAAAACCAAAACCTTTACCAATTTGCGTATCAAACATACAACTCTTAATTACTGCAATTACACCATTATTATCAAATGTGGCAAGTAATATAAATGTATAAACTAAATTGATAAATATAGCTGTCTTCAAAGCAGGTAGGGTAATTTTCCAAAATTGTTCCCAAACACTTGCTCCATCCATTTGGCTAGCTTCGTACATACTCTTATCTAATTTTTGTAAAACGGTTAAGTAAACTATTAACTGAACACCACTAAACCAAAACATATAAACTAAATTTTGGAATGTCTTAACAATAAAATTAGAAACTGTTGCTCCAAGGGTAGAACCAATTAGGTTAACAATACCAAAATCACCAATAGTACTCATAACGATAACATTTTTACTAACAAGTTCAGTCATTACTGGTCCAGATACAATTACAACCGGTAAGAAGAATATTGTTCTAAAGAATCCTCTTCCTTTAATGTTACCATTTAGAATAACCGCAAATAATACCGCAAATACATTGATGATAAATACCATTATCAAGCTTTCTTTAAAGAAATTAAGTAATGCTTGAATCATTGTTCTGTCAGTTGTAAAGGCTGTTTGATAGTTGCCTAAACCAATCCATTCAGTTAAGATTCCATCAGCACTAATTGTAACTTTATTGAAACTCAAGAATAATGAATAAATCATCGGAAAGGCACCAAATACTAAAAAGCCAATAATCCAAGGACTAACAAATAATAGGCCAGCTAAATTATCACGCTGTGCATTATTTAGTCTTTTCTTTTGTTTTTTAGTAAGTGGGGCTTGATTTAATGTCTTTACTTCTTCCATCTAAGCCACCACATAACTTCTTGCATTCACAAGATGCCCTTCAAATGTATAATCATTATTTGTATAATTTACAATTACTTTTTTACCATTACTATATGTAACTACACTTACACCTTCAATTGGAATAATACGCCCTTCAATTGTAGCACCACTTACTTGATTAAGGGCACTACTTATTAAAGCATATTCTTCTTTAATCATATCTGCTACAGAAGAATAATATGTAGCATAATAATCACTAGATAACGTATTTGATAATAAATAACTTGGTTGTTTTGTAATTAAATAAGCAGGATTTACTCCATATTCAATACATTTCAAAACATCTAAATCAATATTTGAAGAGAAATTAAGGAATGGAGAATAATAATCAATATATCCTTTTAATAAGATTTGTAAGAATGGAACTGAATCAGTTACAAACCTACTTCTTTCGGAATAAAGAGGCATATTTAAATACTTAGAAGTATTTGCTAAGAAATAATAATTAGGTTTATACATCGGAAGCTTATTTTCCCCAAGTAAACCACTATAGTTTTCTAACATTTCACTTCTAGTTAGTTTATTATTCTTATCACCATATAGACGGTATCCAATTCCATCTAAAGCAAGTCTACCATCATATTTATCAACTGCTTTTAAAGTATATTTCATTACATCCTTAGCATTAGCATAGAATTTATATTTATTGGCTTCAACCGCAATATAATTCTTTTCATTATATAAATTAACTAATACTTTGTTAGGATAACTCTTCTTTGAGTTATAACTTTCTACTGGATTATAGTAGAAATATGCTTCTAAATCTCTTAATTCATGCATTGAACCAAGTCGTCTATCAAATTGATAATTCTTAACACTTTGATTTGAATAACCTTTTTTATTAAATGCACGTAAAGTATAGAATACATTATTAACACCATTACTATTTAAATCTTCATTAATATGAATGATATCTCTAGTTGTAGTCATATTCTTATACTTTTTAAAGATTAAACCTTTTTCATAGTCACGGCCAAATGCTTCAATATGAGCATCAATTTCGCTACTATCATTATTTCTAGATAGCTTTCCTTCGCTAATTAATTCTTCTTGATAAGCTTTAGCCATACCTAAGTAGTTAGCTTCCTCATTAGAAAGTATTGTGTATTCCACATCTATATCCACATCATAATTAGTTTCAGGAATCATAAGCATTTGTTCAGATCCAGGAATAGTTAAGTAATAAATCTCACGTGTATTGAATGTAGTATAAATAAAGTTAAATCCTTGATCGATGTTAGCAGGACTATATGTAAGGGTAGCAAACGCTTCGCCACTCTTAACATTGACTAACATTGCGTTTTGGTTAACACCATGACATATTCCATAAATTGGTAAGCTTAATACTTCATTTTCGGTATTTTTAGAAATATTAGCATCGGTTCCATAGAACTTTGCTGAATATGTAGATGTAATTGGTGAAGTTGCAGTATATCTAACAAGTGCACCACTTCCTGAAGCTAAAAAGATATAGCCAGGAATATTATCTTTATAAACAGCACCTAAATATGGAAACATCGTAATAGCAGTTAGTCTATTTGTTCCGCTTTCAATAATTTCGTCAGCTTTAATAATAACTTCAATTGATGATTCTTTTAAAGTTATTTCATAACTAAATTTAATATCAGCTTTATCTAGCACTACGTTTACTTTTAATGTGTTTGCGCTAACACTTTCTGTTAGTTTGGCATTTGTATCTGCCGCATATACATCCTTAACATTACCATCTTCATTACGGTATAAAACTTTAAATGCTGATGATAATCTTTTCTTAACTGCATTATTAAAATCATATTGATCGATATTTAAAATATCACTTGCCCAAATATAATTAGTAGTTTTGTTTTTAATCCTAACAGCGCCAGTTTTATTATTTGTATATAATTCTAGGTTAGCATTACTAAGTTTAAGATTAAAATCAGTTAAATCTACATCCCCTTGATTATATACAGTCTCATCATCCACATGTGTAAATAGTGATGAATCAAGGAAGAATTCAGCGCTTTCGCTAGCTTCTTCTTTTGCTTGAACTTTATTATTTGAAAGAGTCAAAACACAAACTGATAATAATGCAAAGATAAATAATGATAATAATCGCATTTTCTTTATCATGTTCGATACACTCCTTCCCTAAATAATCCGATGATGAATTGAACAAATTGCATAGTTAGAATATAAAGTACTAAGTATAAAAGAACCATAATAACTACTGCTAAGAATGTTAAGACGATATTTAAGATAAATTCACCAAGTTTATAATTATGAATTTGACTAATCATTATTATTAAATTAACGATTGACCAAGCCCATAACAATCCATTTAGTATTTGATATAAATAACCTTCATTATAAGTTAAGAAATTACTAATTAGGTCAACTGGAATCTTAAATAAGATAATAGGTGCAAATGATACCATTGTACCAATAAAGATATCTCTAAAGAATCCTTCACCACTTTGTAGAGTAGATACTAAATAGTTACCAACTACAAATAATAATATTATTAATCCCCATCTTAATAATTCAAAGGCAAAATTCATATCCTTTACATTTGCGCTTCTAAATAGATAGCCTCTTATGAAGTAATCACCAAATATATTAATTAAAATAAAGACAACGAATAATCCCCAAGCGGTTCTTGTTCTAATCTTTAAGCCAAACTTGATATCATAGAATACATCTTTTGGCTTTCTAAAGATCTTAAGTAAATATTTTAATTCATTTAGTAATTTAGAATTACTTAGTTTTTCTTTGACTTTAGTTAAATCAATCTTAGTTAGACTCCAAAGTTTAGAATATACATGGAATATCTTAAGTAGAATTAGTACAACTAATACTATAATCATCCAAACAAGATTGCGATTAAACCAATCATCTCTAAGTTCCCAATAAACTTCACTATAACCAGCTTTATAATTAGCTAGTTTAAAATATTCAATAGCTTTATCATAATCTTCTAGTCTTTGAGCAATTTTACCTAGGCCAACATATGCTGATACGAAGCTTGCACTTTGGCGAAGTATTTCTTCGTAAGCAATAGTTGCTTGTTCATAATTACCTTCGTTATAAGCAAGAATTGCTTTTGTAACCGTAGATGCAAATGAAGTTTTTCTAAAGACTTGAATATTCTTTCCGCCACTATCTAAAACCCAAATGTTTTCACTACTATCAACTGCTATTCCTTTTGCACTATCAAATTCACCAATTAGACTTGATCCTGATTTTGTGGAACCAAAACAGAATAGTAGGCTTCCATCAGGGTCCATTACTTGAACAACGCCTTCATTAGATGAATCTACTGTATAAATAAAACCATTTTTATCTACTGTAATATCTTTATATGAATTAGAGAAAAAGCCATCTTTTGCTAAAACATTAGTACCACTAATGTTATATTTTTTAAGACTAATACCAGTTTCACCATCAATTACCGTATAAACTATGTTCTTTTTATCGATAGCTAAGTTAGTAGTTGCTTTTGGAGAAAGTGAAGCATAAGTTTCACGATCTTCTTTTGATAAGAATAAACGTTTAATAAATAAAGATATAGTTAACTTTACATTATTAGGACCAAAGTAGCCCATGAATTCACCATCACTATTTAGTTGGATAATTCCAGTTGAGTTACCTTCACTAGTAATGAAGATATTGCCGTTCTTATCAACTACTACTTTAGTTGGACGGTACTGGCTATCTTCTCCAAATAACGCTTCAACTGGGCGGCCAAATGTCTTTAGTAATGTGCCATCACCACCAAATTTATAAACATTCTTTTCATCTGCTACAAAAATATTTCCATTACCATCAGTACATACACCTTGAGGACCAGACAGTGTCCCTTCCCCAATAGTAGTTACTGTAGCTGCACGCGTATCGTAGCGATATACTACTTTTGCTCCCTTATCCGCAATATAAGCTATATCATTATCATCGATATAGATATCTTGAGGATTTGTTAGCCCTATATTAATTACGTTAACTCCTTCATATGCTAGAGGCGAAATATTAAGTTCACCTTCTAGACCAACCGCATATGTATTATATGGGTTATTGTTAATTTCACTTTTAGCTTCTACATGTTTACCATTTACGCAAACTACACAAACAACGAATACTATTAGTACCATTAGTATTCTTTTAATCATATTCTTCTTCATTATTTAATACCTGAATGAGACATAGTGTCCATAACCTTAGATTGTAAGAAGATAAAGATGACTAGATTTGGTACGAATATAATCAATGCTGCTGCTGCACTTACACCAGCTCCACTAATACTATTAGAGGCATTAGTTAAAGTTGATAAGTAGTAAGCAAATGTTTGAAATTCTTCTTGGTTAACATATAAATTTGATGTTTCAGTATTGTTCCAAGCCGTTTGGAAGGCAAGGATTGCTACTGTTACTAAAGCAGGTTTAATTAGAGGTAGGATGATCTTCGTATAAATGAAGAAATCACCAGCACCATCCATTTTCGCTGCTTCGATTAATTCGTTTGGTACTTCATCAATAAATTGTTTTACTAAAAACAGTCCTACTGGAATTGCAAGTAATGGTAAGATATGTGCCCATAAAGTATTAATAATTCCAATCTTGGAAATAATTAAGAATCTAGGAATTATAACTGCACAGCTTACGAACATCATTGATAAAGTATTGATTTCGAATAATACTGATTTTAATTTAAATTTTTTCTTTGATAAGATGTAACCAGCCATTGAAGAAATGATAACTGATAGAGCCGTTACCGCTAAAGTAACAATAATACTATTGATTAAATAACGATAAATTGGAAGTCCAGTTGAACCACTTCTTTGGAATAAATCCACAAAGTTACCAAATGTTGGGTTACGTACAAAGAATTTAGGTGGGAATTCTAACAACTCATCTAATGGTTTAAAGGCTGAAACAAACAAATAAACGATTGGTAAAGCCATAAACGCAGCAAGTGGTACGATGATGATGTAGAACTTGATTTGATCACGAGTGAAATGTTTAGGATTGAACTTTGTTCCAGTATTATATCTCATCGTTTTTTACCTCCTTTCTTCTCACGAAAGACACTAGTAAAAATACGATTGAAGATGTACACGATTATTAGTAAAATTACTGATAATGCGGCACTCATACCAAGTTCTTTTCTTAAAACTCCATAGTCATCGATGTGGTTAACAACAAGTTGTCCGGCATTTTGTGGAGTTGGGTTAGATCCAGATAACTGAACACCAATTGCTCCGGCACTAAATGCACCAACGATTGCCATTACGGCACCGAATAACATTTGTGATTTCATATTTGGAACAGTAATATAGAATATTTCTTGAATTCTATTTCTAACGCCATCAATGGCAGCTGCTTCGTATTGTTCTTGATCTACATTAAGTAGTCCTGATAGCATCGCTAAGAATCCAATACCCATACTACTCCATAAAGTTACCATCATCATAACTGGCATTAAGTATTCAGGAGATTGTAACCACTGAACAGGTTCAGTTATGAAACCTAAATTAAGCATTATTGAGTTTAGGTAACCTTGCTCATCACCACTAAAGATGATCTTCCATAGAACTGTCATAGCTACACCTGAAGTCATTGAAGGTGAATAAATAATTAAAGCTAATACAGTTCTTGCACCTTTTTGAATCTGTGATAAAATCCAAGCTAATATAAATGATAATACATATCCACCAGGCCCAACAACTAGGGCAAACACTAATGTGTTAGGTAGGATTGTTTTCATGAAATCAGAATCTTGAGTAAATAAATAAACATAATTATCTAACCCAACAAATTCTGGTTTAGAAATACCATTATAATATGTAAAACTAAATATAATAGCTACAATTATCGGAAGTACGATAAATACAATAAACATTAAGACATATGGGAATAAAAAGATAACAGTAGTTCTGTTGCCTTTATCCATCCATTGGCTAATCTTATCACCCATATTTCCAAAGAATTTCTTAAGTTTCTTGAAAAAAGATTGTTTCTCTACGCTATTTTCCATAGTTTATCCTCTCTCTTGCCAAGACTTAATTTCCTCAAGGGATGGAACCTTGTAAGGTTTTAATACATTACCGTCTTTATCTAAATATTTAAATTCAATCATCTTACGCTTGATTTCACGGTTTATTTCTAATGAATAATCCGTAACTGCCGCTCTAACAGAAACTGTATTAAATACACAAGCATTCCAAGCGTTAGATATTCCTCTTTCAATCATATAAGTAGCTGGTGTTTGAGGAACTTGATATAAATATTTCCATTGTTCTAAAATAACTTGTTTATCAACCTCAGGAATTGCCAGTGTCTTGAATGCTTCAAGATTAGCTGTATTCCATAAGAATAACTCTCCATAAGTTGCTTGGATTCCAGCCGCAAACCTAGTTTGTGTCTCAGTAGATAACCACCATTTTAAGAAATCCCAAGCTTGTTCTTTTTTCTTTGACTTTTCAAAGATAACAACTGTCTTAGAATCAGCAGTTTGCGTTCTATTGATGTATTCATCTTCTGTTCCTTCATTATATTTAACACCAGGTGTTAATGTAATTGCCCATTTACCAACAATTTCAGGAGCAGCATGAGTAAGTTGTAAATATGTATCGAAGTTAGCAATACCAACTGGACTCATACCATTTCTAAAATCGTTATAGAAGTTTTGCGTTGTTAAAGGAAGTGAATAGATTGTGAATAAATCAACCATCATATTCATAGCTTGAATTCCTTCAGGTGTATCAATTTCAGCCCTTAGGAAGTCATCACTATAAATGTTACATCCATATTGATAATAAAATGCTGCTGTTGTTCCAAGTGATTTAAGACCTGCTCCTCCTGCCATTGGCATATAGAAATTCATGCCATAACGTTGCAGTGTAGGTAGCATTCCAATAATATCTTCATAAGTCTCAGGAACTTCTAGTCCAATCTTATCTAAAATATCTTTACGATAGAATAATACTTGGAAATCTTGCGTTTCCGGAAGACCATATACTTTTTCACCTTCAATAAAACTAATTAATGATCCCGGTGTCATAGTTTTTATAGTAGTATAAAAACCATCCATACTCCTTAGATCTGCTAATGCTCCTCTTATACCTAGTGTATAAGGAACTCCCGATCCAACACCGATTGCCGCATCCGGTTGGGTATTAGATGCATTAGCATATGTAAGTTTAGATTCGTCAGGTAGTAAGCTTAGTCTTACTTTAATACCACTAGCTGGTGTATAGTAAGCATCCGCAAACTGTTGAAGAAGGGATACATAATAAGTTGAACGATTCATCCAAATAGTAACTGAATCTTTATCAGCTGCATCGACTTTAGATCTAAATACTCTTTGGCAAGTAGCAAAATACTTAATAAAGAAATTATTTCTAATCTTAGGTAATTTTGCTTGATCTCCATAAATATAAATCTTATCGATTGATAGAGGACTAAATGTAGATGTATGAAGGGAATTAGATAACATCAAGGATGCTGATGCAGACCCTTCATATAAAATATTTAATTTAGTCGGAAGTTTATTAGGATCCTTAGCTAAAGATACAATCTTCTTATAAGCATTATTGATTTGTTGATACAAACGATTTTCTTTTTTAGGATTAGACATACTATATTTTGAAATATAGTCTAATAATACTTCTAATCTTTCTTTCCAATTATTAAGTCTAGTTCTAGCGGTAGGAATAAATGCATCAATATTCCATGTTTTATTCTTATCGGTATTACCACCAGTTAGTTTAATGATTTCTAGATATAATTCATTGATTTCATTAATTAGGCTAACTAATTCATAATAAATTGGTGCTTGATAAGATGCATCAAGTTGGAATGTTAAATAATGTTCGCCTTCTTCTAAATAGAAATACATTTCTTCATCATTATTATTTAACACTTCATAATCATAAGATCCCCTACGATTGTTTAAATTGTTTTTAAAACAATATCTATTTAAATTATCATATAACACCACATTATCAATTAATACTTTAGAATAAATTGATGTAAATGTTTGCGAAATATAATATTTAATAGCTATTTTATAATAACCTGCCTCATTTACTTTAAATGCATAAGTAATACTATTACCTGATTCATTAAATGAATCACCAGATAAGTTGTTTAACTTATTTTTAGAAGTTGAGAAAGGTGTTAAATGTGGCATTTGACTAGATGTAGCAGAAATATCAGGTGATGATTTATAAGCAGGATCTTCTCCTTCTAATATAATCATCTTATCAGTTGATGCTACATTTTGTGGCTTAGTATATTCTTGATAATCAACCTTTTTAAATAAATAAATATCACCAAGTAATAAATCACCAGCTGCTTTTTCAATCTCAATGATGTGAGCACCGCTTGTTAGATTAAATGATAATGGTTTATCGTTATAGTAACGTTGGTCATATAAGAAATATTTACTCCATACGTTATATCTAACTTGCATTTGATTTACTTCATTTTGATAAATATCATAAACTTCTTCTTTGGAAGAATCTGTCCAATAAGTAGGTAAGCAAATATTTGCATAATCATCATTATTCACGCCATCTACTCTTACATTAACTGTTATGTCTTGGACATCATTTTGTAAAGATTTATAATCAAGAGCTAACTCATATTCGCCACTAGTCACTACATTTATATTAAATGTAATGATATCATCACCAGTCCAACGATATACTTTTTTACCATATTCTTCATCATCAATTAAATTTGCTTCTTCAATTGCTGTATTAATATCAACTTTTTGAAATTCCCTTGTTTCATCATAATTTAAAAGTTTAGTCTGAGCAGGGAACAAATTGTTCCCTTGCTCATCTTTACTTACATTAACAAAGAAAGATATTAGTATTAATACCAAATTGATTAAGGCAAATATGATGAAGAACCTGATAAAAAACTTTTTTATCACTGGTCCAGTAATTTTACCTTTTAACCCTAGAGCCATGGTTCCTCCTAATTCTTTTAGTTTTTTAAGTTAGTATTCAATCTAATTAGTATTCTAATCCCATTGAAGCGAAATCATCAGCTACTAGTTGATTGATTCTGTCATTTAATTCTTTTGTCATATAGTTAATATAATCATTAATTGAAATCTTGCCTCCGCAAGTATCCCATACTAAATCACCAATTGTAAGTAAGCTACCTTCTCTAACACCTTCAATAGAAATACCAGTGTTAAATGTATATCTTGCTTTTAAGAATCCAGGAACTGTCTTATTACCTTCTACGATAACTTCAACTTTGCCTTGGTTAGCAGCATCAAATGTTTCTTGTAAACCTTTCATCTTAATGTATGAGAACCATTTAGCAGAAATTTCAGGTTTTGTATTTAGAGGAATACAAGTTAAAGATAAGCCTGCATCTGGATTATTATCTAAAATATCAAACATAGCTTGAGCGCCTTCTGCACCAAATGTTAAGTATTTAGCAACTTCATATGCTGCTTCAGCGTGTTTTGTGCTCTTAGACAAGCATACGAAGTCAGTAGCTGCCATTACTTTTCCATCAGGATATGAAGTAAAGATGCAATCGAAATCTACATTTTCATATGTACCTGCCCAAGAACCTTCTTGGATGAATCCCATTCTACCAGCTTTGAATACATCACTTGCAGATCCACTACCTAAAATTAATGATCTATATTCTTCTGCATCATCACCTTCACCAACTGTTGCTGGGATTGAATCATATACATATTGGCCTTGAGGATCACCTAAATCAGCAATAACTCTTAAAGCATCAAGTAATGCTTCGCTTCTGAAATCAAATTCATGACCATTCCAAGTAAAGTGTTTTGTCTTACCAGTTGTATCGAATGTAGCAGGTAACCAGTTAATCATATCACCAACAGCATTCATGCCGATAACACCAGTTCCATCCATATGGTTAATATCTTTCATTGCTTTAACTACACTAATCCATTCTTCTGTAGAGAATGCACCAGGAGCAAACATTTCTTCAGCGCTCTTATTACCAGTTAGATAATCATCGATTAATTCTAAGTTAGCAAATAAGCCCATATAATATTGTCCGGCTGGAACTGCAAAAATATGATCATTATAAGTAATTGATTCTCTTAAAGCAGAAGGAATGTCTTCCCATTCGCTATCAGCTTTTGCAAGGCTTGTAATATCCATTGCCCATTGATTAATAACAGCTGTAGGTACGCTATTAACAAAGAATACATCTGGAAGTTCACCAGCAGATGCCATTGTAGCTAAGAATTCATCATAGCCAGTACCATCAACTGGAATTACCATTTCAATACGAATTGTAGATGAAGCTTTATTAAATGCTTCTACTCTTCTTCTAGTTAAGTTGTTGTCTTCTTCAGTACCGAAGTTCCAACTACAAAATGTGACTACAGTCTTTTTAACTTTATTATTGCCACCACCATTTTCGCTTCCGCCGCCGTTTTCATTTCCACCGCTAGCTTCACCACAGCCAATTAAAATTAGGCTAAACAAGCAAATAAACATTGCCATAACGATTGTTAAAACTCTTTTTTTCATTTTCTTTCTCCTTTAATAAAATCTAATTTTTCTAGAGCTTTTTTTGTCATATCACAACACATAAAATATTTCCAAACCGTTTCATTTTGGAAGTTATCCAACATGATAATGGTTGGCCCTTTATCTATACCTATATAGCAATCGCTAATATAACCAGTATCGAAATTGTAGCACTCGCAAATCCCATATAATTTATTGAGTCCTTCAATTAAATTAAAATATTCTAACGCTTTCAAAGACTCTTTTGGGGTAAACACGATACTTGATAAGGCTGCATATGGAGCAACACTTCCATCAAGTTCTTGTTTAATTGGTTTGTCAAAGCCCCAAGGTGGTGCTCCATAAACCATATAGCCTTTTTGCCCTTGGAAAGCAGATAATCCCCAAGAATCCTCTTTATATGTTTTAGACCATGTTTGATCGATACAATACTGCCTATTAGCAAGCGTTGCATCAATACTATTCTTAAACCAATTGATGTTATCATCAGTTTTAAGTCCTCTAAAATCAATAAAGCAATGAGTGAATTGGTGAATGAATAAAGCATTGCCATAACAATGTACCAATTCATTACCTTTATATGATCCTATGTGGCGCTTAAATCCATGATATAAATCTAGCGAGTCTTGTTTTGTTGTAGAATCTTTTGCCGCATACAGGTAATAAATCATCAATTGTTCCGCATAATGATCCCAGGTTGCTGGACAGTATCCATCAGTATCCTTCCAATTATTATACGAATATGCCATCTTAATAACTTTTTTACCATCTTTAATAGTTACAAAATGATCCCAATCAACTCTATTAACTAAATACTTAACATCTTTTTCAATATCACCTTTAAAATAGCTAGCTGCCGTAATTGCACCCATTAATAAAATAGCTGTATCGATTGTAGAAAACTCACTTTTTTGATTGATACCTGTAACTGGATCCACAAAATGTGGTAACAGTCCGTGAAAGTCTTCCATCTTAAGTAAACTATCAATTGTTACTCTAACACGATCTTTGGCATCTTTTTTGCTAACTAATCCTCTTTCCGCCGCTACTACTATTGCTGCTAAGCCAAAACCAATGCCGGCAGTAGATGCGCGGTACCTTTTAGATGTAGAAAAGATTTTATCTAGCGTTAAGCCATTATCTCCCGACTCATTCCAAAAGAAATCAAAACATCCTTTAATTTCTTTATTGATTAATTCATTTTCTAAATAAACATCAATGATATTCTCTTCTTTATTAATTAATGATTTATCAAATACAAATCCACCACTTCTATAAATGTTAGGTGAAGTTACATAGTCTATTTCATCACCATTAATAATTATTTTCTTCTTAGTTTTATTTAAATGATAATTAATGATAACTTTTTTATTATTAATTCTAAATTCTAGACTGAAATCATCTAAATAACTAGGAATTACTGGATCAAGTATTACTTTATTCTTTTCTTCTTTAATTCCTAAGAAATTAGAAGTTAGAGCATTTAGATAAATGCCTGGACCACTAGAGTATACTCTCCATCCTCCTTTAACGCCTACTTCACCAGTTTTTAGTTTATTAAAGTTATCTTTAGCTATATATCTAGTATTAAAACAACCATCACTACTACTAAAATATGAATTTCTTTGACGTGGCAAAGCATTCTTAACTACATCGGTTACAATTATTGGATTAATCTTATTAAGTCCATCATAGAAATGGCAAGATAGGCCTAACTTATGCATCGCTTCTAAATACCTTACATTAGCATGGCAATACTGTAATCCAATTTCGCGGCCAAAGTTTGCTGCCGTTTCAGCACGGTTGAAATATGTTTTAATTCCCCCATTATACTTAACAGCATCACTCATCAACCTAGCCCCATCAGGGAAGGTTAGATTGTCATCCACAATCTTAGCCGCATTAATCGCTTGCTTTTCATCAAACATCTCAGAAATTATTCCTCTAGTTAAAGGTAATAATCGATATTTAATGCCACTTTCTTTATCAGATGGGTGAATTATGTAATCAATTCCATCATTTCTAAAATGAATGAATCCTGCAGGTACACCATCTTTAATAACTAATTTGTTATAATCTTCTTTAATACCTTTGGCTAATTCTAATAATTTATTAGATAAGCTTGCATCAACTCCATCAAGTTTATTTCCTAATCTCGTAAATGCTTCATAAGTTAAACTTGTAGTCCAACCAGAAACCATCTCTTTTTTATGATCTGAATTAGCTGGTTGTAAAGTATCATCCCAGTCACCACCACCATAACAAGATAGTTTAGTTCCACTAATAAAATTATCTTCAATTGTTTTTATTTCTTTTAGAATATGTTCTTTAATACTATATCCACTAGTATATTTAATTCCATCCATACTAGTGTATGGTACTAATTCATCTAAAATACTATAATCATCAGTTGCTTCTAAATATAAAGCAACTAGTCTTAATGGCCATACAATAATATCACCATGACTTGTTAAGTCTTGAATGTTATAGAACTTATCAAACATGAACCATTGAGGGAAATTACCATTTTCTAAAAATTGATGTTTATAAACATCTAAAATGATATTTCTCACTCTATCATACTTATGCATACTTAAGAATAGTTCTGCTGGTCCTTGGCAAACATCTCTAGTTCCCCAAGCAGCTCCACTATATTGTTCAAGTCCATGTGGAGTTAAGTAATGACATAAAGCATCATGTGCATACCAATATACTAAATAATTATATGATTCAAGTTGCTTTGTTCCTTTAATATTAAAACCATTAACAAATTCGCTAACTTTTTCTAAGTAATAAGCTGTATCTTTTTCAAAATCCAAATGATTATCATCAGTATGAGAACTAGATATAAACATCTTAAAGCCATTAGATTTTAATCTAAATGTTAATAAGTTTTCATCTCTAGATAAATTATCTAAATAGAATACTCTATCATCACTTATTTCATAATCTTCGCTTAATCCCATCTTAAAGAATAAATCAGGATATTTATTATAAGTCATTGATCCGTGATCAAACATTATTCTAGTAATTAAGTCTTCTTTACTAACATGAACCAAGCTTTCATGTTCTCTTTCACCCATTACTAAGTGATTAGTAATTACTAAATCATATTTAATTCCTTTAAGTGATTTAAATTCCAATTCTACTTTAGAAGTATCAAAACTTACATAAGTTTTAATTTCTAATGTATCTTCTTTTAGTTTGTAAATCCACTTTAGGTAATTTATGCCCATAACAAATGCACTAGGCATACCAAGTAATCTATATTTACCATCAATATTAATAAATATTCTTTGCCCACTTATCTTTTGTACATTAAGTGGATTTCTTAAATTACTTAGTAATTTATTAAATGATGTGTTTCCACACACAATTTGGGAATTAAATAAACCAAATATATAACCAGTTGTAGCTATTACGTTTTCAAAATCGTAAGAACCATCTTCAAATTTATTTTGACTATAAATGATATTTCCACTAGGACGTTCTATGTATCTTTCTTTTTCACTTAAAACTACATGTGATTTATCATCTAAGAAGAAAGACATTATTCTTCCATCAATCTTTTCTTCTAGATGTCTATTTGGAAACATCTCATCTACATCAATATCTTCTGCTTCTAAAATATCATCATATGATATCTTTAAATCTATTTTCTTAAACTCATCAGCACTAAAATCATATTTTCTATTTTCAACTTTTTTATAAATATCTAATACTTTTTCTTTATATAAAGGTTTACTAATAGCATCAGGATGACTAGCACTATAATATGAATAAAATACCACTCTTGCGTCTTTATCTAAGTTAATTTTTTCACTTTGTAATGCATGATATGCAAATTCATATTGATATATTTCATTATCTAGATGTGATTTAGATAAACAGATAGGTAAATTATTAAACTTATAATCTTTACCAAAGAATTGGAAGCCATCGATATCATAACTTACATTTTTAGTAATTGTAGAAGATTCTAAATATAAACTATCACCTTGGTTTTGGCGTGAACACAATGTATATCCATCATTATCTAAATATGCTTTATGATCAATGTATTGTGAAACATATGCTTCATTATTTGAAATTGCATAAATATTACTAATTGAAACATCGAGGCCGTAGAATACTTCTACAACTTTACCTTTTACTTTATCTAATCTAACATCAAATAGTAAAGCGTTTTCAATTATTGAAAAAATTATATGGTATTGGACCCCTTCAAAGCTACCGATGTAGACTACATAGTTATTAACTTCATCATGCGTAAATAATACTTTTGAAGGCGAATCAATACCAATCATTCGCGAAAACTTACCATCTACCCTAATGTATAAATTAGCGATTGATGGTTCTAAATTGTTTGAAACATATGTGTTGATTCTATTAATGCCACTTCTGATTTCTTGAATGTTACCACTCTCTAAAACCTTAGCATTTAGCTCTTCACTACCAACTAAATATGTTTTAATTTGTTGTTTAGGAAACATAAAATACCCCATTTACGTAAACGTTTTACTGAAACGTTTCAATAACTTTACATATGCATTTTAACACAATTTATATTTTTTGTAAACTCTTACGAACCACTTTAATATTTATTCTTGATTTTAATTAAAAAAAGACTTAAAGAATAATCTTTAAGTCTTTATTTACAATATGTTTTCATCATAAAGTCAAGCTTAGCATATAGCCATTCTCTTACAAATTCCACATGTCCATCCCATGTAGTGATAGCTACGATTTCAGGTGGATTTGGCCAGCCATACTTGCCTAATATTTTCCATTTAGTAAAGTTTTCTAGAAAATATGGTTTATATAACATTACTTCTTCTATCTTTTCATCAACTACCATATGGATAATATCATAGTATTTAGTTAGTTTTTCTTTTACTAAATCTTTAAATTCTTGATGTTTTAATAAATATTTATACCAAGTATTAGTATTAGCAAATAATCTATCCGAAAATCTAGCTTGATCATTATAATCTACATTGCCTGCACTAATATCAAAGTCCCAAATAGGACCATTTTTTACTTTATCACCTTTATCTTTCGATATATACCAACTAGAAAAGTTGACATCGATTGATGAGAATAATTCATGAATGATATAGCCATCCGCAAAACTATCTACATCAATGCATTTCTTTACTTGTTCGTAAGATGAATTCTTAATTGTATCAATACAGAACTGAATATAGTTTTTAATTCTTGTGCATTCAGATTTATTAAAGTTTTCACCATCAGTCTTTGGCGCTTTAATACCATAAGGTTGACCTTCGGCGTAGAAATAATCTAAGCCTTCCGTCTTTCCTTCATCAAGAATTCTTTTATCTAGTTCTAATAAAAAGCTAATTTGGTTATCAATATCATCATTGATTTCCACGCGATTTTTTCCAACTTCAATTTGTTCACAAATTAAATATAATCCTTGATATGCTCCATTTACATAAACAGAAGCATATTGCATCGATGTAGTATAAGGAACATCATCAAATGCATAAGCAATTGAATAAGCTAAATAATTTCTAATCAAGCTAGGATCTACATAATTGGCAATTAATGTCCAGTCTTTGTTAGCACCATTACCAAATAAATCTACTTTTTGATTGAATTTAATTCGATAAGGTTTTTTCGGTTTATCCCATGTGGAATTACCACGGCCTTTAATTTTTGCTTCTACTCTAGTTAGGTTATATTCAGGATTCTTATTATCATCTACTGTAATTGTACAGTTTAGATAAGTCTCTTTAGATGTAATTGCTTTACCATTTTCAGTATTAATAAATATTGTAGGATATTCATAAATAATCTTTCTAAAGTTAGCTACAAGTGTTACATCGCTAGTAACATTAGCGATTTGTCTTTTTTCATCTTTAACCCCATCGCTCCAAGATACAAATTCATATCCGAATGTGGCAATGGCTTTAACTATTTTACTTGAATTTCCTTCTTCTACCGATTGTACTTCAGCCCCACTAATGTAGCCGCCTTCATTAGCTACAAACACTACATTATGATAAATCTTCTGCACTTCTTCGGTATTATCATTTTGGCTTTGTTCAGCTGGTGTTTCATTTACACAAGCAACAAACATAAAGACCATTAATATTAACAATAAAAAACTCAAATAGCGTTTCATTTATATTACCTCAACTACATAATACTAAATATTAAAAAAATAAGCAAATATTATACCCCGAATAAAAAAAATCAATTGGTTTCCCAATTGATTTTTATCATTATTCACCACTTTCAATAGATAGTTTAATGTCACCAGTTGATGTATTCACTTCACATAACCCACCTGTAGTTGATTTAGGAACATCCGGTGTACCAGTTGATGTATGAACATAGAAAATCTTATCAGTTAAGAAACTTCCCGTTACATCACCTGTTGAAGTATCGATTTTTATTTCTGCTGCATCACATTTATCAAACTTAACATCACCTGTAGATGCTTTAATAACCATCTTTCCAGATACTACAACGCTAGTTAAGACTTTCTTACCAGTAGTAGTTTCTAAATAAATATCTTTAGTAGTTACATTAGATAGTCTAAGTTTACCTGTATCAGCTATTTCAATAATTTCGTTAGTGGCGCTTACATTTTCTAAAGTATGATCACCTGTATCAGTATTAATAACTAAAGTGTCATTTATTACTACATTCTTTAAACTAATATCACCTGTTGAAGCTGATAAACCTAATTTATTAGCATTAAAATCAGTTATATTGATTTTACCAGTTGATACACTAACTACTGCCTCACCCATGTTTGTAGATAGGTTAACATTACCCGTAGAGATTTTAATATAAACATTAGTAAAATTATAAGCACCATTGATTGATAAATCACCCGTTGCTCCTTTGAATGATAATTGTTCGAATGTTTTAGCTGGCATATAAATTGTTACTGAGCTTTTCAAAACACCAAACCAGCTAATACGATTATACCATTTACGATTATCTTCTTGTTTAATTGTTAAAGTACCATTACTTACTTCAACAGTATGTTTTAAATCTTCTGTTTCTTTACATACTACTTTCTTTTCTTCACTAATTACTATTTCAACGTTTGATGTATCAACATCAATATTAATCTTATCAAAGTCTTCATTTAATTCATGAGGAACTTCTATCATTTTATTATTAGCATCACTAAATCCATTCTTGGCTACAATTATGCCAAATATTGCTCCACCGACTAATACTAGTCCTACTGCTACAATCAATATAATTAATCTAACTTTACTCATTTTTATTTCCTCCTATAAATCCTAATTTAATTTTGAATAAGCTTTTCTTAGTTAGTTTAATAACTAATTTAGTTACATAAATTGATGCATAATATGCAAGGATTGCAAGTCCTGCCCCAGTTATTGCACAAGCAATATATAAACCACCAGCAACAGGATTACCACCAGCTACATTAATGATAGCCATAACTAGTCCACCAATACTACCTGCTGCACAAGAAATGCATACTACATATACTACAAGTACTAATACCCATATTAATAAGTAAGCAACTAAAGCTAATACACAAGCTGTAATTAATAGAGGAAACCAAAGTGGAAATCCAAGAATTAATAAAACAATTTCCCAAGCTTTAGGCTTTCTAGTATTTTTAGCTTTTTCTTTCACGATATTATGTAGTGGTGTTTCTTCTAATATCTTATTCACCACTTCATCAATACTACCTATTTGACTAACAGCTTCTTCTTCGCCTAATCCTTCTTCCATAGCATCATCTATCATTTCACTATAGAATTCAACTCTTGAATCAATAGCTTCTTTAGATATTCCATTTAATCTTTTTCTTAACTCAAAAACAAATTCGTTCTTAGTCATACTTATCCTCCTTACAAATAAATTCATATATTGTCATCATTTCTTTTAATTCTTCTTTAAATTCTTCAATTCGATCTAATCCATTACTAGTTATATGGTAATACTTTCTAAGTCTACCATTGTGTTCTACTGATCTAGTAATTAACATCTTTGCTTCTTCTAGCCTCTTTAGAATTGTATACAGTGTAGATTCCGATAATTCTAAGAACGGACTAACATCCTTAATTATCTTATAACCATAACTATCTTCATTCTTTATAGCTGCTAGGACGCAGACATCTAAAACACCTCTTTTTAATTGTGCATCCATATAATACTTCTCCTTACGTAATACATCATATCACGAGGTATTATATATGTCAACACTTTTTTATAAGAAAAATAAAAAAACCTGACATTTAGTCAGGTTTAATTATTATTTAATAGCAGCATCTAATGCTATTTCTACCATTTTCATTAATGATTTATGTCTTTCTTCTGATGTAGTTGCTTCATGTGTAACAAATGAATCAGATATTGTAAGCAAGCATGCTGCTTTCTTACCTAATGCTTTAGCATTAGCAAATAAAGCAAAAGATTCCATTTCTACACAAGATACACCTTGAGGATTTACTACATCTTGGTAAATATCACCATGTTCACGGTAGAATACATCAGATGAATGTACTTTACCAACTGTTACAGGGTATCCTAGTTTTTTAGCACTAGCTTCAAGTTTTTTAACTAATGATTTATTAGCAGCAATAGTATGACTTCTATAACCAAAAGCAACTTTGGCAAAGTTTGATTCACTATATGCTTTATCTGCTATTACTACATCATAAACATTTAATTCTTTTACATAGCTTCCAGCAGATCCAATTCTAATAATCTGTTCTACATCATAGAATTTGAATAATTCATAAGAATAGATTCCAATACTAGGTTGGCCCATTCCTGATCCCATAACTGTTACTTTTTTACCTTTATATAACCCAGTAAAACCAAACATATTTCTAACGCTATTAATTTTCTTAACATCAGTTAAATATTTATTAGCTATATATTCAGCTCTAAGAGGATCTCCTGGCATTAAAACAGTCTTTGCGAAATCATCTTTATTTACTACTTCAATATGGGGTGTAGGAATACTCATTATTTGTTCTCCTTTTGTGCTGCTTCCATAATAGCAATACCAGCTGAAGCACCAATTCTTGTTGCTCCTGCTTCTACTAATGCTTTAACATCATCATAAGTTTTAATACCACCACTAGCCTTTACTTCCATATTAGGAGCAATGTTAGCTTTCATAATAGCAACATCATGAGCATTTGCTCCACCTGTTCCAAAACCAGTTGATGTCTTAACAAAATTTGCTTTTGCTAATGTTGCTGCTTTGCAAACTTCGCACTTTTCATAATCATCTAAATAACATGTTTCAATTATTACTTTAACAGTATTGCCTTTTGCAGCTTTAACTACGGCAGCAATTTCAGCTTCAATATATGCAAAATCATGTTCTTTAGCTTTGCCGATATTGATAACCATATCAATTTCTTGTGCACCATTATTAACTGCATCAACAGTTTCAGCTTCTTTAATAGCAATTGTATTAGCGCCTAATGGGAAACCAATTACTGTACAAACTAAAACATCGCTTCCTTTAAGAAGTTTTGCTGCTAAACTAACATTAACTGGATTTACACAAACGCTTTTGAAGTGATACTCTTTAGCTTCGTTACAAAGCTTAATAATATCCTCTTCTTTAGCGTAAGCCTTAAGTAAAGTATGATCAATTAATTTATTAACCATTTTTATTCCTCAATTGCATCGCATAAGCGAAGTGGTACAAATGTAGATGCATCAATAGCAAACTTAGCAAGTTTCTTAACTTCTTTTTTACAAGCTTTAGCATTCTTACCTTTAATTACATATAAATCAGGTAAGAAAGTCTTAATTTCAATAAAGTATTTGCTTAAGATTCTATAGAAATCAGCCCTCTTAACTAAATAAGTTTCGCCTTCATTCTCTACATAAATATAATCAATGTATGGAGGGAATACAGATTGTTCACCAAGTGTCCATCTGTATCCAATACCTGATACATTATTTACATGGCTAATCATAGGGAAGCAACTTCCAACAACAACTTCACCATTATAATAATCAATTAAGCTTTGAATGCTTCTTTGATACTTAAATACGATACCAAGTTTTTCACCATCAAGTTTAATCTTTCCTTGAAGTCCATATTCTTCTACATATTGAGCACGCATTTGTTCAAATAAAACTAACATATCAACTACGTTGAATGGTTTAACATCTTCAAATGATTCGTGATAAATATCTAAATCAAATTGCTTACAAATCTTTTGGGCTAAAGTTAAAATTTCTTTAGCTAAGAATGATGGGATTAATACTGGCATTTCAAGTAAAAAGTTAATGTTAATGTAAGCTGGATTTAAATCATAAATACCTTTTACACGTGATTGACGTGTAATTAAATAACGATATTCAAATTCAAAATCTTTATCATTACATACTGCTTCTACATATTCATCAGTATAATAAATCTTAAAATTAGGTAATGTTTCAAAATAATCTAAAACTTTATCGAAATCGATTTTTTCTAGACTACTCTTACGAAAGAAATGAATATTAATTGCCATTATTTTTCCTCCTCTAATACGCATCTACATCTATCACATAATTCATCTTCATCAACGCTATCAACTACTTGCCAACATCTAGCACAGATGACACCGCCTCTTGCACTTACTTTAATATTTCCACTAGGATAATCCACACCATCACTTAATTTATCATTTACTCTAAATTCAGAAACGATAAATAAAGTCTTAGGATCAGCTTGTAAACTATCAAGTAATGATTTGACTTCAGAGTTTGGCTTAATCTCTACAAGTGCGCTTAATGATTTACCGATAATCTTCGCATTTCTTGCTTCTTCAATTGCTTTTAAGACATCATCTCTTAAAGCCATTAACTTAGCATATTTATCAAATAGGTTATCTGCTTCTTCATGTTTAACTACTTTAACCATATCAAGTAGAGCAACTGAAGATTCTTTTTTACCATTCATATATGAATAGATCTCTTCACAAGTAAATGGAATCATTGGTGTTAATAATCTAAGTAAACTATCTAAATGTTGATAGAATACTGTTTGAATGCTTCTACGTGCTAAGTTATTAGTAGCTTCAATATATAATATATCTTTTGTGAAGTCTAAATAGAACGCTGATAAATCATTAGTCATATAATTTAATACTAGCCTATATACTTCGCTAAAGTTATATTCATCATATGCTTTATAAGCTTTTTCTAGTAAATCGTTAAGTTTGCATACCATGTAACGATCTACTTCAGATAATTTTTCATATGGTACCTTATCAGTATCATCATTATAATCACTTAAATTACCTAGTAAGAATCTAAATGTATTTCTAATTTTACGATAAGCTTCCGCATTCTGTTTTACAATATCAATACTAATTCGCACATCAGCTGTATATTCTACACTGGCAACCCATAATCTTAAAATATCAGCGCCAAATTCTTGACATACTTTAAGTGGATCAATTGTATTGCCTAAAGATTTAGACATCTTATTTCCAGCACCATCTAAAACAAATCCGTGAGTTAATACTTCTTTGTAAGGAGCTTTGCCAGTAACAGCAACTCCAGTTGATAAACTAGAATTGAACCAACCTCTATATTGGTCGGCACCTTCTAGGTACAAATCTACAGGGTAATTATATTTTTCACGTTTGCAAACATATTGGTGACTGCTTCCGGAATCAAACCATACATCCATGATATCATTTTCTTTTGTAAAGATACCATTTGGAGAATGAGGGTTAGTATAACCTGCTGGAAGTAATTCTTTTGCTTCTTTCTCAAACCATACATTAGATCCATATTTTTCAAATAGATCAGCTACATGATTAATAATATCTGTATCTAGGATGATTTCTCCATCTTCGCAATAGAATACTGGAATTGGTACACCCCATACTCTTTGACGGGAAATACACCAAGCTTCTCTATCTTTTACCATATTGCTAATCCTAACTTCACCCCAAGATGGAATCCAGTGTACGCCAGCAATATTTTCTAACATATCTTTCTTAATATCATCAATTGAAGCAAACCATTGAGCAGTTGCTCTAAAGATTATTGGTTTATTAGTACGCCAATCATGAGGATATGAGTGCGTTACTTCTTCAGCTTTTAGTAAAATTTCTTTAGAAGCTAGTTTTTCCATAATTGGTGCTTGGGCTTTTTCATAGAATAAGCCAGCAAATTCACCAGCTTCTTCAGTCATAAAACCACGACTATCAACTGGGCATACTACTTCTAAATTATATTTTTTACCAACGATGTAGTCATCTTCACCATGTCCTGGAGCTGTATGAACTAAACCAGTACCACTTTCAAGTGTTACATGGTCTCCACAAATCACTGGGCAAATTCTATCGTTTAATGGATGGAAATATGTAACATATTCTAGATCTGCTCCACTTAATTCTTTTATAATTTCGTGTTCTTTTTCCTCTCCACAAACATGATTTAGAAAACTTTCTAGTAATTCTTTTGCAACCACAAATTTACGATTATTAAATTTAGCTACCCTAACTACCACATAAGTAAACTCCGCATTAACACAAACAGCAAGGTTTGCAGGGATTGTCCAAGGAGTAGTTGTCCAAATTACTAATTCTTCATCTTTATCTAATACACCTTTACCATCTTTTACTTTAAATGCTAAGTAGATTGATGGAGATGTGATGTCATGATATTCAATTTCAGCTTCAGCTAGGGCAGTTTCTGAAGATGGTGACCAATATACTGGTTTTAATCCTTTGTAGATATAACCATGTGACGCCATCTTACCGAAGACTCTAATTTGTTCAGCCTCAAAATCTTTAGCTAATGTTAAATAAGGATTATTAAAATCACCAATTACACCAAGCCTCTTAAATCCTGTTTTTTGGCCTTCCACTTGTTTAAGTGCATATTCTTCACATAATTTTCTAAATTCGCTAACACTTAATTCTTTACGATTAACTTTAGAATTCTTAGTTAATGCATTTTCAATTGGTAGCCCGTGTGTATCCCAACCAGGAACATATGGAGCATAAAAGCCAGACATTGATTTATACCTAATAATAAAATCTTTTAAGATTTTATTTAAAGCATGACCTACGTGAATGCTACCATTTGCATAAGGTGGACCATCGTGAAGAATGAATGATGGTTTACCTTCATTTTTCTTTAAAACTTCATGATAAATATCTTTATTTTCCCAATCATCTACCATAGCTGGTTCTTTTTGATTAAGATTAGCTCTCATTGAGAACTCAGTATTCATCATATGTAATGTATCTTTATAATCTTTTGCCATAAATTACCTACCTAATAAAGTGTTGTTAATAATTGTAAATAATAAAATATACAATTAATCCCAAAAGAGTAAATAAATAGCCCAATCATTGGTGTTAAATCTAAAAAGCCAATTGTTAGCCATCCTCTAAAAGGTTTTAAATAAAAGTCAGTTCCTTTTCTAAAAAAGTTAAATACTTTTGTTCCATAAAGTGGAGGAATCCAACTCATAATAATGCTTACAAACATAAATCCTTCATAGGCTAGCATTAGCCAATATAAAGCATAAATGATGTAAACCATTATTTATTATCCTCTACATATTGTAGTAATGATCCATCTTCATAATCTTTCTTGCTACCAAAGATAAATAGTTTAGGTCCAATTCTAATAGCTTGGCCTTCAAGAGCATAAACTACACCTGATATGAAAGATAACATATAGTTGCAATCAACCCCATTTAATTTATCAAAGTTAACAATAACTGGTTTACCACCTAGAATTGTATCGCAAATCTTAAATAATTCTTCATCATCTTTAGTATTCACATAAATATATTCTAAACGGTCAAATGCAGTAAGTAATCCGGGTTTGTTTTCACCTTTATAATCTGTAAACTTAAATTCTTTTTCTTTCTTACGATTAAAACGCATATTATCCTCCTATTTATTAATATATTTAGTAAACTTAGATCCAATTCTAATTAGAGTTGATCCATATTGTAAAGCGATGCGATAATCATTGCTCATACCCATTGATAATTCATGGCATGGAGCATATTCAAGTCCCATTTCTTCAACTTCTTCTTTCATATCTTGCATTTTCTTAAATGATCTAGCTAATTCTTCTTCATCATTAGTAAGGCGCGCTATACACATTAAGCCAATTACTCTAATCTTAGAACATTTAGATAGACTCTTAATAAGTGGTTTTACTTTACTTAAAGTAACACCAGACTTATTAGGTTCATCAGAAATATTAACTTGAACAAAGCAATCAAGTGGTTTTTCTAAACGTTTATCAAATTCCATAGCAATTGATAATCTGTCTAAAGTATGTAAGCAATCAATTCTATTTACTAAATCTCTTACTTTTCTAGATTGAACTACGCCAAAGAAATGCCACTTAACATTATAATCTTTTAATGCTTCATACTTTTCTAAAAACATATCTGCTCTGTTTTCACCTAACTCTGTGATTCCAGCTTCAATTATTTTTTTAGTTCCTTCAATATCTAAGTACTTCGTAGCAGCTACTACTTTTGCGCCATGCGCCGCCGCTTCAGCTTTTACTTTTTCAACTTTTTCTTTTAAATCCATAATCCTTTTGCATCGACAAGCGATACTTCTCCTTATAACTATTCTATTTACCATTATACAACGAAAAGCGCTTATTTGCAATTGATTTTAAGACTAAAAAAAATGAAAAAGATTACCTTAAATTGGTAATCTTTATTCTTCTATGCCGTTACAGTTGGCACATCATCATTATCGTTATCGATATTAGGATTAATCTCTTCCTCTTTTTGAATTTCTATTTGATCACTAGTTGGGGCAACTTTACCTTCTTCTAATTTGGCATTTTCCGTAATCCTTTTAGCAGCAATTTCATGTCTATATGATGAATAACCTTTAATGCCATTAAATACAATGAAACCAGCTGATAAAATAGCAAATGCTAATATTACCCAGCCTAGTGTATTAGATGTAAATCCACCACTAGCTACAATCCATGTTCCTACTGTTAATAAGATGATATTAGCTAAGAATGGTAAAAATGTAGTTACATCTTTTCTTAGCGATGTACCTAAGAAATATACAAAGCCATGTAAATATAATATTCCACCAATGATATAACCAAATATCTTCTTATTACCATCAATATCATTACCTTTATTGATAGCTAGTATTATTAGTACAACTCCAGCAGCCACTTCAATTATCATCTCGCCAGCATAAAACCATTTTAATAGTTTATCTTCAGTTGTCTTAACTAAAGGTATAATTCTAAATAAGCCTAAGAAAACAAATATAATACCTACAATAAAATATAAGGCAATAGGTACAAATTTACAAACTAAGCCTACCCCTAAAATGATAGCAGCACCAATAAATTCAAAAAGCCATAAATATTTTTTAAATAATGCTTTCATTACATTTTCTCCTTAACGCCAACGCCAATTAAGCTAAGAGCATCTTTTAAGACGATGCCAGTAGCTTTACTTACTGTTAACAGCTGGTTAGTTTTATCTAAATCATCACTAATAATTTTATTATCATTATAAAATGAGTGGAATGCGCTAGCTAGGCTATATACGTATGTAGAGATTTTGTGAGGAAGGCGCTTTGTAGCGGCTTCTTCCACAACCTTAGGATATTGAAGAAGTAAGCCAACTAATTCTTTAACTTCATCTTCTACTTTATCTAGACTAGTAGACTCGATAAATTCTAAATTATTAGCTTGCATGTTTCTAAATAAACTACAAATTCTCGCATATGCATATTGAACATAATATACAGGGTTTTCATTTGATTGTTTTACAATCAAATCTAAATCTAGATCCATATGACTAGATAATGCTTTTGATGAGAACATATAACGCAAAGCATCAACTCCTGCTTCATCAATTAAGTCTTTTAAAGTAATCGCTTTACCGCTACGTTTACTCATTTTGACTTCTTCACCATCTTTTAGTACTCTAACCATTTGCAATATCTCTACGATTAGCTTATCTGGATCATATCCCATATAATATATTGCTGCTTTTAATCTATCAATATATCCATGGTGATCAGCACCAAGTACATCAATGATTGTATCATATCCTCTAGATAACTTATTAGAATGGTACGCAATATCAGGAGTAAGATAAGTTAAGGTAGAATCACTCTTAACAATTACTCTATCTTTTTCATCACCCTGTGCTTCTGTCTTTAACCAAATAGCACCATCTTTAGTATATGTATCACCATCATTAACAAGTTTATCAATAGTTGCCTTAACTGCGCCACTATCGTATAAAGATTTTTCGCTAAACCATACATCAAAGTCTACACCAAATTCTGTTAATACTACTTTTAATTGGTCCAATAAATACTTAACACCATATTCTCTAAAATATGCAAACCAATCTTCTTTTAAATATTTATCACCATGTAGTTTAACTAAGTCTTTGGCAATCGTAATAATCTCTGGACCGTGGTAATAATCGTCTAGCAAATTACATTCTAATCCTAGCTGTTCTTTGTATCTTTCATAGATACTATAAGCTAAATTATTGATTTGATTGCCACCATCATTAACATAATATTCCCTAGTAACATCGTATCCACATTTTGTTAGAATACGGGCCATTGAATCTCCATATGCTGCTCCTCTAGCATGCCCTACATGAAGAAAACCAGTTGGGTTTGCACTAACATATTCTAGGTTAATTTTCTTACCATTACCAATATTACTAGATCCAAATTTATCAAGCTCACTAATAATTTGGAATACCACATCATTAAGATGACCTTGATCCATAAAGAAATTAATAAAGCCAGCACCAGCTACTTCTACTTTACTTAAATTATTCTTCTTTAAATCAATTTTACTAACGATATCATTAGCAATAATAAGTGGTGATTTTCTTAATGCTCTAGCAAGTCTCATAGCTACATTAACAGAATAATCACCAAATGTAGGATCTTTTGGCACTTCAAAGAAAATATCAATATCTTCTTCTACACCTAGTTCTTTAATAATTTCTTTTAAGTCTAATTTTAAATTTTCTAATGTTTGATTTATCATATTATTCACCTATGTATCAATTATACTACTAAAAATACCTTTAATAAAGATAAAAACTAGGCCTTTTCAAGAATCATATCTACAAATTTATTAGGTTCAATTGCAGGTAATCCTAAATTTTCATAATCTTTAGTGTTCCTTGTGATTATAAAATCAATGTTGCTTCTTTTAGCCCCTTCAAATAGTACTGCATCTTCATAATCATTATTGTTTGAAATAAGAGCATTAATACAATCTTCTCCAGTTGTATCAATTATTGTCAAAAAATCATATATGATGTTCAAAATATATCTAGAATCAATTTCACTATGCGAATGTTTTCTAATAATATATCTCACATCAATTGCCGACTTAGCTGAAATGTATCCTTCAAAATCATCATCAGCAGCTAATAATAATAGATTTTGGGCGTCTTGAAAGAATGGATCCCTTTTTTGCAAAGCATCGATGATTACGCAAGTATCAATTAACACTTTCATATTTTATTAATCCTTTCTTCTAAATCAGCTTCAATATCTATATCATTTGGCAGGCAGCCAAAAATCCCTTTCAACCTTTCAACTCTATCCTTATATGGATTAGTTAACTTACTAATTACTTTTCCATTTTTAGTGACAAATACATCTTCTTCCTTAGATAAAATAAGATATTTACTTACATTGTTTTTAAGTTCTGTTGCTGTAATATTCATAATATACCTCCATCTAATTAGATTATATATAATAAATGTACATTATGCAATATAAAAATGTACATCATTTTAAAAATAATGTACATTTTCAAATCTTATTTTAGCTTACTTTCAAACTCATCAATTACTTTACTAATCTTTTCACTTACCCATTTAATAGTTTCTTCTTCAAATGGATTATCTAGATTAGATTCTTTTAATAATGCAAAGTAACCTTTAGTTCCACCAAGTTTACATAAGTTCATATAACCATTAAATGCTTCCTCAAAGTTTTCAAGTCCTTTTAAGAAATATTGATATGCACAAGTTTGTGCTAATGCATAATCAATATAATAGAATGGATATAAGAATATATGTTGTTTCTGCATCCAGAAACCGCCTTCGCTTAAGAACTTATTACCATCATAATCACGCCATGGCATAAATTCTTCTTCAATTTTCTTCCAAGTAGTGCGTCTCTCCATTGCACCCATCTTTGGATTTTCAAAGATAGCATGTTGGAAAGCATCGACGCTTACTAAATATGGAATAACTTCTAGTGATTTAACTAAATGATGATAGCGATATTTATCTACATTTTCCCCAAAGAATTTATCCATAAATGGATAAGTAAAGTGTTCCATTGACATTGAATGAATTTCATTGATTTCACTAGTAGATGACATTTGACTCATTAGTTCTATGTTTCTAGCTCCTAAATATGCTTGGAAAGCATGACCAGCTTCATGTGTTAATACATCCACATCCGTACTAGTTCCATTGAAATTAGAAAAGATAAATGGTGCTTTATACTTTGGAATAAATGTACAATAACCACCTAAATGCTTACCTGGTCTAGTAGTTAGGTCAAATAGTTTATGTTCACACATAAAATCAAAGAATTCACCAGTTTCTTTTGATAATTCGTGATACATTGTTTTTGCTTTTTCTACTAATTCTTCTTCAGTTCCAAGTGGAGTAGCATTTCCTTCTTTAAATGTTAGTTCTTCATCATACCAATGAAGTTTATCAATCTCTAAATCTTTAACTTGTTTTTCATATAATTTAGAACATAGAGGAACGATATATTTCTTAACTGCTTCTCTAAATTTAGCTACATCTTCTTTAGTATAATCATATCTACCTCTAGCAATATATGAATAATCAATAAATGAATCAAATTTTAATCTTTTAGCTTTCTTAACTCTTAAATCAATTAATTTAGTATATAAATTATCTAAATTGTCGCTAACTGAAGCATATAAATCAGCCCATGCTACAAATGCTTCCTTGCGTTCCTCTCTATCAGTAGATTGCATATGTTTAAGTAGTCCATAGAAGTTACATTCTTCACCTCTAAAATTAGTTTTACAAGCAGCAACATCTTTAGAATATTTTTGAGTCAAAGTTCCTTCTTTTATTGATAAAAGAATAATCTTAGGACTCATTATCTTTTTAGACATTTCTAAATCTTGAATTAAGAAATCACCATATTCTTTTTTTATATCTTCTTTATATTTACTCTTTAATACTGTATTTGTTAAAGAAAGCATTGCTAAAGAAAGAGGAGCACTAGCTTTATTAATGTATTTTTCTTCTTCATCATAAAACTTATCAGTTGTATCAATTGTATTACGAATGGATGCAATAGTAGCCATTGATAATAAATCTTTTAATAATTCTTCTGTTGCTACATATGCTTTCTTAAACTCTTCATATGATGCAGCATTTTTCATTAATTTAATGTTGCCTCTTACATCTTTACTAGCTTTCTTAAAATCCGGTCTTACATATTTAATATCTTCAAATTTGCCTAGTTCCATAACATTCTCCTTAAAAATCACATTTTAGTATTTTCTTCGCAAATTCAATCTTCTTTGGTAAATGGATTTCTTCGAATCCACCATGTCCATATCCCTCATATGGATATAGTTCTTTATAGCAGTTCATCTTTTTATATGCTTGATAAAAATATTTAGGTGGACATACATTATCTACCGTACCAAACGAAGAAATGACAGAAGCTTTAATTCTAGGTGCCATATTAATCACATCAAAATAATCTTGATTAGCCATTACAGTTTCTTTTAATTTTGGATGATCTTTCAAAAAATCATCTATAACTGTATATTTTCCTTCCCTATTTATTATTCTATCTTTAATTGCGCAATCACTTGGTACATCAGATAAAGAAACTTTAATGTCATAATCAGACATAGCTGATACCATTAAAGATAATCCACCACCTTGGCTAGGGCCTGCTACGATTAGTGGCTGGCTTGCTAAAGGTGTACCATTTATATCTTTAAAAAGGTTAGGATCTTTAATAATATCAAGTAGTTTTAAAGCATCTTGATCTAGTCTTTTGTTGTAGCATGTCTCTAAATCGTCAATATTGAAACAAGCTGAAGGATAATCCATATAACGATATTTCGTATTATCGATTACCTTTCCATTTTGAAAACGCATATCGATAGCAAATACATTAAATCCAGCAGCTACTAAATTCATGCAGTGCCACTCGTTATCGGGATGATCAATATAGCTCATATGACCATGATAATATGCTACTACTGGACGAGATGGTTCCCATCTTAAATATAATTTAGCAAATATCTTAGCACCATTTACTGAATCATAATAAAAATCAATAATCTTACCAAAACCATCTAATCTTACATCTTCTTTTACTATCTCTACATGATTCTTAACATCATGTACTTCTTTAAGCCATTTTGCCCATCTCTCATCAAAGTCAGCTGGCTTAATAGTAGATACATTACATTCTAGATTCTTTAAATCAAACATATTCTTATTTATATGATTCTACGATCACTAATTTACCTTTCCCTTTTATTTCTTCTTCGATAGCATTACTAGTAACAATAAAGCTTTCACCTACACTAATAATCATATCTTCATATCTAAATAAACCACTAGCTACTGTACACAAATAATATTTATGCTCTTTGTTCATAAATCTAATTTGACGGCGTACATTCACTAATTTGATATTAAAATATTCATTATCCCATAATACATAATCATCTCTACTATCTAAATAGTCAGTATCATCAATTGTAGCATCATTTGGTACTTTAATTACATCTAATGATTTATCTAAATGCAATTCTCGCAAGTTTCCATTTTTGTCTTTGCGATTATAATCATAAAGTCTATAAGTTAGGTTAGAGGACTGTTGAACCTCTAAAAGAACTAAACCTTTACCTAAAGCATGGATTGTTCCAGCTGGAACTGGTACAAAGTTTCCTCTTTTAACATCATGGTATTTAAGGAACGAGAAATCACCACTTCTAGCCATTTTCTCTAAATTTGCTTTATCTAGCTGATTATGGCCATAAACAATTTTTCCATGATCGCTATTTATAATTAACCATGATTCAGTTTTACCTAAATCATTATCTTTTTTTGCATATTCATCATCAGGATGAACTTGCACACTTAAATCAGCACTAGTCGCTATCATCTTCACTAGAATCGGAAATTCTACTGAAGTAGAATTAGCAAACAATTCGTGATGTTCTTTATATAACTTGTCAAGAGTTACCCCTTGGTATTTTCCATTTTTAATTGTAGATGGGAAATCTTTATAACCAGATATTGTCCATAATTCCCCAAAGTCTTTATCTTCTTTTGTTAAGTTTAATACATCTTTAAAATATTTACCGCCCCATATCATTTCTCTTAAAGGGCTATCTAAAAATAAAATTCTGTCGTTATCTTTATTCATAATAAAACCTCATTTATTTATAAATAATAAAAAAAGAATAGCATTACCCGAAGGTAATACCGTAGGTAATACTATCCTTTATTAATTAAATTTGATTATTGCAATTCATTGCCAAGGAATGAAACTGTGCCTTGATATGATGCATCACCATTAGTGATTGTTAGATTGATTGTAGTTGTAGCATCTGCTGCAGGAGCTGAAGCTAATGTTACATAACATCTAACTGCACTTGCACTATAATTAGAGAATAATGTACCAACAACATTAATGCTTTCGCATGTAGCTGTTGCGCTGAATTGTGCCATATTTTCAGCTGTTAAGCCGATACTAGTTGGATCAATCCAAATCCATGCGCCAGCACCTTCAATGTGGTTACGTGCATCGCCTTCTGCTTGTAAGTTAGTTAATTGGAATGCAGCAGGGCTTGAAGCTTGTCCATTAGGTAATGCATAAACTTCAAATGAATTAATTCTTACTTGTGCACTTAAATTAGAAACTTTGAATGAATCAACTGGTGCAGCAAATACAACAGTAACAACCTTTGCATTGACAGTAACAGTTGCTCCCTCAGGGAAAGTAGAATTCTTTAATGCTGTAGCATAGTCATTAGAGTTTGCATTGAACACAACTTTGATTAATCCATTGTAATGAACTTCAATAGATTGTTTTGCATAAACTCTTATAGGGTTAACATAAGGTTCACCGCTATTGCTATTACAAGTAGTTGATGAATTATCTTTATTAGCGATAAATGTTACATCACCTTGTACCCATTCTAGTTTATCAGCAGTTTTTGTTGACATAGTTCCTGTAGATGCGCTAGCAAATGAGAAATCAGCCACTTTTTCAGGTTCTACTGCACCTTCTTCTTTTGTTTCAACTACGATTTGAGTTGGTCCACCAATTGTAGCAGTGTATACGCCTTCAACAGCTTCTACATCCACACCATTAACTTTTACGCCTACTAATTCGTGGCCATTTGCTACATCAACTTTGAATGTGAATGTAGATCCATTTACGCCACTTTCAGCACTAATTTCTTTAACTGTTGCATGTTCACTAGAATCTTGAGAAACACTAACTGTACTTGTTCCAGCTTTGCAAGCATCAATTACAGAATATAGAGATTCACCATCAACCTTAGTTGTTGCGATTTGAAGAGTTCCGCCATAGTTCATTAAGTAAGCATGAACTAAAACTTCATCATTTACATAAACATTTTCAATACCAGTACCTTTAGATGCAGTATAGATTGCTAATAATGGTTTACCATTTAATGTACTAGCAATTTTTGCATTTTGTACATATGTACCTTTGTCTTCGCCAGCATTTACTACATAGCCCTTAATCCATACTTCTTGAACATCTACATATGCGCTAGATGAAGATCTACCCATTCTAGCAGCAAGATCTAGAGCTTCTTCAACAGTTAATGGATTAGCTTGAGTACCTTTATCATAACTTAATACGCAGTTACCTACATATAAGTATGTGCTTCCGCTAATTGAACTTCTTGTAACGAATACAACTGATTTAACTTCTGCTGCATCAAATGTTAATTCTTGATCAATTAAGCCTTGTGTAACTGGAATTGTTACCCAGTTGTTAGCATCACCAGCGATGAATACTTCACTTCCGTTAGCTAATACTAATTTAACTTTAACTGAGAAGTCTTGTGCACCACTGAAGTAGTTACCAACTTTGAATGATAATTTGTTTGCTAATCCTAAAACTTCGCCATCTTTGTTATAAGTAAATCTCATAGGTACACTATAACCATTTACCATATTAACAACTTTAACGCCATCTTTAGTTCTAGCATTCATTTGACCAGTAATTACATTCCATTTATCGTTCTTGTAATTTTCACGAGTCCATTTAGTACTATTGTAAGCGCCATCGCTTCCTGGATGATCAGCAAATAAGTTAACATTTGCAGGAGCAGCAGGAATAGTATATCCTTCTTCTACAACAACGTCATAGATATTAACTGCTGCATCCATACCACCAATGAAATATGTACCAGGAGTAGTAATAACATATTCAAGAATAGTAAGTTCTCCACTACCATATACTTGCTTACTAGTAATAACGTTCTTATCAGCATCAAAGATATGTAGTGTTCTAGTTTCAGAATTTGAACTATAAACATAAACTGTAACTTTTACAGATGAAGATTTTGTAGTGAATTTAATAGCACGAGCAGTTGGAGCAGATTTTCCACCTAATTTCATTCTTTTAGTGAAAGATAATGATCCAGCGTTTTTGCTATTTGCTTCTACAACAACAGTTTTATCTGCTGTAGCTAGTACTGTAAAGAAGTCTGCAAATTGTGTATCTTCTTCAAGAGTAGCAGCTTGCATACCAGATACGTTTAGAGAATGCTTAGTATATGGATATGGAGCAACATGAACTTGTAATTCTGCTTTTCCTTCATTACCAGCAGCATCTTTAACTTTAACTGTAACTTTATAATCACCAGCGATTAATTGGTTAAGTGTTAATCCACCTAAGTCAACCATTTCTTGAGTAACTGCAATTGCACCATCGAAATCATCGTTAGCGCTTATGCCAGCTAATAATTGACCAAATAATGCAGATGCATCTTGACCTTCAGTTAAGTTAGCAGCAGCTAATGCAGTAGCAACTGAATCAGCAACAGTAACAACTGGAGCAGTCTTATCAATAGCAACTGTCATAGTGTTTGTAGCAGGATCATAAACAAGTTTATATTTTAAAGCTTGTCCTGGCATCCAACGATTGCCATCAGCTGATTCATGATATAAAGATTTATCCCATGCATCGCCAGTCTTTTCAGCTGCAGTAATAGCACCTGCAAATTTAGCATTTGTATACCATAATGCAACTTCTGAATCATCTTCACCTACAACAACGAATGAAATTCTATTCCATGCGCCAAGATCAACTAATGCTTCGTATTTACCATCTACTAATGCGAATTCGCCTTGTTTAGCTCCAGCATATTTAACTGCTTTAATTGTAGCAGGAACTGCAGGAACTGCGAAGTCGATTGATAATGTATTAGTAGCAGGATTATATGCTACGCTATAATGAGTTTCACCATCTGCACTTAGGATGAATTCTCCTCTTTCAGCTGCATCGTCTTCTGAATATAATACATTAGACCATGTAGCACCAGCTTTAGCTTCTAAAACTGCACTACCAATAACTTTAGCATTATCATAAGTTAAAACTTTTTTAGTTTCATCAGCAAATTCTAAAGTGAATGTAGCTCTTTGCCAAGAAGTAGCTAATGCAAATGTGCCTTCATAAATACCAGTTGCTTCATTTAATGTTAATGCACCTTCAGCATTTCCACCCATCTTAACACCAGTTAAAACTGGAGCTTCAGGTTTAACATATACTAATTGACTGATATAGAATGGATGTCCAGAACCAGTTTCACTGATGTTAGGGAATACTACCATAGCAGGCTTGCTTGCATCATAAGTGAAGCTTGAAAAATCAATTGAACCGCTTATGGCTTTTCCATCCATTGAAATCCATTTTTCAGCAGATCCATTATTATTAGGTTTAATACATAATACTTCGCCCTTTGTACCACGAACTACATACTTAACTTCCGTAGCACCAGTTAAATCAACAGGTAATGCAATTTCGATGCAATCCCAAGGTTCAGCATTATCAGCAGCTTTTGTTAATACTAAATCTCTACAAGCTTGAACATATTGATTGCTTAAAGTAATTGGAGCAAGTAATAAGTCAATTGGATCTTTTCCTTCACCTTGTAATTCTAATTTAGTAACTGTAAATTCATTGCTTTCACCAGCCTTATTGAAGTCTGGGAAAATAATCATAGTTTGCTTTTCAGCATTCCATGCAAAGTTTTCAGCAGCATTCCATTCTACTTGAACAGCAGCGCCTGTTCCGTTTGCAGGAACTTCAACTTGGTCATTAACTTTGATTACGAATGGAGCACCAGCAGGGCCAGTAACTTCTGCAACCATCTTAGTGTAACCAGTTAAATCAGCATTAGTCTTTAGACCAACCCAATCCCATTGACCGCCACCAGTCTTCATCATACGAATTTGATGAGCAACTTGGATAGTCTTAGGATTAATTGTTCCTTCTAATAAATCTACGCTATCTTCTACTGCTTCAGGGTAAACTGGAACATAATCAGGAATAGTAAGTGGGCTTCCTTTTGGAACAAGAATTTCAAATGCTGCTACTGCTGCATCGTATGCTTCTGTTCCTTCAACTAATAGGCTTCCATCTTTCTTAGAGATATTGAAACCACGTTTAATGTAGTTGCCCCACCATTCTTCAGTGATTTCTACTCTTTCATCTGAAGTGTTATTTTCTCTTGATGCTTGTTTGTTTTCATCAATCCATCCTTCAGGACGATATTGATAGCCATCAGCAATCTTAATTACTGAACCAACTGGTAATTCTTCTTTAGTGAATGTCTTTGTAGCAACAAACTTTTGAGAAGTTGTATCACCAGAGATTAATTGGTTGTAACGAGTTGAATCAGTTGTGTTGTAGTAACCATTACCTAAAATGTACTTGCTTGCTTCAACTTTAACTAAGTCTTCATCACCACTTTGACCTTGTTCAGGTTTTGTAACTAAGTAAGATAATGCAAGAACATATACAGGATTACCAGAACCAGTTGCATTAGGGTTAACGAAGAAGATAACTGCTGATTTAGCATTGTTGTAAGCCATACCAGTTAAACTAATGATACCTTCTTGTAATGAACCAGTTAATGTAAGAGCCTTTTCATATCCACCATTATCATTTGGTTTAATGATAATAGAGTCGCCAGCTGTACCAATTACAGCGTATTTAACTGCAGCATAACCGCTTAAATCATCGCTTACTTGGAACTTAGCGCAATCCCATGGTTCAGAATTAGAAGCTGGTTTTGTTAAAATAACCATCTTCTTAGCTGCGCAAGGATCACACTTAGTTAATGCACCAGCTAATAGATTAATAGGTTCTTTTCCTTCACCTTGTAATTCTAATTTAACAATTGCGAATTCGTTACCTTCACCAACCACATTGAAATCTGGGAACATAATCATAGTCTTCTTTGCAGCATCCCATGCAAAGTCTGCAGGAGCAGTCCATTCAACATGATTTATTCCACCATTTCCATTTGCAGTGACTTCAATTGAATCATTAACTTTTAATACAAATGGCTTACCATCAGGACCGATTACATCAGCAACAACTTTATTGTAGCCTGTTAAATCATCTTCAACTGTTAAGCCAACCCAATCCCATTGACCGCCACCAGTCTTAGAAACTACTAAGCCATAAGATGCTTCGTGGTGTTGAGGATCGATTGTAGCATTAAGTAAGTTAACGTCACCGATTTCTTTTGTTGAGTAAATAGCAAATTCTTTGAAGTAAATATTGTTACCAGCAACATCGCCAGCATCGCCTGTAGGACCTACACAGAATTCAAGTGTTGGACCACTGTCAGCACCAGCAGTGCTATGTTTGTCATATGTGAATAATACAGTGTATTCAGCATATTCAGTACCAATCTTTACAAGTTTGCTATAATCTTCAGCAATTGTAAATGCATCCATCCATGGATCAGCCCATAGACCAATACCAAGGTTGAATTGTAATTGTCTAGCTTGATCAGCTTTAGCAACGATCTTTAATACATAAGATTCGCCTTCAACTAATTCAAGACCACTATATTTAACTTTGTTAGCAGATGCCCATCCACCAACTGATGCTAAAGCGATTGTGTATTCGCCATCAGCTTCAGTGATTGTACATGCTTCTGCATTAGCGATTGCATCTGGAGCTAAATCAATAACAACTTGGTCAGCAACTAGTTTAGTGTTACCTTTTTCTCTTACAGAAATAGCAATTTCAACTTCTGCTTTATTGCCAGCAGCATCTGAAATTTCAATAACAACTTTGTATTCGCCAGCTTCGTTGAATTTAACTTGATCTAAGCCTTTAACATTAGCTTCAGTCAATGTCATAGCGCCATCTACATTATCAGTAACTGTTAAGTTAGCGATAATATCAGCAGCAGTTAATGGAGTACCAACATAAGTCTTAAGTGCTTTACCTTCAACTTTTGGAGCTTCTTTATCGTTAACTGTAATTGTAACAGTTAATGTAGCACTGTTACCACTTGAGTCTTTAACAGTATAAACGATATCATATGTTCCAACTACGTTAAGATTTGCGTTGTGTTGAATCATATCTGTAGTGATTGTGATTACACCATCAACATCATCTGTAGCAGTGATGAACTTAGTGATATCTGGAGCAGCTGAGAATTGATCAAATACTTTAACAAGTCCATCAACTTCAGCTAATACTGGAGCAGTTGTATCTGCTTCTTCTAAGACTTTAATTTGTAAAGTAATAGTAGCTTCTTTACCTTCACTATCAGCAACTTTATAAACAACATCATATGTACCAGCTTTACTCATATCAACATTTTCAGTAATGTGAGCAGCAGTAATTTGAATGTCAGCTGCATCTTCTCTATCGTGAGCAGTTACATATTGAGTAAGATCAGGTTTGTCTTGACCTTTACCAAATGTAGTTGGAAGATCTTTATTAATAGTTAAAGTAGGAGCTGCATTTTCATTTGATAATAGATAGAATTGTAAATTATCAAAGTAGAATGTATTACCAACTTCTTCGGCTGCATTCCAAGTGAATGCTCCACCATTCTTTAATTCGCATGAAATACCGCTATATCCATTAGCACTCTTGTCTGAATGAACATAGAATACAACATACTTAGTTTCCCAATCTGTTGAAACGCTTAACATGTAGTTAGATGCACCTTCGAAGTTTTCTAACCATACAGGAGCATCAGCAGCTAAACCAATACGTACAGACATATTTCTAGCAACAGCTGCTTTAACATCAAACTTCAACATATACCAGTTTTCAGCTTGTAATACTGTAGAATCAGTATCGATAATTGGGCAAGATGCTGAGTCATATCCTGGGTTTTCATTTGATCTATTATGATGTACTAATACACCATCTCTAGTATACATTTCAGGATCACCAGCACCACCATGTAATCTAAATCCTTCCCAAATTGGATCAGTTGTGCCTTCTGCATAAGTTGAATCTGTTGAGAATGTAGGATCTGTAATTAAATTTGTGCTATATGCTTTTGCAAATTCTACAGTTCTAGTAGCTTCGCCTCTATTGTTGCTTGAGTCAACAACATAGATTACAACTTGTTGTTCACCAGTTGCACCAGCAGCGATTCCACTTAAATCAACATCAAGACCAGCGTTTACTGGGCCATCAACATTATCGCTTGCAGTAACGCCAGCTAATACTAATGGTTTAAGTGCAGCAGCATTTGCTAATAATTCTACTGGAAGAACCATCTTTCCTTCAGGAACATTGATTACAGGAGCAATAACGTCTTTAGCTTCTGCGAATGCGAATTTAACATCGCTAAATGTTAAGCTTGCATCAGCTGGAGCAGCAAGTTTTACAGCACCTTCTAAGATTGCAGAATTAACTCTGAAGTAAACAGTAACATCATTGTCACCAGCAGCTAATGCGATCTTAGCTTGAGCAGTACCATTAGTAATGCTTGGAACAAGTTCACATGCAGCAGCAGCATTTACTTTGAATGTTAATTTAGCTAATGCGAATGCAGAAAGTTGAGTATTAATGCTTTCTAATGCAACAGCAAATTGATAATCAGCTTCAACTTTTGCAAATTCTTTAGCTGCTAAATCTTCGAATTGGAATTCGCCTAAGCCAACAGTAATAACTCTTGTAGCTTCAGCTTTATTTCCAGCAGCATCTGATACTTCATATTTAACTGAGTATTCGCCAAGTTTCCAAACATCTACTTCACCAGTAATCTTAATGTTTGCAGTAACATCGCCATCGATGGCATCATTAGCGCTTACATTATCAGTTAATTTGAATTGTGTATCACCAATTATAATAGTTTTAGCACTTGTACCAGTTAATAATGGAGCATCTGTATCGTTTGAAACAACAGTAACTTTTCTTGTAACAGTTGTAACGTTACCAGCGCTATCTCTAACAGTATAAGTTGCAATGTATTCGCCAACTAAATTGAAGTTAACGTTTCCATCATATTGAATTTGATCTGTTAGATCACCATCTTCTTCATCACGGGCAGTTACGCCTTGAAGTGGTACAAATCTTTCGCCTTTTAAGATTTGAACATCATCTGCACCACTAATAACTGGAGCGTTATCAGCAATAACAGTGACTTCTATACTTGCTTCGCCAGTTTTCTTTCCTTTTGAAGCGGTTACAGTGATAGTAACTTTACCAGCACTAACACCGGTTACACTACCGTCTTTTACAGTAGCGACAGCATCATTACTTGAAGCCCAAGTGAATGTAGCTCCACTCTTTGATGCTTCAGGAGTCAACTTGATTGTTTGACCAACTTTAACTTGAGTATCGCCTGATACTTTAACAGTAACTTTACCGCAGGCTACTAAGCTAAAGGTTACAAGTAACAATAAAATTGACATCAAAATTCTTTTTGTTCTCATAATTTTAAAACTTTTCCTCCTTAACTTTTATAATTTGATTGTTTAAAATTATTCACCAGCAATACCTGAACGATCCGCGCTCTCTACAAACCATTTTTGAGTGAACGCATACAATAACAATAATGGCAAAATTGTCAACATTGTTCCCGCAAATAAAACACCTTGATTAAACGATTCCGCCGCAGCTCCAATACCAATCGATCCAGATGGGAATAGTTGAGCATACATATGTTCAAAACTAGATAATGCCATCTGTAAAGTGGTGATGTTTCCTTGGAAATACGTTACCGCTAAAACCGTTTCATTCCAGTACCATACAAATGAATATAATATACATATTATAAATGCTGGTACTGACATAGGAATCGCAATTCTAATGAAGATTCCTACTTCACTCGCTCCATCAATCTCCGCAGATTCACTTAATTCATGAGGTATCACTTTAAAAAACTGATAGAAAATTAAGATGAATACGCTTTGACGCAATCCAAATCCAGTTAGCGCTGGATAGATATACGCCTTTAGACTGCCTAACATTTTTAACTTTTGAAATATGACATATGTCGGGATACTCATTAACATTGTTGGAAGTAAGAAAATACCAACAAGTAGTGCCATCCAGATTTTTTTACCTGGAAACTCAAAATGAGCAAATCCATAACCAATCAGTGACGATGAGATCACCGCGCATAATGTTGGCAGAATACCAACTTTTAGAGAATCACCAAGTGATTTCCAAAAGTTTAAAACTTCGTTTGCTTTTTGATAATTATTAAAAACAAACTTTGTTGGAATCCAAATTACCGTTGGATCCATTAAATCCTCTAAACCCATAAAGCTTTTTGAAACCATCTTTAGGATAGGATAAAGGAAAATAAAACTAATACCGATTAATAACATGTAGATGAAGAATTTGCCAATTAAGCCAGACTCGCCTCGCTCACCTAGCATAATCTTCTTAAATGTCCTCTTCTTCTTAAATGTATTTTCCATAACCCACCTACTTATACTTCCTATTAGCAAGTTTGAAGATTAATACATATACTAATATTACCACGATCTCAATACCGAATAATATCCAAGAAAGAGCTGAAGCATAATCACGTCCGTACTCAGGTGGAGCGATATTTGAACTAATTATACCTGTTAGCTCGTTACCTGTATTGGCATATATTACGGTAGTATAGATAATATTAATCGTAATTAGGGGCATTAATGTCGGGAAGGTAATTTTCCAGAACATTTCCCATTTATTTGCACCATCAATGCTAGCTGCTTCATAAACTGCTGTGTTATCTTTTTGTAAACCTGCCAGAAATACTAAAGTTTGTACACCGCTAAACCATAAAATTAAAATGATTTTACCGAATACATCTATAATTATTTCTACAACTCTCTCAGGTAAATAGAAATCTAACATCCCGCGAAGCTCAGAGCTTTGCAAAGTTGATACCGTAAGTAAATCATAAGCGTTAAAGTAATTTAGTAAATTACCAGAAAGTAAGATAACTGGAATGAAGAATATCATTCTAAAGATCTTAATTCCTTTTAATTTACGATGAAGTAGTAACGCTAAAAGTAATGAGAAGATCAAAACTAGTGGAACTACAACTGCAATATCGACAAGTGTAGATATAATTGCTTCCACATGTTCAGGATTATCTTGGAAGATTTGTTTAAACTGGCTAAAGCCAAATCCTTCAATAAAGAACTTAACTACATTCGTTCCAGCAATAACTTTTGTACCCGCAAAATCCGCAAGTGCCATTCGTATTGATTGGATAACTGGTCTAACAGCAAATAAAATAAATCCCACAATCCATAGCGATATAAACAAATATCCAGCTACAGCTTTTTTATGTTTGTTTGAAACATTCTTTCGGTATTTAGCAAGCAACCAGCTTATACCAGTATATTTACCAATAAATCTTAATCCTTTACCAATCCATACTGCTAATTTGCATCTAACGAATTCACTAATAACAATATAGATTTTCTTAAAGAATATGCTAATCTTATCCCAAATCTTTTTAAAGAACTCTTTAATCTTTTTCATTATTAGTTACCTCCTTTCACTAAATAGCTATAAGGAGACAAACTAACTCCGTCCACATTAACCACTTTATTATTGTAGTTAACATAGATTACTACACCATTACTATAACTACATTTACTAACACCGCTATCTACGTAACTATGACTGGTCATTCTTGCTCCAATTACATTAGATAAAGCGTTATTAGTATCTTTGTACATTTTAACCATTAAATCTTTCCATAAATCATATTGTGTAGAATTCAAATACTCATAATTTGTATATCTTAAATCATAAGCTTCTTCACTAGTTATTATGAATGATGGATAGATATTATACTCAATCATTCTTAAAACGGCTAAATCATAATCACTAATATAATTTATATTAGGCATGTACATATTTATTATACCACTAATTAAAATAGATACAAATGGAATAGAATCAGTTTCATAAACAAATTTATTAGATTCATAAAATGCATCATAATAATTTGATAAATACTTGAGCAAATATGAATTTGGCTTTTCGGCGCCAATTTTATAACCTTCAATTTTACTTAGTTCTGTTGCTACTTGATCAATCATTTGTGTTCTATAAATAGCATCTGATTTATAACGATATGAATAAGCCGAATTTAAGTTATCAATCTTTAAGCCAGTAATATTAAGTTTATTAAACTTATTAGTCTTCTTCGTTATTAATCTAGATAAATCACTAGGTAAAACATAATATCCAATTTGTTCTTGTGAAGACTTTTGCGTTACTTCAAATGGTGAAAGACCAATTCGCTTAACATTTTTACTGCTAGTTCCATAACTACTTGATACATATGGATTAATTGTATAATCGATACTATATCCTTTTTCATCGATGTAACTTGCTAACTTTTTAAGCTTTGATGCTCCACCAAGGCGAATAGCCGCTTTAGCATTCATTGCTCCTTGCGTGAAGTAACCACCCCTATTCCAGCCAAGGTAAGTAATATCAAAATTATTAACTTCACTTTGTTCTAGATCTTTAATAATATCTAATGCTTCCATAAATGATGTCATTTTGACATAATTCTTACCAAATAAGCCTGGTTTATAATCAAGACCTAAGATTTCTAATCTTAGTGGGATATTACTACTAGCTTCAATTACATTATCAAGACCTAAATCTTCGCGATAAGCATTAGCCATACCAACATAGTTAGCATCATCCCCATTTAAGAATGTATAACTAATCGTATAATTTGATGGATAAGGATTTTCATTTAATAATGTCATTGTAGATGTAGACATCTTTACATTAAATGTATCCTTTACATAATACTTAAAGAAAGTCGTATTGACAGGAATTAAGCTATACATATATGGATATGAATGTAGTTCGCAACTTCCATAGCCATCTTCTACTTGACATAAGAAGCTTGCTTGATTGTAACCATGATTAACTCCATAAATTGGTAAGCTTAAAACACCATTCTCTTTTAAGTTATTACTAGCTGGATATTCGGTAAAACTATAATCATCACCATATAGTTTCTTAATATATGCTGTTGATGATTTGTGTTGATTATATCTTACTAGCGCTCCAGACCCATCAGGGATAAAACTATATCCATTTATTTCATAGTTTTCTGATCCAAAATAAGGGAATAAGATAATACTTTTTAGTTTTGAATCTTTTGGATTAAGTGTACCAGCTATTTCTTCTTTAATTGAATCATAAGGAACACTAACAAATAGCTTATCATCATCAAGTCTAAATTCAACTTTAAAGCTAATTAAGTAATTCAAACTAGAAAACTTAACATTAGCATCAAAACCATTATTAACTTTAGTTACTGTATTAGAAGCTACAGCTTTTTTGTTTTCTTTAGAAGTATAATAAACTTCTGCTGATTTAATAATACCTTTACTATCAACTGAATAATATTCAATAGTAATTCCTGATTCAATCTTACTTTGTACAGCTGCTGTATTAATGAATTCATGGGCCCTCTCATAAGTAGATAACCATGTATAGCCATTTGATTTATCATAGACAGCAATACCAAATGTAGATGACTTGAAATATAAACTAATTTTAGAGTTTTCTGCCATCAACTGGTAACCATCTTCTAAAAGGTTTGCTCTTTTATCTACTATTTCAATCGGCGTAGTATCTTCTACTTGTGTGAAGAAATTACTTGATGGATCAAGTTCGTGAAGCAACTGGACTTCACCACTTGTATCCTTTGCCCTAACATTAATTACATTAACTGTAAACAATATGCCAATCATTAACACAATCAAGCAAGTGATAATTTTCTGAATTTTTCTATCCACGGAAAATCACCTCCTTGACAAGATCCACATTAAATCCAAACAATTGTGCAAATACTAAATACAACAAGATTATTACAATTACTAATACTAGCATCATAAATGCAGTTAATAATAAATTAACGATTGTTTGTTTAGCCGAGAAATTATGCGTTTCTTTTATAACAACAAATAATAATATTCCTGTCCAAATAAACATTACTACTAATGGGAAGTAATATAAGAATCCTTCATTTAGAGTTAATGCATTAGATATTAGTATTATCCAAGGCATAACAATTACAATTGGCATTAATGAACCCATTGTATTGATTGTAATTGTTCTAAATGTTCCTTCACCACTCATTAGTGAAGATATTAAGTAATTGCTTACAATAAACAAAGCAATTGGTAAAATAATCTTCGTTAATTCTTTTAATAAAATTGTTCTTTCTAGTACTACATCAGTAAATAAGAATCCTGTTGCTACCAAAGATAATAAATAAATTCCTAATAATAATACTAATACTATTAAAGCATTATAGATTTTAATTCGTTTATCATATCTTACATAATATACGGCATCAAATGGATGACGGATATATTTAAACATAATTAAAATACTTTTAACCTTTGGTCTACTTGCCACCTTCTTAATTGGATTAGTTATTTTATCTAAATAATGATGTTTCTTATTAGTCTTAATAACTACTATAATTGCTATTATTACTAAAACAGCAATAATGGCTACTATACTAATGTTTTTCATTAGCCATAAGTTTCTAGCTTCCCAGAATGCTTCCGAATATTGTTCTTTCGCATTGGCTAATTTAAACTTTTCCATAGCTCCATCATAATCACGTTCTAGATAATATGCCATTCCGATACCTTTATGAGCTAGGTCAAACATTGAATTATATCTCAAAACTTCTTCCCAAAGATCTTTTGATTCTTCATATTTACCGCTCATATAAAGTTCTAAGGCTTCATGAACTTTTGTGGAGAACTCGGTCTTTCTAAATACTTGAATGGACGATGCTTGATCATCAACTACATATAAATCATCTTTGCTATCTACCGCAATTGATGAAGCAGATTTAAATAAACCAAGTTGTTCATCACCACTAATAGTTCCTGAGAACATGAATAGAAGGTTTCCTTCAATATCATATTCAAAGATTGTTCCACCTTTACTAACAGCATAAACTGTTTTATGGTTAGAACTCCATGAATCCACAAAACTATTTGATACTATCATATCGTTAGTATAGAAGTTTAGACCACCGATATTAACTTTTTTAATAGTATCACCTAAATCATTTTGAACTACTCCTTGTGTTACAGTGTAGATATATCCAGAATCATCTAACATTACGTTTTCTGGAGCTGGAGCAATCTTCTTTGTTAACACAACTTTTTCATTTTCCCCATAAAGGTAATTTTTTAGTAAATCAAGGAAGTTACCACTTGAAGAGTTTGGTGCAAAGAAGTTTAGGAATCTATTTTCACTATTAACTAAAAGTACACCATTGCTTGATCCATGCGATACGATATACATCGTATAGTTAGAATCAACTGCTATCTTCATTGGACGGTACAAGAAGTCATCAACTTCCATTAATGATCCACTTGGTCTACTAAATGTTTTATCAAGTGTTGCTGTCTTTAAGTTTTTATCAAATTTATAAACAGCTACTTTACCTGTATCGGTTTTTTGATTATCACCAAAATCAGTAACATAAACATATTCATTTCTAACGAATAAACCATTAGGTTTAATCAATATGTCACTACCAAATTCAGTAATATAAGTCCAATCTTTATCTAAAATTACAACACGTTTATTTCCAGTATCGCATACATAGAAATAATCTTCTTTATCAATGAATAAATCTTGAGGTGAATTAAAGGCATCATCTTCACCTAGACCATTTACAAATGATTTAATGTTTTGGATTGGGTCATATGCTCCTTGTGTTTCCACAATCTCTCCATATCTATTTACAGTACGCGTTACATATGGAGCACTTGCCTTAACATTTAAGCAAGATATTATAACCACAATCGCTAGTATAGCGATAAAGTATTTTGTAATTAATCTAACTCTTTTATTCATTATTTAATACCTGAATGAGCCATCGTATTCATAACTTGTTTTTGAAGAATAATGAACAAAATCAAGTTAGGCATGAATATGATTAAGCTTGCAGCTGCTTGGATACCTTGGGCAGCAATTGAGTTAGTTGATAAGGTTAGCGTTCCAAAGTAGTATGGTAGTGTTTTTAGTGCTTCATCTACAATATAAAGTGATGAAGTTTCTGTATTATTCCATACAGTTTGGAATGCTAGTATTGCTACAGTAGCTAGGGCTGGCTTTACCATTGGTAGAGTTACGTGCCAATATACTTGCCACTTTGATGCTCCATCAATGATTGCCGCTTCATTTAATTCTTTAGGAATTTGTTCCATAAATTGTTTTAGTAAGAATACACCTACTGGCATTGCAATTAATGGAATAATGTGAGCTAAATAAGTATTAGCAATTCCTAAATATGTAATCATCATAAATCTTGGTACTGCTACCGCAATTGCGATAAACATAATAGCAAGTTGGTTAGCAGCATATAAGAACTTTTTACCTTTGAAATTTAAGTATGTGAAAGCAAATGCTGCTAAACTACTTAAAAGTAAAGATATAACGATAACTAAAATACTTACTAAAATACTATTAAACAAATATCTACCAAATGGAATATCAGTTTGGCTAGTCGCATGAACTAAAGCTCTAAAGTTATCGAAGCTTATCCTACTTGCAAAGAATTTAGGAGGGTAAGCATATAACTCTTCAATTGGTTTAAATGCATGCGAAACAATAAATAATATAGGTAAGATTGTTAGTACTAAAACTGGAAGTAAAATCAAATAGAATTTGATTTGACTTGGATGGAAGCCTTTAGGGTCAATCATTGCCCCAAAGTAAGAAGGCCTCTTTCTTCTTCTTTCTTTTGCCTCCATTTTTTTCTTCACTTTGTGAAGTTTCTTGTTTTCAGATTCAACGGTTCTTTTCATCTTAATCATCCGACCTAAATAAATGGTTAGCAACGAAATAGAATACAAGAACTAACATCAGTAATACTACTGATAAGCTTGAGGCATATCCCATTTCCATACGACTAAATGCATAATCTTGCATATGGTCACTAATTAGCCAGCCGGCTAATTGTGGTGTTGGGCTTGCACCCGTTAAAGCGGTAGCAAGACCAGCTGAGTTAAATGTAGATACGATTGCCATTACAGCACCGAACATCATTTGTGGTCTCATTGAAGGAATTGTAATATAGATTATTTCTTGGAATCTATTCTTCATTCCGTCCACATATGCAGCTTCATAAATTTCACGGTTGGTATTTAAAATACCAGAAAGCATGGCTAAGAATCCAATACCCATACTACTCCATAACCCTACAAATACCATAATGATAAAGATAGTTGTTTTATCTTGAAGGAATTGGAGTGGTTCGTTAACGATTCCCCAGCTTAATAATAAATAGTTAATATAGCCTCTACTATCACCACTAAACATAGCTTTCCATACAACTGATATTAATACACTACCAGTTAGAGATGGGCTATATAAGATAATAGCAGCGACATTTCTAAACCTTCTTGGAAGTTGAGCTAATACCCAAGCTAAGAAAAAGGCTAGCATATATCCTACTGGACCAACAATTAAAGCATATTTAATTGTGTTAGGTAATGCTGACTGCATAAAGTCTAAGTCTTGTGTAAACAAAGTTACATAGTTTGTTAGACCGATGAAGTGCGGCATATTAACACCATCATAATATGCAAACGATAATAAGAAGGAAATTAATATTAGTAATACTACAAATACTAAGAAGATTATCGCATAAGGGCCAATAAACAAATAAGCCGTATTAAAGCGTCTATTTCTAGCTTTATTATCTTTAGATATAACTTGTGACTTATTCATCTTGTCTTCCCTTTACCCATCTTGAGATATTTGAGTTATTTGGTACTACATAACTTGAATTAGTTGTTCCTTCTTCAACTAAACCAAACTCTTTATATTTACGATATAGTTCACGGTTCATCTTATCAACCGATTCACTAACCGCAACTCTTACATCCATTCTATCAATTACAACTTTATTCCAAATGTTAGATAACTCCCTTTCTACTACATAACTTCCAGGTAGAACTGCAGGAATTCTTGACCATTTAGCAGCAATTGATATTTGTTCTTTAATTTCACGATCCCATGGGCTTCGCTTAAGCGCATCTACATTAGCTGGAATTATTAAATATTTTTCCCCAAGACGCATTTGAATATTTTGTAAATATTCAACTTGTGTATTTGTAGAATGCCACCATTTTAGAAATTCCCATGCTTCATCTTTCATCTTTGAATTCTTAAACATGATAGAACACTTACCATAAGCTGTTGCCCATCTTTCAACTTCACCATCGTTATCTGTATCAAAACCAGGAATTGGACTAATTCCCCACTGACCAGTTAGTTCAGGAGATGCATATTTAAGTTGTAAATACATATCAATAGTTCCAACACCAATTGGTAGAGTTCCTGATCTAAAGTGTTCAAAGAAATTAGATACTTGAAGTGGCATGTTATAAACATTAAATAGATCAGTCATATAAGTAATTGCACTAATTACTTCTTCTGTATCTACAGTAGTAGTTACACCACTTTCACTAAATACTTCGCCACCAAATAAATAAATAAACTGTGTCGTAGCACCGAAATTCTTATATGTAGAATCAGATCCTAGTGGATGATAGAAATTCATTTGATAACTTTGTAAAATTGGTAACATCTTTAAAACTTCATCCCAAGTTGACGGTACATCTAAGTCTAGATAATCTAGAATATCTTTACGATAAAACATTATGTACATACCTTGAGTTTCTGGAATTGCATAAACACCATCTTTACAAATAACTGGTGTAAAGCAGTTAGCATAAATATTTGATGTAACTTCCTCAAAATCATCGAACTGTTTTAAATCATATAAAATTCCACGAAGAGCATAACTATATGGTTCCCAGCTATCAATACTTAATACTAAATCTGGATTAGTCTTTGTAGCATTGTTTAAAACAATCTTTTGACTAGAAGGTAAAATACTAATTTTAACCTTCTGTCCAGTAGCAGCTGTATATTCATCATCAACCATATTTTGAAGAATATCTAAATATAGAGTTGATTGAGCAATCCATACTTCTAATACATCATCATTAGCATTGCCTGATACTTTATATCGTTTATCAAAGAATGAATAAACAAATGATTTAATGCTAAACCATGCTTTAGCAAATATATTAGATTTAGCTTTAGGAAGTTTAGCTGCTCCATCATATAAATACATACAATCAATGCTCATTGGTTCACTAAGTAAAGTTCCAATAGCATTACCAATTAATTGGTAAGCAGAACCACTTCCTGAATTTAATTGATTTAACTTCAAGTGAATTCTATTAGGTCTTGCGCATAACTTTCTTAAAAGTTTTGAAGCATTATGTAATGTTTGGATTTCTGATGCTTCTCTTGACTCAGGATTCATTGCATTGATGGCATCATATACAGCATCAACCCTCTCAGCAAATGATTGTAAAATCTTTACAAGATCAGGAATATATTTCACAATATTCCAATCATTATATGCATTAGATGATGAACCTGTAATTGATGCTACTAGTAAGCCTAGACTATTAATGCCATCCATTACTGAATATAATTCTTGAATGTATGGATTGTATCTAGATAAACTAGTTTCTAGTGTAATTGTATGTAATCCAGTTTCTAAATAGAACATATATGGATTACCATTTGCATCGCTTAATGTTAAATTACGCCATTTTTGGGTTTCAGGGAAAGCATAGCCTACCATTTCGTTAAACGGAATTTTCCCATCTATATAAATGTTCTTCATTGCATTTAAGCCTTTTAAACTATTTTGTAAATACTTAAATGCAATACTATAAAGACCACTCTCAGTAATTTCTACTTCATATGTATAACTTGTTCCCCCACGGCTAGATGAAGATCCATCTACCATGTTTAAAACAGTATTCTTATAAGCAGCAGGAGTCATCCCTGGGTCTTTATAATAAGAAGCTTTAATTTCAACGTCATTTTTATACTTGAATGATTCGGCTTGAATTGTATTGATTCCGCCTACTACTTTTGCATTAGCATGGCTAGATGCGTAAGTATTATAATCAACCAAGTTTTCTTGTCCTTTAATATAGAACTTTTCAAGTTCTAATTCATAATCAAATGGTTTGATTGTGATATAGTTAATTCCTTCATTTAGTAAGAAATAGAATGGCTCTACATACCTAGCATTAACATCATCAAAGTAATACTTGTATGCTTTATCAATCGATTTAGAGTATGGAAGCATTTCATTTCCATAACTGTTATATCGTTTGGCCTCATCTCTAACTTCTAGTTCCCACATTACATCAAGTGGTAGTTCGCTTGCTTCATTAAATGGTATTTCTCCATTTATTTTTATTTCAATATAAGGTTCATCATCAAATGATGTGGCAATACGATACATCATTCCTAAATGATATAAACCTGTAGTCGGAGCGATAACTACCATATTGAACTCTTGATCTACTTTTACATGCGCTGCTAATCCTTCTTCGTTATCTGCATATTGGATAGTCGGATTTAAAAGCATTACAGCTGGATCACTAACACTAAACTCAGCCTCATCAATGTTAGATTTAGAGTTAGTAGATGATAATCTATTCAATGTTTGATAATAAGCAGTTTCTCTAAATTCAGAAGTATCGATGCTTGAGGAACTGCTAGTATCACTAGCAGTTACCTCTATAAAGCAAATCGGTACAATAGCAATGATAGCGATTAGCAACATTACTATCTTTTTTAAATATTTAATTGAGTGCGGTTTCAGTTTTTTATTCATACTGAATACCTCTTTTCTTTTTTTATTAGTTAGTTTGACCTGCAATTGCATCAGCTAATGCTTGTTTTCTTAAACTATATGCTTGTGTAGCTGCATCTTGAATTGTTTCATATAAAGTAGCATAATGTGCTTCACCCATAAGGATTGCGCCTAAATAGTTTTCTGCTTTAAATGTGTTTTCACCAGCATCCCAAGCAACGATTTCTTTGTTGGCTTTGATTGCGCCATTTCTTAATGATTCAGGGAATTCTACAGCGCCATAACCAGGAGCTGAAACTGCATATGGAATATGATCCCAAATTAGGTTTTCACCTTGTCCATTATAACCATAATCAGCAACTGGATATGGATAGTTATTAGCAGACATATATAATTCAGTACTATATTTATCGTATAAATCATATCTTGTGATAATTCCATCTTCACCAAAGCTCATGAACTTTAATAATTGATAAGCTGCAGCTTTGTTTTCACAAAGTTGTGAAATACCAGCGATATCTGTATTTCCACCAGTTACACCGCTTGGACCAGGATATACATCCCAATCAAACAATAAATCATCCATTACATTTTTGAATGACCATGCTGGTTCATGCCACATTGCAACTTGACCAGAATATCTAGGGTCATCAGTGCTACCATACCATGCAGCAAGTGTATCAGCATCGATGGCATTAACTAACCAACCATCAGCCATTCCTTCTTCCATCTTAGCCATAGCATTGATGAATGCTAAATCATCAAAGTTAAATTTTGTTCCATCAAATCCAACAGCTAACCATTTAGCACCTGCTACAGGATCACTCTTCATCTTTAAAACTTTTGGTAATTCGAAATAATACTCTTCTGTTCCGTAAATTCCAATCTTATGTTCAGTTCCTCTAGCTTCAGTAACAGCTTTTGCGATTGATTCCATTTGTTCCCATGTCCAATCATATTTTGGAGCTTGGATGTTACAAGAAGCTAATAAGTCTTTATTAACGATCCATAATTCAGGATAAATGAATGTAGGTAAACAATATCTTTTACCTTCATATAATCCTAAGTTCTTTAAACTATCGAACATATATTTAGCATCATCATCATGATCGAAGAAATCACCGATATCAGCTAACATATTATAAGGTAATAAGTTTTCTAATCTGTTGATTAGGAATACATCTGGTAATTGATTTTCTTCTTCACTAGCAGCAAGTAACGTAATTAAGTTAGTTTCAAATTCATAATCTTCGCCAACTGGCATCATTTCTACTTTAATGTTAGGATATTTTTCCATAAATGCTTGAAGCATTAAAGTATCAATTGTTACTACTTCTGGGTCTACCCATTGCCATGTAGCATAAGTTAATGTAATTTCTTTTTCTTGCCAATCTGGAGTACCATTTTTATCAGCATCCCAGAATAATTCGTTTTCTGTCCATTGGTGTTCTCCACCTTGACCACTATTGCCGCTATTGCCGCTATTACCACCATTGTTACCTTGGCCACCATTTTCTTCACCGCAGGCAACTAATGCTAATACTAGTAAGCAAACGAAGCATAGCATAACAAGTTTAGGTAAAAATTTAATTAATCTTTTCATTTTCTTCTCCTTACTTATTTCATTATTTCTTTAATTAATTCGTCTACTTTGCAAGTAGCGACACAACAGAATCTATCTGCACCACCATAATATACATATAGTGTATCCCCAACGATTACATTTCCAGTTGGGAATGTGCAGCCGTTATAAAAACCTTTTGTTTCATAATCTTCAGTTGGTTCTAAAATGAAATCTTTAGTTTGACCTAGTATCTTTTCAGGATCATTTAAGTCAAGTAATAAAGCACCAACTCTATAAGTATCATCTACATCAGATACACCATGATATAAAACTAACCAGCCATCTTTTGTTTTAAGAGGTGGAGTAGATCCTCCCATTTTCTTCTTCTCCCAATCATTTTTAGGAGTTAAGAACAATTTTGCTTCACCCCAATCTAGACAATTATCAGAATAATTAATCCACATTGATGGTACATCACAGCCATACTTTGGCCCGTAAGCTTCCATTGGGCGCTCAAATCTTACAAACTTACCATTAATTTTTTCTGGGAATAAGATAACATCTCTATTATCTGAATCATATTTAGTAATTCTACCTAACTTCTTCCAATGAATTAAATCAGGAGAAATTGCTAAACCTGTTTGACTTACGTTCCAACGTAAGCCCGTTGGTAAAAAGTCATTCATTGGTAAGTCAATTGTTACTTTTTTATCTTCACGCCAATATTGACCAGGTGCCCAAGGACGATAAGCATATGTTAAGAAGAATTCATTTTCAAACTTAACAAGTCTTGGGTCTTCACAGCAACCAGCATCATAATTATTTGGTGTTGGGGCTAAGACTGGTTTATCTGAATACCTTTCAAAATGAAAACCATCTTTAGATGTAGCAAGACCTAAATAAATAAAGTGGTCTCTATCGTTACCAGCAGCACGATATAACATATAGAATGTGCCATTTTCGTACCATGCAGCAGGATTACATACAACTAATTCTTCCCATTGATTTTTAGGATTGGGTTTTAAGATTGGATTTCCTTCATATTTTTTTAATCTAAATGGTTCCATTACTTCACCTCTATTCAATAATAAATGCAATATCATTTGTAAATGCTGGAAAATCAATTACTACGTTTCCACCACTTACACTAATATTCTTTTCTAATAACTGGTAACCTGTATCAGTATTATAAATTGTTAGTTTATAATTACCATCAGTAAATGGAATTGATACATTAATGCCATTTAATTCACCAGTAGCATTATTATATTTCCATGCTTTATCATAAACATAACCATAAATTCGATTATCAAATCTATAACCAATTAGACCAACGCTATCTGATTTAGTTACTCCATTTAAAGTTCTAAGTTGAGTATAATCAGCTCCACTTAAATTAAGTAGTTTAGCATAAGCGCCAGCACCGGCGAATTGATGATATAAATTATATGGATGAACATATGAATCCCACCACCAGTTCATAGCACCACCGGCACCACCACCCATCATACCAGCCCAACTTGCTTGTTTTAAGCTAATACCTTTAGGGTCTAAACGATAATTGTTTTGTCCATTTTCCCAGTCGATACCAATTTCAGCGTATAAGACTGGTTTTTTGTATTGGTTATATAGTCTATCTTGAACACTAGGAAGTGCTTCACAGATATTTTTATTTGCATATCCATAATTATGTGGACATACATAATCAATTTCATCTAAAGAGAATGCTAAACCTTGTTCAGTTTTATATGATGTAGATATCATATGGTTATATGGGTCATTTTGTCTAATGAATGTAGCCATTTCTTTATGCCAATTTTTAATGTTTACTGCGTAAATTTCAGCGTTATCTGTCCAGTCTACTTCATTAAATAATTCCCAACACATAATTTTATCTGAGTAGCCGTATCTTGCTAAAATGTATTTTAATTCATTCTTATAAACTGTTTTAGCTTGGAAATCAGTAAAGAATTTTTCTGGTTTATCTAAGATTCCGCCATTCTTTACATTGTATGGATTTGATGCCCATTCCGCATTAGTTTGACTTGAGAATTGACCATGATTGATAAGTGTAAGCATTACATAAATATCAAATTGTTCCGCATACTCAATAGTCCTATCAAGTCTACCAGCAAATGCAAGACGATCACTTAAATCATAAATGCTCTTACCCCAATGTAGACAGAATCCCCAAGTAGCCATCCATATACGAGCTATATTCATATTGTTATTGTGAGAATTTAAGAACCATACATAGTAGTCATAAATCTTACGAGAATTATTAGTCCACCAACCAATATTTTCTCCAATTGGCATGAATGTAGATCCATCTTCATATTGGAATACACGGTTATTAGTTTTATCTACTTGAATTTGACCTTTATACTCTAAGTCACTATCAGCTACAGTAATTTTGCCATTTAATTCTTCGTATACACCATCTGCAACCGCTACATAGATTTTATAATTCCATTCACCAGCTTCATCTGGTCTAAAACGTATACGATATTCCGGATCACCTGTAAGTTTAGTAATTTCCAAACCATTAGGTTCACCTTCTACAGCGTTACCTGTATTGATAAAAGTATCTAGACTAATTACATAATCGCGATACCAGAAAGCATCCACAACCATTGATTTACCAGATGGAGAAACAAATTCACCATATACATCGATGGCATTATAATCGAAAGGATTATAGTGATCTTTAATAAATCCTGGATTTCTTTCTTCTAAGCAAAGTTCAACTTTTTCATGAACTGTAGGAGTTGTGGTGATTTCACTTACTCCACAAAACAAACTAGTTCTATTAATCATTCTTTCCTTTACATTAATCTCATATTCTTGAGTTGTATCTTCTACTTTTATATAGATGGTAACAGTTCCTTTAGCAATACCGCTAACGACTCCATCTTCTACTGTAGCGATGGTAGGATCACTACTAGACCATAGAGGCACTTCTTCACTTCCATCTACTTTTGCAGATAACGTTATGGTTTCACCTACATAAACGTTACTCGCTCCGCTTATAGAAATAATTATTTTTGATTCCGGCTCGTCTACCTCGCACCCTACAAGCACTAAAGCAAAGATACAAGCAATTACCAAGAACAGTAATTTCTTTATCCTTCCGACCATTTTTATCTACCTAAATCGGCATCTCTACCAATACCTTCGTGATTTTCTTTAATATATTTAACTACTTCATCTACAGTTGTAAAGGCTAAAGCTAAATATGTATCCGCAGCACCATAATAAATAGCAATTCTTCCTGTTGCTGCATCAACTAAACTAGTGCAAGGGAAGCAAACATTAGGAACAAAACCAACTTCTTCGTATGGAGCTTCTGGTGTCATCAAATAATATTTGCAACGATATTTCACAATTGAAGGTTCATCTTTATCAAGGATTACACCACCAATGCTATAAACATAACCATTACAATTATTAATAACACCATGGTAGAACATCAACCAACCATCTTCAATTTCAATTGGAGCAGGGCCGCCACCAATTTTAAGCCCTTGCCACCAGCCATTGCCACCTTTTTCCATAACGTGGCGATGACGTCCCCAATATCTCATATCAGGACTTTCCGAAATGAAGATATCACCGAATGGTGTATGACCATTATCCGATACTCTGCTAATTAACTTATACATACCATTTACTTTACGTGGGAATAATACACCATTTCTGTTAAATGGAAGTAATGGATTTTCTAATCTAACAAATGTCTTAAAGTCATATGTTCTAGCAATTCCAAGTGCTGGGCCATAAAACTCTGTACACCAAATAATATAATATGCATCTTCTACCTTAACTAATCTTGGATCATATGCATAATATGGACGATATGGTTTACCATCTTCATCCACAAAATTAATTTCATGATCATCAATTTTCCAATTGATTCCATCATCACTATATCCCATTCTAAGATGAGGAAGACTAGCGATAGTTTCAGCTCTAAATACACCGATGAATTTACCATCTTTATAAATAACACCGCTATTAAATATTCTAGCTATTTTATCTACTGGATGACGGTTAATAACTGGATTACCAGAATAACGCCAAATGGGACCAGGGCAGTTAGCTGGTTTATCTTCCCATGGAAGATTAGGAATGTTTTGTTCTCCTAGTGTCTTAATCATTGTTGCTCTCCTTATTTATATCTTTTATTGAATCACGTTCAATTAATGTCGTCTTAATTAATATACGATTGTATCTCTTGATTGGATTATCAATCTTTTTAATGATTACTTTACATGCTACATCAACCATTTCATCTACGTTATTATCAACTGTAGTAATTTGTGGATTAGAACGAGTTGAAAACTTCGTATTGTCAAAACTTGCTACCGATATATCATCTGGCACTTTATAGCCTACCTCCTGAAGTAGTTTTATTAAATCATAAGCTACTTGGTCATTATTACAAACAAAGGCGGAAGGCATATTTTCTGGTAAGGATAGTTTAATAAATTCACCATCATCATCTCTATCACTAATAATTAATTTATTATCAAGAACTAACTTATTAGCTAACATTCCTCTACAATATCCTAAGAACCTATCTTGGATTGAGGATGTAGAGTAGATGTTCCCCACAAACCCAATTTTCTTGTGGCCTTTTCTAATAAGTAATTCTGTTAAATTCCAACCTGAATAAAAGTTATCAGTTACAACGCAATCTACTTGCGTGTTGTTTAAATAAAAATCAAAGAATATTACTGGTATATCTGATTCTTCGAATAGTTTTAAATAACTATCACTTAATTGTCCCATGACAATTAAGCCATCGACTTTATGATCAATATAAATCTCTGGAAGTTTTAAATCTTTTTCATCTTGCGGTTGAATAACTTCTAGAATTGAAGAATAACCAAGACTAGTAAGTTTAGTTACTACTTTAATGTATACACCGAAGTAATAAGAACTATCAGAACCTACATACCTATTAGGAATAATAACCCCTACATTATAGTTTTTATTAGTCTTTAGCCCTCTAGCAGCAGGGTTTACACGATATCCAAGTTCATTTGCTTTATCTTTAATTTCTTTTCTTAGTTCATCGCTAACGCCCGCTTTATCATTAAGCGCTTTGGAAACAGTAACTTTACTGACTCCGAACATCCTAGCGATTTCTTCCATGCTTACTTTAGGACGCATAACTACCACTAAAAACTATCAATTAGATTGATAATCTTAATATCCCTTTCTTTAATATTTTTGTTTGATTTAAATTTGATCACTTTTTCTTCTCCCTTATAAAGGTTAAAGAAATTATCATCAAAGATTACATCAGTGTTCTTTAAATCAACCCATACATATTTAGTATAAGTATCACTTACTAAATGTATTAAATATTCATCATCTTTCTTTTCTAGATAATACTTAATATTAGGCTTTGCTAATTCTAAATATTTATCCCTAACAAATGATGCATAATTTTCAAATACGCCTTCATTTGTCTTTACTATTACTCTTAAATAACAATTAGTTTGTTCTTTAAAACTTAAATCAAATTCTAATTTTTCTAAGTCTAGTTTAGAATAACTACCTACTTTTAATTCTTTTGCACCACTTTGTAAGATGTTACCATCAAAATCACAAAGCATCCATTTGTAACTACCTACTAGCTCATTCTTAGTTTCATTAGTAATTACAATCTTAGCTTCTTGATGGCCAGCATCTACTGTATAATCAAGGCTAGCTGAAGATGATTCTTCAACACTTACAATGATTGGTGCATAAAACCTTTTTGAATAATACTGTAATGCTTTATAGCGATCATAATAATCAATACTACTCCAAGAAGCTACTGGCCAACAATCATTTAGTTGCCAATAAATTGCACCCATACAACGTGGATAATTTCTTCTTAAATGTTCAACACAATATCTAACAGCTTCTGCTTGAATAAGCTCTGATACATAAGCAATATATTCTAAATTCTTAGGATATTTAAACATTGAGCCAATGTAATTCATTATCTTTTGGTTAGCACTTCTATTCTTTTGATGTCTTTCCATCACATAAGAATAAATGTTTCTATCTTCTGGATTTGTAAATGAATTAATTGTTTTCATACAAGGGAATGATTGCATTCCAAATTCACTTAACATTCTTGGATAAATTGTTCTGTATGCTTCAATTGGTTTATTACCATGCCATACATCCCAATAATGAACATCACCACGACTATCACTATTTGGATCATCAAAGCCTCCACCACTTGATGGACTTGATGGCCAGTAGAAAATATCTGGGGCTACACTATTAACTAAGCTAGGAATGAGTTCTTCATATTGATATAAATACCATTTCTTTGTGTATTCAGGTGATGGTATTCCCCAATTTAGAGCGGCTGTTTCATTTTCATTGTTCCCGCAAATCAACATTAAACTTGCATGATTATGAATTCTTTTTAAGTTATCGATGATTTCAGCTTTAATTTCAGTTACAAACAACTCATTTTCCATATTGTAGTATCCACAAGCAAACATTAAGTCTTGCCATACTAAAATACCAGCTTCATCGCACAAATCATAAAATTCATCACTTGGGTATAATGCTCCACCCCATACTCTAATACAATTCTGATTGCCTTCAATCATCGCCTTAATCAAAAATCTTGTATGATTAATATCTTTATGAGGTGAAATATTATCTTCAATTATATAATCAGATCCTTTAATGAATACATCTTGGCCATTTACACAAACTGTGAAAGACTCGCCATATTCATCTTTAATTCTTTTAATCTTGATATCACGTAAACCAATACGTTGTTTAAATGTATCTACAACTTTGTCTTTATAAATTAGTTTTACTTCTAAATCATATAGTGGTTGATCACCATATCCAACTGGATACCATAATGACGGATTCTTAATATCAATATTAAATTCATTATGATCTAATGCTTTTTCTTCTTTTGTTACCCTAAAGTTAGTATTCGTAACACTAACTACTAATTTAGTATCTTTTACTAATAAATGATTATTAACTTTGATATTTAGTTTAGACACATCTTTATTTGTATCCTGGTAAACTAATACATCATCGATTCTTCCTTTATCAATTATTTCAAGGAAGCATTTTCTCCAAATACCACCATCGGGCATTTGTGGACCCCAGTCCCAGCCAAACATACAATGAGCTTTACGGATATTGGCATATCCTTTAACAGCATATTGCATATTCATTAATTGATGAGTGTTCTTTTTATCTTCTTCTTTGATAAATTCAAGACATGATTTAATTACTACCTTTAAACTATTTTCACCCACACGAATATAATCATTAATATTAATTATATACCTGCGGTGCATATTATAAGTTTTAGTAACTAAATAATCATTTACATAAATTTCAGATATTGTATCAATACCTAAAAATACTAAATTGATTTCTTTTCTTAAATCTCTACTAGATAACTTAAATGATCTTGAATATGCATAATCATCTTTCATGATATCAAGCATTTTAGCTTCATTAGCTCTAAAGTATGGTTCTTCGATTAATTTATAGTGAAGTAGATCACTATAAATAGATCCTGGAACTTTTACTTTTAAGTTAGATACATTGTACCTAGCTAAAGCATCACTATTAAGTTGCCAATTACCATTAAGACTTTTACGCATAACTAAATCCTTTTTTATTTATTTAATAATTCTTGAATAAATGCTACTAATTTATTGGCAATTACTTGATGGTTAGCTGCACTTGGATGTGAGTTGTATCCCATACCATCACCAATAATCTTAATTGATGCTAAGCTTGGATTCTTAACTTGAGCAGCTGCTACGATACTTTCTGTAGCTGTAAAGATATTGTTTTCATTCATCAAACCATATAAAACAATAATTTGCGCATCTGGATATATTTCATGAAGATAATCTAAGAATGCAATATATTTCTTTTGGAAAGTATTCATTCTTGCATCTTTTTCAGTTGCGCTTGAACCAGCATTAATATATGACCAGTCGTTAGTTCCAAGGTTAACAACGATTACATCTGGAATAAATCTAGCAGCATTCCATTTTTCTGCTTCTACTTTATTCTTATAACTACTAAAGTCTGTATATTCATAAGCTTCAGGAACGTTAATTGTGTTAGGTGATGTCCATTGACTAAATGCGCATCCCCAACCACTAGCAGAGAATATATTAACATCCGCATTCATTGCTTGAGCAGTTAAGAAAGCAAATCCTTTTAAGGCATCAGAGTTTTCAGTAGTTTTACCGCTGCTACTTGGACTTCCTAAGTTACCATAACCAGTTGATGAAGATGCAGCGATAAATTCAAACTTAAGTGGTTTGTTTTCAATCTTTTGAATAAACATGCCATCAGTTCTAATTGATGTAACACCAATATGTGAATCAATTGATTCGCTACGTTTATATAAAGCAACTTTATGTTCTAATGCATCTGTATTTCCACTAACTAAAGCGATATCTTGAGTTGCTTTATCTAAGAATAATGTCTTAGCATTTTTGAAATCATCATCAACTACTATAACGATGCAAGGTCTAGCACTTGCACTTAGGTAGTTTGTGGCTGTGATTGTAGCGATTACTTCGCTACCTTTGAAGAATAATTCAAAGCCACTAGCCGAATGGTAAACTTTATTGACTTTGTTTTCCTCATCATAATAAGTTCTACCCATCCATTTAATATATCCGCCACTTACTAAATCTCTTTCTTTAAATTCCATAACTTGTCCTACTTTAGTATATTCAATAGGTTCAGAATAATCTGAATCTACATAGCCAGCTTTAGTAGCTTTAGCTTTAATACTAACTTGATAAGTTCCTTCTGGAAGTACAAGTTCAGCTACAGCCATACCAGCTTCAGCTTCTCTTTCAATAACAGTTTCGCCATTTACAAATCTTAAAATATATTGATCTGTGGCAGCAACCATATTGAAGAATACATATCCACCTTCTAGTGTTAGTCCACTAGGAGTAGCAATTTTATTTACTTTACTGTAAGTGATAGCATCACTCCAGTCAGATTCATTTCCATTAGCGCCAACTGCTTTAACACGTAAGCTATAATTACCAGCGCTTAAATTAAGTACGCTAACATTATCACCAGGGTTAACTGACACAGTTTTGCTTGTTCCATTTTCTGGTGTAACTTCACAAACATAACTGTTAGCGTTTTCATTTCCTTCAAATATTAAAATTTCATTTTCGATCTTTAAGCCAGTAGGTGCATCAATTGTTACTTCAACAACTTCTCCACAACCTACTAAAACAAACATAAAAACAACTAAAAAAAGCTTTAAAAATAAATGTTTTTTCATATAGATACCTCACCTTAGTTAACATTTAGTTTATCGGTTAATTTATGTTAACACGATAAGCAAAATAAGTCAACTTTTATAGCGAAAAATATCTATAATTTTCTCTTTTTTCCATTAATTATTTTTATTTTTTGAAAAATAAAAAGGGTATAAAATTTATACCCTAAAATTTACTATTTATGTATTCAATTAATGCCTTACAGCCTAGTACTAAATCATTAAAACATTCTTCAAATCTTCGTGAATACCATGGATCTATTACATCTCTATAAATTCCTGCAAACTCTAATAATTTATGAATCTTTTCTGAATTATGAAAATAATGATTTAAATCTATGATATTTTCTTCATCCATTCCAATGATTAAATCAAAGTTTTCAATATCTTCTTTTTTAATATGACGAGCATTGTGTCTAGTAAATGGAATAGAATGTTTATTTAAAGTATTCTTAGCTTCATAATAAATATCATTACCAATCTCTTCGTAAGATGTGGCAGCAGAATCTATTAAATAATCACTACTATTATTAGTGAGATACTTCATGATGTATTCAGCCATCACGCTTCTACAGATATTACCGTGGCATACAAATAATATTCGTTTCATGATTATTTCCTATTATTAAGACAGGCAGCAATTCTTCCAAAGGCTTCCATTACAACTTTTTTTGGGGAAGCAATGCAAAATCTTTGGAATTGATCATTATCATCAAAGTGACTTCCAGACTGAGCAATTACGCGAGCTTCTTTATAAATAATATTATGAAGTTCATCATCACTAAATCCATATTTAGAAAAATCAATCCACAATATATAAGTCCCCTCTGGTTCCTTAACAATCGCCTTATCCATATTAGTATGAATGAATTCTACCACTTCTTTTATTTCTATATCTAAGTATTGGTTTAATTCATCTACCCAGCTAGCCGATTCATTATAAGCAGCAATTGTAGCTGCTATTTCGAATGGTGAAGCACTACTAAAATAACCATCATATAATTTGTTTAGTTTTTCTTCTTTAATAATAAAGTAAGTAGATGCTAAGCCTGCTAAATTAAATGTTTTATTAATACCATTACATGTAATTATTCCTCTTGGTCCAACTACTTTAACTAATGGTTTAAAGCATTTATCACTTCTTACGATATCACCATGTACTTCATCACTAATGATAACTACATGATAAAACCTACAAATATAAGCCATTTTAATTAAGTCTTCATCGCTAAATATTTTACCTGATGGGTTATGCGGATTACAAAGTACAAATGCTTTTGATACTTTACACGCTTCCTCAAATTCAATAAAATCAATGGAATAATTACCATTATTATTTAACATTTTAACCCCAAGTAGTTTTCTTCCAATCCCATCAATATCACGGTGATATGAATAACTTGGAAGTAATACCATGATATTATCCCCAACATTACTTACTCGACTAACCGCTTCTTCAATAGCTTTATGAGTACCATGTGAATGATATATTTTATAATCACTAATATCTAGGCCGTATCTATTTAAATACCAATTATTAATAGCATCATAATAGTCTTTGTTAGGCATTGAATAACCATATATGCCATGTTTTGTTACTTCTTCAATCGCTTTTTTTATTGCTGGTGCACACCTAAAATCCATATCAGCCACATGTAAGGCAATTCTATCATTAGGTATTTCATCTTCCCCAAAGCAAGCAAGGGCAAAGCCCTCCTTTGCCCACTTACTTGAATAACTACCTTTTGAATTTTGGCGATCAATTATTTCATCAAAATTATACATTTTAATATCCTTTATTATTTAAATAAATTCTTAGTTAATTTGAATAATTCTTTATTTTCTTCAACCTTATTTTCATTACCAATTGTGCATATTCCACTATTTCTTAGAGCTTCTTCAAATAAAGGTTTAAGAGCTTTAATGTCTTCAACTTTACAATTAATCATTTGTGCTCTTTCTTCTAATACTTTCTTACTATCCACATTAGTTAAATATGCTATCATTGCCACATCGCCTTTTTTCTTTGGTGGAAGCGGCGTATCAATATCCCCAAAAGTACCAATAATATAACCAGTTATATCACCATTTATACTATCAATATATTCAGGAATCTTCTTAAATACTTCATAAGTTTCAGCTAGTTTTGGATCTCTATATGAGCCAAGCATTATATCGCCATCACGAGTGAAGTTACAATTAAATCCATAAGCTCCACCTAATACTCTTATTTGCATCCATAAATAATCAAATTTTAAAGCAGTACCTAATACTCTTAAAGCAGGATTATATTTAGATACTTTATTATAGTTACCTGCTAAGCATGCAAATTGAACTGTGGAACTAGTTTTGAAACCTTCATTTTGATAATCAGGTACAAAACTAAATTTACCTTCTTCATATGCATCAGTATATAAATCATCATCAAATTTCTTAACTAATGCTTCATCAATTCTAGAAGGATTAGTATATGAATAAATCAAATTCTCTTTTCTAAAAATAATATTAGTTAATTTTTCTAAATTAGCTTTTAATTCTTCATATTTATTATCAAAATCAGCTTCTAATTCTTCAATAAATTTGTATTGATCAATACCTGATATTAATTCATTATATTTAGCAGCTTTCTTATAATAACTTAGAGCTCTATTCATACCAAAGCTCATTCCGCCACCTGATAAAGCCATTTGACCACGTGATTTATCTTTAGCTACAATTTCATATAAACGCTTCTTATCATCAAATTTAGATGTTTTGATGATTTCTTTTACTATATCAAAAGCAAAATCTACTTTAGATTCTAATACTCTTACATCTACTGTTAAGTAAGGTAAGCAATCATCATCTTTTGTATAAGCAGTAGCAGCAAAACTAATACCACCAGTATTAATTAATACTTCATTTGATAGTTCAGAATAATTATATTGGTTTGTGGATACAGAACCTAATACACTAGTAAGTAACCCAACATAAGGAAGCAAGTCATTACCAACTTTAGAAAAATCAAACATAAGAGTTAAATAATCAATACCATTAGTAAATAGGTCATGTCTAACTAGTTTAACACCATCTATATCATAAATATCGTTCTTAACTTCATCTAAATCTTTCTTAATATCATCAATTGTAAGTTTAGGAAGTTTTGCTAAATCTTCTGGTTTATCTTGAGCTGCTTGATATTCTTTTAATGCTTTAGTATCTAAAACTAATTTATTGATTTCATCTTCTGTTAAACTTGCTTTAAATTTAGCTAGCTTTTCAACTACTTTTGCTTCTTGTTCTTCGCCTAAAGAGTTAGATGGTTCACAAGTAACATATGCTATATGTTTATTATTTAATAAATATTTTTGGATAACTTTTTCAAAATAATCACCATTTGCATCATTTCTTAACTCTTTAAATATTTTATCAGTTAATAATCTATTGAATGGATCATTTTCATCATATAGCCAAGTCTCTAAAGTATTAATAGCATACATTAATCCTTTTGGCGCACCACCAAAATCAGCTTCTCTAGTTTTGAATTCATAGAAGTTTATAGCAGCAAGTAATGATTTCTTATCAATACCTTCCTTAACTATTTTAATTAGATTATCATTAATTATTTTACCAAACTCTTCTACTTTACCACTCTTTGCATCTTTTACTTCAATTGAAAATGCCGGCTGTAACAATCCTGATTCGTATGAAGACATAACATCTTTACAAATGCCACTATCAAGTAATGCTTGTTTTAATGGTGCTCCTGGCATATCAAGTAATGCATAGTTGATAATGCTAAAGGCCATGGCAAGTTTTGAATCTTTGTTTTCCCCAATTAAGGCATTATATGAATAAAATGTTTTATCATCTAGTGATTCTTCTTTACCTACTGGATAATAATATTTTTCATATCTTGGCTTATCGAATGGTTTTTGTAGTTTAATTTCACTATTAACTTCAATCTTATTAAATTTAGATAAGTATTCTTTATCTAACCAATCTAACTTCTCATCCATATTCATATTTCCATATAAACAAATATATGAATTAGCAGGATGATAATATTTAGAATGGAAATTCTTGAAGTTTTCATAAGTTAAATCAGGAATGAATTCTGGATCACCACCAGATTCAACTCCATATGTAGTATCAGGAAATAGTGCATGCATACTAGAGCGGTATAGAACTTGTTCAGGCGAAGAGAATGCACCTTTCATTTCGTTATATACTACGCCATTATATGTAATAGGGCTATCTTTATCTTCTAATTCATAATGCCAACCTTCTTGTTTGAAGATCTCTTCATGAATGTATACATTAGGGTAGAATACTGCATCCATATATACTTCCATTAAATTAGCAAAATCTTTATCATTACATGAAGCAACAGGATAAAGAGTTTTATCAGGAAATGTAATGGCATTTAAAAATGTATTTAAAGAACTCTTTAATAATTCCACAAACGGATCTTTAACTGGGAATTTCTTAGATCCACAAAGTGTAGAGTGTTCTAAGATATGAGGTACACCAGTGTCATCAGTAGGTGGTGTTCTAAATCCAATTTGGAACACTTTGTTTTCATCATCGTTAGATAGTAATAGTATTCTTGCTCCACTCTTATTATGCTTAAGTAATGTGGCAGTAGAGTGAATTTCCTCAATAAACATTTCTTTAATTATTTCATAATTATTATTCATAATAGCCTCCATTTATAATATTTATTACATTATAACAAAAAAAGTTATAGTTTCAAACTATAACTCTTCTTTTTCCCAGCCCAGAAAGCCGTTAATACGCATGTGAACCATAAAGTTCACAGGGTGGATGTCTCTTGCCTAGTTTCGGGATTCTTAAAAGGGGTTTTTAAGCTTTCACTCCTACTACACCTTGACTTCCTAAATATTAATGTTCGGCTCGCAATATAGTATAAACGCGAACTTTCTAGGTAATTTCATTATAGAAAATTAGAACCAATTTGTCAACTTTACAGGCTGTTTTTTTTAATAATTTAATCTTTGAATGTGCAACGAATATTTTCAATTTCTTCATAGTTTTTGCAGAATGCTTTAACTACATCTTCATCAAATTGCGATCCACTTCCCTTAACAATTTCTTCATATGCTTGCTTTGGCTCCCAAGCATCTTTATAACTACGTTTACTAGTTAGGGCATCATATACATCCGCAACCGCTACAATTCTTCCTTCCATACTAATATTAGTAGCACCTAATCCATCAGGATATCCCCTGCCATCAAATCTTTCATGATGTTCATGAGCTATCCTTTTCGCAAGTATTAATACATCACCATCTACATCACTTAGTAATTTTACTCCATAACCTGGATGCTTTTTAATTTCCATAAATTCTTCTTCAGTTAACCTAGCTGGCTTTTCTAAAATATCAGTTGGCACTAATAATTTTCCAATATCGTGCATCATTGAAGCAAGTTTTATCTTTTCAGCATCTTCATCAGAATATCCCATAGCTTTAGCTAATACTTTAGAATATTCAGCAACTCTTTTAACATGTTTACCTGTTTGCTCGCTCTTGTTTTCAACAACTTCGGCGAATGATACAATCATACTTTCTTGAATATGATTAGTTTCTTCTGCTTTTTTATTTAGATATGCACCATAACTAAATAGATGTGATAAGAATAATCCAATTAATAATAAAGTTATTGCAAGTAGTGGATTAACGAAAGCAAATACTAACATTGTAAGTGATAAAACAAATATTGTTTTGGAATTCTTGTTAGTAAATGGCTGCCCACCTTTTGAAATATCAGCAAATATATTACCTAAGATTGTTAAATAAACAAATAAAACTGCTCGACTTATAATATATACAATTGTTCCTAAAACAATTAATACTCTTTCACTAAATATATTGTTTAGTTCTCCGTCTTCCACAATTTTAATTGACCAATCAAAAGACACCATTTCTTTTGTTTGTTCAATTAATTCTGCGTTATCTACAAACATTGAAGTTATACATAAAGCAGTTACCGCTACACTAGAAATAATTAAAATAATTCTAATTATCTTACTTATTGTATATAAAACTTTAGCTGTTTTTTGAACTTTTAATCTCGATTCTTCCATACTTACCTCTTATTTACTTAATATAAATAACCTTCTAGCTTCTTTATTTTCATTTGGCCAAGCATAATAAACTAGTTTTACATCTTTAAAATATTGCTTAAATAAACTAGACCACTCTTCATCAGTTAGCGAGTTTAGTCTTAATATGCCATCAATATAAACTAGTGAGTTATCTACTTTACATCCACGCTCTTCCATCAATTTTGGATCAATATAATAATTTAGCGAATAAACTACTTTGGCATCTTTAGTAGTAATTCTAGCTGACTCTTTAATTATATCTTTTGCCATTTCAAGTGGTATTACATCAATTACATTAGAGCAAAAGAATCCATCATATTTATTATCTATTTCTTTACTTAGCCATGCTTCATCAATAGTTTGTGGATTTATGATATTACTTACATTAAATACTTCACTATACAAGCTAACCATTTCTTTACAATTACAGGCTACATCAAAAGCATCAATTTGTTTTGCCCCACTTTTAGCCATAATGATTGATGCCCAACCACTTCCGCATCCATAATCTATCACTAGTTTACAGTCTTTAAATCCTTCTAATACTTCAAATTGTTTTCTAGATGGAGCTAGATCTTTATAATCCGTATCTACATTAATACTAGACTTTAATTCTTTTTTAGCATTTTCATCTAAATTAAAACTCTTGTTCCAGAAATCTACTAAGTTTAAATAATCTTTATTCATATTGCACCTCTAATAAATTATAACAAAAAGAGTTATAGTTTAAAACTATAACTCTTTTTATTATTTGTTATCTACAATCGATAATACTGCTACCGCAATGGCAATTGATTTAGTTACATCATTAGTAGCTACCTTTTTTATATAATATTGAACATTATATCCGTTTGGTAGAATACCATTCATAAATATTCTTTCTTCTTCATAATAACATTTCTTCATACCATTTACGAACTCATCACCAAAGATCTCTCTAACCCCAGAGAATGCATACTTTTCACTAGTAATATCGATGCCAAAGTTATGATTCATAAATAGTTTAAATGAGTTATTTGATCTAATACAGCGTGCCCATTCATCATGTATCTCCACAATTCCCATTGGTAGAGATTTGTATACACTTAATGATTTTTCCCCATTTACTAAAGCTGAAAGATCATATAAGTTAAGTCTTCCGATAGTTTCATAATAAGGCGCTTGATTCATTTCCTCAAATCCTATTTTCAAGCCTTTTTTATATCGTTCAAATATTTCTTCTTTTGGAATTGGTTTATTATAATAGAAGCCTTGAAGTTTTGAGCATCCTACTTCTTGTAAATACTTAACTTGCTCTTCTTTCTCTACACCTTCACAAACTGTATCAATACCCAACAAATTAGTAAGCTTTAATAATTCAGATAAAACAATACGGCTATTTGATCCATCAAATAAGTGTTTCATGAAACGACGATCAAATTTGATTACATCGAAATCAATGTTTTGGAGAAAATCTAGGGATGAATATTCACTACCAAAGTCATCCATCCAAACGGAAAAGCCTAATTCTTTAAATCTTTCAATTTGTTGCTTCATAAAATCAAGATCAGATCCAATTACACTCTCGGTTATCTCAATATTTATTAGATTTCTATTAACACCTGCTTTATCTACTCTTTTCTTTATTTCTTCTACGATATCGCACATTTCAAAATCAGATCTTGACAAATTGATTGATTGAGGAACAACACCATATCCTAATTTATCTTGAAGTTTAATCTTTTCTAACACTTCTTCTAAAACATATAAATCAAGTTTATAAGCTTGTTTTATTTGTTCTAAAATTGGAATAAACTCATTAGGTTTTATTAATCCTTTGACTGGATCAATCCATCTAGCTAGTGCTTCTTCATCGCTTACTCTACCATTGATTGCTCTAACAATTGGTTGATAATATACTTCTATCCATTTTTCCTTTATTGCTTCATCAATGTAATCAATGATGTGTTGACGATCGGTGACCTTTTTATTCATTTCATCATCAAAATATTTATAATCTGATGCATATGTATCTCTTAATGAATTACATGCAATTTTAGCTCGGTCAGTTGCTTGACTAGCTTTTATTACTTCATATTTATCTTCATAAATACCAACTCTTAAAGGTAAGCTCTTGCCCCCATTTAAAGATTTTGTTTCAGTAAAAATTTGATTGATAATATCAATAATGTCTTCATCACTAGTAAATACCGCAAAATGGTCTTGCCCAAAACGGCTACAGTTTTCATTAGAAAAGTGATTTACAAGAACTCTAGAAAAGTTCTTAATCAATCTATCCCCTTCTACAGTTCCATATTTACTATTATAAAACTTAATACCGCTGAAATCGAAGAATAACATAATCGGTCTTTTACCAGCATTAATTAAACTAATTCTTCCAGCTTCAGCTAATTCAAAGAAATAATTCATTGAAGGAAGGCCAGTTAAATAATCATATAAGTGTTCTTTATTTTGCGATGCATCATCTATTTCTTCACTATATACTTTATTTAATTCGCGATAATTAAATACACCATTTAAATAAGTGCCTTCATTAGTATACATTACTTGAGCAAGCCTAGATCCATCTTCTGCATAATAATGTTTACCCTCAGCGTGAATAATATTATATCCATCACCACTTGGTTTTTTAGAACGATACACAACATCATAATCTTCTATTTCGTTTGCAAACATTATTGCAGCTTCAGCAATTCTAGCTTTATCTTCAGGATGTGTATCTTTATACATATCATTATCCATATCTAGATAGGCATTTTCTTTCTTTTCATAACCAAACAATTCGCAAAATCCTTTTGAAACAACAAGAGTAACTACTCTTTTATCTACAAATTGGTAAATTGCGAAAGGAATAACTAATTGTTCTAAAAAATCACTTTGGCTTTTTGGAAATTCATATTTTTTCATATTAATGCCCTTCCTGAAGATTATCTAATCCCTCAATTTTATTTTAATTTATTTCTAAATTATTAGCAAGAAAAATACGCATTCTCACACAAAAGAATGCGTATACGAAAACTATTATTTATGACTTAGGGCACATATCACTTCTATATGACTAGATAGCGGCATTAAGTCAATGGTATCAACGCTTTTAATCTTATAAACCTTATTCAAATGATTAAGGTTTTTTACTAGAGTAGATGGATTACATGAAACATAAATTATGTTTTTAATTAATCCTTTTTGTAAATATCTAATTAAGTTTTGATCTAATCCTTTTCGAGGCGGATCAACTACTAACACATCTGGCTCAAAGCCTTTTTCTTTGAATTGGTCAAGGTGAGGTAAGATATTACCTGCATAGAATTTAGCATTTTTAATACCATTTTGTTTTGCAAAAAGATTTGCATCATTGATTCCATCTTTATTAATATCTATCCCTCTTACTTCTTTTGCAAAAGGAGCAAGCTTTAAGCCAATTGTTCCAATTCCGCAGTAACAATCTAGAACATTTTGTGTTCCATCTAAATTAGCTAACTGTCTTATACGATCATATAAAATAAGAGTTTGTTCTATATTTAATTGGAAAAATGCTTTTGGGGAAATAGAAAACTTTAAGTTACCAAGTATACCATCAATCTTTTCCATTCCTGCTATACATTTAACATCTTTACCAAATATTTCTGGGCTCTTGAAGTCATTATTAATTGAATAATTTACACTAGCACAAGGGAATTTCTTAAGATAACTAATAGTAGCCTTATCTTCTTTTGTTAAGATAAATGTTACTTGTACTTCATCTTCTTTAAAGCCTCTTATAACTACTTCACGAATGATACCAGTGTGTAGATGAGGGTTATAAATGCTCGCATTATTTTTAGTTAGATAATTCAATACTTCTTTTAAAGTATTTTGGATAATACTATTCTCAATTAGACATTTATCTACATATACAAGTTTATTTGTATCTTTGGCATACAACCCACTTACTACTTTTTCCCCATCAAATCTTAAAGGAAGACTAGTTTTATTACGGTATCCAAAAATGTTTTTAGCACCAATTGGTTCGTTGAATTTGATTTTAGATACATCACCATCAAAGTAACGGTTGAACGCCTCAATTACCATGTTTTGTTTTTCATTTAACTGCATTGGATAGGCAATGTGTTGAAGAGTGCAGCCACCGCACTTGCCAAAATATGGGCAAGCAGGCTCAATTCTAGCTGGAGATGTCTTTTTAAATTTAGTAACAATACCTACTGCATATTTATCATATACATCAGTTACTTTTATTTCTATTACCTCACCTGGTATTGTTCCATCCACAAAAATAGCTTGTCTTTTGTAGTAGCCGATACCTTCGCCATTTATTCCTAACCTTTTTATCGTTAATAATACTAAATCACCAGTTGATACAGTATTCATAAATCCTCCTTTTAAAAAATCCTTCGCGTTTTACGAAGGATTCAGTTTATTATTTTTTAACCAACACTTTCTTTAAATGAGCAAATCTTGGAAGACCATCTTCAAGTGGGAACTTTAATTCGCCTTGGATTAAAGGTAGAGCATATTCAACGAATTTTTCATTAACGCCGTTATGTTCTTTATTAATCCATTCAAGTGGTACTTTCTTTTCTGTATTAGCAGCATATAATAAGTCTACTAGTTTATATTCAATTTCATAATTCTTTTGGTTCTTTCTTTCAAAGATAACCATCTTATCAGTTTCACCAGCAACTGCATATTTAACTGCCATCTTACCAGCATTGAATGCTTCTTCGATATCTCTTGCTGATCCACAATGTGCTGCGCATCTTTGAAGCAAGCTTAATTCGATTGCTCTAACTTTAACGCCAAGTTCAGCGTTAATCTTACTAGCTAAGAATAAGCCTACGCCGCCAAGTTGTGCATGGCCAAATGAGTCATGAGCAACATCTTTACCATATTCAGCAATGAATTTACCATCTTTATCATGGATACCTTCAGATACAACAATAATAGCTTTGTTATTAGTCTTAGCAGCAACTGCCTTAACATCAGCCATAAATTTATCTAAATCGAAATCAACTTCTGGTAAATAAATTAAATCAGCTCCACAACCTTTTAAGTTAGCAAGACTAGCTGCAGCAGTTAACCAACCAGCATGACGGCCCATAACCTCAATTACTACGATTAAGCCAGTATCATATACATGACTATCTAGATATACTTCCATTGTAGATGTAGCTACATATTTTGCAGCTGAAGCAAATCCTGGACAGTGATCTGTTCCAAATAAGTCATTATCAATAGTCTTTGGAACACCAATTACTCTACATTCATAATTAGCATTTTGTAAATACTTACTAATCTTATTGCAAGTATCCATTGAGTCATTTCCACCATTATAGAAGAAATAGCGTACATCATATTTCTTAAATACTTCAAGTAAGCGTTTATAATCAGTATCATCAACGCTTGCATCTTTTAATTTATATCTAACTGATCCTAAAGCAGATGATGGAGTATTTTTTAAATACTCTAATTCTTTTGGATCTTCTTGATTAATATCGATTAATTCTTCTTGTAATATACCTCTAATGCCATGAACAGCGCCATACACTTTAGTAATATTTTTTTGATTTAAAGCTTCTAAGAATACACCTGCAGCTGAAGCATTGATAACAGATGTTGGACCACCAGATTGGCCAAATAAACAAGCACCTTTAAGTTCTTTCATATTTTCCTCCATAAATCTATACATTAACCATTTTACACCTTTTTTCTCTTTTTTTCAATATCAACAGAAATCATTAATGCATAAAAAAAGCTGTTGGTATAAAACCAACAGCCTTAATTATCAAGCTATTATTGAGCTGGATGAGCAGCATCATAAGCAGCTTTGTATTCTAATAAACCTAAGCACCATAATGAAGCATCTGTGAAATCGATTGAAGGATATCCTTCTTCACCAGTGTCAACATTTGTATGGTTCATTAAGTTAACTAATTGAACTACTAAGCAACGGTTGAAGTATTTCTTAGCATCTGCGTTTAATTCAACTCTTGCGCCTTCAGCTACATTGATACCGAATAATTTCATTGTAGTTTGTTCATATTTATGGTTAGATGCACCTTTCCATTCTTCTTGAACTAGTAATTGAGAAATGTATTCGAAAATGTATTCATGTTTTTTAATAACATCTTCATGACCAACCATAACACCTTGTTTTTCTAATCCGTTTTCACCAGCTTTAACGCCCATGAAGAATAATTCAGTCTTTGTTAAGTCATTATCACCAGCTCTGAATTGATCATATAATCCTTGAGCAGTATAACTTGTGCCTAATGCAGCATTAACATCTGCTAAGAATGCAGCAAGTAATGCTTCAGCTTCTGCAGCTTTTGCAGGATCTAAGAATTGAGCAACATAAGTCTTGCCATCTTCCATATCTTCTGGTTTAACAAGAGCTTTTGTATCATCACCCTTTAATGCCCAGCCAATGAATCCAGCAGTATCATGTTTGATTTCAGGAAGACCATTAACAACAACAACGTTTGCTAAAGTTTGAGGCATTGGATCAGCAGTACCAGCAGCTAATTTCTTACTTAAAATGTGTTTGTAATATGAAGCTAATACTAGTGGATCAGCAGGATTTAAACCTTTCCATGAAGAACTATCAGATCTGATTTGCTTGTTAGCAATGAATGAACCAACGATATAGTAGTTACCATATTTAGTATCATCAGCTTTAGCATCTCCGCCTTCAGAAAGATCGAACATACCACCTTTAATGCTTGAACCAACATTAGCAGTAGCAGCAACTTCTGAGAAGAATGCTAATAAATCAGTTTCTCCAGCTAATTTAGCAACTGCGAATGCAGCAAAGTCTGTATTGCCTGAGCAGCTATAGCTATCAAACTTTAATGTAGAAGCTTCTACGCCTCTGAATTCAGCATATAAAGCTAATACTCTATCTTGATCTTGCTTCATATATGCAGCAACATCATTTAGATAGTATCCACCATTGAATTCTAAGTTAACAGTTACTTTCTTAGCAACATCTAAGAATAAAACGATTGAATGATTAGATGGGATTGATTCTACAGCTTCATCATCAGCATCAAGCCAGCCACGAACTAATTGAGTTTCAGCATCATATAATGCGGCAACTTTTGGATCATCCATAGCCATTAATTCGTAATTCTTCCAATTAACTACGCCAGCTCTTTCGATTTGAACTTCTTCAATAACTTCATATACTTCAGCTCTTGCTACTTCTTCTAATGAACGATAAGTAGTAGGATCTGCAGGGAAGAAGTTATTCCAATAGTTTTCAGAGCCTGATCCTGATGGATTTTCGTATTCAGTTTGACCAGCACTAACAACTACTAGGTAGTTATATAAAGCAGACATAACTAAACGATCACGATAATCACCAGTTGCATCGCTTCTTCCATCATAAGCTGGATTTAATAATGCATAAACAGTAGAAACATACTTGTTATCATTAATGCTTCCATTATGAGCAGCTTTGTAGCATTCAACTAACCAGCCAACTAACCAAGTCCATTTCTTACCTAATTCAGTAGGTTGACCATTGTATAAAATACCTGAAGCATGCCCATTTTCAGCTTGTTTAGCAAGTGTTACTTCTGTATCATTAACTAAGTATTTATATAAGTTAGTATATAAATCATCATAGCTTGGATCAAATGAGATTAATTTGCCATCACGTGTTGCAGCAGCAGCAGTTTTAGCTTCTTCAGCAGCAGTTACAGCTTCAGCAGCAGCAGTTGTGTTAGCAGCAGCAGCAGTTTTAGCAGCAGCTTCGCCAGCAGCATGAGCAGCAGAAATAGCAGCTACATCATATTTTTCTAAGCTTGAGAAGTCAGGTTGTGGATAAGAACCACTTTCACCTTTTTGATCATTTGTGCCGTTTAAGAAGTTGTGTAATGCAGCAACGATATATCTGTTACAATACTTCCAAGAGCCATCTGCGAATGAAGCTCCTTCAGGAGTTGCTAAACCGTTAGCTTTTAATGCAGCAAATTCATATTTGTGAGATGATGTAGTACCATCGTTCTTTAATACAGTTCCTAAGTATTCAAATACCCAGCCCCACTTTAATAATAGTTCTGGATGTTGAGCCATTAAACCAGCGCCTTTTGCACCATCTTCAGTACCTAATAGTTGTTTAGAACCACTATCTTGTTTGAATGTAGCAAAAATATTAGCAGCAGTGATTTCTGAACCATAAGCTTCAGTTAAATCAGCTAAGAATTCAGCTTTAACAGCAGTTAAATAAGCTACTTGTGCAGCAGCATCTTTTGCACTTGCTTCATAAGCAGCTAATGCAGCACTTGCCATTTTTGCTTCTGCAGCTTGTGCAGCAACTAATTCAGCTTGTTTTACAGCAACTTGTGCAGCTACTTGTTCATATGCATATTCATATGGAGCGTTTAATGCAGCAGTCATATCTTTAATGAAATCTGCCATTACTTCAGCTTGAGTATTATATGCTCTCTTAGCATAAGTAACTGTGATATGGTCTGTGTAATAGTATAATAAAGTAGCGTCTGATTCGCCTACATAACGCCAGTAAACGCCGCCATCATCAGCGAATAATTCCATTTCTCTAGCATCTTGGCCATCAGCACCTGGTTCACCTTTATCACCGTTTTTACCGTTGAATCCGTTTTCTCCGTCTTCACCGTGTAAAGATTCTAACCATTGAGCTTCAGTGCCTGTAAATCCGTTTTCAACAGCGATTTCATAAGCACTCTTTCCATCAGCACCTTTAGCACCAGCAGGGCCTTGAGGTCCTTCTACAGCCTCACCGCAACCTACAAGTACAAATAGGCTAAATAAGAATACCACTAAAATAAAAATTTTCTTTTTCATAAATCCTCCTTGAAAAATTTGTTTAGTGTATAAATAAAGACCTATAAATAAATCCTTTATTCTCTAACATTTTAACTTAAATAATAGGGTGTGTCAAGCGTTTTCACAATATTAATACCCTTTTTTTCTAAACATAAAAATATATATTATACGTATAATTTTTGCTTATAAAAATAGCTAAAAAATGGCTTTTTATTAGACATAAAACATAAAAAATGGTAGTAAATAACTACCATTTTATGCTTCTTTTTTCTTAAGTTGCTTAGATTCTTTAATGATATCTTCTTTTACTTCTTGCATCATTTCTTCATCATTAATTTCATCTAGGTCTACAGTATCTAATAAATCTTGTAAATGATATTCTTTATTTAAATACATTAATGTTTGATGACCAATTATAACCGTTAGTCCACCATTTATAACACCTTGACTAGCTGAACTAATAACAGTTGATACAACACTTCCTAAAGCAGGAATACCAGTTAATGCGCCACCGATCTTTTGCACAATTCCAGTAGCTAAGTTATCAGCTACACTTTCTAGTCCATAAGTCATTAAAGCATTTTTTAAAACCATCATATAGATACGCATTAATTTAGCATCGCTTGGTCTAAAACCATATAAGAATATTAATCTTTTGATAAGATTTAATTCATATACTGCCATAAACATTGTATCAATTCTTTCTGATTGAGAAATAGCTGTAACTAGTCCAACTTGAATAGCATGCTCACGAATTATTGACTTAGCAGTTTTCTTAACATCAGTATCAAAAATCTTAGTAAGTACTTCTTTAGTTTCTAAATCATTATTAGTATGGCGAGCAATGGCTAATTTGCCAATTAATTCAGAATTATACCAACCAACCCCATCAGTTGATTCACTAAATTCAATAAACTTATCCGCAATTTCACATCTTAATTGCTTATTCTTTCTTTTAGCGTTTGCAGCAGTATATTTATTAACATTTACTTCAAACGATTTAGTTCTTCTAATCTTAACAATTGGAAATACATAAAAACAAATAAATATAATTATTGCTACCCCAATACCAACATATCCTGCTATTTGGTGAATATCAAACAATCTTAATACTACAAAAAATAATATGGCTGCAAGTCCTACACCAATTAGCGCTTCAAATAGTAACAAAAATGATTTCACAAGTTTAGTATTCTCACGATGTGAATATTTTTGTTCATATTCTTCAAGAGTTAACTTTTTAGCTTCTTCTTTTTTCATTTTAATACCTCTTTTATGTATCAATTATACTCTAAACTATCCATAGTGTAAACAAATAGCACTAGTTACCTAGTGCTACTTTCTTTATAAAACATTTACTTTTTCTTCAAGTGGCAATATTTGGATTTCTAAATTACCATTAAGAGTTCTTATTTCATCAACGAATGCTTTTTCTTCATTTTGATCCTTCATAATAATTTTAAAAGATAGTCTAAACATTGATCCCATTCCTGTTGTCTTTACACCAATTGGAATAGCTTCTTTTGTATATTTTTCAAATGTATTCTTAAACACATCAGTGTAATCTAGTGATTCAGGAATTGTAATACGTAACATCTTTTCTTCATTTTTGTTCTTGTGTTCAAAAATAGGTAGCATTGTTAGGGCATCATATAATAGACCTACTCCTACTAGAATTATTGCTCCATAAGCAAGGTAGCCCATCCCAAAGGCAACTCCTGCTGCCATTGTAATAAAAATTGAAGCAATTTCATCAGCACTACCAGGAGCACTACGAAATCTAATTAAAGCAAATGCTCCGCCAATTGCTACTGCTACTCCTAAATTACCATTGACAAAAGAAATCATCGCGCCAACTACAAATGGGAGGATTGCATTAACGATAAAAAACCTTCTAGTTGATCTAACTCTAAAAGATAAAATAAATGCAAATAATAATCCACTTACAATAGCTACAGCTGCCATAATAAAGAACTGACTTACATTATTTAGGTTTACATTGTTATAAATTGAATCAAACATAATTAACACCTCTTTCTTTTGCCTCTAGTATTTGCTTCTCATATGCTTTTCCATATTTAGAAAAGCCATTAATAAATATTTTATTTTTATCTAAAATATGACTAAGCCATAAAGGAATTGAATCTTGTATTTTTATTTCTAAAATAGCTTCCCCATTATTAAGTAGTGGTATACCTTCCATCGAATAATCTAGGGTTAGGTTATCTATCCTATACCTAGGATTATAATCAATTGTTAATCGCAAATTTCCATTTTCTTCTTCATATGCTACACGATCATAAATGATTAAACAAGAAGGAACGAGTTTTCCATAATAATCTCTAAAATAAGTTATTTCTTTTGCTATTTGCCCTTCTGCTACAATATCAACTTTATGATTAAAAAAATCATTTGCATCTTTGATTTTCGTTTCTACTCTTCTTTTATAAACAACACCATATGCTTTTCTTTTTAATTCTAAAAACACTGTTTTACTATTATCAGCCATTCCATAAGATCTAAGTCTTATTTTTTCTTTAAATTTTGGCTTTTCTAGAGACGTCCTTATTAATCTAGAATCGATAGTATCATAATATAGCGATGCGATAGTTGTCATGCCATATTTATCTATTTTCATATGGCCTTCTAATGCATCAACGAAACTATCAATTTGTTCTTTAGATAACACATATTTTAGTTCGTATCTATCCATTACAACGATTGCATCACTCATATTTACTCCTTTCTAGTTTTAATTAACTGTAGCAGTTGCACTGCCATATACAGTACAAGCGCCTTTATATGTATAACTATTATTATATGTAATAGTTTGAGATCCAATTGTTACTGTGTGGGTTCCACTAGATAAACCATTTGAGGAAGATGTTTTAGTTACGCCACTAGCAGATAGTTTACGTGGAGCATAACCAATAACAATTAGCGTTCCACCAGTCATTTTCATAGATCCATCTGAATCAATCGGAGCCATCATTTCACTATTAGGTCCTCTTGCGATAGTTATTCCACCACTAATTGTAATAGTGCCATTAGAATCAATTCCGTCAGTATCGCCATTTGGTGATACTGTTACATCTAATACGCCACCACTAATATTAATTGCTTTTGATGCATTAACTCCATCATCACTACCTATTACTACTATCTTTCCACCTTGGATATTGATAATGTTTCCTTCTAGACCTTCATGAGATTCGGCTACATTCACTTCTCCACCAGTAATTGTAAGTGTTCCATCTGCATGAATTCCATCATCACTTGCTTTGATAGTTATATTGCCTCCACTAATATTAATACTTGCACTAGCACTAACACCTGTATCAAGCTTATCGTTATTAGTATGAATCGCATCATCATAAGTATAAATGAAAATATCACCAGCAGTAATATTTATTGCTTCATTAGCTTTAATGCCTTTTGCGGAATCATCTGCTTTTTCAGCTGAAGAGCCTCCGCCAAAGCCACCACCACCGAATCCGCCACCAGGGCCTCCAGGTCCACCAGGATGACTTGGGCCACCAGTTTCAATTAGTGATACTCTAGATAAGTTAGAGTTACTATCACTACTATCAACTAAAGTGTATGAAGAATATTTATTTGTATAAATATCAATTACAGGAGTATATGTATTTCCCTCTGAATCAGTACCACTACCAATTTCAACCGCATATGCGGCATCAATTGCATCACCATATGAATTTATAGTAATGGTTCCACCATTAATATAAATATAACCATGTTGAGCAGATGATCCTTTATCTGAATTAGATGTTTTAATTCCATTGTTTCCGCACACAATTCCAATTGTAGGGTTTTCTTCAATTGTTACCTTATCATTGCCTTTAATACCATTGTTCATGGCTTTGATAAGTATTGTACAATTCTTAATAGTTACATTATCTTTACCATGGATTCCACTATTATATAAACTAGTAATAACAACTGTTCCTTTACCACTAACTTTCAAATCTCCATTAGCTACATATATTGCACTAGTACCAATAGTATCATCAGTAGTTTTAGAGTAATCAGTTTTTCTGTTATCATAAATATAATTAGTAGTATCTTTTTTTATCTTTATTGTAATCTTGCTGCAATCCTTAATAAAGATTGGAGAAACACTGCTACTTGAAATTGATACACCATCAAGTTCAATTTCAACTTCTTCTCCACTGGCATTAACATAAATTTGGCCTTCTTCTAACTTACCGCTAGCTTTATATACCCCTCCACTAGTAATTGCATATACTTTATTAGTAGGAGTTATTGCTACACCAGATTCATTAACTAGAGAAAATGTTGATGCAACTATATCATCTTCAATTTCAATATCTTCAGTTTTACCACTAACATTACTATTTGTAGTTGTATTAGTTGAACCACCATTATTAGTAATTTCACCACATCCAACAAATAAAAATGAAGCAAGTAACAATAAAACTATTAACATTCTCCTTTTCATTGCTTTCACCTCTTTTTATCTTTTATACCTTCATTATACGAGAGTTTCTTAAAGTCAACTTAAATCATATATCATTTAAGTTTTACTTAAGAAAAAAGATAAAGCCTTCCTATTGCAGTTTAATCAATAATTATAATTCTTTTTTTAAATATATAAATTTATCTTCTTCATAATCGATGATAAATCCTAGTTTTAAAAACAAACTTATCGCTTTATTATCTTTAGCTATATTATCATATACAATCTTTATTCCATTATTCCTAGCTACATCTAATAATGACTTTAGGCTATCTTCCCCATATCCCTTATGACGATATTTAGAATATATGATTACATCAATTAAATATTTATCTTCATTTGCATCATAGTGATATGCCACTTTCCCCACATAGTTATCATCTTCATCTACAACATATCGATAAAATCTTTTGTTATCATGATTTACAATCCAATAATCATACCAATCTTCCCATTCCTCTTTTGGAAAAGGAATTGTCCCACCCCACATAAGGTTATATGACATAGTTTCTTCATCAGATAGCATTAACTCTTTAAACCACAAATCATTTATTTTTGGTTTATATAATTTAACCATTTTGTCCATCCTTTTAATTCTTATAAGCCATTTTATAAATGTCTAACATTTCTTCATATCCTAACTTCATATATCCATCAAGAATTCTAGTTTTTCCGCGTGATGCATTATATGCTAACTTTTCTAAATCTTCCTCTTTAACACCAAGTTCAATTAAACTAGTCGGCATACCAATAGATTTATAGAATTCTTCTTGCATAGAAATAGCTTTTAAAATATCTTCTGTACCAAATAAGTATTTTGCAAACTTAGTCCATCTTTCAATATTTGCTTTATAAACATATCTAGCATAACTAGGAAATAAAGCAGCAAGTCCTGCTCCATGCGCAATATTTTCATACATTCCTGATAATTCGTGTTCAAGTTGGTGAACACACATCACAAATTCTCTTCCGCATTGCGTTAAGCCGTTATGAGCAAGCGATGATGCCCACATCATATTTGATCTAGCAGCATAATCGTATGGATTATTATACGAATCAATTCCTGCTTTTTTAGTAGATTTGATAATTGCTAAAGCAATTTCATCTGTAAGGTAAGTATCTCCGCCTTTACAGAAAAACCTTTCGATTGTATGCATTTGAATATCAACAGCACCACATGCTGTTTGATATTTACTAACTGTATATGTAAGTTCTGGATTCATAATGGCAAAATCTAAGCGATTAAAATCAGAATTATATCCTCTTTTTTCATGAGTTTCTTCATTAGTTATTACACAAGAATTAGACATTTCCGATCCTGCTGCTGATATTGTTAAGATGCAACCTTTTTTAGTTGTATGAGCCGGTTTCTTTTTACCAAGTGAAAAATCCCAAACATCATCATTTGGATTAGCAAGACCATTAGCAATATCTTTAGCTGAATCAATTACTGATCCGCCTCCGATTGCTAAAACGAAATCAACATTTTCTTTTTTACCAATTTCAATACCTTTTCTAACCATTTCTAAAGTAGGGTTAGGTTTTACCCCACCTAGTAATACGAATGGGATATTTTCTTCTTCTAAGTATTTTTTTACTCTTTCTAACAATCCACTTTTAATAACTGATGATTGCCCATAATGTATTAATACTTTTTTGGGATTATATTCTTTTAATATTAATCCTATTTTCTTTTCCTCATCTTTTCCAAAATATACTCTCGTTGGGGTATGATAAATAAAATTATACATAAATATATCCTCACTTATAAAATTCTAATTAAATTATATCATATACAATTATTATTGCATAAATAAAACAAGGTCAAAATTTGACCTTGTTAAATAATCTTAATCATTAACCGAAAATACAAAACTTAATTCCATTTGACCGGTAATAATCTCATTTGTATCATCCAAGTCCCAGCCTTCAAACCATATAATAATTGTTACTTTTTTTATTTCATTAACACCTATGTTTTCTATTGAGAAGTTTCCAAAATGTTCATCATTTGTAAAAAACACTTTCGCAAATCTATCATAAAATGCTTTTTTTTCAGGTTCTTCGTTTAGCTTTTCGATAAGGATTTCATCGCCATGTCCATCATTTTTTAAGAAAATTGCTCCTTTTGAAAAACTAATATTATTAGTGTCATCAACATTTCCTTCTTCGATAATGCTAATTCTTATAGCTTTATCACAACTTCGTGTTACATTACCACTATCTACATCTATTTCTATTGTTGAGGCTTTATTTCCACCATTTTTAACAAATAAAGTATAAGCAAAAAAAGTATGATCCTGCAATTTACCATTAGCATTAAATGCTTCTTTATATTTTATATTTGCAAATGTTGTATCGGATATTTCCACACGTTGCTCAATAAAACTATCTTGTGGATTTGAAAAATCTTTATTATCTGATAGTTTAATTCCAAATGATTTTGCTTTGTCATCTAGTTTTATATTAACTGATTCATTAGTGGCTGCTTTTTGTTCTTTGCTATCTTCACCACAACCAATTAGAATTTGGATTAAAAAAGCAAATAATACAATAATTGATATTTTTAATAATTTTTTCATATTTATCTCCTTTTATCTAGATACATTATACTATAGATTCTTTGGAGTTCAATTCCATTTTATCTTTTATTTACAATCTAATCCGACAGTTTTTGATAAACAATATAATATCTAGGGCTTTGTTAAATATATGATTTTTCTTATCCTTTTGCCAACCAACAGACCGTCTCAACGGTCTGTTACTTGTCCTTATTAAATACACAAAAAAATGTACCCTTTCACAAGATATTTAATCTCTTTTTTTTATAGAATTCTATAATTTTGTTGATTAGCTTTATGCCTATTTTAATTTAAATTAATAAGGAAGAAGGTTATTCCTAAAATATGTCCAAGTGCCGTTAGATTACTTTCATTGTAGTTTCTACTGCCCACTCTTTTCCCTATTTTTTAAAAGTTTAAGGCAGTTTTCATTATCGTGAACAAGCTCATTTATATTATATCAAATATTTAATATTTTTATTTAAAAAAATAGTCATTTCTTTACGAAGCGACTATCTTTTCTTTTTCTTTCTATTCCTTTAAAATCTAACATAATTAACTCAATGAAAACTTATTCCTTAAATAATTAGTTTAAAATAATGTGTTCAACTTCACATAAATTAATACTACCATTCACTTCATTAAGCATATCTATATATCAGCTACCGATATGGTTTTATTAATACACTACTTGTTATCTAATAGTTTTCTTAATTCAATAACCTTATTTTGAAGCAGTGTGATATCAATTAAACTGGTACTATATTTAGACACTAATAATGGTGATATATTTCTTGACATCGCATATTCAACTATTGCTTGATTCTTTTCCGAACATAATATAACACCTATTGATGGATTATCTGCTTCTCTTTTTTCTTGTCTATCTAAAGCTTCAAGGTAAAAATTCATTTTAGATACATATTCAGGTTCAAATTTACCTACTTTTAGTTCAAATGCTACTAAGCATTTTAAGCACATATTATAAAATAACAAATCAATATAAAAGTCAGTATCACCAACTTGTATTCTATACTCCTCACCGACGAATGCAAAATCCTTGCCTATTTCCAAAATGAAATCCTTCAGATTCGATACTATTGACTTTCGCAAATCCTTCTCAGAATAATTATTTGGCAAATCTAAAAACTCTAATGAATATTGATCTAGTATTCTTGTTGCAGGGATGTCATCTTCGTTAATAGTTTTAGTTGTTGACTCTAAATCTTTATTATCTTTAGAAAGTATGTATCTATAGAAATATCCACTTGACAATTGTCTATTTAGTTCTCTTGCAGAATAATTATTTTTGATACACATGCGAAGATAAAATTCTTTTTCTTCCATAGTTTTAGTCCCAGAAAGAATTGCTAAATTGTTGCTCCAACTAATTTGTCTCAACAGTGTTGAGACAATTTCATTATCTTTATAAGTTTTATAAAACTGAATCATTCTATACAGACCTGCTCTATTAAACCCTTTTAATGAAGGGTACTTTTCATTAACACTTTTTGCAATACTATCAATAACTTTAGAACCCCATTTTTCAGATTCTACTTTCTCGGATAAGTACTTACCTATTTCATAATACATAGTCACTAATTCTTCGTTTATTTTGCGATATGCATTTTCTCTATGTTTTTCAATAAGATTAACTATATCAACTAATGGACTACTAACATCTTCAATTTCGTTCTTTTTCATAATAGCCACCATTTCTAAAACTACTATACATTATTATTTATATCTTTTCTATGCTTTTAATATTAATACTATTGAACTTTTTTCAAATAAACCCATTTCTCTATATTATGAGAAATGTCGTAAGCTTCAATGAAGTCCGTATCTTCATCACCTACACACACCTTTAAAACATTTATGCCAAGGTTTCCAGTAACATACATCTTTGCATATTCTTTTGCACGCTCAAGATCTATAAATTGTGATAATATTATATTTCCTTCTAAGACTTCATACTGCGCTTTCTTATTGGAATATCTTTCTACATACATGGGAGTCGGTAAGTTAGGAAATGGTCTTACCATCACTCGATTATTTGTTTTAAAAAAACTTCCATTACTACCATTGTATTGATCATAAACAAGATTAATTAAAACATTTGTTCCTTCATATACATATGGATCTTTCATTCTCTAACAAAACTCCTTTTAATAGCATATACTGCTGTATCATAATCAATATCACCTATAGAATATAAATGAATTATCTTTTGATTTCTTTCACTAACTTCCCCATTTCCACCAGTTGCTTCAATTATCTTAGCTAAAGCTTCTACTTCTGTTTCATTTACTTGTGGTAGTTCTACATTAAAAGGAAAACCATTCTTAAGTATTACTTGATTTAAAAAAAGAGATACAGCATAAGACATATTAATCCCGAGTTTTTTAAAAATATCTTCAGATTTTTCTTTAACAGTTGGCTCTATTCTAATATGTATAAGCTCATTCTTGTTTTCTTTATTTTCCATATTCAATTCACCTCAATAAAATTGTATCACATTTGTTATACAAACGCAAGAAACAAGAATCATAAATCTTGTTTCTTTTTTTTGTAATAATTATTTTGCTTTACTTACGAGCGAGCATACTGTCTCAATATGTTAATCAAAGTTCCGCAGTTTTGGAAATAAGTTTATAATTTTTTTTCTTAAATAATCTACTTTATTCTTTATATTATTTTAATAAAACTTCCCATACATCATTTTTAACAACATACTGAAATTCACTTAAATTACTTGAGTTCATTACTTTTAGCAATTTTTCGAAATCATCAACTGTGTTTAGATTTGATATATCATTATATTCTACCCATTCCATTTTTCCTTCTTTAGATGACTGCAAAACGCCTTCGGATTCAGTTGCCTTAAACAAAAATACAATATATCTTCCATATTTTATAGGGAATTGTTTAACACCAGCTAGAATTGGATTTTTAATATCTAATCCTGTTTCTTCTTTCATTTCTCGTTTGACTGCATCAACAAAGGATTCCTCTTTTTCAACATGTCCCCCAGGCAATGTATAGCCTTGCCAATCTTTTTTTACTCTATTTTGGAGTAATACTTTATTACCATTTTCAACCAAGCATAAAACTGTAAGTTCTACTTTTTCAGTTCTATCTTCAGATATTGCCTTACAACCAATATCTTTTGCTAAATCATCGAATAATTCATTTACTTCTAAATCAAATTTTCGAATTAATAATTCAAGCTTATCATAACTTATATCATTGACGCCTTTTTCAATTTTATTAATTGTAGATTTAGACGTATAACCCAATTCTTTAGCAAATTCTTCTTGACTCATTCCTTTTTCTAATCTAATTTCTTTTATTTTATCTCCAAGTTTATTACTCATTTCTTACTTTCAATCACTTTCACATTATTTTTATTGAATAATTCTTTTTCTCTATTAGCTTCTTTATTTAATATTATTAGTCTTTCTTTTTGAATAACACCATCTTTAATTAATAATGAATTATGATATTCGAGATTAGAAAGAATTGCAAGCTCAATTGTTGAAGCATAATCTCTAATATTACCCTTCTTCTCAGGATATTTCTCTTTCCATTCTTTAGCTCTCATACCAAACAAAGCAACATTTAACATATCTGCTTCGCTAGCATATATAAATGACTTTTGAGCTTCGGTTAATTCAATTGGAATTAAATATTCTTTAATTGCGTCAGTATGAATTAGATAGTTAATTTTAGTAAGCATTCTTTTACCTTGCCACTCTAATTCTTCACTTTCTTCGATTTTCAATCGTTGGAACTCTTTTATAATATATAGTTTGACTTCAGCAGAAATCCAACTTGCAAATTCAAGAGCTATATCTCTATGTGCAAAGGTACCACCATTTTTTGTTGCTTTAGTTCGAATTCCAATTGCATTAAATTCACTAACCCACCTAGTAGGTGACATTGTAAATGAATTTCTACCCGCCTCTTGCAATAGGGGGTCGAATTCGACCCCTTTAAAATTAGGATTATTGATTCTTTCCCATAATCCTAAATACTCCAAGGTAGATCTAAGTCTCATCCAATTTTTAACAACATCCTTTGGTTCTTTACTATTCTTTATTCTTGCAATGTCAGTCAAAGAAATATAATCATTATCATCTATCCCAGTAATGTTAATAGTTTTTTCTTTCACAATAATGTTTTTCATTTTATGTACCACCATTCTAATTTAATTGTACTATCAAGTAGATTTTAAGTCAACCATTATTTTAATAAAAAAACACCTATAGATTTTTCTATAAGTGTCTAAGTAACCATTAGCCCTACCTCTTTAAACTCAAAGTTGCTATTGATTCAACGCCATTAGTCATACAAAACATATCGACTAAACTAATATCTTTAACATCATAATAACCATTTAGTATACCTAAATCTCTCGCTAAAGTTGCTGGATTACATGATACATATATTATCTTTTTGATATTAGCATTAATTATCGATCTTAATACTTTTTCTTCTATTCCTTTACGAGGTGGGTCTACTACAATACAATCAATGTTTTTATCAATAAAATCATCGATTAAATCTTCAACTTTGCCAACATAAAAACTAGCGTTAGTTATATTATTTAATACTGCGTTGTTTTTAGCATCGTTTATTGCTTCTTCTACAATTTCAATACCATATACATGTTTTACTTTTTTTGCTAAACATAAACTTATCGATCCCACTCCACAATATCCATCAATTACATTCATTTCTTTAGCATTTTCACCTAAATTATCTAATACTAGTGAATATAACTTTTCTGTTTGCCTTCTATTGATTTGGAAGAATGATTTGTGTGAAATCTTAAATTTTAGGCCTAATATTTCATCTACAATTTCATCTTTACCAAATAAGCATATAGAATTAGCGCCAAGTATTACATTGTTATGCATCGTATTTATATTTTTAATGATACTTTTAACATTACCAAATTTATTAATAATCTTTTCTACTAATATATCTTCATTATTAATCTTTTCTTCATTAGTAACTATTACAACCATTAACTCGCTATTTTTATTTTCTCTAACTAAAATATGGCGAATCGCCCCAGTTTTAGTTTGTTCGTTATAAGCAGTAATATTTAATTCGTTACATACATTTTTAACAAAATTAATAACCTTAGTAACATTATCACTTTGAACTAAACAGTCTTCAATTGCCACAACATCGTGGCTATCTTTTTTATAATAACCAAATACTAGTTTGTTTTTATCACTAGTACCTGCTGGCATTTGGATTTTATTGCGATATGAATGTGGTTCTTCCATTCCATAAATTTTAGTAGCCTTATAATCAATCTTGCCTATTTTTCTTAAAGTCTCATTAAAGGCATCAAGTTTTAGATTTAAGCCAGCAACATAGTCCATATGAAGCAAACTACATCCACCACATATATTAAAATATGGACATAATGGCTTGATTCTATTAGGTGAAGCTTTAATTACTTCTACTAATTTAGCGACTGCATAATTCTTAGTTACCTTTGTAATTTTGGCTTTTACAGTTTCCCCTTTAATAGCCCCATCTACAAATACTACTAAGTCATCTACTTTAGCCACACCCAAGCCTTCATAATTTTGGCTAATTATATTTAATTGTATAGTTTGATTAAGATTAACCATAATGCCTCCAAAAAAAGCGGTAACTTTGCTAAACAAAAATTACCGCTTAATTATTAATCATATTCTATAACTATTTTAATTCAGCAAAATATTTAATAGTTCTAACCATTTGGCTAGTATATGAATTTTCGTTATCATACCATGAAACTACTTGTACTTCGAATAGATCATCAGCAATCTTAGCAACCATAGTTTGAGTTGCATCGAATAGAGAACCAAATCTCATACCAATAACATCACTTGAAACGATTTGATCTTCGTTGTATCCGAATGATTCGTTAGCTTGTGCTTTCATAGCAGCGTTGATACCTTCTTTAGTTACATCTTTACCTTTAACTACTGCAGTTAAAATAGTAGTTGAACCTGTAACTACTGGAACACGTTGAGCAGATCCGATTAATTTACCATTTAATTCTGGAATTACTAGACCGATTGCTTTTGCAGCGCCAGTTGAGTTAGGAACGATGTTAGCAGCGCCAGCTCTAGCTCTTCTTAAGTCACCTTTACGATGTGGACCATCTAAGATCATTTGGTCACCAGTGTATGCATGAATTGTAGACATGATACCAGATTGAACAGGTGCATAATCATTTAGAGCTTTAGCCATAGGAGCTAAGCAGTTAGTTGTGCAAGATGCAGCAGAAATAATATTATCTTCAGGTGTTAAAGTGCCTTCATTTACACCGAATACGATAGTTGGTAGATCATTTCCAGCAGGAGCTGAAATAACAACTTTCTTAGCGCCAGCATCAATATGAGCTTGAGCTTTTGCTTTAGAAGTATAGAAACCAGTACATTCTAATACAACATCTACATCAAGTTCACCCCATGGTAAATCTTGAGCTTTAGGCATTGCATAGATAGTGATTTCTTTTCCATCAACTGTGATAGAACCAGGAGTAACAACTGTCTTACCATCTTCTGCGAATACAGGTTCTTTAGAAGATACAGTGTGTAATCCTTCTCCGATGTGACCAGCATATCCACCTTGTGCAGTGTCATACTTTAATAAATTTGCAAGCATTGCAGGGCTTGTTAAGTCGTTGATAGCAACAACTTCATAACCTTCAGCACCAAACATTTGTCTGAAAGCTAAACGACCGATACGGCCAAAACCATTAATAGCTACTTTTACAGCCATAATTAATAAATCCTCCCTTTGGTTTTATTTTTTTCCATTACGATTATACTACAATATTTATAATTAATCAATAAAACAGCTTATTATTTTAAGCTTGGTTTATCGTTTTCATTCGAATTCTTTTAATGCTTCTAAGTATCCATTTATTCCTTTACCAATAATAGTCTTGCTACAGACATCACTAATTACTAAACTTGCTCTAAAAGGTTCACGATTTAGCACATCCGATATATGCACTTCAATTGTTTTTATATTAACTGAAGCAATGGCATCTCTAATGGCATATGAATAATGACTATAAGCACCAGGATTAATGATGATACCATCAAATTTGCTATATGCTTTTTGAATGTAATCAATTATTTTGCCTTCATAATTAGATTGGACACATTTAGTTTTTAAATTTAGCACTTTAGCTTCTTTATTAATTAATTTAACTAAATCTTTATATGTAGTTTGGCCATAAATATCTACTTCACGAATGCCTAATAGATTTAGACTAGGTCCATTAATAACTAATACTTTTTTCATATTCTACCTCTTATTTATCCTATACCATTATACTATAAATTAATAAAAAGTGTAAGATACTTCTTACACTTCATACTTTAGTTTCTTCTTCCCATGATTAGCGCTACAATATAAAGCACACGTATATAAAGCCATATAATTGTGAACACTAAGCCAAATGAAGAATACCATTCGTATTCTTTACTCATCCCACCTTCTACCGCAATCCTGATTTGTTCCATATCGCTGAATAAGAATAGAACTGCTAAGAATACCATAATGATAGACATAAATAATGATAGCCCAAAATTATCACCGCTAATAGTAAGTAAGCCAAATAAGCTTAAGATATAACTTACAAACCAGCCAATTAATAAACTCATTGAGAATATTAATAAGAAACGAATAAATGTTCCTGTTACTTTAACTAAACCAGTTAAGTAAAACATTGCTACTACCATTACACATGCGATTGTAGAGATTAAAGCTACACCTACTACGCCAGGAATTACTAATTCTAAGAGTAATGAAAGTAGCCCTACAATCATACCTTCACATAAGCAATAGATTGTACCAGCGTATTTAGTAGCACGGGGAACCATCATAGCAATCATTGAAGAAATAAACCCTACAAAGAAAGCACCAAGTAAAAATGATACACCAAGGTTAGGATTAACAACCATTAAGAAAATACCGATTGCTGCCCCAACTAGAACCATTAATACATAATATAATGTTTTAAAAGCAACACCTTTATATGTACACACACGAGTATCACTAAATTCTTGCTTTCTTGCTGCGCTAAATACTGGATTAGAATTACGCATAATAATCACCTCTTTATTAAATTATACCTTTGCACAACAATTAATGCAAAGGTATAACACTTTTTTTAAGGTATCTTTAATTAAAATAAATTAAAGATGTTGTCTTCTTTTGGTAGGTCACCAAGAGATCCTAATTCTTCTAGTTTATCAAGTTGAGTTGAATTAATCTTAGTACGGTTTAAGACATCCTTCTTTGATGTGAATGGCTTCTTATTTCTTTCTTCTACGATTGATTCAGCTGTAGCTCCACCTAAGCTATTTAAAGCACTAAATGGAATTAATAAACTATTATCTTCTTTAGAAACTATAAAATCATATGCGGCTGAAGCATTAATATCAATTTGTTTAAACTTAACGCCTCTAGCACTAGCTTCAAGTGCTAATTGTAAGCATGGTAATACATCATTATCTTTGTTTGTGGCTGTCTTAAGTTTAATTTTGTTTTGAATATCTTTAATAGCCAAATTAATTCGATCTTTACCACCAGCCATTGCTTCAATATCAAAAGCTTTAGCACGTCTAGAGAAGAATGCAGAATAATAATATAGTGGTTTATAAACTTTGAACCAACCAATTCTTAAAGCCATAATAACATATGCTGTAGCATGGGCTTTAGGGAACATGTATTTAATTAATTTACATGATTCGATATACCATTTAGGCACACCATATGATAACATTTCTCTTTCATAATCATTTGATACGCCTTTACCTTTTCTTACTTTTTCCATAATCTTAAAGGCATCACTTGATGGAACATTCTTTGATACTAAATAAACCATGATGTCATCACGGCATCCGATTAATTCCTTAAATGGAATAGCCGGGAATCCTTCTTTTTTACCATGAAGGAAATCTCTCGCATTTCCGTTCCATACATCAGTACCATGACTTAATCCTGATATCTTTAGTAAATCAGCATAAGTCTTTGGTGATGCTTCTCTAAGCATATCTTTAGTAAGAGGAGTATTAAATTCTGGAATACCAGCAGTACCAATTGTTTCCCCATCAACATCATTAGGAGTAATTCCTAATGAATCAACTGAATTAAATAATCTAAATACCGCAGGGTCCAAAATTGGAATATCTTCTACATTATCAAATTCAAATTCTTCTGGATGAGCATGTACACAATCCATTAAGAACTTAATGATTGTAGGATCATCATGGCCAAGAATATCAAGCTTTAATAAATTCTTTTCAAATTTATGATAATCAAAATGGGTTGTACGCCAATTTGATTCCATGTCATCAGCTGGATATTGAACTGGAATGATATCAGTGTATTCTATTTCTTTTGGTAAAACTACAATTCCACCTGGGTGTTGGCTGGTAGATCTCTTTACACCTGATATTTTATCTGCAAGTAGTGTAATCTCAGCTTGACGAGCTACTTCGCCTTGACGTTCAAAATAATTACGCACATAACCATACGCTGTCTTATCCGCAATAGTTAAAATAGTTCCAGCGCGGAATGCATGATCTTTACCAAACATTGTTCTACAGAATTCATGCGCTTTAGCTTGGAATTCACCAGAGAAGTTCAGATCAATATCTGGTACTTTAACATCTGTTTTACTGCCTAAGAATGTTTCAAATGGAATATCAACGCCATTTCTCTTTAATGGCTTTCCGCAGATAGGACATACTGCTTCTTCTAGGTCAAATCCTGTGTCAACTTCTTGCAATGCTTTTTCAAACATCAATTGTTCCGCACTACGTTCATATATCTTCTTTTCTTCATCGCTATATTTAATAGCTACGAAATGACAATGAGGGCAGTAATAATGAGGTGGTAAGCCATTAACCTCAGTTATATTCATGAATGTGGCAACAATACTACTACCAACACTACCACGACTACCTACCACATAACCTGCGTCTGTAGAATACTTAACAAGTAAGTGCGAAATATAATAAATTGAAGCATATCCTTTTCCTAAGATTACTGATAGTTCTTTTTCAATTCGATCTTCAATAAATTTAGGAAGTGGATCACCATAAATCTTCTTAGCATTAGCATAGGTCATTTCCCTTACACCACCCTCAAATGAAGGTACGCCACTATCTTTAAGCATATCATCTTTTGGTGTAAACAAATCTTGAGGGAATAATGAATATGCACTTATCATATCTGCTATTTTATTAGTATTTGTAACTACTACTTCGTAAGCTAAATCTTCACCTAAGAACTTAAACTCATTTAACATTTCTTCAGTATTCATAAAATGCATTGAAGGAACATTATCAATTATATCTTTAAGTGGGTGAATACCACCACCGATTTGTGGAGCATCAATGTATATCTTTCTTAATAATAAATCTTCTTTATTTAAATGATGTACATTACCAGTAGCTACAACAATTTTACCTAACTGTTTTGCTGCTTTAATGATTTTCTTAATTGTATCTTCAATAAACCCATAAACTGCTTTATCTTGATAACGATGAACTAAAACTGAGCAAATACTAACAGGTTGGATTTCAATATAATCATAGAATTCCATTACCTTTAATAATTCTTCATAACTCTTATTATATGCTGTATCAAATACTTCACCTTCAATACAACCAGATCCAATCAATAATCCTTCACGATGAGCTTCTAAGAAACTCTTTAAAATCATTGGTTTCTTATAGAAATGAGTTGTATGTGAATCAGATACTATTTCATATAAGTTCTTTCGCCCTTTTTCATTTCTAGAAAGAATCGTAAAATGAGTAGGATAAGCTAGCTCAAATGCTGCATCTAAATCGATACATTTATTAATTTCATCATAGAAATTAATATGTGAATCAAACATATCATTTAACATCTTAATGAAGCAATATGCTGTTGCTTTAGCATCATTAATAGCACGGTGATGTTGAAGAAGTTCTACATCGAAGAATTGACACATTGCTTTTAAGTTGAATTTCTTAAGTCTAGTTCCATGACCATATCTAACTTTTGCTAACTGTAATGTATCAATTGATGGTGTATCATATGCATCAATTCCTAATCTCTTTAGGCCTTGGAACAAATGTGAATTATCAAATGTGGCATTGTGAGCAACTAGAATGCATCCTTTAAAGAATTTATAGAATTCTGGTAATACTTCTTCTACGCTTGGTGCATTTCTAACATCATCATTAGTAATACTAGTTAATTCTGTTATTTGTCTACCAATCTCACGAGTTGGTTTTACGAATGTAGAAAACTCATCAATGATATGACCATTTCTAACTTTGGCAGCAGCTACTTCAATGATTTCATTATAGTTACTTGAAAAGCCTGTTGTTTCTAAATCGTATACTACATATGTAGCATCTCTCAAATCAAGATTTACTGTCTTTTCGTTTTCAATTAAAGCAATTTTATATTTATCTTCATCAACCAATTCGCCTTCTAAACCAAAGATTGGTAAGATATTCGCTTTTGTACATTCTGTATAAAAGTCAGGAAATGCATGAATATTATGCATATCAGTTATAGCAATTGCTCGATGTCCAAAATCAGCTGCTTTTGAAACATAATCACTAATACCCATAACACTATCTTGAACACTCATCTTTGAGTGGGCATGAAGTTCTACTCTTTTAACTTGAGCTAAATCGACAGGTTTCTTTGTTTCTTCGGCTGGCTCATTTATGATCATTAAGTCAGTGATATTGAAAGCAATATCACGAATATATGTATCATATGTTAAATAACCACTGCATTTAACTCTAACACCGGCAACTGCTTTTTCTTTATAATACTGCTCGTTACCTTCAATCTTTAAGTTAATGAAAGTCTTAATTATAATTGCATGATCACCTTCAACTAGTGTTGCTTGATAAATCATAAAACGGCGATCATCAGTTTTAGAATTTCTCTCTACAACTTCAGATTTTAGAATAGTTCCTTCAATAGCAATTTCTTGATTACCATTTCTTTGGTTATATTCAACTAAATCTGCTTGACTTGAAGGTAGCACTGCTAGTGATGTTGCTGGTCTATTAATAGCAGCTTTTTGTTTAGGTGGTTTAATATATTTCTTTTTCTTAGTATCATAATCATCTTTTTCAGTTGAGGCAGATGAATCATATTGACTTTGTTCACGCAATGCATCAGCATTTGCTCTTTTTTTGTTTTCTTCAAGAATATTTAAAATTGGTGTTTCAAATGCACTAATTACTGCTTCTACTGATACTTTTAAGCCGAGAGTTTTTAGAAAGTTCTCTAAAGCAATAACTTGATCGACTATAACGCTTCCTTCATCTTCATTAGCAACAAAAATTGAAATCTTATTCTTTTCAATAGTTTTGTTTCTTTCTTGGAGAACATAGAAACGTTTTTGTTCTTCACCTAAAGCATTAACTGCGAAGTCAAAGTAGCCACTTAGTGCTTCATTAGAAATAGCAGGATTATCATATTGTAATTCTAATTGAGTACCCTTAAAGCCTGCTGCAAGAAAATACTTATTAACCGCTTTATCAAGCAATAATAAATTTTGGATACTTAGTACATTAGGAAAATGCAAAGTTACTTTAGCAGTCATTGTAGACATAGTAACTGATACTCCTTCTAATAATCCTCCAAATAATTCTGATTCAGTTGTTACTTCAATTTCTGATGTTTTTAAAATGTCAAAATATAGTTCAATTCTCTTATCTTGCATTGAGCTCACCAATCCTTGTAAAAGCATTATAACATAATTACTAATCATATAAAAGGGCATTTTTAAAAAGATTTAAAGAAAAGCGACTATTAAAAATAGCCGCTTAAAATCTACCTTCTAAATACTTTATTCCATACATCTTTCACGAAATTGAATACTTTTTTAATTCCTTTTTCGTAAACGATGTCACTGAAGAAATGTCCCACTTTAGTAAATGTTCTAACAAAGAAAGTACCCACTTTTGTATACCATTTAATCTTTACAACTTCTTTGTCTTCCCCTAATACATGCAAATTAATATCAACATATTCTTCTATTCCATCACTATATGTAACTCTTAATCTATACAAATATGATCCTGGAGTGTTTTCATTATTTGTATATTCATCTTCTACTACTTCAATATCACTATAATCAGTTCTAATTAATCCGCTACTAACAGCTGCATCGACTATTTGACTTGGAGTATATGCATATCCATTATCCACAACTAGTGTTGTTTTATTAACTAAAAAATATGGTGTAATGGTATCAGTAACAGTTACATGAATTGTAAAATATGCTGTGTTATTTGAATTATCTTTTGCCATAACTACAATATCATAATTTCCAGGTTCTGATTTGTGAGCAGTATAGCCATCACTACTAATCGTTACAGCTACTGCCCCATCCAGTGCATCACTTGCAGTTACGCCACATTTTTCTACAATCTCGCTAGCACTAATATCACTTGTGTATGATGTGGCAAAAGTTGATGAACCGCTAATAACTGGTGCAACTGCATCTACTACTCTAACTACAATGTTACCACTGGTAACATTTCCTGATGGATCACTAACACTTACTGGTACATTATAATTACCAACATGATTATAACCATTTCTATAAGCTGTAGAGTCAACACTAATAGTTAATGCACTAGCATCTGCATAATTATCACTAGCTACAATTCCGCTAGTAAATGTTGAATCAGCCATTAATGCATCACTATATGATTTCTCATACGATAATGTAGATGAAGATGAATTAATAGTTGGGGCACTTAAATCCTTAACTACTAGCTTAATTAATAAACTAGAACTATTATTCTTTGCATCACTAGCGTTAAATGAAACATTGTAATTACCTAATGTTCTACTCTTAACGTTATCTACATTGCTTACTTTGCTTGCGTAACTATCAGTATCTGTATAACTAACAGTCTTTTCTCCATCACGATGATCGTATGCTTTTAGCGCTGTTGCAGATATAATTTGTTCAATTGTTTTAGGATTATCAACTGAAACAATATACGAATACTCTTCACCACTAAAAGCCATTGCTTGAGTTGTTACATTATTAGTAATTCTAATAATCTTAACTCTAGTACCAGCAGCATTTATATTAGTTCCTGTTGCTGCTTCACCAAATGTGGCAGTGTAATTAATTGTTGATGTAATGTTTGATAGACTTGGTAAAGCAAAATAGAATAGATTGCCATTGCTATCTACATTTACCGATCCACTCATACCACTATTTAACTCACTATTAGAACTACAGCTAATGTTTGCTGATGATAAGTTAACTCTGAATCCATAATATTCCTTCACATAATTCAAATCAATTGCATACCATCCTGCTTGATAAGTGTTTGAAGAAAAATCAATTGTTCCACTTATTGTTCCTCTGCCTGAAGTAGAATTCATAGTAATGGAAGCAGCTGTAGAATAAACACTATCTACACTAGGTGAAGAGTTTCCTGTTCCCTGCTTTATAGATAGAGGTAAATAATCAATCACATTTCCGTTTATACTTACTGCCTCATCAACAATCAATTTGATTGTTAAGTAATATAAAACATTGGATGAGCTTTCAAATAAAGTAAATTCAAAGGTATCATTACTTGGATAGTAATTAGAGTTAGTCACGTGACTATGCTTATCATTTGGTGTTGATTCGATTGCATAAAAGAAAAAATGTTCTTCTTCTAAATACTCAAAATGATAGTGGTCTATTAGTGTCTTAACATCAATGACATATGTTGCTAGTTTATCTGCACTAGGTGTAGATTTCATAACAATATCTATCATTACACTTTCTTCATCATTATCATATGATGCTGTTGCACTTTGAATGGTTACTCCTGTAACTGCTGCGTTTACCTTTACTACAAAAATGCCACATACACATATGATACTAAAAATAAATAAAATAATTTTGCGCATTTTTTTGCTCCTTTCGCATATATAATTAGCAAAAGGAGCCTATTTTTTCTTATTAAAATAAAAAACTTTCCGAAAAATCGGAAAGTTTTATATCAATTATCCAAATATTTGCATAACTAATGCATATAAAGCACTAATTAATACGAATAATGTAGTAGCTACAGTTGACATCATCTTAATGAAGATATCTAGAGCAACACCAACAACGTCTTTTCTAGTATCACCGATTGTATCTCCAGTTACGGCTGCTTTGTGAGCGGCTGTACCTTTACCATGACCTTCGATAGCGCCAGATTCGATATATTTCTTGGCGTTGTCAAATGCACCACCTGAGTTACCCATGAAGATAGCTCTTGGGATTGCTACGATTGTTGAACCAAGTAAGATACCTAAAACTAGTTCTGGTCCGAAAATTGCACCAGCTACTAGTGGAACTGCTAAAGCGATGATAGATGGAACTAACATTCTCTTTAATGCAGATGATGTAGCAAGTCTTACAAGTTCGTTATAGTCTGGTTCTACTTCTCCAGTTAATACACCAGGTTGTGATAATTGTCTATCACCAACATCAGCTAATTCCTTAGCTGATTTGATTGTATTATCTGTTAATAAAGCACAGAAGAATTCAATTAAACCACCACCAATGATTGCACCAGCGATAAGTAAGAAATCAGAAATTTTTGGTGCTTCTGCGAAGTGACCAACGAATGCACAAATTAATGATACAGTTGCGAATGCTGCTGAACCAATAGCAAATCCTTTACCGATGGCAGCAGTTGTATTACCAACTGAGTCAAGTTTATCAGTGATTTCACGAACATCTGGGTCTAAGTGGCATGATTCAGCTAAACCACCAGCGTTATCAGCGATAGGTCCGAAGGCATCAATTGATACAGTTGTACCAACAAATGAAAGCATTCCTAAAGCGGCAATAGCAATACCATATGTTCCGCAAAGTAATCCAGAAACGATTAGTGATACACCAATGATTAAAATTGGGAATAAGCAAGATTTAGAGCCTACTGCATCACCTTTAGTAACTACGAATGCTTCACCTTCTGTAGCATATTCTGCGATTGTTCTAGTTGGAGCATAATCTGCACTTGTGTAGTATTCAGTAATTAGACCAATTGCTACACCACTTACTATACCTAAACAAGCACTAACAAATGGAGATGCCCAACCAATCTTCCAACCTAAAGCGGCAAAGTCAGCATCTTTAAATGCTACAAAACTTAATACACCACAGATTACTAATGTAATACCAGCAGAAATATAAGTTGCTAAATTTAATTCTTTAGATGGGTTATCACCCATTTTACGAATAGTAACAATTAAAATACCTAATACACAACCAAGTAAGCCACCACCAGCCATTACAAGTGGGAATAAGTAAGCACAATCAAATAATGCTTTACTATTAATTAAGCCACTTTCAAGTAATGAAATAGCGATAACGATTGATGCTGCGATTGTTGCTACAAAACTTTCTAGTAAGTCTGAGCAGTTACCAGCGATATCGTTAACATTATCACCAATGAAGTCAGCGATTACGTTAGGAACTCTACTATCATCTTCTGGTAAATCATTTCTGATTTTACCTAAGATATCAGCTGAAATATCAGCTGCTTTTGTATAGTTACCACCAGCTACACGGTTAAACATTGCTACAGTTGAGCAACCTAGTGCGTAAGTAGTAATTCTCATAACAGATGTGTTAGTAAGTAATGCATCAATCTTTACGATTCCGCAACCATTGAATAATTTTATACCTGTTAAAGTAGAAATAACTTGATCAGATGTACCAACACCACTTAGTAAAACGATTAATACGATACCAAGTAAGCCACAAGCTTGAACTGCTAAACCAGATATTGATCCGCCTGATAAAGCAACTTTAACAGTTTCTCCAATTGATAAAGATGTTCTAGCTTTATTTGCTGTACGAACATTAGCGTATGTTGCTGATTTCATACCAACAATACATACAACGCTACTCATAGCAGCACCAAGTAAATAAGTAAGACCGCTAAATGATTCAATAAATAAACTGAATAATAAAGCAAGAGCAGCTACTACGATACCAATTGTTTTAAATTCTTTTAAAATAAATACGTTAGCACCTTCACGAATGATTCCACTCATCTTAACCATACGATCAGTACCTTCATCCATTCGCTTAATCTTAAAGTAATTATAAATTACAAATAATACAGCAAGTAAGCAAATTCCAATAACTATAAAAAGCCACCATTGTTGCATTTTAAAAAAATCCCCTTTCAATACGAACTTTTATACATTTACCATTATATTCCAAAATCCGTCAATATTCAATAAAAAAAAGATGCATTGCATCTTTTTCATTTATTCATCTATTCTATCATCTATCTTTTTCTTGTTAAAAAATGGAATAAGTGCAGAATAGATTAATAGAACAATAGAAGCTATTAAGTTAATCAAATAATAATTTTTATATCCATATGCCTCAATCAAGTTACCATTGATATTATTAAAAGCAAATAAAAGAATTGAATAAACTAATGTACATAACATTATTCCTTTTGTTGCTTTATCTTCTCCTACTAAATCTATAACATATTGGTAACTTACATGTAGAATTATGCCATATCCAATTCCACGTAAGCCCGAAGAAACTATAACTAGCCAAACTGGTGCATATAAATAACATACGAGTAATCTGATAACTAAAGATATAGCTGATATTATTAATAAGACATAAGGTGATGTCTTCTTTTTTATCTTATTTAATACTAGTAATACTACTAGCTCTACCGCCACAAAATAAGAAAAGACAAGTCCATATCCGTCACTATCAACCCCTCTAGTTTCTAAATATGTACCAAAGAAATTATTATTTGTAAAAATCAAAGCTAGCATTAAGCCATAGAAGAACATAAAGAAAACAAATCTTTTATTTGATAATACTACTTTATAATCAACTGAATCTTTTTTTGTAATATCTTGTTCTTCTTCAATATTTATATCTTTTAATACTAAATATAATATTCCACTAATAACAAATAAACCAAAGCTTATTCCAAATGCTACTTGATAACTAACTAGTTTACAAATATATCCGCTAGCTGCTGTGGCTATAATATATGCTCCTGATCCATATAACCTAAATCCTGAATAATTCTGTTTAGAATTATCAGAATATATAGCAAGTAATGAATCCATTAGCCCGTAGTGGCATGCTCCAAATATAGCCATAAAAATAGCTAAAACAGTTATAAAATAAAAATTACTACTAAATCCAATTAATAGAATCATCAATCCTTCTAAGATTGATATTATTCCTAAAGTAATTCTAGTTTTCTTTATTTTATTACAAATCTTGGCATAAATTGGATTCATTAAAATAGCAAGTAGGGGTGATATACTTAATATAAAACCAATCCTTGCTTCAAGTAATCCTCTGCTTACTAAATACAAAGCAAAGAATGGATAAAAGAACCCATCACCTAAGTATCTAATTGCTGTTAATGCTTTATACTTTATGTTTTCTTTTCTCATATAATATACCTATAATACTAATCAATTATACTCTAAATGGTAAATTAATTAAATACAAGTTTAGTAAAAACTAAACTTGTATATCATCATCCAATACCAATTCTTATCAATATAAACTTAAAAATGTCAAATAAAATACAACTTGCCAATAATCCGTCAAATACATAGCTTAGTATTCTAATCCATTTAGCATCTGATTTTCTGTTTCTAATTGAAATAGGAAGTAAAATGCTTGATGATACTAAGATAAATACCATTGGTATTAAAAATAGTAATATAATTGCCACACCCGCAAATAAAGCCACAAATACTAAAGCTATACCTGCTCCTGGATTATCTTCAGTTTGTTCACTAGCCGATTCCGTAAAACTTTCCACCGTTTCATGAAAGCTATTGGTTGCTAAAAAGAGAACCATTAATAAAATTATAGTTAAGAATATACTAATAACTATGCTTGATGCTAAACCTTTATTTTTCATAATTTACTAATTACTTAAATAATCAAGTAATCCCTTCAATCCTTTTTCTTTATAAATATCTTTATAGAAATCTACTTCTTCACTAATTAGGGTATCAATTACCCCAATTCCAAGTAGTTCTACTGGTGCCTTATCATCAGTTAGAATTAAGTCGCCACCATTATATACTTCTAACTTATCTACAACTTTACTTTGTATAAAGTATTTAAGTGATGCATTATCTATTAAATCTAAATTATTATTTAAATTATTAATCATATTAGGATTATTAGATGCAAGTAATATTCTATTTGAAGAACTCATTACATTCACAAAATATACTTCACTAAAACATTTAGTGATGGTATCGCATAAATAGAAATTAATATTACCTTCTTCATCAGAGCGCATATTTAGATTAACTACCATTACACCATTATCTGTTAGGTGATCTTTAACTAAATCAAAGAATTCGATTGTAGACATTTGAAATGGAATAGTTATATCTTGATATGCATCTAGCATAATAACATCATATTTTTCTTTATCGATGTTTAGAAATGCTCTACCATCATAATTATAAACTTCACAATCTTTTGATAAATGAAAATATTTATAAGATAACTCAATAATATCTTTATCTATCTCAACCCCTGTTATATCCACATTCTCAAAATATTTATAAGTTTGAGTGGCAAAAGTACCACTACCCATACCTAAAATTAACATCTTAGTATTTTCTCTATTATAAATATCACTAGCTGGTAAGGAAGCTAGGCAGTAATTATAATAATCACCAGTATAAATATTATCAGTTTTATAATATGTGGATTGTACGCCAAAGAGAACGTTTGTGGATAAATCGATACTATTTGCATCTTCTGTTACTCTTAAATAGTTATATACTGATTCACCTTCATATACCGAATCCTCTTCCCAAAAAGCAAAATCAGTTTTTGATCCAAATATAAAGCCTATTGTTAATAGGATAATACCGATTATTGCCCTAATGGGGAATGCTTTGCATGAAATAAAATACACAAGGGCTAGTATTAATAAAATAGCCGCAAATATTAAAAATGTTAAGTTAGTTCCAATGGTAGGGATAGTTACAAATGTTGGTAAAAATGTACCAATTATTGATCCTACTGTATTAAAAGCACCTAACCATCCAACTGTTTTACCACTTTCATCTAATGATTTAGTAGCATATTTTACTAAAGATGGAGTAGTTGTACCTAATAAGAATAACGGGAATATAAATAAAATAATACATGATGCTGTTGCAGCTACAATTAAATAGCCTGAACTAACAGTAAATATTAACACTGCAGATATACCAGCTATAATATATTTACCTACTACTGGAATTAGCGCTAACCAACAAGCAGCAATTATAATTCGTAAATATAATTTATCAGGATTAGGGTCTTTATCAGCTTTCTTGCCTCCATAAATATTACCAAGCGCCATAGCAATCATAATTGAACCAATTACAATTGTCCAAACAATTTGGCTTGAAGAAAAATAAGGCGCAAGTAATCTTTGTGCGCCTAACTCTACAGCCATTACGCTCATTCCCGCAAAGAACTCAGTTAAATATAAAAATATTTTATTATTTAATATCTTCTTATTCATAATATACCTCTAATCCATTTTACCATTTTTTCCTAATCTTCACAAATAAAAGGATGCATACGCATCCTTAAATTTATTCTTCAGTTTCTTTAATACTTTCATAGAATTTAGTTTGTGCTAAGTTCATCCATGGACCAACAAAGAAGATAGCTAAAATTCCAAGTGTAAGCATTGATAAAAGAATCCAACCAATGAAACTTAAATGAAGTACGAATAATTCCCACTTGTGACCTTTCATTATTTTTCTACTAGCAGTAATTGCTTCTTTCCCGCTTAATTCTGGATGATCTTTCAATAGATAAAAAGCCATTGAATAACTAAATGATTTAATGATTCCTGGAATAAAGAATAAAAGTGTCCATAAACATAAATAAACAGTTTCTAATACGAATAAAACTAAGCTTCTTCCGAAATCATTAGAAAAACCGCTAAATAAATCACCAGTATTTTTACTTTCATCTTTTCTAACAGCTTTAAAACAATAACTAGTTAAGCCATATTGAAGCGGTCCAGTAAGAACAATACCAACTCCAGCTACTTCACTTCCTGAAGCAGTACCAACTAATAAATTACCTAAAACTACATTCCAACGATTTTCTTCTAATAATTCACGTGATTCTTTCTTAATTTGTTTTCTTAATTCTCTTTTTGTTGACATATTTTTCTCCTTTATTTAATAGCATCTTGATACATCTTAACTAATAAGTCAATTGATTTATGAATATCATATTTCTTTTCACTACCTAAATACTTCTTAGCTTCTTTGATCCTTTCCTCATCGTGAGTTATCCAATAATCTATCTTTTCTGCTAATTCTTTAGCATCCTTTTCTTTGAATATACTCTTATCCGACAAAGCAAATTGACTAGTAGCACTTAGTTTACCTTTCGCAATAATCGGTACAACACCCATTTGAATAGCTTCCATGCAAGAAAGGCCTTCCACCTCAATTACTGCACAATGAATATATAAATCAGCTTCTTTATATATTTCTTTTAACTCATCTAAAGTACAAAACTTAAATATTGGTTGATTCTTTATAATACCTTTATTAACAAGTTTTATTGCTAATCGTTTAAGTGGCGCTTCATTTGGCCCTTGACCAAGCAATATCAATTGAATCTTATCCGCATATTTAGAATACTTCATTGCTTTTAGAAGTGTTGCTTGATCTTTTTCTACTGAATATCTACCCGTACATACTACATTATAAATATCTTTATTCCTAACATTAACGCCAGTTACAGTGTTAGATAACAATTTATCATCATTAGGTAGCATCCCATTAGATATAACTCTTAGATCGGCTTTATATTTCCACTTAACCAATCTCTCTTTAACATTTTCAGTAGGGCATTGGATGATTTTACAATTATCAAAAACCGCTTCTTTCCACACTTTCATTGTGGCATTATTGAGAGGCATATTTTTACGCATGTGAATGGAAGCATATAAGTTTTCCGGATGGAGATGGTAGGTAGCCGTTAGAGGAACACCTTCTTCTTTTGCGATTTTACAAGTTCGCATTTGAATGATAAATGGTTCTTCTAAATGAACGACATCTGCCCACCTAACTGCTTCTCTAATTACATCATCATCTGATTTAGAAAAAGAATAGCCTTGCTTTCTAACTAATCCATCAAAAATAGGAACTTTGAAATCAGGTAAAATATAATCTGGTTCTTCTAGATTAGAATATGGATTAGCAGCTGAAATTGTTTTAACTTCTAATCCTGCTTCTTTTAAATACTTAACTGTTCTTCTAGCAGAAGCTGACAGACCATTACCTTCTGCGTAATAATTATTAACTACATATAAAACTTTCATATTCTTCCTCTTTCTTATACATTATAGCATAACATCATTATTATTTTAATAAATTGTGTCGGTACCATCTATGATATGTTATAATCTAATTGTATTGAAGGAGATTTCTATGAATAAAACAATAATTCTAATACAAATCAATATAAAATTTATTGCCTGATTGCCTAAAAGCAGTCGGGCTTTTTTTTGTTGATAAAAAAGGAGGATATTAATATGAATAATAAAGAAAGCAATTATGAATTAATTAAATTTGAGGATGGTGATTTTAGTCTAGATGTAAAAGTATCACCTAACGAAAATACTGTATGGCTAACGCAACAGCAAATATCCGATTTATATGGAAGAGATATTTCCGTAATTTCCCGACATATTAGAAATATAATGTATGAAAAGGAATGCACAGAAAGCAATTTGCAAAAAATGCAAATTCCTTTCTCTGACAAGCCTGTTGTTTTCTATGACTTAGAATTCATAATTTCAATTGGATATCGCATTAAATCCAAACGTGGTGTCATGTTTCGCCGTTGGGCTAATTCTATTTTAAAACAATATTTACTTAATGGCTATGCTATTAATAAGGATAGAGTAATCGCTTATCAATCAAATATATTAAAACTTGAAGCTAGCTTTATTGATATTGAAAATAGATTAAAAGATTTAGAAGAGACTGTATATTCAAATAATAATCAATTAATCTATGAAGGTGAAATCTTAGAACCTTATTCTTTTTTAAGAAAGCTATTCTTTTTAGCTAAAAATGAAATTATTATCACTGATTATTATGCAGATAGTTTTTTAATATCAATGCTTAAAGATATTAAAGTAAAAATAACTATCATTACGTCAACTAGATCATATTTAAACAATATAGTTATCCCGAATAACATTAATATTATAAACAATGATGATATACATGGAAGGTATATATTTATAGATAAATATGTATATGCTATGGATCATTCGTTTAATGCCATAGGCAAGAAAAGATTTATCATTATAAGACTAGAAAACATTACTAAAAATATGTTACTTAAAGGAATAATAAAAAAAGACATCTAGTATTTATTACTAAATGTCTTGATATTATCACTGGAGGCTCCAGTCGGATTTGAACCAACGATCAGGGTGTTGCAGACCCACGCCTTACCACTTGGCTATAGAGCCATCTACCCAACCATTATATCAAATCCTTATTCTATTTTCAACTATTTTCATTATAAACTATCATTTACTTGATAAATATAACTATTCTTATCTTTACCAATCCTATTAACTATATCTAAATAGCTTAAAATATTTAAAGCAAGCTGAGAGATTTCTTTGCTAACTTTTGCACATTTTGCATAATCATTACTAGTGAAAGTTTTATTTAATCCTGGAGGTATAAATAATTTATAATCAAGCAATGTTTTAATATCCACTTCTTCATATAAATCTAGGGGATATTTATTCAGTTTTGTGGATCCTTTTTTATGGTCTTTAGAATATCCATCTAGGACTCTTGTTTCTTCTAAATCAATTAACATAATCTTTAGATGAAGTCTTGGATTAACTAAATATGTTTTAATCTTATATAACTCTTTGAATATCATATTAATGTTACCTGGTCTTGTGGATAGGTTCTTTTGTTCAACAAGCCCTGTATCTTTATTAATCCATAATATCCATTTCTTATGATCAATTGGATAAACTATTGTTACTTCATAACTTGATAAGAAACAATCTAGTTTAGCTCTTAGTTTATCAAATGACCTAGTTTGGATTTCATAAATATGATTATCTTTCTTAATATCGGCATAAAAAGTATCCACTTTTACTTCATGATAATTTTTATCAGGTTCTAGATATAATTTTAGAATCGAATGAACATTCTTTTCTGAAAGCATACCAATCATTTTGCGCTCTTTATATTCATTAAATACTTTTTCACTTACACTTATAAATAATTCTTTATCCATATTTAGATTATAACATATAAAAAAAAGAATACACAAATAGTTACCTACTTGTGTATTCGATTTTTTTATTATCCATTAACACTACTAATGTTATTAACAATAGTATCAATGTTATCTTTAAGAGTAGATGATGCGCTAGCTCTTGTAGCTGGTTCATCATAATCTGCTTGAACTAAAGCAACTGTAGCCCATGAGTCAATTGGATGACCATTATACATGCCAATTGCATAAGCAGCAGTATATGGAGTTTCAAAGATACCATTAAATGTCTTTTGGATAGATCCTCTAAATGTTCTTGAAATTACGAATGCATCAGCAAGTTTTGCTCTATTTACACTAGCTAAAGCTGAAGCAATAGATGCAGCGCTTCCACCAAATGTAGAGTAATTTAAGCCGGCTGCGTTCATTTCATATAATGATTCTAGGACAGTTTGTAGGTCGTATTCGTATCTATCATCTTCACTATAATTTGTAGTGTAGATATATTCGTACCATACAAATCCACCATATGGAGCATTGATATAATTTGCCATTACACCATCACCTGTTAAGATGCTCTTAGCTAAATCAACGAATACTTGTTCAATCATCTTAGATTGTAAGAATGTATGAACATTTGTATTAGAATTAACTTTATTAGCATCAAGAACTGGAATAAAGTCTTCATTATTTAGTAAGTCATCTAAAGTAAAGTTCTTAGATTCATTGAAGTCATCACCTAATAATAACTTAATAGATGCAATCATATTCCATAACTCTTTATGACTAACTGTACTTCTATCAGCACTGATTAAATACCAAGCATCTAAATCATTAACTAAATCAACACCAGCATTTTCTACAGTAGGAACGGTATTTAATGCATCCACATTCATGAAGTTAACTCTCAAAGTATCAGATATTACATAAGATTTTAATAATACTGTACGAGCATCTTCATCAGTTAAGTTAGCATAAACTGTGTTGATGTCTAAATTGAATGAATCTAAGTTACTCTTTTGTTCATCAGTTAATAAACTACCAACTGAATTCAAGAAGTAAATGATTTCACCAGTATCTACATCCCACCAATCAGTTCTATCTTCCAGGCTCTTAAGTGTTACATGTGTACTATTTGGAATACTTAAGGCAGCTACACCTTCAAGTCTAGTAATAATTGTTTCACTGATGATTCTAGATGAAACGATATCTCTTTGACATGCAGGATCAAATAACATTGCATAATCTAGAGCACCGATTTGATCAAATGCTTTATCGCGATCAGCTGGTTTTAATAAATCGCCAACGCTTGTTAACAAGTAATCAAGTTCACCAGTAGTGGTGATATTAGTTGTTGTGATAACATGAGTTTCACTATTATATGAATCACTATAAGTATTTTCCCAAGTAATATAGTTTGGAGATAACTCTACTGCATAATTCTTAGGAAGTTTCAAAGTTCCTGAAGCAGATGCTTCAATAATCTTTGTCTTAATAGTCTCACTAATAACTTGTGAATGAAGAATTACAACTTTACCATCAATGATATCACCTAACTTAATATTAACGTTAATGTTATTAAGCTTTGTAGAATCAGTTGGGTGAAGAATTTCATCAATTGCTGCTAACAAGTAGTTTAATTCTCCATATGCTGTAGCATATTCTTCTGCGTTATAAATATTCTTCCAACCAGTTAAGTTAGTAGTAGAAAGTCCAGCTTCAGTTGGTACGATTACACCAGTTGAAGGATCACATACTTTAACTCTGATTGTATCCGCAAGTACTAATGATTTTAGAATATCTACTCTATTATCAATAATATGTTTTAGAGAAATTGTATCTACATTCATAGTATCGATCTTAGTTTCATCACTTGGAGCAAACATTATATCAATGGCTGCAAGTAGTCTAGACATTTCTCCATGAGCACTAACTTCTTCTAAAGCATTATAAGTATTCTTCCAGCCAGTTAAGTTAGTATTTGATACGCCATCACCTGTAGGGATTGAAATACCGCCAATTCCAACTAGTTTAACTCTAATAGTATCAGCAAGTACTAATGATTTTAAGATTTCATCTCTATTAGTAATTAACTTCTTAACTTTAATATCGTTAGTATTTACAGAATTTAGAGTAGTATTTTCATCTACATCTAGGGCAAGCTCAATTGCACCTAAGATGTACGAAATTTCACCATGGCTAGCTAAGCTTTCATCTAGATTATAAGTATTCTTCCAACCAGTTAAATCATCTACACCTAAACCTTCACCAGTAGGGATATTAATTCCGTCAACGGCAAGAAGTTTTGCTTTAATTGTGTTAGTGATAACAACACTTCTTAAAATATCATCACGATTTGATGTGATACGTTGTAATTTGATTGTAGATACATTTAAAGTATCAATAGATGTATTATCATCTAAATCTAAGATGTAGTTTACACTCTTAAGTAACGAATCTACTTCACCATGAGTTACAACTGCTTCTTCTTCATCATAAGTATTCTTCCAACCAGTTAAGTCTGTTTCACTTAATCCTTCATTTTCTGGAGCTGTAATACCAGTTGATGGAGCAAGTAATTTAGTCTTAATTGTATTAGTTAATACGACACTCATTAATGCTTCATCAGTATGAGTGATTAAAGCTTTAAGTTTAATTGAGTTAGTATTAATTGAAGAAATCGTAGTATCTTCATCTACTGTAATGATGAACTTAATTGAGTAAAGAAGTTTAGATATTTCACCATGAGTATCAACAGTACCATTAGCTTTATAAGTGTTCTTCCAACCAGTTAAGTCGGTTTCACTTAAACCTTCGTTAGCAGGAATATCAATATCATTGATTTCTAATAACTTAGTCTTAATCGTTCCGCAAATAACTTTAGATTTTAAGATTTCATCTCTGTTATCAATTACTTTCTTTAACTTAATATCGTTAGTATTGATTGTATTGATTGTAGTAGATGCATCTACATCTAGAATTATACCAACTGAATATAGAAGCATTGATAATTCAGCTGTATTAACTAATTCATCACTAGCATTATATGTATTCTTCCAACCTTCTAAGCCAGTTGTACTTAATCCTTCGTTAGCAGGAATATCAATACCATCAACTGCTAATAATTTCTTTCTAATAGTTTCAGATATTACTAATGATTTTAAGATTTCATCTCTATAATCAATTACATTCTTTAACTTAATATTATTAGTATCGATTGTATTGATTGTAGTATCTGCATTTACATCTAATACTTTACCGACTGCTAATAATAAATGAGATAATTCAGCTCGTTTATTAATAGTTTCATCAGCATTATAAGTTGATTTCCAACCATCTAAGTTTGTAGAACTTAAATCTTCACCTGTAGGGATATCAATACCATCAACTGCTAATAATTTCTTTCTAATAGTTTCAGATATTACTAATGATTTTAAAATTTCATCTCTATTATCAATAACAGGTTTTAATTTAATTTCATTAGTATTAATGTTGTTAATTGTAGTTTCTTCATTAACATTTAATACTTTACCAACAGCACCTAGTAAGAATGCTAATTCACCACGCTTATTAACCGTTTCATCAGCATTATAAGTTGATTTCCAACCATCTAAGTCTGTAGAGCTTAAATCTTCACCTGTAGGGATATCAATTCCATCTACTTCTAGTAATTTCTTTCTAATAGTTTCAGATATTACTAATGATTTTAGAATATCATCTCTATTATCTACAACTGGTTTTAATTTAATAGATTCAGTAGATACATTATTAATAGTTGTATTTTCATCCACATTCAATACTATACCAACAGCACCTAGTAAGAATGCTAATTCTGCTCTCTTATTAACTGTACCATTAGCGTTGTATGTAGATTTCCAACCAGCTAAAGAATCAGAACTTAGTGTTGTATTAGCAGGAATGCTAATTCCTTCAACCGCTAATAATTTAACTCTAATAGTTTCAGATATTACTAATGATTTTAAGATTTCATCTCTATTATCTACAACAGGTTTTAACTTAATAGAATTTGTATTAATAGTATTGATAGTTGTATCATCATTTACTTCTAATACAATATTAACAGCAGCTAACAAAGCATCTAACTCAGCACGAGAGTTAACTGTACCATCAGCGTTATAAGTATTTTTCCAACCTTCTAGACCAGTTGTGCTTAATCCTTCACCGCTAGGGATATCAATACCATCAACTTCTAATAATTTCTTTCTAATAGTTTCTGAAATTACTAATGATTTTAAGATGGCATCACGATTAGTAATAACATTCTTTAACTTAATTGAATTAGTATCAATGTTGTTAATTGTAGTTTCTTCAGTTACATTTAATACTACATCAACTGCTACTAATAATGCATTTAATTCAGCACGAGTAGCTACAGTTCCATCTACATTATAAGTATTTTTCCAACCTTCTAGACCAGTTGTACTTAATCCTTCACCACTAGGGATATCAATACCATCAATATCAAGTAATTTCTTTCTAATAGTTTCAGATATTACTAATGATTTTAGAATATCATCTCTACGATTTATAACATTCTTTAATTTGATTGAATTAGTATCGATATTATTAACTGTAGTTTCTTCAGTTACGTTTAATACGATATTAACAGCATCAAGTAAAGCAGAAAGTTCTGCACTTGTAGCTACAGTTCCATCATTATTGTAAGTATTCTTCCAACCAGTTAAGTCAGTCTTACTTAGTCCTTCATTATCAGGAACATTAATGCCTTCTACTTCCATTAGTTTAGTTCTAATAGTTTCCGAAATTACTAATGATTTTAGAATATCATTCTTATGATCAAGAATTGCTTTTAGTTTAATAGCATCAGTAGCTATATTATTGATTTGCGTATTATCATCGATTGCAATAACATATCCTACTGCACTAAGTAAGGCAGATAATTCTGCTGTAGTATTAACTGAGCCATCAGCGTTATATGTATTCTTCCAACCAGTTAAGTTAGTAGAATTTAAGTTTTCATTAGCAGGAATGCTAATGCCTTCTACTTCTAATAATTTAACTCTAATAGTTTCTGAGATTACTAATGATTTTAATATCTCGTTACGATTATCAATAACTGATTTAATCTTCAATGAATCAGTAGAGATATTATCAATTGTAGTGGCATCAGTAATATTTAATACATAACTAATAGCATTTAGAATGTATGATAATTCTCCGTGTGTAGCTACACTTCCATCCTCGTTATAGGTATTTTTCCATCCAGTTAAATCAGTAGTACTTAAATCTTCGCCTGTAGGGATATTGATACCTTCAATATCAAGTAATTTAGTTCTAATAGTTTCTGATATAACTTTAGATTTTAAAATACCATCACGATTATCAATGATTGATTTTAGTTTTAAACTATCTGTAGAAATATTGTTAATTGATGTTTCATCATTTATTGTTATTACTTTCGTAATAGCATCTAACATGATTGATAATTCACCATATGTATCAATACTTCCATCATCATTATAAGTGTTCTTCCAACCAGTTAAATCAGTTTCACTTAATCCTTCATTAGCAGGAATATCAATTCCATCAATCTTAACTATATTTTGTTTAATTGTTTCACAGATAATTAAAGATTTTAAAATTGTATCTTTAGAATCAATGATTGGTTTAAGCTTTAAGTTATCCGCATTAACACTTCCACCATTAAATATTGCTTTAATTGCTTTTAAGATGTTAGCTGATTCATCAGCTTCATCCCATTTATCATGATCGACTTTTCCTCCATCATCTTTTAATTCCATAGGAACATAAATGAATGGGCTATCTTGTTTAGATAAATCTTCGATGGCAGTAATCAATGCATCATTGATTACAACTGAAGCTGTGATGTTTTCAATATCACTATCTTCTACTTTAGATAGAGCACTAGTTAGATTATCTGTATTAGAGAAATCTAGGTCACTATCACCAAGTTTTGATGTAATCGATAAAACAGCAATAAAGATCTTACGAAGTTCGCCTTCGTTATATCCATATACTTCAATCTTTGTATCTTCTTTTAATTCAAAGTAAATAACTTCATGATTCTCATTTTCTCCAACTTTGATTGTAGATAAATCAATAGATATTGGAGCTACAGTATCTACTCTAACTGAATAGATCAATTCTCCATCGGCATATACATTGAATTTGTTTACTTTGTTTTCATTATCTAAATCTACATGCGCTGGGTTAATGTTTAATGTAGAACCAGTTAATGTATAAGCTTCTACACCCATACCTTTTAAGTTAACGCCATATGCTACATATTGATTTGCACCATTTGGTGTATGATAAATTGGATTACCAGAACCATCTTTACCAACTTTAACTTTTGTTAAGTCTAGGCTAACAGCTTCACCTGCGTTACATCTTACACTAGTTAAATATGCACCATTACAATAAACTAAATAATGATTAACTAAATATTCTTCATCGAGTGTTTTATTAGTAGGAGTAATATTTAAATTATTTCCATCTAATGAAGCAGTCTCAAGAATACGGAATTGGTCATACCACTGATCTGGATTAGCATTAACTCTTGCTACTCCACTACCAATAACTGATAAAGTTTGGCCTTCCCCACTGTTATCAACTAAGAAATTAACAATAGTACCTCGCATTATTTTACTAGTTAAAATAGCTTCAAGTTCTGCTTCAGTTAGTCCGGCTAGTGTATTAATTGAAAAGCCAGAGTTTTCACCTTCTGAATTAAATAAGTTTTTACCTAAAACCTGCATTGCTTTTAATACACTGCGAAGTTCGACTTCAGTACTTGCTTGATCATCCCAATCTTCGAATGTACCAAATCTAAGCTGCATTTCACCAGTTGATAAATTGCTTAATAATAAGTCGAGTGAATTAGATAAACTATCTCTAATAATTGTAGATTGTGATAAATATTTAGCTAAGTCATCTACATTTAGCTTATCAATCATATCAGCAATATTAACTTCAGCATTCTCACCGAACATGCTTAAGAAGCCAGATTTTACAAGACACGTAGCTGCATTTAAGAATGCTTTACATTCATTTGCATCAAACTTAACACCTTCACCAATTGTAATATATTGTTTATAATCTTCTGGAAGTAATTTCTCTCTTGCAAATGTAACAAGACCTGCAGCTGAATTATTAACTAAATTAGAAGTAAACAATGTATCTACAAATTTATTAATCTTTTCTTCAGTGAATAAATCAATAATAGCTGCATAATTATCTTTATCGATAAATACTCTACCAGTTTCAGGATCTTTTAATAAATCTTGAAGGGCAATATAAACATCACCTAATTTACCAATTTCGCCACTCCAAGTAGCTCCCTCTGGCATATTAGTAAGTTGTTCTAGATCTAGACCGAATTCATCTAGTGATTGTTTAACACTTTCAATTGTAGTTAAATATGTAATTCCAATAGGAGCTAAAATATCTACTGTATCAAGACCGCCTAAGTGGTCTTCATCAAATAATAACTTAATAGCTTCTGGATCTAGATTCAAGAATGTATTAATATCCTTTTCACCTTCACCAACAAAGACAGCGATAACTTTTCTAGCATCTACTAAAGAATAACCAATACTCTTAATATCACTAATTAAAGCATTTGAAATTGTTGGGATATCTTCAGGTTTAAAGTATTCATTTAATAACTTATTACCATTTTCATCAGTTAATACATCACTATACATTCCGATTTCTAAAGCAACTGGGATAGCTACTTTTAGAATTGATAAATCACTAATAGCATCAACTAATTCTTTTAAGGCTTTTTCACCTTCTTCACCGATGCTTAGGATTGCTTCAAGTGAAGGGTTTTGAATGTCAAATTCATTAGCTACTTTTGCGAATGCATTAGCAACTGATTCAATTTCACTTCTTAATTTTACCCTTACTTTTTCATCACCCATTTTTACATCAAATGAGAATACACCATCGAATAAGAATTCATCAAATGGAACTGATGATACTTTAATAGCACCAAACATAGCACCTGGAACAGACTTTCTATAAGCACCAACGATGCTTGATAAGAATTCCATATCCATACCACCAAATAATGAATTAGAATTATTACTATTTCCTTCGCTAGCATCTAGAGTAATTAGGCTAGCTTTTCCATCTGATAATACTAATACGGCTTCAGTATTATTATTAGAACTAGTTGCTTCAGCTACCGCCATTGCGCTTGTAGCAATAGATGCTACACCGGCAATTAGTGTAAATATTAATAATGAATACATTGCACCTTTAAAAGCACCAATTCCAAATCCAATCATTCTTCCACCGAATGTCTTCTTTGGCCTTACACCATCTACTTTCTTTGGTCTAATTATTAACCAAATAATATCAGCGATGACCTTAAATAATGTGAATGCAAGGATTAATAATATTAATATGTATACTAATTTAACAGCGAACGAAACAATTCCTAAAACGAATGATGCAGTTACACTACCTTGGGCTACCGCATCTGCAAACTGAGGGGCATTAGTTTCTATAATACCTAAGACTATATCTTCCATTGAAGATGTAGCTGTAATTCCTGGGTAGAGATTAGAAAGCAATGGTCCAAACCACCTACCAACAGGCATCTTCATAAGTGCACTAATGGCAATCATCATCAAACCAAAGCCTAGTCCAAAAACAATTACCGATACAATCAAATAGAAAATTGATTTTCTACATCCTCGTAAAAACCCCAAAAATCCATTAAGCACTACAAAAATCAAGAATACAATCGTAAATGCTAATGCCACATTTTGAGCATTAATTTCAATTCCAAACAAATTCATATTATTTCCTCGCTTTGTTTATATAATTATTCATTAAATTATAACATATATAAAAAGTAAATGTATACAAAACTAATTCAAAATTTTTATTAATTTATTATTTCTTGAAAAAAAATGCTTAATAGTTTATAATTCTAGTAGTTAATGCCACTGTGTTGAAATCGGTAGACAAACTTGACTCAAAATCAAGCGCTGAAAGGCGTGCCGGTTCGAGTCCGGCCAGTGGCACCATAAAGGAAAGGCTTTGGTTTTCTAATCAAAGTTTTTTTTATTTATTAAACAAAGTTTTAAAAAAAAGAGTATAATGTTAATAGAAATATAAAATGAGGTATTAATATGACACCATTAATGATTATTTGTTTATTCATACCACTCTTAGGTACTACCCTTGGTAGTGGAATGGTATTTTTATTAAAAAAAGATATTAATCCTAACCTTCAAAAGCTATTATTAGGTTTCGCATCAGGCGTAATGCTTGCCGCATCAATTTGGAGTTTATTACAACCTGCCATTGATTCATATGAAGAAGGAAACTTCTTAAGTTATTTAATCCCATCACTTGGATTTTTAGCTGGTATTGCATTCCTTTTGATCCTAGACTATGCAGTTCCTCATACACATATTAATAATGAAGATGAACGTCCAGTTAAAGCTAAAAGTAAACTTGATAATTCAATGAAATTATTATTAGCTGTAACTATTCATAACATCCCAGAAGGATTAGCATTTGGTGTAGTTATCGCTGGAGCAATAAAAGGCACAATCAATGAAAGTGCAATGCTAGCTTTAGCAATTGGTATTGCGATTCAGAACTTCCCAGAAGGGGCAATTGTATCAATGCCTTTAGAAGGCGAAGGAATATCTAAACCCAAATCATTCTTCTATGGTTTCTTAAGTGGCGTAGTTGAACCAATTGCGGCTTTACTTACAATTGCATTGACTGTATTTATAACTGCAATTCTACCATTTACTTTATCATTTGCCGCTGGTGCAATGATTTATGTAGTTGCGGAAGAATTAATACCTGAAGCAAATGAAGGTAAACACTCTAACCTAGCTACAATCGGTTTAGCAATAGGATTTGTAATTATGATGATTCTAGACATTGCTCTAGGCTAAAAAGTCCATTCAATGGACTTTTTTTGTTTACACAAATCACCCAATCTTTTATAATTAGTTTATAAGAGGTAACTATTATGAAAAAATCATTATTAATAACAATTAGTTTATTTATAATTATATTTTTATGTTGCTGTGGAAAAATACCAATTGAAGTAAAATTCGATGCAAATGGCGGTGAAGCATCTAGTACTAATTTGTACTTAAAAGAAGGCGAAGATGTATCACTTCCGCTAGCCACAAAATCTGGAAAAGAATTTATCGGTTGGTTTGATCAAAACAATAATCAAGTATCATCAACTAAAACTATCACAAATAATATTACTTTATATGCTAAATGGAATAGTTATGATATTACATATTTAAGTGACGCTAAGTTTTATAAAAAAATAACTGTTGATCACGATACTAAAATAATTTATCCAGATACTAATCCTAAAAAGAATCCAGATAAAGATCATGCTTATACATTTAATGGATGGGACATTGATTCTTCTACTATCATAAATAGTGATTTATCTGTCAATGCTTTATGGATAGTTGAAGATATAACATGGGCTAAGATTAAAGGAACCGATCCAATAAACAAGCCAATGTTTAGATTATCTTACATCTTTAAAGAAAGCTTGTTTGATCAATCCCCATCTACATTTAATAAAGATTTAGCTATGTTTGCCTTTGGTGCTGCCAATAATACTGAAGATGCTACTACTATTTCTTCTTTTTATTCATCATTATCATTTGATGATATTTATGTTTCTAGTTCTTATTCGCAAACACCAACTACTAACTCTATTGCTTATTGCTTTGCCCATAAAGTTATAAAAGGTGATGATGTAGTTTGTGTTAGTGTACGTGGAGAAAATTATAAACTAGAATGGGTTAATAATTTCATGGTTGGAACAAATGGAGATCACACTGGGTTTAGTGAATCTGCTGCTATTATCAAAAATGATTTAGATCAGTATTTAAATAAATATACTTCTTCTTCAAATTTAAAAGTATTAATTGCTGGTTACTCTAGAGGAGGCGGGGTTGCAAACAACTTAGCCCATAAGATTTTATCAAGTCAAAATTACCTATTAAATTCTTCCAATCTATATGTTTATACATTCGAAGCACCTGCAAGTGTTGCCTTAAGTAACAATATTAATTACCCTAATGTGTTTAATCTAATCAATAGTGCTGATATCGTATGCTACGTACCACCGATGAAATACGGACTTGTAAGATGCGGAATAGATATTGAACTATATGATGCTAGTATTGATGGCATAGCTAGAGAAAATGGATATCTATCTAAGCTTCCTTCCTTTGAAGCTAAAGCTGGAAGTTATACTAATGATATTGCTTTTGCTAATTATGTAATTAATACACTAACTAGTTACAATGGTCCAGCAAGTAGTTCTCTAAATACTAGAGATTTGTATTATAATAATTATCAACAATCCCTTTGTTATTTATTATCAATTATGATTCAAATGAAAAATGAAACTGTCCAAAGAATTATAAATGATTTACAAACTCGTTCTAAAATAGAATTAGCAGGATTGTTAACTGAAAGTGGACTATATAATTATTTATCATCATTTATTAAATATGATGGAGTTAGTTATGATGAATCAAGCTTACAAAGTAGTTGTAGCGACATATCAAAACTTATAAGTGGCCCAGCTAACGCCCTAATTACTAATTTAGTTGGATCAAATAATTTAACTAGAATGTTAGCAATGCATAACTTTGAAATAACATATTCGCTACTTGTTAACTTAGAATAAAAATAAAACGCTAGTTTATACTAGCGTTTTTATTTTAGTTTATAGAATTTTACACTATATGGTGATACATGAACTAAATCCACATCTACTTCGTCTATCATATCATAAGCTTTAATTCTATCTTCATAAAATACATTAGAGTTATTTATTACTACTAGAATTTCATGATCATCTTTAATACGTTTAAAGACAAATTGACAAGAATTAGTTTTAACTTCTTGATATAATCCACCATCAAAGATAGGATCAAGTCTAATCTTAGTTAACTTTTTATAAAAGTTAAGCAAGTCTATATTTTCCCTACCCCATGGGTATGTTCTTCTACAGAACGGATCATCAAAGCCATCTAGTCCTGCTTCATCTCCGTAATATATACAAGGAATTCCTGGCAAGCTAAACTGTAAAGCTACTGCCATTTTTTGTTTTGTGATGGCATCAATTCTAACATCTTCGCTAACTTTAAATTTAGCGCTATCTGCTTTATTCTTAGGTACATATTTATAGAAATTGTTAACTAATCGCATCGTATCATGAGTATCTACGATATTCATCGTTTTATCAAGAGCATATTTTGGATAATTATTAATTAGCATTCTAATTGAATCTCTTAAGCCAAGATAATTACCTTCTTTAACAAAACTAATAATTGCTCTTTTAAATACATAATTCATAACACTGTCAATTTGATGACCATTGAAGTAATGTTTTCTTACTCCATATGATATCTTATTGGATGCATCTTCCCATACTTCACCAATGATAATGATATCTTTGTTAATGCCTTTACAAATTTTGTTAATATATGTAACTACATCATTATTAAGTTCATCAACTACATCTAGTCTTATGCCACTAGCACCAAGTCCTAACCATTTTCTTAAAACATCACCGATTAGTTTTAAATACTCATTATTCTCTTGATTGAATGCAGGTAGAGTTTCTATATCCCACCAAGCACGGTATCCATGTTTAAAATATTTACCAAATGTGTACCAATCTCTATAAGGAGATAGTTTGCTTTGATATGCGCCAATAGAATCATAGTTGCCATGTTTATTAAAATACAAACTATCATCACCGCTATGGTTAAAGACCATATCAAGGATTATCTTAATACCTTTAGATTTAGCTATCTCACACAAATTCTTAAAATCATCAATGGTCCCAAACATTGGATCTAATTCTAAATAATTACCAACATCGTATTTATGGCTTGATCTTGCTAAAAAGATTGGATTTAAATAAATGACATTAACATTTAGGCTCTTCAAATAATCTAGCTTTTCAATAATTCCTTTTAAGTCACCACCAAAAAAGTCAATGTTCCAATCTTTTCCAATTGGTTTATAGAATGGATCTTCGTACCAATCATTATGCATTACGGCATAATCTTTTTTATCTTCGTTTCCACCTCGATAAAACCTATCAGGCATTATTTGATACATTATTGCTTTATTAAACCAATTAGTTTTATTAGAGAATGAATCATAGATTAATAATTGATACAAATTAAGACGTTCATTGCTTAAACATCCACCTAAATCTTCACTAGCATAAATTCCGTGTCTTCCATAACAATCACTGAAAGCAAAATAATACCAATACAAGCCGTATTCATCTATTTTAAAACTAATATTGTATTTGTTATGACTGACCTCATTTAATTTATAGTTAGCAATTTGTACTTTGTTATCATCTTCAATAATTAATTCTAAATCCCAAATAACAAAGTTATTAGGAAAAGATAAAGATATATTAATATCTTTACCTTTTTCTACAGCCCCAATGGGCGTCTTATCAACTAAAGGATGATAAAACAAATAATTAGAGTTAATTATCTGACCTTTTTTAATTCCCATATGTTTTTCGCATATTCCTCAATGCTTCTATCAGCGGCAAAGATACCAGCTGAAGCGGTATTAATTAGTGACATCTTATTCCACTTACGTTTATCACGATATGCTTCATCTAGCTTCTTAGCTTTAGCTAGATAATCATCAAAATCAGCTAAACACATATATGGGTCACTAACTGGATAGTTATGAAGCAAATAATCAGCGATATGAGCAAAGCTCTTATTATTGAATCCTAAATATAAGTGATCAATTACTTCTTTAATAATTGGGTTGTTATAGTAATAATCGATAGCATTATAACCTTGTTTCCAACGTGATGCTACATCTTCAGTTCTCATACCAAAGATAACGATATTGTCTTCCCCAACATTTTCGCTTATCTCTACATTAGCTCCATCAAGTGTACCAAGTGTAATAGCACCATTGATCATAAACTTCATGTTACCAGTTCCACTAGCTTCTTTACCTGCAAGTGATATTTGTTCACTAACTTCACTAGCAGGCATTAGTTTTTCCGCTAATGTAACATTATAGTTTTCTAAGAACACAACATTTAGTTTTTCTCTGATAGCTGGATGTTTTTCTATTTCTTTTGATATATTCCAAATTAATTCAATAACTTGTTTAGCTACATAATAACTACCAGCTGCTTTAGCCGCAAAGATGAATGTTTGCGGAGTAAAGTCAATAGTTGGATCTTTTTCAAGTTCACAGAAATAATATACAATCTTTAAAACATTTAAAAGTTGACGTTTATATTCATGTAATCTCTTGGATTGAACATCAAATCTAGAGTTAGGATTAATTACAATTCCATATTGATTATAAACATATTTCGCAAATGCACATTTATTGCGGTACTTGATTTCCCCAATTTGATTTAATACTTCATCATCATCTTGATAAGCCAAGAAATCTTTAAGTTTAGTTGGATCATGTTTAAAATCTGGTCCAATCTTTGATTCAATTAATTCAGATAATAATGGATTAGATTGACATAACCATCTTCTATAAGTAATTCCATTAGTTACATTAGTAAACTTTTCTGGCATCATCTTATAAAAACTATTAAATAAGTTTTCTTTAATGATATTAGAATGTAGAGCACTAACACCATTTACATGTTTACTAGCTAGAACGCAAAGGTTAGCCATTCTAATCTTACCATTGTAAATTATAGCTACTTTTTCCCATTCTTCTTCACTAAAGCCTCTTGCATGGCAATCATCATAGAAGTGCTGATTGATTTCTTTTAATGCTACATAAATTCTAGGTAGAATACGCATTACTAAATCTTCAGGCCATGTTTCTAAAGCTTCTGATAAGATTGTATGGTTTGTATAGTTTACAACTTTGCATACCATTTCCCATGCTTCATCCCAACTAAAATCAAATCTATCTATTAATGTATTTAATAGTTCTGGGATACACATTGTAGGGTGTGTATCATTGATATGAATAACAGCATGATTTGCAAGAGTATGAATATCTTTGAAGTAACGAATATGATCGTTAACAATTGATTGAATTGAAGATGAAACTAAGAAGTATTGTTGTTTTAGTCTTAATGTTTTACCTTCTTGATGGTTATCAGATGGATATAATACTTTTGTTAAGATTTCAGCTTCTAGTTTATCTTGCATTGCTTTTTGGTAATCACCATGAGCAAATGATTCAAAGTCTAATGATTTAGGACTTTGGCTCTTCCATAATCTTAAAACACTAACAGCAGATGAATCATATCCACTTACCATCATATCGCATGGCAAGCCTTCTACTAGATTATATCCCGTATGTTTATATACTTTCTTACCATCTACATATTCAATATCTACTTTTCCATCGAATTTAACTTGAACTAGTTTATCAGGTCTTTCAGCTAGCCATACAGATCCACCCGGTAGCCATACATCGGGTGCTTCAGTTTGCCAACCTTCAACTAAATGTTGTTTGAAAAGGCCGTATTCATAACAAATAGAAAAGCCCATTGCTGGATAATCATTGCTTGCAAGACCGTCAAGATAGGCTGCGGCAAGGCGTCCTAAGCCTCCATTACCAAGTCCGGCATCAGGTTCACATGCATAGATTTGATCCATTGACACCCCAACATTACTTAATAGTACACTTACTTGATCGCTTAAGCCTAAATTGAATAAATTATTCTTTAAACTTCTACCCATCAAAAATTCCATTGATAGGTAATATACTCTTTTCCCATTTGCTTGTCTTACGCGTTCATTATATTTTCTTCTTCTTCGACGTAATATATCGTTAACTGAAGTAGCTAAGGCTTTATATAATTGATCTACTGTAGCATCTACAATTGATACAGCAAATAATTTACCTAAGTTATCTTCAATTAACTCTCTAAGTTCCAAATCAGTCATTATTGTCTCTTCTTTCTACTAAACTCTTATATAGATCTAAATATTGTTTGGCACTCTTTGCCCATGAAAAATCAGTATTCATAGCTGTATGTACCATCTTCATATAATCATCTTTGTGATTAAATACGTTGATTGCTTCTTTTACTTTATATGCCATTTCATTAGCATCATATCCTTTAAATACAAATCCATTAGCATCACTAATTGAATCTGCAAGTCCTCCTGTAGCATGTACAATTGGAAGTGTACCATATCTACAAGCTATCATTTGACTAAGTCCGCATGGTTCAGTTAAAGATGGCATTAAGAATAAGTCAGCACCACTATAAATTTGTTTAGATAATGGTGTATTAAATGCCTTAATAAAACTAATACGACCAGGATATTTATAACTAAAGAAACTGAATTTATCTTCAAAATATGGGTCTCCCATACCAAGGATAATAAACTCACAGTTTGCACCCATCATTTCATCCATTTTCTCTACAACTAAATCCATACCTTTATGACCAACAAGTCTTGAAATAATTGCGATTAAGCAAGTATTATCATCTTGATTTAAGCCATATTCTTTTTGAAGATGACGTTTATTTTCTAATTTCTTAGCATATGTATCAAAGTTATAATTTTCTAATATTTCAGTATCTTTTTCTGGATTATAGAAATCATAATTAATACCATTTAAAATACCAGTTAATTTAAATCTATTAGTATTAATAATATATTCTAATCCTTTACCAAATCTACCAGTTGTTATTTCTTTCGCATAACGAGGGCTAACAGTAGTAAATGCATCACTAGTAACTATTGCCCCTTTAAGTAAATTAACGCATTTATTGTTTTCTAAAATCTCGCGGTATTCCCATCCAAGTCCAAATAAATCACCTAATACATAATTATCGTATTGACCTTGATATTCGATATTATGAATAGTGAATACTGATTTTGTGGATAAGAAACGACCTTGACGCTTAAATGAATCTAGGTAAATATTTACTAATGCTGTTTGGTGATCATTAGCATGAATGATATCAGGATAGAATTTAATCATTTCTAAGCAATCAAATACTGCTTTAGAAAAGAAAGCAAATCTTTCCCCATCATCATAATATGAGTACAACATGTCACGATCAAAATAATATTTGTTATCTACAAAATAATATTCTACGCCATCTTTTTTAATTCTAAATAAACCACAATATTGATTTCTCCAAGATAGAACTGTATTAGTCTTACCAACAAATTCTAATTCTTTTCCATAATTATCAATAACGCGTTTATAAAGTGGCATAATAACTTTAACCGTATTCTTTTTCTTAGCTAGAGCAGCAGGCAAGCTACCTGCAACTTCAGCTAATCCACCAGTTGCACAAAATGGCATACATTCACTAACAGCAAAAAGTATTTTCATTTAAATTACCTCAAATTTCTTAATGTATTTAATGTTTTCGTGATTGCCACGAATCTTATTTCCTTTTGTTACTGTAACATTCTTATCTGTTACCACATATTCTAGATTTACATCTTCTTCAATAGTTGTGTCTTGCATTAAAACACAGTTTCTAACGCAAGCACCTTTTTTAACTGTAACACCTCTAAAGATTACGCTGTTCTCTACAGTTCCTTCGATTATACAACCATCAGCGATTGTAGAGTTGGATACAGAACAGCCAGTTATATATTTTGTTGGGGCAGAGTCACGTACTTTTGTATAGATAGGTCTATTCTCAGTCCAGAATAATTCTGTTCTAACATTCATATCTAGTAAATCCATATTTAAATCAAAATATGATTCAAGGCTTGTTACTTCATTAAAGTAACCTTTGAATTCATAACCATATACACGGTATTTATCTAAATGGTTACTTAATATATCTCTATTAAAACTATGTAAGTCAGCTTTAATTGCCATTTCTACTAAACTAACTAATAAATCTTTTCTCATTACCCATATATCTAGGGACATATTAACATGGCCTTTTAATTCTTCTTCAAAATTAAGTTCAATTACTCTACCATCATTAGCAAGTGTTAGTGTCTTAACCGGTGTATAGTCATGTTTAGATAAATCAACTTTACGATATACGCATACGATATCAGCTTTTTTATTGAATAATTCTTTAAATACTGGTTCGTATTGAATGTTACACATATGATATGAATCAGTTAAGATTACATATTCTTCAGGAGCACGACGAATAAAATCAATAATGTTACGAAGTGATTCTAGACGGTTATGATCCTTTGATGGTTTATTAGTGTATGGAGGAAGTAATGTTAAGCCTCCATGTTTTCTTGCTAAATCCCATTCTTTAGCAGATTCAATATGGTCAATTAATGATTGATAATTAGTCGTAGTAACTAAGCCAATATGATTGACACCATCATTAACCATATTTGATAATGTGAAGTCAATTAGTCTGTATCTTCCACCAACAGGAACCGATGCAATTGTACGGTTCTTAGTGATAGTTAGTGATGATTTACAATGTGTAGCTGAAAATATTAATCCTAAAGTTGCCATAATTAATTCTCCTCTTCTAGCATTGTTCCGTTTGCTACATTACTATTAACAGTTAAACCGCCAGCAATAATAGTTAGTTTAGCTCCACTATCTTTACTAGCTCCAACTTCTACTTTCTTTTTAACTGTTACACCACTATCAATAATTGCATATTCTACTTTGGCACCAGCTTCAATTAATACATCATCAAAGATTACACAGTCTTTAACGATAGCTCCCTTTTCAACTCTAACGTTATTTGAAAGTACTGAATTAATTACAGTTCCTTCAATTACACAACCTTCAGTGATTGTAGAGTTATCTAGAACTGCTCCTGCTTTAATTAATTGAGGAGGATATGCATCATTTCTAGAATAAATTTTCCACTTTTCATCATTTAAATTAAACTTTGGATTAGCACCAAGTAGATCCATATTAGCTTCCCAAAGTGAATCTAAAGTCCCCACATCTTTCCAATATCCTTCAAAATCATAAGTATAAAGTTTTAATCCATCTTTAAGCATATTTGGAATGATGTTTTTACCAAAGTCATTACTACTAGTAGGATCTGCATCATCTTCAGTTAAATATTTTTTAAGAACTGAATAGTTGAATAAATAAATACCCATTGATGCTTTAGTAGATTTAGGATGTTTTGGTTTTTCTTCAAATTCATAAATAGATCCATCTGGATTAGTATTCATAATACCAAATCTAGATGCTTCTTCTAGGCTAACATTTAAAACAGCGATTGTACAATCAGCATTGTTTTTACGATGAACTGCAATCATCTTGTTATAGTCCATCTTATAAATGTGGTCACCTGATAAAATCAAAACATATTCAGGATCATATTGGTCAATAAATGGTAAGTTTTGGTAAATAGCATTAGCAGTACCTCTATACCAATCAGTATGAACTTTCTTTTGATAAGGAGGTAAGATGTGTGCTCCACCAAAGTTTCTATCTAAGTCCCATGGTTGACCATTACCAATATATTGGTTTAACTTAAGAGGCTGATATTGCGTTAAAACACCGATTGTATCGATGTATGAATTTACACAATTAGAAAGTGGAAAGTCGATGATTTTATACTTTCCTCCAAATGTAACAGCTGGTTTAGCTACATCAGTAGTTAGAGAATATAATCTACTTCCTTGTCCACCAGCAAGTAGCATAGCTACACAGTATTTCCTTCTTTTCATAATTTGACCTCTTCTTTCTTTTCCTCTACTCTTTTTAATATTACGATACTTTGTGCTTCAACAAACACTTCTATCTTTCCATTTATATTTTTAATATCTTTATTAACTTTACCATTTCCACCATAAATACTACGGTTTGAATTAAATACTTCTTCATAATTATAAATAGTATCAATGGCCTCAATAAAACTATCGTTCATATTGAAGTTTAATAAAATTAATAATTCTTCACGGTTTTTATTAAATCTTTTATAAATATAACCTTCATGGCCATTATCTTCTTTTATCCATTCAAAGCCAGACGTATCTTGATCAAGCTCCCATAGCTCTGAATGTTTTAAATAGAATTTATTCAAATCCGCAAAATACTTTTGCATTTGATTATGACGTGGGTATTTAAGTAAAATCCAGTCAAGCCCTTGCGTATAATTCCATTCAATAAATTGAGCAATCTCAACTCCCATAAAGGTTAATTTCTTACCAGGGTGAGTCATCATATAGCCATAATATGCTCTTAAATCATTAAATTTTTGATCATATTCACCAGGCATCTTATCAAGTATTGATTTCTTACCATGTACTACTTCATCATGACTTAAAGGTAATATATAGTTTTCATTATAAGCATAATCTAAAGAAAACGACATATTGTGATGGCAACCCCATCTAGTAGTTGATTGCATATAATTTAGCGTATCATGCATCCAGCCCATATTCCATTTAAAATCAAATCCAAGTCCACCTAAATAAACCGGTGTAGTAATACCCGCAAAAGATGTAGACTCTTCGGCGATTGTTATAACATTAGGATATGCTTCATGAATCGCTACATTAAAGTTCTTAATAAAATCAATTGCTTCTAGACAGTACTTTTCTCCATATCTATTAGGTTTCCATTCGCCTTCTCTTTTTCCAAAATCAAGATATAGCATTGATGCTACCGCATCAACTCTAATTCCATCCACATGATATAAATCCACATACATCATAGCAGCGGAAATTAAGAAGTCTTGCACATATGGAGACTCAAAATCAAAGATTCTAGTTCCCCATTCTTGACGTTCTTTTTTCAAAGGATCGCGATATTCATATAAACATTTACCATCAAAATCAATTAGTCCTTCTTCATCTTTACAAAAATGAGCTGGTACCCAATCAACAATTACCCCAATTCCTTCACGATGGGCGGCATTAACAAATTCCATAAAATCGTAAGGTTCACCATATCTAGCAGTTATCGCATAAAAGCCAGTTACTTGATAACCCCAGCTACCATCGAATGGAAATTCACTAATTGGCATTAACTCAATATGGGTATACCCCATCTTTTTAACGTAAGGAATTAATTCATCTTTTAATTCTTTATAAGTGTAGAATGATCCATCTAAATGTCTTTTCCAAGAACCTAGGTTACATTCATAAATATTAAGTGGTTTATTTATATGATTAGGTTGTACTTTATGTAAATATGAATAATCTTGCCACTTAAATTCATCTGTACTATAAATTCTTGAATTTCTGTTTGGCCCTAGATCGCTAAAGCTAGCGAAAGGATCAGCTTTATATAGTTTTAAATCATTATTCCAGATAACATATTTATAATTATCTAGTTCCATTGCGGATGGAATAATGACTTCATAATTACCATCACCTAAATAATTCATCACATGAGTGTTTTCATTCCAATTGTTGAAATCACCAATGACACTAACTTTAGTTGCATGGGGAGCATAAAGGCGAAAAATAAACCCTTTATTCGTGAAGTGACATCCGTAATAATTATACAAATGGTATTTAGTTGGAATCTTGTCAACCTTCATTCGAAAATCCCCCTTTTACCCTAATATCATTATAATATGAATAATGCTATTTTTCAAGGCATAAAAAAAGATGCTACATTGTAGCATCTAATTAATCTTCATCGTAGAAGCAACTTCCACCAATAAATTCTCTAAGTAAAGAATTACATGGAACATAACGATCATCAATATCTTTAAAATACTTTAAGAACTTAACAAATCTATTAGCTTGAATGTAATATTCATTGTTACGATCTACTGCACTTAAAGCAGGTAGAGCGTACTTCTTCATTACACATAATTCATACGTTAATTCTGTATTATAAATATAATCAGCACTTTCTTGATTTGGATAAATCCACTTGAATTCTCCTCTTCTAACTGATGGCCACATTGCTAAAGTCTCAACTGGATCAGTCTTTCTAAATTGGGCATCCCTAACAATTCGGCGAAGTAATCTTACATCAGTAGCATTGATTGGGTTATGATTATCAATATTAATTTGTGTTAGAGGGCTAATATAAATCTTAAACTTTTGATGTTTTAAGATTGATTTAGTCAATCTTTCATTTAAAGCATGAATTCCTTCAATAATGATAATTGCATCTTTTGGTACTTTAATCTTATTAACTTTATCGCTTCTAGCACCAATTGTGAAATCAAAGATTGGTGAGGCTACTTCTTTACCTTGAATTAATTCTAATAGATGTTTATTAAATAGTGGTACATCTAATGCATCCACATGTTCTAAATCTGGTTTACCTTCTTCATCAAGTGGAGCATCACCTTTATTTTTATAATAATCATCCATTGAAATCTTAAATGTTTTAATTCCTCGTGCCATTAATTCAATACGAAGTCTATGAGAGAATGTAGTCTTACCAGATGAAGATGGACCAGCTATACAAATAAGTCTTAGTTCTGGATTAGATTTAATCCTTAAACCTAAATCAGCTAACATATCATTATGTCTAGTTTCACACATATTAACAAAGTCAGCCATTGTTTGATCATCTAAGTGCTTATTCATCTTAGCAACAGTGTCACCATCACATCTAATCGCCCATTCTTTTGCTTCTTTAATCATTCTTGTAAATACTGGAGCGTCTTCAAATTCAGGAATCTTTCCACCTAAATCAGCTCTTGGGTATTGAATCAAGAAATCACCTTCATAAACAACAAGTTTCCATTCGCTAACATATCCAGTGCTAGGTACCATATAACCAAACATATAGTTAATGTATCCATCACACTCATATGTATTAACATAATCATTTGGACGATATTTTAGTGCATCGACTTTATCAGTATATCCTTTTTCTTTATATAACTCTAAAGCTTCTTCTTTAGAAATACGATGTCTATTGATCTTATAATCAGCTTTAACGATTTCTGTCAATTTAGCATTTAGTTTATCTAAAAATTCTTCATCAACTTCGATACCTTCAAGATGGCATGCAATACTTCTTGATACACCTTGACTAAAGAATACTTTAATTGAAGGATTGATTCTTTCTAATGCCATTATAATTAAATATCTAAGTGATGTATCATATACTCTTGTAGCATCATAATTATCAAATCCAATGAATTCAACATTACAATCATAGTTAATATAATATCCTAACTCCCTAATACGATTATTAACTTTGGCTGCTAAACATTTAATGCCAAGTTCGCTTGCAATTGATTCTAATGTTTTATTTTCTTCATAATTATAAGTTTTACCATTGATTAATACTCTATACATAAGTATCCTCCTTTTCTTTCCCACACTTACATTATAACATAAGATATAAAAAGGCACCAATATTAGGTGCCTTCTATATCGTTAAATTATGCATTTAAAGCAGATTTTGCTTGGTTGCATAAGTTAGCAAAGAAATCAGGTTGGTTAACTGCAAGTTCAGCTAACATCTTTCTATTGATTTCAACGTTTGCTAATTTTAAGCCGTGCATTAATTGGTTATAGCTTAAACCATTAATTCTTGCACCAGCGTTAATACGTGTAATCCATAATTTACGGAAATCACGTTTTTTAGTACGACGATCACGATATGCATAAGATAATGATTTCATTACTTGTGCATTGGCAGTTCTATAAATTGTATGCTTTGAACCAAAGTAACCCTTAGCTAATTCTAAGACTTTTTTACGTCTTCTTCTTGAAACGATTCCACCTTTTGTACGAGCCATGATTCATTACCTCCTATTGAATATTATCGACCATTTGTCTGATGTGTTTTAAATCTGAAGTACAAACTGTACCTTCTTTACGTAATCTACGAATTCTTGCTTGAGTCTTACCTGGAGCTAAATGACTAGTGCCTGGACGGCCACGCATTATTTTTCCAGATCCTGAAATTTTTAAACGTTTTTTAGTGCCTTTATGGCTTCTCATTTTTGGCATGATATTTAATATCTCCTTTGTATAATAGTCTTAAATTTTACCTAATTGTTATTTTTTCTTTGGTGCTAAAGTAGCAGATATGTTTTTACCTTCTAAAACTGGTTGTCTTTCTACGTTAGCATATTCGCTTACGGCATCAATATACTTAGTTAACATAGAAAAGTCAGGATTAGTATTAAGCATTCTTGCACGGCGATTAAAAGTTAGCGTAACTTTTAATTTATCGCCACCTTGAAGAAACTTAATACCTGCTTTAAGTTTAGTTTCAAAATCACCAATACTAATAACAGGTGTTAAACGGATTTCTTTAACACTTACGATCTTTTGATTTTTCTTAGCTTCTCTTGCTTTCTTTTGTAAAGTATACATATACTTGCTGTAGTCCATGAATTTACATACAGGAACTGGAGCATTTGGAGCAACACAAACTAAATCTAAATCTCTTGCTTCAGCCATTTTAATAGCTGTAGCTGTTTCTTGTTCACCTAATGAAACACCATTTTCATCAATTACTAATACTTTAGCAGCTGTGATGTTTTCATTAACTAACGCTTCACTTTTACGTTCAACGACTTTACTTATACTTATTCACCTCCATTAAGTATTTTTAATTTACCCAAGGGAAAATAAAAAAGTAGGCGCATAAAACGCCCACTAAAAAATCGCATACGTAAAATTTATTTTACAGTGACATTTATACCTACCAACGCAAGTCAGTCAGGTGAGAAGCGGGCGCTTCCTCTTTCCACATGGTTAAATTCTATTACCATTATACTCTTATAGCCCCTCTTTGTCAAGGCTTTATTTAATTTTGATGTACTTAATTCTAATCGCATTACCTACTACTAATAGATTAGATAACCCCATCATAATGCTTGATAATACCGGACTAGTTATGCCTGCGCATGCTAGCGGTATCATAACGATATTATATATCGCAGCAAACACTAAATTCTCTACGATATTTCTAAATGTTATTTTAGAGATTGCAATCGTATCACAAACTAAATTCAAATTATCTTTAAGCAATATTACATCACTAGCACTAACGGAAATATCAGTTCCACTAGCTACCGAAAACCCCACATTTGCACTCTTCAGCGCAACTGCATCATTAATGCCATCGCCTACGAAGCCACATACTTCATCAGATTCTTTAATGATATCAGCTTTTTGAATTGGATTAAGGCTACTATGATAATTTGGTATTCCTAGGCTGCTAGCAACCTCTTTGGCAACCCCATCATTATCTCCAGTTAGCATATATGGGCTTATGCCCATCTTTTTAAGTCTATCAATTACTTCTTTAGAATCATCTCGAATAATATCTGCTAACTTGACATAACCAATAGAAGTTCCATCCAATAATATTTGGACTTTTGTGAACTTTGGATCATCAATGCTCTTTACTTCCACTAATTTGCCATCTACTTTACCTTTGATCCCCACACCAGGGATATTTTCGTAATCAGTAACTACTAAAGATTTTACATCTTTATAATAACTAATAATCGCTTTAGCAATTGGGTGAAGTGACATCTTCTCTAAACTAACTAAATAGATAGCATCTTCTTCACTTAAACTAGCATCTATTACTTCCATATTACCAAGGGTTAATGTCTTAGTTTTATCAAAATAGATGCGCTTAATCTTACGAGCATATTCTAAATAGTCACCACTTTTATATAATATGCCTAAATTTGCGCTGCGATTACTTCCTACTAAAATCGCCATTGGTGTGGCTAGTCCTAGCGCGCATGGGCAGCTTATTAGTAAAACACTGGCAGAAGTTACGACCGACTTTTCGATTCCTTTGCCTAAGATTAGCCAAATTATAAATGTAACTACCGCAATACTTACAACTGCCGGCACAAAGATATTAGCTATTTTTTTAGTAAGTCTTTCGATTGGTGGCTTATACATACTAGCTTGTTCTACCGCTTCAATCACCTTAGAAATGAAGGTTTCATCGCTATTAGTTGTGACTTTAACTTTGATTGTCCCTTCAATTAAAATGGTGCTTGCGAGAACTTTTGACCCTATTTTTTTACTTACAGGCTTACTTTCTCCACTAATAATTGCTTCATCTACACTTGCATTGCCTGATACTACTACTCCATCAACCGGAATAGTTTCACCTTGTTTTACTAAAACAATATCACCAATCTTAACATTTTTAGCTTCAATTTCTGTTATTTCTTCTAGCCCATCATCATCTGTTTCTATCAAATTAGCCTTACTACTAATCTTACTAGAGAGCATACTAACAGTGTAAGATGTATTATGTTTTACTTTTGCTTCGATTAATTTACCAATACTTACTAACGTAATAATCATCGATACGCTAGCAAAATAATACATATCAGCACCTTTTATTATTTGATAAATGCTTAGTCCGTATGCACTAGTTACACCTAAACATACTAAAACATCCATTCCAAGTGACATATTTTTAATATCAAAAAAGGCATGATAATAAAACTTTAACCCTAATGTGAATAGCACAATACTAGCTAGTCCTAACCCTAAATAAGGGTTATTAAATATAGCTGGGATGTTTAGCCCAAACATTCTTAGTTCACCAACTAAGAAAAATATCGTAATAACAATACCTAACACTAATGCTACTTTTTCAAACGTTTCGTTAGAATTATCGCATTTATAGCCTAGTTTTTTTATCTCTTTTTTAAACATTGATAGCTTATATTGATCAGGATTATAATCAATCACGACTTCTCCACTATCTAGTTTTACACTAGCTTTTACCCCATTAAAACTATTAAGTTTCTTTTCAATTTTACTAGAACACATTGCACAATGCATTCCGTAAACATTAAACTTTTCTCTCATGATATTACCTCTATAAACATTATACAAGTTTTAAAATATCACTTCAATTAAAACACTCATTCACTTCTTCTATCTGCCTTCACGTAAAATAGTAGACTAATTATGATTAATACAATAATTATTAAAATATAAATAATGTTATTATAAAACATTCTATCTAATGAATTTAGGCTAACTGGTGCTATTATAAATAGCAACTTCTTATATATATTAATATTACCTTGAGATAAGGATGTGGATAGAATGGATAAAAGGGCTGGCACTGAAAAAGTAAACATATTGTGAAATACATTAACTAATATATTGGCATATAATGAATAAATTATTGTACATATAAATATGCAATAAAATGCTCTCACATGCTTAACATCATATACAAATCCTTTAATAAACAAAAAACCACTAAGTAAAAAAAGTAAACATAGTAACATTAAATTAAAGAATAAAACAAAAACAATACTACTTAACTTAGTTAAGTAATATTGTTCTTTTTTAATTCCACTAGTTATAATTAAACAAATATAAGCATCATTTCTATCTAAATAAAAACTACTCATTATAAAACAAGATAACATACAATTAATTACCTTTGTAATAGTAACAGATGAATAATAATAAGTATTAATATTTTCTTTATAACTTGCATTATCAACCGATAATGCATTAGTAACATATACAAATGACAATATTATTAATACTATTAATATACTAACAATACTACTCTTAGATAATAAATATGATAAATGACATTTAATTAAGTTTAATAATTTCATTGATAATCCCACCATTAAAATATAAAGCATAATCAAATATATCATTATAATATTTATCATAATGAGTACATAATATTACAGTTTTTCCTAAATCTTTTAACCGTTTTAAAGTATTTAAAAAGAATGCTTGTGAAGATGGATCTAATCCATTTAATGGTTCATCAAATATATATAAATCCACATCTTCAATTATTGCTTGAATGATTAATAATTTTTGTTTCATTCCTTTGGATAATTCACCAATCAGTTTATTTTTATCTATTTTCCATTCATTAAGTAATGCCTCTATTTTATCTTTCCTATTTATATTAATCCTTACTCTACATAAATTATCTAAAAAATCATATACTTTAATATTTAAAGGAAAACTAAATCTCTCTGGTACATAACTAATCAACTTACTTAGTACTAATATGCTTCCTTTAGTTGGTTTAACTAAGCCCGTTATTATTTTAATTAAAGTAGATTTACCTGCCCCATTTTCCCCAATTAACAAATAGAAATTAGATTTATAAAAAACAAAAGAATCAATATCTAATACTTTATTCTTTCCATAATACTTAATAATATTATTAATTTCAATAATCTTAGTTGTATTCAAATTCATAAATCGTTAAATCACTAATCTTTACACTTCTTTCATTATTAATAAAGAATGTAAAGTTGTCTATATACATATATTTATTTATCCCATCAACTGTATAACTAATTCTTAGAGGGAAATTATTAATTTCATATTTATATAAATAATCTATCTTTATAACTATTTCATAACTGCCATTAAATGAAAAACTATTACTACTATTTAAATTATTTAAATCAGCTAATGTATTTGTTTGATCATAAACACAATTCATCATTTTTCTAGTTACTAAATTACAATCTAGACACTCAATATTATTTACTTCTATATTACATTTACTATTTAATCTTAACACTACTGCTTCTATTGCTACTTGATTATTAGTTTTAGAAGTAATTGCTTTCATACAAGATAAGCTAATTTCTAAATCATTATTTACTTCTCCTTTATAAATAGAAATACTACCAATCATTATATCTAGCGATTTAGAATTATTATAATTTAATACTAAATATGCTTCATTAATTATCACATCATCATTAATATCTATTTTAAATGTTAAGGAAAGATTATAAACATAATAATTTTCTTTTTTAATACTTGTTTGATTAATAATATCAATTGAATTTACATTCATTTGATATTTGTCTTGTTTTTGATAAGATGTGATAAAACAAGATGATATTTTATTAATATCAGTTATATAACTATCTTTTTGATTAACATATAAATTAACATTTAATTTAGGCTTATTAGTATCACTTACTAACATACTATATGATTCTTTAACAGTAGTTACTTTAATTGATTGATTATTAAAATACCAAATAAAGACCATTACTATAATAAACAGACAAATTGCTACTCCAACTAGTATTTTTTTAAGCATCTTCTTCATATAGTTCAAAATATGATGTAGTTACATCAACTATTTCGAACGCTCCTTTCTTTGTACAAATACCAATAAAATAATATTTCGCAAATCCTAAACTGATTTTGCATTCCCCTCTTACCCTTAGAGTTATCTTTTTGTTTGGGTTAACAGTTATTGTCATCGTATTAGTTTCGGTTGTTTTAATTGACGATTCACTTGATACTTTTATTTCAAATGATTCAGCCCCATTTAATTCTACTTTTTTAAGCTTTGATACTTGCTTTAACGATATACCTCCACTATACGAATAACTATGCATTTCATAAAATACTTCACTTAAAGAATATGTAAATGTTAAAGGTGCTAAAGTCTTATTGCTCCTAGAAAAGACAATATCACCAATATATGTGCCATCTTCATATTCATGGACAGAATTAGCATTCCAACCAAAAGCAATTCTCTTTATCTTTGCGTAATTATTATCAATCATTGCCTGACTATAATCTTTTAAGATTACATAATCACTATTATCATATGCTAAATAACTAAACTGTTCATGACCAGTATTAGAATATGCATCATGATTAATGCTATTGCCATCAACAGTCAATAAAAAAGTAAGTAATAATATAAATACTAGTTTTAGTTTTGTATACATATAAATACCTCCATATATATATTTAACAAAACTAATGTTTTTTTCTTATTAAAATAAAAAAAGTTAACTATAAAAATAGTTAACTTTTCTTTATTATTTTTTATTTCTGCCCTTAGCCATATAAGCTTCTATATCATCAACTTCTTTAATGATATCTTTGCTTAGTACAACTGGTCCATCTTTAGTAACTAATACATCGTCTTCAATTCTAACACCGATGCCTTCTTTTTCTAAATATAAGCCTGGTTCAACCGTTATAATCATTCCTTCATCAATTGGGATATCACGACTAGCAGGATCATGAGTATCCAGACCAATAGGGTGACCTACACTATGCCAATAATAATTAACTAGTTCGCTATCTTCTTTGATTAAGCCAATCTCTTTTAATCCTTTAGCAAGTAAATCTCTAGCATACTTATAATAATCTGCAAATGATAAACCTGGTTTTAAGTAATCAATACATTTCTTATTAGTATCAAGTACTATTTCATAGATTTGTCTTTGGCGAGGAGTAAATTTACCATTAGCAGGGTAAGTACGTGATATATCACTAATATAGAATTCATATCTTGCACCCAAATCAAATAAAACTAAATCGCCATCTTTGATTTTACAGTTATTAGCCGTGTAATGTAAGACGGTTGCATTCTTTCCACTTGCTACGATTGTAGTGAAGGCAGAATCTTTTTGGCCATCATATTTAATATATGAATCAAAATATGTTTCAGCTTGGTATTCATACATTCCTGGCTTTAAGTTTTGCATTATTACATCTAGAGCGCCTTTAGTAGTATCAATTGCTACTTGATGCATAGCAATTTCTTCTTTAGTTTTTACTCTTCTAAGTAAAATTAAATCATCATATGCATTCTTAATGACTAGCCCTGTGTATCTTGCTTCTAACTGGTCTTTTAGCTTCATTGCACTAGTAACATAGTTTACTAAATTCTTTTGTTCTAAATCTAAGTAAACTGTCTTTAGACCATTTAGTTTATCATTTAATAATATGTTTAAAGCAGGAATAAAATCAGGATGATAGAATACTTTATCAATACCACTAATCATGCTTGCTTCATCTTTATATAGTTTTTCTCCGACCCATTTTACTTTTACTGGATCGTTTTCTTCGATGAATAGCATTTCTTTTTTCTCTTTACCGCTTTTAGCCATGATTAACATAACGTTATCTTGGTTTATACCTGTGAAATAATAAAAGTTTTTATTAACTTCAAACAAGAATTGTTCATCAGCTGTTTTATCTTTTAATTCACCAGAATATAAAACAATTAAACTATTATCGTCCATCACCTCAAATAAGCGGTTACGATTGTTACGATAAAACTTTTTATCCATTATTCAATATCACCTACAATTTTCATTACTTTGTCTTCAATTTCTTTTACTTTAGCCTTAGCATCTTCCATTGAAGGAGCAACGCAAGCAATGTATACTTTCATCTTAGGTTCTGTTCCACTAGGTCTTAATACAAACCAAGATCCATCTCTTAAGAAGAATTTAATTACATTAGAAACTGGTAAAGTTAAATCAGATTCTTTACCTGCTAAATAATCATATCTTTTACGTAATTCGTAATCTTCTTTAGCTACAATATCAAAACCAGCAGGGTTATTTACTCTAAAATGATTTAGAATACGGCCAATCTTTTTAGCGCCTTCTTCACCAGCTAGGCCAATATTAACTAAACCTTCTTGATGGTATCCATATTCTTTATATAAGTCTTCTAACACGTCAACTAGTGTTTTACCAATTGAATGATAGTAATTAGCAGCTTCACTAATCATCGTAATAGCTTGAAGTGAATCTTTATCTCTTACAAAATCACCGATTACATATCCATATGATTCTTCATATCCAAAGAAGAATTTAGTATCTGTTCCTTCAAGAAGTGTAGCTTGTTCGCCGATATATTTAAAACCAGTTAGAGTCGAGAAAGTTTCAATACCATGTTTTTGTGCAATTTCGGCACCTAAAGATCCTGTAACGATTGTATTAAATAATTTAGCTTTAGAGAATGGTCTAAATTTACATAAATAATTAATTAAAATAGCACCTGTTTGGTTACCTGTTAAATATTTATATTCCCCATTATGTAGTACGGCTATACCAAGTCTATCGGCATCTGGGTCTGTTGCTATAACTAAATCAGCTTTAGCTTCTTTTGCATACTTAATAGCAAGCTCAAATGCACTAGCATTTTCTGGATTAGGTGATTTAACTGTAGAGAAATCTCCATCTGGAACCATTTGTTCTTTAACAGCTACAAAGTCATAACCTAAATCAGTTAATAATTTAGATCCTAAATAGCCACTAGTACCATGAAGTGGTGTAAAGACAATCTTTATTTCTTTTTTTGCACCAACTTTAACTTGAATGCCTTTTACAGCATTTAAGTATGCTTCATCAATAACTGGACCAACAATTTCAATTAAACCTTCTTTTACTAATTCATCATATTCTCTTGGTTGAATATCAAAGTATCCTGGGGCTTTATCAATTTCCCTAATTACTTCTTCTACAAGATCAGGAACATATTGGCATCCTGTATGATCATAAATCTTATAACCATTATATTCAGGAGGATTATGACTAGCCGTAACAACTATTCCACCAGTTGCATGAAGGAATCTTACTGCAAATGATAATTCTGGAGTTGGAGTAATCTTATCAAATAAGAATACCTTTACACCTAAACTTGCTAGTACCCTAGCTGAATCTTTCGCAAAATCAAGTGATTTATGACGAGGGTCATAAGCAATTGCTACGCTTGGTTTATCATAGTGAGCAAGTAATACTTTACCATAACCATAATTAGCTCTACGTAAAGTATAGATATTCATTCTATTTGTTCCTGCACCAATTACGCCTCTCATACCGCCAGTTCCAAAAGTAATGTCAGTATAAAATGCATCATTCAACTCTTCTTCACTATAAGAATTAAGTTGTTCTCTTAAATCTGCCTCTAAACATTTAGCATCAAACCATTCTTTTGCTTTTTTATTCATCTTTTCCTCCTATATAATTTCTATCTATTGTTATTATAACATTATAATTTTCACTTACTTCTTTTACTTTAGAATTAATTAAACTAATTAATTCTTCATCTTTCTTATTATATGCAGTAGGTATAACTACATCAAATAAGATATTTGAATGTGTTGGTCCGTGAACTACTCTAAAATCATGGAAAGTTAAATCTTTATCTATTTCATTTAAAATAGTAGCAACAATTGCTTTTAGTTTATTAGTTTCTGGATCATTAATTCTAACTGGGTCCATATGAACTACTAAATTTATATTATCATTCATAAAATCATGTTCAATATTATCTACGATATCATGACTAATTAAAATATCTACATCCGCATCTACTTCCACATGCACACTAATAAAAGTTTTAGCTTGACCATATGAATGAATTACTAGATCATGAATACCAAGTACGCCTTCATAAGATAATATTTTGTTTTCAACCATCTTAACAAAATCTTTATCCGGTGCTTCACCGATTAATGGGCTCGATGTTTCAATAATTAACTTAATTGCATTAAAGATAATAAAGCCAGCTACTAGTAAACCAATATAACCATCGATTTGCAGACTCCATATCTTCGCTACTACTAAACTAATTAGTACAACGCTAGTCGATAATATGTCTGACAGGCTATCTTTAGCGGTTGCAATTAATGCTGGTGAATCAATTAATTTTGCACACTTATTATAGAATAAGTTTTGCCATAGCTTTATTAAGATTGATACACTTAAAGCTATAATTGCTATCCAAAAATAATCTAAGTTAATATCAGTTGGATTGATTATCTTTTCAATTGAAGTTTTAACTAATAATACCCCAATTATTAAAATAACTAGTGATACAATTAATCCATTAACGTATTCAATTCTTTCATGTCCAAATGGATGATCTTTATCAGCTGGTTTATTTGCTAATTTAAATCCAACTAAAGTAATAATGCTAGAGCCACCATCAGTTAGGTTATTAATACCATCAGCCATAATTGATATGGCTCCACTGATAATACCTACTATTATTTTAAACGCACATATTAAAAGATTAGTAACAATTCCAAAGATTGCACACAATACCCCATATGCACTTCTAACATTATTATCTTTTACATTTTTATAATCTTTAATAAATATTCTTGCTAGTATATTTAGCATTTATATCACCTATACCATTATAACATAGTTACGATTTTTTTTACACTATGAAAAAACTTAAAAAGAAATAATTTAAAAGGCGCTATTTTCATAGCGCCTTTATTATAATATTATTTTTTAATGCTTTCAGCGTATCTTACGATATCACCAACAGTTTGAATAGATTGAGCAACTTCATCACTAATCTTAATATCATATTGTTCTTCTACTGCCATAATTAATTCTACAGCATCTAGTGAATCTGCGCCTAAATCATCAATTAATTTAGCATCCATAGTGATAACAGATTCATCCTTGATATTTAATTCTTGAGCAATAATTTTTTTAATTTCTTCAAACATTTTCTTTTCTCCTTATATTATTATTTTGCTTCCACAAACTTTAATGCATTATGCATTAATTTCACACTAAATTCATTAACTACACTTGTTTCACCATCTAAACACAAAGCAATACCTTTAGGAGCTATTACTTTAACTTCCTTACCTGCTTCGTAGATGATGTATGGTCTAACCACTTTGTTTTCTAAATGGGTGCCTGCTTTATATGCATTAACTGCTTTGCTAATTTTAAATAAAGATAATGCTTTGATCATGCAAAGTTGGAACTTGCCGTCATCGATTTCTGCGTCAGGAGCGCATTTATAGCCTCCGCCGTAAATCTTAGCATTAGCTACAGCACAAAGTAGCATCTTACCATTATGGATTTCTTTTCCATCTAAGATAACTTGGCAACGATTATTTCTCTTAAATAAAATACTATATAAAACAGCATTACTATACGAATGTTTACCACCAATTATTTTCTTACGACGAAGTTTATCCATTACAACACAAACAGTTGCATCCATTCCAAAATTAGTAATATTTATTGAATATTTGTCATCAACTTTTAAAACATCAATTAGTCTAGGAGTTCCTTTAACTACTTTTTCTAAATCTTTAAAAGCATCTGGATTTTCAAAATACTTAACAAAGTCATTACCTGATCCACATGGGTAACATGCTAGCTCTATATCTTTAGTAAAATCTAAGCCATTTAATACTTCATTTAAAGTACCATCACCGCCACAAGCATAAAATCTAAGTTTACCTTCAAGGCTTGCACAATAGTTGCGTGTAGCAACAGTTGCATCACCTTTAGATGTTGTTAGATGAACTAAATAATCAAATTCATCACCCAATTCATTTTTTAGATTTTCTAGTTTTTCGATTATTCCTTTAGAGCAATCAGATAAGCCTGCTGCTGGATTAACAATAAAAATGTGTTTCATAAAGCTTCTCCCAAATATTACAATTCAATTATAATATTATTTTTGATTTGGGTCAATCATTGTTAATTGTAGTCTACCTTTTTGTAGATCAACACCAATTACCCATACCTTAACAATTTCTCCAACTTTAACGACATCTAGTGGATGCTTAATATAACCTTTTTTAATCTTAGAGATGTGAACAAGTCCATCTTCATGGATTCCGCAGTCTACAAATACACCAAAGTCAACTACGTTTCTAACTGTTCCTTGAAGTTCCATACCTGGTTTTAAGTCTTCTAGATTTAAGCAGTCGCCTCTTAAAACTGGTTGAGCAACATCATCACGTGGGTCACGAAGTGGAGCAACAAATGAATCTAAAATATCGTTTAGAGTATATTCACCAGCACCAGTTTTTTCCATTAACATCTTACGATCAGCTTTCTTGATAGCTTGTTTTAACTCTTCAGTTCCAATTGCATCTTCACCAAATCCAAGTAATTCAAGAACTTGTTTAGCAACATTATAACTTTCAGGGTGAATTGAAGTCATATCAAGTTTTTCACTTCCTTCAGGAATACGTAAGAAACCGATAGCTTGTTCTAATACTTTATCGCTTAATCCTTTAATCTTCAAGTCTTCACGTGTAGCATAAGGACCATGTTCATCACGATAAGCAACAATTAACTTAGCAGTCTTAGTAGTTAAGCCTGATACTCTTTGAAGTAAAGAAACTGATGCACTATTTACATTTACACCAACGCTTGATACAGCGCTTGATACAACATAGTTAACAGATTCTTTAAGTTCTGCATCTGGTAAGTCATGTTGATACTGACCAACACCAATTGATTCAGCTGGAATCTTAATTAATTCAGCTAATGGATCTTGAATTCTACGAGCAATAGAAATTGCACTTCTTTCTTCAACGTTAAAGTCAGGGAATTCTTCTTTAGCTAATGGACAAGCAGAATATACTGATGCACCAGCTTCACTAACGATGATGTACTTAACTGGTTTTTCCATTTGTTTAACAGTATCCGCAATAAATGCTTCTGTTTCTCTACTAGCAGTACCATTACCCATAGCAATAACTTCTACGTTATATCTTAAGCATAAGTCTTTAACGATAGCTTGTGCTTCTTTATATAATTCCATATCTACAGCAGCATTAGGTGATTTTTGATGAGGATAAATCTTACTCTTTTCTAAGAATTTACCAGTTGCATCAACTACTGCTACTTTACATCCAGTTCTAAATCCTGGGTCAACACCTAAAACGATCTTACCTTTCATTGGTGGAGTTAATAAGTAATGACGTAAGTTTTCTGAGAATACATGAATTGCTTGTTCTTCAGCTTTTTCTTTTAAGTCAGATCTTATTTCTCTTTCAATTGAAGGTTTAATAAGACGTTTATATGCATCTTCAATTGCCATTTTAATGTATTCCGCAGAAGGACTATTAGGGTCTAAGATTGTACGTTTGCAAACAAAATTGATTGCTCTTTCGCTATCTTCACTAATACTAATCTTTAATACTTTTTCTGCTTCACCACGGTTCATAGCAAGAACTCTGTGTAATTTAATTTCAGAAATAGGTTCTTGATAATCGTAATACATTTCGTATACTTTCTTTTCATCCTTAGCATCTTTTTTGTATTCACTAACGAACTTACCATTTCTTTCAACGAATTGTCTAATCCATTTACGGAATTTAGCATTATCAGATACGATTTCAGCGATGATATCCATTGCACCTTGCATTGCATCCTTAACATTAGTAACAACGCTATCTTCTTTCTTTTGCTCTTCAGTAGGTTCAAGCGTTACATACTTCATAGCTTCTTCAATTGGATCATCTGGATGACATTCAAGTAACCAATTAGCAAGAGGTTCTAAGCCTTTACGTTTAGCTTCAGTTGCTCTTGTCTTTTTCTTTTCTTTATAAGGACGATATATATCTTCTAATTCGCTTAACTTAGTACAATTAACGATTTCATTTCTTAATTCTTCAGTTAATTTACCTTTTTCTTCAATAAGACGAATTACATCTTCTTTTCTTTCAGCTAGTTTTAATCCATATTCATAAGCAGTTTGAATTTCACGAATTTGATCTTCATTTAAATTGCCTGTTGCTTCTTTTCTGTAACGAGCGATGAATGGAACAGTTGCATCATCTGCAAGTAGTTTTAATACGGCATCAATTTGATAACGTTTTAAACCTTGTTCTTCTTCAATTTTCTTTAATAATTGCTCAGTAATACTAGCATCTTTAATCTCAACTTTAACTTTCTTTTGTTCTTCAACGACGTTATATTCTTCTACAGTTTCTTCTTTCTTTTCTTCTGCATTTTCAATAACGCCATCTTTGATTTCATTTTCCATAATAAACTAATCCTCTTCTTTCTAAATATAAATTACACAACAAGATCGCCATCTTTAATTAAATTAAAGCGGCGGAACACAAAATCTACAATATAAACTAAAACGATTGGTAATACTACTAGTCCTAACCCTACATTAAGTAGTAAGACTTGCGCACTTACTCCCATAGCGCCTTCGTTTATAACGCCGAATATACCAACTAAACCACTTGTTCCCATACCTGCTCCACTTGGAACGCATAGCGTTTTAAAGGCGCAAGTAGTAATAGGACCAAGGATAGCACTAACTATAATTGTTGGTAACCAAATGATTGGTTTACGAACAATATTTTTAAACTGTAACATACTAGTTCCAATACCAATTGAAATCACTGTACCAATCTTATTATCCTTTCTACTCATGATAGCAAATCCTAACATTTGGACGCAGCATCCAACCACTGCAGCACCACCTGCTAAGCCAGTTATGCCAAAGCTTGCGGCAATAGCAGCTGAAGAAATTGGGGCAGTTAGTGCCATACCCATTAAGACAGCTATAATAATACCCATAATAAATGGATGAAGTTCAGTTGCTTTGTTAATGAAAGCACCAACTACTGTAGTTAACCAAGATACTGGCATACAAATTAGTAAAGTAATTATTAAGCTTGATACAATTGAAAACAAAGGTACGATAATAATATCAACTGGGGTTTTCTTTCTTAATACTAAAGGTATTAATAAACATACTGATATAACCACTACATAGATAGTTAATGGATCACCAATCTTAAAACCAAAATTAGTATAATTGAAATGATCAATAACTCCATCAACTACGCTCCATGTTCCACTCATAAATGAGGAAATGGCGCCAGCTGCTCCAATTGATATAAGTTTTAGACCATCAAATTTTAAACTTAAGCCAATACCTAAGCCGATTCCCACGCCAGTTAAGTTCTTAAGTAAACTAGCTACGCTTGTTAATACTTTATAAACATAACTATCAGCGTTAAAGAATCCACCGATTGTTCCAATAATAGTACCAATGATAAGCGTAGAGAATAAACCATACGCCATACCATTCATCGTTTTAATTATATAATCTAAAACAATTTTACCTTTTGATTCTTTCTTTTCTTCTGTATTTTCCATTATTTATTTAAAACGCAATAAACATTGAATAAAATGTCTCTTGCCGCCCTCTCTCTAATCATATTGCGGTTGCCTTTAAAATGTTTTTCAAAAACACTAATTTGCTTATTATACTTAATAGCATAGCAAACTTTGCCAACTTCAGCCCCATCAGGTCCCGCATAGCCACTAACAGCAACACATACATTGCTATTAGATAATTTTTCTAATCCATTTACCATTTCCATAACAACTGGTTTAGAAACAACATCAAATTTATTAATAGTATCAAGTGATACTCCTAAATATTTATTCTTAGCGCTTGCAGCATAAGTTACAAACGATTGATCAAGAACGTTACTAGCCCCACTAATGCTAGTAATCATCTCAGCAAGCAATCCGCCTGTCATACTTTCAGCGAAGCTAATCTTTAATCCTTTTTCTTTAAGTAGTTTTACAACTACTTCCTCAATTGGTTCGTTATTTTTACTAACAATATTGTTACCAACAATTTGTTCAAACTTTTCTTTAACACTATTGAATTCATCAATATATTCACTACTAGCAGTAAGTTGATATCTAATTTTTCCATTCCCACAATATGGTGCTACATTTACATTTATACAAGATGCTACTAGTTCTTTTAAATCATTTTCTAAACTTGATTCACTTCTACCAACAACTGTATATTCTTTAATGATTAATTCTTTACCATATTTTAATAAATAAGGCTTAACACCATTTATATACATTGGTTGCATCTCATAAGATGGACCAACTAAAGATATAATTACTTTATCATTATGTTCTAAAATAAATCCATCAGCTGTACCTAGCTTGTTATGGACAATTATAGAGCCAGATGGCTGATATACTTGTTTATAATTACTATCAGTTCTTTCTTCTCCAAAGTAATTAAACATATCATCTTTAGCTTCTTTATTTTCAACTAATTCTACTTTACAATATTTTGCAATTTCTTCTTTAGTGAAATCATCATGAGTAGGACCTAAGCCCCCAGTAGTAATTAGTATTTTAGAAGAACTAGCCATAAATTCATCTAAGCAAGCATCAATTGATGCACTATCATCAGCAACAGTTAATACTTTTACAACTGTAATACCAATCTTTTCTAGTTCCATTGCTAAGAATGAGGCATTAGTGTTAATTACTCTACCACTTAATACTTCATTACCTACACTTAGTAAATAAGCTGTGTTTTCCATATTACCCTCTATAAGTTGAATCTAAAGATTGTCATATCACCATCTTGGAAAACATAATCTTTGCCTTCAAGACGGAACTTACCAGCTTCTTTAACTTTTTGTAAAGAACCATATTTAATGAAATCATCATATGCTACAACTTCAGCTTTAATGAATCCTCTTTCAAAATCGGAATGAATTACACCAGCACATTGAGGAGCTCTCATTCCTTTTTTGAATGTCCAAGATCTACATTCTTTTTCACCAGCTGTAAAGAATGTTTGTAAACCTAATAAATCATATGTTTCTTTAACTAGTAAATTTAGGCTAGTTTCACTAATGCCTAAATCAGCTAAAAACATTTCTTTATCTTCATCACTAAGTTTAGATAATTCTTCTTCAATCTTCGCACTAATTGCTACTACTTTATTATCCTCACCAATGGCTGCTTTAACTTCATTAATTAGTTTATCCGCATTAGCAATATCATCTTCTGATATATTTAAAACATAAATCATTGGCTTCATTGTTAAGAAGCTGAAGTTTCTAACTAGGCTAGTTTGTTCATCAGTTAGCTTAACGGTTCTTGCCATCTTGCCATCTTCTAAAGCTTGTTTGATTAAAGTTAAAGCTTCATATTCAGCGACACTTTCGTGGTCAACTTTCATCTTAGCTTTCTTTTCAATCTTTTCAATTCTTTTAGCAATAACATCTAAGTCTGCAAATGCTAGTTCTAGATTTACTACTTCAATATCACCAACAGGATCAATAGCTCCATTTACATGCGCAACATTATCATCCTTAAAACATCTAACTACATGACAAATTGCATCTACTTCTCTAATGTGAGCTAGAAATTGGTTACCTAAACCTTCACCATGACTTGCTCCTTCAGCAAGTCCAGCTACATCTGTAAATTGGAATGATGTTCTAACTACATTTCTTGGCTTTACAATCTCTACTATTCTATCAAGTCTCTCATCAGGCACTTCTACTGCGCCAATGTTTGATTCTTGAGTAGTATATGGAAAAGCAGAAGTTGGTGCATCAAGCTTTGTTAATGCATTAAATAATGTTGTCTTCCCTACATTTGGAAGTCCTAAAATACCAGCAGTTAAACCCATAACTAACACCTCTTTTACTTATTCGATTATACTATAAAATGCCTTTTTTTTCAATAACAAACGCATCGATTTTGTTTATTTATTGCTTGACAAAATATGCCTATAAGGCATATAATGGAATTTAGAAAGAGGTATGCAAAATGGATCTAAAAATCATTCGTAAAAATAGAGGATTAACCCTAAATCAAGTAGCAAATATGACTGGTCTTTCTCAAAGTTTTCTAACAAGACTAGAAAATGGAGAAAGAGGACTAACTGTGGCAACAGCTAAAAAATTAGCATATGCTTATGATATTAGCATTAACGAGCTACTTAGGAATGATACATTTGATGCTAACTCAATCGAAAGCATGCGTCTTCAAATTAATGCTATTGATCAAGAAATGGCTATGCTATTTGAAAAAAGAATGAACTTAGCTAAGCATATTGGTATTTATAAAGTTAAAAATAATTTATTAATTACTGATGAGGCTAGGGAAGCTGATTTAGTTAAAAAGAATACATCATACATTAGCGATAAAGAAATAAAAAAATATTATCAAAAATTTATTTCTAATACTATTAAACTATCAAAAGAATATCAAATTAAAGTGACGGAACAGTAATAAATTTTGCTAAAAAGCTATCGATACTCTTAATTAATAAAAAGCTGCTGGATTTAGTTTACAGCAACTTTTTATTTTTCAATATATCATCTATGACAACATATTTCTACGTTTTTTTTAATAGTATATTAAACTCCATATGATATCATTTAATAATGATTTTCAACCATTAGTTCTACTTTTTTTTAAATTTGGAATAATAATTTTCTGATACTCTTATATATTCATTATATTTATGATGAATTGTATTTGTAAAAATCAATTCTTGAAAAGGATTTCCAATTATGTCTGCAATAATTATATTTACTACTGTTCTTCCATTCTTTACAATCCAATATTCTTTTTTCTTTTTTTTGCTCATTATGACTATTTTAAGATTTTGATATTTAAAATTCCTGTGAACTCTTAAACTGCTGCTTATTCTTCGAATTGGCATCTTCATTCTATTAATTATTTCAAAGTGTATATTTCTTACAAAAAAAGCCCTTAGAAAGCTAATAGGAAAAAAACATCCTTTCATATTAAATGTCATACTTTTTTCTCCACTGATTACATTATAAACTCGCATATCATTTTGTATGCAAACAACATATGTGTTATCAGCAGCATTATAATCTGCAAAATTATCCTTCTTAACATCAAATGAATACTCTCGAATGCTATTAAGCGGATATTTTCTAATATGATTTTGATAGGCAATAATATCTACAATCATCATAATTGGAAGAAAAAAGCCTAGAACATATATATAGCCATACGAAATATAGAACAAAAAAACTGTAATAATTATTATATTTGAAGTATTAAAAAACAATAAAATAATTCTTTTCATTAGAAGCCTCCAATTGAAGCAATCAAAGAAATTATTCCTCCAATTGATTCTGTTAAGAGTGTGTTGGTTAATAGATAATATATGTTTTGTATAATTTCTTTACTCATATCTTGCTTAGAATTGTTAAGCACATAAACAAATGCATTAGACAACCTTTTAACTTCAATTTCTTGCTTTGACTGAGCCACTAATAAATCAAGTGCAATTCTTTTGTATCTTTCATGTGTTAATGAATATCCACACATTTTTGATACAAATTCAACAAACCTATAATATTGTTTTACACTTGTCTCCTTTCTAACATTCATCATATAGTCACCTCCACTAGTTATATGCTATCAGCAATTTTATCATTCTTTCAACTACCACTTATATGATAGCACACTGCAAAAATGATAACAAATTATTTAAGAAATCAAAAAAAGTGCCCAATGTATGGGCACGCTATTTATATTATTTTGAAAGCAATAATTTGTCATCTAAAACAACATCTGAATCATTTTCAAATTTCTTCAATAGTTGTTCAATTGTTAAGTTTTTCTTTTCTTCTCCTTTAATATCTAAAACAATATGACCACTATCGAACATAATTAGTCTATTACCATATTTAATAGCATCCCTCATATTGTGAGTAATCATTAAAGTAGTTAATTTGTTTTCTTCTACTACTCTACATGTTAAATCTAAAACCTTTGATGCCGTTTTTGGATCTAGAGCAGCAGTATGTTCATCAAGCAATAGAAGTTTTGGCTTCTTTAAAGTAGCCATAACTAATGTTACCGCTTGACGTTGTCCACCTGATAATAATCCTACTTTGTGTGATAATCTATCTTCTAAACCTAGATTAAGCCCACTTAATGTCTTAACAAAAATTTCTTCGTTTTCTTTCTTAAAGCCCCAACGAAGAGTTCTTTTTTCGCCTCTTCTAATAGCTAATTCTAGATTTTCTGAAATTGACATATTGCTAGCAGTTCCCATCATTGGATCTTGGAATACTCTACCTAGATATTTGGCACGTTCATATTCTGGCTTATTAGTAACATCAACACCATCAATCATAATAGTTCCACTAGTTGGTGCAAAAACACCACTAATCATATTCATTAATGTCGATTTACCCGATCCGTTTCCACCAATGATCGTTACAAATTCACCATCTTCTATAGATAAGCTAATATCATCTAAAGCAAGTTTTTGAAATTCAGGTGCCTGGTCTAAATTAAAAATCTTAGTCAAGTTTCTAATTTCTAACATCTTTAGCCACCTTCTTCTTGAATAATGGTTTTAAAACTGGGAATGCTAAAATGAAGGCTATTAAAATAGCTACAACTAAGTTAAGGTAATGATCTACACCTAGTTTAATGGCAATAGCTTTTAATAAGAAGAATATAAATGATCCTACAATTATAGAAATCAACGCTAACTTAAATGTCTTCTTACCAAAGATAATCTCGCCGATGATAATAGCAGCAAGGCCGATTACGATTGCTCCTTTTCCACAGTCCACATTAGCTGTACCAGTATTTTGGGCAAACAAGGCTCCACTTAAAGCAACTAATCCATTAGATATAGCAAGGCCAATTATAATCATTACTGGTGTATTGATACCTTGGGCATTAGCCATCTTTTGATTATTACCTGTTGCACGTAAGCTCATACCGAATTCTGTACCAAATAAATAATAAATGGTTACATAGCATACAATTACAAAAGCACCAGTGATTAGAATAACACTAACCTTACTTGAGATTGCTTTAGTAAAGTTTTCCATGCCAAAGTTGTCATGGAATAAGCTAAAGATACCATTATTAGCTCCTTTATAAACAGTATTATTAATAGCTAAACTTGCCAAACTTCCAGAAGTTTTGCTAGCTAATCCTAAGACAACTAAGTTTATTGATACTAAAGCTGTCATAGTAATAATACCTGAAAGGATTGCAGGAATCTTTAGTTTTGTATGAATTAGGCCGGTAACCGCCCCTGCAGCAAGTCCGCCAATCATTGCAATAATGGTAGCTATAATTGGTGGCACATTAATAAAGATTAACAAAGCCGCAATTGTAGCACCAAGGGGGAATGTTCCTTCAACGCTTAGATCGGCACAATCTAAGACACGATAAGAAATATATACCCCAAGTACCATTATGCTCCATATCAAGCCCTGCTGAAGGCCAGATACTAATAAATTTATAATTATATCCATATAATTATCTTTCTATTCAATAACTCTATGAGCTTTTGCTAATAATGCTTCAGGTAATGTAATACCTGCTTCAATTGCTCTTTTCTTATTAATAACAAGTTCGAAATTAGTTAATGTAGCAACAGCTAAGTCACCAACTTTTACTTCACCCTTTAATACTTTAACTGCCATTTCACCAGTTAATTCACCTAAGTGTTTGTAGTTAATACCTAAAGTAATAATTCCACCACCATTAACTAATGCTTCTTCTCCACAAATAGTAACAACTTTGTTGTTATTACAAATTGTAGCAACAGTATTAATATTATCAGCAACGATATTATCTGTTGGGATATACATTGCATCAACTTTTTCATTTTCTACAAGATCAGTTACAGCACTTTGTAAATCATTAACTGTAGAGATTTGTCTTTGAACTAAAGTAATTCCAAGTTCTCTGCATTTAGCATCAGCTAAATTAGCTTGAACTAATGAATTAGATTCACTTGATGTAAATACCATACCAATCTTCTTTACTTCAGTTCCAAGTTCTAAAGCTAGAGCGATTTGATCAGCTACTGGATTCATATCACTAGTTCCAGAAATATTTCCACCAGGTTTAGTTGCACTAGCTATGATACCACTAGCAACTGGGTCAGTTACAGCTGTAAATAAAATAGGAACATCGCTACCTTGCTTTTCAGCTTCTGCTTTTAAAACTAAAGCAACAGGTGTTGCAATAGCAAATACGATATCATTATCTTGAATTGCTTGTTCAGCCATTGTAGCTAAATCTTCAGATTTAGCTTGTGGATTGTAAATGTTAATCTTTACATTCTTTCCATCTACAAATCCGCCTTTTGCTAATGCTTCTACGATACCTTCTCTTGCGCTATCTAATGCGCCAGCTGATACGTATTGAACAATACCAATTCTAAATTCAACTTTCTTACAACCAACCATGATTAACATCATGACCATAACAAATACTAGACAAAATAAACGTTTAATTGCTTTCATAATTATCCTCCTTTTAAGCAAATAAAAAGTGTTACTACTTTGGAGTAATAACACTATAATATCTAAAAATATATTACTGTTGTTACTCCGATTATTTATATATCGTGTAACAACTTATTTCTTTTTGGCTTTGCAAAAAGACCAAGTGAAAATTACACGATTTTCCTTGGGTAGTAATAATAGTAATAAGATTGTGCAAATGATCTAATTTTCATAATTTCCTTCCAATCTTACTTAAAGTATAATATCCCATAATTATACATGCAAGCATTTTTTTATTTTTTTATGAAAAAATCAAAGGTATAACCCCATAAGCTATTATTCCAAGCACCGCTGATATCAAAATAAATAATATTGGATGCATCTTTTTCTTAAATATTAGCATTAAACCAATTAAGATAACGCTAATGATAACTGATGCCCATCTAACTGATACAAATGTATCATTATCAAAAACAAATAATTCATCAACTGCTAGGTTTGCTACAACCGCTAGAATCAAACCAATAACAACGGCTTTAATACCATTTAAGATGGCTTTAACACATTTATTGCCAATTACTTTTTCATATATTTTAAAGATAGCAATAATGATAATAAATGAAGGAAGCACCATGCCCAAAGTCGCTACAAGTGATCCTAAAACACCAAATTGTCTAAAGCCAATAAATGTGGCAACATTTATAGCAAATGGGCCAGGTGTTGATTCAGATATTGCTAAAAAGTTAGCAAGTTCGGCCTCATTTATCCAGCCTCGATTCATGACTTCACTTTCAATCATTGGTATCATGGCATAGCCACCACCAATTGTAAACAAACCAATTTTAAAGAATGTCCAGAAGACCATAAGTAACTCTAACATACTTCGTCCTCCTTATTTTCTTTTTCTTCTTTCGCTTTTTTCTTTTTAGCTATCTTTGTAGCGATTAAAAATTCTACACCGGCTACAACTCCGCCAAATAATAATACATATATTGAAGATATCGATGGAATTAAAATAGTGATAGCTAGTCCAATTAGCAGCAATATATAAGTCAAATATCTTTTTTCAATCTTTTTATAAATCTTAATTGCCGCATTGAATATTAATATAGCTACAGCACATCTAATACCCATAAATGCGTATGCCACATACTCAAGTCCTAAGAACCAATCAATTACTAATGATATTAAGATAATTATTATTAGTGAAGGTAATACTAAACCTAAAGTTGCACACATTGCTCCAAATAGCTTACCAACTTTATAACCAATAAATGTAGCCGCATTAACGCTAATTGGACCAGGAGTTGCTTCTGATATGGCTAGAATATCACCCATTTGGTCTTCATCAACCCAGCCATGTTTTTCTACTGTTTCTTTAGTAATAAGTGGTAGCATTGCTAATCCGCCACCAAAAGTAAACAAGCCGACTTTAAAGAATGTCCAAGTTAAATCCAAATATTTATTTAGTTTTCTTTTGCTTTGTGACTTTTCCATAATTATACCTATATAAGGATTATACCATAACTTGCTATCTTTTTAAAGGCTTACCTTGAATTGACTAAAAGTATCATTTTTGGTATAATCGTATAGTATAAAAATACAAAGGTGATAATATGGAACAAGTAGATGCAAGAATCGGAAAATCAAAAGCCGAATTAAAAAAAGCTTTTTTAAAGCTTTTAAAAGAAAATGCTTTTGATCATATTAGCGTATTACAAATATGTAAAGAAGCTAATATCACTCGTGGAACATTCTATAAATATTATGAAGATAAATACGAATTATTATATGCTATCATTCTTGATATAAGAAAACTAGTTTCTAATAAATATCATGAAATGATAGATTCGAATCGTGCTGAAAATGATCCCGATGGATGCTTAAAAGAACTTATAGAAATGATGATTGATCTATGTCTTGAAAACAAGGATATATTAATCAACTTATATGCTGATCAAGATAATTCGATGATTGAATATATTTTAAAGTCAGCTGTTGATAAGTTTGTTAAGCATGTTCTTGATTTATATGCTTTAAAAGCAAATCTAAAATATCCATCAAGTTTGGTTTCTGCTATCATCGTTGGTGGAACATCGAACCTAGTAAATGAATGGTTAACTAATGAACAAGATTATCCAAAACAGATGTTAATTGATTTGATAATGGATATATTCTCTATTGCTTGTAGTAAGGAAGCAATATTCGTAGATAAAGAACCATTATCATAATAGGTGGAAGAGTACCCAAGCGGCTGAAGGGGGCGGTTTCGAAAACCGCTAGGTCCAAAAGATGCAGGGGTTCAAATCCCCTCTCTTCCGCCATTTGTTTCATTAATAAAGAAAGAAATTAGGTAATTTATGAAAAAAGAAATATACATTCATGATGTAAACTTAGCATATCCTAACAAAGAATTCGTGCATATGATTAAAAATGAAAAGTATCATAATTATACATATGATGAAACTTTTCCTTATCGCTTAAAAGGCTTCAAATGTATGTTTATTCGTTTTTGGATAAAAGTGGCAATGATTATCTTAGTTAAACCTATATGTGCTATTCGTTATGCCTTAAGAATCAAAGGTAAAAAGAACATCAAAGAATATTTTAAAATGACTGATTCTAAAGGTATGATCAGTATTTCTAATCATACAACTGAATGGGATACAATATTTGTGTTATTAACTAGATATTTTAAGTTTACAGAATTTCCAATTTGGCAAGAAGGTGCAGAATCTAAATCAGGCATGTTATACCGCGAAGTTGGTGGTATTCCAATGCCAATTACATCTAGCCACGGCATGGCTTATGCTTATAAAGCAATGAGAGATGTTGTAAAAGAGAATAAATGGTTACATGTATTCCCAGAAGCTGCATGTTGGGCATTTTACCCAGCAGTTAGAACATTCCAAAATGGTACATTTAAGCTTGCTTATGAATTAAATAAACCAATCTTGCCTATGGCAGTAACTTATAGGGCGCCTAAAGGCATTTATAAATTATTTAAAAAACATCCTAATGCCACAATCACAATTGGTAAGCCAATAGTTGCTAATTATAATTTAGGCAAAAAGGAAGCAATTGAAGATTTCATGGTTAGATCAAGACTATCTATTATGAATCTTATGGGTATTGAAAACGAACAAGAAAATGAGGAAATTAGAAATAGCCTAAAAACATATGAGGCATAAAAAAGGTGCGATTATTCGCACCATTTTTTTATCTCTTAAAACGAGAAAACATTAATAAGCATAATACTACTACTGCTACACATACGCCAGCGCCAATGTAAGCTATAGTTGGTTGTAGATAGTTAGCAATCATTGAGCCAATAAATACTACTGCTCCTGCTAAAGCAATGCTTGATAGTAAGCAAAGTAATGTAAGTTTAGCATTAGATGATTTAGAATGAGATCTTTCTAAAGATGATTTATCATTACGATTCATAATTACCTCCTATGCTAAAACAAAGATAACTAATGCTGCTATAGTAGCTGCTTGCATTAGCATGCTGAAATAAATGACCATTGAGAAATACTTTTTATCAGTTTTATGATGAGCAAGTATTCTACCTAAGAATGCACCAACTGAACCAAAGAATACAGCTAAGAATAATAATGTTTTTTCTTTAGTTCTTTCTTTTCCTTTAACTGCTAATTTCTTATCTCTAAAATAAGCAATTAATGCTACAAAAGAAAAGAAAACTGTTAATCCTAAATAAATTATTAAGTAAATTATAGGTGTCATAAATACTTTTCCTTTCTAATTCATTTTACATCTATTTTTTAATAACTTCAATAAGTTTATCGTTATCATAAACTAAATGATAATTTTGACATCTTTCATGTTTAATATCATTAATAAATATTCTTAAGTCTGGTACTATTCCATAATTCTTTTCATCTAGTACCCAATCAATATCTTTAAAATCAATAATACCCTCACTTATTTTAATTGGATATTTAGAAATATCAAATGAGGAAGGAAGATTAGATACATATACATATATTAAATCATCATCATAATTCCAAGTTGATATAGATACTAGTTTAGCATCCTTTACTTCTAAATTACCTTCTTCTTTTATTTCGCGGATTGCGCCAGCTAGTACATCTTCTCCCTCTTCCACATGTCCACCAACCGCATTCCACATCCCCATAAATGGGTATTTATTACGGTTTATCATTAATATTTTATTATCTACCTTTACAAAGCATAAAGTTACTATTGCCATCTTTTCACCTCTATATTAATTATAATCTTAAAAATAATAATTAAAAAGTATTAATGATTAAATCATTAATACTTTTTTTATCTTATGGTAATAAATTATTTGCTTGTAAATATTCCCTTACTGTTTGAATTGAAACAGCAAAGCCCATATTATCAATATCATCACTAGCAAGTTTTAATGTATTAATACCAATTACAGTACCATTCATATCAAATAATGGTCCACCACTATTACCACTATTAATAGCAGCATCGTGTTGAATAAAGAGTGATGATTCATCTGATAATTTTCTATTTACATAAGATACGATACCAAATGTAGATGAAGAGAAATAATCATATCCTGTTGGATGGCCAATCGCTACTACAAATGATCCTGCTTTTACTGTATCAATATCACCTAATGTAGCTGGAGTGATATCAATTGCATAAGTAAACTCTACTACTGCTAAATCTAATTCTTTATCACTAACAAGTACTGTTGCATCGATATCTTTTTCAATTGATTGAATATAAATCTTAACTTGTTCACTTTTATCGATTACATGTTGATTAGTTAATACGGTATATTTATATTCACCAGCATTAGCTGTTGCTTCCCTCTTATAAATAACACCCGTTCCAATGGCAACTCGCATCAATATCTTTTCTGTAGCAAAGCCATTTCTAATTGTTTGTGTTGCATAATTTGAAACACCGACTACGCTACCTACATTATTTTTAATAACATTGATAACATTTGTAGATAAAGCACTGAAATCAAATTCACCATTAACTTGATAAATTGCATTAATGATTGCTGTCACTTCTTTTGCATTATCTTCTACGTAAACAAGTGTTGAGCCACTAATTGTATCATCATCTTTGCAAGTAGCAATGATTGTACATAGTCCTCCAGAAACACCAGTTACAACGCCATCTTGATCAACTGAAGCAATTGATGGATCACTACTTGACCATACAAATCCAGCTTTACTGCTTGAATTAGATAAAGTAGCTGTTAATGATATAGTTTTACCAACTTCAACTGTTTGATTACCCGTTACACTAAGCTTTGCAGTTTCTGCTCTTAATAATACAGTTACATCAACACTAACACTTTGTTCACCAACAGTTAAAGTAATTGTAGTCTCACCTGCTTGTAAAGCTTCTAAAACACCATTTTCATCGATTCTAGCAACTTCACTATTTGAACTAGTCCAAGTAGGATTACCTTCTAGTCCGATATCATCCGCATTAGAATAAAGCTTTAATACTTCACCTACATAAATATCACTGCTTGATACACTTGATCCAATAGCCAGTGTATTTGATCCAAATATATCACAACCAGTTAGGCCAAATAATGTAATACTAAATAATAAAACAAATATACATAATCTTCCTATTTTTTTCATATTCATACCTCTAGAATGTAACCTCTAATGTTACATATTCTCCATTACGGTAAACAACGATAGTTGTTGTTTGACCACTATCAATAATAAAGTTGCCAAGTTGAGCTCTTAATTGATATGAGTAATGTACTTCCACATCATTAAAAGCAACAATTATATCACCAGGTAAGATGTTAGCTTTATGAGCAACTCCACCTTCTGTAACTTCTGCTACATAAAATCCAAATTCAATATCATCAGGAATAACAATTCCATCATCTGTAGCATAACCTGGTGTAGCAAATGCTTCACGATTAGCTAAAATATCTAAAACATCCATAATTGATACACCAAGAATTGGTCTTTTAATTGTTTCACCTTTTTCTAGTTTTACAACTAATGTCTTAACTAAATTTATAGGAATAGCAAACGATAAGTTTTCTGCTTTGATTCCACTAGATGTTTCAATCTTCTTAGTCGTATTTATACCAATTACTTCACCCTTCATATTAACAAGTGCACTTCCGCAGTCGCCACTATTAATTGGAGAATCATGTTGAATATATTCTGCGTCCCAGTCATTTGTACCATCACCATCAGTGTCATCAGAAATATATCTTTGTGGATGAGAAATAATACCAAATGAAATAGTTCTAAAGTATTCTTTTCCTTCAGCTGTACCAACAGAAACAATAAATTCACCAGCTTCTAAATCATCACTATCCCCAAGTCTTGCTATAGGGAAATAAGTAGTAGATGTAAATGAAATAACAGCTAAATCAATCTTTTCATCATATGCTATGATCTTTGCACCAATTTCAGTGCTTGATCCATAATACAAACCAATGAAATCATAATTAGTTGTTGTTGATTTTTGTGTTCTTTCATTATATGTAGTACTTGCTACTATATGCTTATTTGTAATGACATAGTATTCATAGTTCTCTACAGTATCTAAATCCATAACATTCTCTTCAGTTGTAGAGCCATCTTTAAGATGGGCAATACGTTTATAAACTAATCCACAACCTACTGTAGCAGCAGTTTTTGCTTCACCGCTAACTTGATATCCAGTGACCATTATAACTGAACTCTCAACGCTTCTTCCAACTGCTTCAAATGCTTCACTTAAATTAGAACTATCAATTGTATAGTTTTCTTCTCTAAATTCAGTACTTACTACTTCTTTTACCATAACATATATTGATCCATATACGTTATTATATTTTTTTGATGTAGCTGTAATAGTAGCTAAACCTTCTTTTAACGCAGTAGCATTTCCATCTTGATCAATACTAATTACATCAGTATCACTACTTGACCATATAATTTCTTTATCAGCACAATCAGGATATACACTAGATTCAAATTTATATGAATCACCAATATACATACTATTAGTTCCAATTACACTAATTACGCTTGCTTCATCCTTTACAAGTAATGTATAGGATTTAACTACTTCATTAGTTTCTCTATTTATCTTTTGTATTACAACATAACCTGCACTAAGTGTATCTACTAGCCCATGCGCTTCATCATAAGTTGCTACTTCTTCATTAGTACTACGAAATGTATATAAGCTATTAGACTTTAAGCTAAATGTTTCCCCTACATATACATTTTGCGCAATATCATAATGAATACTTAGCTTCTTTGGTGCATAACTAGAAGCAGCTGTTGTAAACACTAAGACAATTATTAATAAAACAATTGTTAAATACTTTTTCATATACTTCACCACTTATATTTTAAATAATTTATAAGTATTTTCCTCAATCTTTTTTTCAACTTTATCTATATCTATATTTAGCTCCTCACTAATCTTTTGAACAATTTCATAAATATAGGCTGGTTCGTTAGTTTTACCTCTGTATGGAACTGGAGCTAAATATGGTGCATCAGTTTCACTAACCAAATGATCAATACCAATATTTTTAATAGTTTCACCTAAATGACTGTTTTTAAATGTGACAACACCACCAATACCTAAATAATATCCGAGTTTCACATATTCTTTAGCCATTTCTAAACTACCTGAATAGCAATGTATTACTCCTTTAGAATTTCCATATTTCTTAATGACATCAAAGCAATCTTGACTAGCATCACGTGAATGGACACAAATTGGTAAATCTAATTCTTTAGCAATTTCAATTTGTTTAATAAACCATTCAATTTGTAAATCATTATATGATTTATCCCAATAATAATCTAGGCCAATTTCCCCGATAGCAATGACTTTCTTATCTTTTGCAAGCTCATATATCCAATCAAGGTTATCATCTTCTTTTAAGACATCGCTTGGATGAACTCCGATTGCCGCATACACGCCATCAAACATATTAGCAATTCTAACTGCGTCGAAGCTTGATTTTTTGTTATAGCCAATAACTATCATTTTAGTTATTCCTTTGCTATTTGCTCTAGCTACAACTTCTTTTAAATTATCTTTGAATGCTTCATCATTAAGATGGCAATGAGTATCAATTAACATAATCTCACCTACATGTACTATTATCCACTTTTTTCTTAAATGATTCTTAATTTTTAATACTATTCTTAAACATTATACCATATTTTGTTTTTATTCTTAATCATTCTTTGACTTTATCGCTTTTATTAGATAAAATGATTAAAAGAAAAGGAGGTGAAAATGATGTTTAAGTTTTTTCCAAAAATATTACCTGAACTAAACTTTGGGGAAATACTAAGTTTAATCAACTATATCGTATTTGCTATTCTATTTATCATCTATTTTCACCATAATCTTTTTTTAATATTATCGATATTCTTTAAAAAGAAAAAATACCCGCCAGCGTCTAAAAACCACTTCTTTGCTTTTATTATATCTGCTCGTAATGAAGATAAAGTCATTGCTAACTTAATAGATAGTATTAAAGGACAAGATTATCCAAAAGATAAATATAGTATTTATGTAATAGCTGATAACTGTACTGATAATACTGCTAAAGTAGCAAGAGATAATGGAGCAATCGTAATAGAAAGAAATGATAAAACTTTAATTGGTAAAAGTTATGCTTTAGATAAAGTATTAAATTATGCAATTAAAGATGATGATCGAATTGAAGCATTCATTGTATTTGATGCGGATAATGTAGTTGATCCTGAATTTACAAAAGAAATGAATAAAGCATTTGATGCCGGATACAAAATTGCTACTTCTTTTAGAAATTCTAAGAATTATGGATCTAGTTGGGTTGCTAGTGGGGCTGGTATGACATTCTTTAGAGAATGTAGAGTAATGCACCGTATGCGTAGTAGGTTTAATATGACTACTTATGTATCTGGTACTGGCTTTATGGTTGATAAAAACATCATCAAAGAAAATGGTGGTTGGGTTAACCACTTATTAATTGAGGATGTGGAATTCTCAATTGATGAATACTTAAAAGGAGAAAAAATAGCTTATGTAGCTGATGCTATAATGTATGATGAACATCCAAAATCCTTTAAAGATTCATGTAGGCAACGTCTTCGTTGGTGTAAAGGTAATCATCAATGTTTCAAAAAATTCCATTTTAAATTATTTAAAAATGGAATTAAACATCCAAGTTATTCAAACATTGACTTATACGCCCATACATTTCCAGCTTCGGTTTTAAGTGTTGGCTGGTTAGGATTTTTATTACCTTTAGCATATGGAATATATGCAATAGTTGAACATGTTGATTTTGCTATTTATTTTGAAGCAGCTGTTAGACCTTTAATTGATAGTTTAATATTTAGTATTGCTTATACTATCTTAGTAGCTTTAATCATAACCATACTTTGTTGGAAAGATATTAAAGCAAAACCAATTAAAAAGATATTACATATCTTTACATTTCCACTATATGCATTAAGTTATTTGTTTATTTCATTTATTTCAATATTTGTAAAAGTACAGTGGACACCAATTAAACATACTGATGATATTAAAATTGAAGACATAGAATAAAACCTCAACAATTACTGTTGAGGTTTTTGTATTAAAAAAAGGCTAGTAATAATACTAGCCTTTAGTGTTTTTTATTGAGCTTCTTCAGCTTGTGCAGCAGCAATCCATGCAGCATTAACATTGTACTTAGTAGCATCTAATGTTCTTGCCCAGAAGTATACGTTAGTTAATGTAGAAGTACGTCTTCTAACACCACCAAGTTGTGCAGTATATCCTTCAGGAAGTTGCCATTCATCATTTGTAGTGAATGTGTTACATGGATGAATGTTCCAGAATTCAATAGTTACTTCATTACCAGCTGTAGAGAACATAGTTCCTACATATTCTTTAGTAGTATGATGAACCGAAACACCTTTAGAATCAGTATAGCCATCATCTTGAGCTTCACCAGCAGTCCAAGCAACACCACCATTTTGAAGTGTTAAGTATTGACAATATTCAACAGTTCCATCTTCTTTAGCAAGACCGCTTGATAAATCAGCAAGTGAATCTTCCCACTTAGCTTCTGCTTCTACGCATCCAACTTTGCCGTTAGGTTGAACTAAACCAGCATAATCGCCAGAATATAATGATAATGAAATAGCACCTAAACCTTCAGTACCGAATTTAGATCTTTCACCAAACATCTTTTGGTCGTATGGTACATAAGTTACTTGACGAGTTTGACTAGTTAAAGTATCGTAATCTTTAGAATAAGAAATAGGAATTCTAATATCTTTTCCAGACATATTAACGAATACTAGATGATCCCAGTTTTGTTGATATCTGTCTAACATACTTAAAATCATTCCATCGCCATCTTTATCAATTAAATCACCGTTTTCATCTACATCATCAGGTCCAATAACCCATGTCATAGCTTCTACAGTATAGAATTGGAATCTAATTCCAGAATCTGGATCATCCCAATATAATGTTACACCACCAAATCCACAGTTAACGCCAATACCGAATTGCATTGATGCTGTAACTGGTTTAGTAGCATAAACTTCAGCTTCTGTTGCATCAGGTTGAACGATAATGTTCTTAGTTAAATCTTCACTAGCGCCCATTCTGATTTCATAGTATTGACCTTTTTGGTCGCCTTTATACCATGTTTGTTGTGCACCGATTCTTCCATCGAATGCAGAAATAGTTTGTAATGAGTCCATTGCTAAAGTGATTGAATCACCCTTTTGAACTGCTAATCTAGAGAATGAACCACCAATATGAGAAGTCATTTCTTTTTGTGCAATACCAACGTTTAGAGGAACTTCGATAACTTCTGTATTTTCACCTAAAACTACAGTAGCAGAAAGAATAACTCTATGATAACGTAAATATTGTTTTAATAAATTCATTTCAGAATCGAATAGACCTTCTTCTGAGCAAGTCCAGTTAAGTGCTACATTTGCATAATCGCCAGTAACGCCAGCTTCACCCATTGTTGCAGGAAGACCTGTTAATTGGTTAGATGCACGATCAATCTTACCCCAAGGGAACCAACCAGTTCCACCAGCAATGTTAGCTTTTGCATAAGCAGCTACTTTGTTAGCAGCTCTTGCAGAATCTGTGCAAGGGTAAACCATGAATTCGAACTTAACTTCTTCTCTAAATGAGTTCTTATTAGTAAATTCAGTAACTTCAACGCCATCATATAAATCGTCAGCAGTTACATATACTAATGTAGCAGTTAAAGTAACTTTTTCACCTTGATTTGAAGGTTTAGTTTCATCATCTGTGTAAACACCTTCAGCACTTAATAATTGAGGTTTATCTGAAGCCCAAGAAATTCTCATACCGAATTCTGAGTCATATCCAGGTAAAACGATGTCTTTTCTGATTTGTGCATCTGCAGCAGGAAGACCTGCACAGATTGTATCTTTGAAGTAAGCAACTTTTTCAGCTTTAGTAAATCCTCTAGCAGTAATATCGAACTTAACAGTTTCACCTTGAGCTCCTGCCATAATTGTAGCAACTAAGGCAACTTCTGTATTATCGATAGGTCTAGTATATTCAACTTTGAAGTAGTCATCAGTCTTATCTAATTCTGTGTCTACACCAGCAGTTTGAGTAACTTTTAAGACTTTATCATTATCTGTACTCCAGATAATAGCAACTCTAGGGTCTTTATCAACTTGTAAGTTCTTTTCAGCAACTTGATATTCAAGAATATTTTCATTAGCAAATAATGCTTCAACTTTTGCTTTTGCAGCAGCAATAGTTGTGAAGTCATTTACTTCTACATCACTAACAATATAAACTTCAATGATAATATCAGTTGTAGCACCAGTAGGTACATAAGTTACAGTACAAGTTAATTTTTCAACAGAATCAACTTGTCCGCCTTCATACCATGCAGTGTTTCTATAGTTGTTCTTTTCATCAACTTCACCAGTTGTCATACTTCTATATTTATAACTGATAACATCTGATCTGAATGCACAAGGAAGAGCAGTCTTTCTAGCAGTACCATCAATGAACTTTAAGTTTGCTTTTACATATTCACATGCTTCAGCAATTAAAGCACCGATATCTGCCGGATGAACACGTAGTTTAATTTCAGCAGTAACATCAGGATTTTTAACAGATGTAGCGATGATTTTAACTTCACCAATCTCTACAGGTGTTACGAAACCGTTTTCATCAACTGTTGCAACTTTAGTGTTCTTTGATTCCCATGTAACAGATGTGTCAACGCCATCTTGTTCTTCAATAGCAAGAACGATGTCATCACCACCAACGCTTGTAGCTTTTTCAAGTGGTGCATAATCAACTAAAATATTAATTTCAGTTGGAGCTTTTAAAGCAGGTGTTGTAGGCTTATCTTCACCGCATGCTACAAGTAACAAAGCAGCAAATGCAAGAACTACAAAAACCATAATTCTCTTAAAATTTGTAAACATTGAAACCTCCTATTTTTCAATAATTTATTTACATATATATTGTATCTTTTTTGCACTATTAAAGTCAACAAAAAGGGGTTAAAAAAAAGGTTTCAACCATAATAAATGATTGAAACCTTATAAATTTTACTTATAATTCAATTATTTAATGATAGTAACTACGTTACCAGCACCTACTGTACGTCCACCTTCACGAATAGAGAACTTAGTTCCTTGTTCGATTGCGATAGGGTGAATTAACTTAACGTTTAATAATGCGTTATCACCAGGCATAACCATTTCTACGCCGTCTTTTAATTCGATAACACCTGTAACGTCAGTTGTACGGAAGTAGAATTGAGGACGATAGTTAGTGAAGAATGGAGTATGACGTCCACCTTCTTCTTTGCTTAATACGTAAACTTGTGCATCAAATTCAGAATGAGGGTTAACGCTCTTTGGTTTACATAATACTTGTCCACGTTCTACATCTGTTCTTGCGATACCACGAAGTAATGTACCAATGTTATCACCAGCTTCAGCTTGGTCTAATAATTTACGGAACATTTCAACGCCTGTAACAACAGTAGTTTGAGTAGGTTTAATACCAACGATTTCAACTTGATCACCAACTTTAACAGTACCACGTTCAACACGTCCTGTAGCAACTGTTCCACGTCCTGAAATAGAGAATACGTCTTCAACAGGCATTAAGAATGGTTTATCAGTGTCACGTACTGGAGTAGGGATATATTCATCAACAACCTTCATTAAATCTAAGATATGTTGTTCTTCAACTGGATCACCTTCACCAGCTTTTAATGCAGAACCACGGATGATTGGAGTATCAGCAGGGAATCCATATTCTTCTAATAATTCGATAACTTCCATTTCAACTAATTCTAATAATTCTTCATCATCAACTAGATCGCATTTGTTTAAGAATACGATTAAACGAGGAACACCAACTTGACGAGCAAGTAAGATGTGTTCACGAGTTTGAGCCATAGGGCCATCAGTTGCAGCGATAACTAGAATTGCACCATCCATTTGTGCAGCACCAGTGATCATGTTCTTAACATAGTCAGCATGACCTGGGCAGTCTACGTGTGCATAGTGACGAGTTGCAGTTTCATATTCTACGTGTGCAGTATTGATAGTTATACCACGAGCTTTTTCTTCTGGAGCACCATCGATTTGGTCATATCTCATTTCTTTTGCATAACCTTGCTTTGCTAAAACTTTAGTAATAGCTGCAGTTAAAGTAGTTTTTCCATGGTCAACATGGCCAATAGTACCAATGTTTACATGGGGTTTAGTACGTTCATATTTAGCTTTTGCCATTTAATTTTCCTCCCTTAAATATCATACATACTATATTATATTTTATCTTATTTAAAATTGCAAGAGTTTAAAAGTAAACAATTGCGAATTGCAGTCAATTATCAAGAACGAGCCTTAATAACTTCCTCTGCAATACTCTTAGGACACTCTTTATACTTATTGAATTGCATAGTATAGTTTCCTCTTCCTTGAGTATTGCTTCTTAGAGCTGTTGCGTAACCAAACATATTAGATAGTGGTACTAAAGCTTTAACGCTTTGAACGTGTCCATGACTATCTTGCCCTTCAATTGTTCCTCTTCTACTAGTTAAATCGCCAATTACACTTCCTAAGTATTCGTCTGGTACTAATACTTCTACGCTCATAATTGGTTCTAATAGAATTGGTTGACACTTTTGAGCAGAGGCTTTAAATGCCATTGAAGCAGCGACTTCAAACGCAACAGAGCTTGAATCCACTTCATGATAACTACCATCAAATAGTGTAGCTTTGATATCAATTGTTGGATATCCAGCTAAGTTACCATTACTAATTGCGGCCTCTAATCCTTTTTGTACAGCTGGGATGTATTCTTTTGGAACTACACCACCAACTATAGCATCAACAAACTCAAACCCTTTACCAGGATTTGGTTCGAATCTGATCCATACATCGCCATATTGGCCATGACCACCAGATTGACGTACAAACTTACCTTGTACTTCACCCATCTGTTTAATTGTCTCACGATACGATACTTGTGGTTTACCAACATTAGCTTCAACTCTAAACTCACGTTTCATTCTGTCAACGATTATATCAAGGTGTAATTCACCCATTCCTGAAATAATTGTTTGACCAGTTTCCATATCAGTATGAGTTCTGAATGTTGGATCTTCTTCGGCTAGTTTTGCAAGTGCAACGCCCATCTTGTCTTGGTCACCTTTTGTTTTTGGCTCGATGGCAACCGAAATAACAGGTTCTGGGAACACAATCTTTTCTAAGATTACTTTATGATTTTCACTACATAATGTATCACCTGTAGTTGTATCTTTTAGACCAACTGCGGCAGCGATATCACCAGCATGAACTTCTTTAATCTCAGTACGATTGTTCGCATGCATTTGAAGAATACGGCCGATTCGCTCTTTTTTATCTTTTGTGGAATTATATACATAACTTCCACTCTCTAATGTGCCTGAATAAACTCTAAAGAATGTAAGTTTACCAACAAATGGATCTGTCATTACTTTAAATGCTAATGCCGCAAATCCTTTGTTATCATCAGCAATGATTTCAACTTCTTCACCACGCATATTAGTTCCCATCATACTAGCAACATCTAGTGGAGATGGTAAATAATCTACAACAGCATCTAAGACTAACTTTAAGCCTTTGTTTTTAAATGCACTTCCGCATAATACTGGGAAGAATTCAACGCTTAGAGTAGCTTTTCTTATTGCATTCTTTAATGCAGCTATATCAATTTCCATACCGTCTAAGTATTGCATTAAAACATCATCATCATAATCAGCAACCGCTGATATTAATTCATCCCTTTTAGCTAATGCTTCATCCATTAGATATTCTGGGATTGCGATTTCTGAAAAGTTCTCATCAGGATCGCCATTAAAATGATAAGCTTTCATGCTAACTAGATCGATAATTCCAGTAAAATTAGCTTCTGAGCCTATTGGCATTTGAATTGGAAATGCTTTGGCACCTAATCTTTTACCAAGACTTGCTACTGAATAATTAAAATCAGCGCCTGTCTTATCCATTTTATTTACTAAAACAATTCTTGGAACTTTATATTCGGTAGCTTGATGCCAAACCGTTTCGGTTTGAGGTTCAACCCCTGCTTGAGCGTCAAGTACTGTTACGGCACCATCTAGAACTCTTAAAGATCTAGATACTTCTACTGTAAAATCTACATGGCCGGGAGTATCGATGATATTAATACGATTACCTTTCCAATAAGCAGTTGTGGCAGCGGAAGTAATTGTAATTCCTCTTTCCTTTTCCTGCTCCATCCAGTCCATTTGACTTGCTCCATCATGGGTTTCACCCATTTTATGAATTTTGCCTGCATGGAATAGAATTCTTTCAGTAACTGTAGTCTTTCCAGCATCGATATGAGCCATAATACCTATGTTTCGTACATTTGCTAATGCTATTTCACGAGGCATAAATCATATCTCCTTTTCTTAAATATTTTTAATAGATGATTACCATTGATAATGTGCGAATGCTTTATTAGATTCAGCCATTCTATGAGTATCATCACGTTTCTTAACAGATGCGCCTAAACCTTGAGCTGCATCTAAGATCTCATTTGCTAAACGTTCTTCCATTGTCTTTTCCTTACGAAGTCTAGAATATTGAGTTAACCATCTTAAGGCTAAAGTCATCTTTCTTTCAGGTCTAACTTCGCATGGTACTTGGTAGTTAGCACCACCAATACGACGAGCACGAACTTCTAATTGAGGTGTAATATTTGCTAGTGCTTCATTGAATACATCTAGTGCAGGGCGACCAGTTTGTTTTTCGATTCTTTCAAAAGCACCGTATAAAATTTCTTGTGCAACACCTTTTTTACCATCCAACATGATATTATTGATTAATCTAGTAACAATTGGACTATTATATATTGGATCTGGTAATACTTTTCTTTTTGGAACATGTCCTTTACGTGGCATAATGTTCCCTCCTTTCGTTAAATTATTTTATTGATTAATCTTCTCTCTTTGCACCGTATTTAGAACGGGCTTGTTTTCTGTTCTTAACACCAGTCGCATCTAATGTACCACGGATAACATGATAACGTACACCTGGAAGGTCTTTAACACGACCGCCACGAATTAAAACTACACTGTGTTCTTGAAGTAAATGTCCAATTCCTGGAATATAGGCAGTTACTTCAATACCATTAGATAAACGCACACGGCAATACTTACGAATAGCTGAATTAGGCTTTTTAGGAGTCATTACAGTTACACGAGTACAAACACCACGTTTTTGAGGAGATTGAACACTAGTATACTTCTTTTGTAAAGTATTGTACCCAATTCCTAAATGAGGTGATTTAGACTTTGAAGTCTTAGATTCACGTGAGTTTCTAACTAATTGATTAATTGTAGGCATATTTTCTCCTTTCATATTAATAATCTTAATTATTTGCCACATTACCTGGCGTATCAATATTTCATAAGATAATGGCTTTGGAACCCCAAAACCATATCTATCTAAATACCTATTGCATTATACTCTTTATACTAGTTATTGTCAATATTATTTTTTTAATAAATTAGCCACATCTTTAATTGAATTCATCACATAAGTTGGCTTATATTCCCACTTATTTAAATCGCTGGCTGTAGCTTCCCCGCTTAATACACATATTTGATCAACACCCGCATTAATTCCAACCATTATATCTGTATAAAGTCTATCACCGATTACAACTGCATCATCTTTAGAATAACCATATTTTTCTAAAATAGTGTCAATCATATAACTTCTAGGTTTTCCAATAACAAAAGGTTTTCTTCCAGTAGTTGCTTCAAACATATACATTAGTGTTCCACAATCAGGAATATATCTTCCATCTTCAATCGGGCATCTTAAATCCGGATTAGCAGCTACATAATCTACACCATTTTCTAAATGCCAAGTGGCGCATCTTAACTTTTCATAAGTAAGTTCTGTATCAAAACCAATTACCACTACATCCACATGATCATAATATGCTCCAGTTTTAACAACAAAATGACTAGATAGTGCTTTATAAAAATCATTTGTGCCAACTAAATATACAACTGGATTATTATATTTCTTTAAATAATCGATTGTAGCATCAACTGATGTATAAATATTATCCATACTACAAGGGATATTAAAACCTTTTAGTTTAGCTAAATATGTATCATTATTCTTAGATGAATTGTTAGTTAAGAAAATATAATCTAATTTTCTTTCAACTAGGATATCAAAAAACTCTTTTGCGCCATCGATAAGTTTAGTTTCATGATATATCGTTCCATCCATATCTAAGAAAAATATCTTTTTTTCGTTGATTTTTGTCATATTTACCTCGTTTTATTAAGCAATTATTTCCTATATTGAAGATAACAATTGCTTATTTTTTTATCTTCTTTCTATAATAGTATAATGCCTAAATGGCAAAATTGCAAAAGAAAAGGTAATTACACGTATGTAATTACCTTATTCGTTTAACCTAAAATAGCATTTTCATCTACTTCTGGGTAGTCTTCTTGATCATCATGATCTTCGTGATCGTGATCGCAGCAACAATCATCATCACAATGTTTAACTAAATCATTATCATTGATGTCAATTGCACCAGTTCCTGCAGGGATTAATCCACCGATGATTAAGTTTTCTTTTAATCCTTCTAGTGGGTCTTTCTTTCCGCGAATAGCAGTTTCTGTTAAGATTCTTGTAGTTTCTTGGAATGATGCAGCTGATAAGAATGAATCACTCTTTAGAGATGATCTAGTAATACCAAAGATTACAGGTTTTACTACTGGAGGTTGTTTGCCGTTTTCTAAGCATTCTTTATATATATCATATAACTCTGCTTTAGATAAGTTAGCACCAGGTAATAAATCAGTATCGCCTTCATCTACAACTACTACTTTTTGAAGCATTTGTTTGATGATGATTTCGATATGTTTATCAGCAATTCCTACTCCTTGGCTACTATAAACCTTTTGAACTTCTAATAGAATGTATTTAGCAACTTCAATTGGATTAGTAACACGTAGTAATTCTTTTGGATGAATTAAGCCCTCAGTAAGTTTTTGGCCAGCCTTAACGTGGTCACCAACTTTTACTAGTGGAACTTTACGGCTATCTGTTAAGTAAGTCTTTTCATCTTTATTAGCTTCGCTAGCTGCTTTCTTACCAGTCTTCTTAATTAAGATAGTTTCACCATTATATTCATGGTTAATCTTAATTAGATAACGGTGGTCTTTTTCTTCAGTAATAGATTCAACAACACCATCGATATCACTAATAATTGCTTTACCTTTAGGTTCTCTTGCTTCAAATAATTCTTGAATACGAGGAAGACCTTGAGTGATGTCATCGCCACCGGCAACACCACCAGAGTGGAATGTTCTCATTGTTAATTGAGTACCAGGTTCACCGATTGATTGAGCAGCAATAATACCAACAGTTTCACCTTTTTCAACAACTTCACGAGTTGATAAGTCAGAACCATAGCATTTAACGCATACACCGTTTCTGCAAGTACATGTAAGTAAGCTACGAATGTTAACTTTCTTAACGCCAGCAGCAACAATCTTGCCTGCTAGATTATCATCGATAAATTCGCCCTTCTTAACAATAACTTCGCCAGTATTAGGATCAACAACATCTTCATTAGAAAATCTACCGCAAATACGATCATATAATGATTCGATTACTTTCTTTTCTTTTTCATTATATAATTCGCAAACATCAATACCTTGATCAGTTCCACAATCATCTTCTCTAACAACAACTTCTTGGCTAACGTCAACTAAACGTCTTGTTAAGTAACCAGATTCTGCTGTCTTTAAAGCTGTATCGGTAGAACCTTTTCTAGAACCATGGCTTGATGTGAAGAATTCAGCCATTGTTAAACCTTCACGGAATGAAGCTTTAATTGGGATATCACTTTCTTCACCATTAGGCTTAGCCATAATACCACGAATACCAGAAAGTTGAACATAGTTATCAATATTACCACGGGCACCACTATCACCCATCAAGTAGATGTGGTTGTCAATGTAGTGCTTATTCATTTCTTTTTGAATGTCAGCTTTTAGTAAATTCTTAGTTTGTTTCCATACTTCAATTGTATGTAAGCTCTTTTCCTTAGCTGTCATTGCACCCATATCATAGAAGTCATTGATTTCTTCAATCTTTTCTTCAGCTTCTTTAACTTTTTCTTTCTTTGTAGATACGTTTTCAATATCGTATACAGAAACAGTAATACCAGAAACTGTAGAGTACTTGAAGCCTAAATCTTTCATTCTATCTAGTACTTTAGATGTTTCAGCTAATTTGAATCGTTTAAATACTTCTGCGATTACTGAACTTAAGAATTTCTTCTTAAATGGGTGAGGAATCAACCATTTAGTATCAAAAGCTTCTCTTAAAGTCTTTTCGCTAATCTTTGAATTATATTTTGATGCTAATTTAACACGTTCAGCACCACTAGTTAGTTTCATTACTTCTTCAAATTGGTCTGCAGATAATGATTTCTTAACTTCATCAAGAGCATCAATTTGATGAGATTCATCATACCATAGTCCTAACCATTCTTTTAAGTTAGTTCCTTTAGGAACAAAGAATCTATCATCTACACCAACTGTTAAGTTCTTTTCACTAGCTTCATTAACATATGGAAGATCTTGAAACTCTTCATTTGTTTCAATATTTAATACATGTTTTGGAAAGATTGTGTTAAATATTAGTTTTCCATAAGATGTACAAATGTACATATCTTTTTGCTTTTCAGTAAATCTTGTGCTATCAAAACTACTTACTGGTAAAAAGATTCTTGTGTGAAGAGAAATTTGATCATTTTCATATGCTAGTTCTACTTCTTTTTCATCTTTGAATACACGGCCATTTCTTTCATCGTATACATCTTCGATTGTTAGATAGTAGTTACCTAATACCATATCTTGACCAGGAGTAACGATTGGCTTTCCATCTTTTGGTGCTAAGATATTCTTAGATGCTAACATTAAAAGTCTAGCTTCAGCTTGTGCTTCTTCTGAAAGAGGAACGTGAACTGCCATTTGGTCACCATCAAAGTCAGCATTAAATGCTGTACATACTAGAGGGTGAAGACGAATAGCTTTTCCTTCAACTAGTTTAGGTTCGAATGCTTGAATACCAAGTCTATGTAAAGTTGGGGCACGGTTTAGTAGAACTGGATGTTCTACAATTACCTTTTCAACTTGTTCTAGTGCATCTGGATGTCCTTCTTCAACCATATCTCTAGCACGTCTACTGCTAATACGGTTGCCTCCTGTTTCAGGAAGAGTTGCATTCTTTTCCATTAACTTATTAATGATAAATGGTTTGAATAATATTAATGCCATTTCACGTGGGATACCGCATTGATACATTTGTAGATCTGGACCAACAGCGATAACGCTACGGCCAGAGAAGTCAACACGCTTACCTAGTAAGTTTTGACGGAAACGTCCTTGTTTACCACGTAAAACATCAGATAGAGATTTAAGAGGACGGTTATTGCTTACAGCAACACGACGATTTCTCTTACTATTATCAATTAAAGCATCAACTGATTCTTGAATTAAACGCTTTTCATTTTTAGTAATTTGTGATGGAGCGAATATTTCAATTTCACGACGTAGACGATTGTTACGATTAATGATACGACGATATAAATCGTTGATATCAGTCTTAGCATAACGACCGCCATCTAGTGGTACCATTGGACGTAAGTCTGGTGGTAACACTGGAATTCGTGTCATAACCATCCATTCTGGTTTATTACCAGAATTTCTGAACGCTTCAATAACTTCTAGTCTCTTGATAATCTTTTCTCTATTCTGCTTTGTAGCAGGTTTTTGTTTTGAATCTTTATCTTGAGGATCTGGTTTTAATTGTAAATGTAATCTTTTACTTTCTGCATCCAAATCGATATTTTGAAGTAACCACTTAATTGCTTCAGCTCCTGTTAGAGCTTTGATTCTATGATATCCATATTGCAATTGGAAAAGACGTAAATCTTGTTCAGTAATTACTTTCTTTTCGTTTTCATTCTTAGAGCCATCATTTAAGCCTAAAACATTGTCAAGATCGCCAGCATCAACGATAACATATTTTGCAGAATAAACAATATCTTCTACATCCTTTGACTTCATATTAAGAAGTAAGGCAATCTTGCTTGGGCTATTCTTATAGAACCAAGTATGTACAACTGGGCTAGCAAGTTCGATACGGCCTAAACGTTCACGTCTAACTTTACTTTCAGTTAATTCAACTCCACATTTTTCGCATCTTTTACCTTTTTCAGTAGTTCTCTTGCTCTTTCCACAGTAGCATTGATAATCTTTTTGTGGACCGAAAATTCTTTCGCAGAATAGTCCACCTGGTTCAGGTTTGAATGTACGATAGTTAATAGTTTCAGAGTTTTTAACTTCGCCGTATTCACCGCTCCATTCATAGATTTCTTCAGGAGATGCAATACCTATTTGCATATATTCATATTTCTTCATAGATATACCTCCTTACGCTCTATTGCTGCTCATTGCTTGGCTGATTTCTTCAACCAAACTCTTGTTAGCAACATTTTCTTTTGTTTCATTATCAATTAATTTAACACTTAAGCCTAAGCATTGTAATTCTTTAATTAATACTCTAAATGCTTCAGGTACGCCTGGTTCTGGAATAGGTTTGCCATCAACGATAGCTTTACATACTCTATTTCTACCAACGATATCATCTGATTTAATAGTCAACATTTCTCTTAATGTATAAGCAGCACCATATGCTTCTAGTGCCCATACTTCCATTTCACCAAATCTTTGACCACCATTTTGAGCTTTACCACCCATAGGTTGTTGAGTTACTAGAGTGTATGGACCATCACTACGTGCATGTAATTTATCGTCAACCATGTGGGCTAACTTAATCATATACATTACACCAACGTTAATTCTATTATCAAATGGTTTACCAGTTCTACCATCAATTAAAGTACACTTACCATCAGGAGCCATACCAGCTTCTTTCATGATTGCACTTAAGTCTTCACTTGTAACACCATCGAATACTGGTGTAGCAACATGTAAGCCTAACTTCTTAGCTGCCATTCCCAGGTGAACTTCAAGAACTTGTCCGATATTTAAACGGCTTGGTACACCTTGAGGGTTAAGCATGATATCAACTGGAGTTCCATCTTCCATATATGGCATATCTTCTGGAGGTAATATACGTGAAATAACACCTTTATTACCATGACGTCCAGACATCTTATCACCTTCAGAAATCTTACGTTTTTGAACGATGAAGATTCTTACTTTTTGGTTAACGCCAGCATCTAGTTCATCACCATTTTCACGGCTGAAGTAATCGATACGGTGAACGATTCCTCCACCGCCATGAGGAACAACAAATGATGTATTCTTAACATCTTTAGAATTGTCTGAGAATAATACTTGTCCTAATTTTTCTTCAGGAGTAGGTTCGCTTTGACCTTTAGGTGTAACTTTACCAACAAGTACATCATTTTCTTTAACTTCAGCACCGATTCTAACGATTCCATGTTCATCAAGATTTGCAATTGTATCTTTCTTAACATTGTCAAGTTCACAAGTGATTTCTTCTTTTCCAAGTTTTGTATCACGTGCTTCAACTTCATATTGTTCAATATGGATTGAAGTGTATACATCATCTTGAACTAATCTTTCACTCATGATTACAGCATCTTCGTAGTTATAACCATTCCAAGTCATGAAGGCGATTACTACGTTACGACCAAGTGCCATTTCGCCACGGTCCATTGAAGCACCATCAGCTAATACATCTCCAGCCTTAACTCTTTCACCACGACTAACGATTGGACGTTGGTTAACACAAGTAGATTGGTTAGAACGACAATATTTAATTAGATTATAAGTTTTTAAAGATCCTTGATCTTCTTGAACAATAATCTTTAATGCATCTGAATAAGCAACAACACCATCATGTTCGCAAACAACAGCTACACCAGAGTCTTTAGCTGCTTTTGCTTCGATTCCTGTAGCAACGATTGGAGCTTCAGGTCTTAATAGTGGAATGGCTTGACGTTGCATGTTAGTACCCATTAGGGCACGGTTTGCATCGTCATGTTCTAGGAATGGAATGCAAGCAGTTGATACTGCTACAATTTGCTTAGGAGATACGTCCATTAAACCAATCCTGCTCTTTTCACAAACAACAGTTTCGCCCATATAACGAGCCATGATTGATTCATCAACGATTTCAAGTAAACCATCTTTCTTAGAATCACTATTTTCATATTTATTTAGTGTTACGTTAGCTTGAGCAATATAATATTTTTCTTCTTTGTCAGCAGTCAAATATAAAGGTTCTAAATCAGTTCTTACAACAGCATGACCATCGATTTGTTCTACTCTTAAATATGGAGTTTCGATAAAGCCATATTGGTTAGCTCTAGCGTATGTTGCGATAGAGTTAATCAAACCGATATTTTGTCCTTCAGGTGTTTCAATTGGACAAATTCTACCATAATGAGATACATGAACGTCACGTACTTCAAAGCCAGCTCTATCTCTAGTTAATCCACCAGCACCTAAAGCTGAAATACGACGTTTGTGAGTCAATTCTGATAATGGGTTAATTTGATCCATGAATTGAGATAATTGGCTTGAACTAAAGAAATCTTTGATTGTAGATGTAAGAGTACGATTGTTGATCAAGTTTTCAGGATTAACTGTCTTAGGATCAGCAATTGTAGACATACGATCACGTACATTCTTTTCTAGTTTTGCTAAACCAACTCTAAATTGGTTTTGTAATAATTCACCAATTAAACGAAGACGTCTATTGCTTAAATGGTCAATGTCATCACATGTACCTACACCAAAGTGTAAGTTCATATAATAACTTGTAGATGCTATGATATCAGATAATGTGATATGGTTAGCTTCTTCTCTTTGATCATTACCAAGAATCTTAATTTCTTTACCATTTTCTAAAACAACAGTTACAGTATCTAAAATAACGCTATTGCCTTCAAGCATTTGCTCATAAGTAAATGTCTTTCTTAGAACATCTCTATTTTCATGAAGTAATTCAACGTTTTCTTTATTAACAAGACTGCCGGCTTTAACTAATACTTTTTCAGTGATTTCGCCAGTATCAGGATCAGTCATGCTAGCAACGATGTCGTCTTTAAATTTAACATCATCTAAGTTATCAGCGATAAATTCTAATCTAGAGAATATATCTAACTTTTTGTTAACTTTATAACGACCAACGCTTGCTAAATCATAACGTTTAGTATCAAATAAACGGCTTGCTAAAAAGTTACGCGCACCTTCAGGTGTACTCTTTTCCCCAGGACGTACACGATCATATAGTGCAGCTAAAGCATCGTCTGTACCAAATGAATCATCTTTCTTGAATGTATTTTCTAGATATTCACTTGTGCCAAACATTTCTTTAATGTCACCGTTTCTACTTAAACCAATCGCACGTAAAAATGTGATCAAAGGAATCTTCTTTGAACGGTCAACTTTAGCATACCAAATGTCTTTGTTTCCTAATTCGAATTCAATCCATGCACCACGTGTTGGAATAACTTGGCCAGAATAAAACTTCTTTGCTGTTTTCTTATCAACTTCATTTGAGAAGAATACACCGGCAGAACGAATGATTTGTGTAACAATAACTCTTTCTGCACCATTAATTACAAATGTGCCCCAAGGAGTCATTCTTGGATAATCACCTAAGAAAATACGGTTTTCTTTGATTTCTCCAGTTTCATTGTTCTTTAACATTACATCAACGTTAAGTTTGCATGAATAATTCTTCGTGTTTCTCTTTGCTTCTTCAATTGAACATTCTGGTTCATCAAAACTATAATCGCCAAAATACAATTCTAATTTTCCAGTGTGGTCCTTAATTGGAGATACTTCAGTAAACAAATCCTTTAAACCATTACTAATGAATTCATTAAATGACTTAGTTTGAATCTCAATTAGATCTGGTAATTCCACATTTGTTTGCACACGTGAATAATTTCTTCTTACTCTGTCTTTACCATAAACAACATTTTTGTAGCTCAATATTTTCACCCCTTAATCAAGCCACAATAACCCTAATTATACATTAGGCATTATTATGCGTTTACCATTATATCATTTATAAAGACAACATGTCAACAAATATTTTTAAAATACGTGTAAATGTAAAACATTTTCATTCATAATAAAAAACCTATCTATTTAATAGATAGGTTAATTATTATTCATTATCTTCTTCTAATGGTGGCCTATAGTCATTAATGCTTGCACCATTTAATAAGCAATCTATAAAAGCATCCACATTTGCTCTTTCATATCCATAAGCGGAAATGTAGCAAATAGATCCATTTACACGGGATATATCAATTGGTACCGATAAAGATACAAATACACAATTATCCGCAAAGCTCATTCTTCTTCGCCAATCTAAATTGCCAATTGCAAATATAACATAATCATATTCCCAACTAGCATCGCTTATCTCTCTTGTGCCTCTCCAGTCATCTAGATCAAATACTTGCCAATCAACATTATTGTACCCTTTATTAATAAGTTCTGTATAGACAATATAGGCAAATGAGTTACCATTTACGATATCGGCTAACACTCCTAGATCACTACTAGCTAGAGGGGATGCTACTAATATCTTTTTATCTTTATCAAGTGTTGGGATTTCTCCCATTAAGATAGAAATACTTTCTTTTGCAACTTTGTTGAATGTGGCAACTTCGCCGGAGCAATCATAATCAGTTGCATTCCATACTGGTTTATAGTTGTTTCCATTTAACAAATCATATTTATATTTCTTTAATAATATTTTAATTACCGCTTCATCTAATCTAGCTTGCTCTATTTTGCCAGTTGATACAGCATCAATGATGGCATTATAATCTTCATTAATATAATTAACATCTAAATACATTAACATATCAATGCCTGCTTGAATAGCAATAACAGCCACATTATCTTCTTTATCACGATAATGATCATTCAACTCTTCATCATCTAAATAATTACTGATAATTAAGCCATCATATTCAAATCCTTCTTTAAGCATCGTGGTAATGATTGGATAAGACAAAGTTGCTGGATATGTAGTGTCAAATGCAGTAAACAATACATTACTTGCTATTATTGCATCTAATCCATTTTCAAATGCATTTAGGAATGGCATTAAATCATCGCGTTTCAATGCATCCATATTTTTACCGTTTTGTGGTAAAGTGTCCCATCGATCTTCCCCAGTTCCAGGAAAAGTCATACCAATTGGCATAACTCCGGCATACGTGTATCCTTCTGCTTCTTTTAATGCATATTTAGAAACAGTTTCAGGCTCATCTAAATAATTGTATTCAGAATCTTCAAGTAACATATTTGGAGAAAGGGTTGCATTAAAGCCAAAATTTCTGAGCTCGCTACCAAGTCCATATGCTACATCATGTGCATTGTTTTCATTGTTTGTGGCAAGAATTGTAATGCAAGATGGAATTGTAGCTAAACTTGATAATAATTTATATGTTGGAGCATCTTTAGTATTAATAATAAATCCCGGAACAACATTATTATTTAAGATTTCACCTTGAATTGAATTAACTAAATCAACTAATTCTTGGAAGCTTAAATCTTTATTTGGATTTAGAATTACGTTTCCTATATTATTATTTCTAATTACTCTTTTTATATTATTAGAAAAATCACCATTAATGCTTAGTATAAATAGTTCACCAACTTTTTGCTCTAGGCTCATACTACTTAGTATTTCTTTTGCTTTACCTAAATATGGATCATCTTCTTTAGTATGAACTTCACCAACTACTTTTATCTTTATGCTTGCTTCACTTTTTGCACTGCTAGCATAAATTGTAGCTTCCCCTGCTTCAATTCCTGTTACTACGCCTTTAGAAACAGTGGCAACAGTTTTATTAGAACTACGCCAAACAACTGGTTCGTTAGATGTAGTCTTGGCTTCAAGCGTAATTGTGGCACCAACTGCTACAATATTTGGTCCGGTGATTTCTATTTTATTGTTTGCACAAGCCACTAATGTAGTAAGCAAAGCTAACAATAATATATATAATAAGAAAACAAGTCTTTTCATATTATTACCTCTTGGTAAAATTATAGCACAAAAAAAGAGATGTAAAATACTAAATTACATCTCTTTTGCACTTTTATAGATCATATACCCATTATCTTTGTTTATTAAAGTAACGTTTCCAAATGTTTCTTCCATAACTTTTTTCATTGATTCAGCACCTTGTTTCTTTTGAATAACCACATATACCATTCCACCTTTATTTAAATGGCTAAAGCCTTCTTTAATAACCCCATGAACTATTGTTTTACCAGCTCTAATTGGTGGATTAGATATGATTACATCAAAGTTAGAATCAATATTATCAAATAAGCTACTAACGATCGTATTAGCGTTATTAACTCCATTTAACTTGATATTCTTGTTAGCTAAATCAATAGCGTGAATGTTTACATCACTCATTGTAACGTTAGTGTTTTTATATCCTTTTGCGACCAATATACCAATTACTCCTACTCCACACCCTAAATCTAAAATTGTTTTATTAGATAAATCTTCGAGTGAGTTAATTAATAAATTAGTACCAAAGTCTACTCTTCTTTTAGAGAAAACACCATCGTTAGCAATAAATGTAAATTCCTTACCTTTAAATGTATAATTGAATTTATATTCATTGTTTGAATATACGTTATCATTTGTATAATAATGTGGCATAAGTCCTCCTAAATAAAAGGCTAGTATAATACTAGCCTTTTAAATTATTTGCTTTTCTTATTTGAATTCAACAACAGCGCCAGCTTCTTCTAATTTAGCCTTTAATGAGTTTCCTTCATCTTCAGAAACGCCTTCTTTAACAGCTTTAGGAGCAGCATCAACTAAGTCTTTAGCTTCTTTTAATCCTAAACCAGTTAATTCACGAACTACCTTAATAACAGCAATCTTGTTAGGACCAACTTCTTTTAAGATTACATTAACTGTAGATGGACCTTCTTGTACAGCTTCGCCAGCTGCAGCTGCAACAGCAACAGGAGCGGCAGCAGTAACACCGAATTCTTCTTCGATAGCTTTTACTAATTCATTTAATTCTAATACTGTCATTTCTTTTAATGATGCGATAAATTCAGTTACATTAATTTTACTCATAATTTTTATTCCTCCCCTTGAATTTTAAGCATTTTGTTGATCTGCAACAGCCTTAATAGCGCAACCAAGATTGCGAATAGGTGCTTGTAGAACACTTAGTAACATAGATAACATACCGTTCTTGTCTGGTAGTGAAGATATAACTTTAAGATCTTCAACGTTGTAAACAGTACCATCAACAACTCCGGCTTTGATCTCTAACTTTTTATTAGTCTTTGCATATGCGTAGCAAACTTTTGCAGCAGCAAATGCATCACTTGAGAATGCAATTGCACTTGGGCCTTTAAATACTTCTGTTAACTCGTTATAACCTAAATCTTGGCATGCACGTGTTAAAATGTTGTTTTTAATGACTTCAAGACGACAACCTTTCTCATACAATTGAGTTCTAAGTTCTGAAACTTCAGCAACTGTCAAACCAATGCAATTAACAACTACGATAGATTCGCAAGATTTAATATGACTTGATACTTCATTGACTCTATCGACTTTTCTTTGTAAAGTTGCTTCTTTCATCTTGTCACCTCCATGAATTGATGTAAAAAATCCTCTTTGCCAACTAAGGTAAAGAGGAAGCACTTTTCAAATGCATGCATTAACATTCTTTAGAATCTTAATACATCCTTCTATACCTCGGTAGGAAATTAAGCCTCTTGGGCACCTACTGTCTACGGCAGATAATCTGTATTTCTATTTTTATTTATTTGTTTTTATTTATTATTATTTAAAATGTTAAATAGACTCTACGGCAACTTTAATGCCAGGGCCCATAGTACTTGAAATTGTAATATCTTTAATGTAAGTTCCTTTAACAGTTGATGGTTTAGCTTTAATGATTACATTCATAATAGTACGAATGTTTTCAGCTAATTTTTCAGCTTCGAATGAAGATTTACCAACTAATGTTTGGATGTTACCAGTCTTATCAACACGGTATTCAACCTTACCTAGTTTAATTTCATTTACAGCTTTACCAATTGTCATTGTAACTGTACCAGTCTTTGCATTAGGCATTAAACCTTTAGGTCCTAAAATCTTACCAAGCTTTCCAAGTTCACCCATCATATCAGGTGAAGCAACGATAATGTCAAATTCGAACCAACCAGCTTTAATCTTTTCAAGATATTCAAGATCACCAACGAAATCAGCACCAGCTTCTTTAGCTTCGTTAACTAAATTAGCGTTCTTTGTTAATACTAATACTTTACGAGTTTTACCAGTTCCATTTGGTAACACGATTGCACCACGTAAATTTTGTTCAGCTTTACGTTGATCAAGATTCATGTTTAATGCAAGTTCGATTGTACTATCAAATTTAGTAACGCAAGTTTCTTTAACTAACTTAACAGCTTCATCTAGTGGATAACGTTTTGTAGAATCTACAAGTTTTGCAGCTTCTTGATATTTTTTACCATATTTTGCCATTTTTTTCCTCCTTGTGGTCTAACGGAAATTCCTCCCACCACCTAAACCAAATTGTTTAGGTCAAATAATTATTTTTATAATTATTTTGTTTAAGAAAACATCGTTAGAAATTTTTTGTTAATTAATCCTCAACAACAATTCCCATATTTCTTGCAGTACCTTCAATAATCTTCATACCTGCTTCTACATCATAAGCATTTAAGTCAGGTAATTTGATAGTAGCGATTTCACGTAATTGATCACGTTTAATTGTTGCTACTTTTGTCTTCTTTGCATTTGAAGAACCGCTTTGAATTCCAGCTGCCTTCTTTAATAAGTCTGCTGCTGGTGGAGTCTTGACGATGAAACTAAAAGAACGGTCATCATAAACTGTAATGATTACTGGTAAGATGTTGCCAATTTGATCTTTTGTTTGATCATTGAATTGAGTACAAAATTGCATACCGTTAATACCTGCTTGACCTAAAACTGGTCCTACTGGTACAACCATTGCTGCCTTACCTGCTGGAACTTGCAATTTGATGACTTTTGTAACTTTCTTTGCAGCCACGAGACGCACCTCCTTTTTGTCCGTGTTGTGGTCATACAATAAGCATTTCGCTTATCTTCCACACAATATAATAATAAAAATAGATACGTGATTATTGCACGCTATAAGGATTATACAATTTTAACTAAAAAAAGTCAATAGTAAAATAATAATTCTACCATTGACTTATTATAATTTATCCATTAAAACCCATTTTATCTTCTTTAATAAGTTTTATAACGACATCGGCAACATTCGGATCAAACTGAATACCTTTATTCTTCTCAAATTCAGAAATCATTCTTTCTTTTGAATATGGTTCTTTATAAACCCTTCTAGTTGCCATTGCATCATAGCAGTCAGCACAACAAATGATTCTTGCAATATATGGTATATCTTCTCCTTTTAGTCCTTCAGGATAACCAGATCCATCATATTTTTCATGATGATATTTTGCCCCTTCTACAATACTAGGGATTGTAGAAATATCTTTTAAGATATTAGCGCCTTTTGTAGTATGGCTCTTCATAATGGCAAACTCTTCATTTGTTAGTCTATCTGGCTTATTTAGGATAGCATCAGGAATACCAATCTTACCAATATCATGAAGTAAAGCAATATAATACAAATTCTCTAAGTCATCCCCAACAAATCCAAGTTCAGCTGCAATTAGCCTAGAGAAATGACCAACTCTAATTGAGTGACCATTTGTATAATTATCTTTCGCATCAATTGTCCTAGCAATTGCTTCAATTGATTCAATCGTGATTTCTTTTAATTCATTTTCTCTAATCTTGGCTAGTTTTGTGCGGTGGTGAATAATTAAGTAGTTAATTAATGCTGCTAGTAAAATAACAAATATAGCAGCGACAACCCAAAACCAAACTTGCTCGTAGAACTGTTTAGCTTTGGTAATTGTTATATCTACTTGATTACTCTTTTGCCCATTAGCATCAAGTACATAGATATGGAATACATAGCTTCCACCTGCTAGGTTTGTATATGATATTGTACTACTATCTTCACTAACTGCAATGTAATCATTATCTACGCCATCTAGTTTATAATAAATTGTATGACCTTTATTTGGTTTAAAACCAAAGATTGATAAATTGAATTCCACACGGTGTACATTTTTATCTAATTGTAAATCACTACCATAATTTTGAACACCATCTACATCAACACTTCTAACAGCAATTCTTGTAGGGACATCTATATCTACTGATGCATTAAAGTCATATACATAAATACCATTAGTTGATTGGAAGAAATATTTTTGTTCTTCTTTATCAAAATAACCTGATGTATTAGCAATAACTGCTGGCAAGCCGTTTGTAGCATCATAAAACTCATAATCAGCTAATTGAGCATCTTCTAGTGAATCAGCAATATATATTTGCGTTTGACTACCAATTACATATTTATATGATTTATTACCAGCTTCATCCTCTAATTCAACCTTTGATAGTTCCACAATCGATCCCTTAATATAAGGAATAATGATTTCTCTTATATCATTTGTCTTAGTATCAAGGCAGAACAGCCTACTATTTAAAGTATAATAAATGTTATCCTCTTCAGCTAAAAACTTTAAAATATTACCATCATCATAAATCTTAACGGCATTTTCTTCTCCATCTAGAATTTCTTCTTCCTCGTTTTTCTTAACGACTAAAATACCTTCAAGAGTCGAGAAATCATCACTTAATGTATACAAGCCTTTACTTTTATCAAATATCAAGCTACCATCACTTGCTTTATTAATATATAAAACATTTGATCCAATTAGATTAATATCAAAACTAGTTCCATCAAAACGCATTATGCCTCTAGCATAACCAATAGCTAAATAATTATCAAATGCTCTTAAAGATCTAATGGTATTTGTTATTGTTAATATAGGATCATTGTAACTATTATTAATATGATTAGAAATATAATCTACATCATATATAACAACATCATTATTATTTGGATTATATTCCACTAAACCAATATTATATGCCGCAAAATATAATTTGCCATTAAACATTTCTATATCTCTAAAATCATATTTAGGAATATTGTTAGCTATAGCATATGCTTTTATCGCTGGCATAATAATATTATCTTCAATAATCTTTTTCGTATTTACATCATATAAGTAAATACCTGACTTAGCAGCAATATATAAAATGTTATTATACTTTTCAATAGCATAAACGTTTCTATCACTTGCTGGAGGTGATACTAAGTTTTGCCATGTAGCATCATCAAACAGTAAATCTAAAAGAGCATTTTTAGTGATTAATGATACGCCAGATGCTCCAATGTAATGTGATGCAACCCATAAGTTACCTTCATAATCGATCATTAAATCCACAAGTTGTGACTTGTTTTCTAGATCACTAGCAATTGTAAATTTACCTGTTTCTTCTTCGATACAATAAATTCCATTGTTTTCACAAGCCACAAATACTAATTTATCTTTTTCTGAATAAAGTATTCTATTAACTTGGTCACCAATTTCATAACTATCATCAAGTAATACATTATTCTTTAAATCATATCTATATACAATACCATCAAGGATTCCAATTAATAAAGTATCATTATAAATATAAATATCTAATATTTTATTATTAGGAAAGATACATTCATTGTTGGAATTAAAAACACCTATACCAGTAGAATAATAATATGTACTTCTATTAGCATCTAATGCTACATCAGTAACTTCTTGATCTTTTGTTCCTTCTACTAAGTTATTAGTTTTATCTTGAACGTTATATACATATAATCCATCGTTACTGCATATATATAATAAATCTTTTTCGTTATCTAATTTGATATCAGTTATTACTCCACAATTAACATTAGCATTTGAAAACGCATTGTTTTCGTAGATGTATACACTAGTTGATGTACCAATGTATAAAACATTATTCTTAGTAGCTAGTGCTCTAACATTAATAATGTCATATTTAACACCATTTTCACTAAATTCTTTGTAAGTAACAAATTCTTTAGAGTCGTATCTAGTAAGGCCTGAATATTGAGCAATCCAAACAAAGCCATCATCTGTTTGGCATAAAGCTTCAGCTCCTGATACTTCTAGGTTAATAGGAACTTCAGTCTTATCGCTCAAATATGATTCAGCTGATACTTTTATAATGCTAAATGAAAGAATTGTAATTATTAACAGTAATGGTAAAAATAATTTCTTCATCTTTTCTTCTCCACTTATCAATTTTACCATAAATTTATTATAAACTACATATAAACATCATTAATTTTTTTCTTTTATATGCATTTATGTTGTCATATTTATATTGTTGCATTAAAATTAAGTTGTAGAGAGTATTAAGGAGATAAAAATGAAAAAGGTATTGTCTTTTCTTTCTAATGTGTTTGGTTTTAATAAGCTTTCAAAACATGAAAATACATATCTTCATGAATCTAACATAAAAACAGGAATTTATATGGCTACTATCATTGTAATCCTAGAAATATGGATTATACTTAGGCAGTATAAAAAATATGTCATTCCTGTAATTAATGATGGTGGAATGTTAGATAAAGATTTATTTACAAAAATAGCTTTATCCGTTTTCTTATTAATATTATTAACTAGTCTTGCAGTTATGATATTTAGTCTTCTTTATCAAACAAAGAATTTCACTAAAGGTAAATTCATAACGCAAATTTCGATTAGTGCAGCACCTACGCTATATAGTTTCTTTGTATTCTTTGAGCGTTTTTCTAAAGATGCTAGCCATAAAGCTAATACAATGAATTCATTTTTAATCGTCTTGTACGTTTTAGGATTCATAATTGGGGCATCAAGTATCTTATATGCCTTCTTTAGATATTTCAAGAATAAAAGAATAACAATTTTAGAGCATGTGATAATATCTTCATTTGCCGTACAATGTTTATCATTTGGTATTAGAGTATCATATAATGACTTCTTCGGTGGTAAAGAAATAATTTGTTTTCTAACCATGGTAATCTACATTGGTTGCTTGCTAATATATAGACCATTTGTATCATTGTTATTACTTACAGCTAGTTTTGTAGGGTTCTGTGGTTTAGTTTATAGTGGTGACCCAACAATAATGGCAGATGAAGCTGCTGCTAAAATTATTAAATCAGATATTGTTAATTTAATAACATTTTATGTATCGTTAACCACTGTCTGCTTTGCCATTTACCACGGTCGACTTAGTGAAGCTAAAAAATCAGCATCCCTTGAAAAGCAGGCTAGGGAAGATAGTCTAACTGGCTTATGGAATTATAACTTCTTTATTGAAAATGTTAAACAACGTATTGTCAATTTAAAAGATAATCTAGAAGATAACGTCTTATTGTTCATCGATATTCATAATTTCAAATCATTTAATAATCAAAGAGGATTTGAAGCAGGTAATGATTTTTTGATTAAAGTAGGGCAACTATTGCGCGATATATTTAAAGATTCCCTTTATGCCCGTCAAGCCGATGACCATTTCGTAGTATTCACTAAACAATTTGAATTAGAAGAAAAGATTAATAAACTAAATGAATTAGTAAATAACTTGGATAAAGAAATAACACTAGGCATCAACTGTGGATCATACCGTTTAAACGATGCAAATCTTGATCCTCATAGATGTATTGATAGAGCAAGATATGCAACTTATCTAGTTAAGAAAGATCATGTCCATAATTTCATTGAATATGATAAATCAATGGCTGAAGCATATCGTAAACGTTTATACATTATAAATAATATTGATATAGCTATTGAAAACGGTTGGATTAAACCTTTCTATCAACCAGTTGTATGGAGTGACTCAAGACAGTTATGTGGATGTGAAGCATTAGCTAGATGGTTTGACCCGGTTTATGGCAAGCTTAATCCTAGTGAATTTATTCCAGTTTTAGAAGAATATCGCTTAATCCATAAACTTGACCATGCTATATTTGAAGCAGTATGCAAAGATTTACATGAGGCAATAGATAAAGGCTTACCAGTTGTACCAGTATCGTTAAACTTCTCAAGATTAGATTTTGAATTAATGGATGCCAAAAATGTCTTAGAAGATTTAGTGTCTAAATATAATCTATCAAGAGAGTTGATACATGTAGAAATAACGGAGAGTGCGTTGATTGATAATTTTGCATCTTTGAGTGTATGCATGAATAGCTTAAAAGAATTAGGTTATTCGTTATGGCTTGATGATTTTGGATCAGGTTATTCTTCATTTAATGTTTTAAAGGATTATTCATTCGATGTTTTAAAGATTGATATGGTATTCTTAACAAATGTAGAGAATAACGAAAAAGCTAAGACACTGCTTGATAGCATTATTCAAATGGCTGGTAGAATCAATATGTTAGCTTTAACCGAAGGTGTTGAGACAGCTGAACAAGCCGACTTCTTAAGTAAGATTGGTTGCACTAGACTTCAAGGTTATTTATTTGGTAAACCAATTCCAATCGAAGAGTTGCACCAAAAGATTGCAAACAATGAATTAATTGTTTCTAATAAAATATTATAAACATAAAAAAAGAGTTTCACTTTTGTGAAACTCTATTTTTTATTTATTTTGTTTTACTTCAACGAATTCTAACTCTGTAGGTGTACTTCTACCAAAGAAGTCTACTTCTACTTTTAGAATTCCTTTTTCGTAATCAACTTCAGCTACTTTTCCAGTTTGGCCACCAAATGGACCTGATAGAATTGAAACAACTTCACCGATTTCAAAATGATATTTTTGTTCGCCAGTGATTCCGCATTCTTTAAATACAGCTGCCATTTCATGTTCTGGAACTGATACTGGTTTTGCTCCACCACCACTAGATCCTAAGAATCCAGTTACATAAGGAGTATTACGAACCATAAACCATGTATCATCAGTAACAATCATATCGATGAATACATAACCAGGATGAATTACGATTTTCTTTTCTTTGATTTCTCCGTTTTTCTTCTTTTCTACGACAGTCTTTTCGGGAATTAAAACATCGAAAATATATTCACCCATATTAAAGCTTTCGGCACGGCTTAATATATTAGCTTTTACAGTATGTTCTAGACCATTAAAAGTTTGAAGAATATACCAAGCTCTAAAAGGCTTTTCTTCGTATTCCATCTATTTTAATCCCTCAAGCCAGCTAACTAAAGCAGAGAAGCCTGTATCGATAGCTGTATAGAATAATGCTAAAACAGCAATGAATAATAATACGATTAATGAATCATATAAGAATTGTTTTCCTGTAGGCCAAGTAACTCTTTTAACTTCTTCTACACTTGGTTTATAGAATGGCCAAACAGCAAGTCCTAATGAAACAACACCTAAACCAACTAAGATCCATGCGAATACTTTTGGATAATCACCAAGTACTGGAATACTTGCATCAATTGTTAATGTATTAACTAAAATTAAAACACCTAATACGATAGCTACAACTGCTAAGATTAAAAGAATTAAACCTTCAAAGCGGTAATCCTTCATAAACACTTCAGCTAATCTATTTTTCTTTGGTTTAGCTTTAGTTTCGTTATTTTGTACAGCTACATTTTCTTTTTTACTCATAATATTTCTCCTATTTTGTTTCTTTATGAATGGTATGTTTATTACATTTAGGACAAAACTTCTTTACTTCTAATCTCTTAGGCGTGTTTAGTTTATTTTTACTAACATAATAATTGCGTGACAAGCACTCTTCGCAAATCAATATAACTTTTTCGCGCATACTATTCACCTTAAAATTTACACTACAAAGCATTATACAAAATAAAACCTTTTTTGTCAATTCATTTTTAACTTAGTGTTAGTTGCTTTATCTTCTTTTTTGCTTGATATAATGCATTATATACTTTTTTTATATTTATATTTAAATCTTTAGCAATCTCACTAGCGCTCTTATTTTTAAACATCCTCATTATCAATATTTCTTTTTCGCATTTAGTAAGAATTGATAATGGAATATTATTATCTTTTAGCCAAATATCGCCACTTGCTTTATCGCTTAATATTTTATCTTTATAATCAAAATTACCACTTGAATCATTTAATATGCTTTCTTCAATCGCTACAACTTTCTCATTTTCTTTTTTAGCATCTCTAAGTAGCGTCATTATTCTTCTAGAAAGCAATAATTCAAAAAATCTGGTAAAGCTCTTTGTTAAGAATGGATTATATAATTTGATTGCTAAAAAGAGCATAATTAGTCCTTCTTGATAGAAATCATCATAAAGAAAACTACTAATTCTAAAATCATATAGTTTCTTTTTAATCAAAGGGTCATACTTCTTAAAAATTATCCCTAGCGCTTCTTCATCACCTTCATATACCAAATATAACAATTCATAATCGTTATATTGATTCATAAAGTAGATTATTCCTTTCGATATTTATTAATTTCGTATAACATAATTGAAGCAGAAACTGAAGCATTTAGTGAATTTACATGCCCACTCATTGGTAAATACACTTTAAAATCAGCTTGCTCTAATACTAGCCTTGATATTCCTTTTCCTTCAGAACCGATTATTAACACAATCGGCATATCGTATTTCACATTAGTATAAATTTGTGCTTCTTTGTCTAATTCTAATGCTACTATCCAATATCCTTTTTCTTTTAAATAATTAATAGTTTGGGTTAAATTAGCAACTTGACATACCTTAACATATTCAATAGCCCCAGTTGATACTTTAGCTACTGTATCATTTAATGATACACTTCTATTTTTAGGTATAATTATTCCATTTGCACTAACAGCATCAGCAGTTCTTAGAATCGCTCCTAAGTTATGAGGATCTTCCAAACCATCTAGCATAATAATTAAAGGATATTTACAACTATTTTTAGAATTAACAATTTCCTCTAAACTAGCATAACTATATTCTTTAATTTCCCCAATGATTCCTTGGTGAGGCTTACCTTTACCTATTAGTTTAGTGATTTCAACTTCATTAATTAACTTAACTTCAATACCATTTTTCTTAGCTAAGTTAATCCATTCGCTAAATCCATCATAGTTACTAACAAATAATTTATTAACTCTTTTAGATAGTAATGCTTCTCTTAAAGCATTTTTACCATATATATAATTACTCATTACCTTTTTCTTCTATAACTTTAATCGATAAATCAATAATTTCTTTTAATCTATCCATTCTATTTAATAAATATAAATAACCAATTATGGCTTCAAATCCTGAAGCATAAATGTATTCCATTGTTTTATCTTTATAGTTATAGTTTCTTCCCCTTCTAAAGATATCTTCTTCTTCGCTAGTTAGCCCATCCATTATAGCTACTATAATTTTATATTGTGCACTTCTCGATACATATTTTACACATTCCTCATGAAGTTTATATAAAGAAGTAATATCTTTTTTTATTACATATTCTCTTATAACAAGTTCGTAATAAGCATCACCAATAAATGCTAAATCACCACCACTTAATAGTTTAGGATCCATTATAAAATAATACCTTTTTCACTAATCTGGCTACGCAATAGATCGGCCTTTGCAAAATCTTTATTTGCTCTAGCTTCGTTCCATTCACGAACCAAACTTAGTTCTTCTTCATTTAATGCTTCAATATGTGGTTCAATTCCTAATACCCATAACATATTAAAGAATAATGTATATAACTCAACTAACTCTTCTTTAGTTAAATTGTTTTGTCTAGTAGCAACATTTACTTCTTTAATTACTTTATCTAGAGCAGTCATGGCATTAGAAATATTAAAGTCATCACTTAATGCTTCAATAAATTCGTTATTTAAATTTACAAATGATTCTTTTTTGATCTCCGCTTTTGGATTAACTAAATCATAACTAATTTGAAGTTTTCTAGTTAATTGTATAAATGCTCTAACAATCTTATCATATTGATTGTTACTAGACTTGATTAAATCTTCTTGATAATTTACCATTTGGCGATATGGAGCAGAAAGTAAGGCAAGTCTATATACACCATATCCTAAATCAGTTACCAGTTTATCAGCATCTACTGTATTACCAAGTGATTTAGACATCTTAACATTATCAATAGCAATCCAGCCTGTATGCATCCAGTAATTAGCTAGTCCGTTATCATAAGCTGCTATGGCTTGTGCACGTTCATTTTCATGGTGAGGAAACTTAAGATCAGTGCCACCACCATGAATATCGATTGGGCTACCAAGTATTTTATTGATCATTACAACACACTCAGTGTGCCAACCAGGTCTACCATCACTAAAGCATGTATGCCATTTTACACCATCAACTGTTTCTTTCCATAAATTAAAATCATATGGGTTTTTCTTTTTATCGTTTTCATCAACTCTAGCGCCATTAATCAAATCATCTAACTTTTGACCGCTTAGAGTTCCATAGTCACTAACTGTATCCACATCAAAATAAACATCGCCATCAACGATATATGCTTTTTTCTTATCCACTAATAGTTGTACAAACTTAACAATATCATCCATTGTTTCAGTTACACGTGGATTAGCATCGTGAGGAAGGATATTTAATTTTTTATAAGTGCCAAGAATTACTTTAATATATCTGTTAGCAATTTCCTCTTCACTTACTCCTTCAGCTGCAGCTTTTTTGATAATCTTATCATCAATATCTGTAAAATTAGATACATATGTTACTTTATATCCAAGGTATTTAAAAAATCTCGCAACCACATCAAAAAAGATAATTGGTCTTGTATTACCAATATGCATGCCATTGTAAACTGTTGATCCACAAACATACATCTTAACTTCTTTTTCTTTAATTGGTTTAAATTCTTCTACTCTACCTGTTAATGAATTATAAAATCTAATCATTATATCACCTCTAATGCATAACCATTATATCATTTTATCAATTAATTTCCAATGCTTTGCATATAACTTATAATGTTTAATAAAAAAGTTAAATAACGATTTATTATAATCATTATTTAACTTATTTTTTACTTATTTTTTATTAACGGAATAGTTATGCTCATAATTGTTCCTTTTGGATTATTATGATCTGCACTAATCTTTCCTCCGCAAATACTTACCAACGCTTTAGCAATAGCAAGGCCTAAACCTCTTCCACCAGTATCTCTATTTCTAGCTTTATCTTCGCGATAGAATCTATCAAACATATGAGCTTTAGTTTCCTCACTAATACCAATACCAGTATCTTTTACACTTAAATATAATTCATCTTTTATTTTAGATAGATGAACAGTAATTTTATCACCTTCATCAGTATAGCGAAGCGCATTATCTAATAATATTACAAGCACTTGGTTGATTTTATCTTTATCAATATTTGCAATTATATGTTCGCAATCAAAATCAATTAGCTTACCGCTCATCGCCCCAATTTCCACGAACGGTTCAGCCGTTTGCATAACTAGATTGTAAACATCAGTTTCTTGTAAATCAAGATCTAATTTCTCACGATCCGATCTAGATAATGTTAATAAATTATTAGTAAGTTTAGATAGTCTAATTACCTCATTTAACGATACAGCTAAATCATCACTTACATCCATTACTGTCTTATCGGAATGTGACAAGATGTTTTCTAGTTTGCTTTGAATGATAGCAAGTGGTGTCCTTAGTTCATGAGATGCATCTGATACAAAGTTTGTTTGTTTTTCAAATGCTTCCATAATAGCTTTAATAACAAATCTACTTGCCCAAAATGAAACAACTAAAGCTAGAATCAAAATTGCAATAACGCTAACGATATAAATTCTAACTACTCTTGCTCTAATTTGTAATTCTGAATTTACATCCATATAAAATGATACATTAGTTACTTTAGTTTGCACTGGAGCCGATCCAGGATTTGCTCTACTCTCATAAATCCAACTTACATCTGTATTATAAGCAAGCAAATATACATTATCTTTATCGCTAGCTTCTCTTGGTGCTTCATCTATATAATATGAAGCAACAATTAATTCAAATTCATCTTTTTGTAAAGATGTGCTACTTTCGATTCCAAATACACCAATATTAGCTACTAGATTACCTTCTTCATCATACAGTTCTACTGTCATTCTTTTGTTAACTTCATTGATGATTCTATTATCTACTTTGCCGTCTCTAGATTGTGAAGCATTGATTAAATCAAGTGAAGTCTTAATTTCGTTTTTGGCACTAGACATGATGACATTACTTATAATAAAAGTAGTCGTTACCGCTAGAATACAAAAGATGATGACATAGCAAAAAATATTAGTGAATATGAAAGCTAATCTTTCATTTTTCGATACAGTTCTATAAAGTATCTTCTCGGGATTCTTGGTTCTTTTCACTCCACATATAACCTACATTTCTTAAAGTTTTTAAATATCCATCATATCCATATTCACGTAATACTTTTCTTAAGTTACTTACATATACTTCTACTACGCTCCAAACAGTTTCCGAATCGATTCCCCAAACACGGTTAAATAGTTGTTCTTTAGGAATGATGATATCTTGATTACGAACTAAATATTCTAAAATATCATAAGTTTTTCCAACTATATCAACTGGTTTACCATCAATTGAAACAGTCTTATGAGTAATATCAAATTCTAAATTCTTAAACTTTAGTTGTAATCCTTGGAAACTATTATTGCTTCTTCTAAGCAATGCTTCTACTCTTGCTAAGAATTCATCGCGGTAAAATGGTTTAGTTAAGTAATCATCAGCACCCAGATTTAATCCTTTTACTTTATCGCGCACGCTATCACGAGCAGTTAGCATCATAACTGGGCTTTTGCTCTTTTCTCTAATGGCTTTTAGTACTGTAAACCCATCAGCACCCGGTAACATAATATCTAAAATAACTAAATCATAAATATTGCTTTGTTCAAAAATATATAATGCTTCATCGCCATCATAAACTGGTGTAACATCCGCAATCGTTTTAAGCATTTCGCACATTGCTTTGCTTAAATGTTTATCATCTTCTACTAATAAAATCTTCATAGTTATTACCTCACTATAAACATTATAACATAATTACTTAAATGAATCTTAATGAAATAAAAAAGCAAGTACATAAATGTACTTGCATTTTTGTCTCCTTAACGTTTTGAATATTGAGGAGAACGTCTAGCAGCTTTAAGACCATATTTCTTACGTTCTTTAGCACGTGGATCACGTGTTACTAAACCAGCTGGTTTTAAAACTTTTCTATATTCAGGGTTAACTTCTAATAATGCTCTTGTAATACCATGACGGATTGCACCAGCTTGACCAGTGATTCCACCACCGCATACATTAACGATAATATCATAGCTAGATTCTGTAGCAGTTAAAGTTAGAGGTTGTAAAACGTCTAATCTAACAGCTGCACTAGTTACATATTCAGTAAATGGTCTACCATTAACAGTAATCTTACCGCTACCTGGGATTAATCTAACACGTGCTGTAGCACTCTTTCTACGACCTGTGCCTGCATATTGTACTTTTGCCATAACTAGCCTCCTATCCTCTCAATGTATAAACTTCTGGTTTTTGAGCTTGATGTGGATGATCTTCGCCACAATAAACGAAAAGTTTACGATAAACAGCATCACCTAATTTGTTATGAGGAAGCATTCCTTTGATTGCTTTCTCTACAACCTTTTGAGGTTGAACTTCTAACATCTTTCTAGCTGTTCTTGTTCTTAGACCACTATTGTAACCTGTGTGATGAATGTATAATTTATCATCTAATTTGTTACCAGTTAATCTGATCTTTTCTGCGTTAACGATGATTACATAGTCACCGCAATCAGTATTTGGTGTGAAGATAGGTTTCTTCTTACCTCTTAGTAAGTCAGCAGCTTCTGTTGCAAGTCTACCAAGTACTAAGTCTTTAGCATCGATTACATACCATTTACGTTCGATGTTTTGAGCATTTGGAACATACGTTCTATTATTCATAATTATTTTTCCTCCTAATTTATCATAAGTCGTGGATTACTTATTTTCTTTAGGGCAATTCTTTAAGCCATTTCAGACTTAAAGCGCGTGGTTATAAAATGTACCTTAACCATTATATAAGATTAAGGTACATTTGTCAATTATTTTTTATTTACAATTCATTTATTTAGTCAACCTGTTTTGTATTAAATATCTTTTTAATATTTACGTACGGGCCAAATACCACAATCACATCTTTTTCTTGAAGGGTTGTATCTTTAGTTATGGCAACTGAGACGTCTTTTCTTTTAATCGTTAATAAGTTTATTGAATATTCCGACTTTAAGCCGCTTTCAAATAAACCTTTATTTTTTAATATTTCAGGAACAATGTTAAGTTGAATCTCAACCATTGCTTCTTCACCGTATTCTTCAATTAAATCTAAGCTATTAGCTTTTTGCTCACGTTTTCTCTTTGTGAAGACATTAGCAATACTAGAATTAGATCCGAATACTACTAATTGATCGCCTTTTTTAAAGATTGTATCTTTATTAACGTCCACAATTTTACCGCTTCTTTTAAGCATTAAAACATTTAGATGATATTTATCTTTAATTCTAGTTTCTTCAAGCGGAGTATCAACCATAAACTCAGGTACACGGTTCAAGTGAACTTCAGCCATTGAGTCACGTCCATAATTATCAAGCATGATAACGATGTTTTCGTTTTTATTTCTCTTAAGAAGCTTTGTGGCAATAGATTGGATGAATTTTTCAAACAAACGTTTGAAAATTGGTATTTGCGTAATTACGATTAAAACCACAAATCCCGCAAAAGCAATAGTCATTACGATTAATGCTTGATCGGCTACATCTTCTTTTAAGCTTAAAATTACATTGATAATTAATGATACGATAACTACAGAGAATGCATATCCATTTATCATGGCCGCAATAGCAATCCTTCTACGTACTCTATCTGATACGATAATCTCACTTTCAGTAGTTGTGAAACCACTATTAGTGAGTAAAGAAATTGCTTGGAAACGGGCTTTTTCTTTAGTTAAGCCAGTAATTCTAAATAATACTGAATATATTTGAATTACCACAACGTATATTACTATAAATGATAATATCAAAATAACTGAAGCGATAAGCCCCATAATAATCCCTCCATTTATAGCTAGTATTTAGCTATTTTTATTTTAATGGCTTAGCAGCACTAAATAAATATCCTTGATAACAATTTACACCAATATTGTGAAGTATTTCTTTTTCTTCTTCAGTTTGCACTACTTCAGCGATAACTTTTAGATGAAGACTGTTAGCAAGTTTTGCAATTGATGCAATTATTTCTTTACAATTACTTGAAGTAGTAACTCCTTGTACGAGTCCACCATCAATCTTAATAATTGAGAATAAGTCATACCTTAAATAAGTAATTGAAGTTTGACCCATTGAGAAATCATCAATGGCTAGTGTCAATCCTAAATCAACGATTTTTCTTAAAGCATTTAGATTTTCATCACTAAATGGTAAATCTTCTTTTTCCGTAACTTCAATGCAAATGTTCTTATTAGCAAATCCATATTCTTTATTCTTTTCTTCTAGGAAACCAATAAACTCATTTGTTACTACTGTTGTACCAGTGACATTAATTGATACTTTAATGCCATCACCAAATTTACGATAGATTTCATCTCTTTCTTCTAGTACACGATCAAGAATTGCCATTTCTAAGTCTTTAAGCATATTACATTCAGTTAGTAGCTTTACTACAATCGGTGGATATACTACTCCATAAATTGGATGAATCCATCTCATTAAAGCTTCAACTCCCACACACATGCCATCATAATCATATTGTGGTTGATAATAAATATTCATATGTTTCTTAAGATCGTGACGAAGTTCAGCACTTAGTTCTTTTGCGAAATCACCATACATATTATTCATATTAATGATTTGCATATTTTGTAAATTTTGTTCGTTTTCAATAAAGAATGTTTTGAATTCTTCGTAGTTATGTTGATTTACGCGGGCTGATTGCTTGTCAAGCATCTTAACAAATGGAAAATAGATTGCAATTCCAATCCCCACATTAAATACTTGTAATATTGCCCCCGCTACTGATCCAGTTGCATAATATCCACCCATTATAATAGGTGTTGTCCATTCAATTTCATTAGCAATCATTGGCACAATTCCTGTAGCTAGTGCTAAATATGAAATAGAATAGCATACAAGTGGAACTAATAAAAATGGAATTAACAAAATTGGGTTAAAGATAATCGGTAAGCCAAATACCATTAATTCATTAATATTAAACGCCATCGGAAAGGCTGCTCCTAAACCAAGTCCTCGTCTAGCTCTATTTTTAGAGAATAGAAGTATTGCAAATAATAAACAAATTGCAGCTCCGCATCCACCCATTAAAACGAAACAGTCAAAGAATTGTTTTGTTAATATTTCGCTTGCAGGTTGACCTGCTTCTACTAATGCTTGGTTAATTGCAAGATTAGGTACGAAGTATTCTTGCATTACTCCTTCTAAGGCATCACTTCCGTGAACGCCAAAGAACCAAAGGATACTAGAAAGCAATACAAAGAAGAATCCTTTTAAGAATCCAATCTCACCAACTGAGAATAATTTATTTAAAGCCGTAATATATAATTCATGGAATGAATCCATTTTAAATATTCTAATTATTAATACATTTCCAAATGCAAATGATACCGCTACAATTACAGTTGGCAGTAGAGTAGATAACATTTTATTAAAGACACGGTCAGCTCCACTAGTTAGAACTTGACGTTTACTCTTTAACAATTTAGAAAACGTGATATACATCGCAGATGCTCCAAGGCCTGATACAATAGCAAGTAACATCGACTTAGGTCCCATATTTCCTAAAATGAATCCTTCAGAATACGATCCAGTTAAAATTAAAAACGCCATAATTGAAGTAAATATTGCTCCACCATGAACGATATCTATTTCATCACGTAGTTTCATATATGATCTAGAGATGGAAAATGTCATATATAATGATAACATTCCAAATGTGGCATTATAAATGAAATCAAATAATGTATATATGAATCCCCCCGCAAATGTTTCAATAAAGTTTTTATAAGCAACTACTGGGAACGTCTTTAAAATCAAAGCAAATGCGCCAATGATTAAGACGGGAATCATATTTACAAGTCCATCTCTAATCGCTTTAACTAAACGAAAACTCTGAACCTTGACGGAAAAATTAAATAATCTATTTTCCTGTTCCATATTTTCACCTTTTCATTATTTACTTTCTTTAAAATTATGTATCAAGATGATTAATTTGTAAATACCAAATGATACAAAGAATGTCCCAACAATTTGAACTACTGCTATACCTAGGGGATAAAGAGGTCCAAAAATGGTTGTAGCAAGGGTTAGAGGGAACATATCATTATCATATGATATAAACATTAAATTAGATTTTGTTATTAAATTGAAAATAAAAGCAATTAAACAAAATACTCCTACTATAATGCTATAAGGTATTATATCTTTAATGTTAGGGATAAAATATCTTCTTATAGCAATAAGTAAACCAATCGCAACAGATGCACTATGGTAAATCAATGTGTGAAATGTTAGGCAGTGTAAAAGTGGTTGTTCAGGTAGGGCACTAGTAGGCCAAATAACAAACATTGCTCCTGCCACAATCCCACCATAGAACATAAATGATAAGCCGAGTTTTTCTAAGAATTTGTTACCATATCCAGCTAGTCCTAAAGCTGGAATTAATAAGCTACAAAAATAAAGTGGTACCCACTGGTTAAAGCCAGCATTTTCTCTAATTGTTAGATTCCAAATTATTTTTAATATTTCTAATATGAAGACAATCCAAAATAGAATGCGAATTGTCTTTTTTATTTGGTTAGAATCAAATTTTCTAGTTAGAATCAAAAATAGAATAATTAATGATATGGCGACACAAGTAAAGATTAAATGATCAATACTTAGTAAGCCTCTAACTGGTCCAATTCCATCATTTTGGAAAAACTTCATATTTGCTCCTTTTAGATTATGTCAAATGATTCTTTGATTGTTTTTTCTAAACAAACCAAAATCATAATTAATACAACCATATAATTAATAAAATAATAACTTACATCAACTAATCCATATAAGCCAGATGCTAAGAATCCTAAAGCGATAAATACTTTTTCAATATTTGGCTTTAAAAATAGATTTAAATACTTTTGTGCCATATGGATAGCTAGCGCTACTAGGCCAATTAGGCCCATTGTATACATTGTATGGATAACTGTAGAGTGACCCCATTGGTATCCACCTGTAAATTCATTATCGAAAAATGGGGCATATAAACCTTTACCAAAGATTGGGTTGGTTTTAAATTCTTCGATGCAATGTATATAAATTGGGTTTCTTCCGTTAAAGGTTGTTAGATTAATACTTGTAATATTATCCTTAAATCCACGAGCGTATCTAATCAAGTTATCATCTTTTGTGTTAATAAATAAAAATACAACCAGTACTGTTAACATTAAAAAGAATGCAATCGATATAAAATAAGGAATATATGTAGGTCTATCTTCTTTTATACTCATTATTATACTGATTATTGCTACAGCTGCTCCACCTATAATCAATGCCGCAATAGCTCCTCTTGAATAAGTTAAGATGATAGTTACAATTTGCGCATAACCTGTAAAAGAATATAGTGCTACTTTTGCGCCTTTTGATTTAACAGCTAAATACGCGCTCATTGGGAATGTCATAAGTAAGATAATTGATATATTATTGCTTATTCCCCAGCCAACACCTATATTTTTATAAATCAAGAAATCAAGCGGATCAGCCGCATGGTTAATTGATGCTACTACTTCTAAACATAAAAGAATTCCTAAATAATTAATCAAGTGGGCAAGTGTTCTAAACTTAACATCTAGCATACTTACAAATAATACATATATTGCTAGTAATCCTGCCCCGGCAATTAGACTAAACATAATTTGCGTTTTTAGAAAGCCTGCTCCAGTGTTTATCCCACCCAAAACTAAAGCTACTGCTAATAAAGCAAGACCTGCAAAATGAGATCCAATTGTTAACTTTATTTTAAATCTAATAATATGAATAATTAGCCCAATAAATAAAGCCCCACCAGCAATAAATAAAGCATATGGAATAGTTTGTGATGTAAAAGGCCTAGCAAAAACAAATGGTGTATATGTAATCCATGGAACCACATAAAATAAGTCTTGATACCTTACAAGTAAATATGCACAAATTAGACCAATAATAGTTAACTCTATGCTTTCAAAGGTAATTAAATAATCACTTGCAATACGTGTTTGCTTATCATATTGCAAATAACATATTAGCCAAAAGAAAAACATTATAGCCATAACAATTAATGGATAATATTTACTTTTCAATACTTTTTCCATAGCTATTATCTCCTAACTAATTAATTATAACATAGGTATTTATAAAAGTAAAAAATGGAAGTTGAAACTTCCATTCATTTTATTCTATCTGGTTTATTGTTTGTGCATATTTAGCAATGCCCCCGTGATTATTATCTCCTTTGATCAAAACTAATTTTGATTTATTATTAATAATTTGAATTAGACACTCCTCAAATGCTCTATCTTTTATTTCTTCTAGACTGCTGCCAAGTGTAACAACCTTTAGTTGACTGCAGCCATAAAAAGCATCTTCATAAATAACAACAACCGTATCCGGAATGATAATTTCTGTAAGAGCCATACATAAACGAAATGCACCTTCACCAATACTTGTATGTGTTCCAAACTTTACTGTTTTTAGAGACTGACAGCAACTAAAACATTCAGTATCAATAATACCACTGCATTCTGATAAATCAAGTTTCTCTAACATATAGCACTGCATAAATGCTTTCGGTCCTAAAAACTGATTGCCACTTATCTTTACATAATTAAGTCCAGTACAACTAGCAAACGCGTACCACCCAACTTCTTCAACGTTTTGTGATATCACTACTTCTTTTATGGAAGTGCAACCACTAAATGCAGAACTACCAATTACTCTCAATTTATCGTTAAAAACAATTGATGATAGTGATTCACAATATTCGAATGCATTTTTATCAATGATCTCTAACGATGAAGGCATATTTATGGTAACTAAATCTTTTTAATTCCTAAAAGCAGATTGACCAATTATTCTTATTGTATCAGGAAGTACAACCTTCGTTAGTGGCGCAGATTCTATTAGCGGCTGAGCAGTTGGGTCATATACTTGAAATGCCTTATCAGCAATAGCAACTACTGTACGATTATCAACTATTTCTGGAATCACCAATATTCCATCTTCAAAACCGCCACCACATATTTCTACTTCAGTATCAGATAATTCATGTATATGCCAACCATCTACAATAAAAGCAAATTTATGGTTTCTATATTTTGCTTGTAAAACAATTTCTTCATTATTACCATCATATGTAAATGGTAATTCTACTTTATCATCGTAGTAATACCATCCCAAAAAGTCTGAATCACTAACTTCAGGTAAAATATAAACCGTTCTTGATCCATATACTTCCAAAGGTTCAATGTTAGCAAATCTAAAGTTAATTGTATATAAAGGTCCCCATTTGGCAACAAGATTTATATCCTTTTCCAAGTCAAACTTTTCTTCTTGAAACAATTCACCATCTAACATCCAACCAATAAAACGATAGCCCTCTTTTTCACAACTTGGCAAAAAGATTTCATCGCCATGTTTTAATACAATGTCATCCACATCACTACCGCCTTTTTCATTAAAGCTTATTGTATATGTTTTACTTATAGTATGTGTCTTTTCAACATTTGCCGTGCAACCGATAGCGAAGAATAAAAAAGCAAGAAAAATAGTATAAAATATTTTTTTCATCTTGTTATCCTCCTTTTTAATCACTGACGATAAAACGAAGATTGAAACGGGCTTGGTCTTTACGCAATTCGATTATGGTTAAATCTACCATCTACTTTATTAATAGTAGTAAATGTCATAAAGGCATTTGGATCAATATCGTGAGCAATCTTACGATATTCTTCTACTTCATATGATGATGCTATAATTTCTAATTCTGTCTTTTCTTCTAATGAATAACCACCCATTACTTTGTAAATTGTAATACCATGGTTAAATCTATTAACTAGGATGTTTCTAATTTCATCTGGTTTAGTAGTCACGATTGAAATCTTAATATATTTATAAATAGTATTAACTTTATCCATTACTACTACATAAATTATTAAACGAATTGAAGTGTAAGCTACACATGCAATATCTTCTAAGAAGAAACCAGCAATTAGAATAGTAGCGTTAATAATTAACGACACTAAAGCAAAATTAGATTTTTTCTTAAAATGTAGATATTGCGAAATGATTTCAACTCCACCTGCTGATCCACCACTTCTTAACATAATTCCTGAAGACAAACCGCCTAGTAAACCGCCAATTATAGCAAGAAGCAATCTATCTTCCCCAAATGAAGCAAACGGAGAAAAGCCAGTTTTATCTCTAACTATTTCGAAAACTATAATTAATACTGATTGTAAAATTACACTAACAGCAGAAAAGATTGAAAATCTTTTACTTACTCCAATAAAGCCCATTATAAGTAAAGGTACATTTAATGCAAAATACAAAATACCAACACTTATAATAAAGTTTTCATTAATCAATAAGAATAATTTATTTAATACTTGAGCAATACCAGTCATACCAGTAGCAAAGAAATTACCATATTCTAAAATCCATACTACGCCCATAGCTTCTACAGTAGAACCTATGATAGTACCAATTATTGCCTTAACATCACGATTGTGAATAAATTTACTAAAACTATTTTGCGCCATTTTTATTCACTAATCCCGTATTTTTTATATTCTTCAGCTAAATCTAAACGTTTAAATAAAACGATAGCTTTTTCGATAACTTTATATGATGTTTTTGCTCCATATGCTATCTTTTCAAAGACTTGATAATCTTTATCAACTCCTAGCTCATCAAAGATAGTAATAGTTGTTTCAACCATAAATGGTTGTAACATAATTGTTACGATTCTTAATGTTTCTAATAAATGATATAAACAATCATTTAATTCATTCTTTAAATTCTCATCTTTAGCTAAAGCCCAAGGTGTAGTTAGGTCAATATATTTATTAGCAAAGCCAACTATTTCAAAAATAGCATTGATTGCATTTTGAAGTTGGAATGATTGCATACATTCATGATACTTAGCTACATTTTCACTAATTATTCTTTCTAGCTCATTATTAGCATCTTTATTTAAATCAGTGTTAGGAACTTTTTCAATACTACCACCAAAATATTTATTAACCATTGCAATGCTTCTACTAACTAGATTACCTAAATCATTAGCTAAGTATACATTGTATTGTTCAATAAATCTTTCGTATGTAAATAATCCATCTTCAGTTGTAGGCATTTCTTTACATAAATAGAAACGAAGTGGATCAAGTCCATATCTTTCTTTTACAGTTAAAGGATAAACTACATTACCTTTAGATTTACTCATCTTACCACCGCTCATCATAATCCAGCCATGAGCATATAATTTAAACTTAATAGGTAAGCCTAATGCCATCAACATAATTGGCCAGTAGATTGCGTGGAAACGTAGGATATCTTTACCAACTACATGGATAACCTCATCTCCATCTAGCCAATATTTTTTAAAATTAGTTTCATCATTATTATAGCCAAGGTATGTAATATAGTTAGCTAGAGCATCAATCCAAACATAGATTACATGTTTTGGATTAGATGGAACTTGAACACCCCATTTATAAGAAGTTCTACTAACACATAAATCTTCAAGTCCTTGTTTTATAAATGATATAACTTCATTTCTTCTAGTTAAAGGCATAATAAAATCAGGATGAGCATCAATATAATCAAGTAACTGTTTTTCGTATTTTTTTAGTCTTAAGAAATAACTTTCTTCCTTTACAATTCTTGTCTTTGCTCCACAATCTGGACAAGTTTCACCTTCGCCCAGTTGTGTTTTAGTAAAGAATGATTCACAAGCTACACAATAATTACCTTCATAACTGCCTAGATATATATCATCTTGCGCTAGCAACTTTTCAAACATCTTTTGTACAGCACTTACATGATAATCATAACTAGTTCTAATGAATCCATCATTTGATATTTTTAATTCTTTCCATAAGTCACTAGTCTTACTTGCAATATTATCTACAAACTCTTGAGGCTCAACGCCAGCCTTTTTAGCAGCTTCTTCAATCTTTTGACCGTGTTCATCCATACCAGTTAGATAAACTGTATCATATCCTGCAAGTCTTTTATATCTAGCTAGGGCATCACAAGCGATTGTGGAATAAGAATTACCAATATGAACTTCACCACTAGCATAATATATTGGTGTTGTAATATAACATGTCTTTTTTTCCATATTTATCACCTAGAATAATTTCTTAAATGCTTCATATTTTTCTAATATACGCTCATCAGTTGAAGCTAATGCTTCTTCTATTGGTAAGCTAACAATGCTTCCGCCTCTATGGCAAATGCAAACTCCACTAGCCCCATTCATTAATTCATCAACGGCTTTAACACCCATTAGTGATGCTAGCACTCTATCTCTTGCGGTTGGGCTTCCACCTCTTTGAATATGACCTAAAATTGTAGCTCTGGCTGAAAACTGGGTATTTTCACTAATTGTTTTCGCAAGTTCATTAACATCAACTAAGTGTTCTGCAACAATTACGATAGCATGTTTTTTAACTAAACTTGCTTTTCTAATAATTGATAATACTTCTTCTTCGTTATAACCTGTTTCTTTACTGATTACTACTTCAGCCCCAACTGCAAGTCCTGTCCAAATAGCAATATCACCGCAGTTTCTTCCCATTACCTCTACTACACTACATCTATGATGTGATGAAGATGTATCACGAAGTTTATCGACTGCATCAACAGCTGTATTTACAGCTGTATCAAACCCGATTGTGAAATCAGTACCAGCAATATCATTATCAATAGTGCCCGGAACACTTACTACTTTAATACCCATCTTGCTTAAAGATAAAGCACCACGGTATGTTCCATCTCCTCCTATTGCTACTAACCCTTGAATACCGTATTCAGCTAAGTTTTCAATAGCAGCTAATCTTACTTCTTCATTAGCAAACTCAGGAAGTCTTGCTGTACCTAAGAATGTTCCACCACGGTCAAGTTTTTCTGAAACTGATTTACGGGTCATTCTTTCAATTTTACCTTCATACATGCCAAGGTAACCATTATATATTCCATATACTTCAAGACCAGCTTCAATTCCACACCTTACAACAGCTCTAATTGCCGCGTTCATTCCTGGTGCATCACCGCCCGAAGTTAAAACTGCTATTCTTTTAATTTTCTTTGCTTTTTCCATATGTACACCTTCTTATTAGAAAAATAATAAAAATCGTAATCAATTATATCAAAACTAAATAATAAAACAATTATAATTTTCTTAAATTAGTAAGATGATATCTTAAGCTATCTTCTTTTTTATTTACCATAATCTCTAGTAAATATACTTTACTAACAATTAGTTCGCTTCTATATCTTTTATACTCATCAGAAAATACTGTAACATCAAGAGATGTTGATGAATCAGCGATATTTATAAAAGCCATTAATCCATTTTTAGAATTATATTCATGAATATAATTTACTTTTGCTATAACTAAATTCTTACCAAATTGTAAATCTACTAATTTAGCCGTATTAAATTTCTTTTCCAACTCTTTATATTGAATAAATTCATCATATTTAATATTAATGCCTAATGCTTCCAATTCTTTTTTAGAAATAGTAGCAAAGTCATATTCTTCATATGCATAATCTTCTTTAATGATGCGATCATCAAAACCACTAAATGAAGCTCTTCTTAAAGCATTATCATATTCTTTAGTAGCCTGCATTCTTGTAATATTAAATGAGTCAAATGCTCCACTATTAATTAATGATTCCACCATTTTCTTACTTAAAGAATCTTTAGTTCTAGTAATGAAATCTTCATAACTACTAAATGGAGAAACACTTCTTATCTTAATAATCTCATTTGCTATTCCACTAGAGATATTTTTAACCCCTTGAAGAGGATAATAAATATAATTATCTCTTGCTTCAAAATTCAAACTAGAAATATTAATATCAGGTGGCATTATAACATAACGCCTTGCTTTTAGAGCAGATAAATAGTTTACTAGTTTTTCTTTATCGCCTAAACTTGCTTCCATTAATACACTCATAAAGTATGGATAATAATATGTTTTAAAATATGCCATTTGATAAGCAATTACTGAATAAACTACTGAATGGCTTCTATTAAATCCATAATTAGCAAATTTCTCAATGTAGTCATAAATCTTATTAGCATCATCTAATGCATGCCCTTTTTGATATGCTCCCCTTAAAAATGCTTCACGCATCTTTAACATCTCTTCGCCTTTTTTCTTTGATACAGCGCGACGAAGTAAGTCGGCTTGACCTAAAGAAAAACCAGCATATTTTTGGGCAATCAATAATATTTGTTCTTGGAAAACAATGATTCCGTAAGTTGGCGCTAAAATATCATCAATTGAAGGATCAATGCCACGGTACTTTTGGCCACCTCTTCTTTTTATTAATGTATCAATCATTTCCATAGGTCCAGGTCGATACATCGCATTAGCGATAATCATATCTTCTAGGCTACTTACTTTTAAATCTCTTAATAGTTTTCTTATGCCACTACCTTCAAATTGGAAAATACCATCAGTATCACCACTTGCCATAAGTTTAAATACATTAGGATCATCTAATTTGATTTTATTGATATCGATATTAATTCCTTGTTTTTCTTTAATTTGAATTAATATCTTTTGAATAGAGTTTAGAGTAGATAAGCTTAAAATATCCATCTTTACTAAACCGATATCTTCAATATCGCTAGCTTCATATTCAGTTTGTAACACGCCATCAGTACTTCTTGCTAGTGGACTATAATTAAACAAATCATTATCACCAATCACTACTCCACTTGCATGAACTGAAGTATTACGCGGCATATTTTCAATTTTACTAGCTAGATAGAATAACTGTCTTATTGTATCATCACTAGCTATCATCCTTTTAATGTTTACATCCCCAGTTGATATTGTATTTAGTGATGGGCTATTAATTTCGGGAATTGAGTTATTAATAATTCTAACCGTTTCATCTTTAATTCCTAATACCTTTGCCACATCCCTAATCGCACTTCTTGGCTTGAATGTGCCAAATGTACCAATATGGGCTACTTTATCTTCCCCATATTTAGCAATAAGATGAGCGTAAATTTTACCTCTTTCACTATCTGGAAAATCCACATCGATATCAGGCATCGTAATTCTTTCCGGATTTAAAAATCTTTCGAATAATAACTTATATTCAATTGGATCAATATTAGTAATTCCCAAAACGTAGCTTACTAAACTCCCCGCAGCAGACCCTCTACCAGGTCCTACTAAAATATTATTCATCTTAGCGTATTTCACATAATCATAAACGATTAAGAAATAATCACTAAATCCCATTTTATTAATAATATCTAATTCATATAATAATCTATTTTTATATTCTTCAATTTGGTAACTAGATAATGATTTATTCTTTAATCTCTTATTTAAACCGATTTTTGCTAAGGCATCTAAATATTCTTTACTATTACTAAATGAATTATCTTCAATAACAAATTTAGGGAAATGATAACCTTTCGCCTCAATCTCTAGATTACAAATGCTTGCTATCTCGCAGCTTGCTTCTAATAAATCTGGATAATTCATAAACATATAGTTAGCAACTTCAGCCGTTGCATAATAACTATTTTCTTCTCTTTGAGTCGCCATATATTCTTTAGTATTAGCAGATATTAAACTAATTAGTTTTAAAGTTTTATATACTTCAAAATCTTCTTTATTAAAATAATTAGTTTTATGTAATGCGACCATTTTAATATTAGCTGATCTACATGTCACATATAAACCACCAAAATCTTCTTTATCTAAAGAAGTTTGGGCCATTAGGCCAACATAAAAATAATCAAATATATCTTTTAAGAATAATAAGTTATCTACTAAGCTTGTATTTGGTGAAGTCTTAGAATATTCTCTTAAAATTGCTGATTCACGACCAGGTAGAATTGCTACTAGCCCCTTAGCATGTTTTGCTAAAGTAGCATAAACATCTTCACCTAAACCGCTTAGGTGTTTAATGGATGCAAGGCGACATAAATTAATGTAGCCCTCATAATTATATGCATATAGCAATATATTATTAACTTTATCAATTTGATTAGTCGCTAAGTTTAAGCTCATCCCCACAATAGGTTTAATACCATTTTTTATACATCCTTGATAAAACTTATATGCTCCATATAAGTCATTATCACAAATAGATATTGTTGATAAACCAGATTCTTTCGCATACGCAAAATAATCTTCAAGTTTTATCCCTGAAGACAAAATAGAATATTCAGTTTGCACATACAAATTAATAAAATCCATTATCTTACCTCTATTAAAGTATATCATATATTAAGACTATTTTTCATCTTCTTTTTAAATCTAATAAAAACTATAAATGTGGAGGTAATTATACCTACTATGCTCCAAATTATTAATCCATAATTATCATTTTTATTATCTAAATCAATATAATAATTACCAATTTCTAAATAACTATCACTTTTACCTTTATTAATAATTATACTAAATGAATCTACATATTCTTGCCTAGAATTAATTATCACTTCACCCAAAAAGCCATCTATACTACTTCCATTAAATAATTTAATTAAATCTAAACTTTCTGATCCATTATATAACCCTAAATATACTTCATATGTATAAGTGTTATTTATGTTGTCCAAATCAATATTACAATTCCCAAGTGGGAATAATACTTCTTCTTCTAATCCCCCACTTTTTACTTTTACTATAATATTTCTTAAATATTTAGCACCCTCATTTATATTTAAACATAAATTATAATTATCACTATTTTCTATAATCTCCAAATCTATTCCAATTGCATCTTCAATAATTCCTAACACTTTAAAGAAATAATTTAAATAAATTTCTTTATTATCAATTATGGCACATTGAACTAAATACCCATTATCACCTCTATTAACGTCAAGTTCAATAAATGAATATTCATTATCTTTTTTAATATCATAAAATCTATCATTTACTTTGACTTTTTCTATATCATCTCTATCAAATATTAATCTTATTTTATTATTTTCAGATACATAATAATCATATTCAATATTTATATTATTACTAAAACTAACTTGCTTATTATCCACTTTAAAATGAATTATATATTTATCATCTACTCCATTAAGTATTAGTTCATGATATCCAGCTTCATTTACTTCATGATTTTGATAAATCATTTTACCATCTAGGATTCCATTTCCGCTAAAAAACAAATGATAACCAGCAGGGTAAATCCCTCCTTCCTTAACATTTGCTTCTTTTTCTACTAACACAGTCCCTTCTAATTCTATTATTAAATCACCCATTTTATAAATATAGTTAGCGTTATATCTTCCATATACTAACCTATCAAAATACGGATTATAAATAACATTACTAATTTTATATTTTCCATATAACCCATCTAATTCTTCTATTTGATTATAAAAACAAATATTAACGTAAGGTAGAAATCTACTCACATTTACTAAATCAAGAATAAATGATTTATTTTCTTGTTTAAAATATAAATAATCACTCATACATCTAGCATCATACTTATCAATTACAAATTGATATATAATTTGCCCATTCTCTAGATTGATCAAATATCCATTATTACTAGATATTATAAAACAAGAGTAATTATCTAAAACATAACTAAAATCCGATTTAAAAGGCAATATTAGGCTTATAATCAAAGAATAATCACTATCATAACAATAAATTTCATCTGTTGTGCAAACGACTAAATAATTACCTACTTTTTTAAAATTTATGATATCTTCTTTATAAATTTGGATAAACTTATTGTCCGTATTTAAAGTTAATAAAAAGCTAGACCTATCTAATCCCCCATTAGTATAAATATAACCACTTAAATAATCTTTTTTTCCATAACAATAAATTATTCCATCAATTAGTTTTAACTGGCTAAATTCTTCTTCCCCCATCCCTAAATAAATATCTACATTTAAAATATTAAACTTAGTATCAATATTCAAAGTAAAGCCATCACGTAAATAATGTTCTTTATCTTTAATTACTTCATATAGCCTTAAATCAAAATCAAATAAATTATTTTCTTCATTATTAAATTCACTTATTAAATAATCTATATTTATTCCTCCATATAAATATAAATTATTATCAATATTATCTATTTTTAAAGGATAATAAAAATCACTAAGTTTAATCACTTCTACTAAATTACCGCTAATAGAATATTTTGATAATGTATAATATTCATCTTCTTTGATTAATAAATAAATATAATTATTAAAATAACAAAAATCTAATGATTGGTATTCTTCAGCTTCATTAATCAATATATCTTTATAAACTATTTTATAAGTATCTTGTTCTAAGTATCTAATACCATCTTTTTCTGCTAGGCACGTAGCGTCAGTTTCAATAAAAAAAGACTGGAAAGGAGTAAAATACATAATGCTACCCATAAGTAAAGCAGTAATTATCTTAACCATTATTTCCTACCTCTTTTAGGCTTTATTGGTATAATGAAACCCCCTGCAACTAAAACGCCAGCAATAATTGTCCCCATTACCATATCTGGTAAGCTATCTTGATCTTCTTCATTTACGACGCTTGATACTTCTACTTGGGCGATTTCACTTTTGTAATTATCAACACTTACACTAATATTGGGGCGAGTTACATCAATTGAAGTTAAGTTAGTAGCTGCCTCATTTATAATCTTTTGCACATTGAATTCAATATAGTGTACCTCATTATTAGTGCCATAAATTTTAAGTAGTTGATCCCCTTCTTTATCTAAAATATAGCCATCTTCAATCAGTTTATCACCTAAATATTTAATCCCATTAGCAAAAACTATAGTCCCTAATTCGTAAGTCTCACCTTGTTTAATACTAGATTCTAAAGCTAAATAATAGTCTAATTCTTTAAAAAAAGATGCTTTTCCCATTATTATTTTTATAACTTTTTTGTTTAATCCATACAGGCGATTATCTAAATATGTATCACTTACTAATAAGCTTGAAGACAGTTTTTTGTTTAAATAGAGGTCATTATTAACTTGTTCGAGATGATAATAATCATATACTTTAATATTATTTTGATTTGATCCTGCTAAATAAATATTATTATCAATTATTTCTAAATTAGTAATTTTTAAGTCTTGTTCAAAATAATAAGTGTATTCATTTTTATCTAAATCAATTAAACCAAGTAAGCTTATAGAATTATCTTCTTTGCTTTTGCCAAGTATTGCCACAATCCCAAAGCCAATACTTTTAACTATTTTAGATAAAGAATAATCATCATTATCAATAAATAATTCATCAGTTTCTATTAGTTTTAAATCTAGATCATATTTATTAATAATTATTTTATTAGATGGATAAACGGGGCTTACTAAAAAACTGATTAAATCTTTACTAATACTAGCCCCATAATATGCATCATCATTTCCTACTTCAATATAATTAATTTGTTCTAGATCTTTATTAAACTTAACAATGAATTTAGATGCTGATAACTTTTTATAGAACTCACCACTTCCAAAAGGTTTAAAGATTATATATAAATAATCATTATATGAAAATGAATCAATGATTTCATTTGATGTATTATTACCAAATGATATATAGTCTTCTACACTAAATTTAAGGTAATTAATCTTAGCAATCATAGCAGTTGATATGCCACTTATTTTAGATATAAATGGTGAGTTACTTGATGATGAATTAAATATTATATAAATATATTCTTCATCAATTATGATATTTCTTGCTATATCGTAAGCATTACTTGAGACATTTAATTCTCTGAGGTAGGCACCGCTTAAGCTATATTCAATCATTCGAAAATGGGTTTTACCATTTTGATCATAATTATATAAAGCAATAAATCCGACTTTACTAAATACTAGTTTTACGCAATCATTATACCCACCAATTGTCATCATGGATTTAAGAATATTACCATTATAAATATTAATTACCGTTTGTTTATCAAATAAGCTATTTAGCTTACCTGGGTTATATTTAAACAGTGAGCAAATAGTTATATTATCTTTTTTAATTAAATTACTTACTTGATAATTTTCTTCTTTTACTAGACTCAAGCTTTCTTGAAAGGAATCAACATTTTTATTAGTTAAGCAATCTACTACTATATAATTAATATCAAAATATGATTTTGTATAATTATCAATATAAGTAACTACATATGATCCTAAAGTATTAGTGTCTACATCTCCACTTATAAGCGTAGCCCCATCAATTTCAAAATCGTAAGATGAATTTCCTTTTTCTAAATAAATGATATTAGCATCTTCTTTGGCAAATACAATAAAACTCCCTATATATAATAAGAAAAGAGAAAATAATAAAAAAATGGTTTTCTTAAACATAATTAGCCTCCTAATATATATTTAACAAAACCACTAGTTATTTCTTATTAAATTTAATTTTCTTTAATAATGTTAGATAATTCTTTTGCCCATGCTTCAATATTCATCATTGATTCATTTAATTTAGGTGCATCCGCAAAACTTGGTAAGTTCACTACAATCATTTCAAAATCATTGATTTGTTTTTTAGAACCAATTAATATGCTTCTTGTTTTATCGCCTTGGAATAAGGTGTTAGGTAAAATAAGTAGTCCAAGCAGGGTACCCGTAAATGAATTTCTAAAACTATTCAAATCAGGATAACTAAAGAAATCATTATCGATTAAGAAGATAAACAAACCTTCTTCATCTAAATATTTCATTAATTTAGATATTGCTTTATATGGGATATAATTATTATCTTCTACAGTGCTTTCTAAATAGCCAATTACTAAATCAACACTTACTTCTAGGGGATCTAATAATTTATTGTTATATACAACTAAATCGCGATCAGCTACATTTGAAGAATATTTAGCTAAAGTTGCTAGCTTATTATCTTCTTCTTGAGCAAAACAATATGTATCTAAATCAATAAAGTTAGCAATGGTATTAGTAAGGCTAGCGCATTTAGCATTAACTTCTAACATATTGATATTATAATCAAAATACTTCCTAACAATATTGGCGATTACTAAACCGATTGAATCAGGGATTAAAATATCAAGGGGATATTTTGCATGTTTTAATGCCTTCACAAATAAAAATGTATAGGCTAGTCTTATATCTTCATTTGAGCAAACGCGTTCATTTAGCTTATCATATATCTGACCTAGTTTATTAAGAGCAGCCTCATCTAAGCGTGAATCATCGATATCTTCTACTAAATCTTTGCTTACGCGAATTAGTGCATCTAAATAATTGCAATTAGTCTCATTACAAATTAGCATACAAGCTTCATCTATAACATCATAAAAAAAGTCGTAGTTTTCTTGTTTCATTTTATACCTCGCGTAAGCATTATAACATCAATTAGCACTTCCTTCAACCGTCTTGATTGCAATTGATAACTCTTTATCTTATAATTGATATATGAATAGATTATTTATTAAACTAATTAAATTATATAAAAATAGTGGACTAAGTAGAGGAAGGTGTAAATATATTCCAACTTGTTCTACTTACGCGCTTGAATGTTTTGAAAAATATAATTTTTTCATCGCATTAGGATTATCTATTTGGAGAATCTTAAGGTGTAACCCTTTTAGTAAAGGCGGATATAACCCTTCTCCATTTACATTGTGTGAAAAAGAATATGAATTTTTAGTTTATGATATTTATAGAAAGGAACAAAAATGAAAAAATCTTTACTTAAAAACTTTTTAAATTATGTAAGTTACGATACCATTTCCTCTCCTACTAGTGGAACCCATCCATCTACAGCTCACCAATTTGAATTAGCAAAAGAATTAATTAGTGAGTTAGAGGAACTTGGCTGCAAAAATGTTTATTTAAGCGATAAATGTTATTGTTACGCCGAAATTGAAGCAACAAAAACCTGTTACCCTACAATTGGCTTAATGGCACATGTGGATACGGCACCAGATATGAGTGGAAAAAATGTTAAGCCACAAGTCATTGAGGATTATGATGGGGAAGATATTATTCTAAATAAAGAATTAAATATCATTATGAAGGCAAGCGAGTTTCCAAATCTAGCTAAAAGGAAAGGTGAAGTAATCGTAGTTACAGATGGTACTACTTTACTTGGAGCTGATGATAAAGCTGGTATTGCCATTATTATGGAAATTATTAAATACCTTAAAGCTAACCCACATCTTCCTCACGGTAAAATTAAAATCTGTTTTACACCAGATGAAGAAATAGGTGAAGGAGCTGATAATGTAGATCTAGATAGATTTGCATGTGACTTTGCTTATACTTATGATGGGGATGAAGAAAATATTATTAATTGCGAAAACTTTAATGCGGCTAGCGCTTTTGTTTATATTCAAGGTGCTAATATTCACCCAGGTAGCGCTAAAGATAAGATGAAAAATAGCATAATGATTGCTAATGAATTTGATAATTTATTATCACCATTTGCTCGTCCACAGTTTACACAAAATTATGAAGGCTTCAATCATTTAAATGAAATCAAAGGAACAGTAGAATCTACGGAGATGAAATACATTATCCGTAACCACGATCTAGCTAAATTTGAAAGTCAAAAACAAGATTTTGAAAAGGCGAGAAAGACAATTGATGCCAAATACGGAGAAGGTACATGCACTATTGTGATTAAAGATTCATATTTTAATATGTATAATATTGTGGCAACTAAACCAGAAGTTGTTGATCGTGCTAAAGCTGCTATTAAAAAGGCTGGAATGGAGCCAGCTTTAGCACCTATTAGAGGAGGAACTGATGGGGCTAGACTTACATATGATGGTATCATTACTCCTAACCTTGGAACAGGCGGGGGAAATTACCATGGTAAATATGAATATGTAAGCCTTGATGGTATGCAAAAAGCAGTAATGGTTGGTATTAATATCTTAACCACTAAATAAAATAAAAAAGGATACTACGAAAGTAGTATCCTTTTTTATTCCTCAATAAATTTAACAAGTGTTTCATTTTTCCTAATAAAGAAGAATAAGATATATCCTATTATACTTACCACAATAAATTCACTAGCTACTAAAGTTAGCCAAGTAGTAAAGAATTCATAGCCTAAGAAATACCATAACTCAAATGCTATAATCGGCATAAAGATAGTAGGCCATAGCGATGCAATGAACATATTCTTCTTAGTAAAGGAAATTAGAATAACACTAATTGCTGTATGCAGTGTTCCAAATATTAAATCCACATAACCAAGTTCAATGGAAAACAGATTAGCAATAAAGCAACCAAGTATTAATGAAATACAATAATCTCTTTTAAAGAAACAAAGTAATACTAATACTTCGGATATTCTAAATTGAATCGGTCCAAAAGAAATTGGAGCAAATAATACGGTTAACACAACATATAAAGCCGCAATCATTGCGAGTTTCACAATTCTTAATATAGTCATATTTCCTCCTTGTTTTATTATTTTAGATGGTGGTTAGGCAAGGAACACCATCTATTATATTAATCTTGTGTATTAGTAGTAGTATCTTCTACTTTTTGATCCTCTTTTAGAGCTTCCACCTCTATTTTTTTAGGAGCAGGAGCCTTAGCAGGTTTCTTTTCTTCATAATCAATTGGGAAAGCATTGATTCGATAAATTACAAATAAATAATAAACTACAAACGCAGTTGTATAGAAATTAATTACTTGTGGCCAAAACCAAGCAATACCAAATGCGAGAAGCGTTGGAATAATAGTGCAAATACTAGCAATATTATAATATTCTTTTAGCTTAACTAATGTGCCTTTCTTTCTAAAAATTAACCACATTACTAAAATCAAAACAAACGGTAAAACAAACATCATTAATGTACTAGTTAGAGTAAAAGCTGAAACGTACATTGTACCATATAGTTTAGCAAGCATTAAAGATATTCCATCTAAGAATTCATCAGTATTATTAAAACTAGCAAAATCTAAATTACAATCTTGATATGTGCTACCTTGAATTGTGTTAAATGTAATTGAAGTAACATCATTTACAGTTTCTTCTTTGGTATTTTGTAATTCATAATACTTAGGCGCAAACAACAAAATTGCACTTTTTTCTTCTTTTACTAAATTATATTTTTCATATAAATCAGTGCTAGAAGAAAAACCATCATTATCAAAATCAAATACAAAATAGAATTTATAATTGCTATTATTAACCATACTATCAACTGTATAAATGGTCATAGTCTTATCTTCAGCTGTTAAAGATAAATCTTTTTCAATAACATAATTTTTGTTTTTGATTTCACTATAATCAAAATCACTAGTAGCATCTTGATAATCTTTTGTTAAATATGCATTTGTTGGAATGACATATTGTGGCTTGCTATGTTTATATTTGATTGGCACAATAGCAAGATATGTGCATGCCATAAATATAACCAAGGCAATGAGTACACTCATTGTTCTAAAACGTCTCATTTTTAATGGAAAAATAAACGATTTCAAAAAGTTCATATTCTACCTCACAACATAAAGGATTATACCAAAACATTACCAATTAAGCAATTAAAAACTGCTAGCAGGCTAGCAGTTTAATTCTTAATTAAGTTTATCTTTTAATTCTTTGTTTTCTCTTTCTAGTTCTTCAACTCTTTGCTTTAATGCTTCATACTCAGCTTTATCAACTTTAATGAATCCCGCTTCTACAATCTTACCTAGTCTTTTACCTAAGATGTTTGTGGTAAGAAGTAGGGCAAGTGCCGCAATACATGAAACAATAAAGATTGTAGTGAAAGCACCATGGAATATATCAGCACCAAGTATTGCCATAATTAATACAATATCAATAGCACCAACTAAAATATATGTTATAAGTTGTAAAACAAAGAAGTGTTTATCTAGTGCTCCATATGTAGTTACAATAATAACAAATAATACCGATGTAATAACAACGATTCCTGTAAACTTACCAAAGCCTTCTGATAAACTAAATTTACTCCAGAAATGAATAAACCCTAGCGTTGCACTAACTGCTAACAAAACTAGGCAACTAATCGATAATACTTTTTTAGATTCAAACATATCTAAAGCATTATTAGCAAAGAAACATCCAGCAGCAATTACTGCTAAGCTTAACATAATTGGTAAAAGTATTTTATCCTTATCAAATACTGGTGCTTTAAATACAGCAGCGATAAGCATTGCCATAACTAAGCCAACAGATACTATTGATACGATTACTAAAGTTTTTTGAATTTTAGCTAACATAATAAAAACTCCTTTTCTTATTACAAATGCATTATACAATAAACTATATTTTTATTCAATTTGCGGCTTATCTACTTCTTCAAGAAAAGCTTTTATTTCTTTAGTATATTCTTCTTTGTAATCAGTTAAGCTATTAGCATGTAAGCTATGATAAATCACCATTTTATGTTTACTCTTTAATCTCTCATTTAAAGTGTAAGCATCCTTAACTGGTACAGCTTCATCAATATCACCATGAATGATTAAAACTGGCGTTTTAATCTTTTCAATAATGTCATCAATTGATGTTTTTTTAAATGAGAAACCATACAATAGTTTACAAGTGAATGATGCTAGTGGACAAAATATAACTCCTGGCAAATGGCCATGATCAATTTGTCCTTTTAAAATATTCACAAAGGAAATATATCCGCAGTCTTCAATAATAAACTTAATATCATCGCGATATCTATTTATTTGCATCGCTACATTTGCTCCCATGGATACACCATGTAAGCCAATGCTAATATCACTACCAAATTTAACCTTTAATTGATCAATTATTTGATTTAGATCAAGAGTCTCAAGATATCCCATAGTGGATAAGGTTTTTTCATTATCGCCATGACGTCTCTCATCATATAAAACAATGTTATATCCTAATCTATAAAAGATTAAACCATATTCAAGTTCTGCTTCACGATTAACTAAATACCCGTGGCAACAAACAACAAACTTTTTAGAGCCAGGATATAACATATAATCTCCATGAATGATGTATCCATCATTCATTTGAAATGTTATGTCAATTCTTTGTGATTTATCATATTCAGTTGTAAATCTTTCTTTTTCCCAATTAGCACTAACCATTTCTCTAGATTCACATTTAGGATGCGTTGTCATAATTGCTAAATATAAAGGTAGAGAAATTAATACTGATATTATAACTGAAGCAACTAAAGCAATTAATACTATAAAATACCAAGGCATTATTTTATCCTAAACTCTTTCAAATACTTTTTTTGTTCTTCGCTTATGCGATAACTTTCAATTGCTTTTTTAATAGTTATATTGTTAACAGTTTTATTTAATAAACCATTTTCAATATATTTAATTGCTTCATTATATTTTTTAGCTAAGGCGGTAGCAAAATACCATCCTTGCATCATTTGTACATAATACTCATCGTTATTAATACTAGCTACAATTTCTAAATATTCTTCTTTAAATAAATCATCTAAAAATAGTGCGAGTAATACGCCAACGCCATATCTTATATAATAAGTATTACCAGTATCAATCCATCTCTTAATCTCTAGTATTGTTTTATCTGGATTTTTCTTTAGAGCAACTGGAGTTGCTTGGTCACAAGTTGCCCAGTTATCAATGTAAGGTAAGAAGGTATTAATCATTACAAGAGTTTTATCATAATCTTTTTCCATACCAATGAGAAATGAATGAATCTGGTTTTCCTCAAAATATTGATGAGGTAAATCGGTGATAAATTCTTCTTTATAATTATCTTTATTCATATCTTTAGCTATTCCCCTTAAGTCAGGAGTTCTAACGCCAATGATAGAGTTAGAATCCACTGTAGGGATTAGTTTATATTGGAATGATTGATAATTTTTATCTTGTTTATTAAATAATAATTCCTGTAATGATTTTTTATTCATAATTATTCCTTTAATTATTCTTTATCTTCGTCTTCTTCGTCGTAATCATCTGGATCTATCTTTTCGCCTCTTTTTTCAGCGATAGATTTATCAAGTGGTCCAGCTAATGTATAGAAAAGTGGAACAGCTAAAAACATAACCCATGTAGGGTGCCATATACCTAAATAAACACCGATTGTTAAATAGACAAGTGCAGTTAAAACTGGAAATGCAAATGGAGTAAATCTTCTTTTCTTAATACAAGAAACAATTGATGATATTACAACTGGTACTAAGAAGATTACCCATAATTTCTGCCATTGATCATTATATAAGAAAGAGATTGTGAAATATACTGCTACAGCAACAATATATAGTATTCCCGTGGCAATATGATCAATAGTGCTAATCTTTTTATATCTAGCCTGTTCTTCAGGTGGTAAGTTAGCCCATCTTTTTTCTTCTAGTTTTTCTTTTAGTTCTTTAATACTATTTTCTTTTTCGCTTTCTTTTTCTTTTACATCTTCTGCTATTTCTTCAATATCTTGATTAGTTTGAAGCAAATCATCAAGTGATACATTATAAAGTTTTGCTAAGCAAATTAAATTATCAGTATCAGGTGAAGATTCAGCTCTTTCCCATTTAGATACAGCTTGACGAGATAACCCTAATTTATCTGCAAGTTCTTCTTGCGATAATCCGTTTTTCTTTCTTAACTCTACTAATCTGTTTGCAATTTCAATATTCATAATTTTCCCTCCTAATTACACTTACATTTTATAAAATAGGGCGGTTGCGTTCTACCAATTCTACTTTTCATTCAGGCAACTATTGGTTGCATAGATAAAAATAGTTATCTATATACATTATATATTTACTTTCATAAAACTTCTATTGTTTTTTTTATATAAAGGCAATAAAAAAAGGCTAGAAATTCTAGCCTTCTTTTATATTAGAGCATCTTATTTCTTGAATGCTTTTAGAGCTTCTTCATTTCCGTAGAATACCCATTTGCCAACTAATGTAGCATTAGATTTGCCTTCTGCGTTTTGAGTTTTTTCATAAGCAGCTTTTGCTTGTTTTGCAGTCTTATAAAGATCTGCAGTATAAGTGCTTGATAAAGCTTCGCTTAGTGAATCTTTAGTACCAGTAACGTTTCCAACATAGCCATCTTCTTTAACTTCACTAGCAACTGAAGTAGTAGCGATATAGCCTGCTTTTTTCATTTTAGCAGCAGCAGCTTCTGTATCTTTAGGTGCACAAGCAACTAGTAAAACAACTACTACTAATAATGTAATAACGCTTAAAATTCTTCTCATAGTTAACCTCCATTAAATTATTATTACATAACCATTATAGCACAATTTATTATTTTATCAATAACCTAAGCAATAATAATATGCATTTTCTAATGAAAAAATTATTAAATTATTATATAATGGTTTTGAGGAAAAAGTATGAAAAAAATTAAACCAAGTTTTAAACAAAAATTTATGTATGGCTTTGATAAATTTAGAATGAAGCCATACATCAAACAAACATATTCTTTTAAGCCAACACCTCTTGATATAAGGGGGCCTTTTATTGTGGCATCTAGTAGAATAAATAGTGCTGATCAATATTTAATAATGTTGTCTTTTAAAGAATATATTTATTTTACATTTAACGAAGGTGTATATAGAACTAATCCTGAGGTTGCTAAGAAACAAGATTTTTATGGTAACATTCCATACAAAATTGGTTATCCGATTGAATCATATAAAGATAAGCTTTTAGAAATTGTGAAGAATGGAAACAATTTATGTATTTATCCAGAAATGTATACTAACTATTCAGGCGTTACTAGCCCAATAGATAAAAGCGTAGCTGAGATTATTAAAGAAGCTGGATGTACTCTAGTTACATATTGTTTTACTGGTGGATATTTTACAGAGCCTGCTTGGGCTAAAGAAAAACGAAAAGGTTGGACAAACGGTCACATCGTTAATGTTTATTCTAAATATGATTTAGAAAAAATGACAACTGCCCAAATTACTAATATTTTAGAAGATGACCTTAAAGAAGATGCCTACGCTAGACAATGCAATTCACCAATCACTTATTCATGCGATCATTTAGCTGAAGGAATTGAAAATATCTTATATCTATGTCCTAAGTGTGGAGAGTATGATTCGTTTGTGGCTAGTGGCAAAGATTATAACTGCACAAAATGTGACACTCGAGGATCATACACTGACCAAGGGCTCATCCATGCCAATTTCAAGTTTAAAACTGTAACTGATTATATTAAATGGGAAGAAGCCCAAATTGATAGAATAGCCGATAGTGAAATCAACTTTAATGATAACGATATATCATTATCACAAATTAATGATGACCATTCACTAAAACTAATCACTACTGATAAATTGCATATAGATAAAGATGGAATGAGTGTTGGCTATCATACATTCTTATTTAATGATATTCAAAAAGTGGAAGTTGATGATAAAGCAACAACATTAGTCTTTAGTCATAATAATGATTATTACAAATTATCTGGTCCAAACTTTAAACCATTAAAGTATCGTAAACTATTCTATAAACGTAAAGAAGCAATTAGATTATATGGACTAGGTCCTAAATAAAAATGATGTAACGAAAGTTACATCATTTTTTTCTACCAGATTTATTTAATTCTTCTTCAAATTCTTCAGGATTTTTTAAGTGATACTTTTGATGGTACTCTTCAGCTTCATAAAACACTTTAAACTTTTCAATAGCAATATATACTTTTTTATTAGTTTGCTGTTCTAATTCTTTTATTTGTTTAATAGCTTCTTCTTTTTCATCTATATCATTATAATATATTGCTAGTGTATAAGAATGACCTCTATCGATAAACTGACCATTTTCATCAAATGGATCAACATTTTCCAAAAAGAATTGTAGTATCTCTTTATAACTAATAATAGTTTCATCATATATAACTTTAATAGTTTCACGATGAAGCGTTTTTTGACTTTTAACTTCTTCATAAGTAGGACTAACTTCATCTCCACCTGAATAGCCACTAACTACATCAACGACTCCATTCAGACTAGATATAAATGATGCAATGCACCAAAAGCAACCTCCTGCTAAATATGCATTTTTCATATTACGCTAATCCTTTAGGTAGATTGTTACCTTTATCGCGTTGATATTTAAAATATAATTCTTCAGTTGCTAGGGCCATCTTAGTTACATTAAATTTACCAGTTGGATAAATATACCAAGTATCATTAATTGTATTTAGATCAATACAATCTCCATGCTTGAATAAGTATTGATATTCAATATGGACAGAGTATTGTGTTCTAGCATCTATTTCCATATTGAATTCATCACCATCTACATCTATTCCTTTTACTCTAAATCCATTCATATCATGAATTAGCGTACCTTTTCCTAAATGGATGAATTTATTTTTTGGTAGGCTATCAACACTTACTTCTAGTTCACCACTAGAATATGTACCTTTTTCTACTTCTTCAGCTACACATTTTCTTTCCCATTCATACCAATCAGGAATATGAGTAAATTTATCTTCTCCATTAATACGTTTTAATTCACCCAAGGTAGTCATTTCCCATTTAGCGCCACAGTTTTTACATTCTAAAATAGTATCATGTGAATCCATTGAGTGTTCTTCCCCACAAGCAGGACATTTGTATAATACTCTATGCAATCCTTTAGCACGATTAGGATCATCAATGATGATACCTTTTTCTTTTTGCCATTTGAAATCATCATATTGGAATTCATCCACAATTCGCTTATTAATCTCATCAACTGATAAATCATTAACTTCTTGTTCTGTTAATAAAAGTTTATATGTAGCTTCCGTTCCAACCACACCCCTATCATGTGATGTATCCCAAAATGGTGAATTAACATGATGGCCATGACAAATTAAAGTAACTACAGGAACTTTTAAAAACTTAGCTAACTTTGCAAGGGAAGCAGGTAATACTGCTGTAGTTCCACATAAAGAATATCTAGCTTCTGGATATAATGCCACAACATTTCCCATGTTAATAGCTTTCTTTAAGTTTTTAATTAATACTAAATCATTAGTGAATTTTCTTTTACAAATGCAGCCTACATCTCTAAGTAACCATTCTCTATTTAAATATCCATCAATTGCTACTACATAATTAGCTTCATTTTTGCCAAGTACATATTCAGCTACTGAAAAATCAAAAAAGGCATTATGATTACAAAGTAGTAAAAATGGTGCTTTTAAGTCTTGCGTATTAACATAAGTAATAACTGGTTTATGTTTTTTAATATTCCCATTTATAAGTAGTGGAATAAGTGGTTTTAAAAACCACTTTACTTTCCTTGGTGGAATAGACATATCAAATCTTTTAAATTCTTTTTTCATAACTGCTCCTATTTTTTTGCATTATTAATAATGTCAATCATTTCTTTGGGAGTGACAACATAATTCCTTATTGGATAGTGCTTAATATTTCCTGTAATTAAGTAGGCATCCATTGTATTTCTTGCACTCATTACTATTTCGTAAAACACTATATCATCTTCATCAATGAAATCTTCTAAATATTGTTCCCTTTTTAAAACTATAGCATTCGCTCTGATATTATCGATTGTGTCTTTGACATCTTCTTCACTGAATCCGAATTTATTCCTAGTTAATACATCTATATATTCATTCAGTATTTCTTCATTCAAAAGTGGAACAATTATGTTACTATTTACTAGGTCTAAGATGGCCCCAGGAATTGAGTTATGCCTAAGCATAGATGATACAACAACATTTGTGTCGATTACAGCATAATACTTCATTTATTGATCCTTTTCCTTTCATCTCTAGCCTTTTTTATTTCTTCATTTATTTCATCTAAAGTCATTTCAGAATTACCATTATCTTCTGAGGTAGTACGCATTCTATCTATAGCAAGAATTGCCTTGAGTGTTGATTCATTAATCTTTGTATCAAATGGAATTCCACCAACCAAAACAGACTTCTTAAAAAACATTCTTACCGCTGTAGAGAGATCTATTCCTAGTTCGCTATATATAGCTGTTGCCTGATTTTTCAATTCATCATCAATTCTAACTTGTAAAACTGCCATTTTGCACCTCCACCATTCAATTACATTATACACACATTGTATTACATTGTCAATACGTATATTAATAAATCATAGAAAAAAGAGAAGAAATTATTCTTCTCTTTATTTACCTTTTACGGCTAACTTTACACATTCATATCCACCATCATAAAATCCTTTAGCTTTAAGATCATTAATTTGATTACAAATGTGGATTAATATTTCTTTATCCGATAACAATCTATCTAACATTGTGTTGATTGATTCTTTAGTTGGGCATTCGAATGTGGAATCGCCTTTTTCTCTACCATTGATAGCTCCATATACTTCATGGCCACCAATATGTCTCATGAATAATTTTGGAATTGGATAATATGCAAGTTCACTTGGTTTGGTAATTAATAAATCAGATACAGGCATAAGTAGGTTTGTAGAATATACTGCTTCAAAAATATTCTCATTATAAATTGAATAAATACCACTTACATCTTTATCTTTAATATCTTTTGCAAATTCTTTTAATTTACTATATTCGTTAAAGAAATTGTTTGATTTAAAGTTACCAAGTTTTTCTTGTAACTTTTCATAAACAGTTTTATGGTCCCCAAAGTTAATAAATAACGCTACCCTACCTTCTTCAATATAAGGTAGTAAATGTTTAATCATAGCAAGATACATATCAAAACCAGCGCCAGCTCCACCAACTGTCATTAGAATACGAACTGGTTTACCATTTTGCAATCTATCGACTCTTCTAGCATTATCATTTTCTAAATCAACTAATAATTCGTGATCTACAAAACAGCCTACCATCTTTAAATCTTCTTCTGGAATTCCTTTTAATGGTTTCTTATCAAATCCATTTAACATCTTATATCCTAAATAAGCAAATGGAGTTTGAACAGTATGAATAGCTCCTTCTGATAAATGTAAGCCCATTGGCCAGTTATCAGGTATAGCATTAACTACATGAGTTAGTCCTGCATGAATGGCACCTTGAGATGGCCATACATGAGTTGCAATGTATGGGATATCTTTAGGGATATTTCTAAAGATTGGTACTAATAATTCAGAATTCTTTTGGTCTTTCGCATTATATGAAATCTTTTTAAATCCTTCTGAATTTAATGGCTCCCAAACTAATTTATTAAATAATTTAGATTTTTGACTAATGCGAGAAGCTAGAGAATACATATCATTTTGTTCACGAATCATTTTTGATCCTGTAGCATCAAATGATGCTAAATCAAGCCAATATGGTTTGTAACCTAATGCTTTAGCACAACTTGCCATAGCAATAGAAATACGATAATGGCCAAATCCCATTCTGATATTACCAACAATTAGTGCGTTATCAGCAAATTTCTCATTTGACTCACCAAATACGATATTGCTAGCGCCTAAGAAATCTAGTGTATCGATATCTTTAAAACTAATTTTATAATCAGCATTTGAATCATCACCATATTTTTTAATATATTTTTGTTTACTTTTATTAGCACCTTTTACAACTTTAGCACTCATTTCATTGCCAAAAATAACACTACTTTTGTCCATTATTCCATAACTCCTTTTAAAGTATTGTATTTAAGGTTATAAACTTTATCATAAAGTTTATAACTTATTAAAATATAATTACCATCTTTTTGATATGATTTATCACTACTCTTATAGAAAAGATCAAATGCTCTTTCTAATAATGCTTTTTTATCTTCATCATAATCACTAATATTATCTGATGTCATTAATACACTACCAAATAAGCTGTTGATAGTAAGCAAAGCTTCTTTTTGCATCTTTGATAATTTAATGTTGTTATCTCTTAATAAGAAAACATCAGGATCATTTAAGAATAAATGATTATTTAGGAAACTTCTATAAATTGTATTTTGAAGAGTAACTTTAGTAGATATTCTTTCACGATGCATATGACGCATAAACCATACATCATCAAAAATTAATGATACATCTGGGCCAATTCTTAAATATTCAAATTTTCCAGCTACATTTGATGGAATTGCACCACATCCTAATACTAATTTATCTTTTAGTACTTCTTTAATAAAGCTATAAGCAGCATCAGCCACTTCTGCTCTAGTACGCCCTTCATATAAAGGAAGGCTAGCTGCATATAAGAAATCTAATTTGAAGAAATCAAATCCTAAATCAATAAAGTATTCTAGGCATTCTTTAATGTAGGCTAGGGCATCTGGATTATCCATATCAAGGGCATAAAAGCCACTCCAGTTGCCTCCACATTTGTAAGGAGCCCCATCTACCATCTTTAACAAATCTTTTCTTTCATTAAATAATTTAGATTTAGTTTCTGCTACAAATGGAGCTAGCCATATACCAGCTTTATAGCCTTTAGAATGAATGGATTCAACTATATCTTTTAGACCATTTGGAAATTTAACTGGATCAATATCTTTCCAGTCCCCAACAAAAGTTTCATATCCATCATCAATTTGGAATAAATTGAATCTAGAATCTAGTCCTTCTAAATCTCTTAAGATAATCTCTTCGTTGATATTTTGATAATAATTGTACCAAGATGTATATCCAAATACTTTATCTACATTAAGTGTAGGATACGCGTTGTGAACAGCCTTAATTCCTTCTTCGATATTATTAAATTCATAATAATCAAATAGAGTAAATTCTTCACCCTTACCAAGTTTTTTATTTTCACATAAACTAAGTAAGCTTAATGATTGATTAGACTTATCAACTTCATATACTAAATAAGCATTTTTTACATTAGCGCTATAACTAAAATATTCTTTTTTACCTCTAATATAGAAATAATCATATCCATGAAGTTTATTTTTATCATAATGATATATTAGATTATCGCCATAACGATCAAAGCCAAATGCATTATTTAAAAACTTAGGAAGTTTTGCCACATCTCTTTCTTTAAAAGAAAGATTTACTTCAGCTGTATCAGTCCATGATTGATAACCATTTAAAAACATTAAATCTTCATTATCTATTTTTTTATCTGTAGATAAGCTAGCTTTATCTAGGGAAATATCGGCTAATGCTTTAACGCTGATAGTTGTGTGATTAGCATTTTTATTAACTACTATTTCTAAATCTTCATTTGAATTATTAGTTAATAATTGATTTGAATCTTTTAAGTAAGATAAATTAAGCATCTTGTTCCTCTTTAGAATCTAAGGCATTTTCTTTAAAGAAGTTTTCATCTTCTTTTTTCGCAATTATACTCATGATATGTTTTTCACGGTAGAATGATAAAATAACTGCACCTAAACTGCAGAATACGATAGCAACTATTGCTACAATCATTAGTCCAGTTGTAGATGGAACGATATCATTTGATGTTAAGTCTTGTTCTACACCCAAAATTGCTAAAGAAGTGAATGCTAACATAGCAATACTTTGACCAAACTTCATAGCAAATGTACGTGCTGCAAAGAACATTCCTTGACGATTTTCACCAGTTGTTACTGCTTCAGCTTCAGCCACATCAGCTACGATTGATTGAGGAATAATTCCAAGTAGTGACATTGGGAATGCAGCGATTAAAACAATTAAAATACCATAAACAATTCCAGGAAGTGGAATTACATTAATCATTGCCGTAACTAAATAAGCAATAGCTAAACCTACAAAGCCAGCAATAACAAGTTTTTTCTTACCAAACTTCATAACAAGTTTTGTTACGAATGGATAGAAGCAAGCTGATAATGCTGTCATTGCACCCATTAAAACTGTTACCCAAATTTCATCTAAGCCCATTGATACCTTTACAAAGAAAGGAAGACCTGTTTGGAATAAAGTTAAACCAATCCAATACATAATGTCAGAACCAACGAATTTCTTGAATTCTTTGTTTTTGAATGTAGATGTTAATGATTTAAACATATTTGAGTTAGATGGTTCTGCATCTACGAAATCTTTTTCTTTTAATAAGAATGTAGGTAGTAACATAGCAACTAGTGCTACTACTGCTAAAACGATAAATATAGCTCTATAACTCCAAGCAAAGCTTGCTCCTGCATCACGTAAGCTACCTGCAAATAAGAATGGAAGGTATGCAAGTAATGTTCCAGCAAAGAAAGTTAGTGAAATAGCAGTTGATATAAACATTCTATCTTCTTGAGTTTTGCCAAATTCAGAAATTAAGGCATTATACGGAGTACAATACATTGTCATAAATAAATAGAATAAAACGATGAAGATACTTACCCATAAAACATTAACCCAGCTAGTTTCAGGAACTGGTGTACAGAATAATAAAATAGTTGTTACTGCAAATGGCACTGCTGCATATTGCATGAATGGAATTCTACGTCCACGTTTATTTCTTGATCTATCCGAAAGTGTGGCAATTAGTGGGTCAGTTACGGCATCAAACACTCTACTGAAAGCAGTAATTAAGCCAAGTACTGTTAAGAATCCTCCTATTACTAATCCTGGAGTTATATATTTTATAGCTCCTGCATCTACATCTGTAGCAGTTGGTAAGTAAAATGTTACTAACCAAGTATTAATGATACCGCCTAAAATTGACCAACCAAGTTGACCAACAGCAAATATCCACATTTGCGCTTTTGTTAATCTTTTCATAATAATTCTCCTTTTCTTTTTTTATATTATTGCGAGTATTCCTGAAATAAACAAAAGCACATATGTTAATCTCAAAAATACTTTTTGATTAAGCTTTCCTACAATTAATTTACCAATAATTATTGATATAAATGATACAGCTGTAATGATTAAAGTTAAGATCCACATATGGGCATTAACAAACTTACCGCCAATTAAATCAATTCCAAATACAAATGAATTTAGGATTATCCACATAGCTGATAATGTTGCCCTAAATTCTTTTTTCTCTTTAATTCTTGTAATCGCATATATTACAACTAGTGGTCCCCCTGATGTATATAGATAATGAAGAATACCACCAATTATTAGAATTATTGCTTCAACCCAAAACGGAATATGTTTATCTTCAAAATGGAAGAATATAAATAGTAATGATATTAAACAGATTATGCCACCATATACTTTAAACACAATATCACGATTGATATTATATTTACCAATTACTAAATTTAGGCCGTACCCTATCATTAATCCAATCCCCACAAATCCAAGTAAAACTATAAAATGGTGAAAATGGATTTCTTTATAATTTCTTATCACTACTACTAAACATACGATGATTGCTACTAGGTTTAGAATGGGTCTAGCTACATCATAACCAACTAGTCTAATTGATGCTGGCATTGCAAGCACCGTACCAGCAAAGCCAGTAATTGCTTGGATGATGTTAGCTAACATTACGACGATTACAAATAAAATCTCAAATAATGTTAATCCCATTTTATCAAAGTGTTTTCTCCAACAATCCCAATGTAAGCGCCGTTTTTAGCTTGGATGGTATCCTTATGAGCATAAAGCCATTTGTTTTCTTTCCATAAACGCTTATCACTTGATGGGCTTTCTAAATCACGGTTAGTGCCATCAGTTAAAATAACAGCACATCTGAAACCATCTTTAGATAATTTACAAGGTGAAAAATGAAATGTATATGGATTCATTACTACAGCTTCACCTTTTTTTACTAAAAAGTGTAAGCAATCGGCTGAATCAATTACGCCATCTTTGATATCATCCTGACTAGCTAAAATTAATACTAAATCATTAGCTGCCACGTTTACTTCTGGGCAATTATGATATTCTAAACAATTAAGGTATGAATTATAACCATTGCAGTAGCCTGCTTCGATTTCTTTGCCGTTAAATACTTTATCCTTTAGAGCAATAATCGAATCAAGTTTTTTAAATTCTTCATCATCTCTAATATATAAATTACCATCAGTTGGCATTTTAGCTTTATCTAGTAAGTATTCTACTACTTCGCTAAAATCACCATCTAGTAAATAACCATATTTATTAAATCTAGAATCTGTTACTCTTAACATCGATTACTTCCCACCCCTTCATTCTAGCTAAGTACTTACAAGCTTTATTATATTGTACATAGCCCATAATTACATGGTGGGCAATTCCGCTGTAAACTACAGTATCAATTACATCTTTAATATGATCATCAAAGATAACTTTTGCATAAGTACCTGATAATTGTTTATCCATATTAATAGCTACGCCTTCTTCGTAGAACAATCTAGTCTTACCTCTAGCTGTATCTATTCTTAGAATTGACATCTTACCTTCTTTTAAAACAAAGTCAGCAGTAACCCCTTTTCCACCTGCAAAATATGTTTCTAGGCTTCTTACACATTTACCATTCCATAAATTACATGGGGCAACGCCATCATGCCATAAAAGGGCATAGTTTTCTTGATAATTAACTTGTGACAAGTCAGCCATAAATGGAGTAGCTTCTCCTGCAGCCCTTACTGCCACCATACTCAAAGCTGCTTCAATATCACCTTCACAAGCTAGTAGTATGCCACGTGATTGAAGAATTGACATCATAGCACAAGGAGATACCCCATAAGTTTTCGCAAACTCTGGCCAGCATCTAATAGCTAAAACATCTAATTTTTCTTTTTCAATAAAGTTAGTAGCTAAAACGCAAAGTTTTGCAACTTGATCAATTTGGTAATCACTTAGTTTAGATGTATTAAATGTTTTTAATACAAATTCTCTTTCATGTTTAAATGCTTCAGTATCTACTTCACCACCAAATAAATCATTTAATTCATAATGAGTAATTAGAGTTCCTAATTCTTTATATAAATGTAGTTCATCAACACCTACATTAAAGAATCCATCTGCTCTATAACCAACTAATCCGACATTTGAATTTTCTATTGCAACTTTCATCTTAATAGCAGTAATAAAATCAGGATCAATACTATTACCTACATGAACAATATATGTATTACTTCCGCCTTTATACAGATTAGATGCATTTAAGTTTACTCCACAAACAGCATTTAATCTAATCTTACCACCATCATATGGAAGTTCATCAAACCCCCAAAGTAATAATGGTTTTCTAACTAAATCATTAATAACTAGTGCTAGGTGACCTAAATGGAATGTAGCTGATACTAAAATAACCGCATCTACTCTATTTTCAAGTAGGTAGTTTGCTGCCGCTTTTGCATCATTTACATCTATTACCATTTGCTTATAATTAAACCAATCAACTGTTTTATCTTCTTCTACAGTTTTAGTTCTTTCTAAATATAATTTAAATGCTGTCTCATAATCAAAAGTTTTTCTTACTAAACAAACAATTCCAATTCTTGGTTTCATATTTACTCCTTATTAACTACTTTAAATGTACTAGAAAAGTCTTCTTTTGCTAGACCAGCATCCATTGCCTCTTCGTATACTTTACATACATTTCTTAAAGCTGGCGCCTCTGCATCTAGTTTGTCTGCTAACTCTACCGCAAAATGAATATCTTTATTCATATTTAAAACTGAAAAAGCAGTTGGATAATTATTGTTAATAATATTATTAGCTTTAGTATCTAGATAGAATGCTTGAGCTCCACCATAACTTAAAGCTTTAACGCAATCTTCTAAATCAATATTAGCTTTTTTAGCTAAACCTAATATTTCATTTACACCATTTTGGATTTCCCCAACTAAAGCGTTGTGTAAAATCTTCATTTGTAATCCTTTAGAGTTTTCTCCCATGCGGATAATGTTTTTACCCATGCAAGATAAAATTGGATATACTTCATTAAATAAATCTTCATCTCCACCAAAATAAATACCAAGTTCACCTTTGATGGCAGCTGGTTGACTCTTTACAACTGGAGCATCAGCCATTCTAACACCAACTTTATCTAATCTTTCTTTATTAGCTAAGCTAGTGAGTGGTGAGATTGTGGACATATCAATCCATATTTGACCGCTTCTTAAGAAAGGTAACATATCACTAACTAGGCTAGTAAAGTTATCATTGTTAGGTACCATTGAAATAATCACATCTGCAAACTTAGCACATTCTTCGTATGAAGATGCAAAGGCAAACGGCGTTTCTTTTTGGACTACATCATAACCAATTAAATCATATTTTTTAGAGATGTTAGTAGCCATTGGTAGGCCCATAATCCCTAGTCCAATAAATGCTATTTTCATATTAATTACCTTTCGTATTATCCCATGCATCAGAAAATGTCTTAAGACCAAATGTAGTGTATGGATGATTAAATGAATCTTCTAAAACTTGAAGTGAACAAGTAATTATATCAATATCAAGTTCAGCCATTTCCGCAATTGTCTTACCACTTCTTACAGCAGCAGCAATAATTTCTGTATCATATAATTTGTTATGATAAATATTTGCAATTTGTGCCATATAGTTATAAGTATCTTCTCCATTGTTTTCTTTCCAACCAATGAATGGAGAAACAAACTTAGCACCAATTCTTCCTGCTTGAATTGCTTGAGAAGCAGAAAATACTAATGTTACATTAGTTCTAATACCTGCTTCTTCTAATGCTTTAGCAGCAGATAAACCTTCTAATGTACAAGGAATCTTAATTACAAAATTTTCACACATTGCACTAACTTCTTTAGCTGCTTTAATCATATCTTCAGCCTTGTCTAAATGTGGATTAATTTCTACACTAACAGGAAATTTATCCATTCCTTCTAAATTGTTTTCTTTAATCCAATTAGCAATATCGCTAATAGCAACTAAGAATGGTTTACCACTTGCCATAATATGGCGTGGGTTAGTAGTAACACCATCAATTCCATAGCACTTGTACGCTTTATCAATTTCATCTAATTTTGCACTGTCTAGAAAAAACTTCATTATTTTATATCTCCTTTAAAATGATTTTTAGTTATATTTTCAAATAGTTCTCTATATTTTGAATCTTTCTTATAAAATGCGATAGGTAGTCCTAGTGGGCAATCCACATCGTATGTTCCACCATTAAAAACCTTTCCTGTAAAGAACTGGATCCATTCACCTTTTGGTAATCTTACTTGATGCATTTCTTCTTTAGCCCTTAAGACTGGACTAACTAGAATATCTTCGCCAAACATATATTCCTTCTTTTCTTCCTTAAAGCGTTTATCATCATCATATAAAAATATAGGACGCATTACTGGAAGACCAGATTCATAATATTCATCTAGTATATGATTTCTATATTCTTTTAATTCATAATAAATATTACTAGCTTCACTAAACTGTTTAATTACCGCCTCATTATCAAATTGAACATTATCTTGGGGCCTATTACCTTCATGAGTTCTAAAGACTGGCGTGAATATATTCATTTGCATCCATCTAGTAAAAAGTTCTGCATCTCGCTTCATAAACATAACGGTTGTATAACCACCAATATCTGAATGTACCACTCCGCTTCCAGAGCAAGCCATAGATAAGCTTGCTGGTATTACACTACCTAGACCATATTCATCAGAGAAGTCTACATGTTGATCCCCATTCCACATCGAACTTGTATATTTAGTAGTATGCGAGTAAGCTGCTCTTGAGAATGTGAATATTTCATCCTGAACTCCACATTCTTTTATTGCTTCATATGAACATTTAGCCCAAAGCGTTGGCCAAATGTTATGTAAAGCACTAGCTTCGCCACCAGCTACAACAGCATCGGTTGGTAAATATTCCCCAAAGTCAGCCATCCAGCCTGACAAGCCGTAAGCTATCATATTCTCTTTGATTATATTTTTATACCAGTTATAAGCATCTTTGTTTGTTAGATCTACAATACCTGCATCAAATGTAGTTGATTTGATATGGTAAACAGATCCATCTTGTTTTAATACTAAATAACCTTTTTCTTTAGCTTCTAAATAAAGAGGAGCATCTTGTTTTAGGAATGTATTGATATATCCTAAGAACCTGACACCATCAGCTTTTAATTCTTTAATGAATTCATCTAATCCTTCATATAAATCATTATCAACCGACCAATTCCAATAAACTTGGTATCCAAAACTAGTAACTACGTGGCCACACCAATCTTGGGCCCAAATACCACTAATTTTAATTCCCGCTTCTTTTGCTTTATGATACTTTTCCCTTAATATTTTAGTACCACCCTGCATAGCTAGTATTGCGCCACTTCCAACCCAATCAGGAATCTTTGGGGAAATACCCGATAAGTTATTCATCTTCTTTACTAAATCGACTTGATTATTAGCTGTTACAATCTTTATATTCTTTGGAATAGATCTAAAGAATAATTTTACATAATCTTTGCCAAAACTAAATTTAGCATAACTATCAGAATCTATATAAAAGCCGTAATTTAATGAAGAAATAAATACTGGTGAAGAAAAATAAGATTGATGGTGTTTATAATTACTTATATAATCTGGATTTGCACCAAATAGTTTAGTTCTTAATAACTTTTTAGCAATTTGAAGAACTTGTTGATGCTCACTAACCCAAATAGGTACTACCTTACCTTTAAGGTTTAATGCATAATATTGTTCACCACAACCATAAACCTTTTCATCTTCAAAAGTTTTAAAAGTAATTTCTAAATAATTATATTTATTATCAACATCAAAACTTAAATTTAATTCTTCTTTATCATCTATTTCAATTGTTGCTTTTACATTTTTATTTGTATAAACACATTGTAAAGGTGACTTTTTTTCTAATTTTAAATCATACATTTTCTTCTTCTGTTCTTTTGTTTTAAAAGAACCTCTAGATGATTTATAACTAGCATTACCTACTCCTATTTTAAATTTAATATTACCTTCAGTAATTTGATCTAAAAAGAATTGTTTTAAATCGTTCATTTTTTCACCTTTTAGCTTTTAATACTTATCATAATAATATCTATTAACATCTTTATTTCGTTTACTTTATTAATTCTTTCATCTTGAAGTAAAATATCATCACTTGCTAACTTTTTACAAAGTCCCATCAATGCATGAGTTGTAGTTAAATAAAAACCATTTATATCTTCAACTTGCTTAATTGATTTATCTATTATTCCTTTATTAAACCCATTCATGAATACTTCATAAAATAAAGCTAATTTCTTTTCATATTCACTAAGATTACAATCTTTATTTAATACAAAATTATCAAATTCAGCTATAAAACGATAAAACTCTTTACGATTAATAAATACTTCTAGAAAGCTTAAATAAAATTTATGGATTGCTTCATATCCGTTTAATTCATTATTCTCTTTAAAATAAGAATTAAAGATTTCATCTTCTAATTTAACAGCAATCTCGGTTACTAAGTTTTCTTTTTTCGAGAAGTAACGATAAATTGTAGCTTCCCCTAAACCTAACGAACTTGCTACATCTTTAATCGTAACTACATTAATACCCCTGTTTAAAAATAATTCTGTCACTCCATCAACAATTAATTTGTATTTCATATCTTTCAAAGTCATAATTTCACCTCTTGATAGTTTAACTATCATTTTGATATTCACTCTATCACAATGATATTATATAAATCAATATTTGTCAACAAATTAGGTTGCTTTTTTCAAACTATTTTTCCAATAAAAAAAGGCTAGTCATAAGACTAGTCATTCTTTTTATTATTTAACATTCTAATTGCTTTATTTCCATAGAAGCCTAGAATTAATGTTCCCGGACCAACTGACGATCCAACACCTGATTCTATATAATCAAAAACAAATTCTAATTTTTGTGTGAATCTGTCTTGAATCATTTGCGCAACTAACTTTGCATCATCTATGCAATCAGCATGAGCAATATAAATTGTATTATATTCACCAGTGATTGCATATTTTTTAATATAATCCGCAACAGTTTCAAGTGATTTATTTCTGCCTTTTACTTTTTGTACGGCTACATTATGACCTTCCAGGTCATATACTACGATTGGCTTAACACCTAACATTCCGCCAAAGAAGGCAGCTGAAGCGCTAACGCGGCCGGCTAAACGTAGGTATGTAAGTTTATCTACTGTTCCTACTTCGTTAAAATATAATTTGTTTTCATCAATCCAGTCAACGATCCATTCAATGCTTTTACCTTGGGCTCTAAACTCACTTGCTTTCTTTAAAATCATAGCTAGCGAGAATGTACAGTTTGCACTATCTACACAAACAATTTGTGCAGATGGATATAAAGGTTTTAAAGCATCTCTTGCTTTATAACTTTCTTTTACAGAAGCTGATAAAGCTGATGTACAAGATATAGATAGAATATCATATCCTTTATCTAGAAATAGCTTGAATGCTTCTTCATACTCCCTTTGTTTAATTAATGATGATTTAAAGACTTTACCATTACGCATACTATCATAATATTCTTTAGCACTCATTAATTCCCAGTCACCACTAGCATTATACATTTTACCATCTAAAATAAAATGCATTGGTACAATGTAATCTACACCAAACTGTTCTTTTAATTGTGAATTTAAATTACAAGATGAATCAGTAATAATAGCTATTTTATTCATTATATACTCCTATTCCAAAATGATGACTAAATCAAAAGTATCTTGTCCGCCATCTGCTTCATATAATTCAATATCAGGTAATTGGCTTCTTATACCGCTACCAATTCTTTGTTTTTCAACTTCAGTTACATTCTTACCATAGAAGATTGTAGATAGTTCTACAAAATCATATTTTTTATAAAACTCTACAACTGTAGTAACTATATCATTATTAGCTAATTCTATTTTTTTATCCTTAATTACAATATAGTTTCCTTCTTCTACTTTAACACCATTTAGTTCTACATCTCTAGTTGCTTTGCAAACTAAGGCTGTACCTACGTTATCCGAAGAACAATTCTCTACAAACATATTAAATAATTCATCTGGATCTTCTATACTATAATCTAACATTGATAATGCGGCATATGCTTCACCAACATTTTTAGTTTCTACTACATAAATGTTAGATTTTTTATACATTTCTTTAGCTTGGGTAGCAGCCAAAATAATATTTGAGTTATTAGGAAATACGTAGATGTTATTGGCATTTACTTCATCAAACGCCTTAACAAAATCATTGATTGATGGGTTCTTACCTTGGCCACCATCAATGACAACATCTACACCTAATTCTTTAAATAAGTTTTTAAAACCATCACCATCAGCAACTACTACTGCGCCATACTTTTTAGTTTCACGCTCAACTGTAGGTAGCTTGTCACTAGCAAAATGAGTTTCATTGTGTTGAAGAGTCATGTTCTCAATCTTAATTGTTAAGAATTCACCAAATTGTTGGCAGAATTCTAACGCTTTAGAAGGTGTCATTGTGTGCACATGTACTTTTACAATCGAATCATTCTTGAATGCTACAATTGAATCACCAATTGTTTTTAGATAATCAATAATTATATTTTCATCAAAACTCTTAACATCAGCTTTTTTATTCATAAGCCTTAATAAGAATTCTGTACAATATCCAAATTTAAGTTCTGAATCCGAAGTGAATTTAGAGAAATCAAGAGATTGAACACCGCTTTGATGAGCATCCCCCATTTGGACATGTTCGCCATTTATCGCATCAACTACACCATCTGCAATTAAATATAGTCCTGCTCCACCACTATCAATTACACCAGCTTCTTTTAAGATGTGTAAAAGTTCTGGGGTATTTTCGAGTGAATGATACATATATTTTCTAAATGCTTCACCGAATTCACCAATTGTTAAGTCTTCTTTAATATCATCCATTTGTTCAATTGCTTCTCTAGCAACAGTTAAAATGGTACCTTCAACTGGAGGTGTTACAGCTGAATAAGCTTTCTTAACGCCTTCTCCAAAGGCATACATGATATCTTCAATGCTAGCTACTTCAATCCCTTCAAAGCCATTTGCCATCCCCGCAAATATTTGTGAAAGGATTACGCCCGAATTACCTCTGGCATTAAATAACATACCTTCAGCTAGAGCATGTGATTTTTTAGCTACTGAATTAGCTGGCTCTTTTTTCATTGTCTCAATTCCACCAGCAATTGTACGATACATATTATCGCCTGTATCACCATCAGGAATTGGGAATACATTTAAATCATTTATCTGTTTAACATTCTTTTCTAACTTAGCAGCGCCAGATATAATAAATTCTTCAAACATCACGCCATCTAAGTGCTTATATTCTTTATAGACCATTTTTACCTCTAAATATCCATCTTGAAGCAACGTCTTCTCTTGTTTTGAATATGATCAAAATTCTTCATAGTATTTTGAATATGAGCGTTGTTTTCAAGCATTAAATTTGTTTCTAGGTGATCGAATCCTTCATCTTTTAAATAATTAACAAGTAAACCTATCATTGAAGAAGCAATACCACGCGATTCATATTCAGGTAGTACGCCAATCAATCCTAAATCGATAACTTTTGGATTTTTCTTTGCTTTTAAAAATCTAATAAGGAATGGAATTGTAATGTGTCCTCTTGATTTTCTTACCGCATCACTAATTGATGGAAACATCAATGCAAATCCCACAGGTTTATTTTCCTTATCAAGTATTAACATTAAGTCTTTAGCTCTAACAAGCATCTTAAAGTCTTTTACATATGCAGCCACAATTTCTTCATTTAATGGCATTGTGCCATATAATCTAGAATAACATTTATCGATTAATTCAAATACACCATCTACATAATCTCTAATGTATTCTTTTAAATTTTTTGCTTGATATAATCTTAAATCATATCTTTTAAGCATCATACCACCAACTCTTATTAACTTTTCGTTAATAACTTCTGGAGTTCTTAACTGAAATTCTAACCAGTCAACATCTTTAGTAAAGCCAAAGTTTTCAATTAGTTTTTGGTAATATGGATAATTGTATTGTTCTTCATAAGTTTGTAATTGATCAAAACCTTCAATTAACAATCCTTCTCTTTCTAAATCAGAATATCCAAGTGGGCCAACAAACTCATTCATTCCTTTAGCTTTTGCCCAATTTAGCACTTCGCTAAATAAGGCGTTTGCTACTTCTTGATTATCGATAGAGTCAAATCTTGTAAATCTTACACGTTTTTGATTCCATTTTTCATTAGCAGGTTTTTGAATAATTCCCTGAATTCTACCAACTACCTTTCCATCCATGTATGCTAAATAAAAACATGTATCGCATACTTTATTGAATGGATAATCTTTTTTAAAAATATTTTTTTCGCCACCATATAACATTGGCACAAAGTATTCATTTCCTTTATATAAACTAAGTGGAAAATCAATGAATGCTTTGATTTCTTTTTTTGTTTTAACCTCTTTGATAGTAATCATATTAATCCTTTCTAGGTAACATTTACGCATTAATACCCATTCTATCAATTATATTATACCCCATTTCCCCTAATTATTCTTTTCTTCCTTGATTAATTGATGAACAAACGGGCTCATTTTGTATATTTTCTTTCTTTTAAAAAAAATAATTGCATAAAAAAAGCTGAAGTTTTATTCTTCAGCTTCACTTTTTTTTATTATTATGATAATGGAGTGGATTGACTTTGACGCCAATAGATTGCTTCGCCAAAATCACCAGTGTGAAATCCATTAATAAGTCTTACCAAACAATCATTTAGTAGTTCTACTTCTTCTTTTTCTTCTGTTGTTGCTCCAATATGGTCTCCACCGATTCCTGAATCATTTGTTAAATGAACATAAACGCCATTAGTCAAGATTGATTGGCATCTAAAGAAATATTCGGTTTGTTTATCAATACCACTCGAAGCAATAGTTAAAATCCTAACTCCCAATGAAGCAAATTTATCAACGGTTCCAGCCCATGATGCAACATCTTTATTATGCGCCGGTGCATCAGCTACATGTACTAATATTTTAGTAGATGTACCAGATGTCCATTGCTGTGCAGCAGCCTTGGCAAATGCCACCTCGACTGCTTCTGGAAAATCTCCGCCTCCTTGGGCAGATTGTGCATTTAAAAATTCTAGTTGCGCATTAATATCTTCTGTAAAGTCATTATATAGCGTTATATACTCATCGTTTTGATCACGATACATCATAATACTAAGTAGAATACGAACATTATTATTTGCTTCTTTAACTTTTTTGATTACATCTGTTATCTCTGCTTGTAAATATTTGATTTCATCACCCATAGATCCTGTAGCATCAATTACAAACATTATTTCTATTAAATCACTGCTTACTTCTGTAACTTCAAGATTATATGCTTTATCACCACTAACTTCATCTTCGATTGTTACTAAATTGCCATCTTTATCTAAATAATCAATCTTCAGTTTATAACTATTTCTTTCTTCTTTTGCAAAGACATAGCACATACCATTAGCATCAGTCAGCCCAACAAATTCAACATTATCATCATTAATCAGCGTTACTTTTGCAGATGTCCCTTTTGGAAATGATAATGCGATTCGATTTGCGGATTTGAAAGCAAAATCTTTATCATATGATTGGAATATACCGGCACCTTCTTGATTAGATGTTACTAGACTATGCCAAAAATCATATTTTTGATTATCCATCGTAGCTGAAGCTGTTAATTGACCAGCAGGAATTTTCGTATTAATAGCACCATCTTCCCCTGATATGTCTCCGCCAGAGCCAGATGCTCCCGAAAAAGCACTATCATATGCGTAAGGTGAATCATCATCACTACGAGAACCACCTTCTTCGTAACTAAACCATCCACCGCCTCCCGATTCTTTTGACCCAGGATCAGCTGATGTCGTGCCCCCTTGGTTAACTATTTTAGAACTGCATCCAATTAATAGAACCACAAAAATTATAATTACTAAGCTTATATATTTTTTCATAATGAGTCTCCTTTTTTATTAATATACTAATATAACAAATGAATTCTATTATTTTCTAATTTTTTTTATCCTTGGATACTTTCGTAATCAACACCTTTTGTTTCTTTAACTTTAAGTAACAATAATACTACAGATATTGCTACACATGGAACAGCAAAGATTAAGCAAGTTAGCCAAATAGGCATAAATAATATACCAATATTAACAAAAGCAAATCCGACAGCCATGCCAGCATAAACTAGTAATCCTTCAGCACCAATGATCGATGCTCTAATATCTGTTGGGACCATTTCGGTTGAGATTATTTCCATATAATCTCTACCAATCCAATATCCACCAATATATAGCCCATAAAATCCACCAATAACATATGGATTAAAATCCATATGGTTATTAGCACCATATACGAATAAACCAAAGCTTACTACACATATAAAGCCAAAAATAACTATTATTTTCTTTCTACCAATCTTATCAGCTAAAAAGCCTGATAAGATAACTGAACAACAATAAATTAATGGATATGGGAATAATGCTTTAGTAATATCAGCTGTAGACATTGATGCACTAGCCATAATTGATTCATAATAAGTCATTGCTATTATTGCCGCATCAAATATTGTCTTAATAATAACAAGTGTTCTTAATTCTTTATGTTGGAAAATATACTTAATGGCATTAAAGATACCGCTCTTATTAGCGTTAGCTTTTTTAGCTTCTTTTTGTTTTCTTTCTTCTTCAATTCTAACATCAAATGGTATTTCTAAATATTTAAGCCTGTCATCCACAAATACTTTTGATTCTTTAGCTAAGAAGAATACAATTACCGCAAATGCAAGTCCAAAAATACCAGGAAGCAAATATATATTACGCCATAATGTTGGATCATTTTTCATAACAGTTGCTCTAAGTAATGGAATAAAGAATGTACCAAGAGCTCCAAGTCCTTTTAGAAGTGAATAAATTGTAGCTCTTTTGGCACTAGGTGCTTCTTCTAGAATATATAATATTTGAATATCATGACTAATAAAGAAACTAATAAAGAAACTACCAATTAAAAATCCCCAATATGTTTTAGAAAAGAATACAATGATTAAACCAAGTGCCATTCCGATTGTGGAAATGATAAATAATGGCTTACGGCCATATTTATCACCCAACGCTTTATAAAATGGAACAAGTAATCCGAGTACATAACCGACTAAGTTAAAAGTACTATTTAAAGCTAAACCTTCTTCATATAAGTAATCTTTACCAAATAAATGGCCATTAACAAAGAATTCATTAATGTAACAAGATGTTACATTTGAATTAACGCTAGTAACAAAATTATCTAGTAAATCTACAAGTAAGATAATCCCAATTAATACTGCTAAGTATCCTACGTATCTACCACTATTTTTAATCTTTTGTAATCTTATATATTGTCTTTCTTCAAACAATCTTCTTTTTTCTAGTTTTCTTTCTTCTTTACTTGTAATAGTTTCCATAATTACCACCTATTATGAGCAAATTCTGTAAATGCCCAAAAATCTTTAATCTGTATATAGTTATCATCTATTTTTATATAACCATTAAAATAACCAAATACTTGATGGCATTCATTATCAACCCATAACATTTTAGTTTTAGTATGATTATCATATACTGGTTTCATCTTAAAACTAAATTTGCCATCATCACTTAGATATGACCAATCATCCATAAAAGCTTCCGGATTAAAAGTTATTTCAACTTTACCAAGTTTATAACTTTTACCATCGTAAAAGAATATGTTTTCAGTTCCGTAGTCGTTATTACCAAATTTACCAATATTAAAACCAAACAGTTTACCATTTACAATTCCCGATCCACTTCCCCACACCCATTGGTGTTTAAATGGTAGTACGCCTCTTCCCCAGTCAAGTAAAGCAAATGATTTATCTTCTAACTCATACTTTTTATCACCAAAGCGAATTGATCCATATGCTCTCATTAAACAATTCTTTTGATTTAAATAAAACTCTTTCTTCTTCTCAAATGGTGTAGAAACTAAAATATGATCCTTTTGCGTCTCTTGCATCTTTATGTTAGCGTGACACTCACCAAGTGTTTTATCATTAGCTCTAAATTCAATAAATCTAAATTGACCTATTTTTCTAAATTCTAAATGATAATCCTTATCTTCATAAATTATACTGCTATCAATGCTAGCATTATTATCCATCTTTACTTTTTTAAATGGTAATAATTTACTTACATTAAATGAGTTATTGTTACCATATTCAAATAAAGTAATGTTAATGGAAGTAGCATAAGATACATGACCAATAATTGCATACATTGAAAACTTCGGATTAATGATTTGGTAAAAATCCCACTCTTTTAATTTAAAAGGTGCGATTTTTGCTTCTTCAATATTATAATCTACTACTCCACTAAATCCGTATCCAAATGTTTGAGGTAGTCCATTAACAAATAGTTTTGTTCCTTTTTCAATTAGTTTCATTTTAATTCGCTAGGGATAATTATAAACTCCCATTTCCCATCAGTATTAATAAATATAGCACCTTTTATATTAATAACTTTACCCAAGTTATTATCAATTATCTTTTTAGCGTCTTTATCGCTACCTATATTGTTATGTATAAATGAACAATTACTTATATTTATAATAACTTCACTATTCTTTCCTTCAATATAGTAAGCATATCCACCCGCATCATTATATGCTTTAATAGTTCCTTCAAACTTAACAAAATTTAAATATACTGATGTATCAGTATCTTTCATTTTTGAAAAATCATTAAATACTATTTCTTGATAATTTATAGTTTTACTACCTTTGCTAATTAATTCTACGCTTACGCCTAAATCATCCCTAGATGTAATTATAGGGAAAATCCCATATTTACCACTAAAGCCTTTTACTTTAACTTTATCACCAACTTTTAAATTATATAGTTTATGATAATAGGCCGCATCTACAAATATATAATCAGTTCCATCTGATACAATCAAATTATAATAATCATCTTTGCATTCTTTAATCCAAACAATTTCTACTTCAGTTTCAATATATTTAGGATTATCTAATTTACAATAATCTTTAATCTTACTGATTGAATAATTTAGATCAGGTGCTTTTTCATATACAGTGATATTAAACTCTTTAGTGTAAATTGCCCCATCACTACTAAGTAGTTTTGCGGCTAACATTGCTTTCCCATATAAAGTAGAATCAATATCATCATCATAATCTATTTTATTAACAATAGATGTGACACCATCTAGAATGTTTAAGCTAGCACAACTATTTACATAGTTATCACCTTTATCACTAATAGGTAATAATTCCCAAAGGATATCTTGACTATATTTTTTAGTTTTAAGTGGCAACTTTTCTCCACCACGAATATTATTTAAATCAAAATCAAATTCAATTGATTCTAATGCTTGTATAAATTCTTCTTCAGTTTTTAATTCTTTTTTACAGCTAAATAAGAATATACTTAAGACTAAAACTATCATTACATTTATAAACTTCTTCATATTAATAAATCTCCTAAATAAATTATACAATATGTTTCACAAATTTTTAATTATTATTTACGCTACTTGATTTTACTAGCAAAAAAAGAAGAACTTGCGTTCTTCTTAACCAAATACTTCATTAAATAATTCAGGATCATCTGTCATTATGCAATCACACCCAAGGGAAGCTAAATGTTTCATTTCATCCGCATCATTTATTGTCCAATATTGGACAGCTATACCTCTTCTATGTGCTCTTCTTATAATAGCCTTACGATCTAGTGTTAGTTTAATACCTTTAATCTTATAAGATGTAGGGATTTGTAAACATGTAAAGTCAGCATTATTAAATAAATTCACACCAAGTAGCTCTGTAATTATAAATCCTGCAGCATCACCAGTCGATGCTCCTCTAAGAAGAGTCGGGTGATTATTTCTTAAATCAGCTGATATCTCATCGTGAAATGTACCAATAACTACATTATTTTTATAATTAGGGTATTTATTAGTTAGCAAGTCATCAAGTGCATTAGCAGCAGCATAACCTAATTCATTACCATTCTTTATTTCTACAATAAATAACAAATTTGGCTTTTCTTCATAGAATCTTTCGAATAATTTTCCCACTTCTAATATTTGTAAACCTTCACTAGCTAATACTTCTTTTCTATTAGCTTGATCAATTGTGACTAAATTGCGATATGGATAATTACCATTTTTATCTTGAAAGCCATAGCCAAAATTAAAATTCTTTAATTCTTCTAGTGTGTAATCAGCAATATAGTGTTTCTCTTTAGTATTATCAAATAAGGCAACATCACTCATTCGATCAATATATCCATCATGACTAAAAACTATTTTACCATCTTTAGTAATCCATATGTCTGATTCCACAATATCTATATTATAATCTCTAACTGCACTTTCATATGCTTTTAAGGTGTTTTCTGGATTAGTTAAAGATCCTCCACGATGTGCTGCTAGCATTGGGCGTGACACACTTTTATCCTTAATAAACACATTATTAGTAGATACTTTTTTTGGGGGAATAACATTTATCACTAAAAAGAACAAAGTGATACTTGCAAGAACAATTCCTAAAACCATTAAAACTTTATATTTCTTTTTCATATAAACCTCATCTTTCTAATTACATTATATAAAAGAAAGAGTTTTTTTAAAACTCTTTCTTAATACTTATTTCATATAATCTAACCAGTTTTGGTAAATTATATTTTAATATAAATGCCGGTAATACTATTAAAATAGCATTTACAATTGCAACTGGCATTGCAACACATAACCACAAATTAGAATTACCTGTATACATCTTAAAATCAAGTAACATTATTAAAAATGATGCTGGTACACTCCAAAAATGAATGATTATTCCATAACATGCTTCTAGTATATATCTAGATAAATATGCTGAATCTTTAGGGTTAGCAATTTTGTTTTTCCTAAAGCCCGTAAACATACCAAGTTCTGGCACATGTTCTTTCCATTTTTTAACACCAATTAATTTATAAAACTTTAATTCGCCTTTAGTAGTATTAAATATCTTCTTATGATAATCAAAATATTTTTCTGGCATTTTACGAATAACAGTAGCTACTATTGCATCAATTATTATAACTATTATTACATAAGCTACAACTGCTATTAGGTAAATGTACCACTCATACATTGGATTAAAGGCAATATTTAATCCACTAATGATTCCCATCATTATTAGAATAATAAATATGTAGGCCATTTTATTCTACCTTTGTAGTGTATTCAAGCTTTACGCCGTATGTAGCTTCATACACATCTTTCCACGCTTTATCATGGCATGATTGTAAGTATTCTATATTCTCTTTGTAATTTAGGTCATTTCTTGGATAAATTGGTTTCAGAATATGTAAAGTATAAGCTAAGATGTTATCACCATCTTTATTAACTTTATCAGTTTCTCTCATGGTGATAAATGTTGGGATAATTGGATAATCAAATTTTGCGGCAAACCTAAAAGCACCTGCTTTTGTAGGTTTAGGTTTACGATAATTCCACCACATTGATTGTTCTGGATAAATTAAAATCATATGACCTTTATTTAACCAATATCCTACACTATCTATCATTTGTCTCATTACATCAAAGTCATTAGCTAAAGGTAAGCTATTACAATATCTCATAAATCTACCAAATAAACCTGGGAATGTATAATTACCTTCTTTAATAATCTTAAATAAACGTTTATGATGATATTTCTTAACAGCTTTATGAATTGGAATACTATCAAATGGGTTAAAGTGGTTGCTAGTTATAATTGCTCCACCTTTAACCTTTTTTATGTTTTCAACCCCAATATAATCATCAATGACAATATTACCTAATTTAATTTGATGATTAAAGTATTTAAAAGAATAATAAGTAAAGATTCTCGCTCTAACTTTATTAGCAATTCTTTTTTGTTTATAATCTACATCACCTACGTGAAGTGGCGTATAAGGTGGGTCGTTTTCCACATCCATATCAAACTTACCTTCAAGTTCTAATGCTTTAATCTTTTCATAAACTTCACTACGTTCAATATTTAAACTATAATATGTGTCTTCTTGTTTAATTACTTTTGCACAATCTTTATAGTTTTCAGGATGATTTGCTTCATATGTACATAACTTAATTAAGTTATGCATTCCTTCATCTTCGGCTTTAATAAACTCTTCCGTAATACTATTTAATCTATCTTTAATTTTAGCTTCTAAATTTAACTTCTTAACATAATGCCAGAAATGTTCTTGATACATAATATTATTTCTTTTCCATGGTTTATAAATCAAATTATAATGAATCAAAGATATATCAGTACATCTATCTCCAATTGGCATCACGTTCCAAGACATAGGAAGATAAGTAATTCTATCCTTACATAATACATTTAATAAATCTTGGTCTTGAGCAACTCTAAAAGCAGTTGTTTTAGATAATTCATAAACCCTACTTAACAAATGATTTTGTCTCATTGCTTTTAAGTTCATTACTAGTACGCCAGCATTAAAATAATCTTTACTACTTATACCTAAAGCATTTGTAGTGTAGTCGTTAAACTCCTTAACAAAACCAACACTTGCATCAGGTACGGCTGCTACTAAATTATCACCTAATTCTACTTTATACAAATTAGCTAAATCATCTAATACTACTATATCTGAATCTAGGTAAATTGCTTTATCAATAAAGAAGAATGTATTAGGTATTAATAATCTATAATATGTGGTTAGTGTATAATAATCTCTTAATTTAAATCTATTTTCCATTTGACCTAAAGATCCACTTACATTATAGAAACTAAATTTAAAGCGATGATGTTTAAGTTTTTTTAATTTCTTTTTAGAAGCTTTGCTTAAACCATTATGAAGCACATAAAATGTATAAGCAAATGATTCATCTTTTGCATTGTCAATGATCGAAGCAATTGTTACTTCTAGAAAATCAATGTAATTGTCATCAACAGCAAAAAATACCGGAATTCTTTTTCTTTTCATTTTATACCTCTTTCTTAATGCATATAATAAACAAATATACAAATGATATTTTATTCTTTTTAGTATGCTTTGCATACTGACAAATAAATATAATTTGTATATTAATCTACATTCATTGTATCAATTGTTAATTAATTAACCTACCTACGATATGTAAAGTATGTAAACAGTAATAAATACCACTCTACTACTAGTAGAATAAGCTCTCTACCGAGGCAAATAAAAGAAAGCCATTCAGGATTGAATGGCTTTCACATTTATTTTCTTTTGATTTTTAATATTTGCATATCAAGATAATCTTCTAAATTACCAGTATTCTTTTCTCTTACTTCAATTATGTTGAATTTGTTTGAATGATAAAAATCTAGTTTCTTCTTTTCTGTTGCTACATATTTTTCATCATCTTCTAAACCAAAGTATTCAAGAATTACGTTAATCTCTTCATTTCCATTATTGATTATTAAGAAAAAGTCTGGATAATATTCTTCATTTAATTCTTCATTGATGATTTTCTTTTCATATATATGAGGAATTCGTTTTTCAAACAAATAATCATCAATCATTTTTTCGGACTTACTTCTAACATAATGTCCATCTTTACATCTGAAGTTCATAGGATATACTCTTCTATAATCAAGTATTTCATCTCTAGTTGCTTTCTCTTCGCGGATTATATTTCCATCTTCAGTCTTTACTTCTGGAACTTCTTCGCTAATTTCTTGCTTTTTAGTTTTACTATTTAAGAATTCTTCTTTTTTCTTTAATAAATCAACTGCATCATTTTTAGCTTTTTTACCATATTCACTTAATCCATATGTTTTTTGTAAGCAATCACCAAGTGCTAAAAGTTTCAAGCAAGCTGTTTTAGCATATTCCATATTCTTAAGTTTAAAGATGTTGTACTTTAAATTATTATAATAATCTTTAGTGTCATCTAATGTATTAGTTGATCCTTCAAGTTCAGATGCTATTTTTTGTTTCTTCTTATAGCAATCTAAACATAAATCATATTTAGCCTCTTTCCCACAAATAATACATTTATTAACCAATTCACTCATATTAATGTCACCCCATTAATTATTACCACCAATAAAATTATAACATTTTTTTAATAAACTAAATATTTATTTCATTAATTAAGTATAACTATTATTAAAATTTGAGAAAAGAGCTCATACTAGCTCTTTAGGAACAAATCAATTAGTCATCTAAATAGTTTTTAATCTTTTCTATTTCACCACTTTGATTTGTTTTTAATCTTAAGATTTTAATACCATTTGCTTCAAGAATACGATCTTTAATTTTATCGTGTTCTATTTGACGCTTTGCATAGTCATGGTATTTAACACCATCTACTTCTATGCATAGCACAGGTCTAAATGTAATCTTATCAAAAACAACAAAATCCACATGAGTTTTCGGATGAGTAATATACCTAATTTCTTCTTCATTGAATCCATTGTAGTTATTGATTAAATCGTTTAATCTATAATGAAGAACATATTTATACTCTTTATACTTTGGCATTAATGCATCAAGCTCGTTTTTCATTAATAATTCAGCAGCTGAATCTACGTATTTATTTTGCATCAATGCATTAAAATTAATATTAACATCATATAGTTTATCAAAGATAGATGTTACCTTACCAAATCCATCGCCATCTTTACAATGATATTTAATGTAATCTATGAATTGGGCAATTGTGTTACCACTTCCACTATACACTTTATCAGATACGACTAGATACAATTTATCAACAGCTCTCGAAATAGCGACATTTAATAACTGGCTATTAGTTACAAAATCGGTAATATACTTAGAACTATCATAATCCAAATCATTTACAACAGTTGATAATATAATGACTTTCTTTTGTCTTCCTTGATATTTGTGAATAGTATCAACTTCAACATCAGGATATTTGTCTTTTAATAATCCACTAATATAATCAGCTTGTGCTCTAAATGGAGTTATAACGCCAATATCATTGGAATCGCAGTTTTCAATAATGTCTAAGATTTCTTGCGCTTCTCTATCGTTGTATTGGCCACTTCCATCAGGATTCTTTCTGGCATGATTTCCTGCTACAGTATGAACAACACAAAGAGGTTCTTTATCGCTTGTCTTTGTACAAATTATTAATTGATTGCCATAGAACTTTTGATTGCAAAACTCAATAATTCGAGCATCGCATCGATAATGCTCTCTTAAAACTGTATTTTTTATCTTGCAAGGCAGCGAAATAATAGAATGTAAAATGCTATTATCTTTGTATTTATAATAGTCCTTTATCTCGAACTGCTTAGCAAACTCTTCTGAAGCATCATATATATCTTCATTATCTATTTGAGAAAGTTGTTTACTATCTCCAATTACTACCATTTGTTTAGTCACATTCATTGTAAGTAGTGTTGACATAATATCAGATTGACTAGCTTCATCAATTATTACTAAATCAAATTTAAAACCATATTTTATATTTCTAAGCAAACTATGTGTAGTAGATAGAATAACTGGATAGCGTGAAACAAATGCGTCAAAGCAATTTAGATAATTATCTTTAGTAAGAACGCAGTTCTCCATATTGTTATATTTCACATATAGGTAATTACTTAATATTTTTTTGCTATCTTTTTTTTGTTTTTTAACTAATTCATCAATTTTATCAGCATTTATTTTTTCTCTAACTTCATCAATTTTTAATTTGCATTCTTTGACCTTCTTATCATAATATGCAAATTCTAAATAAGATATCAAATCATCTAAAGTATTAATATCAAATTTCTTAATCTTATACTTTAGTCTAAGTTTAATCTTCGTAAATATATTAACTTTGTTTAAAGACAATAAATATGATTTTAGATCTAAAACATCTTGATAATCCTTTAGTTTGATATTATCAAAAGAAACATATTTATGCTTTGCTTTATAATGTTCGTATTCTTCATTGATTATTAGCAAATCTTTTTCATATTGTTTCAACTTGTTTTCCGCTTCATAAAGACTTTCTAGTTTCTTAGATGTTTCACTAACACTTTCAACATGAATATCTATTTCAAGATTTTCGATTCTTTTGCTTAAGTCGTCTTCTTTGGCAAAAAAGTTATCTACATTTTCTCTATTACCTAAGTATGCCAAGCAAAAATCTAAATCTTCTTCTTGCATCTTGTCATAAACATTTTTAACAGCAGTATTATTGTTAGATATAACCGCTATTTTCATTCCATTTATGATTGCATTACAAATGATATTTAAAATAACTTGCGTTTTACCAGTTCCTGGAGGTCCAGATATTACTGATAACTTATTAGTGAAGGTTTGTTTTATAGCCTTCATTTGTGAAGCATTTGTACTAAATGGATAGCACATTTTATCCAAATTGAAATCTAGCATATGATTTTTATTCATTGAATAATCATATAGCACTGAATTCTTATCGAGTTCTTTTATAGATTTGTATAGACGGTACAACAGATTTTCAATTGACATCTCATCATCAGACAGCAGCGCTGCATACTCTGCAAGAGTTTTATAATAGTCAAAAACTTTATTGCCCGTCTTCGAAAAGCCAGATTTAAACGAAACAATGTTAATACTATTATCAGTGACACTTATGCTGTTGGCAAAAAATGGTTGCTTATTATTCAAAAATACTTTATAGCCTAGATCATCAAATTTAATGATACCAATAGTATCGAAGTTTCTCTTTCCGTTAACAAACACCATCTTGTTGTTTAGCGGTACATCCTTTGGATTATTCGACGCTTTTAGTTTGCCAAGCTTTATTTCATAATAGAACAAACTACCATCATAAGCTTTAACGCCAACCTTCCACGTGGTAGCCTGCTCTTTAAGAAATAGCACTTCGCGAGTTATATCAATAAAAGCATTTTCTTTTTCGTCGTATTTAAGTATTAAGTGATCGGATTCTTTATTACCTTTTATTTCAATCATAACAAAGCGCCTTTCTTCTTATAAAACATTTCTTAATAAATTATAACACAAAATGAAAAAGTGTTGCTATTCTTATCAAAGCCACATATTACTTAAAGTATTTAAAAAATGAGTGAAACAAAGTTTCACTCATTTAACATCCAACACTTTTAAATCTATAGATTCTTTATCACTATTATAATTTCTAAAATATATTATCTTCTTTTCTATATTATTAACTTCTAATTTTAAATCTTTTAAAGCTTTAACGTATTCATCTATTTGCACTTTATATTTTTCTATCAAAGTAGTTTTAAATACTTCTTCATCTTCAATATAAATAGCTTCATCAGATTTATAATCAATAATGATGCAATCATTATTACTTATTGCTAATAAATCTATTGATCCATTAGAAATAATACCTTTTGATTTAGAATAACTATAATTTAATTCTGGATATAAAGTGTAATCATAAATATTATTTTCTAAATAATATTTATCCAATTCCTTTACACAAGCACTAATAAATTTAAATAAATTATCATAATCTTCAATAATAGCCTTATATTGATTAATGGCATCACTTACTGCTTTATTAACATTATGGTCTTTATCTAAAACTAATAATTCAAATGCCTTGTGAAGTATTGTACCTACAATTGCTGATTGAGGGCGAAGTGATGAAGGTATACTATCTTTATGTTTTTCATATTCAGCTATTCTAGTCTTAGACACATTTTCTAATTTAGATGGTGAAACATATTTAATACCTTTACTAAGTTCACTAAATGATATTTGTTTATGTTCATAATCTAAAACTTCACTATCTTCTTCATAGTTTTCTACTTCTACTTCAAGCGTTCTTAAATCATGAATACCATATACATCATTATCATATTCAAAGAATAAACCTTTAGATTTATCATCATATGCATAAATGAATGCTTCTTTAGGTCTTGTTGCTATAACATATTCTAGTCTTGCTCTTTCCTCATCTTCTTCTTTAAAGATAATAGAAGCAGCATCTTCATCCATCAAATCAATTTGTGTGGAGCGATAAATCCCATCTTTAGCACATTCATTTAAATATAGCATTCCATCTTTATAAGATGATGCTGGATGTTTCTCATTCTTAACATTATCAATGCTTACCCAAATTACAATTTTAGCTTCTAGTCCTTTAGCTTTATGAGTATTAATAATACTTACGCAATTAGCTTCATCATCAATTAATGATTCATACTCGATAGCTGTATTAACATATTTATTAAACTGTTCTGCTAATTCATTACCATTAAAGTAACCAGACGCATAAATCTCTTCAATCATTTGGAATAATTTTGATCTAATAGAATTAATTATAAATCCTTTGTTAATTGAGTCTTCCTCAATTAACCATTCTAAACGATTAGCTAGATATATTGCTTTTCCATATGATGACATATGGCAAGTTTTATTAACTAATTCTAAATATAAATTATTAGCTAATTCATTTTCTTTATCTAAAGTTAAACCTTTAAATTTATCTTTATATATATTTTTAAAGACTGATGAAGCTAATTCTATATTTCTTTCACTAGTAGTAGCAATAGATGTAAATAAATTAACAAATGCTCTAATAGCTTCATATGCATAAAAATTACTCTCACCAGTTACTTTAGTAGGTATACCTTTAGCAGTAAATTCTTGAACATATTCACTCATTGCATTATGGTTTTGCATCAAAACCATAATATCTTTGAATTCTATATGTTTATATTCACTTACAATATTACCCTCTTTATCTTTACTAACATCTCTTACATATTTATTATTAACTAAATATAAAATTAGATTAGCAATAGAAGTTGGATCTTTACCTAAATAATTATAAAAACCAATTATATTATCATTATTTAAATAATCATCTTCTTTAATTACATTACTTTTAGCTACTAACATATTAGTATAAGCTTCGCTACTTAAAGTAATATTTTTAAATGTATGATTAACATAATCAATGATTTTATCATTTGATCTAAAATTAATATTTAAATCATAACACTTAGCAGTATCATCACAAAATAGCTTCATCGTTTCAAAATATACTTCCGGTTCTGCTCCTCTAAAACGATAAATTGATTGTTTAGGATCACCTACTAAATATAACGAATTAGGAATGAATTCATTATTCTCTGTAGTTAACAAAATTGCTATATCTCTTTGTAAATGATCTGTATCTTGATATTCATCAATATAAATATGTTTATAATGATTCTTTAGTTTTAATAAGACATCATTATTTTCTTTTAATAATTTAGATACTAAATAAATACATTGGTTATTAGAAATATTATCTTTATCTAAATCAATATAATCTAAATATTCTAAATATGCATTATATGCATACTTAACAATTTTTACACTATAATCTTTTAAGAATGATTCTTTTCTTTGACTAAATTTATCTATTTCTTTTTCAAAACTAGTACTAAATTCTTGGAATTCTTCTTTAACAACATTCTTTAAAAACTTATTGCGTTTAAATGGAAAATCATATTTAAATTTTAAAACATAATTTAGATCTATTTCTTTTTCATTATAAATTAATTCATACCAACCATTTTTTAAAATATCATATTCAGAATTAATTGTTTTCTTTCTTTTTGGATTATCATCATAATTTGATAGTTCCACAAGATATTCCATATTATTCTTAATTAGACTGCAGTATGCTTCATAATCATTAATTAAATTACTAGCATCAAGCCCACTTTGATAATTTATATTATAAATATGGTCTAATTCTATTTTATCTACATGTTCGCACAACACATTATAGATATGTTCCATATCTTTTTTAATAGTTCTGCTAGATGTTTTAAATGACATCATATTATCAAAATCTGATTTATTTAAACCTTTAAAGAATTTATCAAAGATTTTCTTTTTTCTATTTAAATCATCTTCATCGACTAATATTTTGAAACTAGGATTTAGTTTAGCAAATACCGAGTTTTCTCTTAAGATGTCAGCACAGAATTTATGAATAGTAGATATATGCATTTGATCAATATTATTTAGAGCATCAATTAAATTATCTCTACAATCAAAATAATCATCTTTATTAATTCTTGCACTTAATTCATTAATAATTTTAGTTCTTAATTCTTCTGCTGCTTTATTAGTAAATGATATAGCAACATACTCAGCTGTCTTTTCCCCATTTCCTAAGAATCCTACGATTCTAGAAACAAGTGAAGTAGATTTACCGGCTCCCGCTCCTGCTATTACAAAGATATTCTTTTCATCAACGCGTAACTTATCACGTTTGATTAATTCTAATTCGTATGCTTCATTCTTCATCATATCCATCTTTTACCCTCTTTACGCATACATCTTTGTAATGACAGAACTTACACATTTCTTTCCATTCTTTAGAAACTAAGTTCTCTACTTTGTTATTTACAATACCATATATTTTATTAAACAAGTCTTCTTCATTTTCTAAATAAGGTATGATGACTTCATTAATCATCTTAAATACAGTATCATATTTTTCTCCTTCTCTAATTTCAAATGCATCATAAACATTTTCATTATCAGAGAATGGATAAGAATAAATAAATGAATCAACTACTATTACATCATAATCTAGATTAAATAGTTTTTCTTTATATAAACTAATTGCATATGGATAAATTATATGTTGAATATAGTGTGATGCTTCTTTATCTTTATATGCTCCACTCTTATAATCTACAAACCTTAAATGAAGAACTTTACCATCTAAATATCCATCTAAACGGTCAATATATCCATTTAGTATTAGTTTATCATTATCTGGATAAACTGCTTTATATTTATCAGATAATCCAAATTCACAAGCAAGAACTCGATACAATTTATTCTTAAAATCTTTTTCTAAAGTTTTAATAATAAATGCGTGAGCTACATCTTCAATTTCTTTAATTTCTTTATATTTAATGTATTCATTGCGGCTAGCGTTACGTAAGGCTGCTTCATCTAAAGCAACACTAAATGATTTTTTAAATATAGCCTCATTAATTACCTCTTGATAGTTAGATGCCATCATAGCACTATTAGCATATAATTCTAAAACGCGATGGAAGAAAGTTCCCCTTTCATTAGCTTCAAGCCAATTAGCTACATCTAAGTTTTGGTAACTTACATCTTGAAGCTTAGCGATATATTGATAATAATATTGCAAAGGACAATTGATTAAATTAGTTATAGCGCTAGGTGATAATTTAAACTCACTATTCTTTTTAATAGCGCTTCTAGCATCTTTTGTCTCTTCTAAATCTAAATGTTCTTCTTCACTTGAAATAGAGCCATTATCAAAAGATGTTATTAGCCTTTCCCCACTTACTAATTCTTTATTCTTCATATGAATGCAACTATCACTAATTTCATATAAATTCTTATGAATAGAAGTGATATCTTTAGCTAAATTAATTAAATAAATCGATTTAGCAGAATCACGCATATCTATTTTATTAAATGATGCATATGATAAATAAATATCAGAGTTACTATATTTAATATAATAATCAAGGCAATCAGTGATATTACTTTTTAAACATTCCAGAGTATGAATTTTAGCGCCACTTTCAAATTGTTTAGCATACATGTTAACATCCATAATAAATGGATTTTCCGAATCATAACAATTTAGATAAGTTTGACTAAGTCCTAAAATAAATAAATTAGGTCTTATGGAAAATGATTTATTAATATTACTAATTATTAAGCAATCACTACTATCAGCTTCACTATAGCGAAGGCTAGACACTTCATCAGCTAATACTTTTAATAAATCATCGGTATAATTTAATAAATATTTTATATTACTAATTTTATCAATTAGTGCTACCTTTTCACTAGATGCCATAGAATATTTTTTAATGAAATTAATAAATAAATCAAAGTTTAAACCGTTATCTATAGAAACTAATAAATCATTTAAGAAATTATAAATATTAGTTTTCCCTTCATCACTCTTAATATCTTCAAGTAATAATTTAGTTCTATCTTTACCAAAGCCTACTATTACAGTAGGAAAATATAAAGTTTTATAAAACTCATCTAAATATATTTGTTCAATTGATTGATTCTTTAATACCTTTTCTAATAATTCATATTTATAATCTGAATTAATGTAATCAATGATATCTAGAATAAATGATACTAAGTTAGTAGATCTAGCATGAACATTACTTAGCCTATATTTAATACTTAATGAATCAAATAATCCTCTTGCTAAGTTTTCATAAATATCATTAGTATAAACTACTTCACAATCATTTAAAGCTAATTTATTAGTATTTATAATATCAACTACATTTAGTAATTCATTATAAACTCCATATGTATCCACCACTGCTACTATTTTATTAGTAGCAGGTAATGGTTCTATATAATTTACATTCTTGAAATAATTATTAAATGATTTCTTTTCTAAACTAGATAAATCTAAATCATTTAATATATATGCATCTATATTAGTCTTTTCCTTAAATAATTTCTTTAATGCATAAATATAATCAACTAATTCATATTTATCTAAATACTTTTCATAATCTTTAACTAATAAATTATAATCAGCTTTATAAAGACCATTAAATGAATTTACTTCATTTAATCTACAATCATTAATTAAATCAAGTAATTTACTAACTGAATCTACGCTTAGACTTAATTTATCTAAACCATAACTATTTTGTTTAATTAAATCGTAAATGATAAAAGCTGATTCTTTTTTAGATATTAATCTAATGTTAGAGTGATTAATATTATTGAAATTATTAATTAACTTATTAATTAACAAAGTAGGGGTTAATAATTCATAATTTAAAGCTACTCCACCTTGCATGTTTAAAGTAGCAATGTACCTTCTAAGTACATTTAAGTTATTACCTATAAACACTTTCTTTTCTAATAATTTCATAATACGTTTCCTCTTCTATATTCATTATAACATTTAATTTTCTATTCTGTCTTTATAGTATATTCGAAGCACAAGACAACCATCATCATAAAACATACTTTAGTGTTTGTGCACATCTACTTCATGGCGGAGCATAAGCATTCGTATTTGGACAATTTAACACACCTGACTATTTTCAATTGCAATTTGATTGTAGTCGAAAAAGCACTATTATAATAAAGAATATGTTCTGATTCTCTTATTCACGATATTTGGTTTTAAGTATCCATTTTCACAAAGTTCGACGCACCAATTTATGATAGTTCTATTTGATACATCAAACACTTTTGCCATTTCAATCGGAGCAAACTCTAACAATCTTTCTTTTTTCAAATAGTCCAACAATTTTTTTGCTTTAGTTGATAAATGATTAAATCTTTCTTTTTCATTATCAGTAATAGATGTTGTAGCTATTGTTGTGACTTTATTTGCATATAGACTAAATATTCTCATAAAGTAGTTTATCCAGATTTCAGGATGAGGCGGATTATCTCTTCCCTCATAATATAGAACTGGAAGCCCCATTTGAAGTGATGCATAGTATTCTTCTAAATCATAAGCAAAATACTCTTCTAGAGAACCTATTTCTTTAAATCCATATCCATAATATGAGAGGACATAATTTGACATTATCCTTGCACATCTTCCATTTCCATCTTCAAAAGGGTGAATAGTAACCAGTTGATAATGCAAAATTGCTGCTTTAATAATTGGATGATCATCGGAAGTATTAATGTAACCTTCTAATTCTTTTAAAAGGTTGGGGACATTCGAATACTCTGGAGGTATATATTCTGCTTTTCCTGTTTTACTATCATAAACTGCAAATAAAACTCCAGGTGGCATAGGTCCTCTTAAGCCTACCTTATCCTCTGACTCACCTAAAACTATTTGTTTTTGCACTTTTAATAATAATTCTGTTGAATAGGGAATTCTTTCGTCTAGTTTTTTTGATAAGAATTCTAATGCTATATAATAATTTCTTACTTCTTGCTCCAGCTTTAGAAAATGTCTATTTTTGCTCTCAATTGCGATTTCAGCTTGCTCATATGAAAGAGGATTGCCTTCTATAGCAGTAGACGCATAAGAACTTCTCTTTCTTGTATTTTTCCTAAATTTGTTAGATAACTCGACAGGAACTTTTGTATTTTCTAAAATTATTTTATTTTTTTCAATCTCAATTAAACAAGTTAGTAAGTCGTTATTTAATGATACTTTAATCATATTATCACCCACTACCAGTATACCATAATTTCATTAAAATTTCACTATTTTTTCACTATTTTTCACAATTTATTTGTGTTAGAAATAAAAAAATGCATTAAATTTCCCTTCAAAGCATATTAAAAAAGAAAAGAACTGGATACTTCCAGTTCTAATCTTACCTAATAAAACTTGTATAAATTCTTTCTTCATCATCTAACAATTCTTTATAATTCTTTTTACCATCTTTAATTGACTTCATCAAGAACACCATTCTTTTAGCTACAATCCTAGCATTACGCAAGCCTTCTAAATCTTCTTTAACTTCACCTACGGATCCACCAAATGCGTTGTTCCAATAATCACCTGATACAACTGGCATTCCCGAAATTGTAAAGTATTTGTTAATAACATCAAAACTTGCTTCAGTTCCACCACGTCTAGCTATATTAAAGCAAGCACCTACTTTATATCTAACATCATAGTTTCTACTATAGAATAATCTATCTAGAAATGAAATAATTGATCCGTTTGGAGAGCCAAAATAAACTGGACTCAAGATAATTAGTCCATCAGCCTCTCTAAACTTTTCACCTGCTTCATTTACGATGTCATTAAAGATGCAACCATTCTTTGTCTTTTTACAAGTCAAGCAAGCCATGCATCCTCTTACATCTTTTGTTCCAATTGATAATACAGTTGAATCTATATTATATTCTTTAAATACTTTTAATAATTCTTCAATAACAATAGAACAGTTACCATCATTTCTAGGTGATCCATTTACAATTAATACTTTCATATTTACTCCTTTTATATAGATACAACAGCAATTAATGCCATTAATTCCATTTGGCTAACATCGCCAACTATTTCAAATAAAGTTCTTCCACAATATTCTCTTATATAATTACCCTCTACTTCATATAAAATTGGGCCACAATACCTTCTTACATATTTACCTTCAATAGTATATAAAGTTTTCCCACAATATTCTTTAATGTTGTTACCATCTATTTCATAAAGAGTTGGTCCACAAAATCTTCTTACGTATTTACCATTAATATCATATAAAGTTCTTCCGCAGAATTCTCTAATTTGCCCATCTTTTATTTCTAATAACGTGCTTCCACAATATCTTCTAAGTGTTGCCATATTCTTCTCCTATGTTTTACTAATATAATTGTATCATTAAATAAAGATAATTAACAATAAAAAAGCACTAATGATTAGTAGTATCACTAGTGCTTTTTTATATATTATAATATTTGAATAGATATTATATTTGCTTCTTTTTCAATCTTAGATATATATTCATTAATCTTATCTTTTGAAGAATCAAAAACTACTTGGAATGTAAGTGAAACAATTTTTGATGAGTTAGATGTAATTAGTTCTGTAGATACATTATGAATTGTACAATTGAATTCTAAAGATACTGTAAGAACTGTATCAAGTAGTGGTGTATCTGCTGGAGCAGTAATTGAAATATAAGCGCTATTTTTAGCAACCCATTCCTCAACTTTTTTGAATACTGTTAAAACAACTAAGATTAAAATTGTTCCAGCAAGAGCTAAAATAAAGTTAAATGATCCACAAGCAATACCAATTGTCATAACAACCCAAATTGAAGCTGCTGTAGTTAAGCCTCTAACTCCACCGCCATTACGGTGCATTATAACACCAGCGCCTAGAAAACCTATACCAGTAACAACTTGAGCAACAAGCCTTGCTACATCTCTTTTTCCTTCAGTTGCACTAGGAAAACCATATATTGATATTATCATAATGATGCATGATCCAACTCCCACTAAAAGGTGAGTTCTTAACCCTGCACTTCTTCCTTTTCTCTCTCTTTCAATACCAATAGCTCCACATAATACAACTGTTAGAAATAGAGCAATTGCACATAATACTAAATTACCTACAGGCCAGCCATTAATATTCCAATTATTTAAATATTCTGCTATTTTTTGATCGAATGTAGTAACCATTTTATTCTCTCCTAATTTTTATACTATAAACATTATATTGCAAAAGATGATATTTTGCAAAATATTAAACAATAATATTTTATTTTTTACTTCTTTGTGATTAAAAAACCATATATTAATCGAAACTGCACCATATGTTCGAAAAGCAAATAAAAAGCACAATTGCCTTTTTAAACAATTATGCTTTTACTAGCTGACATTATTACGACTTAGAATCAGAGATGTTTTCGTTACAAATGATTAAAACATCAGCCATTCTTTTAAATAATTCATATAAGAACTTCATAATTTAACACTTCCTTTCCACACAATACAGATCTATATTTATATGTAGTCTGGAGTTTTAAAGACTTTGTTTTGTCTACATAATGAATGTAAATTCATTTTGTTATTCAATTTTACACCATTTTCAATTTTTTTAAAATGAATATTTTATGAAAACGTACTCACATTTTGCTACGTACTAACGATAATCGTGTATGAATAATGCTACACCATCCAACACCGCATTTTTAAGGAATACGCTGTCGTGACACGTGACAAGTGCAACAAACATAGGTTAGGTATTTGCAATCAATACAAGAAAAAAGATGCTATATCTATTTGATACAACATCTTGATTCTCTCAAAGCAGAAAGCTTTCTCTCAAATTTGGTTTATAAATGTGTTAGTTAAGCTATATTGATACAAATGCCCAAAAAAGGTGAGGTTAGAAAACCTATATTGATACATTTAGCTTCCACGGACAGAACTGGACTTAATCTACATTTATAATTACCAATTTTCTACATTTTCAGTTTACCATTATCATTATTCAATAAATGATTTCATTAAACGATCTATATTCTTCGATATAGAAACTACACATTTCGTTTTACTTGTATATTCAATCAAACAATTAACAAATATGTTTTCTTGACATTTATTTTTAATTTTTAAATAGGTTATTACGGGATATCCAGCTCCATAAATAGGATTATTTAAGTAATAAATAGCCTTAAAAGTGTTTTTATCATCACTAACACATTTTAGTATGACCTTTTTAATCACGTATTCATAACTACGTGGATAACGATGTATTTTAGGTATTAACTTTTTTATAGTAATAAAACCACTTTTAATTTCTTCATGAATTAAATTTTTATATCTTTTTGAACCATAAAAATGTAAAAAATAACCTGCATCTACAATTCTATTATATTTTTTTTCGTCCTGTCTATTCTCTAATTCCAATAGTTCATCTCTTATTCTATCACTCTTTGAATAAAACAAATTTTTAGCTAAGCGTTCATCAATGTTAAACTTCTTCATAATAAGTTTAATAGCCTTATTTTTTTCATCATTATCAAAACCTTTGGGATTTCTAGGATCTTTTTTCGGTGCTGCTTTTTTCAATAATCGCATCCTTATATTAAATATTTTGTATTGAGTTAATACTGCATATTCCATTTTCCCGCTCTCGTTTTTACCAGTCAAGTGAATCATCATTTAACAAAAAGTCTAATAAACTGATTCTCAAGAATCCTTCATCAGTATAATAGTATTTTCCTTCTTCTTTAACAATGATAACTTTCTTGAATGAATCTGGTATATTTCTAATTGATTTATATTCTTGTTCTTTCTTTTCAGGAGTAGATATTGCTAAAGCAACTTGAACATAATAAATCTTACCACCTTTATTAGCAACAAAATCAACTTCTGTATCATTATCAACATAAATTGGATTACCATTTTTATCTAGTCTATCAGTCTTAACTTTTATAGTAACAACACCAACATCAACATTAAATCCTCGATATCTCAGTTCATTATAAACAATATTCTCAATTAAATCTGTTTCATCTACTTCTCTAAAGTTTAAAATTGCATTGCGAATACCGATATCCTCAAAATATATTTTATATGGTGTTCCAATATAACTTCTTCCCTTCACATCATAACGAAGAACTTTATTAAGTAAGAATGCATCTTCAAACCATTCAATATAATTTCCAATAACGTTATTTGATAATGATGCCTTGTATCTACTTTTAAATGTGTTTTCTATTCTAGTCGGATTAATAGGTGTAGAAATCATTGAAGATACTACCCTTAATGTTTCATCTAAATTATTAACATCTACCTGTGGATGTCTTTTTTTTACATCACTTAAGTAAGTATCTTTATAAATACTAATTGCTTGGCTTACTTTTTCTTCATCAGTTAATTGCTTTTGAACAAGTGGAATGCCACCATATCTAATATATTCATTTAATGATGCATATTTATCAGTCACTACATCGCTTATATATTCATTAAATGCTAATGGCAGCAAATGAACTCCCGATGCTCTTCCACCAAATTCAGTATCAATATCTGAAGATAATAAATAAGAATTACTACCAGTAACATAAATATCAAAGTTTTTATGATTCAAAAAGCCATTTAATACTCTTACAAATTCATCAAGATTTTGTATTTCATCTAAAAGTAAATAATAGTCTTTGCTATCTATAACGCAATCATTAATATATAAAATAAATTTTCTATTATTTACTATTTTTTGGCCATTAACTTCCTTAACGGTTGGTTGATCAGGCAAATACTTATCTAGTAACATTATATCTTCTTCATTATCAAAAGCAAATTTTATAATGTGGTTCTTATTTATTTTCTCTTCTTTCGTTAAATAATTATAAAATATATCATTTAATAAAAAAGACTTGCCACTTCTTCTTATACCAGTAATAACTTTAACCAAACCATTTCGTTTTTTTATAATTAATTGATTCAAATATTTTGTTCTTTTAAACATAAAGCATTCTCCTTTTTATCAGTACTGATGTTTTTGTCAAGTCTATTATATCATTTTATAGAAATTGATGCAATATCTTATGTAACTTTTTTATTACGATTACGATAGATATTAAATCCTTTTAATCCTAAGTCCGACATACCACCTTACTTTTACTTCTAACCCTATATAAGAAGTATTGTATTGATACAATCAATTTTAAACCAAGGAAAAATAAAAAGGGCATTTCTACTAGTAAAAATACCCTTAAAAACAAATAAAAAAAGCACCGATATTATAGCAAGTTTTACTTGCATTTATATCAGTGCATTACTTTTCATATGTGTAAGGTAAGCATAAATAATACTGCACCCTGTTTTGACCGATGCACCCTCTCCTGTATCAAATGCACTTACCTTAGTCCTGTGATGTAATTGCATTCAACACAAGAATTTTTTGTATCAAATAAGCTTACTTTTCTCCTGTGATGTAATTGCATTCAACACAAGAATTTTCTGTATCAAATAAGCTTACTTTTCTCCTGAAGCCAAATTGTATTCAATACATACACCCTCAAACCTACTAATTTTAGCACTTACCCCTATGTGACACGTGACAAACGTGACAGTCGTGACACTTAGGTTAGGCAGGTGTATTCAATACAAGAAAAATTACTCTAAGTGTATTTAATACAAGCAAAAAGCACCTACCACTTTTGATAGATGCTTAACCTTATTCTTATAAGTTTCCATTATTTTAAAGATAAATTTAAGGGAAAATTTATTTTAATCTAACATATCTATTATTCTTTCCGTTACCTTCTCGTCTAAGTTCACCAAGTTCAATTAATTTTCTTAATGCTCCTTCTATTGAACTAATGCTTAAAGATGGGCATAATTCTCTTATATCTTGTTTTGTAAACCATCCAATTTTATTATTTGCTGCTTTTCTTACCATATCGATAGCAGGAATCTTTTCTTCAACGATTTTAAATCTATCTTCAAAATCTTTATATGCAGCAAGAATTGTGCTCAATAAGTACTTAATGAATGGAACAGGATTGTCATTTCCATCTAGCCATCCTTCTTGTGAAGCACCTAGTGCATCATAATATAAATCCTTGTGCTTTGCTATCTTAGCTTCTAATGAAATATATTTACCAACATAGAATCCATTTCTATACAATAGTAATGTTGTCAATAGTCTAGACATTCTACCATTTCCATCATTAAATGGATGAATACATAAAAAGTCATGAATAAAAACTGGTATAGCGATTAATGGTTCTAATTCATTATTCCCTATTACTCTATTATATTCTTCACAAATTTTATCAAGTGCTTCTGGTGTTTCAAATGGATCAAGAGGTGTGAATAATACCTCAACTTTACCATCAGAATGAGTAGCAGAGATATAATTTTGAACATTTTTAGTTCTACCTGCCATAGGGTTATTCATATGACTATACATAATCTTATGTAATTGTAATATAAAATTTTGAGTTAATGGGATTGCATCAAAACTTTCATGTATTATATTTAATACATCACGATATCCAGCAATTTCTTCTTCAGCCCTATTTTTAGGAGTGGTTTTTTCTTCAACTAATTGTTTAATTCTTGTATTAGTTGTAACTATACCTTCAATAGCATTTGAAGCTTCTGTACTCTGAACTTTAGCTATTTCAACTAGTTTTTCTAATTCTTCAGGTCTTTGTTTTAAATACAGTTCTTGTTTCCCAACTTCTTTATATATAGCAGCTATATAGCCTAATACTTCTGAATCCCATGTGTTTTTACTTATTTTAGAATAATTAAAATCTCTCATATTTTCACCTCACATCGTCACTTTTCCCTTAAATAATATCATATTTTAAGGTTAAAGTCAAGAAATAAGGGCATTTTTGTTTTCCCATTTAGTTATTCTTTCTCGTAATTTTTACCCTAAAATGTGAGAATAGTACTAAGTTTGAGAGAATATTATTACACAACTTGACTTTTAGCCTCTTTAGAGTGATAGATAGACACGACTCTAAGGAGGTTTTTTTACATGAATCAAAATCAAATTGTTGGTGAAATCAAATATAGGTTTGCTTCTCTTCTTCTAGATCAATTACTTGAAGACAATATTATTACTAGAGATGAATGGGTAACATTCAAGAAAAAGCTCTTTAAGAAATATAATCCTATCATTAGTGTATTGGAGGAAATCGATGAAAAAGATAATTAAAGAGATTACTCCAATAAAGAAATCAGATACTAAAGAGAAAGCTAAAAAGAGAGTTGCAGCATACGCAAGAGTATCTACTGAACAGGATGAGCAACTTCATTCCCTTCAAGTACAAAGAGATTATTATGAAGAATATATTAAATCTAATCCCGATTGGGAACTTGTAAATATTTATTATGATGAAGGAATTACTGGTACTTCATTAAAACGTAGAAAAGGATTCAATCAAATGATAGCTGATGCACTTGATGGAAAGATTGATGTAATACTAGTTAAGTCAGTATCAAGATTTGCTAGAAATACAATTGATGCACTTCAAACAACTAGAGATTTAAAACTTAAAGGTGTACCAGTGTTCTTTGAAAAAGAAAATATAGATAGTATGGATCCTAAAGGTGAATTCATGCTTACACTCTTTTGCTCTTTTGCACAGGAAGAATCTAAGTCAATATCTGATAACATTAAATGGTCAATTAGAAATGGATATAAGAATGGTAAATTCACAATGCATACTGAACATCTGCTAGGTTATAAGAAA
>JAFZWP010000003.1 GCA_017617065.1 Bacilli bacterium
ACGCAGTAAAAGAAGATGTTGGCTATGTAACAAATGATTACATTGAATCTATTGTAGCTGCATTTCATACTCTTACATATCATTATAATGGCTCTATAGTTGGATATGCTTCTTATTCAGAATTAGTTGCAGATTTTGTGAATGATTTCAATTATATAACTGGTAAGAACTATACTCCGGCAGGTTTATATGGAGCAGGTGCCGAACGTCATGCAACATTTTTCAATAGTGATGCAATGAATGCAAAATGGTCTTGGTTAATAGATTCTTTTGAAAATTTAAGACTACGTGGATATGGCAATCATGAGTATAGCACAGCTTCATATGCGCACGCAAAAGCGAAGACTTTAAATAAAGATGATGGCCACGATATGTATCCACTTAGACAAAATGTACAGGGGTTTATGACTAAAACAAAGTGTGATGAGCATTATCCATCTTGTGCAATTGATTTTTCATCAGGTGATGTTCAAGAATTAATGTTTGCAACAATGACTGATGAAAAACTAGTTCAAAGCGGAGGTGCTTTAGTAGCTAATCCAACAAGAGATGGATATACATTTGCTGGATGGTATGATAATTCATCACTTACTGGTAGTGCTGTAGAAAATGTAGGTGAAAATACTGATTTATATGCAAAATGGAATCTAAGCACTTATAATGTAACATTTATGGATGGTGAATCTGTATTAGATTTATCCCCTTCAACATACAATATCAAGCAAGCAAAGAATTTACCAGAATATGATAAACCTGGATTTAGATTTAATGGTTGGTATGATAATCCTTCATTTACAGGTGATGAAAAAACTGAAATTAATGTTGGGACATTTGGAGATTTAGTATTTTATGCAAAAACAGATGAAATCACAGGATATACAGTAAACTTCAATTATAATGGTGGAAATATCTATTATGAAGATATTGATGATGTAATTGAAGATTATCTTGCAGATTATAACTCATATAATAATAGATCTTATACTACTGCTACATATCCTAATATAGGCCAATGGGACGAAGCTGACAAAACTGTCAAATTCTTCTATGCTAATTTATCAAAATGGGGCTGGTTAGTTGATTTCTTTGCAACAAACGCTAGTGTAAAGAATAAGCCTGGTTATGTAGCATTTAGAAATTATAATAACTATGATGATTTGAATGCTGCTAAGTCTGATTATAAATATGAAATTGCATATGAAACAAGAGGCTGGGTTGGAAAGATGTTATGGAATACAAATGCTTCTTTCCCTACAACTGATTGGTCAGATGAAGATAATCAAGCATTAACAATGGCATGGTTAAGTAATATTTCACAAACAGAATATTTAAATAATAATGGAACAGTTGTTTTGTCTACTTTAGTTCCTCATGTATATAAACAAGGATATGATTTTGTTGGTTGGTATGATAATCCATCGTTCACTGGTGATGCTAAAACAAGCGTTACAGAAGAAACTACATTATATGCTAAATGGGAAGAAGTAGTAGATATTACTCAATCTAAAGTTAATACAACTGTGGCTGAAATTGAGGCGATGTTATCTTCTTTAGACGTAATTAGTGAAGATATTAATCTTCCTGTAGAATCTCATGGATGCACTATTACATGGTATACAACCGATAAAGATGCCCTAAGTACTACTGGTGCTTATGGAACTCCTAATAGAGATGTTAAAGTAACACTTACAGCTGAAATCAGTTTTGATGCATATAGTAGCAGTGTGAGTCAAGAATTGGATGTAAGGAGATTTTATTCTGATTTAACTAACGGACTTACTGCTGGATATGTTTATAAAAACGAAATGGCCACAATGAGCGATTATACAGTTGAAAACCTAGATATTGTTTATGTTGCTTTTGCTTACCCACGTGATGATGGAAGTGTTGAAACTTCTTCAATCAGCTCTTACTTAAATGATTTTGTTGCTAGATGCCATGCTCATGGTACTTATGTAGTATTATCACTTCAAGAGCATGAAGATGCAAACGCTGAAAATGGAGATGCATTTTCTTATATCAGTGCTAGCGCTGAATTGCGAGCAATATTTAATGCAAACCTTATTGATATAATTAATACATATCACCTCGATGGTATTGATATGGACTGGGAACATCCAGAAGTTGGCGAAGAAAGTCAATATACTGATTTAATGCGTGATCTGTATGCGGCTATTAAAGCTAATAATAAATATCATTTATTAACAACTGCTACTTCAGGCGCTGATAAATATACTAGATTTAATTTAACCGAATCAATCCAATATATTGATTATATTAATTTGATGACTTATGACCTACATTCTAGCAGTAGAACCCAATTCACTAGTGCGCTTGTGCAAGGTGGTGAAGGTAAGAGTTATCGTGGCATTGACCAAACATATGATAACTATGTTAACACATTACATATGCCTACAAATAAATTAATATTAGGTATTGCTTTTTATGGGCTAATTTACCATGAAACAGATGGTATTTATACATCAGCTCCAAGAGAATTAACGGAGAAAAAAGCATACAGTTATATTTATGATAATTACATTTCACAAGTCAATGGTTCTACAATCCAAAAGCTTTGGGATGATTTAGCTAAGGGCTATTATGTATATGATAGTGAAAATAGAATTTGTGCCACATTTGATGACCCAGCATCAATTGATTGTAAGGTTAAGCAAGCACATGACTGGGGCTTTGCTGGTGTAATGTATTGGCGTGATGGTCAAGACAGAGGCGACGAATTAGTCACAGCTATGGTCAATAAAGTAAATGAATACTACATTGGTAATGAATGATAAATAAATTTATGAGCAATCCGTAAGGATTGCTTTTTTTTGCGAATTTATAAAAGGCGTAATAGTCTTACAGGTTGTGCATACTTTTTCTTTACTATTTCATAGATGCGGGGCTTTTTTGACAGTGTTTCAATTCAATTAGAAATGTGATATAATGCTATTAGATTTAGGTGAATAACAAATGACAATATTAAGTGATCAAAAAAGAAATATACTATCGTTAGTTCAAAATATTTTTTTGAAAGAAAAAAATGAACTAATAAATTTAAATGTTGAAGAAATTTATAAAATAGCTAAATTTCATAGTATCGAATACATTATATATGAAGGCTTAAAGAATTATAATATTAATATTGATAATGATTTCGAAAAAAGATGTATGATTTTAGCAACAAAGTCGGTTAATCAGTCATTAGAATTAAATGAAATAAAAAACGCTTTTAGTATAAATGGTATTGATTTTATGCCTTTAAAAGGTGCGGTTTTGCAAAAGCTCTATCCTAGGATAGAATATCGTAATATGACTGATATTGATATTTTGATTAGAAAAAACGATGTTGAAAAGGCCGCGAAGGTTTTAAAAGAATTATCATATAAATATGATTCTTTTAGTGGAAATCATTATGTTTTTACCAAAGCGCCTTATATGCATTTAGAATTACATATCGACTTAATTCATAAAAGCTATGATACATCAACATATTATAATGATATTTGGAATAGTGTACGTATTCAGCATGATGATAATAATATCAATGAATTTGTATTTACTGATAATGATTTTTATATTTATCATATAATTCATATGGCTAAGCATTTTTGTGTTGGTGGAAGCGGACTTAGAACAATTATTGATTTTTTTATATATCTAAAAGAAAAGAAAGATTATTTAGATTTTGAATATATAGATAATGAATTAGAAAAAGTAGGACTTAAAAAATTAAGTGATATAGTAAAAGATTGCATAGATTATATTTTCTATCATCAAGAAAAAGAAAACATAGATGATATTTTGACAATAATAGATTATATTTTTGATAGTGGAACATATGGACATACAAAAAACTCTTCAATAGTTGGTGTAGTAAAAGAAGGAAATAAAAAGAAGTATATTTTTAGAAGGCTATTTCCAACATATAAAGAAATGAAAGCCCGTTTTTTAGTTTTAGAAAAAGTTCCAATTTTATTGCCTATTTTTTATGTAGTTAGAATAGTAAATAGCTTATCTAGAATTAGAGTGCATAAGAATAGATATGTTAATGTCAATAATATTACGGAAGACGATATTAATGAAATGAAAAGAATAAGAGAAATAATAGGAGTTGATTAATATGAAAATCAAAGAAGGATTTGTTTTAAGAGAAGTTGCAGGAAGCTATGTTGTTGTAGCGGTTGGCAAAGCTAGTTTTAATTTTAAAGGTGTAGTTAAATTGAATGAATCTGGTGCTCTTCTTTTCAGAACAATAGATGCTGGCGTAGATAGTGAAGAAGAATTAGTAAATAAAATTATGAGTGAATATAAAATAGATTATGAGGTAGCTAAAAAGGATGTAAGTACTTTTGTATCAAAGCTTAAGGGAGCGGGTATCATTGAATAATCATGATTTTAAAGATCATAAAATCACGTATCGTGATATTATTGATAAACAAGGCTACTATATCGCAACACCAATTGGTACTAGTATGCTACCACTTTTAAGAGAAAGAATTGATACAGTAAAAATAGTAAAATTGAATCGACCGCTTAAAAGAGGCGACGTGATACTATATGAAAGGCCAAATAATGCGTTTTTGTTACATCGAATTGTGAGAGTAAAAGGGAAAAACGAAAGCACTAAATATATTTTGTGTGGTGATAATCAAGTTGATTTAGAAAAATATGTTTACCCTAATCAAATTATTGGTGTGATGGAAGGGTACTATCATGGAGAAGAATATATTTCTACAAGTGATAGATCATATATTCGCTATGTTAGAAGAAGATTAAACTCTATATGGAGACGAAAGATAAAAAGATTTATTGCGAAAGCTTATCATAAGATATTTAAGAGGCAATAATATGTTAAGGAAATTATAAGCTATTAGTAGACACTAAAGTATTTGGTGCTTATTAATAGCTTTTTGTTTTACAGTATATAGATCTATGTTTAGATAATAAAATAAAAGCGTTGATATTATTGTTATTATTATGTACAATAAATGTATAACAATATATAGAAAAGGGAGGAATTGGTATTGTGGAAAAAGATTATGAAGCACCTACTGTAGAAATAATCATAATTGATGATGAAGATATTCTAACAGGCGCAAGTGGAGAAATTGA
>JAFZWP010000014.1 GCA_017617065.1 Bacilli bacterium
CTACAGTTTCTAATTCTTCAAGCTTCTTTTCAATAACAGCTAAATATTCTTTTGTTACTTTTTTCTTTTCCATAATCATATCTCCTATACATTCTATTCGATTATACAAGAATAGTTATTATTTTTCAAGTAATTTATAAACTATCCTTGTTTCTTACGAATCATGTCACCTCTTGCAACTCTAAAATTAACATCTAGATAAATTGTTTGTTTTGGATGCGGAGCAACATCAACCATACTTCCATCTTCTAGCATCATTTTTTCTACTTTATATGATGTATTTTTTAGATTAGGACCAAAGAATTCAAGCGTATCACCAACTTTAAAATGATTTCTTTGTTCGATTATTGCTAAATGTTTATCTTCTTCATAATCTAAAACATAACCAACAAATTCTTTGGTTGGGTGATCATTAGAATCATATAATTGTTCATTAACTGTTATGCCACCAGCTAAAAATCCAGTTGATGTTTCACGGTTTTCAGCTTTTTTGATTTCTTCTAAATAATAATTATAATCAATATCTTCCCCATTATATATTGCATCAATTAAATTACGATAACATCTTACAACTGTAGCAATATAGTATTCAGATTTCATACGTCCTTCAATTTTTAGAGATTCCACACCAGCTTCAATTAAGTCTTTAATTAAAGTAATAGCGCATAAATCTTTAGAAGCAATATTAAAATAGTTATCTTTATTAACTTTTTTATATTTAAACAGGCTCTTTTTATACAAATTATAATTCCATCTACAAGAATGAGCACATCCGCCGCGGTTTGCATCACGGTTTACATAATAATTACTTAACATGCATCTACCAGAAAAGCTTGAGCACATTCCCCCATGAATAAATACTTCTAAACCAACTTTAGATTTTTTAGTTAATAATCTAATTTGTTCTAAATCTACTTCACGGGCAAGTACTACTCTTTTTATTCCTAAAGATGCTAAATAATTTACAGCTTCACTATTAGTAATAGAAGCTTGTGTTGACATATGGACTTCTAATTTTGGGGCTATGCTTAAAGCAACACTTGCTATATACATACTAGATACAATAATTCCGTCCACATCAACGCTTTCTAAATATTTCAAATATTCAGTTAATTCATATTCACTAAAATCTTCATCTCTAGCTGCTACATTCATCGTAACATATACTTTAGATTGATTCTTGTGAGCAAAATCTACTCCTTCTTTTATATCATCTAGGCTAAAGTTATTAGCTCTAGCACGCAAACTATAAAATTTACCACCAATGTATACTGCATCAGCTCCATACATTACAGCTATTTTTAATTTTTCAAGTGAACCAGCTGGAGCAAGTAATTCAATCTTATTTTTCATTTAGAATACCTGCCTTTTTATATAAAAATCCAGAATCCACATTACCATTTATATCTAGTAACTCGTTATAGCCTTCTCCACTAATCCCATTATCAATAGCATCTTTATAAATATCAATGATTTTAAATAAATCTTTTTTATTTAAGTTAAATGAATTAATCTTTATAAATTTAGGATTAACAAAAGATAATTCTCGGTATAGTAAATAAATAAAACTAGAAAAGATAAATGTTCCATTTTCATTTTCTAAAATGATGTTTTCATCATCTCTACTCTCTTCTATTATCTTATAACTACCCTTTGGATTAAGTGATTTATGCAAATGATCACCATATAAAGATATTAATTTGCGTTTTGAATAAAATATATCTAAATATCCATATACTGTTAAACATACACAATCTAAGCTACATATTTTTTTAATTTCATCTAAACTAATTTCACTTGATGGATTAATATTTATACCTTGATCAGTATAATATTTAGCTTCATTAAATGAAGCTATTAGCTTTGAAGATGTATATATTAGTTTATTTAATAAATTATGTTTACTAAAATATGATAATACTGCTACATCCGTATACATATAATAATCAATATCTAAAGATCTTAAATAGTCAAGCGATTTATATAAATCATTAATTTCATCTTCCATAAATATTTTATCTATTTTTGCGATTAATAAAATATTCTTGCTTTTACAATAATTACTAACGATTTGCGCATCATTTAAATCGAATTTAGCATTATATGAAGCTAAACCTTTAATAGGCATAACAAAACCATCTAGATTTTTATAATTAATTAAATCTAGATCGATAATTTCCGCTATTAATAAAGGTTTATTTTTTTCTTGCTTCATAATTTAACACTAACTGACATTCCATCACCGATTCTTAGAAAGTCGGTTTTATAACCTTTCTGTTTAGATAACCACTCATTAAATTCTTCAATTTTTCTTACTAATCCTTTTAGATTTTTAGTAGTAACTTGTTTGTCTTTTTCATCCTGAGGTAGTCCTACTAGTCCGTGAAACATCAAGTTATCACAAACTACAATTCCTCCTTTTTTTAGATAAGGAGTAAATAAATTAAAGAAGTTTTTATATTGGGCTTTTGCCGCATCAATAAATATTAAATCGTATCCGTAATTTTTTGTGCCCATCAAGTCATTTTTAGTAACAGTTAGGCCATCTTTTAAAATAACATGAATATTATTATTAAGTTTTGCTTTATTAATATTAAAGATGGCAATATTATAAGCATCCATATCTCTTTCAATTGTATCAATATGAATATTTTCATCAATCATAGCCATTTGAATGGCGCTATAACCAATAGCTGTACCTACTTCTAAAATCTTTTTCGCATTAGTTAATCTAATTAATTGCAGTAAATAAACTAACCCTTCATCAGAAATTATTGGTACATTATTATCTTTTGCGTATCGATACATGTCTTTAATTAAACTATTTTTATTAGTGCTATTCAAATTAAGAAAGTAATCGTTCATATAATATTGCCCTCCCTATTTTATTTAAAAGTACGATCGTTCTTGGCAATTAAAAATGCTTCTTTATAGCGCGTTAATTTACCAAGTAACTCAAATAAATGATGTGAATAAACATATGAATAAAGACGATGTTGGTAAAGTTTATCATATTTAATCGCTACTTCACGAATATATGATACTAATGCTTCTTCTTTTTCTCCAACTAATTCTAATTGAATTAGTTTAATGAAGTTGCGATCAATCATATTTTGATGATTCTTTTCCATTTTATCAACTAAATTATTAATATATGTTATCACTTTTTGTGGTAGTCGTTTGGATAATGATTCAGCTTTATCAGTTTGCTCAAGCGCTAAATTATAGGCTGCATAAATGAATATAGCTACAAACCTAGCACTAGATAAATTATTATTCTGAACTAATTGCATCGCTTCCCCATATTCATTATTCTTTATTAAGCATAATGCATAAGTATATAAATATTCTTCATAATATTCACTAGGTATAATATCATTTTGAATATCTTTTAAATTGGCGATCTTGTCAATCGATGTAAATAATTCTAAATAATGCAATTTATCTAAGAATTCTCTTTTGCGTGGATAGCCATTATCGAATTCTTTTTCTAACATCTTATAAGCATTAAATGCTTCGCTTTTTAATTCAAGATTAAAATACACTGTAAATCTTTGTTCTAGATATAAAAATCTTAAATCTCTAAAGCCAATATCATATTTAAATTTCTCAACAAAATCTTTTGCTTTGATAAACTGGTTAGTTCTAATGTAGTATTCACAAATACAAATACCAAAAGTGATGAATTCATATTCAGATAGAGATGATCTTACGCGATCAATATCTACAATTAATTCTTCACACTTTTCAAAGAATCCTAAAACCAAAGCATTTAATAGCTCTAGAAGCTTATTGCTTGCTATAAAGCAATCAAAATCCATTGTTTTAACTAAACCATCAATTTGTTCAAATTGGTTAAATAGGAACATTCTAACCCCATTAACCAAACTGTTATCATGATTTAGATTTTTGATCTTATCATAATCTAAATCCACTCTTTCATATAATACTCTAGCGACTCTATCATCCATCGTAATTTGATTGTTTTCAAACTTACATAAATATGCTTTTGAACAAATATCTTTTGTGGCTTCACTCAAAGTCATATTTAGTTGTAATCTCTTACTTTTAAAGGCAGTAGCTAGAATATTACTTGTAACTTTTATTGCTATTTCATTTCTTCTTTCTGAAAATTCACAAAACTTTTGTGGGTTAAACAAGAATTCCATTGGACCTCCTTAATTAAAACCCACGCCCGCTTATTATACAATATCACTATACTTCTTAATTGCTTTCCTAGCATTCAAATAATCAGGATATAATTTAGCCAAGCGGTTATAAAACTCTTTACTATGATTAAATACATAATAATGAGTTAATTCATGACATATGACATAATCAATTAATTCATATGGCAAAATTACTAACCACTTATTTAGTGTTATAACATTCTTAGATTTATTAAAGCTTCCCCACCTTGATTTCATCTTCCTATATCTTAAAGCTACCCCTTCTACTTTTGCAATAGATGCAAAGTATGAGTATCTAACTGTAATATAAGAAATTTCATCTTCAACTTTCGCATTAAATTCATCTATAGATATAATCACTCCATGTAACATCGCTTCGCCTGCTTTTAAAACCAACATCTTTTCTTTTTTAGATAGTTGAGCTTCAATCCAAGTCAAATGATCAATAATTATCTTTTTAACTTCATCCTCTTTTACTTTCTTAGGGGAAGAAAAGTTAATATCATAAGCATCATACTTGGTATTGTATACACCTACACTTAATCGCCAATACCTATTTTTAGTCTTATACACATTAACAATATGAATCTTACCAGCAATTTTAAATTGGAAACTATAATCTAATGTCTTATTTTTCATATTAACATTATAATACAATTTCTTAATTATTAAAAGATAAGTCTTTAAAACATTTATGGTGTACTATTGAATAATAACAATTTCTTCCGATAATTAAATGATCAAGAAATCTAATATCAACCGCTTGACACCCAAGTATTACATCATCTGTTGCCCTAAAGTCTTCTTCACTAGGGGTAGCATCCCCACTTGGGTGGTTATGACATATCGCCATGGCAAAGGCAGAATATTTAAGCGCCCACTTAATGAGGTCACGTAGATGAAAAGCGGTTGAATTAAGTGTACCAATAGATATTATCTTTTTACCAACAATATTACATTTGCAATCGATAAATATGGCTAGTAATATTTCTTGTTTCTCGTTTGCTAGTATATTTTCAGCATATAAATAAATATCCTTGGTCTCCTTAATCTGATGTTTAGCACTAATATTTAGTGTTGCTCTTTTTCCAAGTTCTAAAGCCGATAAGATGCTTATTGCCTTGGCATTGCCAATTCCTTTAAACTGTTTCAATTCCGAAATTGTTAAATCAAGTAAACAATTTAAGCTACCTCCTTCTATTAATACTTGTTTTGCTAAGTCCAAAACATCTAAATCTTTAGATCCTGTTCCCAAAATTATGGCAAGTAATTCATAATCTGCTAAATTAGAAACGCCTACTTCCATTGCTCTTTCTCTCGGTTTAGAAAAAGATGGAAGCTCTCTTAATTTTATTTCACTTTTCACATATATATTTTTAACAAAAACAATCTTTTTTTCTTAACAAAATTAAGAAACTTTTTTTAAAATTGGCAAATAAAAAGGGGAAACAAACAATTGTTTCCTCTTTTAATTCTCTTTTAGAATAGGTCACTATGTGACCCAGTATTTACCATGGTTAATGTTAATGTGTTATTTTCAATAAAATAAATCAGTAACCAGTCAGGTTTAATATGACATTCCCTGAAGCCCTTATAAATACCTGTTAATGCATGGTCTTTGTATTTCGGGTCTAATTCCTTTCCATCCTTTAACTGTGCAATAACATCATCTAATAAAGAGATATCCAATCCACGTTTAAGCATCAATTGATAGCTTTTTTTGAATTGATTAGTGTATTTAATAGTATACATTTATTTCTCCATTAAAGACCTTTTCAATTCATTCATTGATGTATATCCTTTAACACTATCATCATTTGAAATACGAATCGCTTCTGCCATAGCGTTTAGAGTCTCTTTATTATATTTTGGTATTTCTACACTGAAAGGAAGTCCACCTCTTAATACACATTGATATAAAAACAAATTTACTGCACTAGACATATCTAAACCAAGAGTTGAAAACAGTTCAGTTGCCTGTCTCTTGATTTCCGAATCAATTCTAACTTGTGTTGGTGAAGTCATTTTGTAATTACCTCCTTCTATACACCTCAATTGTAATCGTTTTGATTTACATTGTCAATCGTTTTATATATAATTTCGAAAAATAAAGGGAGTATGACTACTCCCTAATGCTTTATAATCTTTCAAAATCATCTTTCCCATGTTTACATAGAGGGCAAATGAAATCATCTGGTAATTCTTCACCTTCATAAACGTAACCGCAAACTTTACAAACCCAACCTTTTTTCTTTTGCTCTGGTTTTGGTTTTACATTTGCTTGATAGTAGTTATAAGTCATTGTTTCTACTTGTGTAATAACTTTAGAATCTACTACTCTACATATAAACATACCATGACTTCCTAAGTCTACATAATTTTCTACTTCTAACGACATATAAGCATTAATGTATTTAGGTAGAACTGCTAGGCCGTTAGATGAGTGCCATGCATCAATTCCTTCAAATTTATTAGCATCTCTTCCTGATCTAAAACCAAAGTTTTGGAAAACACTAAATGGTGCTTCAATACTTAATACATTGACATTAAGTTTTTTCGTAGTTTTGATTGTGGAATGAGAATAATTAGCTTTATTGATGTTTACAGCAACTCTATATGGATTATCAGTAAGTTGAACTACTGTATTAACGATACAGCCATTATCTTTATGGCCATCATTAGATGTAACTACATAAAGCCCATATCCAATCTTAAATAAAGCTTTTGGATCGATTGAATCTTTTTCCATTTCTTGTTTAGCTTTATATTCTTGACATAATGCTTCTACTACTTTATCAATTTGCGCTATATTATCATCAGTCATACTTGATGCAATAGAAACAACCGGTTCCACAAACATCAAATTTTTAGAATTAGCAAACTTCTCTTTAATTACACGCGCTGCCATTGGCGCCCATGTGCCATTTTCAATAATGGCAATTTTCTTATTTTGGAAGTTTCTTTCTGTTAAATGATTGATAAATTCATTCATAAATGGGAATATTCCCGCATTATATGTAGTTGTAGCTAAAACAATCTTGCCATATCTAAATGCATCTTCAACTGCTTCAGCCATATCTTCTCTTGCCAAATCGCAAAATACAACTTTTGGAGCCCCAGCTTTTTCTAATTTATCAGCTAATAATTTAGCAGCAGCTTTTGTGTGGCCATAAACTGATGTATAAAAGATTGCTACGCCATCAGATTCACTTTGATAACTTGACCAAATATTATATAAACCTAAATAATAACCTAAGTTTTCATTTAGAACTGGTCCATGTAAAGGACAAATCATCTTAATATCAAGGTTAGCTGCTTTTTTAAGTAAGCTTTGAACTTGAGCGCCATATTTACCAACGATTCCAAAATAATATCGTCTTGCTTCGCACGCCCAATCTTCATCGATATCAAGAGCTCCAAACTTACCAAAGCCATCTGCACTAAATAATACTTTATTAGCTTCATCATAAGTTACCATTACTTCTGGCCAGTGTACCATTGGTGCAAAAACAAATGTTAATATATGGCTTCCTAAATCTAAAGTCGACCCATCATTAACTACTAATTTCTTTTCAATATCTTTATGGAAGAATTGTTCAATCATCTTAAATGTTTTTTGATTACCAACAACATAAGTTTTAGGATAAACTTCTAAAAATCTCATGATATTAGCCGAATGATCTGGTTCCATATGTTGAATAATTAGATAGTTAGGTAGGCTAGCACCTATTACTTCTTTAATGTTAGCCATCCACTCATCAAAAAAGTTAACATCAACTGTATCCATAATAGCAATCAATTCATCTTTAATAACATATGAATTATATGCCATACCATTAGGAACAACATATTGTCCTTCAAAAAGGTCAATTTTATGATCGTTTACCCCTACATAAAATAAATCATTATTGATTTGTTTCATAAATTATAATACTTCCTTTAGCCAACTCTTAATTTTATCATCACAATTTGGAGCATTATAACCACGTTCTGCGAATCCAGTTTTAATAATTGCACCTTTAACACTTGATCTTAATTCTAATTCACCAATTCCTAGTGCGCCTTCTTCATTTGTACAGAATGGAATAACAGTTTTACCAACCCATTGTCCTCTTCTATCTAAAATAAACTTAGCAACTACTCTAGGATAGCTACGATACCAGTTAGGAAAGCCAATAAAGATTACATCATAATTTTCAATTGAAAAATAACTATGTAAATACTCAGCTTCACTTACGCTTTCATTTCTTACTCTATCCACACATTCTGCATAATTATATGGATAAGGTTTAACTGGTTCAATTTTAAAGATATCAGCTTCAGCGTACTTTGCAATCTTTTCTGCTACAATCTCAGTATATCCTTTTTCAATAACTTCGATTTGCCCATTTACTGAATTCTCACCAGTTCTAGAAAAATAAACTACTAATTTTTTCATAAATTGCTCCTTTTCTTTTATATACAATATCATTATCGCATAATTATATTTAAATACAATATAATTCTATTTAAACTGTTTGCGCATTTCACTTACAAAATACAAACTACCAAATAAGATATTATCATGATTATTATCTTTTAAAATATAATCTTTAATTTCACCATCATTTTCCATCAATATTTTATTTTTATGAGCACTTAATTCGTATAAATGACAAGCTTTATCGCTACGTTTATAATTAAACTCTGTATATATTACTTCATCTGCTAATGGTTCGATGATGCTAATCATCTTTTCTACTTCTTTATTAGCACTAATAGCAATTACTAACCTTAAAGGTTTAGTAAAGTGATACATTTTAATAAATTCATATAACCTATTAATAGCGTCCACATTATGAGCTCCATCTAGTATTACTAAAGGATCTTTATTAACAATTTCTAATCTGCCTGGCCAAAATGCTTTCTTTAAACCTTCTTTAACAATTTCTTTACTAATATTTAAATCTAGAATTTCATTTAAAGAATTAATAGCTTCAATTGCTAAAGCAGCATTTTCGGCTTGATATTTACCAAGTAAATTTAGGGTTATATCTTTATATTCTAAATAATCAAATACTGTTTGATTATTTTTAATCTTAACATTTATACAATCATCTTTTCGAACTAATCTTAGTTTTCCTAAAGCATGCATACTTCTTGCTTTATTAATTACTAATTCATCATATTTAGATTTAAAACAAATTAAAGGTGTATTTTCTTTTAAAATACCTAATTTATTTTCCCAAATCTCTTCTAGTGTATTACCTAATACACTCATATGATCGTAATCCACATTAGTAATAACACTAACAAGAGAGTTGCATACATTAGTACTATCGTAAATTCCACCCATTCCTACTTCTAAAATTACATAATCGATTAATTTCTTATTATATAAATCTTTAAAATATAGAAATGCGATTACAGTAACAAAATCAAAGAAAGGAGGTAAGCTAACACTGTCTTCTTTACACTTTTCAATTACCAAATTACCATACTTTAATAAATCATCGTTGCTAATATAATCATTATTAACACTAATTCTTTCATTAAAGCATACTACATATGGGGAAATATAAGCACCTACATTAAATCCAGCTTCCATAAGACACGATTTAATATAAGTTACGGTGCTACCTTTTCCATTAGTTCCCCCAACATGGATAATTGGTAAATTGTTTTGTGGATTACCAAATAAGTTACATAAAGAAAACATATTATCAAGTGATGTTTTCTTTTCTTGCCTTTTACTTCCTTCAATTAAACTAATTAATTCATTTACATCAGTTATCATTTCTATAAATCGGCAAGAAGTTTTTTGATGCTTTCTAGTCTTTCCTTATAATTATTTAATTTTGTCTTTTCTTCTTCAATCTTAGCTGCTGGCGCTCTAGATATAAATCCTGGATTATTTAACATACCATTGCATCTAGCAATTTCAGATTCCATCTTCTTAAGTTCAGCTTCTAGTTTTGCTCTTTCTTCATCTAAATTAACTAGAGTTGCTAGTGGAACATAAATGTTTAAGCCATCTACTACTTTTAATACGCATTTTTCACTATTAACTGGACTAGCCGTATAAGTGATATGTTCGTAATTAGTAAATTTTTGAAGATAATGGTCATTTTCTTTTAAGAATGCTAAATCAGCATCACTTTTAGCTTCTAAGATAATATCAATCTTCTTAGATGGAGCAACATTCTTTTCAGCTCTAATATTTCTAATTGAAGTAATGATATCAAATATTAAATTAACACCTTTTGCTTCCTTAAAGTTAAACTCTTTATTAACTTTTGGCCAACTTGATAAGCAAATTGTACCTTCATTATAAGCTGTATAAATATCTTCAGTAACAAATGGCATAAATGGATGAAGTAATTTAATGATTGCTGTTAAACAATAATTTAATACTGCACAAGTATTGATTTTTTCAGCTTGTGGCTTAGTATCATTAGTTAATACTACTTTAGTCATTTCTAGATACCAACTAGCAAAATCATTCCATACGAAATTATATAAATTCTTAGCTACTTCACCAAATTCATATTTTTCATAATTACGGTCAGCATCTTTAATTCCTTCATTTAAGCGTAGTAATATCCATTTATCCATTATATTAAGTAAGCTTGGATCAATTTCTTCCCCATTATAATGGTTAGCATCCATTGTTAAGCCAATATAACGAGCGATATTCCATAGCTTATTGATATAATTCCAGCTAGCTTCCATCTTAGTATCTGAATATCTAATATCCATACCAGGAGATGTTGTAGTTGTTAAGAAATAACGAAGAGCATCAATTCCGTATTGGTTAACTGCATCCATCATATCAACACCATTATTAAGTGATTTAGATACTTTACGACCTAATTCATCACGAATAATACCATGGATTAATACATCTTTAAATGGTCTGCTTCCTGTTAAGTACTTAGATTGGAATGCCATTCTAGCTACCCAGAAGAAAATAATATCATATCCAGTAACTAATGTATCAGTTGGGAAGTAGTGTAAATAGTCAGGTGTTTCATCTGGCCAGCCAAGAGTTGAGAATGGCCATAAGGCACTTGAAAACCAAGTATCTAGAGCATCTTCATCTCTAACCCATCCATCTTCCTTTGGAGCTTCCATTCCTACATAAACCTTATCACCTTTATACCAAGCAGGAATTTGGTGACCCCACCAAAGTTGACGCGATATGCACCAATCTTGCATATTATTTAACCAGTTATTAAAGATTGATTCAAAATGTTCAGGAACAAAATTAATTTTTGTTTCTTTATTTGCTTGCATTTCTTGCAACTCTTTTACAAGTGGATCCATCTTTACGAACCATTGTTTAGATAGTCTAGGTTCAACTACAACCCCAGTTCTCTCACTATGCCCTACTGAATGCATATATTTTTCAATTTTAGTACAGTATCCAGCATCTTGTAAATCCTTAACAACAGCTTCTCTACATTCGAATCTATCCATTCCTTCATATTTACCAGCATTAGCTAGCATATGACCATCTTCACTCATACAAAGTACTCTAGGTAAGTTATGTCTATTACCTACTTCAAAGTCATTAGGATCATGAGCTGGTGTTACCTTAACAACGCCTGTTCCGAATCCCATCTCTACATATTCATCGCTAATTACTGGAATAGTTGTATCAGTTCCTGGAATATAAACAGTTTTACCAATATATTTTTTATATCGTTTATCATTTGGATTAACCATAATAGCTGTATCACCAAACATAGTTTCAGGTCTTGTGGTAGCTACAGTTAAACCTTCAAATTTACCTTTTTCAAATGGATATAAGAAATGGTACAATGCCCCTTCCACATCTTTATATTCTACTTCAATATTAGATAAAGCAGTTTTAGCTTGAATATCCCAATTTATGATCTTTTCACCACGGTAAATTAGACCTTCGTTATACATCTTTACAAATACAGTATTAACAGCTCTATTCAATCCTGCATCTAAAGTGAATCTTTCTCTTGAATAATCTAGAGAAAGTCCGATTACTTTCCATTGTTCTCTAATAGTTTTAGCGTAATCTTCTTTCCATTTCCAAGCTACTTCTAAGAATTTTTCTTTACCTAAATCATATCTAGAGATTCCTTGCTCTCTTAGTTTTGCTTCTACTTTTGCTTGAGTTGCAATACTAGCGTGATCCATTCCTGGTAAATATAATACATCATATCCTTGCATTCTTTTTCTTCTAACTATTATATCTTGTAATGTAGTATCCCAAACATGTCCTAAATGAAGTTTGCCAGTAATATTTGGTGGTGGAATAACAATCGTATAAGGCTTTTTAGAAATATCGCCTTTGGCTTTGAAAAACTCGTTTTCAATCCAATAATCGTATTTCCCTTCCTCAACCTTCTTAAAATCATATTTAGGTGCTAAATCTTTTAATTTGTTTTGCATAATTACCTCCAAAATAAAAAAATGCCTATACAAAAGAAACCCTTTGTATAGGAACGAATGTCTCGTGGTACCATCCTATTTCGTAAAACTAATGTTTTACCTTAATTACTTCATAACGCAAGTTTGCGGGTAATGCTATTATTCATTTCTCACATTACCATCTCCAAGGCTACCTTCAATTAATAAACGATAAGTTTTCACCAACCACTTATTCTCTAATACACTTTATTAATTTACTCTTCCTCTTCATAGATTTTATTCTATAGCCATTATAACGCAAGTAACATTTTGTGTCAATGAGTTTGTATAATTATACCCTTTAAGGTATAATTATACAATTATATAATATTTTATACCCTTTGAGGTATATTTATATAAAAAAAGTGTTGACTTTATACCCTTTAAGGTATAAAATGAAAGTATGAATAATATAGGTAAATATATTAAAGAACAACGAAAAAAACTAGGGCTAACTCAAGAAGAGTTTGCAATTAGATCAGGACTAGGTCTAAGATTTGTCCGCGAATTAGAATCTGGCAAACCAACAGTGCGCCTTGATAAAGTTAATCAAGCACTAGCTATGTTTGGCATGCAGGCAGTTCCAGGAAGGATGGATAAAGATGAATAATTATGTGAACACTAGTAATACTGCATATGTGTATGTCGATTCTTTATTTGCAGGTACTTTAGACAAAACAGATGAAGGCTATTCTTTTAAATACGATAGCACATATTTAAAAGAAGCAAGTGCCCCTGTAAGTCTAACTATCCCTTTGAGAGAGGAAGCATATATTTCAAAAGTATTATTTCCTTTTTTTGATGGACTAATTCCCGAAGGATGGCTATTGGATATGGTAATTGAGAGATATCATGTAAGTCCAATGGATCGCTTCGCTCTACTTCTATTAACAGGTGAAGATACAATTGGCAATGTTTCGGTAAGGAGCCAAAAAATATGAAATGTTTATGCTGCGGAAAAGAAATTAATCCTTTTGACAAAGGATTTAATTATAATTGGCATCACAGATGTATTCATAACTTTTTTGGAACCGATGAAATACCTATTGTAGATATATCTAAGCAGAGTTTAAAAAAAATAATTGAAAAACAACTTGATAGCAAAGAAACTGTTACTGGCGTGCAGAAAAAGTTTTCACTTCATTTACTAAATACTAATTCTCCACGCTTAACAATCGTAGACCATCCAACTGGATACATTCTAAAACCACAAACTGATGAATACCAGAACTTACCAGAAATTGAATTTGTATCAATGCAACTTGCAAAGATTTGCGGAATAAGTTGTGTACCTTTTGGTCTTGTTAAAACAAAAGATGATAGTTTTGCATATATCACCAAAAGAATTGATCGAATTTTTGATAATAACGGATATAAAAAATTAGCGATGGAAGATTTTTGTCAATTAGATGAGCGTCTAACCGAAGATAAATATAATGGATCTTATGAAAGATGCGGAAGCATCATCCATAAATATTCAGAATATGCTCAATTTGATTTATCAGAATTATTCTTACGCGTAGTTTTCTCATACATAATCGGAAATAACGATATGCATTTAAAAAACTTTTCTCTTATTTCTTATGAAAAAGGTATTTATACATTATCCCCTGCATATGATTTATTAGCTGTTAAACTAGTTTTAAAAACCGATTTGGATGATTTAGCTCTTACACTGCATGGTAAAAAACGAAAACAAACCAAAAATGATTTTATCGCATTTGCTTCTTCTATTGGATTAAATGATAATGCCGCAAAGAAAATCATCAATTCTATTATTAATAAAAAAGAAAAAATGCTAGAAGTTATTAATGATTCTATATTATCTGGCAATCTAAAAGAAGACTATTCATCATTAATAATAAATAACATTTCTAAATTAGCAAAATAAAAACCAGTCTAAGTCATAGACTGGTTTTTTGCACCTTTTTTTTACAACAAAGTGCAAAAAATGCACTTTTGCTTTTCATAAAAGTGCAATTATTGCACCTTTCAATATCAATGGCCTATTATTAACCCTAAAACGATTAATAATTCTCCAAGTGAATATGTTAACATTACTAAAAAGTGAGTATGCATTATAGAATTCTTATTAAATCTTGCAAAGAATAATGTGGAATCTGATACTAAGAATAGTAATGCGCCAATTACTGTAAATAATGGCCCAATATATGCTGGCCCAATAGATGTGCTAAGGGCAATTCCTGTAACTAATCTAAAAATAGCAAATACATTCATTGATCCATTAAATAATAAGTATCCACAAGTTGGTATGAATAATGGTTTCTTCACATATGGTTTTAACTTATATAAAACAATTGACATGCTACAAACCATTATAACAGGTATAACAATTAATACCCATAATGGAATTAATTCATAATTAATTTCATAATTATAAGCTACTATAAAACAAGCATGCGCTATCCAAAAACTAATACCACCGAGTACAAACCATTTAACTCCATGCATGACTAACAATATATCACCAATCCAACAAGCAATTAGCGCTAATACCACAAATATATTAATTTCATCAACAGAAAATACATATAATAATATTAATGGCGCTACTATGCATACTTTAGATATATCTCTTAGCCTTGCTTTTTTGTTTAGGCGGGCATATAAATGTATAGCCGTCGCTACAAAAAATATACCCAAAAATACAAATTCCATAAAACCACCTATTTAATCTTTGGTTTTCTGATGTCACCTGTAATCCTTAAATCGCTTCTTGGTGACATACTGATATTTAATAATTTAACGCCTTCTGGCATTGTAATACGTTTGTATTGTTGAGAAAAGAAACGCTTTTGAAAATTATCTACATATTTAAAAGCATCCTCTTCTTCAAGTCCAAATCCTTTTTGGATTAAGAATATAATACGGTTTGCATCATCACCATTTACTAAGAAATGATATAAAATGAAATCATTTATTTCATATTTACCAATTATATCTTCAGTAAGTTGATTAGATCCAGCTAGTTCTGGACTAATTGGCGTACCAATTACGCTTAATAAACAATCTTTTAATTCTGGATAAATATTTATATAAAATCTAACCATTTCACGAACTACTGTTTTAGGAAGTCCAGCATTTAGACCATACATTGCCATTTGATCACCATTAAATGTGCTCCATCCTAGTGCTACTTCGCTCATATCAGAAGTTCCAACTACAATTGCCCCTTCCATATTAGCAGTATTCATTAAAGTATATGTTCTAAATCTAGCTTGAATATTTTCGTAAGTGGTATCTTTTTTAGTTTTATCGTGGCCAATTAGTTCTTCTTGGCGAACTACGTCATCATGAATATTTATTTCTTTCAAAGTTACGCCTAACTTTTTCATTAATTCAAGCGCATTAGTATAAGTTGTATCTGATGTATTTGAAGATGGTAAAGTTAGCGCAATAATATTTTTATGATCTATTCCATATTTATCAAAACAATATGCAATAGAAAGTAAAGCTAGCGTTGAATCTAGGCCACCACTTACCCCAATTACACATTTTTTAATGCCAATATAATTAAGGCGATTAATTAATGATACAGCTTGTAAGTCAGCGATATGTTGATAACTATAATTGTCTAGCGATTCTAGACTTCCTTCCCTGGGAAGAAAAGGACTAACATTTATTTTTTCTTCAAATTTAAAATCTTTTGCTTCTTCTAAATTGAATTTTACTTTAGTATATTTTGAATCATCAATATCTAAATATCTCTTCCAACCTTTAGTGCTTCTTATATGATTTAATTTACCTAAATCTAAATCTACTTTTACAATCTTTGATTCAATCGATAAATTAGCATCTTCTTTTAATAATTCTCCATTTTCATAAGCTAAAATAACAGATGAGAAAATACATTCACTACTTGATTCGCTAGCATTTGTGGATACATAAATGTATGCACCATTCCCCTTATATGATGCGGCTGCTGCAATTAATTTACGAGCTTGTTCTTTAGCTGCATATTCAGGGCTGGATGACATATTGAATACAATTTGTGCACCAACTGTATATAGTTCTTCGTTTGGTGAATCAGGTGACCAATAATCTTCACATATTTCTACCCCAAACTTAACACCTTTGTCGCTAACAAATAATAGTTTCCCAAAAGCCACATTTTGTCCTAAGATTTCAACTTTCTTAAAATGGGCATTATTACCACTTTCAAAATATCTTTCCTCATAAAATTCATAAGTTTTAGGGATATAACGTTTAGGTACAATTCCCAAAATCTTATTCTTTTGGATAGCTATGCATACATTAAATAATACATCATCTACTTTGATGTATGATCCAACTAGTATCACACCACTATATGGGTTATTATCTAATAAATATTTAATTGCATTTAGATTATCTGTATACATATAATCTTGAAAGATTAAATCGTTAATAGAATAACCTGTTATAGCCATTTCTGGTAAACATACAATGCTAGCATCATTTACTTGATTTAACTGACTAATGATTTCACATACATTGTCATGTGGGTTACCTAGTTTAACTTTTGGACTAATGCAAGCAACTTTAATAAAATTCTTATAAAACATATCTATTACCTCTAAAGATATAAATTATTATCTTTAATGTATTCATATACTTCTTTAGTTAATAAGTTTTTATCTTTTAATTCTCTAAATGAAGTTGATGAACAATCGATTTCTTTAAAATCTTCAATGATTTTAAAATGTTTTTTATATTTTTTTAATAAATCATTATTATTTATTATTTCTTCTAAATTAATATTATCTCTTGGAAATACTAAAAAATGGTTATCTTTAATTAAACTCTCTGGGTTTATCCAAGTCGTAATTTTAGCTAAAGCATCAGCACCCATTACAAAATATGGGTGATTTAGTTTAGATAATGTATCTGCTGTTCCTAAATATTTATCGTTTTGTTTTAATTCAAAATCAGATACTTCTATATTATCAATTCCTTTTACTAATAACTCTACCATTTTATAACGATACTGATAATCAACTAATTTCTCATCTTTATATTTGTTATTAGTAGGCATAACCAAAATATGAGCTTTCGGATAAGCATTCTTTAAATATTTTATTATTTCTAAATGAGCAATTGTAGGGGGATTAAAAGCCCCGCCATATAAGATAACCATATTATTTCCTACTTTAATTCTATTTTAATACCCAAGAGTGCTAAATCGTTAAAAAAGTTTGGATAGGATTTATTAACGCATTCAGCACCATTTATTATTACTTTATCTTTAGCAATACTAGCTAATATTGCTAGCGCCATACATACACGATGGTCATTAAATGAATCAATTTCCCCATTTGGAATTAAATCTTTTTTACCAGTAATGTAACAAATGTTGTTTTTAATTACTGCTTCTATTCCAAACTGCTTTAGCCCTTCTACCATGGCTAATACTCTATTTGATTCTTTCATAACCAATCTATTTGTATTAACAAACTTAGTAGTTTTAGGGAATGTTGAAGCATATGCAAAAAGTATTGGTCCTAAATCAATACTATTAGATAAATCTATTTCATCTTGATCTAATAACTCATATATCAATTTATCACTTTGTTTAGAGTCTTTGTTTAATCCTTTAATTTCTATATGTGAATTAATCTTATCTAAAACAATAAAGTTTGCAGCTTGGGTGTAATCGCCTTCTATTTCAATAATTCTTGGTTTAATCTTAGAAGGTATTATATAAATTACATTATCATCTCTTTTAATGTTAGCACCAAATTGATTTAGAGCATCAATTGTTAAATCAATATAATTAGATGAGACTACTTTGCCTTGAATAATAACTGTAGACGGATAGTCTTTAATAACTTGATTAAAGATAATTCCACTAATAAACTGACTTGAAATTGATCCATCTATATAAATTGTATCTAAATCTAAAGCCTTATTTACTATAATTTCACTACCGCTAATTTTAATATTATTGCCAAATAATTTAATATATTCATCCATTGGTCTGCTAAGTAGTATTTTATCACCAATGAATTTTAAATTAGATGCATAATTTATTAAAAGGGGAATTAAAAATCTAATTGTGGAGGCAGATTGTTTACAATCTATCGTTACGCTATCCACATTATGAAAGTTTGAAGAATCAATTAGTAATTCCTTACCATTAATTTCATATTTAACCCCAAATGGTAAAAATGCTTCGATCGTAGATAAAGTATCAATGCATTTATCATAGTTTTTAATGATTGATACGCCTTTTGCTAAACACGAAGCAATAATGTAGCGGTGAGCATAGCTTTTAGAACTAGGTACTTCTATACTTCCTTTAGCAATGCTTGGATAAATTATTGCTTTCATTATAATTTTTTGCCAACTGCTTTAGCAACTAAAGCAAGTTTTTCTTTTAATTCAATATAATCATCAATTGTTAAGGCTTGAGATGCATCACTTTTAGCATTTAGTGGATTATTATGAACCTCAAGTAATAATCCATCAGCACCAGCTGCAATACTAGCAAGGCTCATCGGTAAAACATATTCTTTTTTACCAGTAGCATGTGATGGATCTACAATTACAGGTAAATGTGTTAATTTCTTTAAAACTGGAATTGCTGATAAATCTAGAGTATTTCTAGTGCTCTTTTCAAATGTTTTAATGCCTCTTTCACATAAAATTACATTTGGATTTCCATTAGAAACGATATATTCAGCTGCCATCAATAATTCTTCAATTGATGCAGCCATTCCACGCTTTAATAAAATTGGTTTATTTACTTTACCTAATGCTTTAAGTAAATCAAAGTTTTGCATATTTCTAGCACCAACTTGAATGATATCGCACTTAGATACATATTCTTCAATATCATTAACTGATACGATTTCGCATACACTTGGTACTAAGTATTCTTCACTAGCTTCTTTTAAGTACTTTAGGGCTTCATATCCTAAGCCTTGGAAGCTATAAGGTGATGTACGCATTTTAAATGCACCACCTCTTAAGCAATCAAAACCAGCTAGCTTTAAACTAGAACAAATTGATAATATTTGTTCTCTCGATTCAACTGCACAAGGGCCGGCAATGATTGTTATTTTATCTCCACCAATTGCTACACCTTTAACGTTAATTATTGTATCTTCTTTCTTAAATTCTCTACTTACAAGTTTATAAGGAGTAGATACTCTAGCTACACTACAAATCCATGGATAAACATTAATCATGTTTTCGTCGATGTGTTTAGTTTCTCCAACTAAACAAATTAAGCTAATTTCTTCTCCTCTAACTACTTGTACATTAGAACAATAATTCTTAAGGTTTTCTACTAAGCATTCTACTTCTTCAATTGGTGCATCATTTTTAAAACTAATTACCATAATTATATTCCTGCTTTTTCAATAATTTCTTTAATGATTGTCTTAATATCATCTGTATCTTCAATTATAATATCAGCACACATACGATATTTTTCATATCTTTCTTCGTATAGTCTTTTGTAAGTTACTTCATCTACAGCTAAAGGTCGTTTTTTATTACCTTCTTCGAATACTGATTTAATAGCTTTATCTAAATCTCTATTTAAAAATACAATTAAACCATTTTTACGAAGTTTACGAATATTATCAATATTTTCAATTGCGCCACCGCCAGTAGCAATAACCGCATTTTTAAGACTTGAACATCTATCAATTAAGTTAGATTCCATCTTTCTAAATTCATCAATGCCTCTAGCATTTATGATTTGAGCAATTGATGCATCTGCTGATTGTTCTAACAAATCATCTGTATCCACAAATCTCTTCTTTAATTTCTTTGCTAACTTCTTTCCGATTGTAGATTTACCAGATCCCATCATACCAATTAAAACAATATTGATCGATCCCCTAATAATCTTCTTTGTAAGCTTATCAATTTCATTATCGCTTACTCTTTTATTAGTAAACAGTTTATGCGCAGCACCAGCTTGCATAACAAGCATATCGATACCACCGACATATTTTAATCCTCTTTCTTTGGCATCAACTCCTAAAGCTGATGTATATGGATCATAATTAATATCAATAACTGTTTCTAATGATTTCATTTCTCTAATATCAACAGGTTTATCTTCAATATTTGGGTATCTTCCAACTGGAGTGGCATTAATTAGTACTTGAACATCAATGTCATTGGCAAGATCGCGATAACTCATCCCATTATTTTTAATACGTGAACAATATCTTACTCGCCCTGCACCTTTATTTTGCAATGCAACACGAATCATTTTACTTGTTCCACCCGATCCCATAACGACACAATCCTTACCAAATACGTCCACATTATTCTTATTTAGTAAGTACATAAAACCGATATAATCGGTATTATATCCCATTAGGAATCCTCTTTGGTTAATTATTGTATTAACAGAACCAATTTGTCTTGCTCTTTGTTCCATATTATCCAAATATTGCATACAATCTACCTTAAAAGGCATCGTAACATTAATTCCTAAAAATTCTTTTTTAGTTAAGAATAATGCTAATTGCTCAGGTTTTAAAATAAGTAATTCATACTTATCTCTACCCATCATTTCATGCAATTTTTTAGAATATGAATATTGAACATCAGTTCCAATTAAACCATATTTCATATTATTTACCTTCTTCTAAATAACTATCTAAAAGGGCGATAGCTAACATACTCTCCACAATCACACCACATCTATATGCAAAACATGCATCGTGATTGCCTTTTATATTTAAATCAATGTTTTCTTTATTTATTATATCAATTGATTTTTGCGTCTTACTAATTGATGCTGTCGGTCTAAATGTTACTCTCACAACAATATTTTCTCCATTAGCAAGACCACCATTAATTCCTCCGGCATTATTTGATAAGAATTCTACTTTATTATCTACATATTTCATTTGGTCATTATAGTTACTACCTTTATCTATAGCTAAATCTAAATCTTTGCCAAAAGATACAGACTTTGCTCCCGGTATAGTAAACATTAAGTAAGAAATCTTACTTTCTAAACCACCAAAATAGTTTTCACCTAAACCAATCTTAACCCCAGCAGCAATTGCTTCCACGATCCCACCAATTGAATCGCCATTAGAATTAGCAATTCCTATTTCTTCTTTCATCAAAGCTAGTTTTTCTTGGTTTGTATAAAGTTTATTAATATCTAAATTCTTATAATCAACTGGATTATCTAGTACACTTCCTATTTGGTAAAGGTGAGATGCAATCTTAACGCCATATTGATTTAGGGCGCTTTTAGCTAATTCGCCTAAGATTACGTATAAAACACTTAATCTACCCGAGAATTCTCCGCCACCTCGGTAATCATATTTATCACCATATTTAATGTATGCTGGATAATCAGCATGTCCTGGGCGAACTATTCCTTTATGATAAGATTTAGAATTAAAATTCTTATTCTTAACTTCAATTATTAGTTTTTTACCATCTGTATAGTTATTATCTAGTCCACTTTTAAATATAAATTCATCTTCTTCTATTCTTGCATTTGATAATTCTTTATCTGGACTTCTTCTAAATAATGCATATTTAATAGCATCAAGATTAACTAAAACACCTTTTGGAAAGCCATTAACAATTATTTGCATTGTTTTTTTGTGGCTTGCCCCTTTTAGTTTAATTACAAGGTTTGATCTAAACTCATTACTCATTTAATAACACCTCGTAATCACTAATTTGGATATCTTTAAATGTATAATCATTTATCTTATTTAAGAATATTTCATTAATATAATAGTTATTTGAATTAACAACCTTTTTATCATTTTTAATGTTTTCTAAGATTATATTTTTATTATTCTTAATAAATGATTCTAATTCTTTTATATCAATGTAATTTGCAAGATCTTTAATTACAGTATTCTTTAAATCTTTATCTAAAATAAAATATTTAAAGCAAGCAGCAACTGCTTCACCGTGTAAAATACTACCTTCAAGTTCAATAGCATGAGCAATTGTATGCGCAAAGTTTAGTACATGACGCAGATTATTATCGTATGGATCTTGATTTACAATATTAATCTTAGCTAAAAGCGCTAAATTAATAACTTCTAAATAATTCTTTTCATGAATTGCATCAATTATTTTTGCATCTAGAGTTAAACCCATCTTATATGCTTCCATTAAGCCATTATTTAAATGTCTTAAAGGTAGACTATGTAGATAGTACGGGTCTACTATTACCATTTCTGGAGTGTAAATTGTACCAATTAAGTTTTTAATGCCATTATAATTAATGGCTACTTTACCACCAACTGATGCATCTACCATTGCTAGCATACTAGTAGGCACAGAGATAAACTTAATTCCTCTTTTGTAAGTGGAAGCTACATATCCAGCTAAATCTAGAATGCATCCACCACCAAATCCTAAAATATAATCACATTTTCCAAATGATAAACTAGTTAGTTTATCAATAATCTTAGTATATTCTTCTAGTGACTTATTAGCCTCATTTGCTTTTACTTTATATAAATAAGAATTAGGAAAAGCTGCTAATATATTATTAATATCAATTTCAGCTAAATTATCATCAGCTATTACTAATACTTTATCGAAAGTAAATCTTTCAAGTAATTTATAAGTAATATTATTACCTAGATATACATTATATTTATTTGGTTGTAACACTCTCAAATTTTCCATGCGCACTACCCTTTTTACATACTTATACATTTTAATTATAATATAATTAAAAGTATAAAGCAAATAAACAATAAAAAAGAGCGACCCATTCATTGGCTCGCCCTTTTTTGCGCGTGTTATATATTTATAAAGTAAGTGATATCCGGTTTTACAGACTAGAATAAAACTAGATCATTCCTACTTTAGAAATACCAATTTAATTTATTCTTCCTTTGGTTCAGGAGCTTGTGTAGGTTTTGGTAAAGGTCTATAGTTTTTCATAGCTATCCTCCTATAATTTTTCGATAATTCTAAGTTTTGCACTATGTGCACGATTGTTTGCTAATAATTCTGATGATGAAGCAGTTATTGGTTTATTGTTAATTAGTTTAAACTTCCTAACGATATCATTATCTTTAATTGGTAATCCTTTAGGAATCTTAACATCAACTGCATTCTTAAATGTTTGCTTTACAATTCTATCTTCTAATGAATGAAAGCTAATAACTTCACATCTTCCTCCTTTTTTAAGAAGGCCTAAAGCACTTTTTAGAGATTTCTCTAATACATTTAATTCATCATTTACGGCAATTCGTAATGCCTGAAAAACTTGTTTAGCAGGATGACCAGCTTTTCTTCTCTCACGAGCAGGAATGCTAGATGTAACGATATCTGCTAATTCTAATGTTGTTTCGATTAATTTCTTTTCACGAGCATGGCAAATCTTTTTCGCAATACTTGCACTATATTTTTCTTCACCATATTCGTAAAATATCTTTTTTAAATCATCATATGAATAATAATTAACAATTTCATAAGCTGTTAAATATTGGTTTTTATCCATGCGCATGTCAAGTTTGGCATCTTTATTATAGCTAAAGCCACGATCACCCATATCAAATTGGAATGACGATACGCCCAAATCATATATAACCCCATCAATCTTAGTAATCCCATATTTTTTTAATTCCTCACTTATATTACAGAAATTGGATTTAATTATCGTAAAGTTAGGATTACCGACTTCCTTTAAGGCTGCCTCCCCTCTTTTAATTGCATAATCATCTTGATCAAAGCAATATAAATGGCCAGCTTCACCCAAATTTTTTAAAATCTCACTTGAGTGTCCGCCACCACCAAGTGTGCAATCAACATACACACCATCTTCTTTGATATTTAATCCATATATTGTTTCATTTAATAATACCGGTATGTGCTTAAAAGGTTCCACTAAAGTTCAACCTCCTCAGCCAAAGTATCATATTCTTCGTCACAACTATCTTTATACTTTTCCCAAGTTTCCTTGTCCCATATTTCTACATGATTGCTTGCGCCTAAGAAAACACATTCTTTTTTTAAATTAGCGTGGTTAATTAAGACTGCTTCTAAGTTGATACGTCCTTTTGCATCAATTACTGTTTCAAATGCATTAGACATGAATAAACGCGCAAATTTTCTATTTGCACTCTTAGTAATTGATAAATTACTAATCTTTTCTGCTAGCACTTGCCAGTCACTTACGCTAAATAAGTAGATACATTCTTCAAATCCTTGTACACATACTAATTTTTCTCCAAAACTAGCTTTATATGCATTAGGGATAGATATTCTACCTTTATCGTCTAGGTTGTAATTATAGTTTCCAATAAACATAATTTTATCCCACCTTAGCCCACTTATTCCCATAGGCAATTCGATTTTAGCACATAAATTTTATTAATGCAACACCTATTTATAAATTTTTTTAAAAAATAATAAAAAAGGATGCATAAACCTGCATCTTCTTTTTAGAATCCTAAATATTTATCTTCATTTTTACCGATATCAATACGATATTTATAATATACTTGGGCATATTTAATTGCATTAAACCTAACTGGTGGTTTTATTTGATATAAATCTTCGCCGATATAAATATTGATTTTATTTCTACCTAGTACTGATACGCCAAACACATCATCAAAACTAAAATCATAAGTTTTATCTTTACATTTAATTATATATTTATCTTTATATAATTCGATTATGGCTTTATCATCAAGTAACACTTTTCTCTTTAAATATATTACTTTATATAAAGCTACTTCATCTTGACAAATTAGGCCATCAAAAGTATTAAGGTCTATATTTAAAATATAATCTTCTTGTGCTTTAAACCACTCACTTGGGTTTTTATAAATGAATGCGGAATCAGATGATGCAAATGTTTTATCGATGTTGTATGTAGCTTCTAATCCACATCTTTTACATCTAATCTTATTTGCTTCACTTACAAATTCACTCATTCCGCACTTAGGGCATAAATAGAATACACGTTCTAAATAATTAGCAAGATTATCACAGTTATATGTTTTCTTTAATGTGTAATCATCGTGATATAGATTATTCTTTATTATTTCAAATAATTCTTCATTAGATAAATTCTTATAATCATCATATTCTAAGATCTTTTTAATAGATCCATGCATTGGTCCTCTTCTTACATCATCAGCCCATCTAGGCTGAACTCCATATCCGCCACTAAACTCGTAAAAGATAATTGGAAGTTTAATCATTTTAATTAATTTAGCAATGGATGGCTTTATGTTACAAGTGATACCACTGAATGTCCTGTTACCTTCAGGAGCAATAGCAATTGTGCCTCCTTCTTTTGCCACTCTCACGCAACGTCTTGCGGCAAGAGCATCAATTGTTTGCTTTTTGATAGGGATTGGATTAACGGCATATCTTAAAATCTTTGATTTAAAGCCATTAGAAAAGAAATCTTCAGTTGACACATAATAAATTGGGACTTTAGGAAATGATAATCCTAATACAATTTGATCATAATCAGTTTGATGATTAAACAAAATAATATAGTTTTTACCTTTATCAAGGTTATATTCTTCCCATGTAATATCGCCAACTTTTGGAATTTTGCGACTAAAATAGGCATACATCCATCTTTTAATCACTTTGTGTCTTGCTTTTACCCACTTTTTATCTTTACTCATTATCTTCACCTAATAACATTATGCCTTATAAATATTAAAATTAACATAAAAATAATTTTTTTATTTATATAAATTAAAAAACGCTCATCCACAACGTGAGCGTTTTAATTAAGACAATTGTCTAATTGCTATTCAGCATCCTTTAAAGTTGTTCTTCTAGGTTTTCTAGCAGGTTTTTCTTCTACTTTTTCTTCTTCAGCTTCTTTAGCTTTAACTTCTAGGACTTTTCTACCATCGTAGTATCCACAAGCTTTACAAACTGTATGAGCAAGTTTCATTTCACCGCAATTAGGACAAAGTGTCATTCCTGGAACTTCAATCTTGTAATGTGTACGACGTTTACGTTTACGAGTTTTTGAAATTCTACGAACTGGTGCGATTGCTCCCATGACTTTCACCTCTCTTAATTAAATCTTTTGCGTAGCTTCGTATTCAGCTTTGACAATACGCATTGGCTTTTCTAAATAAATATTTTGCCAAACTACATCTTTTAAATCAATTGTGTTTCCACTAATGATATTAACATCCTCACTTGATTCCACCTTATCAAAATCTTCCACTACATCTAAATTGATTTTATAATCAACTGGATCTAAAGTAATAGAGCATTCTAACCTCATTACGCATTCAATATGAATATTGAATTCATAATGATCATCTTTAATGCATCTTCCAGTTCCACTAACATGGGCTGGTGTTATTGATAAAATGTCAGGATCAGATGCAATATAATCAGTAAAATCATAACTTCCTTCAAAAGAAAATGGTTTACCATTATATCTAAATAGTTGAGCTAAAGCCCATTTCATAGCCATCACTCCCTACACAACAATAGCATTATACTACAAACGCATTAAAAAATCAATAATTATTTTAAAAGCGAGCATAACGCTCGCTATTTTATTTTAATATTTTATCTTTATATAAATGGGCTCCATCAGAATAACTAACAAGGCGTGGGATACATCTACCATCTTCTTCTTTAAATTCAATTAAAGAGATATGTGTTGTTCCCATTTGTTTATGATGAGCACTAAATAGATTATATGGAATATCAAGCACACTACTAAAAAATGCCATACCAAAGCCACTATGAGCTACAAATGCGATTCTTTTATCATTTGATTTTTCTACGATATATTCCTTTTTGCTTCTATCATGAATATATCCTAATTCTTTAAAGAATAAGTCCACTTCTCTATCAACTCTTTTTAGCCCGTCTTTAAACTTATAACCTTTAAACATAGGGTGATCATACCAACTATCTCCAAGTTTAACTACTTCTGGGTCTAAAAACATCTTAACGATATCTGGATACTCAAAGCACCAGTTGGCGTGTTCACCATTAAATGATAAACTCATATCTTCCCATACTTTATCTTCTCTAGCAAAATCAAGCTTGTTACATTTAAGCCCAAGTAGTTTGCAAGCAGGAAGAGCAGTTTGGACTGCCCTATTGCAACTTGATGCATATATTTCTTCAATCCCTTCTTCAAACAATCTTTTACCTAAACTCTTAGCTTGTTTTTTACCAAATTCAGTAATTGAATCTGGATTATATATAGGTTCCGCATGTCTAATGTAATATAGTAACATAATAACCTCTATTTTAAATAAACATCAATTTGGCTAACTTTAGCATCGCGCACATTTTGCGCTAAAATTCCATCCACTTTATCATATAATTTTCCATCTATCATATAACTAATATGATTAAATTTATATGAATCATCTAAATGATCAAAGTGGTAAGTAACATTAATCTTACTTAAAAACTTAGCAGATATTGTACTATCAGGTTTAATGAAATCTTTTGATACAACTGGCTTTAAGTTTAATACTAATTTATTATTCTCCATAACAAATGGTTTAGATCCAAACATCATAATGTTCCAAATGCTTAATGCTTCCGCAGTAGATCCCGATAATCTCGCTACAAATCCTTCACCCCATACATCAGGATCAGGATTGTTGGATGTGGCAATAAAGCTAGAATTTTCATAAATACTTCTGCCATATATAGATGGATCCATAAAGCAAGTGAAATTATGTTTTAATTCCCCAAAGAATTCTTCATATAAACCTGCTTTTAATAATCCAAGTAAATATTTATAACTCATATGAAGGAAATTGGATTCTCTTTCTAACCAACCTTTTTGGAACGCTCTAATACGGCCAATTTCATATGGCTCTTTATCTAAATCAACACTAGTCTTATACATATTTAGTAATTTATCGTATAAATCACTATCTTTAATTAGATTAAATTGTCTTACTAGTAAATCTTTATCTTTTATATATTTATATGATCTAGCTGGGCCTTCTAAAAATAGTGGCAATGGTTTTAAATTAAACCCATTTTCTTTAACTGTTGGTAATTTATAATTTCCAATTTTTCCAGTTAAGGTATAACTACTAACTTCATATGATAAAAATGTAGGGATAATACCATCACCAATCTTAATAGCTTCATTTATTCCTTTGTCAAGAATAATACTTATTAAATCTAAAATAGATTTAATATCTTTACTAGATAATATATCTAGTTTTGATACACCAAACCTAGTATTATCTCTAAATAATTCTACTTCATCTTGAACTTTATCCCATAAAGTAAATGAATCTAGATTGTTTTCATATAATTTTATAATCTTTTTAATTAAATTAATTTGCTCAATTGGTAGTTTTGCATCCTGATCTAGATGTTCTTTTAAAAACTTAACTAGACGTGCAAGTTCAATAGTCTCGCTTACTCCAGATGCAAATATACCAGGTAGCCCGTTCATAGCATCATTCCAGCCAGGTTTATTAGCATCCATGCTAATACCAATTTGCATTGGATCAAGTAAACTAAACTTATTGATAGCTAAACTAAATAATTTAGAATATAAATTTGTATAAACTAATTCATCGCTTTCTTGATACTTTAACCAGTTAGTGCCCCATTCATTCATCTTGCACTTACCGATTTTTTCATAATCTTTATTTAGTAATGCTCCATATTGGCGAACAAGCCCATCTTCTCTTAAACAATACTTCTCACTTCTTGGTAAAACGCTAACTGGTGAATCATAAAATCTATATGTATTATCTAAGAATAGATAATCATTAATCTTATCTGGTTCAATTGCTTCCACATTCTCAACTAAATCTAAGATGTAAGTCCAGTGATCTATCCAATAGCCTTCTCCAAATTCCGCTTTAATATCACTAATTGCTTCATTAAAGATAATCTTGAAGATATCTTCATCTGAAAGTTTTGTTTTAATTTGTTCTCTTTCAATTAAATTAGCAATACTTCCAGGTGTAAATTCACCTTCTAAATGGCTAGCAAGTATTTCTACTTTTTCATTAGTAATTTGACTAGCTAGGGCGCTAGCTTTTGTTTTATCTTTTAGTTTAAAAGACAAGCCGCTTACTCCAAGTGGATTATATCCATCAATTTGGATAAGTTCAGAAAACATCTTAGCATTAAATATACCTACACCAGGGTGGAATAAGTTATCACTTCTACGGTTTTGGCAAACATCTCTAAAGTTGCCATTACCTTGTGAATAAAATTCTGGAGCAATTGAATAGAAATTATATTCTCTTTCCATATCTCCATGACGTCTAGAATATAAATGATATACAAAATGATTAGACTTTGTATCAATAAAGTAAGGAATTCCTCCTCTTAATACATTATCTAAATAATTTTGTTTCATATAATTATCAAATAATTCTAGATTTGTACTAGACTCAATATCATTAGTTATAGACTCTATTACTTCCCTTGCTTCATTTTCTTTTAGATCAAAATAAGAAGCTTCACTAAACTTATCAAGTTTATTTAAAATAAAGTCTTCATCTTCTGTGTAGCCAATAATGGTATTAATTTGAATAGATTCACCTTGTTTTAAAGATTTATTAGCTAAGCTAAATCCACCACTTACTTTATCAGCAGCAACTTGTTTCTTTTCATTTAAAGCATCATATGCATTATCAATAAAATTAATTGGTAACATTAATGAAGTATCATAACCAAATAATACATTCATATCATAAATTGTTTTAGTAAGCTTTCCATCTACAAAAGATACATAATAATTACCATGCTTACTAGTCTTTACTTCTACATTATCGCCTGGAATTGATGTTTCATAATAAAAACCAATCTTTTCTTTTAATACTCTTACATCCATCCAACTCTTAAGTAAATTTGATTGATGTTTAAGCATCCATTCATTAGCATCAGTTGGAAGTAATTGCGTAATTCCATCAGCTACTAAAAAGTTAGCATCAGCACCTAAATTAGTAATTTTAACTCTACGCACAAGGCCTGCTATATTTTCATTTGGTAAAACGAAATACTTTACATTAATCTTATAGTTAGCATCATTATTGATTTCTTCAATTTCGACGCTATCTGGATAAATTAGCATTTGTTTTTTGGTATTAGATCCCACTTTAAAAGCTTCATAAAATTTATTATCTACTTTTATAAATGTTCTAAATCCCATCTTATCTACGATTCTATAAGCAGTATTAGCCGGATAGAATTCTAAGATGCCACCATTTTTATCTCTTAAGCCAAATGATGTAATAAGCTGGCTCCTATTGGTATAATGGCACCACAAAGGTATACCTCGTCTACCAGCAATACCCGGTAAAAATGAAGCAAATGGTTTTGTTTTATCGTAATCTTTAATTATAAATGCATTATTTTTCATCATTCTTCTTCCTTACAAATGTAGTGATTGACCTAGGCATAATAATATAGTTTTCACCTAAATCTAAGACTAATTCTTTTTCTGTTTGATTTAACACAACAATTATTACTTCATCTTTATCCATAAAAGCGGTATAGAATAAATCATTATTATCTATTTTAATATCAACTCTTACCATTCCTGGCTTAATAAAGTGTGATAAATGTTTAATTCCATAATATGAATATTGTTTAACATATTTATCATGATCAAGAATCATAATTGGGGCATCACAAAAGTTATTTACCCAGTTGGGTCCACCTTGTTCATCTAAAAACAAGTTCCAATCAATATATGCTTCTAGATAGTTTTGCATATTACCAATGATATTACGAGCATATCTTTCTAATCCTTCATAATATTCAAAGTGAGATCCGAATTCAAAACATGATTCGGTATGAAGAATATGTTTATTTGGATATAAATCATGTATTATTTTTAAATTATTAAATTCTTCATGATCATACCAATGAATTGCTCCCCCATATATAATATTATCTTTATCTTCCTCATAAATTGGGGTTAATCTTTCAACCATAATATCGCGGTTATGATCCCAAACTAGTATTTTAATATCTAAACTAGTCTCTTTTAGTTTTTTATAAAGAATCTTAGCAAGCCTAAATTCTTCTTCTGGCGTATAAATGCATGAATCCCAAGTTTGGGTAGCAGCTGGTTCGTTTTGAATTGTTAAGTATTTTACATTTAATCCTAAATCATTAACTAAATGACATAAAAAACTAATATAGTAGTCGGCATATTCTTCATAATATTCATCAAGTAACCTACCACCATAATTTCTTTTTTTATTATCTTTCATATAAGCAGGTGGTGACCAAGGTGATACTAAAAAGATGATATCTTTATTTATTAATTTATATGTATCTACAAAATATTTATCTAGTCTTTCATAATCTAGTTTACCACTTTCTAGATAGTCAAATGGTCCTAAACTAAAATCACTACTAGCCATCGGAATACGACCCATATTATAATTTAGGCCATTTTCACTAAAATAATCATTCATAGCTTCAATTCTTTTATTTATATCTAGTTTTAATAGATTAAAGCAAGCAGCTTCGGTAAATGCGCCACCAAAACCAAGCCATGTTTGGTATGTTTTAGTTAAATCAAGTTTTACTTTTAAGCCTTTTTTGCTAGTTTTTAAATTAGTTTCATTAAATAAATTATGTTTGTATTTATCAGTTACATAAGTTTTCATAATTTAATCCTCTATAGTTTCGATTTTTAAATACTTAACAATAAATTCATCTTGAATAAAATTAGCATCTACTGCCCCAGGGAAATATCCACCAACTGCCATATTCATAATTAGGAAATAATTTTGATCGTAAGGCCAGCTATTATAATCATCTTCTGCACTTTTTTTAAACAACTCATAATGAACATTATCGATATCTATGCTGAAGCCATCTTTAGTCCAATAATAAACAAATTCATGAAATTCATTATCATTTATATCAATTACTTTGGTGCGGTGATTGTTTAATAAATGATTATAAGTTTTACAGTGCAAGCTAGTATGGATTTTTCCTGGCACCCTGCCAATAAATTCCATAATATCAATCTCCCCACATTCTGGCCAGTTATGGCGAGCTTTTATATCTTCGCTTAAAAGCCATATAGCTGGCCAGGTTCCTTTTAGTTTTGGGAGTTTAATTTTGAAGCTAACTTTTCCATATTTAAATAATTTCTTAAGACTTATACGGGCTGATGTATAGCATCTACCCATATATTCTTCTTTTTTGGCTACTATATGCAAACCATCTTTATCGATAAATAAATTATCTAATCTATCAGTATAATATTGTTCTTCGGCGTTACCAAACCCGTGGCCCGCTACCACATAGCTCCAGTTAGATGCGTCTACTTTATTTAAATGATAGTTAGTATAGTCTTCAAAAAAGATAATCATTTTATTCTCCTGCGATACCGCTCTTTTCAATTCCTTCTACGAAGAATCTTTGTAATACGAAATAATTAATTAATAATGGTAATATTGATAAGAATACAGCTGCCATCTTTACACCTTGGAACAAAATTATCTCCCTCTCGCCTCTATCAAGTAAACTATTTTGATAATTTTGTAAGGCAATAGGTAGAGTTATCCAACGCGGAGCCTCTTGTCCTGCTTTTACGATATTTAGATACATTGAAGCTGTATCTGAATCATTCCAATACCATACAAAGCTAAATAGTAACACTGTAATAATTGAAGGGATTACTAAAGGAAGGGCAATTCTAAAGAATATTTGGAGGTTATTTGCTCCATCAATTCTAGCTGATTCTTCTAGTTGAACAGGTAGACGGCGGAATGTAGAGTAAAGGATCATGAAATACAAAGCAAAACATAAACCTTGACCTAAAGATGCTGGTAAAATGTAGGTTAAAATACTTCCAAGTAATTTTAATTTTGCATACCATGCGTACCTTGGAATACTAATTAAAGCAGTTGGCACAATATAAGTAATAATCATTATGGCAAACCATAATTTCTTAAGTGGGAAATTAAATCTTGCAAAGCCATATGCGGTTAAGCAACCAATTATTACATTTAAAAGTGTAGGTAACATCGCTACAATTATCGACTTATATAATGCTTTAAAATAACCAAGTGCTTTAAATGCCTCCACATAATTCTTAAAGTATAAACTTGAAGGAAGTAGGCCACTAGCAGAATCTGCTAAATCCATTTGTGGTTTTAAACTAGTAAGTAACATAAATATCATTGGATATAAGAATATGAAACTTACAATTACCAAGAAGATATAAATAAATATCTTATAAAGTAAGCCATCAGTCATATTCATACCTAGCATTACTTTTTTAACTTTCTTCTTGTTTATCTTAAAAGGTTTACCGTGTAACTTTATAATTAGTGGATTAGGAGTAAATAAGATAATAGCGATTGCTACTAATAAAGCAATTATTATTATAAATAGCCACATGATTATTTTCCTCCTTTCTTAATTCTTGGCTTTTTAGGCACTGTAATTAGAGCATAAAAGCCAATATGAAGGAGGATTACTCCTAAATATATAATTCCAAGACAACAAGCATAACCATATCCTCTGCCGGTTGCACTTGTATACTGCGTTGCAATATACTGAGCAATTGACATTGTGGATGTTGATTCGCTTGATGCTGCTTCTTGGATTAATGAAGAATTTGATAAAGTTACTATCATGTAAACAGCATTTACTAAGATAAATGATGACATCGATGGAAGCGTAATTTTCCAAAATGTTTGCCAACTACTAGCTCCATCAATGCTAGCCGCTTCATATATTTGTTTATTTAATCTTTGTAATCCTGCTAAAAAGATTAGGATAGGTATACCTGTATACCATAATACTAAGATTAATTTATCAAATAAAATGGTTATAACTTTACCTAAAAATGCTGGCAGTACTTCTACAATATACCCACCAATATTATCACTAACTACCGATATCGTAGTTGATCCTTGGGCCATTAGTTCACTTACAACTGGACCCGATATAATAATTGCTGGTAAAAAGTATATTACTCTCCATACTCCTCTAAGTTTAATCTTTTGATTTAAAATCATCGATATTAATAAAGCAAAAGTAAGTGAGAATGGTACTTGAATAACAATTTCTAGCAAATATTCACGTAGCATTGTAGGGAACTTTGTATCGGTTGCGAATGCATATTTAAAGTTATCAAACCAAGTAAATGTAGCTACAATTGAATTACCTTTAAATAAAGCTTCACAAAAACTATAATAAAATGCTTGAATAATTGGCCATAGGGTAAAAATGCATACCCCAATTACCCAAGGCAGAATGAATAAATACCCACTTATCCATTCACGCTTTTTATTATCAATTCTAATCATTTTTTTACGAGGTAGAGTAGTATTATCTTTATTATTCATACTTACCTCCCACAACTTCATATGAATGAGGGCTAACCATCTTACCCATATAATTTACATCTTTTAAATTATAATTGATGATAACCGAAGTATATGCCCCACTATCCATATTTTGATAAGTTACAATTACAACTCCTGCTTCTACTACATTTCTTGAATATACTGTAGAATTTAGGGTTGCATTATAGCCATCTAGATAATCTTTATTTATTCTAATAATCTCATCATGCCAATCACTATAAGATGTTGTGTAATATGAAACTGTATCAGTATGTTTCAAGTTATGACTAGCTTCATTAGTTATTAGAAAACTAGGAAGTACGCCATAATCTAAATAACGAAGAATGCCAATTTCACCTAAAGAATTGAAGTTTAGATATTCCCCATAATAATCAATATAACCTTTAATTACATAAGGAACAAATGGTACATTATCAGAATATAAATGATAAATATTAGCGTACGTTGGCATTGATAAATATGCATCAATATATTTATAGAAATAATCATTTGGTTTAGATAAAGCTAATCTATATTTATTAGATATTGAGCTTAATGCATTATCATATAAACTAAAGCAATCATTTCTAGTGTAATTAGCATTATTTTCATAATAACTAAATAACACATTACCAATATTATCAATACTTATACCTTCTAATCCTAGTTTTCTATCACCTTTTTTAACTAAATCTAATGCTAACTTGTTAGCATAAGTTGGACTAACATAATTATATTCAGTAAATAAATTATTACCTGAATTCTTAAATGTCATTCTAAGTTTTAAAAGGGAAGTTGCTATTTTAGATTTAGATACATTACCTCTAGTGTAGCCCACTAAATAATTATCATTTAAATATGTATCTATGCCTTCACTTTCTAAACTTGCTAGATATTTCTTAAATGCTAGTTTAGTACCTAATTTATTATTATATTTAAGCGTAAATGGACTAGCTCCTGAATATCCTAGCTTATTCCATCCCTTTAAAACTAGCTGTAAGCTGATTCCTTCATTAGTTAAAGTGCTAACGATATCTTTAGTTTGTTTTAATGTAGTCATTTGGGTTGTGGAATAACCTAACATACTCTTTTCGGTATCACTCATTAGAATATCTAAGTTAGTTTTAAACTGTCCACTTGATGTTTTAGTTAACAATTCATGTTCTAATAAATATTCTTGATAACATCTAGCCATACCAACATAGTTAGCATCACTTCCGGATAAGAACCTATAATTCATTTTAATGTCATCATTAAATAAACTATCAATCATTGTTAAGTTAATTCCATATAGATAATAATTAAAACGAGCAACAAATGTTGGGAACATAAAGTTTTGTTTTATGTTATAGGCTCCACTAGGGGAAACTGTTAAGTTAGCTTGTTTGTTACCATTTTCTAAGATGGCTAACATTGCATCTTGATTAACTCCATTTACATAACCAAATACTGGCATTGTTAGAGTTTTATAATCATGCATGCCATTATCTTCATCTAAGCCTTGAGTCTGAATTCCTCTATCACTACCATAAAATGTGTAGGATTGTTGAGTCACGGCAGCCCCAGTTACAGAACCATATCTTACTAAAGCTCCGGCTCCATCAGGAATTAGCATATATCCTGGCATATCATTATTAGCTGATGCTAAAAGTGGCATTACCATAATACCTGCTAATACATATTTTTCATTTTCTTCTTTTATCTCATCTTTCGGAATATATACATGTAATCCATCATTATCAAGGGTTACATAAGCACTAATTGTAATACCAAGTGAGAAAGCTCTATCGGTATTCATTTCTTTTGCATTAGCAAAAGTAATGGTTACTTTTACACCATTTTCGATTTGGCTATATGTATACACTGTTTTTTCCGCAATATTTAATTTAATCTTACTAGCTTCTTCTTCGCTTAAAGTTTCTTTTTCTGCCCTTGTGTGCTTAGTTCCTTTTGTAATCCAAGCACGTGAAGTGTTGATATCGAAGTTATTACTAGATGCTAAGAATTGATAGTAATAAATAGAAAATGTACTTGATAAGAATCCAGAATAATATTCTGAACTTAATCCTTCATCTACTTCATCTAAGGCTGATGAGTAAATGTAGCCGGTATCTGTATTTTCAATCTTAAAAATACATAAGTCTTTATTAAAATATAGTTTTAATTTACCATTTTGTGATGTGGTAATGAAGTCGTCTTTTTCAGTTAAATGACCTTTATTCGTATTAATACGCGTATCATCTACACCAGTATAGAATGATGAGTCAATAATCATATCATTAGAAAAACTATATTCACTTTCAATCTTATCTACATCATTCGCTTTAATTACAATAATAGCTATACTTGCGATTATTAATATACAAATTAGTGAAAGTAATCTTATTTTGTTTACTCTAAACACGAGAGATCACCTCCCTAATTAAATCTAATACAAAGTTAATGAATTGCTTAGATAACATATACAAAAGAAATGCAAATGCCACAAACAATAACATTGTTAGTATTGATAAGATGATATTACCAGTATTCTCCCCAAAGTTAAATTCTTGAATGTCTTTAACCATAAAATACATTAAGACAAAGCTCCATCCCCATAAAACTAAATGAGGCATTGTATAGAAGAATGATTCTGATTCGATTACAAAATTAGATAGTATGATAACAAATGGCATGAATAATAAGTATGGAGCAAGTGAACAGATTGAATTGATGTAAACATCTTTAAATCTACCACTTCCACTTCTTATTGAACAAATCAAATAATTACATACTACAAATAATAATAGTGGAATAATACTCTTTAATAGAATTGATACAATTGTAATGCTTTGTTTATCACCAGGATTAAAGACAAATCCCGTAAAGAAACTAGCAAGAATTGTAAGAACAAAGAACCATCCATACCAAATAGTAGCTGATGCCACACTCATTGCTTCTAATCTTCTATTTTCATAGAATCCATCTAGTGGATGACGGATGAATTTAAACATATGACAAGTTTCTTTTATTAATTTAACTTTATATATCTTTTGTTTAAATTCAGAGAATTTACGTTTAGGTGTATCAAATACATGAAGTTTATTTAAAACAATTAAGGCTATGATTAAAGTAGCTATTATTATAAATAATAAATAGCCATATTCATTTAACCAATTATTTCTAACTTCCCAAAAAGCATTTGAGTAAGATGTAGTATCTTTAGCTAGTTTAAACTCAGCTAAAGCTTCTTTATATAATCCTTCTCTTAAATATGCATTACCTAAACCTTTATGAGCTAGGTCAAACATATTATTAAGTTTTAAGACTTGTTCCCAAGGGCTTCTAGACTCTTGGTATTTACCATCATTATATAGTTTTAATGCTTCATGAATTAAGCCGGCAAATTCTGTTTGCACAAATACTTGAATTTGATTACCATCTAAAACATATAAATTATATTCATCATCTACTTCAATTGAGTTAGCGGACCTAAACAAACCTATTGTTACACCAGTAGAATCGTATCCAGCAAAGTTGAATAACAAATTACCTTCACGGTCATATTCACAAATATAACCATATTTTTCTACTGTGTAGATAGTTTCCGTTGGTCCAATCGCTATATCTACATAATCGCTCCAATCGCGCATGTTTGTAGGAAGTAAATTAGTACCAGCAATATTAAGTTTCTTAACAGCTGAGCCACTTGTATTACTTAGAGTATTAATTAATCCATCCCCGTCAATTGCTAGGTTAATTGGGCTAACTGGAGATACATATAATTTCTTTCGCTGTTCTTTTGTAGAGAAAAGGAATTTCACTACATATTTAAAGTCAGGTTGAACATAGTTTGCTCCAAAATAGCCTGAGAATTCATTATCTTTAGTAATAGTAACTATTCCATTAGCATTACCAGAATCAATGATATACATTGTACCAACTTGATCTACTACGATCTTAGTTGGTAAAAAGTCACTCGATGATTCCACATACAATGGATGTGTTGGCTTATTAATAAATGTCGGATGTTCTAAATCATCTAAATCAAAGATTACTACTGCTTTTAGACCATAATCAGCAACATATACTAATCCTTCATCGGATGCAAAAACACCTTGTGGTTTAACTAATATGCCTTTACCAATTTCTAAAGCATTAGTAAAGGTAGCATCAGTTGCTACAACTCGCCCGTTAGCAGTATCTGCGATATAAAACATTTTAGATTTAGAATTATAATAAATATCTTCAGGATTATTAAGAGTTACTAAATCTGAATTACTAAATGTAATGCTAGTTACTTTCTTAACGGCAATGTATGCATCTTGAGTTGGAATCATATCTCCATTTGAATCAACTGTATAAGTTTTATGTGATGCACCATTATCAGCGTTAACTCTAACTTGCATTAAAACAAAAACAAATAAAATAGCTATTAAGCATAAAGTAAGTTTACGTAATTTCTTCATTTTATCACCTACTTTATACCTGAATGAGCCATAGTATCCATGACTTTAGATTGTACTATAATAAAGAACACTAAGTTAGGTAAGAAGATTATTAAACTTGCTGCTGCTGCCATACCTTGACCAGATACACTTGAGTTACTAGTTAAAGTAGATAAGAAGAATGCTAGTGTCCTATGACCTTCATCACTAACAAATATGCTCGATGTCTCCACATTATTCCAAAATCCTTGGAAAGATAAAATGGCAACTGTAGATAAAGCTGGTTTAATTAGTGGCATTATGACACGCCAAAATACTTGGAAATCACCTGCTCCATCTAATCTTGCCGCTTCTATCAATTCATCAGGTATTTGATCGATAAATTGTTTTACTAAGAATAATCCTACTGGCATTGCAAGTAGTGGAATAATATGAGCAAAGAATGTATTAGAAATACCTAGACTAGATATTACTAAATATCTAGGAATTACTAAAGCCGATCCTACAAACATCATTGCTACTTCATTTACTTTAAATAATAACTTTTTACCTTTAAATCTTAGTTTTGATAAAGCAAAAGCAGTTAAAGATGTAATAAATATTGTAGCAGCCACACCCACAAGTGTTACTGAAATACTATTAAACAAGTAACGTGAGAATGGAATTGATGATTGTGTTGTTTGATTAAATAAGTTTTTAAAGTTATCAAGCGTTGGATTGATTACATAGAATTTTGGAGGATACTCTAACAATTCTGAAATCGGTTTAAACGCATGCACAATGATAAATATAATTGGAAGTAACATGAATAGAGCCATAAGTCCCGTAACAATAAAGAACTTTATTTGACTCGGATGGAAACGATCTGGATTGATCTTTTGGTTACGATATGCCATGATCTGCCTCCTAATCCTTACTTCCAAAGAGTTTATAAGCAACTCTTGAAATGATTAATATTATTAAAAGTAAAATAACTGTTACAGCACAAGCCATTCCAAATTCATATTTATTATAAATATAGTCATCTACATGGTTAATTATTAGTTGACCTGCGTATTGTGGAGTTGGGTTAGATCCAGATAGTGTTACGCCAATACTACCTGCCGCAAACGTATTTACAACAGCCATTACGGCACCAAATAACATTTGTGGCTTCATCATTGGAATAGTAATATAGAATACTTCTTGGAATCTATTCTTCATTCCATCCACATATGCAGCTTCATACACATCTTGAGGAATATTTAAAATACCAGATAGCATCGCTAAGAATCCTACCCCTAAACTACTCCATAATGATATGATAATCATTATTGTCATTAAATAGCTTGGGTTTTGTAACCATTCAATAGGTTCATTGATAATAGTTAAGCTAATTAATAAATAATTTAAATATCCTGAATCAGATCCAGAAAAGATAATAATCCATAGTACTCCCATAGCTACTCCCATTGTCATTGATGGAGTATATAGGATTATAGATATAACAGTTCTAGCTCTTTTTGGCATTTGCGCTAAGCACCAAGCCATAAAGAAACTTAAAACATATCCACCCACCCCAACAATCAATGCAAATTTCAAGGTATTAGGTAATACATATTGTGTAAAGATCTTATCTTTAGTGAATAAATAAATAAAATTATCAATAAATATAAAATCTGGTTTATTTACACCATTAAATGATGTAAATGAAAGCAGCATTGCAATAATTATTGGAGCCACAATGCAAGTTAAGAATAAAATTGCATAAGGTGTTACAAATAACCAACCATTTCTAGTTTCTAATTGGTCACGATTTAAGCGCTTTTTAGTTTGAATTTTAGCTATTTTTTTAACTAAATAATAACCTAAAAAGCTTATTCCAATAATTGCTACTAACAAACAGAGAATTAAGAAAGGACTCATCTTTGATTTAGCCAAAAATGTTAACATGATTAATCCTTCCTTTCTGTTAGCCAGTTATCAATGTTTGACACTGACGGAACAATGTAATCTTTAACTTTTTGACCATTAACGATGTATTTAAACTCGGTCATCTTTCTTTCTATTTCACGATTTGAATCAATTACGGCATCATCTAGAGCAATCCTAACATTAGCTCCATTGAATACTATCTTGCTATAGGCATCTGATATACTTCTTTCAATCATGTATGCGGCAGGAACTCTACTAGCTTCCATGCTAAATGATCTAAGTTGTTCTAAAATGACTTCTTTATGATGAGCATCAATTGGTAGAGTTTCAAAAGCATTTAGGTTAGCTGAATACCATAAGTATTCTAACCCGTACATGCTATACATCTTTTGAATGAATGCTTCTTGGGTAGGGGTTGACATCCACCATTTAATAAACTCCCAAGCTTCTTCTTTCTTCTCACTCACTTCAAACATTGTTATGCCTTGAGATCCAGCTGTAGAGTAACGATTAACATTACCATTTACATCTTCATATCCAATATGGGCTGCTACATCCCAGTTACCATTAATTTCTGGAGCAGCAATTAATAATGATGTATAAGTACCACTATTAGCAATGCCAATTGGTAAAGTACCATATCTAAATGAATTATAAAAACTTAGAGTTTCTTCTGGTACATCATAAATTGTAAATAAGTTAGTCGTAAACTTTAACGCAGCAACATATGCTTCATCGGAAAGAGTTGTCTTCATTCCATCTTCAGAATATAAACTACCAGTATAAACACCTTCAAATTTACCACTTGAAGCATATTGATACAAAATTGGAAGGCTAGCTACATATGGTTTTAATCCTCTATAACTAGATAGTGGTGAATAGAAATTATAACCAAGACGTTGTAAAATCGGTAACTGTCCTACTAAATCATCCCAAGTAGATGGAACATCTAGATTAAGAGATGAATAAATATCACTACGATAGAATGTTACCCAGAAATCTTGGGTTTCAGGGATACCATACATTCCATCTTCATAGGCATAAGGAATCATAGCTCCTTTTGCAAAATTAGATACAAGTTCTTCATATCCACTAAAACCTCTTAAATCAACTGTAATTCCTCTTAGAGCTAAATCATATGGAATCCAGTTACTAATACCAATAGCTACATCTGGCAGGTCACCACTTGAATTAGCAAGAATTAGTTTATTTTGGTCAGGCATAAGTGAAAACTTAACCTTTAAGCCTGCTTCATCTACCATTTGTTGCATTACTTCTAGGTATTGTCTACTTCTATTAACCCAAACTTCTACTTCATCTTCTTTAACATCTTTTGTAGAGTATTCTTTATTAAAGAATGAAATAAAGAACCTTTTAACTCCTTCTGCTAAAGAAACAAAGAAGTTTTCTTTAGCTTTAGGTAACTTAACATCCGCTTTAGATAAATAAATTCTTTCTAACCCCATTGGATTATTATTTAAAGTCAATAATAAATTACCTAATACTTGAGAAACCGAACTAGATCCATCAGTAAATAATGTTAATTTATTACCAATTTGATCTGGGTCTTTAGCTAAGTTTTTAAGTTTAGTAATAGCTACTTTTAATGTGGCAAAAGTTGATGATTCCTTACCATTAGAACTAAATTGTTTTAAATAATCTCTTAAATCATCAATTTGATCACACCAATTGTTTAATCTATCTTCTAAATCAGGAATATATTTAGATATATTCCAATTACGATATGTATCAGTTTGACCATTAGTCAAACTCTTAATCTCTAAACTCAAATCATTCATTTCATCCATTATGCGGTCAATCTCTTCAATTGCATAACGGTAAATATCGATATTAACTTTTAAAGTTAAAATATTTTCCCCTTCATTTAAATAAATATATAACTTACCATCTTTATTATGGAGTGTTTCATTTTGCCATTTTTTAGAATAATAGAATGGATAAGCATATAAATCATCATATGGTACTTCTCCATTTATCATAATTGTTCTATTAACAGGCATATTTAAGTATGAATCTTGAAGATATTTAATAGATAGAGTGTATAAACCTGCAAATGGAGCATTAAGTTTATAAGATAATGACTGATTACCATTATCCCATGAAGCATTATAAACAGCATTTAATAGTTTATGGCTAGTGTCATAACGAGTAGCTGTGGAATCTTGCAAAGCATATACTCTAATATCAAGGCTTGATTTAGTGTATACATCTTCAGCTCCAATTGTTATCATATCTCCATCATAAAAGTTAGCACCGTTATGTTGTGCTAAATATTCTTCATAAGTTAAATATTTATTTTTAGATTGTAAATAAATATCACTAATAGCTACTTCACCGCTTTTAATTGTTAAGCTAATTGTATTTTCACCACTATCTAAATAAATATAAAGTGGAGAATCATGTAAACTGCTTCCATCAAGTAAATATGTATTTTCATACCATTTAGCAATTCTTGTGGCAGTTGGTAAGATTTCATTACCATAACGATCTTTTTTAAATTCATCAGCTGATTGCCATTCTTGGGCAAATATTAATTGAAGTGATTCATAATACTCTACAATTCCATCAACTACCATACTTGCTTCAGTATCAATGATAGAATTTGAGTCAATGTAGTAAGTAAAACCAATTGTATATAGTCCTTCTTCTTCCACATTCACTTTAAAATTATAAGTATCACCAACTGATAATTTAATAGCAGTTTTATCATGAATAGTTTCACTATTAATGTTACTATCTACATCTTTATAATCATCGTATGTAAATTGTTTGTAATAAGAATCAACAATTTTGTCTTTAAACATCTCTAAAAACTTTGTGTATTTAAGGTTACCATCATTATTGATGGTATTTTCTAAATACGCCATATCATTTTCTACTACATCAGGCTTTTGCTCTGTTTCTTTTGCTTTAACTACGCAAGCAAAAATAAAAAGTAGCACAAATGTAATAGCAAATATACAGCTAATTCTTATTATCCTTTTAAATATTTTGTTTTTTATCATAGATTACCTCTATAAAGAATTAGGGGGAAATAACTAATTATTATTCCCCCCGCATAATCAATTAATCAACAGGTTGTAAATTTAAAGCAGCATATGCTTCTTGTACTTTTTGGTTAATTAATGTTGTCCACTCACGAGCAAGTTGGTCAGTAGGTTTGTTGTACCAATCTTCTTCTTCGTTAGTATCGTTAATATAGTTCCAGAAATCACTATATCCTGGTAACCATTTATCTACATCTGGTGCACCATCACTTAAGTGTTCGATGCAATAGATATAGCCACTATAGTTATGAGTTTCATTTAACTCTTCCATATAGTTAATAATATCTTCCCAAACAGTTGGATAATTTGCTACTGGGAATCTATCAATTCCTTTACCACTTTGTTTCATGATGTTTAAACGAGCTTTCCAACCTTCTTCACCGAAACTCATCCATTTAACAAGTTCATATGCTTCTTCTGGATAATCAGTTAAACTTGAAACGCACATATAATCTAGGATTACAGCTTCGCTAGCTTTATCACCAGCTGGATATGGGTAGAATTCTACTCGCATATTAGCAGCTTGGAATGAATCTAGATAACTTAAGATATTCCAAGAACCTTCTACAGCAAATGCTGTATGGCCTTTTTCAAATGGCCAAGCAGATTCATTACCATAGATTTGTTCTTTTTCTTCAGCTGTTAATTGTTCTAACATGCCTGTTTGATAAAATTCTTCTGTATAGCGGCGATATTTTAACCACTCGCTAGATTCATAATTGAATCTTGTTCCATTCCATGAATCATATCCAAGACCTGAATTTGTTTGAGCTGTCATTGCTTTTTCAAAATCTAAAGCGCCATAATAACCATTTATTGCAAAGATTCTAGTTCCATCAGCATTTACACCCATATTTAGGATATCTTTACTAGTTAGATAGAAATCTTCAAATGTCCAATCATATCCAGGTACATCTAAACCAAGACTAGTAAGTAGAGTTTGATTTACAAAGAATCCTTTAATGAATTGATATGATGGAGCAGCAAGTCTAACTACTTTACCGCTAGCATCTTTATAAATAGCAGTTTTAGCGATATTTGAATAAACTTTAGCAGCATCTGGATCTTTATCCCAAAATTCAGAAATATCATAAACTAAACCATTTTTAATAACAGATGGAACGTTATCTGTAACGAATACATCTGGTAACATATTACCTTGAGCAGCAGCGATAAGGTTATTTGTGAATGTAGAACCTGTTCCAGTGATAGATGTATCTAGAGTTACATGAATGTTAGGATGTTTTGCCATAAAAGCATCAAGCATTGCTTGAGCAACTTCTTGGTCGCCCCATTCTGCATAAGTTAAATAAACAGTTCTATTAGATGTGCCACCTTGGTTGCCTTGGCCTCCTTGATTGCCTTGGCCACCTTGATTACCACCTTGGTTTTGTTCTTCTCCACAAGCTACCATTCCAAATGCAAGGAACAAAACTAATAATATTGATAATAATTTTTTCATATTTCACCAATTATTGAGGTAATTCTACTAAGAATACAAGTTCAGTTATTACTACTTCATGACCAGTTCCAGTAGCATCTGGGTTAACGAATAAAATCATTGCTTTCTTAGCAGGGTTAATAGTTTTATCGCTTAAATCAATAATACCACTTTGAACTTCTCCAGTGAATGTTACGAATGTTTCGAATTCATCAGCACTCTTGATTAATATTCTTTCGCCTTCAGTACCTTTAACAGTATATTTAACACCTTTGTAACCTTCTACGCTTTCACTAACTTCTAGCCAGAAGCTATCCCATGTATTAGTGTTAGTAGTTGGTTTAGTTAATACTAATGATTTAGAATATGTACAATCATTTGCTTTTGATAATACGCCACTAAATAAATTGATATCTTCTTTTCCATCACCGCTTAATACTAAACTTGTGATTACGAATTCATGTCCAGTTCCAGCTCCACCAACATTTGGCATAAGTACAACTGTCATCTTTGATGCATTGAACGCGAAATCAATAGTCTTAGTTACTTCTTGAGCTTCGCCTGTGCAAGTTACCCAAAGTTCACCTGCTTGTTCATCATTAATCTTGAATAAGATTTGTTCGCCTGATGGACCTTTAACTGTAGCTTTTAAAGTATTATAACCAGTTAAATCGTTATCTACTTTAACACCAACCCATTCCCATTGGCCATCACCATTCTTAGCAACATTTAATTGCCATGCATATTGATGTCCATTAGCTGTAATAGTTGGGTTAGCTAATAAATCTACATCTTTCTTTTCTGCAGGTTGAGCGTTTCCAGTACCAGCTGCAACGCCATCCATCTTGAATTCAGATAATACTAATGTATTATTACCAATATATTGATGAGATGTATTTTCACCTTCTAACCAACCAAGTTGAATAGAAAGAACGAATTTAGCACCAGCTTTAACTTCTGCATCAAATTCAATATTGTTATCACCAGCTACAAGAGTAACTTTTTGGCCATTAATTGTGATATAACCAGCTGCACTTGCATTTAGTTTGAATGTAACTTTATGAGTTCCAGCTGCTTCAATTGCTTCAGTTGCATAGAAGATTTGAGTTGCAAACCACCAATGATCTGCAGTTAAGTTAGAATGTAGTGTTAAAGCACCATCTGCATATTCATAAGTAGCTGTACATACAGGGCCGCATCCCCAATTAGCATCTGCTACATACCATACATAGAATGTATAAGGATCAGCTTCTGCTGCTTGTTGACCATCATTCTTAACACCTTTAATAGTTCCAAGTAAATTAGCAGGATCTGCATAATCAACTACTACTGGATCACCATTTCTAACTAATAAAATATCACTAACTTCTGCTTCGAATGCACCGATATTTCCACCAGCTTCAGTACCGAATTGAAGTGATAAGCCGATTTGACTAGCTTCTAATACATTAAATGTAACGCTTAATGCATTATCACCAGCTACAACTGCTTGTGAATTAACAGCTTTAATAGCAACATTTTGTGCTGAATCAGCACCAAACTTGATATTACCATCTTTATTTAACTTTAAGTTAAATGATAATGTATAGTTACCTGCTTGTTGGCTAGCTGCATATAAGAATAATTGAGTTGCAAACCAGCAAGAACCTTCTGGTTGTGTACCAGTAATACTGATTACACCATTAGCCATTGCAAATGTTGCTTCTGTTGCTGCACCGCACCATGCGCCTTGGTCATACCATACTGTAGCAACACCAGGAGCATTAGCAGCATCTGTTTCGCCACCTAAGTCAGATCTTAAGCTTTCAGCGTTAAGTAGGCTAGCTACTTTTGTTTCTTCAACTTTAATATCATCTAAATAACATGCAGTAGCTGCAGAGCCTTTGCCTTCAGGCATAGTTCCGAAACCGAATAATGCTTGAATCTTAGTTAAATCAGTTGCAATTGCATCATCAGCTTTGAATGTTAATTCAAATGTTTGTAATTCTGTAGTTAAATCTATATTTAATTCACCAAGTCCATAGAACCATGGAGCTTCGCTAATTAATTGACCAACTTGAATTTGGATTGATCTAGCTTCTTCAGCTTTAGCCTTGAATGATAATGTATAATACTTTCCAGCAGTTAAAGCGAATGTATTAGTTTCAACTCTTGGGCTAACAAGTTGCCAGCTTACAGCTGTAACGTCAACTTTTAATAAATGGTTTTCGCCTTCCTTAACAACGCTTAAAGTAGCTCCACCATTATCAAATTCACTCTTAGTGAATGGATCTGTTGCACCTAATTCAAAATCGCCATTAACTACTAAATCATCAGATTGAGGTAATTCGAATATAACTGTAACAGTACGATATAAATTGTATTTTTCTCCATCAATTGTAACTACATATTTAATTTGGTATTCACCAGATTGTTTTACGCATCCTTCTTCATCAAGAGGAATTAAATGACTAACTTGGATTTGACTAGTAACATCATTTCCATTTGCATCGATTGCAGTTACGCCATCTAATGCATTAAGTTTGTCACCAACTTTTAGTTCGAATGAACTAGTTTGAGCAGTGATTCCAGGAGTATATGTACCACCTTGGTTTTGGCCACCTTGGTTTTGGCCTTGATTTTCACCGCCATTATCAGCTGGAGTAGTTTTACATGCTACTAAAGCAAATAAAGCGATAAAAGTTAAAAATAAAGTAAAGATTTTTTTCATTTTTCCTTTGTCCTTTCCTTTTACTCTATATTTAAGTAATTAATTACTATTGCATTCCCGGTATCACTTGCATTACAAGTGATTTTAATTTGGTATTCACCTGCTGGTAAGTTTAACTCCGGAAATGCCACATCGTTATACTTACCATATGAACTACTTAATGTTACTTTGTTTACATAAATAGTTTCTGTGTCACTTAAAATCTTAATCTCAACTTCACATGTTTTTAAAACTTGAACTCGAAGATTAACATTATATGTGCCGCTAGTTTTGCATAATGCTCTATAATTTACTTCTGTTCCACTAGGTAACTGTAAACAATTTCCACCTTCAGCACTAGCAGTAACAACACTTACTTTCTTAGTAGCGGAAGAATAATCAGTACCTTTAATTTTACCCGGTAGGGTAGGTTCTTTTAATGTAGCAAAAGTAAATATATCAGATAACGTATAGTTACCATTATAGTCTACGCTAACTATTCTAACTTGGTAATTAGTTGCTTCTTCTAAGTTTTTAATAGTATAGCTATTAGACATTGTAGCCCCAATTTGTTTGTTATTAACGACAATATTATATTGTCTAACACCTTGATTATCAGTTGCTTTATCCCATTCGATATAAATATTATCGTAACTTGATACATATTTTTTAATCTCTACAGCGCTTGGAGCAACTGTGTCAGCTTCATCAACCTTTTGATAAACCCTAACATAGTCAACTAGCATCTTAGCTTCTTTAAAATCATCCGCAATTTGACCACCCATATTGCCACCCATGGCAATATTCATAATCAAAAAGAATTTTTGATCAAATGGCCAACGTGTAGAATCATGATTAGGTGAATGAGTATATGTAAAATATGTTTTACCATTCACCATAAACTTAATTCCGCTATCATCCCACTCGCATGCATAAGTGTTCCACTGTTTTGTGGATGTTGGACAAGTGGTAGCTCCACCTACACCTCCACCTTGCGATACTGTTGTATGAGTTGTACCTTGAATGTATGAAGGATTCTTACCAGTAGTTTCCATAATGTCAATTTCACCACTATTTGGCCAACCGCCATATACTGATTCAGTAGGCATCATCCATAAAGCAGGCCATGTACCTAAACCTTCTGGTAAAATTGCTCTAAATTCAATATATCCATATTTAAAGTCACCTTTGTTTTTAGATGTTAGTCTAGCTGAAGTATATGAATAACTGCTAACACTCTCTTTTTTAGCAGTGATTGTTAAATAACCATCGCTTACATAAGAATTATCATCGCGATTAGTGTAATACTGACTTTCATTATTACCCCAACCACCACCACCAACTTCATAATTCCATTTAGCAGGATCAGGTGAGCCAGTATAATTGAATTCATCAGTCCAAATAAGTTTATATCCATTAGCTAAAACAGCAATAGTATCATCAGAAAACTCATCTGGTTCTATTTCACGATAAACATATTCTTTTGGAGTATTTCCGGAATTATTATTTCCAGATCCACCTCCACCATCATCAGGTAAAACCTCACTACATCCAACTAGTGATATAGCTAAAATCAATAGTATAAAAATAAATAATTTTATGATTGTATTTTTTGTCATATTTGAAAACCTTTTCATAACCATATCGATTTTACAATAATCTAGCCTAAAAGTCAATGAATGTGCTTTTTATGTAATTTCTTTATAAATGCCCTAAATTTTATAAATTAAATTTATCGTTATTAAACTAAAAAATTCGGCCTTAAGCCGAATTAATTCTACTCTGTAATCTTAATAATTTTAGATAGTCCTGGAATTAACAATCCACCAATTGTATTACCTAAAATCATTATTAACATATATAAAAATGATTTTATGCTCCATAAATCTGCAATCGAAATATAAAACATATTAGCGATGCAGTGTTCATAACTTGAAATTATGAATACAAATACACAAATGATGATGCCAAATACTTTTGAAAAGTTATTATTTGATTTTTTAAATGTATTTACACCTAAATAGATTAATACTCCACACATAATAGCTAGAATTAATACACTATACCAACTATCATTTAGTTTTGTATTTACTAAATCTACTGCTTTCAAGTTAATAGATTCAAAGATTCTTGTTAAGTGAATAATTCCTGAAACAAAAAATGTTCCAAGGAAGTTACCAATTATTATTATAGGTAACATAAAATTAGTAATTTTGTCATTATCTAAGGCATAGCCAATAGCACCAGTATAAAGTTTAAATCCACCTTCTACGATAAAAAACAATCCTACCGCAAAAGCAAATGCTCCTAAATATTTGCTTTCTGTAGATAGAAATACAACTCCACCAATAGCAATTAGTATACCTGATATAAAAGATGAAACTAAAGTATTAATTATTCTTTTAAGCATTATTTTGTTCCTTTAATAATTTATATCTTAAATATACTGCTAAACTCTTAGCATCTTCAATCTCGCCACTTAATACCATCTTTTCAAAATCTTTTAATTTAATCTTTTCGTATCTTAAATATTCATCTTCATCTAAGTGTTGAGCGCCTTTTTCGAATTCATCACAATAATATAAATAAATCACTTCGCTACAAAAACCAGGAGATGAATGTACTTTACCTAAAGAGTGAATTGATTTAGCTATTAATCCTACTTCTTCGCTTACTTCTCTAATTGCAGCAGCTGTTGGATCTTCATCTTTTTCAAGTTTTCCTGCAGGTAGTTCTACTAATACTTTACCGCTAGGATTTCTAAATTGTCTAACAATGTATGTATATTCTCCATCTACTACTAAAATGCAAACCCCGCCATAATGAGTAACAATTTCTCTCATAGCGATATCACCATTAGGAAGTCTAACTTGATCTTTTCTTACTTTTATAATTTTACCATCATAAATCATTTCACTAGAAACGATTGGTTGGAATTCTAAATTATCATTCTTTTTCATTTTAAATTATTAATGATGGCTTCTAACTCATCAATTCCTTTCTTTGTATTTGCACTAGTTACAATTACTTCATGATCACTAATCTTTGCTTTAATATCTTTAACTGCTCTATAAACTAATGTAGATCCTATTTTATCTGATTTAGTAGCTACAATCGCGAAAGCTACATTTAGATATTTTAAATATTCATACATTAACATATCATCTTTAGTTGGTCCTACTTTTGTATCAACTAATAAAAATACCATTTTTAAGTTATTGTTTTTAGTTAAGTATTCTTCTAAACTATCACCAAAATCAATTCTCTTATCAATTGATTTAGCAGCATAACCATATCCTGGTGCATCAACAAAATAAAACTCTTTATCAATTAAATAATAATTTAGAGCTATCGTTTTACCAGGTTTAGATGAAGTTCTAGCAAGTAATTTTCTACCAGTTAAAGCATTAATTAAGCTAGATTTCCCAACATTACTTCTACCTAAAAAGATAAATTCACTTAAATTATCTTTATTAGGAGACTGGGATAGTTTTGCTGTACTTATAATATATTCACTACTTTTATACATAATATACCCCTTTGGATGTGTATTCTATAAGCCTCGTTCTGTTTTATGCAATCATTTATCTAAGACCAAAGTCTTTCTGGAATCCATTCTTAATTAGTATCCAGACTCCCCTACCAAATTTGGGTTTCTAGCTTATGGAGTTTACCCGTTCCACCCACACATTTCTATGTGGCTCGTCTCTGTGGCACTTTATGAGGTTAACCATTTGAGGTCACTTCTCGTCGTCACCAATCCCTTGGTGCCCTAGTTTATCACTAGGCATAAACACTACAGCATCACAGCTGTGCTAGCAAGGACTTTCCTAACCTTTCGGCTCGATTGCTCGAATACTTAAACATTATAATGGAAATAGGGTGATTTGTCAAAAAAATAACCATTGCTAAAAAATATATAGCAACGATTATTATATAAATATTTATATTTATTCTTCTTTATCTTTTATTTCTCTTAATCTTCTCTCTAAATAACTAGGTATGTCTTCTAATAATTTATATTTTGAAATACCAAGCTTTAATTGATTTTTATTCAGCGATGTCTTTGCTACATATTCATCGGCATCTTTACATAATAACAAACCAATTGTTTCATCATCTTTATCGCTTCTTTCTAGGTCATCAGTAGCATTCACATAAAATATTAATTGGCCTAAATCAGATGGATTAAATTTGCCAATTTTAACTTCAATAACTACATATGCATGTATCTTTACATGATACATAAGTAGATCAATATAAAAATCTTCTTTAGTCGGTGTAACTAGTTTGTATTCTTTACCGACTAGTGAAAAGCCCGGGCCTAATTCTTGGAGAAATTTAATTACGTTATCAATTAATTGCTTCTTTAAATCTTTTTCAGTTTTAATGTTTTCTTTATCTAGAAAGTCAAAAACATATGTATCTTTAAATACTTCACTAGTTAATTCGTCACTTCTAGTAATTGATGTAGTAGATGGTTTAATAAGGCTTCTTTCATATGCTTTCATTTCTATTTGATTAAGAACCATATTACGGGACCATCTATTTTGATATGTGGCGTTTATATACCAAAGCATTTCATCGTGCGTGTTAGATTTTTGCATTATAGTAATAATAGAGCCCCACGAAATTTGGGGCACAGGCTGTGCCCTAATTTCATTTAATGTGAAAAATGATGCAAATTGTGCCATTCTTTTTAGTTGATCATATGAGTAACCTCGCCCATATTCTTTTAAGTCATTTGATAGCCTTTCAATATATTTGCTTCCCCAAGTTTTTCGTTTGTTTATGATCGTTCCAATTTCATAATAAGTCATAATCATAGCGCTATTTACAACTAACATAGCCTTATTCTGATTTTGTCTAATTGTTTCTTTAATCTGTTTCAAATCATTAACATAATCCATCATTAATTCTTTTTCCATAGTTTTCTCCTTTATATGTTCATTTCACATATATTATTATAATATGTGAATATTAATTAGTCAATCAGTTATATATATTTTTTATATATTTTCTTGAAAAATTATTTATTACATATTACAATGAATATAGAGAGGTAAAATATGTCATTTGGTACACAATTAACAAAACTAAGAAAAAGAAAAAATTTAACACAAATTGAACTTGCAGACATGGTAGGTGTAAAACAATATGTTATTTCCGCTTGGGAAAATGATAAAACTGAACCTAGCATCATGCAATTATCAGCTTTAGGTGACATTTTTGGTGTCTCAATCGATTATTTAATTGATAAAAATGTTATTATGACTATAAACGAACATCAATTTGCAAAGACAATCGAAAATATTAATAAAGATGCAAATGATGAATTTATAAAAGCAATTCACTCTTTATGTGACGATTTATCTGATTCAAAAAAAGAAAAGATGCTTAATATAATAAAAGCATCAGCTGATTTAATAAAACAATAACAAAAAACTATTAGTAAACATTTTTACTAATAGTTTTTTCTTTTTATAACTTTATAAATTCCACAATCACTGCAACTAAGCTGGTTAATGTAAATAAAGATGCAAATAAAATATGTTTTTTATCTTTTTCTCTAATTGCATTAATTAATGTAGGGATTGAAGCAGAAATTGCTATTACTGTAAAGATAGAACAAATTATCATTCCTAGCCCTGTATTAAAGATAGTTATTAATAAGCCAGTTGTTACAAGAGTCGCCATAATAAATGAAACATTTAAACCTGTTCCAACATTATCACTTAATCTTTCAAATAATTTTAAAATTAAATAAGCTAGTATCGGAACAATAATTGTACCTACACCAATCATTAATACATATATTACTTGGCCAAATACGCCAATATTATTAACCATTGCAACTCTTACGTTTTCTAAGAAATCCGCATTGCATGATTTAAAATTATTAAAGTTAGTATCAATTAAATTAGCAAGTGTACCTGCAATTACTGAATAAATTACAAAAGCAATGATTATTGCTTTGATATCTTTTTTCTTATCATGATTTAATACTTTATTAAAAGCAAAGAAAAAGAATGGATATAAAGCAATATTATGAAATACTACGGAATGGAATTGGAAAAATCTTTCTAAATTACCACCTAAGAATTCTTTAATTCCATAAATATCTCCATCTGGATATATTAATAATGGATAAATGCTCATGAATAAGAATAAACAAGTTGATATAACTGCACCTAATGTTCTAAATACATCTTTATGTTTGCCATTATAAAAACTAGCAATTGGTAAAAAGTATAAAAACAAAGAGCAGAAATGGAGAGGAATATGATATAAATCATATCCACGTAAAATTATACTTAATGTTTGTTTTATTACTTCTAATACTAATAAAATAATAGTTACTATTTTTATTGGTAACATTCTTACTTTATCATCTTTATCTTTAAGTAAATAAGATATTAAATATGATGATAAAATGATGAATATAAATACCGGTATTAAAGTATATGCTCTAAATTGCGACCAAAACATAATAAATTACTTAACATATAAACTAATTAAGAGCTACTTAAAGTAGCTCTTTTTAGTTTAAGCGTTAATTGCAGCCTTTCTTGAAAGTTTTATCTTGCCAGTCTTTTCATCAATTCCGATTACTTTAACAACAATTTCATCGCCTTCAGACACTACATCTTTAACTGTTTTAACTCTTTCGTTAGCAAGTTCAGAAATGTGAACCATTCCTTCACATCCTGGCCATAATTCTACGAATGCGCCAAAGTCAACAATCTTAACAACTTTACCAGTATAGATTTGATCAACTTCTGCTTCTTTAACGATGTCTTGAATCTTTTCACAAGCAGCTTCAATCCATTTACGATCTTGATGCATTACGAATACCCTACCATCTTGTTCGATATCAATCTTAACATTATCGCATTCTTCAATAATCTTAGTGATAACTTTTCCACCAGCTCCAATTACTTCTCTAATCTTATCTGGATCAATTCTAAACATTACTACTTTTGGTGCATATGGTGATAATTCATCACGATATGTATTAATAGTATTTAACATATGTCCTAGAATTGTCATTCTACCAACTTTAGCTTGAGCTAAAGCTTCTTTTAAGATTTCACGAGAAATTCCTTTAACTTTAATATCCATTTGTAAAGCAGTAATACCGTTTCTAGTACCAGCTACTTTAAAGTCCATATCACCATAATGGTCTTCCATACCTTGGATATCAGTTAAAATTGTATATTTACCAGTTGCTTCATCTGATATTAATCCCATGGCAATACCGGCAACAGGTGCTTTAATTGGTACACCAGCAGCCATTAAAGCCATAGTTCCTGAACAAATTGAAGCTTGAGATGAAGAACCATTTGATTCTAAAATCTCTGATACAACTCTAATAGTATATGGGAATTCTTCTTCAGATGGAATAACTTGAGCTAATGCTCTTTCAGCTAAAGCACCATGACCAATTTCTCTTCTACCTGGTGAACCATATCTACCTACTTCACCAACTGAGAATGCTGGGAAGTTATAATGGAACATAAATCTTTTACCTTCTTCAACTCCAAGTCCATCAATTACTTGGAATTCATTTAAAGAACCAAGTGTTACAATACCTAATGATTGAGTTTGGCCTCTTGTAAATAATGCTGATCCGTGAGTTCTTTCAAGTACATCTACTCTACTAGAAAGTGGTCTAATTTCATCAACTTTTCTACCATCAGGTCTAACTTTATCTTCTGTGATTAATCTACGTACTTCTGTAGCTACGATTAATTCTAAGATATTGTTAACGAATTTCATTTTATCTTCTAGATCTTCGTCGCCTTTCCAAGCAGCCTCAAGTGTTTCGATTACTTCTTCGTTAATAGCATCGATTGTTCTAGCACGTTCTAATTTATCATAAATACTTACAGCTTTAACTAATCTATCCTCAGCCATATCTCTAACTAATTTATTAATATCTTCTGGGATAACTCTTAGTTCTACTTCAGTTTTTTCTTTACCGCAAGCTTCTACGATTTCTTTTTGGAATGCACATAAACGTTTAATTTCTTCAAAACCAAACATTAATGCATCTAACATATCTTCTTCGCTTACTTCTTTAGAACCAGCTTCAACCATGTTAATAGCATTAGCTGTTCCAGCTACGATTAGGTTAATATCACTAGCATCAAGTTCAGCTACAGTTGGGTTAATAATAAACTCGCCATTAATTCTACCAACTTGTACACCAGCAATTGGTCCTTCAAATGGAATATCAGAAATGCATAAAGCAATAGATGCACCAAGCATTGCTGTCATTTGGCTAGAATAGTCAGGGTTAGCAGATAATACTGTATTAATTACTTGTACTTCGTTTCTAAATCCTTCAGCAAACAAAGGTCTAATAGGACGGTCAATTAAACGTGAAGTTAAAGTTTCATGTTCAGTTGGTCTACCTTCTCTTTTAAAGAAACCTCCAGGAATCTTACCTGCTGCATATAACTTCTCTTGATATAAAACTGTTAAAGGGAAGAAATCAGCAGTTGAAGCGTTATTTGAAAATACCGCAGCACTTAAAACTGTTGTATCGTTATAGTGTACCATAGCAGCACCATTTGCTTGCTTTGCTACTTCTCCCACTTCTACAACAAACTTACGTCCTTCTTTTTGAACGTATTCAAATCTTTTAATTTCACTCATTTTTTTATATTCTCCTTTTTCCAACCTTATACTACTCCCGATAAGTAATATAAGCGTACTAAATTATTTAGTACTAGCCTAAATGGGGGCTACCCAATCTATATAAACCAAATTAATGGATATAATCATACAAAAAGGGCACTAAATTTGCCCTCCAAGTTAAAATTATTTTCTTAAGCCAAGTTTCTTAATAACTTCACGATAGCTATTAATATCATGTGCTTTAAGATATGCAAGTAAGTTACGACGATGACCAATCTTTTTAAGTAAGCCACGACGTGAGTGGAAATCATGAATGTGTTCTTGTAAATGATCATTTAAACGGTTGATTTCAGCTGTTAAAATGGCGATTTGAACTTCAACTGATCCACTGTCTTTTTCATTCTTACCGAATTCAGCAACAAGTTTTGCTTTTTCTTCTTGAGAAATGCATGACATAATTTTATCCTCCTTATAAATAAATGACGCCTAAGACAAAGAATAACGTTGGAGAATCATTACTCCTAGTCACAGGTCAATAGCATTATACTCCTTTTCACTTCATTTTTCAAGTAAAATGTCATTTTTATAATTAATCATTTTATCGTTTTTCAATAACTTCATTAGTACCTTTTACAATCGATGATTCTGGATAAGCTCCTCTAAGCATTGTAAGTGGATAAACTTGGGTATTTTTACCAATGATTGTTCCAGGATTTAATACACTTCCACAGCCAATATCGGCATGTTCACCTAAAAAACTCCCAACTTTTCTTAAATTTGTATCGTAGTCTATATCCGCATGGATAACAACATTTTTTCCATCACTTTTTAAATTTGACAAAATGCTGCCCGCACCCATATGGGCATAATCACCTAATATTGAATCACCAACATAATTATAGTGTGGCACTTGTACGTGATTTAATAAAATACAATTTTTTAATTCACTTGAATTACCAATTACGCAAGCTTCTCCAATTATTACATTTCCTCTTAAAAATGCTCCCGGTCTAATTTCTGTATTAGCACCGATAATTGCGGGAGGGATAATAGTAGCTGTGTCAAATATTGTTACATTATCACCAACTAATACTCCATCTCTTAATAAATGATAGCCTTCTATTCCTTCTTCTAGTCCTTTTTTAACAATTTCTTTAATCAAAGGTAATATTTCCCAAGGATATTTAGCATTATCAAAAACATCTTTTAGAAGTGGATCATTTGTACTAAATAAATCTTTTGTTTCAATATTAAGGTTATTCACTTACGTAGCCTCTTTTCTTGATGACATTATAAATACGTTCAATATATTCATTACATTTTTCTTTATTTTCAAGTTCAATCATAATCCTAACAACTGGTTCTGTACCTGATTGACGTAAAAGGGCTCTTCCATTATCTCCAATTTCATGATTAACTTCTTTAAATTTATTTTGAACATATTGATCATTAACTACTGCATCTTTATCAGTTACTTTAATATTTTTAGTAATTTGAGGAAGTAATTTAACTGGTGCTACAAGTTTAGATAGTTTGTCTTTAGATTCAATAATTTGTTCTGCTACCATTATAGCAGTTAAAATGCCATCACCTGTTGTAGCATATTTTTTTATAATAACATGACCTGATTGTTCTCCACCTAATGAATATCCTTCTTCATTCATCTTTTCAGCAACAAATCTGTCACCAACTTTTGTTTGCACTGAATTTAAACCAATTTGTTTTAACGCTTTAAATAAACCAGAATTTGACATAATTGTAGTAACAACGGTATCTTTTTCTAAGGCATTTTCTTTTTTTAGTTTGCATGCTAACAAATACATAATTTTATCGCCATTTACTTCTTTTCCATTCTCATCAACAGCTATGCATCTATCAGCATCCCCATCAAAAGCAAACCCAACATCAAGTCTATTATCTCTTACATATTTGCAAAGTGTTTCAATATGTGTACTTCCCGCATCCACATTGATATTTAGACCATCTGGATTATTATTAATAACAAATGTTTGAGCACCTAGTGCATCAAACACGCTTTTAGCAATCATCCAACTAGCCCCATTTGCACAATCAAGACCAATTTTTAATGATTTCATTGAATGACGTGCAAGGGAAATCAAATAACCAATGTAACGATTTCTTCCACTACTATAATCAGTAATTGATCCGACATCTTCGTGTTTAGCAAAAGGTAAATCATCACCTTCTAAATGAAATCTTTTTAAGTTACCTTCTAAATATTCTTCTATTAAGATAGCCACGCCATCTTCTAATTTTTCACCATTACAATTTAGCACTTTAATTCCATTATCATAAAATGGATTATGGCTAGCTGTAATCATAATACCGCAATCAAAACAATCTTGTCTAATAACATAAGCTACACTTGGTGTAGAAGTAACATGAAGTAAACTTACATCAGCCCCGCTTGCGGCAAAACCAGCAGCGATAGCATATTCTAACATGTAAGATGATCTTCTCGTATCTTTTCCAATTACTACACGTGGTCTATAGCCAATCTTTTGAGAATTATATTTAGGATTTGCATAAAACCATCCTAAAAATCTACCAATTTTATAAGCATGATCGCAAGTTAAAGTCTTACTAACTTCTCCTCTAAAGCCATCAGTTCCAAAATATTTAGTTTTAATGTTTTCATCAACATCAACAACTAACTTTTGTCCACGATGAATTATAATTTTATCATTTAATAATTCATCAGCTGTAATTTTAAATAATTCACATATTTCTATTACTTTATCAACTTGAGGAAGCGATTCACCACTTTCCCATTTTGATACAGATTGACGTGATACATTAAGTAATGTAGCAAGTTTTTCTTGAGAAATATTATTTACGATTCTTAAATGAATCAATTTTTCTGCAATAGTCATAATTTATACTCCTTTTAAATGTGATTAGGTCCATTATACCAATTAGTAATTTAAAGTCAACAAAATTTTGGAAAAACTATGTAAACTTTGGTTTACATTTGCAAGATGTTGCATCATCAATTAAAAAAAAGAGACTTAAAATGCCTCTTTTTTTGCTTTTATTTTTCGTGTTTGCGAAAATTAATTTGTTAAGTATATTTTACAAAACCGTTTTCATTTTTAATAATGTTAATAACAGTGGCAAAACCAGTCTCATTTCTTTGAATTTTTCGCGTTTTACTAAAAAAAGGCGAATATTATTCGCCTTTGTTCACTTTATATCTTGCAAATCTTATTATCATTATAATACCAACTATTACCATTAAGATACCTATAGCTAATGAAAAATAGTTATTAATAAATAATAATATATCGATTGTCTTATATTCTAGAATAATACGTGAAATATATTCCTCAATAATTACTAAATCGGCTAAAGCTGATACAAATACCATTTCTTTTAGACCAATTACCATTATATCGCTCTTTTCTAAAGCACCTTTTAGGTTTCTAATCGATAATATAAACATAATTAACATAAATAAGATTAATAATGATCCAATTATTCCACTATATGTTTTATCATTAGAAATATCTATTCCATTTACTTTTAGTACTACAAAAGCAATAAAGATAAATGCATATACCAAAATGGCAATAGCCATTTTTAGATAAGCTTTTTTCTTCTTTTCTCTAGTTTGTAAAACATTCTTTACAAATACAACTTTGCAGATAAATACCATTAAAGTAGAAATTGAAGCAATTAGTAACACTAACGATCTAGTTAAAAACCCTAAACCTGCTTTATATAAAAAACTCACTAAAGTGATTAAAGAAGTTAAAAAGGTCATTCTTTTTAATTTCTTTTTTTCACCCATTTGTTTTCTTTCTTCTTTAGTCTTTTTCATCTTTTCATAACCTTATCTAATGGATATTTTTTAGTTAGTTTCAAAACATCTTGGTGAATTCTATCTAATTCTTCTAAATTATCTTTATTCTTAATAGCTTCATCAATTAATCTAGCAACTTCAACCATATCATCTTCATTAAATCCTCTAGTAGTAATAGCAGCTGTACCCATACGAATGCCTGAAGCTACCATTGGTGGAAGAGTATCAAATGGCACTGTATTCTTATTTACTGTAATTCCAACGCTATCAAGTAAAACTTCTGCATCTTTTCCAGTCATTTTGCAAGAAGAATACATATCAACCATTAATAAATGGTTATCTGTTCCGCCTGTTACGACAGTGTAGCCTCTTTTGCTTAATTCACTTGCTAGAACGGATGCATTTTTAATAATACGCGCTGCATATTCTTTGAAGCTAGGTTGTAATGCTTCCCCAAAGCATACAGCTTTGCCAGCTATTACATGCATTAAAGGTCCACCTTGAATGCCAGGGAACAAGGCTGAATTTACATTTTTATAAATCTCATAATTGTTAGTTAAAATTAAGCCGCCTCTTGGACCCCTCAAAGTCTTATGAGTAGTTGATGTTACAATGTCGGCATAGTCTACTGGGTTTTGGTGCAACCCCGCAGCAACAAGCCCAGCAATATGCGCCATATCAACCATTAAATATGCACTAACCGAATCAGCTATTTGTCTAAACCTTCTAAAATCAATTGCACGCGCGTATGCGCTAGCCCCGGCTACGATTAATTTAGGTCTAAATTCAAGCGTAATACGTGCTACTTCATCATAGTCAATCATTCCTGTCTCTTCATTTACTTGATAATATCTAAATTCATAATCTTGACCAGAAAATGATAATTTATGACCGTGCGTTAAATGCCCACCATGCTCTAGTGCCATTGCTAATACTTTATCACCTTTATTAAGGAGCGCTCTATAAGCTGCCATATTAGCTTGCGAGCCTGAATGTGGCTGTACATTTACATATTTTACATTAAATAACTTTTTAGCTCTATCTTTTGCAAGTTCTTCCACTTCATCTACAAATTCACATCCACCATAATATCTTCTATGTGGATAACCTTCTGCGTATTTGTTAGTTAAAATAGACCCTACCGCATCTAATACATCGCTAGATACATAATTTTCACTAGCAATTAATTCAATATTATTTTCTTGTCTAGCAGCTTCTTTTTTAATTATTTCAAAAACTTCTAAATCTTTCATATATTCCTCTATAAATTATCCAAAATATATAAGCAAATATTCATTGCCATTCTATCAGCTTCTTTAAGCATTTCCTCAAATACTATATCTTGATTTGGCATACCAATTACATCAGAAATATAGCGGATTGCTAAAAAATTATTTCCTAGCATATATGCGCTTTGCGCATATGCTGCTGACTCCATATCAAACGCCATAATGTTCAAATCGCTAAAGTGATCACTAACTAGTTTATCACATTCATTCTTATTAATCATGAACGATTCATTCGTGCATATATCGCCATATTTAAGCCTTAAATCACTTTTCTTTAGAAGTTTTACTAATTTATCATTGCCACTAAAAGTTAGGGGGCAATGGCTCATTTGGCCATAACGATATTTAGATTCAAATACATTTAAATTTACATCGCCATATAGGCTGTTTTCTCCAACTACGATATCGCCAACGCTTACTTTATCATTTCCCCCAGCTGTTCCATAGTTAATGATGTAATCATCTTTAGTCAGCTTAAATGTATGATTTAAGTTAGCCATTAGAATTGCACTAGCAACTCTGCCTACTCCACTTACACCAATTATAACTTCAATTCCTCTTTCTAAATCATAATCACCAATGATGAATTCCTGATTTAAAGAAGTTATACTTCTTTTGTTAATTAAAGGAATCTTTCTAGTTAACATATTAACTTCTTCTGGCATTGCGGCAATAATTATAACTTTCATTTCTTTACCTCTTCAATATCTTTTAAAATTTGTGCTTTTAACTCTTTGATATTGTTAAATTTTATTTCATCTCTAATAAAATCAACAAACTCCACAAGCATAAATTTGCCATATAAATCTTTTTCAAAATCTAGAATATGGACTTCTAGTCTTAATTCTTTATTTTCTTTAATAGTTGGACTATAGCCTATATTACAAATAGCTTTATATTTTTCATGATCAATGATGGCGTAGCATTTATATACGCCCTTCTTAAGCATAAAATCATTTTGTTCTAATCTAATGTTAGCAGTTTTAATTCCTAAAGTGCTACCTATCTTATTACCATTAGATACAATTCCACCAATTTTATAATTCTTTAATAATATATTATTAGCTTCCCTAATCTGTCCATTATCTAGGTATCTTCTAACATCTTCACTACCTATTTTGTTACCTTCATTGTCTTTTAAAACAGGAATTACTATTACATTATCAGTGATACTTGCAAGAGTATAAGTATTACCTTTAGCATTACGTCCATATCTAAAATCAGATCCTACGACAATTGCATTCATCTCTGATAAGAATCTAGCATTAAATTCTTGATAAGGCATATTAACTAATTCTTCATCACATCTTATGATGCAACAATAATCAAGCCCTATTTGCCTAAAAGCATTAATCCTCTCATCAAGTGGTAAAAGATAACCCTTGTTTTCTCTTTTAGATAGAACATAATCAGGATGAGGATCAAATGTGAAAACGATAGTTTTCGCATTTATCTTTCTTGCTTCTTTAAATAAAGCATCAAAGATTAGTTTATGGCCTTTGTGAACGCCATCAAAGACACCAATTGTGCATACCAAATTAGTGTCATTGCTCATTTTATCTTTAAATACATCATTACTATATAAATAAACTAATTCCATACCTTTTTTGCTTTATACCTATCCATGTTTTCATCATATACATATATTGCTATTAATTTATCTAAATAAATTAAAGCAACATCACTATTTTTAGGATAATTTAGCTCATCCTTTTTAAGCATTTTTCCATCAATTACTTTTTTATAAATGGCCTCATTTATATTTATCTTTTCTAAATCAATTAAATCAACCATTTTAATGATATTAAAATTATTATTTTTAATATCATCTAATTTATATGCATTATCAACACTAAATCTTCCTGATTTAGTTCTTCTTAAATCAGATACAATTCCATAAGTATTTAGTTTAAGTCCTAAATCATTACATAAAGATCTAATGTATGTACCTTTAGATACTTTTGTTTTAAAACTAAACTCATTGTTTTGATCAATATTAGTTACTCTTTCAATATTAAATACTTCAATATCTCTAGCTTCCAAATCTACAGTTTTACCGCTTCTTGCTATGTCGTATAGTTTTTTACCATCCACTTTGATAGCTGAATACATCGGTGGAACTTGTTTTTGTTTACCTAAAAATGATTTTAGGGTAGCATCTAGTGTTTTATCATCCACACTTACTTTTTTTGTATCTAAAATAGTCCCATCTATATCATATGTATCAGTTTTAATACCTAGCTTACATTTAACTAGATATTCTTTATCACTAGCTAAAATATAATCAGATAATTTTGTAGCTTCATTTAGTAATATTACAAGTACTCCAGTTGCTAGAGGGTCAAGCGTCCCCGCATGGCCAATCTTTTCTACAACCATGCCATTATTAGTTAGGGCGTACTTTACTTCAATTAAGGCTTCTTGGCTAGAAATCCCTTTTGGCTTATCATAGATAATAGCGCCATTAGCTAATAAATTATTATTTTTGATTATGTAGTTTTCTACTTCTTTAGCGCTGTTAAAGAATATGCTAGCTCCATCAAGTTCGCTTCTTTTCCTATATCCCCATAAGCATGCTCCCATAAATAAATTAGCATTCTGGGCTGTTAAGACATCGATATTTGAGTCCCCTAAATAAATAGTATTTTCTTTTGCTATTTTAAAATGATCTAAAATTACATTGATGCCATCACTTTCAGGTTTTAATCTTAAATTTTCTTTACTGCCTAAAACATAATCAAATAAATCCCCAAAATAATATTTAACAACATTATTTGTATCATTATCTGGTTTATTTGATAAAACAGCTATCTTAATGCCAGTTTGTTTAAGCATTTTAAGTAAATGCATAATACCTTGATATGGATTAGTTTGAATCATATTATGGTCTTTATAAAATAAGGAATAATCTTCTTTTACATTATCAAATAGTTTTTTTTCTTCTTTAACTGCTTTTTGGATTAAAACATCTACTCCACTTCCAACCATATACTTAGCTTCATCAATACTAACTTCATCAAGCCCATTTTTCTTTAATGCGTAATTTAGGGCAATAGTAATGTCTTTAATTGTATAAAGCAATGTTCCATCTAAATCAAAGATAACAAGTTTAATATACATAACTGGCCTCAATTTACCTAATACTCCATATTAATTATATATCTTTTAAGTATAATTTTAAAGGTGAAAAATATAAAGATATAAATGCAATTCTTATTCATTCTCTTATCTTTACTTAGCAATCAAAAAATCTTTACTTATGAAACAATTTTAACGGAAATTGTAAAGATATTAAAAAACGTACCCTTAACATTTGTTAAGGATACGTTATTTTTTTATCTAACGATAAAGTCTGGAACGACTCTAGCATTAGTGTAAATTACAAAGTTACTTGCATGACTTGATGCAATTGGGTTGTTACCATCATATAAGGTAACAAGTACTGTAAATTTGTAATTTGAATACAAATAGTGTTGGGCTTCTAATGCGCTACCTGTCTTTACAGTAACTGTAATAATAGGTATTTCAATATAAGCACCATCATCACTTAAGCTTGCAAGTGGTAAGCTAATTATTCCGCTTGCCATTTGCTCAGCTGTTAGAGTAGTATCGCCTACTTTAATTGATACTAAATAATCAGATAATGTTAATTCATTACCATATTCACCATTTACTTTTTGTCTTAACTCAAACTCTACAGTTGCGCTTGTATATTCTTCTACTTGTGCTCTTACAGTAGTTGTATCAAGAACTGCAAGTAGATCAAACGAAGCAGTAGTTGTATCTTTTGGATTTAGAGCATTAATACCCATTGAAGAGATATTACCTACTCTATCTTCCACAGGGTTAAGATTCAAAGCTGCATATTCAGGAGTATCTTCTGAATAATAAAGTCTAGCTGGAGTTTCATTCATTGATAATTCGTTCTTTGAAGAAGCGGTTGCGGAACGAATGAATGATAAGTGTGATGATCCGGTTACAGTTGTACCATTATCTGGGAAGTTATCACTTTGACCAGGGAACTGAGCCGAAATTGCTGCACTTGTATTATAAGTTAAGCTTACACTAGCTACAATTTCAAATGCATCACCAGATGCAAAGTAACTACTTAAACTACTTGATACAAATTCTGCGTAGTTATGATTGATACGAATATCATCAGCCCCATATGTATTACTTTGAGCAGCAGTCCCATCAAGTACATAATCAATTCCATATGTACCAGCTCCTGTTGGATTACCAGAAATAACTTTTTGAATTGCTACACCATCATATCTATTAAGTTGTACTAAGAAGCTTTGGTAAACATTTGTATTTGCAATTAAGCTTTGTAGATAGCTTCTAATATCTGCATCCATTCCTTCTTCTACTGTACGCAAGCCAAATCTTGCACTCATATTAATCTCTAATGTATGGTTATCCGCTGTCATAATCGTTGTTTGATTTGGCGTATCCGATTTTACATTGAAATCAGTATGGTCAAATATCTTACCCATAACTAAGTGAACCATTGTATGTCCACCAGTATCTAGGATCTTAGCAGGATATTCTGTTTCTGCAAAGCTTGCAGGTGAAGTAATTAGATAATAATGGAAAGCATTAGCAATACTCGATTGCTCAGTAAAGAATGTTAAATAATAACTTTCTTGGAATGAATCACCATTTACTGTGATAGAGTATACTGGTGTTTCTCCTTCTTCAGCTAATCGGTAATAAGCATCGCCTACTTTAACTGTAGCATGTTCAGCATCGCAATTTACAAATGCTTTATCACCACTAGTTGATACTGTTATATCCATTAAATCAGATAAGTATGCAGGTTGGAAATAATCTCCATCTATAAATTCTCCATTACTATAAACTTTTTGCCTAAACTTTGATAAATCTAGTGTTATGCCATCACTAAGTAGAACATCACCAAGTCTTGCATAATATACTTTACCATCATTATTTGGTCCTGATAGAGCTAACATTGTATTAGGATTTAAGTCGGCTAATGTTTCACTTGTATTAGCTTTATAGAATAATAATGATTTATTGTAATAACGCATTACGTTTTCACCAGAATTAATTGCAGTTGTCCAATCTGCTGCTGTCTTTGAATATGTATATCTAAAGTATGCAGTAACTGGGCTACCAATATTTTCAATTAAAGCTTGACCAAATTTATCAGTATATTCGCTTTCTAGATATGTAGTACCACCTTGAACAGCGATATCAAAGCCATATGATAATACTTTCTTAACAAATACAGGTAGATAAATATGGAATGCTACATTTTCTGGTCTAGTTGGGTTGTAGTAGCTTACATCAATTAATGAGAATTGCATCTTACCACTATCAAATACATTAAAGATTGTGTAGAATCCATTTTCATCTTTTTGTAAACTTGCACCAACAGTTGTTGGTTCAAATTTATTAGTATTTGTATCATATACCATCTTATAAATAGTAACTGAGAAGTGACCAGCCTGATCAATTGAATAATCATATGTAGAGTTAGTAATCATTCTAATATAACTATTAATTGTTATAGTTGGATTACTTTCTTCTAATATCAATACTGGGAAGTCAGTATCTAAGTATATAGCATCATCAGTTTGGGCAATTTCTGAAGCAAACATTGATAACTTATTATATGCTAGACGCGCATTATAATAGTTAGTATTTCCCGAACTACCTGAGTAAAACTTGTTACCTATGTAACTATAAATAGAAGCATTATTGCTCGATGGATTATCGCTTAAAATATCCGCAATTGGTAAGCTACTAATTGCAATCTTACCATCAACTGGTGTTGCAAATGCATCACCGATGAAATCATATCCACCAATTTTTACTTTAGGATTAACGGTAACGTATGGTTCTGCTGCTTCTACATTAGCAGAACTATCACCAATGTTTGAAAATGCATCATTATCTAGATTCATATAATAATCTGCGAAAATGATTTGCCCAGCACCAAAGCTATAATCAGTGTTAGTTACTGTCCATGAACTAGTGCCAAATTCTTCATTATTAGACCCATATTTTCCACAGATCTTTCTGCAGTATTCATTTTCGCCAGTATATTTAATTGAAATACCTACTATTCTAATTGATGAACCAGCTCTATTATTACCTACTACTTCACCAATTGCTTGGTTAGTAGATGCAGTAGATTTATTAGTAGTTCCGCCTTCTAAATGTTTAATGACATTATCTTCAAGTAAGATATTATATCCACTGATTTTTACCCTGTTGGCATTAGTATCAGATGGAGTATATTGGACATTAATGTTTGCGCTATCTGGATGACTTCCTCCAGTCAAGGCACCCGCAATTCCACCGGTACCACAGAAGTTATTTGAATTAGCGCCATAATTTGTAGTAATGTTACATTCTTTAATATGAATATTATTTAATTCGTAAGGTAAGTTTTCATCAACAGTGTCGCCTTTGTTACTTCCTGTGACGATACCAAATATACCACCAGCATTACATTCAATATTCGTAGTACCAGTATATGAGGAAATAATATCATATGAATAAATCTTAACATTTTCCAAATCCATATAGAAGTTGTCACGACCAATGGCAAAACCAACAATTCCACCAGCATGCCTTGTACCTTTAATGTAATAATTAGCATCAATACCGTTATCACCATTAATAGTAACATTATCTAAGTAAAGATTATATTTTTGTGTAAGTTTTCCAACAATTCCACCGGCAGAATTTGCACTAATATTAATTTTTGAAATCGAAGAATTTCCAATTCTAATTAGGGCTCCATGAGCTGATCCAATGAATCCTCCAGCATAATTATTATATGCAGGATTGTCATCAGAATTATTGCGAATTTTAATTGATGATTGAGTATTACCATCTAGGCCAACAATATTTATGTTATAGATATAAAGTCTTCTACCACTATAGCTCTTATTTATACCTAACTTATCACCGCCACCTTTACGTGCAGACCAAGATGATCCAACGATTCCACCAGCACCAGTGATTACGTTTGCGCCATATGCCATTTGTACTTCGTTTGGAACACCACATTTTACCTCAACTGTCTTAATGATAATATCAGTTCTATCTGATTTTCCATTTACTTCTAGTTTATGGGCCCAAATTCTACCAACTAATCCACCAGCTGTTAGGCCACCAACGACATTTACATAACCATATGTTGTAGATGTAGAATCGAAATTGATATAGTCAATGACATTATCAGAATTATCTGCACCATTTACTCCTAAAAAGCCAATTATTCCACCTGCTGTTTTAGCACCTTCTACTTCTAAATTATTAAAAGTAACATTGTTGATCGTAATTGCACTTTGAGTATAACCAATTAGACCACCAACTGATAAGTTTGTAGAATAGTTTACAGAGTTTCCATCGATAGTTCCTCTAATTTTATTATTACCATCTTGGTAATTATCTCCATCATATCTATTGAAATAATAATTACTTTTAACACCATTAACTCCGTATACATCATAGAATACACTTCCAGATAGTATTACGTTGCTGAAGGTCATACGATTATATTCGTTAGTTCCACCTCTATAAGCAAAATTAAATAAGCCTAGTCCTGCAGTAGCACTCTTACCATTAGCATCAGATGCACGGTAAGCCGTTACTGAACCATGAGCATATTCTAAGAATCTCATGTGAAGTGTTACTTGATAAGCGTATTTATCTCCAGTTGATGCGCCATTTAAAGTGATAACACGCAATCTTAAATATACGTTATCATAATAAATATTGCCTATGCCTCTAAAACCAGCTGGAACATCACAATCACCTGTTATATTAACAACAGCTTTATCGTCAGAAGTAATTCTACGAGCATGATATTGGTTACTAATTGCCGTTGTATAAGCCCAAATGATATATGGTGTTTTCATCGTGTTACTTCCATAATAAGTATCAGTTGATTCGCCATATAAGGAATCATTTTTAGCAAGGTTATAATCTGATGTAGACATACTACCAATATCAGCGTATGTTGCTGTTCCTCTAGCAGTTGTATCAGCACGATATGCTTGCCAGAATGTATTAATTGTCTGATATGCACCTGTTGCACTACCAGCAGATCCAGCACCACTATTAACAATGGCACCTAGTATAAACATAGACTGGCCATTAGGAACAGTTATTGTTTTTCCATCGTTCTTAACGCCTAGTTTATCGCTATCTTTGCTAGGTACAACTAAATCAGCAATTGTATAATTCTTTAAACCATTCTTTAGCGTTGCAGTATCTTCTGTTCCATGATATGTAGTAGTTTCGTGGAATGCATAGCCTGCTATTACTCTACCAATAATAGGATTGAAGTACAAATAGCCACTATTAGCAACTCCTTCATCGACACTACTTGTGACACTACTAACAGTCTTTGTAATACCAACACTACTTGTGATACCAACATTACTTGATGTCATACCTCTAAAGATTACTCCACCATTAAGTAATGTTCCAATATATCCACCAACTGGGATAAGTGTCACATAACGTGAACCAGATGCAGCCGTTAGGTTAAATATAGCATTAGTAAATGTAACATTTACAGTATCAATGATTGTATCTCCACCCATAACTTGAGCAATTAGTGCCCCATATGTTTCGATACCATTTTCATATTGGAATAAATCAGATCCGAGAGGTGCTGCTAAAGTAATATTAGATGAATTGTTTTTATAAACATCCACGTTAATATTAATACCTTTAATTACGCATCCAGTTGAATTTTTAATTAATGGTTTAGGTGATTTATTAGTAATTGTAGCACCTTGGCCAAAGATTACCCCTTTAAATGGGATATTTGTACGACCAAGTGAATCATATTCACTATCTAAAGTAATATCTGTATTAATCTTGTAATATGCACCAGATAAATATTGTCTAACTATATCAGTAGAGATTGATGTTTGTCCCGTTGCTGTAAAGTTATCTGTTCCAAATGTATATTCAATTTTCGAATAATTTATGCTAGAAGGAACATAATTATATTTTACTTCATTATTACTATCAGTAAGCGTACTAGGCAATTCGATTGTTACATCACTTCCTACATTGACTCCGGCAATAATATTCGAGATAACCTTTAACATATCACCATCAGTAATTATATATGGATCGCCATATTTACCAGCACCTTGAATAGCTGTACTAAATGATAAGTTAATTCTTAATTCATGTTTATTATCATTTTCATTATATGCTGTATATACATATGGTAAAAAGCCTGTAGCAAATGAATATTCAGATGTAGATTGATATGTAGTTGGGTGAACATAATATTCACTAGCTGCATATAATTTTTGGGTATTTAAATACTCTACAGATGAAGTGATTTCTTTTCCATAAGTAACATTATGAATAGCTGTTGTTGAATTAGACCAATCATCAGTTATTTCAAAATTGTACGCTCCAGAACTTTCACCATAATATAAGAATGAATTAAGTAGAGTTGCTCTACTAAAGATTGATTTAGTAGTTCCATATGTTGTATCCATATTACCGATTGATGAAGCCGTACTTCTTCCATCGAATTTAATACCACTAAATGTTACATAAATTGCACGAGCATCAGCACTACCGACATCACCAAATAAGCTTGAAGCTACATATTTTGATGCAAAACCAGAATAATTAGCTTGACTAGCATTGCTCATTGATAATTTCGTATTCTTACCAACTTTATTAACTAAAAGTGGTGCATATGCTGTTGTAGTTAAATCAGTTCCATCATTATTAATAATCTGTAATCCATCAACTGTTAAGCCATTGATTGTAATCTTAGCTGTGCTTGTATCAGAATTACCAATTGTATTGGTAACAATGAATCCACAGAATGAATCGCTTAGCTTTGGCACATTACCTTGAATAATTGAAGATTCAATTGTAATGCTTCCTAAGTAATTTCTAAACAAACCAGTATGCATTAAATAATGTTGGTTTGTAGCTTCTCTTGTAGTTCTCTTAGCGCTACTACCTGTATAAGGTAATGTTACATTAGTCTCAGTTGTCTTGTTATCAAGTTTGATTGTAGCAGTGTCGAATGTTACATTTACACCACTTACATCAATTGGATAATATGATAAGCCAGTCATATCAAGGTCACCTGTAAATGTAGTATTATCTACAGTAAACCAACTTGATAAACTAGAATAAGCATATCTACCTACAGACCAAACTAAGAATTTATATTTGGCTGTTGAAAGATTAGCTCTTGCAGTAGCTAAATTATAATAGTATCTAGTATAAGGATTTAATGCTTTTGCATCATTTTTACCATATGTAGTTTTATTTAAATACTTAGTATCAGTAGTTGTAATAGAAATGATTGCATTGCCATTATTAGTAATATCTTGAGCATTAAATCTACTATCAGCTACTAATTCATCATATACACTAAAAGTAGGATCAGTAGTAAATGTTAAGCCACTAATATTATAGTTATTAGATGTATTATCTACATCTAAATATAATGCAGACTTAGTATCACCATCTTCTGTGCCCTTATATGCTTTGTTAGCTACAAATCCAAATGTATTACTTGAACTTGCCGGTAATGTATAACTAGCTGTTGATAGATTAATACTATTAATAGCCATATGACCAGTTGCAGTTTGTGTTAAGAAACCAAAGTTATTGGAATTACCAACTGCAGAAACTGTAGCATTAACTGTTAGGCCAGTTACTTCTGTATCAAGGCTTAACCATTCTCTACCTAATGCTCCACCAAAAGTATTATTCTTTGAATTACCTTTTATATCTAAATTAATTGTTACATTATTAATTGTAACTGTGCGTTTATTCTTATTATATGCTGAATGGCCAGTAGTACCTATTAGGCCACCAAAGCAAGCTGGTTTATTGGTATTAGTAGGGTAGCCATTAGTTCCAGTGCCATAATAATGAACACCAGATGTAATTGTATCAAATGAGATACTTTGGCTAGTTCCATCACCTAAGCCTAAATAACCGATTGCTCCACCGATGTTTGAATATGTTCCACTACTTACACTAGTATCAGAAATATCAACTAATGTAGGATATAAAGAAGATGATCCACTTATTGTAGCATTCAAATTGCCAGTTGCTTCACCAATCGCTCCACCAAATTTAGTAATTTGACCACTTCCAGCTACAAGGTTAATAGTGAAGTTAGATGTTAACTTAGAAATTGTAAGACTTCCACTTGCTTGACCAATAACACCAAGTTTCATATCAGATGTAGCTTGACGAATGTTGAAGTAACCACTAACTGTTAAATTACTAATCGTAGCGCCACTAGTTTTCGCAAATAATCCATTGTATAAATGATTATTAATATAACCGTCTTTTGAATTGCTTGCTAAAGCAGCACCACTTGCATTAAGACCATATACTTCGCCTGTAGCCATACTAATAGTATGGTTAGCTCCGTTAAATGTAGCACTATATGCATTATTTGTTCCATTATCTCTAGTTAAACCAGTTAGGCCAGTATTAGCTAGATTAATATCTCTAGTAAGCGACATATTCATGCCTAAAATATCGCCACTTGCATTAGATGAAGCAAATCTTAATGCTCCCGTACTTGGAGATTTACCAGTATTTAGTGATATATTTAAAGCAGTCCTCGCAAAATCTACAATTGTACCCATAGTTAGTACTTCTGCTTTAACTGTTACAGTATGGTTAGTATCATCAACTGTAAATAAATCTGATTCTTTTAGTGTCGATCCATCAAGTCTTAATACTTCACCCCATGAATAAATATCATCATGATCAATTGCATCATTTGTATTACGTTTAAGTGTCCAGCCAGAGTTAGTTCCCTCGCCATCACCAATAGCATAAACTAATAAGGCATCACGATTTTTCATGATTTGGCCACTGGCAGAATTTACAAATGTGGCAGCTGATAAATCAGTTATGCCTTGAAGTCTTACTACACCATAAGCGCTATCTGTCAATTTACCATTATCATATACACTAAAATTATAAATAAGTCCTGCATCTACTTTTCCAACACCTTTAATAGTAATAGTTCCACTTACATCTACAAATGAGCCATTTTTACCCATTGTACCAATAAGTCCGCCATCAACACCATTGTTATAATATTTACCATTAACTGAAGTTGTCCCACTATTAGGTAGTTCTATAGTAATATCTTCAATATGAACATAAGATCCATTTGTAGCAGTGCTACTTCCTATTTCACCGATAAGTCCGCCCGAAATGCATACAGTTTGTTCGCCAGCTATTGTTTTAATCTTTGATAATACATTAGTAATATTGAATGTATTTGTTAAACTACTTGCTTCATATCTTCCGCAGACACCACCACGTCTACTTCCACCATTTACATTTGCTTCAATTGCTTCACTTGTGCCATTTCCATCAAATGTAAATGATGCACCATTATTAACTAGGACACCATAAATAATACCAGCATTATCTTTAGCATTGATATTCATACTAGTATTAATTGCAAATGTATTGAGTAAGCTAAATGTACGGCTTGAATCTGTATTTTTGTAATAGCCAAAAATACCGCCAGCATTTTTACCATCGATTGTTCCATTTACTTCATAATCAGATATACCAGTACCAAATTCGATATTAGCATTAATTGCTTTACCAACCAATCCACCAGCATATGCATTAGATGATGTAACTGTAGATACTTTAGTGTTATTAGCACTAGATAATTTAAGAGTTGCACCACTTTGCATTTCACCTACTAAGCTTCCAGCATTACCGCCATTAGATGTAACTGTAATTTGGCTTCCGCTTGATGCTGTTTTTACTTCTAGAGTAGAGCCAGCTCCCATTGTTCCGCAGATTAATCCAGCATTGCCGCTTGATACAACGTTTAAGGATGATGAATTTGTGAACTCAATAGCAACACTTGCATCACTTGCCATATCGCCGATTACGCTATCGTAGTTATAAGCTTCAAGTCCACTACCAGCACCATCAATTGGTACTAAGTTTACTTTCCAACTAGCAGCTCTTGTGCCTGCTACTACGTGGTTTGCAAATAATGATCCACTTGTAAGTAGTCCAGGCCCTGGTTCTACATTCGCTCTTTCACGCATAATCTTGATTTCGCCACTACCAAGTAGTTGTAAATCAGTAGAAACGTAGTCAAAAAGAGGGCAATTATATAAGTGGAATGTATCAACTCCTGAAGCTGGGGCTACAATTATCCCAGCAAATGGTCTATCTGATGTGCCAAGACTGATAAAACCATCAGTTGTTACAACACGACCACTGTTAATAGTTATTTCTAACCTATCTTCAGGACTTCTTGCACCACTCTTATAAGCACTCGCATATGTATTAAAAGCTTCTGCGGAATTAATTACATATGTTTGGGCAGCTTCTGCCTTAACTGGGATCTTAACAAACTTTGAGATTCCAATTAATGCTAAGCAAATAATTGCAAAGAATATATTTAGTTTTATTAATTTGTTAGCTAATGTGCTTCTTTTCATAAAACCACCTGTAGTTTATTTTTATTTTTTATTTTTATCTAAATTCAAAACTTACAATATCTCTTGCCATACTAGTCCAAGTGACATTAGTATCTATATCTATTTTATAGAATTGTATTTCATATCTATTAACTTCATTTGAATCTACACTAAAGACTAATGTAGATGTATCATTATCTTCAGAATATGTAGCACCACTAATTGCTAATATTTCTTGAATTGATAAATTATTCATCTCTAGTTTTGTATGATCCCAAGACAAAGTTACAGTTCCTGTACCAAATCCAGTAACTACATAATTATATCCATCATAATCACTAGGATTTAAGTTAGTTTGATCATCACTAAATAATCCTTGCCAACTATTATTTTCTCCTTCTACTCTTACATCTGCTTTGAATAAACCTGTTAGAGTAGGAAGGCTAGCATCAGTTGGTGTAACTATTATTTCCAAATAAATTTTTGGACTTAAAGTTACAAAGTTTTTAGTGAAAATTAATTCGTATACATCAGCTGTAGCAGTTTTAGCTGGTAATTCTTGAGATGTAAACGAATCGCTTAAATTATTCTTATTAAAGTTTTTAGTAACATCGCCTTTTCTTAAACTAATATTATAAGTGTTATCAGGTAAATCACTAGCAACCGCATCCACAAACCCATTATTTGTTTCTTTAACTAGTTTAATTGTCATAGTATAAGTTACTTTATTACCATTAGGTTGGGTTTGTTTACCTTGAGCATAATTACATACTGTTACAATAGCAGCTGGATTTACTCCATTTTCGCTAATGTCAGTAGTGTAAACTATTTTAATGTTATCTTTACTAGCTCCTTTTAATAAGTAATTAGATGAAAATCTAATACCTAATTCATATGGAGCAATAGTACGCTGGGCATGTAGAGAATGGGTGTAGGCTGCATATACGCCTACTCCAATACCGATTGTTAGAACGAATGCTAAAACAAAACTTAGCACTATTCTAAAAATCTTTTTACTTTGCTTTAACATTCCTTTCATAATTTTCTCCTAAAAACTATTCTGTAATTTGGCTAGAGAATACTCTCGCCGCAATACAAATAATATCTGTTTCTCTATCGTTAGTTGTTTTATTACCAATTATTAATCTTAAAATATAGAAATGATGGAAACTATCTCCACCAGCCTCAATTGTAGCGTTAGTTTGCCAATAAAGTGGTACTGCATTTTTATCCACATATGTATATGATCCATAAGTATCGCTATAAAATGGGTTAGATGTAGAATCATTACCTAAAAGGTCATTTCCTTTTTGGTTTCTGTAACTTCCATTTACTTTACCATTATTAGCAATGTAGTAAGTTATAGTTTGGGCACTTGATCCATCCAGTGGATGCGTAACATAATCTACTTGCCCACTTGGATTTTCAGGCTCAGTAGTTGTTGCTTTATATAATTCAAATGTAAATTCATTGTTTGTAGTAAAAGCAAGTTGAATTTTATAATGTCTTACAAATTCCCCAGTTACGCTAAATACATAATCTACATATCTTTGTGCACTAGTAGCATCAATTCCTTCGAATGATAAGTATCTAATATCTTCTTCATTACCAGCACCAATATATAGTGATGTAGATGTATTGATTGGAGCATAAACAACAACTTCATGTCCAGATAACCAAGCATACACTGGTACTACAACTAATATTGCGAAAGTAAAAAACATTGCAATTGATAAACCAATTATTTTTAACTTAAGAAACAATAATTTTTTCATCTTATGCTCCTTTCTTTAAATTATTTTAAATTCACAACTAAGAAGTGAATATTATCACCAATTAATTGATCTCCATCATTATATGCATCAGATAATTCTGCTTCATCTGTGCTAGTTTCATTATTAGCAAAGAAATAATTTTTATGATTATTAATATATGTTTCTAAAATGGCTGGATATTTATGGGTATAACTAGGATCACTATTTTGTAAATCTTCAATCATATCACTATAAAGTAGTGGCCATTCCCAATATATTTTTAATTCATAATATTGTTCACCATATTTTGTAACTTTTTGCTTACCAGCTGTATTAAATCTAATTTGGTTTTCTAAAAAGTTGCTAAACGAAATAATATTAACTTGACCATCTACAGTTGTAGCAGTTCTACCGCCAAAGAATAATATATGACCTTTAAGCATATTAAGTGCTTTATTAAAACTTTCATCAGTTTCATCAGGTATATATACATAAGGATTATTATTTGCATCATAGCCTTTTTTATATCCGCTTAAAGTAATATCAAAGTTAACATCAAAGTTCTCTTCCACTTTTGGTTTAATATATAAAGTAAAATAGCCATGTGATCCTGGAACTAAGAAGTAAGTATTTTCATATGCTGATTCATTTACTAACTCTAAAGCTAGTCCTGATGTAGTATATAAAGCGGTAGGATCTGTTTCATTAAAAGCTTTACCTGTTAAGGCTATATTAGCCTTAAAATCAGTTATTCCTTCATATACTTGTTCATTATCGTATTCAGTTGTTTTATCAATATATATTTCATATTTATCGCTTTCAGCGATAATATTCATCCCCCCACCTTCAACTTCATGCTTTCCAGCAAGCCAACCAAAGGTGATAGATAAATATAAAAAGGCTGTTCCTAAAAACATAATACCCGTTATTACTAACATACATATTGACTTAAACAATTGTTTGTTTAGTTTCATAATTATCACCATTTATGGGCAAATTATACATACTTCCCCACAATATCCACTATTACAATTTTATTATACATCTTTTTTAATTAATCGAGTATTAATATAGTATTATTCTATTGTTAATTTATTATATAAAGCCATTATAAAAGCATTCTTAGGTTTAAGAATGCTTTTATAATTATTTCTTTTCTTTCATTTTCTTTCTAATTCTTTCTAGCTTTTCATGAGTTAATAATTCTCCTTTATAAGTAAAGCCATCATTTTCTGCTAACATGCAAGTTATGCTCTTTCTTTCGATATATTCAGCAATTGCTTCATTAAGTAATGAATTAATGCTAACGCCTTCACGTCTAGCTCTATCATTAACTTTTTGGTGAAGAGATTTAGACATTCTTAGCGTTACTTTACCACTATATAATTCATAATCGTGGTTAGATGGCTCAGGCACTTCAATATTATGTTCTTCGCAATATTCTAAATAAAACTCCAAATTACCTTCAGCTTCTTCAATTGCTTCTTCAATTGTATCTCCTCCACCAATCACAGTTTCAAAATCAATATATTTTACTATATACTGCCTTTCACCTGTACAATAATCTGTATAGACTTCAAAACGATAATCTTTATTCATGATTTTGCCTCCCTCTTCTTCATAAGCTCATTTACTATTTCTATATAACGTGCTTTCACATTTTTTCCATTCATAGTAGCAATGCTAACATTCAAATTATATTCTTTATGGAAAAACATATGATGAGATCCTTTTACGGCAGTTTGATGAAAACCACATATTTCTAAATACTTAACAAATTCTTCAAATTTCACTTCAACTGGTAATGGATAAGTTGTATACTTTTTTATCAATTTTTCTTTTTGGCTCATTTCTTATACCCCTTATGGCACTATATATAGTGTCATATACATTATATCAATTATTTATAAATGTTTCAATACTCTATTTTTGACTTTTCGTTTTTTCCATTCAGAATGGAAAATGCTACTTTTTTCATCTCTTTTATTTTCCAAATCCATACTGTTTTATAAAAAAAATAAGCACATATGTGCTTATGTTTAAATACTTAATACATATACTTGATATGGTTTTAATGTAACCATATCTTTATTTACTAATTGTTCTTTATAATTTGTCAGTAATACTTCTAAATCCTTATTATTAAATCCTTTAGGTAATTTATAGTTTATGTCTTTACCTTTAAAGTTAGCTATTATTAATAATGTTTTATTATTTAAAGATCTAGAATAGCAATATATTTTGTTACTTTGTTTATTATATTCAATATAATTACCATCTCTAACAATTTTATTACCCTTTCTTAAAGCTATTAACTTTTTATAGTAGTTAAGAATTGAATCTGGGTCGTTTTCTTCATCTAATACATTAATACCATCTTGATAATTCTTATTAACTATAAACCATGGCTTGACTTTTGAAAATCCTGCGTTATTAGTTTTATCCCATTGCATCATCGTTCTAGCATTGTCTCTAGATTTTAAATGAATGGCTTTCATTAAGTATTTTTTAGTAAATAATAATTTCCTACCAATTTTATAGAAATTAGCTGTTTCAATATCTTCATATTCGTCTAACTCAAGACTAATATTACGCATACCAATTTCTTGGCCCTGGTATATAAATGGTGTACCAAATTGAAAATACATCATGGTAGCTAGCATTGTAGATGAAGCGTAAGGGTATTTTTCGCTTGTTCCAAAGCGCCCCAAGCATCTTGGTTGGTCATGGTTTTCTAAATATAGGCTACCCCATCCATTACCAATTAGAGTATTTTGCCATTTAGTTAGAGTCTTTTTAAATCTAATTAAATTAAACTTTCTTAAGAACCATTTAATATGAAACCATCCATCTGCATCTGTATGTTCAAAACTAAATAACATATCTAGTTCTTCATTCTCTTCCTTAACATATTCTAGTGCCTCAATTGGAGTTATCATTACTGATTCACCGACTGTCATACAATCATATTTAGATAATACATCTTTATTTAATTCATGAATGTATTCATGAACATGAGGTCCATTGATATAATATTCTCCACCTCTTAAGATTGGTAATATCCTTTTAGAATTAGGTAAGCCTTCTTGCTTAGATATAATTGTTATTACATCACATCTAAATCCATCTACTCCTAAATCTAGCCAGTAGCGTAGAATATCTTTCATTTCTTTTCGAACTAGCGGATTATCCCAATTTAGATCTGGTTGTTTTTTAGAAAATAGTTTTAGATAATATTCTCCAGTTTCAAGTTTATTCCAAGCCCCTTCTGCGAAGAAACTAGTCCAGTTGTTATGTGGCTTCTTGCCATTCTTTTTACCTTCTTTAAAGAAATAATAATCATGATATTTAGAATCTTTATCTTTTGATCCCTTTATAAACCACTCATGTTCATCTGATGTATGGTTCCCTACAAAATCCATGATTAGTTTTATTCCTGATTTATGCATTTTCTCTAACATTTCTTTAAAATCATCTAATGTGCCAAATTCTGGATTAATGCTTCTATAATCAGAAATATCATAACCATTATCATCATTAGGGCTTTTATAAACTGGACTTAACCATACTGCGTTAATTCCTAAATCTTTTAAGTAATCTATTTTAGATATTATTCCTCTAATATCACCAATACCATCACCATTTCCATCACAAAAGCTTCTTGGATATATTTGATAAAAGAATGCATCTTTATACCATCTACTTCTTTCCATTCTTATCACCTTTTATTCTTTCCATATTCATTATAACAAATACTAAACTATCTTTTAATACCTTTATAAAAAAAGCAGGTTTAACCTGCTTTGTGCCAGCCACTCTTCTTTCTTGCTTTCGAACAGCCATATAGTCATATTTTGATAAAACATTCTTATCACTAATAATAACAATTAACTATTATAGTTTTCAGTAAATACAATTTTACTTGCATCTAGAATAGGTAATACAATCGGATTAACCAAAGCTAATGTTGTTAAATTAGTGGTAAGTGATCTTAAATACGGATAGACCATTTGAAATCCTTCTCGTTTCATAAATCTTACAATTGTTTCTTTATCTTCATTAACAAATTCAAATATTCCTGTTACTCTAGCAATAAGATCGATTGGAAATGGATTTTCAATAGTACTATTCACTTTCACACCAAGGCTAATACTATAACAATCATCATTGTTTCTATTAATAGCAGCACTAAATAATGGTGAGAAAGTGTAATTTCCTTTCATATTGTTGTTAATTATTGATGCTTCATTGATTACAATAGTCATTTTAGTTAGCGCAGGCATAATTGATCTCTCCTATATTCATAATCATATTTGCTCCTATAAAATCCGAACAATAGTTTTTATCTTCATCGTTTAAACTGATGATGTTGCTATAAGCGAATTCATCTTGGAATATTAATTCGATTCCTAAATATGTTGCTACTCTAATAATTGTATCAATTCTTGGAATCACTTGTATATTTTCCATTCTAGCAATTGCTGATTGCTTTAATCCGCACATTTTAGCAAGTTCTGCTTGCGTTAAGCCTCTATTATTTCTTTCAATTATTAATTGGGAAATGATGTTTGCTGTTTTCTTTGCTATCTTTCTTTCTAATAATACTTCCTTCTCATTTAATACTTTATTTTCCATCCTTGTATCTCCTATCATAATCTTTCTTCTCTCTAATTGCTTTTTTAATCTCTTCTTCCGCTTTATTCTTTTTCTTTACAAATCCATGGAGCAAAACATAACTTTGATCTTCACTAATAAAATAATAAAAAACTCTAACATCATCTGGCCTTAATTCATATATACCATTTTTATCATCAACACGCTTCGATGCTTTAGGATTAAATAATTGATTTATTTGGTATCCATAAGCACTAAGCATATTAATATATTGCTCAATCTTAGTAACTAACTTAAAATTGCTACGATCTTCAATTAGTTCATCAAGGAATTCATCGATTAAGCATCTCCCATTTTCAGTTTTATATTTTATTACTTCATACATAAGCCACCATTTCTATCACTAGCCTAATTAAATTATAACATTTATGTTATAATTGTCAACATTATTTTTGCCTTTATTAATTTTTATATCAACAAACACAATATTAATCTTATTAATAATTACTGAATCTGCAATTTTATAAAAACATAATCCTTCATAAAAAAAAGACTCGTAAGAGTCCTTGTATAATTGTATGTTTAATTCACTTTAAAATTAATGATTCTACCAGCAACTTTTCTTTCTTGCTTTTAAGCATGCATTTAAGTCATTTTTATTCTTACACATATAACATATTTCATTTGGAGAATACTCTCCACTAAATGCTTTATCTAAGTTATCAATAGTTGTTTTAGCTATTTCTTCTAAAGCTTCTTTAGTTAGGTATGCTTGATGGCTTGTTAAAATGACATTTGGCATAGATATTAATAATGATAATGTATCATCATTAATACCTTCTAAGCTTTTATCTACAAAGAATACATTGCTTTCTTCTTCGTATACATCTAGGCCGGCTCCGCCAATCTTTTTAGATTTTAAGCCTTCAAGTAAACTTGCCGCATCGATTAAACCACCTCTAGATGTATTAATAATCATTACGCCCTCTTTCATCTTAGAAATAGCATCGCTATTGATTAAATGATAATTATCGCTAGTTAATGGTGCATGTAAAGTAATGATGTCACTTTCTTTATATAGTTCATCTAAAGAAACATAAGTACAGTTTAAGTTATGATTTGGGAACAAATCATAAGCTAAAACTCTCATTCCATAACCATTAGCAATATTAATCATTACCTTACCAATTTTACCAGTTCCTATAACGCCTATTGTTTTACCACTTAAGTTAAAACCCGTTAAACCATTTAAACTAAAATTAAAATCTCTAACACGGTTATATGCTTTATGAATATGACGCGTTAAGCTATTAATTAAAGCAAATGCGTGTTCCGCAATAGCTTCTGGTGCATAACCGGGTACTGTTAAGATGTGCACTTTTTTATACGCTGCCTTAACATCTACATTATTATACCCAGCACATCTTAACACTAATACATGAATATTAAATTCATTTAGTTTGTCCAATACTTCATTGTCAATTCTATCATTAACAAATGCACATACAGCATCATACCCTTTAGCAAGTATTACAGTATCAATACTTAGTAATGCATCAAAATAAGTAATATCATACTTTCCATTATTCACTTTATCAAATGATACTTTATCATATTCTTTAGAATCAAAAAATGCTATCTTCATACTTATTACCTCTATATATCCATATTATAATAATTATAATCTTTTTTCAATTAATTTGCTTTTATAAGATAAAATACCCCAGACTTTAAATAGTCTGGAGTATTTTTCTTGCATTGTTTCTACATTTTATGTTGTTTTTTCATTATCTTTTTCTTTTTTTTATAATCATCACATATTTTGGTGATTCTATCTATATTTTTATCAAATGCTTTTTCGTCATTGAATACTAGATTATATGTTAAAACAACATCTTCATAAAAACTCTTATCAAATTCTTCATTTTCCTTCGTCATTTCAATAATATTTTTACATTCACTATATACTTTTTTAAACCTAATCCATAAGTAAAGTTTATCCTCTGCAATAAATACTTTTTCATCATCAACTGGCAATATCTTTAAAGCCTCTTCTTTCGCGACTTTAATGAAATCAACAATTTCGTATATAACAATTAATAAAGTGGTCAACGTCGCATAAAGCGAAAACATTAGTAGTGTTTCTTCTAACACGTTATATTCAACATCAAAATAGTAAAAAATAGTTGTAGATGATAATAATACTAAATTAAATAGTATTATAGTTGCAGGTAAATAATTTCTTCTGATGAAATGATTTCGTTTTTGAATCTTAGAAAGCGCAACGAATTCATTTATCAATTTATCCTCAGTGCAATTTGCTTCTTCAATATCAACTTTATCATTTTTCATTTCTGATAGTGTTTTATATATATTTGAACACCAAAAAATATATACTGCTATTAAAACAGCGAAAATAGTCCAAACGAGGAGTAATAGTTCGTTAGCTCTATCTTTTACTCGCAAATCAAAACTTATTGAAAAAACAAATTCAGCTAAATATAGTTGTATAACAGCTACTATTCGCATCCTTTTAATATGTTTTCTCTTCATTTTTTTACTAAACATTAATGTAATACCATAAGTAATATAGGAAATAATTAACACTAAAAAACCTATAGTAATCATTCCAGCAACTATTTCTTGAATAGGTGTGTTCGCTTTTAATACCTTAATAAGTAATGTAAAAAGAATGTACACCAACGCAAAAAAAGTTATTAATATATCTATTATTATTGTTCTATATGATTTATTCATTTATACCTCCTCTCGCTCTATATAAATTCATTCATTATCTATGAAGTTGTCTTTTTCAAGTTTAATTCTCCCCTCCAATATTAATCTATGTAAAAGATTATTCGTATTATCTTTATTCAGTGATGCCCCATATTTTCTTATAAGGGCGAATAGTTTATTAGTCATACTATTTCGATATTTCTTCTTCTCTAAATCACTATTAAGAAAATTATCACTGTAAATGAATTTTACTACTGTATTACCATTATACAAGTCCACAAAATCAAAAACACTTTCAAAATAAGAATAGTCTTGCCCGCCAAGAGAATGGCCATATATTACTATCTCATCAAAAATAGTATTTAGTATAATTGGCGAGTCATTTCTTATTAGTTTTCGATATGTTTTAGTAAATTCAATTGCCTCACCATCTATTTCTTCACCATCTATACCAATAATCGGTAAGTCATTTATCTTACCATGTACATTATTTTCAATATATCCCTCAAAATTGCCTACACTCGTATAATTAAAATTCAATATCTTTCCATTTGGGTGCCCATTAATCAGCGATTTCATAATAATATCCGTATACTCGCCATACCTCTTATGTTCCTTTAAAAGATCTCTCAGATATTGCGCAAACTCACTTTCAAACACACCTAACTCAGAGTGTAAATACTCCATATAATTCCTAATATTTTGGTTTCGCAGCAAAACGCTCGACTTATTAATGAATGATTTTACTCCATCTTCATCACAAATCGGAAAATAATTTCTCTGATGTTTTATTGTATCATCATATAATCCCTCAAAAAGTTTAATCATTTTCTCAGATAAAAGCGAGCGCAAAAAAGCCTCGACATCCATCCAGTTTTCCTTATTGCTATCAACACTTAGTCTTCTTTGATATTCCTTATTGAAGTTGATTTCTTCCGTTTGAATACCATATCCTCTATAAGTTGTTGGTCTGTAATATGTATTATAGAGCAGTAGTGATATAAAACTCACATTTTCAAGACTCATACTATTATTTCCTATCCAACTTTCAATCTTCTTTCTTTCATTGTTTTGAAAGAAATCGTCAAATTTGGAATCCAGCTTCGCTTGTAAATCAAATCCATTTCCTATTACTATTAGTTTAGCCATTATGTTCCTCCTTGCACCTATTGTTCATAATCATTTTCAAGTCCATTATAATGATACTTTTTGTGAATACAGGTTTTTTTAAAAAAATATATATTTCTTGTTCATTTTTAAATTATAGAATTAATGTTATTAAATCTATATTTTCCAGATTCTGCGTGATTATATCATTTTATACTTTTATCAATCCAAATAATTAACATTCTATATAGATTAAAATGGCTCGCTAGAGCCATTATCAATCATCATATTTCATTGATTCTAAAGATTTTTAATTCATCTTTTTTTCAATCTTTTTAATCGTGGTCATTACATATAATACCAAATACTATCTTTTATGCTTTGTACAATATTCAACTCTAATATTTTCTAGTATTTGTGATGCTCTCTTTACCCTTTCGTGATCACTAATAAGTTCATCACATTGTTTTAGATAAGCACTCGAGCTAAACCAATTAGGTATATACATAAACTTTATAAAAACCATATGTGCCCAGTGATTTCTATTCTTGCAAATTTGGCTCAAGAAATTATAATCTTCTTTTGAGATGTATGGCTTATCATCTGAGTAGTCAAGATCTCTTAATCTATTAATCATTTGTCCTAGAGTAATTGTTTCAATATCATCTATGTTTTCATCAACATCTCCTGAAAGCATAAATGCATATATCAACTTAACATCGTGTTCTATTTCTTGATAATACATCATTGTTTCAGCATACATTTTTTTAAAGTCTTCAAAATCTAGTTTCATGTTTAAAATACCTCTTATTCTAATTTTTTGCTATTGTTGATATAGAGATAATATAAATCATATGTACAGCGCAAATACAATTTATACTATTCATAATTTACGATAATGGTGTTCCCATAAAATATAAATATGGATCCATTAAGTGATCATAATCAATCGCTTTATGCTTATCAACAATACATTCATAAATTTTTTGTTTCGTTATGTTTGTCCTCACACTATTCGCCGCATTAATTCTATATTTAGTTATATTCCCAAAATCTAACGGCATTAGTATTAGTCCATTTACTATTACACATTTCTTAAAACACAACATCGCTCCCTTTTGATATTTCATCCTATCATTAGTTTTATTAGTAATAAATGCTGCTTTTACTTCAAAATCTTCATACGTACAATTAAAAAGTTGTTTATTTCTTATAAACGATGTTGGATTCAGTTTTCCAGAATACATAAATACATCTAATTTAAAAACAGATTCTTCTTCAATTGGCTCTACTTTTTCTTTAAACGATAATTTAAATATTGCTGCATCCTTATATAAGTAATCATTCACATTCATTTATTGATTATTGCAAGCAAACGATAAAGCTATCTTTAAGTCTTCTGTAAAGTCTAAAAATGGGCTAAAAGAAATAGAATGCTGTATGAAAGAGCAAAAATCATAATTAATCTCGGTAAACCCAAACACATCGTCATATTTCTTAATAATATTCCTGTTTTTGTAAATGTTAAAAAGTTCATCTTTATCTATTTTCTTACCATTGTATTCTTTAAGATTTCGATAAATTGATGGAAGCAAACTGTACGTATAATCTCGATGGCCACGATAATATGTATTATCTTTTTTATTGTGTAGTTCCCTAATATCTTCATTTAATTCAATCAGATCATCAATCGTTCCTTCCTTAATAGATATAACTGAATATACAACTAGCATACAATTAATTTTTATCACTAAAATTAACTGTTCTTTGTCATCTTTATCAAAAAAATCATCTGAACTATAGTATTTTAACTCGTGCCATAAATCAAAAATAATCTCATCAATTGCGCTATATATTGATGTTTGTTGTACAAATTCGCTCAAATAATTAATATTTTTTTGGAATGACCCCCACAAAGAATCAAAATTAAATTGGTATGAATCGTTACAATTAATAAGTTTATATAGATTCTTGTTATTATAAGAAACGTTGTATACTTTCCGTACATGCTCATTTTTGACTAACTCTTCATCTAATAATCGCAAAATATTCCATAATTTATCATTCATATTAAGTATACCTCCCAGTAATTACTCTAACTCATTATAGCATAGATTATATCTTGTATACCTAATTAAAAGAAATGTTTTCTAATTAGTATTTAATATTTAGCCATACCAAAACATAAATTTAAAATGCGCTTGTTAAAGCGCATTTTTAAACATTTTTAGTGTCTTCTATTATCATACATTTGTTTATAGTATTCTAGATATGCTCCAGATGTACATTCATCTACCCACCACATATTGTTTTTATACCAATTGATGGTCATCTTTATTCCTTCTTCAAATGTAGTTGTAGGTGCCCATCCTAATTCAGCCATTGCTTTGGCTGGATCAATTGCGCATCTTTGATTATGTCCGTGTCTATCTGCTACAAATGTAATTAGGCTTTCAGGTTTTCCTAATTCCTTAAGTATTGTCTTAACAATATATAAGTTATTTCTTTCGTTATGTCCACCTAATTTATATACTTCTCAATATATATGTAACTGTTAATTTCGTTTATTTTTAAGAACAATATTTATTTTCAGCTGCAGCAAAAGCATCATCTACATTCTTTTTTATTTCTATAAAGTTAATTGCATTGAGTTTTGAATATATGTTCTCATAAATAATTTTTTGAGCCGGATTCATTATATTATTGTTTTGAGTACATTCATCCATATCACGTTCATTATCAATTAAAAACTCAAGCATAGCCAAAATGTCTTCCTTTGTGATTTGATCAATTTTCAAATATTCTTCGTTATTTCCACTGCTTTTTGCTGGGTTAATAAACAGTCCTTCTCCGTTCTCTATTTTAAGAATCTTCATATAATTTTCTCCTTTCTTCGTATGCTTTTTCACTTGCTTCCATTGTTTCAATTAAAACATCTGATATTTTTATATTATCACCGCCGCTACAAGTTAAAACTTTATCTACTGACCTTCCATAATATCTCAAATACTTGACTTCATTATTAACAATATCTTTTTTATGGTATACATAATAATCAGGTCTAAGCGATACACCAATGTTGTTATTATGCGTTGAAATGAAAACAGTTGCGTTTTTTGATATTTCTTTAATTTGCTGGACAATTCTTTCATTAAGAAATGGATTATCAAAAGATGATTCCATTTCATCAATCAATACCATTTCATAATCCTTATAATATTTCAGTTTTTCCAACAAAAGATATTCTGATTTTTGCCCGCCCGAAATCTTGTTGTTATATTCGTCAGTCACAATTACATTATAATCAAAAAACAATCTAATTCTAAATCGATCTTTTGCGTTTTTAATGTTAGAATCTTTTTTAGCTTGTAAATAGGCATCAAAATGATTTTCATTATATAAATAGTCGATACTGCATTCTTTTGGAACACCAAGAATACTCTTTTGCGTATTTTTATTTGTCGGTTTAGTTAAAGAAACAACTTTATAAAATGTCTGTATTATTTCTTCTTTTTTAATATCCCTATATTGAAAATGTCCTATCAAGTTATTAAACTTTCTCTCTATATACTTTTTCTTTACGAAGTCATTAAAATCAGCATCAGCAATATTTAAAACTGTAGATTTCACAGATAGTTTAGAACTAATTTCCTCTGTAATATTATTACATTTTTCAATTAAGCTGTTCATTAAGACCTTTTTCTTTTTAGCATTTAGTAATTCTTTTCTTAAATGAATTAAGTCTTTTATATTTAGATATTGTTTAATAACCGCCTGGTATTCTTCGCTTGCATCAATTAACGTTTCGATAGATTTAATGATATTTTCGATTTCACAACAATCAATTGATGATATTTTTTGATAATTAAATAGATTCGTCTTTGAGTACAAATCATTATATGCATTTTCGGAATACTCTTTTAGAGTTTCTATGTATTTTCCAACATCCATGCTTTGAGCGTTATCAACAAAATTATCAATATAGTCAAATACGGTGTACAATGAATCAAAATAATCAAATACTATATCTTGGCAACTCGCTTTTATTTTTTCATGAAATTCAACTTTTTCGCTTTCGGCGCTTATCTCAAATTGTTTTATATATAACGAATTTGCTTTGTCGGCTTTATATATTGAATCAAGAAGAAATGTTTTACCAGTCGATCTTTTTCCAAGCAATACATTAATTCCTGTAGAGCATCGCACAGTAGAATTTAACAAATCAAAATATGTATGTCCACCACTCTTTGAAAGACAGACAAAATCCTTGTTTTTGAGTGTGCTTTTCAATGATTCAAAATCGGTTTTGTCGCTATCTAGAAAAGTAAACCTATTTTTCTCCCTATAGTCCTCAATTGACTGGCTTAGTCCTATTCTAATATCACTAAAAAGTACAGGTGTATAATTGCCATTGCCTATTTTGTTTACAAAACTTTTTCTAGATTTTACTTCTCCGCAATAAATTGAGTCTTTAACTTTCGAAATTAAATCTTCATCAATCGCTGGCTTTTTATCATAATGAGGTATTAGTAAAAAATCGTTTCCACAAACAATTTCATTAAACTGTTCCAAAGTCATTTTATATTTATCATCGTGTTCTTCTTGCCTAATCTGCTTAGTAATATTACAAAGTTTCAAAATGTAATCATCATTGTTATCACCGATTGCTAATATGTGTCCTTTTTCTAAGCTTATTTCAATTCCAGGCAACACGCGACAATTTGTTTCCTTTAAATCACTAATTATCTGGTTATAATTATCAAGCCCAAAGAAATTATGATTTGTAATTGCAATAACATCTATTTTGTTATTATTTACATACTCTTTTAATAGAGTTGAATCATATAAAAAGTCGTTGTCCAAGAACTCATTTTTTATTGTGTGAATATGAAAGTCAATTTTAATCATCTTACAAACTACCTCCGTATCGCATAATTAACTTATCTAAGCTATTCCTAATTAAATAATTAAAAACATAATATCTTATTACTAATTATAGCCATTTATTATGCATTCATTATATCACACTTCGTCTCTGTGTAAAGTTATATTTTGAACCAAATAACAATATAAAAAGGCTCGTTAGAGCCTTTTTTTAAATTGGTTATTTACGCAATTAGTTTTTCCATTCTTGATATTCTTTTCCTTCTAGAATATCTGCTATTCTTTCAC
>JAFZWP010000015.1 GCA_017617065.1 Bacilli bacterium
TTTTATTGAAACCATTATCTAAAACTTTCTTTTCTGCTTCTTTTAACAAGCTAGAGCCATATCCTTTATTTTGATAAATTGGATCTACACATAAACAGCATAAATTATCATCACGCACAATTGCAAATCCAATTAGTTTATCATTATCATATCTAGTTAGATATGTATTTTTACCCCATGATAATTTATCTTTAAATACATCATAACTTAAATCAAATTCGTTAAATGCTTTTCTGAAACATTCATACATTAATTTTAATTCTTCCATTAGTCTCCTTCGCAAGCAATTGTAAAATATGTTTTTTTTAAATTAAACATACAGACCTATTCATTTTTTTACTTGCTTTTTCCGCAATAGGAAATATATTCAATAGAATAATTATTGCATATTATTTTTTCAAAACAATGTGTATTTGTTTTCTCATCATAATCATCTAAAAACACAAATTCCCCGTTGCTATCATAATTACCATACTGCAACTTTAGATATTCTAACATATCGTTATAGTCTTGTTCATCTAGTGTAACAATCAACCTAACCTCATAGTATGAAGGAATAGGATTCCAAACATCATTAAAACAAAATGAATAATAATACCTAGCGTCATTATATTGAAGAACAGTTTCTTTATTAGGAAAAAACGATAAGTTGGCTTTACAGTCCCTATCGCATATTAAGTAATCATCAAAGTCATATGTTTCACTTTTATATAAAGTATAAGTCATTCCCAGTGCCACAAAATATAAAATCACTATGAAACACGTATGCAAGCCCAGCAATATTTTGATGATTATATTTTTTCTTAACAGTAAAAACACGCTTGCGATTGTCAAATTAGCAACTATGCTCAACACAATTCTAATCACTGCATTTTTATCTGTAACTCTATATAGAAGCATATTTTTGACGGATAATATCATGGGATTTAGAAGTGACATATACAGCATATAAATGACTATTATGACGATATAAAGCAACGGTAAAAGCTTGATTATAGAATTAGATTTACCAAAACAATTCACACAATCCTCCTATTATTTTATATGCTTTTGCTAGTTCATCGTTAGTGTTTAAATCAACATCATGACTGCTTTCAATAATGTCTTTTATATCCCTGTCATCATTTCTAAAAATTAATAATCCTAGTTTTGTAATACACGGGTGATAAAATGCAAAATTATGTGCTTGCCACTCTTTAGTAAATTGTGTGATTTCTTGTTCAGACAATTTACATTCTTGTTCGTTGCTATGATTAAATTATACATTCATAATAAGACATATGCAAATATATAAAAAATAAGGGATTCATACGAATCCCTTATTTGCACTATTATTCTTATAATGAATAATCCATAGCTGCATAACGTTTGTACATCTTATATCTTCTTTGAGCTTCAGCTTTATTTAAATTTAATAATTCTTCTGCTCTAGCAGGATTGAACATAGAAAGTTGTGCATATCTATTTTCAGTCATTAGATGATCTCTATATAAATCCCAATTAGGTTCCTTAGAATCTATTTGCATTGGGTTCTTGCCAACTTCAGCTAGTCTTGGGTCATATCTAAATGTTACCCAGTATCCACAATCTACAGCAAGCTTAGCTTGTTCTTGAGCTTTACCCATACCACGTTTTAGACCATGGTTGATACATGGTGCATAAGCGATAATGATACTTGGTCCATGATAACTTTCAGCTTCTTTGATTGCTTTAAGCATTTGTGCTTGACTAGCACCATGAGAAATTGCAGCTACATATACATGACCATAGCTCATAGCAATAGCTGCTAAGTCTTTCTTCTTACCAGTTTTGCCAGATGCAGTGAACTTAGCAATTGATGCTGTTGGACTTGATTTAGATGATTGACCACCAGTATTTGAATATACTTCAGTATCTACTACTAAGATATTAACATCTTCATTATTAGCGATTACGTGGTCAAGTCCACCGTATCCAATATCGTATGCCCAGCCATCTCCACCAAAGATCCATTGACTAGTCTTAACGATATAATCTTTATTTTCTAATAATTCTTTAGCACAGTCGCAAGTCAAGCCTTGTACTAGTGGAACGATTTCTTTAGCAATACGTTTAGTAATTTCACCATCATATCTATTATCTAACCATTCTTGAGCAAGTTCTTTAGCTTTAGCTGGAGCACTATCGCATTCTAACATTTGTGTAAATGCATGAGCAACTTTATTACGCATTGTTTCGTTTGCTACTTTCATACCAAATCCGAATTCTGCGTTATCTTCAAATAATGAGTTAGCCCAAGCTGGACCAAATCCTTCTTTATTTGTAGTGAATGGACTAGATGGGAAACTACCACTGTAAATTGAAGAACAACCTGTAGCATTAGCTACAACCATTCTATCACCAAATAATTGAGTGATTAACTTAATGTATGGAGTTTCTCCACATCCTCCACAAGCGCCACTAAATTCAAATAAAGGTTGAGCAAATTGTGAATTCTTTGGATTAGCCATCTTATCAACTAAGTTATCTTTATAACTTACTTCATTAAAGAAGTATTCACTTAATTTATCAGTCTTATTAGCAATTAATTCATTAATGTTAACCATCTTTAAGGCTTTAACTTTTTCGCCAGTCTTCTTATCAGGGCGTCCTGGACAAGTGTTAACACAAACTTCACATCCTGTACAATCATCAACAGAAATTTGCATTGTATATTTTAAGCCTTCTAAGCCTTTGCCCATAGCTTCTAAATATTTAGCTTTCTTAGGAGCGCTAGCTACTTCATCTTCAGTTAATAAGAATGGTCTAATAACTGCATGAGGACATGCAAATGAACATTGATTACATTGAATACAGTTTTTAGGATCCCAAACAGGAACGAATGTAGAGATTGCTCTCTTTTCGAAGGCAGCAGTACCTGCAATCATTGTACCATCTTCGTAACCTTCAAATGCTGATACTGGTAAATCATAACCTTTAACAGCATTAATAGGTTTTGCAATACGGTTGATGAATTCAGGTAAGTTTTTATCAACTTTTGCTTTCTTAGCTTTTAAGTTAGCCCATGCTGGATCAACTTTAACTTCATGTAAGCCATCAGCGCCAGAATCAATTGCTTGATAATTCATGTTAACAACATTTTCGCCTTTTTTAATGTATGACTTATATGCTGCTTTCTTCATTAATTCTTTTGCATGTTCATAAGGCATAATTTGTTCATTTAATTTAAAGAATGCAGATTGTAAAATTGTATTAGTTCTTCCACCTAAACCAATCTTTCTAGCTAAGCTAACTGCATCGATCATATAGAACTTAGCATGCTTTTGAGCAAGTTGAGCTTTAACACCATCAGGGATAATCTTAATTAATTCTTCTTCTGAAAGAGTTGTATTGATTAAGAATGTTCCGTGATCTTTTAAGTTAGAGATCATATCATATTTTTCAATATAAACATCCATACTACAACTGATGAAGTCAGCTTCAGTTACTAAATATGTAGATCTAATAGGGTTTGGAGAGAAACGTAAATGGCTTCTAGTTACTCCACCAGACTTCTTAGAGTCATATGCGAAATATGCTTGAGCATAGTTATCAGTGTTATCACCAATAATCTTAATTGAGTTTTTATTAGCACCAACTGTACCATCGCTACCTAATCCGTAGAATATTAATTGGGTAGCACCTTCACCTGCTGTGTTAACTTCTTTCTTAACTGGTAAGCTTAGATGAGTTACATCATCATTAATACCAATTGTGAAGTGTTCTAAAGCTTTCTTGCCTTTAGCTAAGTTATCATATACTGCAATGATTTGACCAGGTGTAGTATCTTTACTAGATAGGCCGTATCTACCACCAATAATCATTGGGGCATTCTTTACACCATAGAATGCTGCTCTAACATCTAAGAATAATGGTTCACCTAATGCACCATTTTCTTTAGTACGATCAAGTACTGCAATTCGTTTAACAGATGCAGGTAATACATCCATTAAATATTTAACTGAGAATGGACGATATAGATGAACATTAATTGCACCTACATGACGACCTTCTTTTTCATTTAAGTAATCAACTACTTCTTTAATGCATTCATTAACCGATCCCATAGCAATGATAATATCAGTTGCTTCTTTATCACCATAATATGTAAATGGAGCATAGTCTCTTCCTGTTACTTTAGAGATTTCAGCCATATATTTAGCTACGATATCAGGAACAGCATCATAATATTTGTTTTGAGCTTCTCTAGCTTGGAAGTAAACATCATCATTTTGTGCAGTACCACGAGTTACTGGATGATTTGGATTTAAGCATCTAGCTTTAAATTCTTTTACTTTATCCCAGTTAAGTAAATTCTTATATACTTCATAATCCATTACTTCAACTTTTTGGATTTCATGAGATGTTCTAAATCCATCAAAGAAATGCATGAATGGAACGCTTGCTTCAATTGCTGCTAAGTGTGCTACCCCTGCTAAGTCCATAACTTCTTGAACACTTGATGTAACTAACATTGCAAAACCAGTTTGACGGCATGCCATGACGTCTTGGTGATCACCAAAGATTGATAAAGCGTGTACAGCTAAAGCACGTGCTGATACATGCATAACACCTGGTAGTAATTCACCAGCGATTTTATACATGTTAGGAATCTTTAAAAGAAGTCCTTGACTAGCTGTGAATGTAGTAGTTAGTGCACCAGCTTGAAGTGAACCATGTACAGTTCCAGCAGCACCAGCTTCAGATTGCATTTCCACAACCTTAACTGGATTTCCAAATAAGTTTAATTTCCCTTTACTTGCCCAATCATCAATGTTTTCAGGCATTGGAGTAGAAGGAGTAATAGGATAAATACCAGCTACTTCAGTAAATGCATAAGCAGCCCATGCGGCAGCTTGGTTACCATCCATAGATTGAAAAACTTTGTTTGCCATTTAATTTTTCCCCCATTAAATAATTTATATTTTATTGATAATCAATATAATTACCATATCGATTATAACACACGTATATATAATTGTTAAGAAAAAATAGTTAGTATGGCTGTACTAACTATTATACTTATTTATTTTTACTCTCTATATGTTCGCGAAGCATTTTGATTGTTTTGCTTTTGTAATAATATGATAAGTCGATTAGTTTTTCTTTATCTAATTTATCAAATTCTATTTCATCAATTCTTAAATCTTCAAATAGCAATTCTTCAATTGTTTCTTCGCTTTTATTTATTTTAATTTTTGATAAGGTATCAAGTAGAGCTTTTTCGCGTGAAGCTATCATTATTGAATAACCTTCAAGTTGTATAATATCAACCCCATATGGATAAGCACCCTCGTTTATATCTTCGTAATAGAAATCTCCAAAATCATTTACAAATTCTTTTGTTTTATTCTTTCTGAATGTAGCCGACATTGTAAGATATACTCTTTCAGGTATCATATCATAAAACGATAGTGCACTTTCGAATGATATATATGATGGATAAACAATCGCATTTGCTAATGCAATTTTATTGGCTGATTTATTCGTTTCATATATCCCCCTTTTTACTGAAATAAGTTTTCCTGCTTTAGCTTCACGCCTTATTTTGTCATATATGTTTACATAAGCTTTATATTCTTTCTTCAAATCGTTTATAGTTTTAATCATATTTTTTGTCTCCACTAACTCCAATTTTATAGAATGAATTTGAAATAGTCAAGCATATAAAAAACACCCTTTTGGGTGTTTATAAATCAAAGTGGTATTCGCATCTATCAATATAGTAACATAAATACTTAAATCCAGCCTCTTTAATTATCGTCATATATTTATCAAAATTAAGACGATAATTCTCAACTTTATGAGCATCACTTGATAAAGTAAGTTTTCTTCCGCCTAATTTATAATATAAATTAAGAATATATCTTAAATATTGATCATCATTAATTGTACTTTGTACTTTAGAATTAATCTCTAATGTTTTATTAGTTTCAATTAATTTATTAAATATTTTAATTAATTTATCTTCATATAATTTAATATTTTCATTTTTATTAACCATTCTAGCTGTTTTAAAGCCATAATCAAAATGGCTTAAAACATCATAGTTAGAAAAGTTTGATATTGCTTCTAACACTTTATCAAAGTATTTGCATAAATCATTATAAGTATCTAAAAATGATTCTTTTAAATAATAATCATGCACTGCATCATCGTGTACACTTAATTGTACTAAATCAAATTTATGATTAGCTAACATATTATTCATATCATCTAAATGATCAGGTCTATATCCTAATTCTATGCCATATAAAAAAGTAATATTAGGATATAGAGGCATTAAAGATTTGCATTCTACTCTTAATGCATCAAAATCCGCAATCCAACTTTTATCAAATGATGGTGGATCATAGTCTACATGTTCGCATGTAATGAAATAATTAATACCTAATTTAGAAGCTATATCTAAATATGCTTTTAAATCTTCTTTAGAATCAGTAGAATAATGTGAATGCATATGTTGATCATGTAACATATATACCTCCTAAAAAAGTCTTTCCTAAGAAAGACTTTTATTGTTATTTTTATTCAGAAATTAATCTTTTTGCGTTTTCACGTAAATCACGTTCAGCGTAAACTAGCTTCATTAGTTCTTTCTTTTTCTTTTCATTAATTCCAAAAGCTTCTTGAATCTTTTCAATTAATAAATGTTCTTCTACTGAATATAATTCATCATTTAAAGATAAAGCCACTATATTCATATAAACAAGACGTTTTGTGGAATCATTTTTCTTAGCGAAATAATTGATTAATTTATCAATTGATAAGGCAGAAATTTTATAACTATTGAAGTTTTCGCCTAATTCATATTTTAAACGATTAAAAATCTTTTGTTCTGTTTCAGTTGCTTTACCATCAACTAAAACAACACGATTTAATAAATCGATAAAGTATTTCTTTTCTTCTCTTGATAATAAACTTAGTAACATAATATTACCTCCATCAATAACGATTATATCATATTTTTTTATAATTAAAAATATTTAATACTTCTTCTGTATAAATATTTTTATTATTATCTTGATAAATATAAAGTGGGCTTAATACTTTAACATCATCAGGCCTATTTTTCTTTGCTTCAACTAACACTAGTAGTGCTTCGCTATTTATTATAGGATATACAAATCTAATTCTTTTTACTCCAAAATTATTTTGTTTTAGTTTAGTAAGTATTTCTTGTAATCTTTCACATCTATGGATGAAATAAAAACTTCCCCCATCAATAAGTAATCTATTTGCTTCTTTTGTTATATCTAAAAAGTTACATTTTAGTTCGTGACGGGCAATACTTAAATAATCATTTTTATTTAGATGTGATGCTTCGCTTACTTTAAAGTAAGGTGGATTACAACTAACGATATCAAATTTATCATTACCTACTATTTTATATATATCTATTAAATTATTATTAATAATTTCAATATTATTTATATTATTAATCTCAACACTTTTCTTAGCTAGTGTAGATATATATTCTTGAATCTCAACACCGATTATATTTGCATCAGTCTTCAAAGTTAAAAATAAAGGAATCGGCCCGTTACCTGTACATAAATCGATAATGTTTTTCGCACTATTCACTTTTATAAATGATGCCAGTAACAAACTATCAATTGAAAAACTAAAGGCATCACTATCTTGATATATCTTTAATCCATCATATCCAAGTAAATCATGGATTACTTCCATTATTCTAAATCCTTTAATTCGTCAATATCTAAATTTAAATTCTTATCTTTATTTTTATGTTTGCTAACGATACATTTAACATCTTTTGCAGGATGTTTTTCAATACTATCTTCATTCTTTACTGAGATGATTTCTCTTAAAAAATCAACATTAGTTACTTCACAGCCTTTGCATGTAGGGGTATCTACAATATCGCCAACATCAGGTAATCTTTTTCTAGCTTCAGAATATACTTCTTCTTCATAACCTATGCAGCACATCAGCTTTCCGCAAAGTCCTGTAATCTTACTAGCCGTTAGGCTCATATTTTGATCTTTAGCCATTTTCATAGTAACTAAATCAAATTCTCTTAAATGTTTAGCACAACATAATTCTCTTCCGCAGATTCCAACTCCGCCCATCATCTTAGCGCCTTCACGCTGACCGATTTGGCGAAGTTCGATTCTAACTCTCATAACAGCAGCTAAACTTTTAACAAGTTCTCTAAAGTCAACTCTACCTTCCGCGTTATAATAAATTAAAAGTTTCGAACCATCTAATGTATATTCTATACCAACTACTTTCATATCTAATTTATGTTCTTCAATTATCTTTTTAATAATTGGTAAGTCCTCTTCAGCCCTTGCTTCATTAGCGATAAAAGAGCGTATATCTTTTTCTGTAGCTGGTCTAACTACATCTTTTAATTCTTTTTCTAATTTTTCATCTTCTATTTCTTGAATTGGCTTTACGACTTTACCTAATTCTAATCCCCTAATGGTTTCTACTACAACCATTGATCCAACTTTTAATTTAAATGGTTCAGGATTAAACCAATATATTTTTCCGCCGTCTTTAAAACCAACGCCTACAACTTTTTTCAAGATTAACACCTCTTAATTTCCGTAAACAACTGTGCATATAATAAATCTTTATTAACATTATATGTAAGTCTTTCTTTAAACTTTAATAATAACTCTAAAATAGCAATTTCTTGCTCAATCTTTAAACTTGGTCTATTGCTAGCAATCGTTTCACAAAATACCAACTTTTCTAGATCAGCTTCTTGATTAATTAGTATTTTAATTTTATCGTTTTGAGCTGCTGTTAGCATATCAAAAAACATAATATGATAACTTTTAAGCGTCTCTTCAATTAAAAATTTACCTTTAGTAAACATAATAAGGAGCCCATTATGATCTCTTGCTTCAAACGATAAAGTTATATCTTTAGCTAACTCTATCATTTTCGTAATCATATTATCATTAGTCATCTTACGCGCTTCTTCTATATTATATGTTAAGGAAGCAATAATATGACTAGTTTCAATATTGATGCCTCTATCTTCTAAATCACCTAATATTTCAATACGATTAATTGGGGCAAAATTAATAACTTGGCATCTAGATTTAATTGTGGATAACAATCTATTGGCGTTTTCGGTAATTAATACCCCATATGTATTTTCATTCATCTCTTCTAAAAACTTTAGAAGCGAGTTAGCAGAACTCGATGTCATCTTATCAGCTTCATATATTATAAAGATCTTTTTAGCCTCACTTGTTAAGCCAAAATCATTTTGTAAATCAATAATTTGTTCTTTCTTAATATATTCTCCAGCTGGTTTAATAATAGTTAAGTTAGGATTAGTACCATTTGCAACTTTTAGACATTGGTTGCACTGTCCGCATGCTCCACTAATTTCACAAAGAATTAAGCTTGCTAAGTATCTAGCTGCATCTTTTTTAAAGGTACCCCTAGGCCCTGAAAATAAATAAACAGGAACTAATCTGTCCTTTTTAAAACTATTATCAAGAAGCTTTACAACCGCAGGTTGATATTTCTTTAAATCTTCAAAGCTCATGATATACCTACTTAATTAATTTATTAATGATTTCCATACAATCATTAAATACATCTTCCCTATTTTGATTGCCATTTATACTAACAAATCTATCAGGAAACATATTACTTACTTTAATATAACCATCATATACTGCTTTATGGAAATTCATCTTTTCTAAATCTAATCTATTTTGGTTTCTATTATTATCTTTAATTCTAGCAAGTCCTACTTCAGGTGTCACGTCCACAAATATTGTTTTATCAGGAAGCAAGCCATCGGTAGCAAAGAGGTTAACATTTAATACTTCTTCGATGCCAATTCCTCTAGCATATCCTTGATAAGCTAGGCTAGAATCAATATAGCGGTCGCATAATACAATATAACCTTCTTCTAGTTTTGGTATAACCACTTCAATTAAATGTTGTCTTCTACTAGCAGCATATAATAAGGCTTCTGTTCTTTTATCCATTTTTGTATTATTAACATTTAAAATAACACTTCTAATTTGTTCAGCTATTTCAACTCCACCAGGTTCTCTAGTTTTATATACTTTTTTACCATCAGCTAAAAGTTTTTCATAAACTTTATCGATTAAAGTAGTCTTTCCACTACCTTCGCCACCTTCAAATGTGATAAACAAACCTTTCATAATATCCACCATTTCATTTTTATTTTTCTATATTTGCATTATCGCATAAATTAGCAAATTTCTCAATACTTTTAAAAAACAAGTCTATTTCTAGACTTGCTTTTTAAATCTTATTTTCCAAATGGTAAATTGTCTTCTTCTTTTTTTACTGCAAACGGAATATAATTATTAACCATTTTTTTATTATTTAAATGAATAAACGATAACGTACCATTCAAATAAGCATCAATGTCTGCATCTGCTAACACTATTACTCCATTTGGTAATATATAACTTCCATTAATAGTTCTTGGAAGATTGTTTGAAGTAAATGGGACAATTCCCATGGCTGCTGGGCCCCCACAAATTATGCAAGTCGCATATTGTTGGCCAGGGGGAATGGTCCCTTGGGCTACTGCATGAACTTCTGTATACCAATCATCACAAGCGCAAAATACAGTATGTTCTGTATAATTGCGCCACGAATATGTATCATATGTATGATAATGTTTTGAAATTTGCGTGGTAATTGTTCCACTTTGAGAATCATTAGCAAACTTTACTCTTAAATAATATGTACCAGTTGATAAATATTTAGGGAAATGGACATTATTATTAGAATTGTTTAAATCATTATAGCTTAATTGATTATAGTTACTATCATATAATGTTACGTTAAGTGGATATGAAGCTGATATATTAAAATCATATCCTCTAGAATATGTAACATTTAGTTTGTAAAAGCCATTATCATTAGTGAAATAATCATTATTTGCTAATGCTGTGTGACTAATATTAATAGTAGTAATACTATTATTAAGAGTACATGGTGTAAAAGCATGATTAGTTAGGACATATTTAACTGCACCATATGCATTTAACTTCTTAACATATTGATTTTCTAAACTTCCACCAGGACCCGTTGGTGCCTGAATAACTATATTATCTGCTCCTTCTAATATAGCGGTTTTTAATTGAGATGCTGTTAGATTCGGATTGATAGACAATAATAATGCAGCAACACCTGTAACGTGAGGCGCCGCACATGATGTGCCATTGAAAAGTGAATATGCTGAAGAGGTTGATGAATTAGTCGTTATACAATCGAATACCATTAGGTTGGTTTCTCCTCCACCCGGAGCAAAAATACTTACTGAACTACCAAAATTTGATGATTTCGTATCACTCCATATGGATCTATTGCCACTACTATCAATTGCACCAACAGAAATTAGATTATTTAAGTTAAATGCACTTATAAACGAATAGTTATCTAGATTATTGCCATCATTACCGACAGACCACACAAAAAGGCCCTGATATTCATATACTGCTGCTAAAACACCAAAGTTTGTTCCAAATCCACTTACGCTATAGTTAAGTACAGATATTCTTGAACTACTATCCCACGAATCACGAGCATTTATAATTGCTGCAATAACAGAATCAGAATCATGGTGACCTGATCCACTGCTGTCGCTCACGGTTTGCAATGGTACAAGTGAAACTTTATGATTTATACCGGTCACACCAGTATCATTATCGCCAACAGCGCCTACTATTCCAGCGACCCTTGTTCCGTGGCCACCATAATCATCAATAGTCGTAGTATTATTGTTATAAAAATCATATCCAGTTACCACATTCGCATTCAAATCTTCGTGAGAAGCAATACCGCTATCAATAATCCCAACTCGAACATCAAAAGTACCACGAGTGAATTCCCATGCTTCATCTGCAGCAATTCCACTAGAACTATTTAACGCCCACTGGAGTTGGAAAAAAGGATCATCAGGCGTTATTGAATCGGGTTCATAACTATAATTAGGCCCAACATAACACACCTCGCTTAATAATTCGACCTTGCTAACAATTTTCAAAACTTCTTCCTTTGATTCTGAATTTAGAACTGCTTTGATGATTTGCCTAAATTTAATTTTGCTTAAATAATTGGCTGTCTCAGAATTAGATAAATCCAATGTATTATCATCTATCAATATTCTACTCGGAACCTCTGACAAGTCTTCGAGCGAAATTATTTCCTCAATTTTGTAAAGTTTTTTTGAAACATTTTCCGACACTCCCCTATATTGACTATACTCTGATTTAAGCACAATAATTATAGAATCTGTAGAAAAGCATTGATTAATGTCTATATCTATTATTACTTTTTCATCATCAAGTATTTGCTTAGATATTGTAGCAGCACTAACATTTAGTGTAAAAATAATAGGAAAAAGAAACAAAACAGCAACAATCAAAGATGCCTTTATTAAAATCTTTTGCATCATTTACCATCCTTTTTATAACTAATCACCTGTTTGAATTAGGTTTGGAGCAACATATTTCACGAAATTTAGTTGCTCAACCACTCTTACTGCTTCTATTACTGAAGCTTTATCAGTTGGCTTTATGTTTATTACAATTATTTGCCTAAAATTATTCAATAGTTCTTGGTATTCAGGCTCATAAAAAGATGCAGGAGGAGTTGTGCCAGAAAGATATTCCATATTTGTAGCATTTGCAAGACCAAAAACGCTTATATCCAATTCAGGATATCTCGTAGTTCTTTTTAACACAACTATGATTTTATCGAGTGTAAATTCATCATCTTCATTTCCTTGCCATATTATTTTTTCATCATTAATGTCAAAGTTTTCTAAAATCCATATTGACAATAAATCATCATCCGTTACAAACCCTTTTTCGTAAGCTTCGCTTAATTTATAAAAATTGTTTCCAGTCCACAAAAGTATTTCTCTGTTGGAAAATCTATATGAAAATGTGACACTTCCTATAACAACGTTTTTTTCTAATCCCGTATCGCCGTGATCTGCTAATTTAATTAATACAACATCATACCCATTGTAATTGCCATAGTACTTTTCTATTAAAATATTGTTGATTGGATAGTTACCACTTAAATATGCATCTATATAACTTTGTTTGATTTCATATTCTTTTGTGACATAATTCTTTACAAAATCTACTTTTTCTAATGGTATTAATGAAATAAATAATGATTTTAACTTTACATCATAAACACCAGCACCATATCTTTCATTTATGCCAATTAAAATATATCCACTATCATATACTCGTATTTGTATTGTCCTTGAATCATCAGCACCTGCAAGAAAGAAAGTATACTCATTATTGTAGTCTTCACTAAGAATATCATTATATTCGCTGTGAAAGAAATCTACTTTATCAATTATATCAATATATGGCAAGTCGAATCTTGATAATAAATCTTTGTAAAATGCTTTATCGACAGTCCAAATTACTGAACTGTATCTGCCTTCCATCATACGGATATTTACTATTTCATTTTGATTAAAAATTTTATCTAAAGATATATAGCTAGTATTCAAGTTTAAACAATCATTCCATCTGGCTGATTTTTTTAAATTATCAATAGCAGTATTTTTTTCATATGATAACTTTGATAAATCCAACTTTTCTTGCTTATCAGCAGAAATTGTTTGAATATCTTTTTCAATTTCTATTATCTTCGTTATTTTTTCTTCGTCGTTATCAATATATTCTAAATTATCAATTGATCTATTAATTTTAGCTATAGTGTTCGTTTTATTATTAATGAGTATAATGCCTAAAATGATAGCAGCAATTACTATAACCGAACTAGATAAAACACATGTTAACTTAATCATCCGTTTGTTATATTTATTTTTACTTGCTTTGCACGCTTCAAGAACTTTATCTTTATTACCCTCTATATTAGGAATATCAAGTTTTAAAAGTTCTTCTAATTCTTTATCTTCCATCGCTTGCCCTCCTTTTAACAATTATTTCTTTTAACTTAATTTTCGCCCTACTAAGCCTTGTGGTAGCGTTACTTTCACTTATTTTTAAAATTCTAGCTATTTCTTTAACACTATAATTATTGAAATAACGAAAAACAATTATGGTTTTATAACTCTTGTTAAGCAAATTAACACACTCGTATATGTCATCATTATCATTATTTCTATAAGAGTCAGGAAGATTATCAATGTATTCACTACTAGTAAGTGCCTTCGCATTTTTCTTCTTGCGCAAAAAATCTAGTGATTTATTGATTGTTAAACGTATTAACCAATATTTATCGTTATCGTCATTACAAGTTTTATGAGTTTGATAAAACTTAATAAATACTTCTTGCACAATGTCTTCAGCATCAAAACTATCATGCGTATAGCCATATGCTATATTGAATAATTCTTTAAAGTATTGATCAAAAACGCGCGTAAATTCTAAATCAGTCAATTGCTTCATATGGCCTCCTAACCAAATACACTTTTATCCTCCATATATAAAACGTTTCAAAGTAACAAAATGTCACACTTTTTTTAAAATTTTTTTAATATTTTTAAAGCAAGTCTTTTTAGACTTGCTTTTTGTTATTTTTATTTACCAAACAACGAATCATACAAGCTAATTAAATCCGGTGTTAGCATACTATCTTCAATTGAATCAAATAAGACTTGTTTATTATCATCTGATAAAGACTGAATTGCTTCAATTAAATTAGTTGTATCTTCTTCTGTTAGGTTGCCTGCACTAATTGCTTCACTTGAATTATTAATTTGACTTAAGACATTATTTACAGCTTCAGCTTGCTCTGGATCAGTTGTATCAAAATCATCTTCATCTAAATCACTATTTTCTAAATAATTACTTACAGCATGACTTACAACATCTATGCTTGCGGCTACAACTGGGTTAGTAATAGTTACATATACATCTAAACTATCTTCAGTTAGGCACAATCTATCAACTTTCATAGGTAAAGCTGCTCCACCTTCCACCTTTAACATCTCATTAAAGTTATCAGCGCTTATTAATAGACTATTAGTTTCATTATCATATTCCATCATATTACTTTCACTAATCTTTTCGGCTAATATTACTTTAATGAAATCACTTGATGCTTCGATAAATGATGAAGTTTGCTCACTATTTCCTTTACCAATTTCAATCTTATCATCTAGTTTAATAGATATTTGATTAGTATTATTACCACTAACATTTCCACCTAAAGTAATTAACGTCTTTAAACCATTCAAGTCTAAAATTACATTAATAATTACTCTTTCAGCTGCTAAATCTACATCGATGCCTGTAATCATTAGTTTTATAGATGCATCCGTATTAGGAATTTCAAATTCAGCCATATAACTAGCATATCCACCTGATTTAGCAAATATCAACGCATTGAAATCAGTTTCCGAAATAGTAATTTTACGATCATTAGATGCTATACTTGAAATAGCTAAGCTTTGCGTAATTGAAGTTATATATAAATCATAATCAAACTCACCACTATATTCTGGATTTAACACAAGCTGATCTGCATCCACATCCGCTTTAGCTAGATCACATCTAACTCCAAATCTATTTCCAAATACGCCTAAATCTAAAATATCATTTTCTTTACTAGTAATCATATCAGCTAGTGATACTAGTGTTGCTTTAGTGGTCTCTTCTGATTCCACGTTATCCGTAATTACTTTAGTTAAGAATGCAGATAAACTATCTTTAGTAACGCCAATTTTTAAATTCTTTAAATCTACATCTACTTTCAACTGTTCAGTTGATAATTTTTCTTCTAAATTCTTTTCACTTAAGCCAATTTTAGAAGCAATATTGATAATCCTCTTAGCTCCGCTACCTGCATAATTAATTTTACCGACCTTTAAAGTATCAACTTTTAGGAAAAATTCTTCATTTGTTTCCTCAAATGATAAATATAACTCGATGCAAGAAGTTTTATTACCAATAATAGCAGGCATAAATAGCATTAATTTCTCATTATCAATTTTAGAATAAACACTTTTAACTATTACTCCTTTTCCACCAACTAGGGGAACGCTCTTTTCTAGAGTTGAAGCCCAAATGTAGTTCTTTTGATCGCTGTAATCAGCTTCACTTTTAGGAAGCGGCAGATAGTTTTCGTTTATTTTTTCTCTAACTATACAAAATAGAAGTAAGTTTAACTGGTTTTCGTCTAATGTAATATCAATATAGTTCTTAGAATGAAGGTCAAAGCCTTCAGATAATACCGCCGATATCACTTCCGACTTATCCGCATCTGCCTTATATATAGCAGTTGGGGTGTCATCTGTATCATTTGCTAAGCTTACATAGAACCCGATTACTGTTCCAACTGCAATTAATACTATAATTAATACTAAAATTATTATAAATTTGAATAATTTTTTCATCTATATACCTCCAAATCGATATATTCACGCCTAGATTATAACACAATTTATATTCATTATAAAAAATATAAATCTTATTTAATCTTCATTTAATAAATAAATATAAATATCCATCTCCTATTTAGTTTAATTATCTAAAATCATATATATTTTTTATAATTCAAAAGATATGCTTTTAAGTTATGTTTAAAGAGCCTTAATTAGATGCTAAAATCATATATTTTTTAGGTAGATTAAACTATATACATTTAAAACACGCAAACTGCCTCTTAAAACGCCTTATTTTTATAACTAAATATATATTTAAAAAACGCTATAAAACGCGGTTTTTAAATATTTTATGCTTTTTTAAAACATATATATGAAAACTTATCCCTTACTTCTAAAATGCCTAAAATTTATGCCCAAAATCCTTATATTTTTGATTTAAAATCGATTTTTTGATTTTTTTCAATTAAGTTTTAAGATTGGGATATTTTTAGAAATAAGCGCAAATTTTGGGTTTTGAGCCTTTTTTTAAAAATTTTAAAAAAATATATAAATTTGGGCTCATTTTTTGACGCATTTTTAATCATCTTCAAACTTATAAAAAATCAGCCCTAAATTTATGGATTTTTGGGCATTTAAAAAAGCTCCTTTTAAAGGAGCTAAAAATTAATACTGAATATCCACTAAATAAAGCCCGTTAGCAGGGGCTGTTTTAGGGGCCCTCTTACGATCTAGGGAATTTAAGACGTTTTCAAGGTCGGAAATTGTTATTTTTCCCCTCGCTACTTCTACCATCATTGCTACCATTATCCTTACTTGGTTGTGAAGGAAGCCATTTCCTTTAAATCTTATCTTTAAAAGGCTATCAACTTCGCAAAAATCAATAGAATATATGGTTCTAATGGTATTTTCTAGCTTATGATTTTTAGTAATTGCCTTAAAATCATGGGTACCTATAAACACTTTAGCAGCCTCCTTTAGTTTTGATGCATCAAGAGGGTATTTATAATACCATCTATAGTTCACTTTTAGAGGATCTACTTCTGAAAAGTCCATTAAATATTCATAAGTTTTGCTTTTTGCGCTAAATCTAGCATGAAAATCTTCCCCTACATGCTCAACTTTTACAATATGAATGTCTTTAGGTAGTCTACAATTGATAGCATTTTTCATAAAGGCATCTTTCATGTCTACTTCAAAATCAAAATGGAACACCTGCCCATATGCATGTACCCCAGCATCAGTTCTACCAGCACCATATACTTTAGTTTTCTTCTTAGTTATGATTAAAAGAGCATTTTCTAATTCACTTTGGACACATCTTAAGTCATTTTGGACTTGAAAGCCATGAAAATTAGTCCCATCATACGCTACAGTGCATTTATATCTCATAAAACGAACCTCACAACTATCATACCAGCTAGCAATAAAAGACTAAATATATAAGTAAATATATCAGCTAGCTTATATTTTAAAATATATAGACTAGTTCTATTATGCCCTGGTATATAACTTCTAGCTTCCATCGCTAAGGCAAGGTCAGCAGCCTTTTTATAAGCTATTACAAACATCGGAACAAGCAAAGATACCATTTGACGGATCTTTTTCATAAATCCACCTTGGCTAAACTCCACCCCTCTACTAGCTTGAGCCCTTAAAATTCGGTATGCTTCGTTAATTAGGGTTGGAATAAACCTCAAGGCAATTGAAATCATCATTGTAAAGATTGATGTATCAATATGTATCTTTTTAAGGGGGGCAAACATCTTATCTAAGCCAAGTGTAATATCAGTTGGCTTAGTACATAGTGTTAAACAACTTGACATACTAACTAAAATTAACACTCTAACTAGAATTATGCCGCTATTCATTAAGCTTGCATCGTGGATAGTAATAGAATACGGAGTAATTACCTCTCCATATGGCCACCATATCTGTAAAGCAAAAGCCCCTATTATAGCAATTAAATACTGAGTTATACGTAGTTTTGGAAGTAATCTTCTCAAAAAGACAACTATTAAAACTAAAATTACACCTACAATTAAATTAATATAAGTTAAAGTAAAATTAAATGTATATAATTCATTACCACTTTTATTGAATAATACTTGAAACAAGAAAGTAAATATTAACAATGTGGATATCATCTTTATACTTTTTAGATATTTAATAATTGGTACTTTGCTTGTACAAATTAATATAAATGCAAGGCCTAATAATAATACTAATATATCTAACCTTCTAATAAAGAATACACCGATCATTAATATAAACATGCTAATAAGTTTACATCTAGGATCTAGGCGGTGTAACCACGAATTAGCGTGGTAATATTGACCAAATACTACGCTATTCATGTGCTTCACCTTTTATAAGTGCTTTTTCTAATTCTAAGAAGGCACTATGCGCATCAAATTTATATGGATCAATATCAAGATTATATTTTTTCTTTAGCTCTAACATTACTCTAGTTAGATGTGGATAATCAAGATGAGCATCCTCAATTAATTTTTCATCTTTAAATAATTCTAGACTATCTCCATCATATAAAATATTACCTTTTTTAAGAACAATAGCGCGCTTACAATATTTAGTTACTACTTCCATATCATGAGTAATAAGTATTATTGATATATGCTTATTCTCATTTAGATCTTTTAGAAATTCTAGTAATTCTTCTTTTGAGACACTATCTAGGCCTACAGTTGGCTCGTCTAAAACCAAAATATCTGGTTTACTAGCTAAAATCCCCGCTATTGCAACTTTTCTCATTTGGCCGCCACTTAATGTAAATGGGTTACGATCTTTTAAGTTAGTTATTCCCATTATCTTCATAGCATCCATTGCTAGGGCTTCTGGGTTATCTAATTTAAAGTTTTTAGGGCCAAATGATATATCTTTAATTACTGTATCTTCGAATAGTTGATACTCTGGAAACTGAAATACTAGTCCGACTTTCTTTCTAATTGGTAAAAGCTTGCTTCTTTTTGTTATTTCTTTTTCATCAACCACTAGTTTTCCTTTTGCAGGGACTAATAATCTATTAAGTAAATGCGTTAGAGTCGATTTGCCAGATCCAGTATGGCCAACTATTGCAATAAATTCATTAGTATCATTAATTGTTAAGTTATCAACTTTTAAATAATACTCACCATTAATTCTAGCTTTTCTAGATGAGTCATACGAAAAGATTACTTGTGAAAGATTAACTGACATACTTCATCCTCCACTTCTTTGCTAATTGAAGAAGACCTAATTAGATTAAGTAATTTAATCGTATCAGGAACTACTAAATTAGCACCTTTTAATAACTCTTCGTCTTCTAATATATCTTTAGCATCGCCGCAAGCTACGATTTTTCCACCATTCATTACAATTACACGGTCAGCTAAAACTATTTCGTTTAGATTATGCGTAATATTAATTATTGTTTTTTTGTGTTTTAAGTTAGATATAACACCAAGTACTTCTCTAACCCCTCTTGGGTCTAACATACTAGTTGCTTCATCTAAAATAATAATATCAGTATCACAAGCAAGAATTCCCGCTATCGCTACACGTTGCTTTTCGCCACCTGACAAAGATTCAGGGCTACGATCTAAAAAATTATCCATCCCTACAATGTGGGAGAATTCATTGATTCTATCAATCATCTCGCATCTATCGATACATCTATTTTCTAACCCGAATGCGATATCATCTTTTACAGTAACCCCAACAAATTGGTTATCTGGATTTTGGAATACTATACCAATTTTACGCCTTAAAAGGTCAGATTCTTCACTTTCATCACCAGCTACTAATAATTTATTATCGATATATATATTTCCACTTGTTGGGACAAGCAGGCCACATAACAGTTTAGCAAGAGTTGACTTACCTGATCCGTTATGGCCGACTATACAAACAAATTCGCCTTCTTCTATTTCTAAAGATACGCCACCTATGGCATTCTTTATATTTTCATATTCGAATTTCAAATCTTCAACTTTGATTATCGCCATATTGCATACCTCCTAGTTATATCGATTTTACCATAATTTACCCTTTTTTTCAAGATAACGCATTTTATTCTAAAAGGCTATTTTTAGCACTTTTTAAATATAAATATATGTATTTCAATTTTAGCCTTTTTATACAGCCATTTAAATTTAAGCAAATATTTCCTATATATAAAAATAGGCTCATCTTGAGCCTATAATTCTACCATATTCTTTTTCTGCTTTCTTTCTCGTATCATTTACAATTTTATAATACTCTTTTAGTTTATCGTGATCTTCTTTTAATCTTTGTGATTCTGCTTCATATTCAGAGCTTGTAGGGAAATTATCTAGATATATAAATTTGATATAACCACTATGAGCCCAGTGATTTCTAATACTAGTTATTTTTAATAAATATTCATAATCATCAGCATTAAAAAAGTGATCATTATCACTATAATCTAATTCTTGTAAATTAATAATAGTTTGACCTAAAGTCATCTTTTCTTTTAGTAAGTTATAAAAGTTTGCTTTGTAATCACCGTTTAACATTGAAGCATAAATATGCTTAATATCATTTTCGATTACTTGGCAATACATTATAACTTCCCCTACATAATAAATAAAATCTCTAAAACTCATATTATCACCAAATAGATTATATCATATTTATATAAGAAAAACTGACTAATAAATTAGTCAGTTTATATTTTATCAACCAAACATAGATAGTAATATACCAGCAGCAATTGCGCTTCCAATAACACCAGCAACATTAGGTCCCATTGCATGCATTAATAAGAAGTTTGTAGGGTCTTCTCTTTGACCTTCTTTTTGAACTACACGGGCAGCCATTGGTACAGCTGATACACCAGCTGCTCCAATCATTGGATTTACTTTTCCACGTGTTAGCTTGCACATTAACTTTCCACCTAAAACGCCTGAAGCTGTAGCTACTGAGAAGGCTAGAATGCCTAGGCCAAAGATCATTAATGTTTGTAATCTTAAGAAGTTTTGACCATCTGCTGTAGCGCCAACGCATACACCAAGTAAAATAGTTACGATATATAATAACGCATTTCCTGCAGTATCAACTAGATGTGGTACTACACCACTTTCTTTAAATAAGTTGCCTAACATTAAGCATCCAATTAATGGTGCACAAGATGGAACTAAAAGTACTGCCACAGTTGTTACAACGATTGGGAATAAAATCTTTTCAATCTTTGAAACAGGGCGTAATTGTTGCATCTTGATTGCACGTTCTTTTTTAGTTGTTAATAATCTAATAATTGGTGGTTGGATGGCAGGAACAAGTGCCATATAACTATATGCAGCAACTGATATTGCTGGAAGCAAATGATCAGCTAATTTTGTAGTAACTAGAATGGCTGTAGGTCCATCAGCTCCACCGATGATACCAATACTTGATGCTTCTTCTGCGTTAAAGCCTAAAAGAATTGCACCAACAAATGTAATGAAAATTCCGATTTGAGCAGCAGCTCCAAGTAACATACTCTTTGGATTAGCAATTAGTGGACCAAAATCAGTAGTGGCACCAATTCCTAAGAAGATTAAACAAGGATATATACCAGTTTTAACACCTAGATAAAGGTAACCAAGTAATCCTCCGAAATAGTGGCCATTATACTTTACAAATCCACTCGCTGCATCTGCTCCGTTTGCTAAATCGTATTCCGCACTATCTACATATACGAATATCTTATCAGCGATATTTGCAATAGGTAAGTTAACAAGTAACATACCAAAAGCAATAGGTATTAATAAATATGGTTCAAATGATCTAAATATTGCTAAATATAGAAGCACACAAGCAACTACTAGCATTACTGCATTTTGCCAACCATAATTAGCATTAGTAAAGAATTGTACAATACCAGAATCGCCTAAGAATTTTTGAATTATTTCTCCGATTCCCATAGATTAATTATCCAATGATTAATAACTTATCGCCGTTATTAACTTTTTGTCCTTTGCTAACTAATACGTTTTTAACAACTCCATCAAATGGAGATACAACTTCGTTTTCTAATTTCATAGCTTCAAGAATTGCTACTACTTGACCTTTCTTTATAGCATCACCTGCTTTAACCTTAACATCAAGGATTGTTCCTTGCATTGGAGCAACAACATCTTGACCTTCTCCACTTGTTACAGGTGCTGGAGCAGCTTTTTGTGTAGCTTCGATTGAGCCAGCTTGTTCGTTTACTGCTTCTAATTCAACTTCGTAAACTTTACCATTAACTTTTACTTTATAAACTTTCATATTTATTCTCCTTAATTAATTTGTTTAACACTAACGCAACGTGCGTTTTGTCTTGTTTCGTTATAAAAATCAATTGAAGCAACAAGCACTGCTGCCATCATATCATCATCAGCTTCTACTAATGCAGGATCTACACTGCCAGGATTGCTCACAGCTGGTGCTGGAGCTTCAGCTTTAGGTGCATTTGTATCTCTATATTTTATTAAAGATAAAATATTAACACATAATACAATAATTAATAAAATTAAGAATACACCAGCAATCGCAACTATTGAATATAGTAATGATTGACCAATTGTAATATCAGTTAAATACATATCTATACCTCTATAATGTTAGACTAAATTCGATTACTTCGTCTTCATCTTTTGCTTCTTGCTTTGGTGCATATTTTTCAGTTAAGAATTTAACTGCTTTTTGCTCAAACAATGCACAAGTTAAGACATCTTCATCGGATCTAACTAAATCTTTATATTTTTCTTTATACATTTCAAATTGAGGTTCAATCTTATCAGCAGGACGATAAGTAATTACTTCATCATCGCCAATTACTAGTTTTTGGATCTCTGGATCTACTGGAGCAGGAGCTGCGCCATATAAGCCATGTAAGTAATCTTTGATTTCTTTAGGTACCATTTTATATCTAACACCAGTCATAACATTCATTACTGATTGTGTACCAACCATTTGCGAAAGTGGCGTTACAAGTGGAGGATAACCTAGTTCTTTACGTACACGTGGAACTTCGTTTAATACAGCTTCGTATTTATCCATTGCATCTTGTTCTTTAAGTTGACTCATTAAATTTGATAACATTCCACCAGGAACTTGATATTTTAAAATACTAGGGTTACAAGTTAGTGCTTTAGGATTTAGTCTACCGCTCTTTAAATATGCATCTTTAAACTTAGTTAGAGTATCAGCTGCTCTCTTTAAGCATGCGATATCAAGTTTAGGATCATATTTAGTACCTTGTAAAGCATAGCAGAATGATTCAGTTGATGGTTGACTTGTTCCACCACTAAAAGGCGATAAAGCTGTATCAATGATATCTACACCAGCTTCAATTGCTTTGGCATATGTCATCTCACAAATACCACCTGTACAATGTGAATGAAGTTCAATAGGTAGTTTAGTGCTAGCTTTTAATCTAGAAATCAATTCATAAGCTGCTTCTGGTAAAAGCACACCTGCCATATCTTTAATACATAAAGAATCAGCACCCATCTTTTCAATTTCTAAAGCTAGTTTTACATAATAATCTACAGTATGAACTGGACTAGTAGTATAGCTTACAGCTATTTGACAGTGTCCACCATATTTTTTTGTGGAATCAACGGCACACTTTAGATTTCTAATATCATTCAAAGCATCGAATACTCTAATGATATCAATACCATTTTCTAAAGACTTCTTAACAAACATATCTACTACATCATCTGCATAATGATGATATCCTAAGATATTTTGTCCACGGAATAACATTTGTAATTTTGTGTTTTTACATCTTGCTTTAATTAGACGTAATCTTTCCCATGGATCTTCATTTAAAAAGCTAATGCAAGCATCAAATGTAGCTCCACCCCATACTTCTAATGCATGATATCCAGCTTTATCCATATCATCTACTAAAGCTAAGATTTCATCAGTAGTCATACGAGTAGCAATTAAAGATTGATGGCCATCACGTAAAGCAGTGTCAACAATTTTTACACCCATTAATTTGCCTCCTTAGTACTAATATATAAGTATAATAATTAACACTCTGGAAAAATCCCAAAATATTCAATTCATTATATATCAAAATCTTATTTTTTTCAATATTCGCAAAAGAAAAACAAAACTTAATTATTATATTTTTTTTATTACATATATTAATTTAATTATAATTCCATAAAAAAATGTGTAGCAATGCTACACATTTTCTTTTTAACGGTTGTAGAATTCTACAATCAAGTTTTCTTTAATTTCTGGTAATACTTCGCTTCTTTCAGGAAGACGTACGAATTTACCTTCTAATTTTTCATTATCAACTGATACATATTCTTTTCTAGCAAAGTTTTGATCGATTGCTTCATGAATGAAGGCGATTCCTTTTGATGTTTCCTTAACAGCAATTGTTTGACCAGGTTTAACTAAATATGATGGAATATCACATTTCTTACCATCAACTAAAATATGTTGGTGGTTAACCAATTGACGAGCTTGTCTACGAGTTGAAGCAAATCCCATTCTATAAACTAGATTGTCTAATCTTGTTTCTAATAGAATTAAGAAATTGTCACCATGTTTACCAGCCATCTTACCAGCTTTGTCAAATAAGTTTCTGAATTGTTTTTCGCTTAAACCATAAGTGAAACGTACTTTTTGTTTTTCTTGTAATTGAATACCATATTCAGATAATTTAGCTCTTCTTTGACCATGTTGGCCTGGTGCATAACGTCTACGTTCTTTACCATTTTTGCCTAAAGCAAATTCTTTTTCACTCTCTAATGTAGAGTATTTTAATCTTCTAGAAACCTTCCATGCAGGTCCTGTGTAACGTGCCATATTTTTCTCCTCCTTATATAAATATTTAGTAAGGACTTAAATCAAACATAGTTAAGATCATTAATCATTTGTTTTCACGCGATAGCTAGCGCTACTTACATCCACCTTTGGTAAGTCTTAATCATATATTCATTTAAGTGCTGTCTTACTAGCACACTATAACGATTTTACTCCTTTTCAGTCGAATTGTCAAGGTTTTCTTCTTTTTGGTTATCTTCTTTTGCAATGTTGTGATATAGTTTAGAAATTCTTTTATATACAATAAATGTGATAACTGAAGATACTACTGTAATTATTAAATTAAATGGAATTACACCAATTAATACATACATCAACATATAGTTACTTTCATTAATCGAAGGTACGTTTTCAGCTAACATTGATACAAATCCAGCTAAATTATCATTAAAAACTAATTTAATATAGAATGGTAGTAATAATATAATATTAGCTATTATAGCAGTAATCACCCAAGCAACACTTGCAAATACTAACGACATTGCTGCTCTAGCTTTAGTTTTATTTTTTAAATAGTATATGCTTGATGTAAGAGTAGCGGCTACGCCAATACATAAGTCGGCTAGTTCACCAACACACATATTTTTGGTGAATGGTATACAAATTGCCGTTCTAATGAGCACAACCATTACACCACTTGTTGGTCCAAGAAGGAAACCAATAATATAAGCAGGCAAGATAGATATTTGCAATTTCAAAAAAGTAAAAATTGGAAATGGTATTTTGGCGAAAAGATATAAAGGAACACTCAAACCAGAAAATACAGCAATAGTAACATACTTTTTAATCTTTTCTGATCTGGTTTGAGCTCTTTCAAATTTTTTAGCTATGAATGTAGCGCCAATAAGCAACAGTACCAAAAATACAATAAATAATATTTTAACAAGTGTTAAGTTATTTTTTAAAAAATCACCCATATTATTATCTCCAATACTGTATCATTTTACCAAATACTTTTAGCTTAATCAATCAATAACTTTTAAAATTAAAAAAGTGCGAGTAAACTCACACCTTTTTAAATCTTATTTTACAGCAGCATTTACTAGTTTTAAGAAATCTTCAGGGATTAGGCTAGCACCACCAATTAATGCACCATCAATATCTTCTTGAGCCATTAATTCATCAACGTTAGATACTTTTACGCTTCCACCGTATTGAATTCTAACAGCTCTAGCTGTCTTCTTGTCAAATAATTTAGCAACCTTTTCACGGATGAAATGGCAAGTTTCTTGAGCTTGAGCAGATGTAGCAGTTTTGCCTGTTCCGATTGCCCAAATAGGTTCGTATGCTATAACAAGTTTAGCCACTTGTTCTTTAGTTAAACCTTCTAAATCTTTTTCAATTTGGCCGCCAACAACTTCTTCAGTTAAGCCTGATTCTCTTTGCTCTAAAGATTCACCGCAGCACATAATAGGAGTTAAGCCTTTTTCAAATGCAACTTTAACTTTTTTGTTAACTGTTTCATCAGTTTCGTTAAACATTGCTCTTCTTTCGCTGTGACCAATGATTACATATGTAACACCAATGTTAGTTAGCATATCAGCGCTTACTTCACCAGTAAAGGCACCTTTTTCTTCAAAATGCATATTTTGTGCACCAATGCGTAAATTTCTTCCTTGATATTTTACAGCATATCCTAAGTCAACAAATGGAGCACAAATAACACTATCAACTAATTTCTTTGATGGAAGTTTGCTCGCAACTTCTAAAACGAATGCTTTAGCTTCGTCGCGATTCTTATACATTTTCCAGTTTCCAGCAATAATAGGTTTTCTCATTTTCTTACCTCTTATTTTCCGCAGCCGCAGCAGCATTTATCATTAATTGCAGCTACACCTGGTAATTCTTTACCTTCTAAATATTCTAAGCTTGCTCCACCACCTGTAGAGATGTGAGTGAATTTAGCCTCATATCCCATATTAATAGCAGCAGATGCGCTATCGCCACCACCGATAATTGTAGTAGCACCTTGTAAGTGAGCTAGAGTTTCACAAATAGCTTTTGTGCCAACAGCGAATTTTTCAACTTCGAATACGCCAGCAGGGCCATTCCATACAACAGTCTTAGCGCCTTCTAATTCTTTAGCGAATGCTTTAATAGTTTCAGGACCGCAATCTAAGCCTTGCCAATCAGCAGGAATTTCAGTTGCTTTAACAACTTTAGTTTCAGCTTCGGCAATTGCACCAAAGAAATCTTCAGCTACTTTTGCTTCATCTGGTTTAGCGATTACTACGTCAACTGGTAAAACAAGTTTGCCATTAGCTTTATCAAGTAGACCTTTAGCAAATTCTACGAAATCAGGTTCGCATTTAGATTTACCAACTTCATATCCTAATGCTTTATAGAATGTATATGCCATAGCTCCACAGATTAAAATCTTATCAGCTTTTTTAAGTAAGTTTTCAATAACTGAAATCTTATCAGAAACTTTTGCACCACCAAGTATTGCTACAAATGGTCTAACAGGATTATCTACTGCTTCACCGATGAATTTAATTTCTTTTTCCATTAAGAAACCAGCAACAGCAGGTCCATTGATGTTTGTAGAAATACCAACGTTAGATGCATGAGCTCTATGAGCTGTACCAAAAGCATCATTTACAAATACTTCACCTAAAGATGCCCAATATGCACCAAGTTCTGGATTGTTCTTAGATTCTTTTTTACCATCTAAATCTTCAAAACGAGTGTTTTGGAACATTAATACTTCTTTAGGTTGTAAAGCTTTAATTGCATCTTCTAATTCCTTGCCTCTAGTTTGAGGAATGAATTTAACGCTTTGGCCTAATAATTCTTCTAATCTTTTAGCAACTGGAGCTAAATCATTTTTAGCTTTGTCAGCTTCTTCAGCTACTCTTCCTAAGTGTGAGAATAATACAACTTTAGCATTGTGATCAATTGCATACTTAATAGTAGGTAATGCTTGCACAATACGATTATCGTTTGTAATCACACCATTTTTCATTGGCACGTTAAAATCAACTCTAATTAAAACGACCTTTCCATTTAATTCAACATCTCTAATAGTTTTTTTCATCTTTACCTCCAATAGATATCTGAATTTATTTTACATATGCATTATACAATAAATTATCAAAATTGTATATTAAAACAATAAAAAAGCAAACGCTTGTGCGCTTGCTTTAAGATAACTATAATATTAGTTATATTTTCTAATTCTCTTACCTTCTTCATCAGCAACGAAGAAATGGCATTTTTCCATATTGAATGCAAGTTGAATTGTATCACCCATAGAAATATCAGTTCTAGCAGCAATCTTAGCAACGATTGGTTGACCTGAAAGTTGTGCATAAACTAATGATTCATAACCTAATAATTCGCATACATCAATCTTGTATTCTAATTTTAATTCATCATACTTATCAAATTTAGCATGTTCATCATGAATATCTTCTGGTCTAATACCTAAGATAATTGGTTTTTCAATTTGGTTTTGTTCCTTTAATACTTCAAACATCTTTTCAGGAACTTTAATCTTATGCATACCTAACTTATGATCACCAACGAAGAATTCGCCTGTTTCTAATACTTTACCTTCGATGAAGTTCATGGCAGGAGAGCCAATGAAGCCGGCAACGAATCTATTTTCAGGGAAGTCATAAATTTCTTTAGGTGCACCGATTTGTTGAATGTAACCATCTTTCATAACTACGATTCTTGATGCCATTGTCATGGCTTCAGTTTGGTCATGTGTTACATAGATTGTAGTGATACCTAATCTTTGAGTAATCTTAGTAATTTCAGTTCTCATTTGTACACGTAGTTTAGCATCTAGGTTAGATAATGGTTCGTCCATTAAGAATACTTTAGCATCACGAACGATAGCTCTACCTAAAGCAACACGTTGTCTTTGACCACCTGATAAAGCTTTAGGGCGTCTTTGAAGTAATGGTTTAAGTCCTAAAATTTCAGCTGCTTCATTAACACGACGTTCAATTTCTTCTCTTGAAACTTTACGAAGTTTCAAACCAAATGCCATGTTATCATATACTGTCATATGTGGATACAATGCATAGCTTTGGAATACCATGGCGATGTTACGATCTTTTGGAGCAACATCATTTACTACATCATCATCAATTCTAAGTTCGCCTGATGTGATTTCTTCTAGACCAGCAATCATACGAAGTGTAGTAGTCTTTCCACAGCCAGAAGGTCCAACGAATACGATAAATTCTCTATCTTTAATGTTTAAGTTAAAGTCAACAACAGCATGTACTCCGCCATCATAAACTTTGTTAATGTTTTTAAGTGTTACAGTTGCCATAAATTTCCTCCTTAGCACAAAATAACTTCTTACAATACCATTGTATCAAATAGTCGAAATTAAACCTATGTGCAAAGTGCACAAAATTAAAAATCCTTGAATAAAGTCCAAGGAATTTTAATCATATCTTTTTCAAAAATTCATACATTATTACTGCATCTTTAAAGCATCTTATGTCTAAATCTGTCTCTTCTTTAATCTGTCCTAATTTATAATTTACAGTGTTACGATGCATATATGTGCTTTTAGCAGTTAAGCTTATATTTAAGTCACATTCAAACATTTGATTAGCAAGTATTAATAAGCTTTCATCTTTAATCATCTTATTTAAAACAATTGGTGCTAATTCTTTTGCTAAGGTAGAATTACGGGTTAAATATTTAATAATATTCTTATTTGAAGAATAAGTATATTTTTGCAAGTTAGCTTTATTATATATATCTAACAATTGATGGAATTCGCTACCATCATTAAATTGAATTTTACCGCTTTCGAATAAATGAGCATCGATATAAAAGTCATCATTAATAGTTTTAATTAAACTCTTAAAATCAAAATCTACATTATTAAAATAGAATATTACGCTATAACCTTCATAACTTACTACTTCACATTCGCCAATTACATCTTTTAATATATCTATTATTTCATATATATATTTAGATGTATTTAGAATGATAAATTTATAATAAGGATAATTTGGCTTAATTTTATTTGTTAAGTACTTTTGCATTATATTAATCATACTATTCACCTATAAAGATTATACCATATCGGAAAAATAGAACCAATATTTTCGGTTCTATTTTGATATTTTTTATATTCCTTACAAAAATACTGGATATGAATAAGCTTTATCATTGATAGGTCTAATCGCATCACAAGTATCTATGATTAATCCCGGCTTTATCTCCATACCATATTTTGATAATACTTTAAAATTCTTGGTTGGTTTAGTAGGTTGTTGTTTCTTTTTTGCTTTTATTGGATAGGTAATATTATTTAACACATATAGCAAATCAATTTCTTTTTGATCTATATCTCTATAGTAAAATAAATAATTTTTACCTCCTAATTTAAAATAATTATACCTATTTTTATCAATTAAAAATGTTTTTTTTAATGATATATGGCAAGATAATAAGCAGTATATTAATTAAACAATAATGAATAAAACATATTTTACTCTACATATTCATATCTAGTGTGCGATGGACGCATTTTGTTAAAACAAATAAAAGACAATTCTTGAGTGGAAGGCGAATATTCTAATATAATTGATGATACATATGTTCCGCGTCTTCCAATTAAGCACTGTAAAATGATATGATTATTTGATATGTATATTTCGGATGGCTTATAATCCAAAGTATCCATTTCATCATAAAAAAAAGAGTCGCGCATAAATGTTCTATCTAAAACCATTGTACTGTCTACGCTAATATTTCGAATTAAAAATGCATCTTTATCATCATATAATTCTAAATATATTCCACTTGGAATTAACTCTTCTTGATTATCCTGATATCTTCCTTATAAGATTGTCTGGCAATATTTGTAAGAAATTACAATTACATGCATCGTCTGTTGTTTGTAAGTTTTTTTGACTTTATAATTACTCCCACGTTAAATTTGTGCTTCTGAATATTTCATGGTATTTCGGCTTCCCTCCAAGAAATTTATACATTAAATATCTTATAGTAAGTTTTTCTTTGCTGATGCATAATAACCCTCCAATGTATGGTACTTTTTCCTTATAATGAAAAGCAACAATATCATCATCTTCAACTATGCTAATAGAATAACTTTTGTATATCAAAATCTCGGTATACGAGAATCGATTATGCTCGTATGAAACAAATTCTTCAAATTCAGTATCGTTATCAAACGTCAATTCGAGAATATATGTCAAATCATATACAAGCGTTCCCCTACCATCGAACACACAAAAATCTGACACATTATTCGCGTAAGGAAATAGTTCATACTCCGGAAAATATTTTTTTGCGCTTGAGTTAAAACTATCCTGATTACATATTTGTTCTCCATAAGAAGTTTTGATATACAATTCGGTGTTATGAATAGTTATTCTCTTTCTACATTTATAATCAGCAACTAAACATGATATTGCAATCAAAAAAATCATTGCATAAATCGAGCTTATCAAAATTATAATGCGACAAATATTTCTTTTTTTCATATCACCAATATAATACATAAAATGTAAGCTTTCTGTATAATTCTTTAAACGCGTATGATACTGCAGATACAATACCACTATCATTTGCTTCAATATTTGTTCCTAAATCAAGATGAACGCTTCTCCTGTGCAAATTATATGTATGCTTAAACAATAGTGTCTTAATTGAATTATTTGGCAATCCGCTAATCAAGGTCAATGCTGATCCATCACTAATTGATGTATTAAAATATGTACCATATGATTTTATTCCTTGATTTGACATAATTATTATCTCCTTTTGTTTATAATTTAATTATACATTTAGAATATTATATATGTAAATAGAAAAGAAAAACAGTGACTTAATAAGTCACTGTTTCTGCTTTTTTTAGTCTTCATATTTTCCTTTTGGAGAATATGTAGTATGTAATAATTCATGCGCTAAATGGCCATTAGGTTCTTTTAAGAATTCTTCATATAATGCTTTAACAGCAGGATTATCATGAGATTTTCTTAGTTTACCATCAGCATCAAGTTTATATAATGCTTTAGCACGTTCAGCTCTTACATCAACTTGTTCTTGAACGCTAGCGCTAACTACTGGCTGACCACCACCGTTTACGCATCCACCTGTACAACCCATGAATTCAACAAATGCATATTTACCAGGGTTTGCTTTAATGCGATTAAACATTTCAGGGAAGTTAACAGCACCATGTACAACTGCTACTGTTAATTCTAGGCCATTAATAGTAAGTGTTGCTTCTTTGATGTTTTCTGTTCCTCTTACTGGAGTGATATCAACATCTTTGTAATCTTTCTTTTCTAATAAGTCTCTTGCAGTTCTTAATGCTGCTTCCATTACACCACCAGTTGCACCAAAGATTACACCAGCACCTGTATATTGGGCAAGTGGACTAGTAAGTTTTGCATCTTCTAAACTATTAAAATCGATTCCTTCTCTCTTAATGAATCTAGCTAGTTCTCTAGTTGTTAATACTAAATCTACATCACGTAAGCCATTAGTTTCCATTTCAGGTCTTTTTGCTTCATATTTCTTAGCAATACATGGCATAAATGAAATAACTCTAATCTTCTTAGGATCTACACCAAGTTTATTTGCATAATAATGTTTAATTAAAGCACCTTGGATTTGTTGAGGAGATTTAGTAGTTGATAAGTTAGGTAAGAAATCTGGATAATAAGTTTCGATATATCTAATCCATCCAGGAGAGCAAGATGTAAACATAGGAAGAACAACATCTTCACCCTTTAAATGTTTCTCTAATCTACCTAATAATTCAGTTCCTTCTTCCATGATTGTAACGTCTGCTGCAAAGTTAGTATCAGTTACATCATCAAATCCTAATTTTTGAAGGGCAGCATAAATCTTGCCTTCTACATTAGTACCCATCTTATAACCAAATTCTTCACCTAATGCTGCTCTTACTGATGGAGCAATTTGAGCTACAGTATATACTTCAGGATCATTGATCATATCAATAGCTTGATCAATATCATCTTTTTCTTTGATAGCGCCAACTGGACAAGCTTGAATACATTTACCACAGAAAATACATCCTGTTGTATCCATATTATGATTTAGAGCTGGACCAACATATGTCTTGAATCCACGATTATTGTAATCTAGGATACCAGTTCCTGCTAATTTTTGACATGCAGCGATGCATCTTCCACAAAGTACACATTTAGATGAATCGATTTCTAATGCATCTGTAATGTTAACGATTTGAGGCTTTCTTGAGAATGTATCATCTTCACCCATTACGTTAGGGATATTGTATCTACGAAGTAATGCTAAGAATTCGCAGTTATGTTCACGAGGACATTTCCAGCATTCAAATCTATGGCTTGCTGCAAGTAATTGTAAGTTTTTAGTTACAGCCATTTTAACTCTTGGAGTATTAGTGTTAACGATCATTCCATCACTAACTTGAACTGTACAAGAGTTTTTCATCATTACACGGCCACGATCATTAATTTCTACTACGCATAAACGACAAGCAGAATTTTCATTGATGCCTTTTAAGAAGCATAAACGAGGGATATTAACACCAGCTAAAGCAGCTGCTTCTAAAACGGTAGCAGTACTTTCAACTTCTACGACTTTTCCATTGATTGTTACATTTACTTTACTCATGTTACCCTCCTTACTTCGTAATTATTGCACCAACTGGGCAGTTAGTCTTACATGCACCACACTTAATACAAATAGATGTATTAATTTCATGTTTAGCTTTAAGTTCACCAGTGATTGCATTAGCTGGACAGTTTCTCTTACATTTACCGCAACCGATACATTTATCAGTTACATAATATTTAATTAAGTTCTTACATACGCCAGCTGGACATTTCTTATCAACTACGTGAGCAACATACTCATCATAGAAATTATTAAGTGTTGATAAAACTGGGTTTGGAGCAGTTTGACCTAAACCGCATAAAGAACTACCTTTAATGAATTCAGCTAAATCTTTTAATTCTTTAAGGTCTTTCATTTCACCCTTGCCATCAACAATCTTATTTAAGATTTCAAGCATTCTACGTGTACCTTCACGGCATGGTGTACATTTTCCACAAGATTCATCAACTGTAAACTCTAAGAAGAACTTAGCAACATCTACCATACAGTTGTCTTCATCCATGACAATCATACCACCACTTCCCATAATAGAGCCAAGGGCTGCTAGGTTATCATAATCAATTGGAGTGTCTAAGTGTGCTGCTGTTAAGCATCCACCACTTGGGCCACCAGTTTGAACGGCTTTAAATTGTTTGCCTTTTGGAATGCCACCACCGATATCGTAAATTACTTCACGAAGAGTAGTTCCCATAGGAACTTCTAGTAGGCCAGTATTATTAATCTTTCCACCTAAAGCAAATACTTTAGTACCTTTAGATTTTTCAGTACCGATCTTATTAAACCAATCAGCTCCTCTTAAAATAATTTGAGGAACGTTAGCAAGTGTTTCTACGTTATTAATAATAGTTGGTCTTTGCCATAAACCTTTAACAGCTGGGAATGGTGGTTTGTTACGAGGCATACCTCTTTCACCTTCAATAGATGCCATTAAAGCAGTTTCTTCTCCACAAACGAATGCTCCAGCTCCAAGTCTTGCTTCTAGGTTAAAGCTAAAGCCTGTACCAAAAATATTATCACCAAGCAAACCATATTCGTAAGCTTGTTTAATTGCATGATTTAATCTTTCAACTGCTAGAGGGTATTCAGCTCTAACATATACATAACCTTGGTTAGCACCAATTGCATATCCGGCAATTGCCATTGCTTCGATTACTACATGTGGATCGCCTTCTAATACTGCACGGTCCATGAATGCACCTGGATCACCTTCATCGGCGTTACAAATTACATATCTTGGGCCATTATCAGAATGATCAACTAAACTCCATTTTCTACCTGTTGGAAATCCTGCTCCACCACGTCCACGTAATCCTGATTTTAAGATTTCATCAATTACTTCTTGAGGAGTCATAGATGTTAATACTTTACCTAATGCTTCATAACCATCACGGCCGATATATTCATCAATATCCATTGGGTTAATAATACCACAGTTACGTAAAGCGATACGTTCTTGACGTGCATAGAAGTTCATCTCTCTGAAGATTTTAATTTTAGCTTTTTCTTCGGCAGTCATTTCGCTGTAAACTAATTTTTCAACTATTCTACCTTTTAAGATATGTTCTTTACAAATAGTTTCAACGTCACTTACCTTAACATGAGCATAAAAAGTATCATCAGGATATACAACTACAACTGGACCTCTTTCACATAAACCAAAGCATCCACTGTTAAATACAGATACTTCATTTTCAAGACCTAATTCTTTAATGCATTCTTCAAATTTTTCTTTGATTTCTTTTGAATGTGATGACATACATCCTGTACCACCACAAACAACAATTTGGGTTCTAATTGCCATATTATCCTCCTACTTTTTAAACTTTTCGATTAAATATTCTTCAACAACTTTGCCGCCAATAACATGTTGTTCTACAATCTTTTCGGCTTTCTTAGGATCAACTAAGCAGTATGTACTTCTAGTACCACTTGGATCGTATACTTCTACGATTGGTTCTAAGGCACATTCACCAATACAACCAACTTGTGTAACTGTAACATTATCTAAATTCTTTTCTGCTACTAGTTCTACAATTCTATTAAGTACTGGTCTAGCACCAGCTGTTATTCCACAAGTAGCCATACCAACAACAACTCTATATCCGTTCTTTTCATCACGAATACTCATCTTTTTAGCAGCTTGTTCTCTAATTCTCTTTAAATCTTCTAAAGACTTCATATTTCCTCCTATGTTTTTTATAAATTATCAATGGCTTCAATTTCATTAAGTCCATCTCTGATGTAATCCTTTGCCCATTTCATCAGACTTAGATCTTTAATTGACATACCATCAAGTATACTTTTTATCTCTACAGTATCAAAAACAAATTCTTTTGTTTCTTTATTTTTAATAACTCTATGAATGTATTTTATATCTACATTTTCATCATTAATTACTAATATATAAAATGTATCGACCCAATTACCAAATGGTGGAAGATCAATATTGCTTAATTTGAATGTGGCAGTTAGGTTTGTACCAACCCCAACTTTGGATTCAATTTTAAATGACCCTTCACACAGCTCGGCTAATTCTTTAAATAAAGGTAACCCTAGACCAACTTTTCTTGTTGTTCTAGTCGTATAAAACGGGCTTAACGCTTTTTCTAAAACTTCTTCGCTCATTCCGCAGCCATTATCCACGATGTTAATCGTAAGTAAGTCATTATCTTTATCAGTAACGATATTTAAATTAACTAGCGTGGCATCTGCTTTGATTGAGTTTTGCATAATATCAAGTAGGTATAACGATAACTCATTCATACTATTTTTTACCTTTTAAAAGTGCTCTTTTAAACCCTTCAAAGCTTACTTCATCTAAATCAATAAAATTAATTGCCTCATTGATATCTACAACAGAATGAGCATCAGAATTAAATAGATGAACATAATCTTTAATTTCTGGGTATTTTTCTTCTAATTCTTTTTCGTTTTCGCGGCCTAATATTTCGATAGCATCGATATCATATTTTTTAAACTCATGATAGTATGTTAAATAACCAGTTGAGCCCGGTCTATTAATATGTGCTAATACTACTAAACCATTATATTTTCTAACTAGCTTGATATATTCTACTAAATCTAAATCAAGTGATTGGTGAAGTGAATATGGAATGATTTCTGCTACTTCATCAAATTCATCGCACACTTGAGCAGACCCATAAGTTTCTTTTACATTATGATCTAGATGAGTTTCTAATTCCCCATCAAATCGCATAACATCTTTGAACTTACCGAAATAGCTTAAGACATGAAAACCTTCTTTAACTTGAGCTTCAATTCCATACATCAAATAATAATCATAACTTTCAATTAATTGCTCTAAAGTTGGATATTGTTTACATGAATTATGATCCGTAATTGATATCATACCTAACTCTTTAAGCATTACCATATTTAGAATATTATTTGGTGTTTGGCTATCATCAGCACAACTTGAAAGTACGCTATGTATGTGTAAGTCGTAACTAACCTTCATGTTTAATAATTTCCCTTGCGGTAGCGATTGAAGATGTATGGCTAATTAAAATAGCAATACCTTCTTCGTTTGCTTTCGCAATTATATCATCAGTTGGCATAACTCCTTCGCAAAAGATAATAGCGCTCATATCAAGAAGTGTTGCTACTGCTACCGCATTAATTGTATTAAGAATAGTAAGTAGACAAGTTTTTTCTTGATGAACATGACCCATTACCCAACTTAATAAGTCAGATGTATATAAATCTTTTATTTCGTTGTCTAAAGTCTCTTCATTTGATAACAATTTAATAAAAGATATATCTAATAAGTCTCTAACTTTCATTTTAAGCCTCAGGGTGAAGTTTAAATACTTCTACGACTCTAGTTCCATCGGGTGATGATTCTACAATTAATTCATCACTTGCTCGCTTCATATTTGGAAAGCCCATACCAGCCCCAAAACCATTTTCACGATCTTGTTGGCTAGCTGTTGACCAGCCTTCTTTCATAGCGTTTTCGATTGATGGAATTCCAGGGCCACGATCTAAGAATTCAATTCTTAATTCTTTATCATCATACTCTACGTTACATATGCCACCATATGAATGGATAACTACATTGATTTCGGCCTCATATGAAGCAATAGCGACGCGTCTAATGATCTGCTTATCAATTCCCCATTCATTAAGCATACGTTTTATTTTACTTGAGATATAACCAGCATTTTCTAAGCTAGTTGATATATCATATGTGAGTTTTTCCATTTATTCTGCTTTACCAAGTACGCCACTAGCATAAAGTTTTCCGCTTGCGGTAAACATTGAATCTTCAGTACCAATGACAATTATTCCACTTTCTTGCGCCGCATCATATACATTATCGTTAGGAGTTTTACCCCTAACTAATATAACAACTTCAAAATCTAACATTTCAGCTGTTCTAATGCTTTGTTTAGTAACTAAGCCAGTAAGTAATACACCATGTTCAAAGAATCTATCTGGAGCAGTACGAAGAAGCATTAATGCATCACTCATCATATCAGATCCACATGCATATTTAACTTCTTTTTCTCCATCATATGTATCTGGTGTAAAGATTTTGGCGTTTAGTACTTCTACAACTTCTTTAAGCTTCATTATTTATTACCTTTAAGATCTTCTAAAGCTTTATGAGCTGTAGTTGGTGTTGATTTACCATATACATGTCCATCAACTGTAAATACTGGAGCAAGTCCACAAGCACCAATACAACGTGTTGCTTCTAAAGTATATTCACCATCTTCAGTAGTCTTACCAGGTGCAATTCCTAAAATCTTTGAGAATTCATCAATAACTAATTGTGATCCTCTAACATAACATGCTGTACCTAAGCATACACTGATAACATGTTTCCCTTTAGGTTCAATAGAAAAATGAGAATAGAATGTAACTACACCGTTAATCTTAGCTACGCTTTCCCCTAATTCTTTAGAGATGATTTTTTGCACTTCAATTGGAACGCATCCAAAAATTCTTTGTGCATCATGTAATGTTGGCATTAAAGGACCAGGTTTTTTCTTGTTTTCTTTAATGCAATTTAGAAGTTCTTGTAATTGGTTTTCTTCAATTTTTAATTTAACTGCCATATTTTTTACTCCTTTTTCATCAGTATGGATTATATCATTTTTTACGTCAAATTTGAATACATTTTTATTAAATTGTTATAAACATAATTTTTAGGCATATTCTTTATCTTTATATTCATTAAAAAGCAAGACGAATTTTTATTCATCTTGCTTGTTTTCTTCTAAAATTTCAAATAAATTTGTAGCTATAATTCGCTCACATACAATACCATTAAGTATTCCAGTTATAATACTAGCTAACATTATGAATGGTAAATATAATAATATTCCACTAGTCTGCATAATTATTAAAGCAACAACTATTTGCCCAACTGCGTGAAATATTGCTCCAATTACACTAATTACTAATGGTTTTAATGTCTTTATATATCTAAATAAAAACATTACTAAAAATGATAACATTGCCCCGCTTAAACTCATATAAAATGCAATCGATAAAAATGTACCTTTAAGTAAGTTTGCAAGTAATACTCGAAGTAGGTCAACCATTAATGCTTCATATACTTTATATTTATATAAACATATAAGTATCACAATATTAGCTAACCCTAATTTTACACCTGGTATACCAATTGAAGGGATAAAACTTTCTAAATAATTAAGTACAATAGCGATAGCTAAAAGTAAGCTAAGTGTAACGTAACGAAGAATTTTCTTATGTTTCATCCTGCCACCACATCTATATCACTAGCCCTACTTATTAGTTTTATATATAGACCATGATATGCACATATTATTGGTCTAGCAGGAGATGACGAATATCCTTGAGATATACAAAAACCTGTTGGACAATTATTCTCTAATACTTTAATAGCGCCTTTTTTAACCATCAGCTTTATATCATCATTTAGTATTATTTCTCTTTCGGTAGACTCTTTATCTAAATCGATGGTAAGTACTAATTCACCTTTTAGATAAATTTCAGCTTTAACACTTTTTTTACTTGATACCGATTCAATAATTATTAAACTAAGCAAAGTTAGTATAAGTAGGCTACCAATGATTATAAAATCAAGTAAATGACTTTTTAAATACTTTTTCATAATGTCATTACTCCACCCACTAATTTACCATCTTTGAAAAAATGAATATGATAATCATAATCTAGATTTGCCCCGTTAAACAAATTTATAGCATCAGGATTAATCATTAGGTATGTAGATAATAAATCAGTTTTATCGATGCTTAACATAGGTGTTACCACTACAACCGTATCATATGTGGCGGTAGGATATCCTGTTGCTGGATCAATTATATGATGATATGTTTTATCATTAATAATAGTTTTTTGTTCTAAGATACTAGCAGTACCAATAAAACTATTTTTTACATTCTTTAAAACATAATTTGTACCATTTACGAGCACATTAAATCCTTTGCCATTTTCTTTTTCTCCAACTAAAATTGTTGATTGTCCTAAATCAATCATATATTTTTTGATATCTTTTTCTACTAAATAATTATGAATAATTGTAGCTACATATCCTTTAGTAATTGCTCCTAAATCAAACTCGACTTTAGAATCTTCACCTACAGTTAATATATGTCTTGTAGCACTAGATGTGATGTCGTAATTGTATTTACCATCTATGATATCTTGAACTATTTGGGTAATTGTATCTTCATCTGGTAACACTTTTTTACTAATGGCATCTTTCCATATATTAGTTAAGTCACCAATCCCTAACATAATTGTTTCATCAATTTTTAGGGCATTATGAAAGAAAGTATCAATATCTTTAGGAATATTTAAAATTGATGCTAGGTCATTAGAAATCTCAAGTTCAATTTCGGTGCTTCCTCTTTTGATGCTATCGTTTATCGACTTAATATTAGTGATTCCATCATATGTATGATATGCATCAGTTAGTTTGTTGTAGTAATTTAGGATATCTACAATATCTTCTAAGTTAGATTCATTTCCTTCGTATAAATTAATAGTTACAGTTGTATCAAAAACAAAAATTGTCTTTGTAAAATGGGAACTTTTTGAACATCCAAAAAGTGAAAAAGATGCCAAAAGTAATATAAATATTAATATCTTTTTCATGCCATTCACCTACATTATTTGAAGGACTGCAACCTTTAAATATAAGGCTTCATCCATATTAAGTAAGCTTGCATGATCTTTACCTTGGAAGCGCAAATCAACTAGTTTTGCTTTTTTGTTGGCATGATTAATGGCTTCATTAATCATTTTCATAAATAAGGCTAAAGTTAGATGTTGAGAACAAGAGCATGTAATTAAATATCCACCTTTGTTAACTAGTTTTAAACCTAACGTGTTGATATCTAAATATCCTTTATATCCTTCTTTTACAGTATCAATCGATTTAGTAAAAGCAGGTGGATCTAATATTACTACATCAAACTTTTGTCCTTTTTCTTTATAATCTCTTAGAGCTTTAAAGACATCTATACAAATTGGATTAATATTATTAAAGTTATTAAGTTTAGCGTTTTTAGATACTTCTAAAGTTGCACGTTCTGATATATCTAGGCTATATATATCTTTAGCCCCATATTTAGCTGCACAAAGTGAAAATCCCCCAACATTGCAAAAACAATCAAGCACAGTTCTATCCTTAACATAATACTTAAGCATATCGCGATTAGCTTGTTGATCTAGAAAATATCCTGTTTTTTGACCATTAACGATATCTACATTAATCTTTAAACCATTTTCTTCAATAATAACGTGATCTGGAACTTCTCCAAATAAAATACCTTTTTGTTCTTTTAATCCTTCTTTTTCGCGAACACTTACATCACTACGCTCGTATATGCCTAAAGGATTAAATTCTTCTTTTATGATATCAATTATCATATCTTTTCTAACTTCCATACCTAAAGTTAAGAATTGGCATGATAAATAATCACCATATTTATCTACAATTAGTCCAGGTAAGTTATCACTTTCAGAAAAGATGGCACGATATGAATTATTATATCCTTGGCATGTTCTAGACATATTTGCTATATGTACTAAATTTTTAAAATAATCATAATTAAAATAGTTTTCATCTAACTCTTCTTTTGTAACTAATAACATTCTTACAATTATTTTAGATGCATGATTAATATATCCGTATCCTACTATTTCGCCATTTAGTGATAATACTTTGCAAATACTACCTTGCTTATCTTTACCAGTAATCTTACTTACTTCATTAGCATATATCCAAGGATAGAATGATTTGATTCTTTTTTCTTCGTTTTGTTTTAAAATTACATTATACATATTATTACCTCGACAAGATTATAACATAAAAAAGTGCTGTAATAAATACAGCACTTATTGTTTATAATTTAATATTTACTGGAGTTCCATCATCATTTGGGTGATCTTTTAAATATTCAAGGATTGGGTTATATGTAGTCTCTAATTTACCTGGGCGACATTTTGATAAATTGCCAGCTTCCCCTTTAACAATAGCAGCCGCAAACCCTTTACATCCAGCATATCCACAGCTTCCGCAGTTCGCATTTGGAAGCATCTTTGCTACTTCTTCAATACGATTATCTTCTTTAACATAAAACACTTTACTAGCTATAGCTAAGCCTAATCCAAATAATAGACCTAAACCAGCTAATACTATAAAAGCCCATAAAACCGGCAACATTATTTTTCCTCCTTACGTAAAGAACATAATTTGTTTTGGCAAGCAGCACATTTACTTGCTTCTATTTTTAAATCTTGGCATTCTTTAGGAATTGGTGTTTTCTTGTTTAGAATATAACTAACAAAAAACACTGCTACTAATAATCCTATAGCCACAATTGCAATAATTAATTCTTTTGTCATTTAATTAAACCTGTAAATCCAATAAATGCTAAGCTCATTAAAGCAGCTGTAATTAAAGCAATTGGAATGCCTTTTAAACATTTAGGAACATTACTTGCTTCTAAGCGAACACGAATGCAAGAGAATGCAAAAATAATAATTAAGAAGCCTACACTTGTACCAACTGCATTAGCCATACTCATACCAAATGAAAGATTAGTATCAGTATTACCTTGAGCAACACCTAATACTGCACAGTTAGTAGTAATAAGTGGTAAATATACACCAAGAGAAGCATATAAAGACGGGCTATATTTCTTTAAAAACATTTCAATTAATTGAACAAGGGATGCAATAACTAATATATATGTAATTGTATCCATAAAAGCGATATTTGCTGGTACTAAAATATAGTGATAAACTGGCCAACAAATTGCGCTAGCAATAACTATTACAAATATAACAGCTAGTCCCATCGATAACGCTTCATTAGATTTTTTAGATACACCTAAGAATGGGCAAATTCCATAGAAACGATACAAAACTACGTTTTGAATCAACATGGCATTAATAATTGCTAATATAAATGCTACAACCATTTTATGCCTCCTTTGCCTCACTAGCAATTTTTGCTAGTCTTTCTTTTTCTAATTTCGCATTAACTTTTTCTAAGTTTTCTTTTTTGTTAGCATGAAATGCTAGTATTGCTAGTATTACACCAAGTACTAAGAAAGCTCCAGCAGGCATTGTAAAGATGCTCATTGCATAATTTTGTAAAGGAGTAAAGCTTACATATGGTAAGAATGTAAAGATTTCCCCAAATGTTAAGCCACCTGTACCTAATATTTCACGTACTAAAGCCATAATAACTAGGGCTAAAGTATAACCAATTCCCATACCAATTCCATCAAGTAAGCTAGCACCCACTCCATTTTTAGATGCAAATGCTTCGGCTCTACCTAAAACTATACAGTTAACTACGATTAATGAAATAAATACACCAAGCGTAGAATATAGTTCTGGCAAGAACGCTTCCGATAACATCTTAACAATCGTTACGAATGTAGCGATGATTACGATATAGCATGGAATTTTAATCTGAGACGGTATTATCTTACGAAGTAACGATATAACTACATTTGATCCAATTAATACAAATGTAAATAAGAATCCCATTCCGATAGCACCTTCTAGCGAAGTTGTAGTAGCTAAAGATGGACATGTACCTAAAAGTAAGACAAACAAAGGGTTTTCTTTAATAATACCTTTAGTTAATTCATATAATTTACGAGGTTTAGATTCCATTAGTTCGCACCTCCTTTATAATCATTAACAGCAATTAATACGAGCTCTTTTACTAGGGTAGCTCCAAATGTAGCACCACATGCTACATCTACATTATCGATATCAGCTACAGCGCCATTATTATATGTAGACTTAACATGATTTTTAACTTTTGATGCATATGATTGAGTGTTAGATGTTAATACAACTTTTTCAGCTGAACCATCTAAATTAATACCAACAAGTAAGCTTATATTTCCATAAGCGTTTTTACCGCTTACTGAATAAATATAGCCTTTGACAGTCTCGCCATCTTTTACAACCCATTTCTTTTCAATTGCTTCATTCTCTCCATTTAGCTCAACTTCTTCATATGTCATATTAGGGAATATTTCGCTACAAGCTTTTTCTTGAGCTTTAATCTTATTCTCTTTAATGATTGGCGAAGTAAAATAGTTAATAAAGGCAATTAAAATTGCACATAATCCACAAATCAAACATAACACAATAGCAGTTTTAAAATATTTCATTTTATACCTCCTAAAGTGCTAGTAGGATAATACCTACTAATACGGCTAGGATTGCTCCTAAAACAATAAATTGCTTGTAATTATATTTTGGACTACTCCATTTATAATAATCGATTGTTGGGACAAACATATTCATAATTAGAATTGCAAAGGCAACTCCTTCTGGGAAGGCGCCAAATAGTCTAATCAGTACGGCAAGGGCTGCTACAAGGGAACCATATAATATTCTACCAAACTTAGTAGTAGGACTAGTTACTGGATCAGTTACCATGAAGACAGCACCAAAAATTAATCCACCTGATAATAATTGATATAACATGATATTTAGTGCATTAGCGCTATCTACTTTTAAGCCAGCAATTAACATTAAAAAGGCAAAAGTAATAATAGTAGATAACATTGCTCTAATATCAGCTGATTTACGAATTAATAAATATATTCCACCTACGATAATAGCGATTTTACCTGCTTCACCCATAGCTCCTGGTACATTACCAATAAATAAATCAAACAATTTATAATTAGTAATATTAGCAATGTTACCATTTGTATGTGCAAGTGGAGTTCCACCAGCCACAATATCAACTATGTTAGATGATTTATGATCTAATTTAAAACAAATACTAGCAGCAACTCTACCTAAAGCGGCTGGGTTAAAGATGTTAGAACCTAAACCACCAAATAATAATTTACCTATTACGATGCCAAATAAAGCACCCACTATTACAATCCATACACTAGTTCCTGCTGGCATAATTAATGCATAAATTAATGCACTAATCAGGGGAGCAAGTAAGTTATTAATTGTATAGTGGCTATATGCTTCTTTTAGTTTTTCTTTAAATGTTTTCTTAGATCCATCATATTGAGGTTTGTTTACTAAATAAACAAATATAGCTTCACTTGCTAGCATTATAGCAATTGCGATTAACAATACATATATTGCACTCCAACCATACATTACACAAGAAAAGATAGTAATTGGTGTTAGCGCAATAACTACATCAAGCATCATTCGCTTGACATCGGCTTTTCTACGAATATAAGGAGCACTTTCTTTAATTAATTTCATAGTTTACACCATCTTCTTAGCTTTCCTTACAAATTCAGTAACTGGTATCTTAGATGTACATGAATATGTACAAAGTCCACATTCAATACATCTTTTCAGATTCATAGCTTTTAAAGCATCGGTATCTTTTGCTTTATATGCGTTCATAATTTGAACTGGCTTTAGGCCAACTGGACAACTTAATACGCAGCTTCCGCATCTAACGCACGGCTCTTCAACCCAGTTCTTTTTATTCATAACAATAACACTAGTTACAGTTTTAGATATAACAGCATCATCTCTAACTAGGCTTGCACCCATCATCGGTCCGCCTAAAATAAATATCTTATCTGAATCATCAGTGTAGCCATTACATTTTTCAATTAATTCTTGAATTGATGTACCAACTCTTACTCTAAAGTTTTGAGGGAACTTAATGCCATCTCCAGTTAAAGTAAAATTACGTTTAACAACTGGCATATTATATCTAACAGCTTTATATAAACCTACTATTGTACTAACATTAAAATTCATAATGCCATATTTTGCAGGTAATACTCCACTTGGTATTTCAATACCAGTAGCACTCTTAATCATAGCTATTTCCCAACCTTGAGGGTAGAAATTACCAACTCGTGCGATTTCGATATTATATTCAGGATATCTTTTTGCTACTGCATGTAATACTTCATATATATCTTGATGCTTTTCTTTAACGGCAATTATAGCTTTTTTCGCATCAAATGCTTGTAATGCGTATCCAATTCCTCGCATAATACGATCAGGAAATTCCATCATTAAACGATAATCACTTGTTAGATATGGTTCACATTCAATACCATTAATGATAATTGTATCAATTGGGTCTTTTGTTTGGAACTTTACATATGTAGGGAAAGAACTGCCGCCTAGACCAACTAGCGCACAATCTTTAACGATTTTAATAAAATCTTCTCTAGTTAATGCTTTAATTTCTTCTGGAGTACGTTCGTGAATTGTATCGCAGTATGTATCTTGCTTATCATTTTTAATTTTAATAAAATCCACAAGTTTTCCACTACGATGAAACTTCTTTACAATTCCTTCAACTTCACCTGATACAGTAGAATGAATTGGTTGTTCAAAGAATGGTCCATGACGTAGGCCAATTACTTGACCAAGTAATACTTTATCACCAGGTTTAACATATACTTCACCAGTTGCGCATCTTGCATTAGTTACAGATATATATACGTAATCTGGATCAGTATAACGTACGCTAGGTAAATACTTAGTTAGTGTTTTAATATCTTCAATTTTTTTAGTTTTTCCAATCATTGCTTTTTCCTTTCTAAAAAAATCACTTCAAAATAAATTTTATAATACTTTTATCCTTTTGTAAAGAAACGAAATAGATATCTAACGCGCTGTTAGATATCTATTTTTATAAATATTTATTTATTATATGTTACATTTTTAACTTCATCAGTTGCCTTTATAAATGCATCTACAATTTTAGGATCAAAATGCGTGCCACTTTCTTTTTTAATGAGATCTACGGCATCATCAAATTTAAGTGGCTCTTTATAACTTCTTTTTGAAACTAGCGCATCAAATACATCAGCTACTGCCATAATACGAGCTGAAAGAGGTATATCTTCACCTGATAATTTTTGGGGATATCCTTTTCCATCCCATTTTTCATGATGACAATATGCAAGGTTACGTGCCTCATTTAAATAGCCTGATGATTCTTCAGATACCATATCAATTGCACTAGTAATGATATTTTTACCAGCAATTGTATGACTTTTAATTATTTCAAATTCTTCATCGGTTAGTCCGCTTGTTTTATTTAAAATTGCATCAGGGATTTGAATTTTACCAATATCATGAAGTGGAGCTGAACGTACAACATCTTCTATATATTCATCAGTTAACTCGTTAGCATACACTCCATCTTTTTTTAACTGGTTCATAATAACTCTAGCGTATTCTGCTGTCTTTTTAATATGGTCGCCGGTACATTTATCGCGGCTTTCGACTAAATCAGCAAGTACCATAATTAGACCATTTTGCATATGTGATATAGATTTTGTTTGTTTTTCGTAAGTTTCCGTTTGATTCTTTAGAATAACGAAGTACATAAAAACTGAACTTGCTGTTGTAGCAAAAATTATGTATTGAATTCCATATGAAAAACTTTGAATTATAATCGCTATTACTGGAGCAACTAGGTATGTCCAAAATGATATTCTTACACGGTTATTTATGTTTTTACCATATATGATTAATATAACCATGCCAAGAACTAGCATTACAACAGGAATGACGTTATATAAATTATATCCTACACCTCTATGATACATATTATTTTCGTCAAAGAAAAACGGAAAGTTAGTAGCACTGCCAATTATTACTGCTATGGAATGAGTAGCAAATAATATATGCAAAATAAGTGATATCTTTTTTGCTTTAGCTTTTGGCATGGACATAGATAGCAAAAGTAGAGACATTAAATATGCTGTTCCACAAGAAGCAACACCTTCGATGCATGGGAGTATATATAGTATTGTTCTAACTATATTTCCTGGTTGTCCTTCCATTATTTGTCTTGCAAGATGGGCACCCATATTTAAAATTAAACCTGGTAAAATCAGTGTGAAGTAACGTTTAATATCTTTTTGTAGGTTTGATGATGTGCTGATGTGTATAAAACACATTGTACATATACCTATACCCATTGCAATTATAATTGTATTAATAAGATTAACTGTTGTAATCTGAAATATCATATATCTTTCCTCTTAATTATTCATATCTAATTCCATTATATCTTATCTATTTTTATCGCACAATAAAAAAACTTCTCTTGTTCTATAACAAAAGAAGTTTATTTAATGGCGGAGGTAGTAGGATTTGAACCCACGCGCGCTCTCACGCCTTGCGGTTTTCAAGACCGCCCCCTTCAGCCACTTGGGTATACCTCCAAAAAAATGGTGGTTCAGGGCGGGATCGAACCGCCGACACTTGGATTTTCAGTCCAATGCTCTACCGACTGAGCTACCGAACCATATTAAATTTTAAAAACTGGCGGTCTTGACGGGACTTGAACCCGCGATCTCCAGTGTGACAGACTGGCATGTTAACCACTACACCACAAGACCACATGGTTGCGGAGGAAGGATTCGAACCAACGACCTCCGGGTTATGAGCCCGACGAGCTACCAGCTGCTCTACTCCGCGATGTTATTCTGGTGGACCCACTAGGACTCGAACCTAGGACCGACCGGTTATGAGCCGGGAGCTCTGACCAACTGAGCTATGGGTCCGAAATGGTAGCGGAGGGGGGATTCGAACCCTCGACCTCCCGGGTATGAACCGGACGCTCTAGCCAGCTAAGCTACTCCGCCAGATTAAGTTATTTTCTTTTAAAAATGGTGGATCCTGTCGGGATCGAACCGGCGACCTCCTGCGTGCAAAACAGGCGCTCTCCCAGCTGAGCTAAGGACCCACTAAAATTGGTGCTTAAGGTGGGAATCGAACCCACACGGTATTGCTACCACAGGATTTTAAGTCCTGCGCGTCTACCTATTCCGCCACTCAAGCATATTTTTTTCAAGGAGAATGGTGTCTCCGAAGTGATTCGAACACTCGACCCACTGATTAAAAGTCAGTTGCTCTACCGGCTGAGCTACGGAGACAGATGGTGCCGACTGCAGGAATCGAACCCGCAACCTACTGATTACAAGTCAGTTGCTCTACCAGATTGAGCTAAGTCGGCAAATGGTGCGGAATGACGGGCTCGAACCGCCGACCCTCTGCTTGTAAGGCAGATGCTCTCCCAGCTGAGCTAATTCCGCGTTAGAAATAAAGTTGGCAACTACCTACTTTTGCAGGGTAAAGACCCAACTATCATCGGCGTAAAAGTGCTTAACTTCTGTGTTCGGGATGGGAACAGGTGTATCCACTTTGCTATCGTCACCATACTTTCTTTCAAAA
>JAFZWP010000016.1 GCA_017617065.1 Bacilli bacterium
CGATAACGCTGGTAGCCGCTCTACGATCTATCGAATCGGGGGAGACGAATTTATCATCTTTTATTATGATGTAAAAGAAGATGATGTAACTAGCAGAATTGAGGCAATTAAAGAAGGTTTAGTAAAAGATAATTATAGTTGTGCGATTGGGTATGCAATGGTCAAAAATGTTGGTAATCTTGAAGAAGCGATTAAAGCTGCGGATAGAAGAATGTATTTAGATAAAGCATTAATAAAACAAGGAAGAAAAACACATGAAACTATACAATAATGTAATTATACCGGATATAGGCCTTGGAACTTGGTTAACGCCAAATGATAATGTAGCAAGTATTATAGTAGATGCAATTAAAATAGGTTACCGCCACATAGATACCGCTCAAGCATATGAAAATGAAGAAGGCGTTGGTAAAGGTATCAAAGAATCAGGCATTAAAAGAGAAGACATCTTTGTTACTACTAAAGTAGCAGCGGAAATTAAAAATTATAAAGATGCTAAAGCTTCCATTGAAGAATCTTTAAATAAACTAGATTTAGATTATGTAGATTTATTATTAATTCACTGTCCGGTTCCATGGGATGAATATGGATCAGGCAGATATAATTATTTTAAAGAGAATGTGGAAGTGTGGAAAGCATTAGAAGAAGCATATAATGCAGGTAAGGCAAGATCAATTGGGGTATCAAATTTTCAAATTAGTGATTTAGAAAACATATTTAGCCATTGTGTAATAAGACCAATGGTTAATCAAGTATATGCTTCCCCTACCCAGGTACCATTCGAACTTGTAAATTATTGTAAAGAACATAATATTGTATTCGAAGCATATTCACCACTTTCTCATGGTAAAGCAAAAGACAATAAAATAATTCAAGAAATTGCAATTAAAAACAATAAATCATTTAGCAGGATATGCTTAAAGTATTTATTATCTAAAGATTTAGTAGTACTACCTAAAGCATCAAGCTATGATCATTTAAAAGAAAACTTTGATTTAGATTTTAATCTAGATAGCAAAGATATTAAATTAATTGATGATAATAATTAAGAAGTAAGCTACATAGTAGCTTATTTCTTTTATATTTCACTCGCAAAATAGTTATTTTTCTTTTATAATTAGAATAGATAATAGAAGGTATAAAAATGAGAGCAGATTTACACATGCATACAATTTATTCCGATGGCGTATATACAATCAGTGAAGTAGTAGATATGGCGCTTAGAGTAAATCTTGATATGATTGCTATAACAGATCACGATACATTTACTGATACTACAGAGTTTCGTCATTCAATTAAAACAATATATGGGATAGAACTAAGTACCCTACATAATGGCGAATCAATTCATGTCCTTGGCTATTTTAAAAATAGACCACCAAAGTGGTTTGTTGATAAACTAGAAGAATTTAAAGAAAGAAGATTAAATAGAGCTTTAGAGATACTAAATTTGCTTGAAAAGCATTATGGAATTAAATTAGATAACAAATTCGTTTATGAGGCTAATTCAATTACTAGGGGCACAATTGGTCGGGAAATTGTTAAACAAACAGATGGTAAATATACTAAAGCTTATGTATTTAGCCATTTCATCGGTCGTGGATGTAAAGCTTACATTCCATCTCTTAAGATAAGCACTGAAGAAGGTATTAAACTAATTAGGGATGCAGGAGGCTTAGTAGTGCTCGCTCACCCAATGTTATATAAGTCAGAAAACATGATGGAAGTTATAAAAATGGGATTTGATGGAGTGGAAGGCATTTACCCTCATTTTCACGAAGATATTAAAAAATATCGTGATTTAGCTGGTAAATACCAAATTAGATTTATAACTGGGGGATCTGATTTTCATAATTTAGTTGGACCAGATGATGGATCTAATCATGGTAATATTGGGGATTCATTTATTGAAGGCAATGACTTAATTAAGTTTTTAGGAGAACTTGGTTATGAATGTTAGAAAATTAGCGCTTGATGCGATTGTTAAGATTCTATATGATGGCGGATATTCAAATATTGTAATCAACGATACGCTTAAAAAGTATGAATTAAATGAAGTAGATAGAGCCCTATTTACAAGATTAACTTTAGGAACAGTAGAAAAAAAGATTACGTTAGAATATTATTTAAAACCATACTTAAGAAAGAAAACTAAAACTTGGGTTTATTGCTTACTCTTAATGAGCATATATCAACTAGTATATTTAGATATACCTGATTATGCTGTAGTAAATGAGGCCGTAGATATGGCTTCAGTACGAGATAGAAGTTTTGGATCTTTTGTCAATGGCGTTTTAAGAGCATTTCAAAGAAATGAAAGGCCTAACATTGATAATCTTAAAGGAATGGAATATTTAAGCATTAAATATTCTTATCCTGAATGGTTAGTGGCATATTTACTTAGAGATTATGATGAGGCAACTTTAGAAAAAATCTTTAGTTATAATGATAATGCAAAAGAAATGGCTTTAAGAATTAATACTCTTAAAGCAACTAAAGAAGAAATATTTAATTATTTAGATGAAAAAGGGATAGGATACAAAGAATCGAGTTTTGTTAATAATGGGATTGTAGTAGATAGTCCGATTATTAGAGAAAAGATCTTTATAAATGGTAAGGTTGTAGTTCAAGATTTAGCTAGCCAAAAAGTGGCTGAAACTCTAAACCCTAAAAAAGATTCTATTGTTTTAGATTTATGTGCTGCTCCTGGTAGCAAAACTGCTCACCTTGCTAGCATTATGGAAAATACTGGCACAATTTATGCATGTGATATTTATCCTCATAAGATTAAACTAATGCAATCTAATTTTAATAAATTAGGAGTAACTAATGCCTCTTGCCAACAAATCGATGCAAGGCGTTTAAAAGATTATGTGAAAGCTAAATCATTTGATTATATATTAGCTGATCTTCCTTGCTCAGGACTTGGTGTAATGGGTCATAAAGTTGATATTAGATATAATATTACTTTATCTTCAATTGAAGATATTATTCATCTTCAAGAAGAGATTCTAGATTCCATTCATGATTTATTAAAAGATAATGGTGAGATGGTAGTTAGTACTTGTACATTTAATAAAGATGAAAATGAACGCCAAATGGCACGCTTCTTAAATAATCATCCAAATTATGAATTATTAGAAGAAGCAACATATTTACCATTCGAATATGGTACAGATGGATTTTATATTTGCAAATTAAGAAGAAAATATTAGAGGTATTATGAATAGTATTTACGGACTTAACAGAAGCGATTTAGAAAAAAGATTAATTGAGGTTGGGGAAAAGCCATTCCGTGCAACCCAAATTTTTGAATGGCTTTATAAAAGAGGGGTTAAGTCCTTTGAAGAGATGACTAATATTTCTAAAGCATCAATTGAAAATTTAAAAATTAATTTTGATATAAGCTTAATTAAACTTGCTAAAAAGCAAGTATCAAGAGATGGTACTAAAAAGTATTTATTTGAATTAAATGATGCTAACCATATAGAAGCTGTATTAATGAAGCATGATTATGGTAATAGCGTATGTGTATCTAGCCAAGTAGGATGTAATATGGGCTGCAAGTTTTGTGCTAGTGGTAAATATGGTAAGGTTAGAAATCTAGAAACTTATGAAATGGTAAGTGAAATCTTAATGGTAGCAAGCGACTTAGATTCAATTGGTGAAAGATTAAGTCACGTAGTTATTATGGGAATTGGGGAACCATTTGAAAATTATGATAATGTTTTAAACTTTATTAGAATCATCAATGATGCAAAAGGGTTAGAAATTGGTTCTCGTCACATTACCCTCTCCACATGCGGACTTGTACCTAAGATTTATGAATTTTGTAATTTTGAATTACAAGTTAATTTAGCAGTTAGTCTCCATTTTCCAAATAACGAATTAAGGAACCAGTTTATGCCAGTTAATAAAGCATATCCACTAGAAGAATTAATTGAAGCATTAAAGTTTTATTTTAATAAAACAAGTAGAAGAGTAACATTTGAATATATTTTACTTAATGGTATAAATGATACACCTGAATGTATGAAGCAATTAGCTAGTATTACAAAAGAAGTTACAAGTTATGTTAACTTAATACCACTTAATAAAACTGATGGTAAGTTTAAACCAACTCCTCTAGATAAAGCAAATAAGTTTAAAGATGGTCTTTTGAAGTTAGGAGTTAATGCTACGCTACGTAAAGAACATGGTAGTGATATCGATGCCGCTTGTGGACAACTGCGAATTAAAGAAGGTCGCTTAGATGGATAAAAGCGGATTAATTATTAAATCAATTAGTGGTGAATATGTAGTATTATCAGGTAATGATACATACACATGTAAACCAATTGGCCTTTTTAGGTTTAAAGGAATAAGCCCACGCGTTGGTGATAAGTGTATCATTGACTTTGTAGATGGAGCTTGGGTAATAAAAGAAATTAAAAAGAGAAAAAATGAGTTAGTTAGACCAGTTGTTGCTAACATTGATAAAGTAATAATTGTGACTTCTTTAATTGAACCTAATCTAAATTTAAATTTATTAGATAGGTTAATTTGCCAAGTAGAATATGCGGATATTCCGATTGTATTAGTATTTAGTAAAGCCGATTTAGTTAATTTAGATGATTATAAAGAAGTAATTGATTATTATAAAGGTCTAGATTATAAAGTATATTTAACGCCACTTGAAGTAAATTCATTAAAAGAAGAATTTAATGATTGTATATGTGTCCTAGCTGGTCAAAGTGGAGTTGGTAAGAGTAATTTAATTAACTATCTCGATTTAGGAATAAATCTGAAAACTGGTGAGATTAGTAATGCGTTAGGTAGAGGCAAACATACTACTAGACATACAGAACTATATAGGATAGGCAGTGGCTATTTAGCTGATACACCAGGATTTGGTGCGTTAGATTTAGAAATGGATGAAGCTACCTTATCACAAACATTTAAAGAGTTCTTTAAACTTAAATGTAAATATAACCCATGCTTTCATTTACAAGAGCCTGGGTGTAAAATAAAAGAGGAAGTAGAAAAAGGTAATATCTTAAAGAGTAGATATGATAACTACTTATTATTCTTAAAAGAAATTAAAGATGCAAAGAAAAGAAACATTTATAATAAGAAAAAATAGGAGGATTATATGGCTAAAGTTGCACCATCAATTCTATCTGCTAATTTTAATAATTTAATTGAGGAAATCAAAAGTGTTGATAATGCTAAGTATTTACATATTGATGTAATGGATGGAAAATTTGTTCCAAACATTACTATTGGACCACTTGTAATGAAACACTTCAAAGATGAAATCCATAATATGGTAATGGACGTTCATCTAATGATTGCTGATCCTGTAAAATATGCACCTGATTTTAAGGATGCCGGAGCTGATATAATCACTTTCCATTATGAAGCAGTGAAGTTTGCGGAGCCGACAATTGAAGAAATTAAAAAACTTGAAGTTAAAGTAGGTGTATCAATTAAACCATTAACTGATATTAATGTGTTAGATGATTTACTTGATAAAGTAGACTTAGTATTAATTATGAGTGTAGAACCAGGCTTTGGTGGTCAAGAGTTTATTCCTAGTGCGTTAGATAAAATTAGATATTTAGCTAAAGCAAGAATTGATAAAGGCTATAAATACTTAATTGAAGTAGATGGTGGTATCAATAAAGAAACTGCAAAAGAGTGTATAGAAGCCGGAGTTGATATTTTAGTAGCTGGATCTTATATTTTTAAATCAAACAACAGAAAAGCATTAATTGAGGAAATAGAAAATGATAATTAAAATAGTATGTAACGGTGAAGATTCATTTTCTAAGCTTTATCACTACGAAGAAAATGAATTTATCATTGGTGTAGATGGCGGTTGTAAAGTATTAATTGATAACAATGTGCCAATTGATTTAGCTATGGGTGATTTTGATAGTTTTCCGCTAGAAGAAGCAAGGAAATATACAAAACATATATTAGTCTTAAGAAAAGATAAAGATAAGTCAGATCTTGATATGGTTCTAGATCAAGTTCATACATTATATGATGTAACTAAGATTATCATCTATAATGCAACTGGAGGTAGACTTGATCACTACCACGGAATTATTAATGCTTTATGTAAAGAAGAAAAGTATCCAATTGAAGTAGTTAATGCATCTAACTACATAACTACCTTTTATGGGGAAAAAGAGTTTATCAATGATGGATACAAATATTTTTCATTCTTTGCTTTAGAAGATAATACCATTATTACGATTGTGGATTTTAAATATCAAGTTCAATCTCACATTTTAAATAGATTTGATAACTTGTGCTTATCAAATGAATTAGAAGATAAAGGTATTGTTAGGACAAATAAAAAGATAATAATGTATAAAAGTAAATAAACTAAAAAAGCGTGTAAATGATTGTTATTTATACGCTTTTTTGATATAATGGTTATATATAATGGAGTAAGATAATGGATAAAAAAATAGAAGAACTTCTAAACATTATTAAAGATTCTAAACGCATTGTTTTTATGACAGGAGCGGGAGTTAGTGTGCCATCAGGCATTCCTGATTTTAGAAGTGCTAATGGTCTTTATTCCACAAAATATGGTGACTTAAATCCGGAGACGATTATTAGTCATTCTTTTTTTGTAAAGTATCCTGATGAATTTTATCGCTTCTATCGCGATAAAATGGTTTATGAGAATGCAAAACCAAATGTAATTCATACTACAATGGCACTTTTAGAAAGCTGTGGAAAATCACTTGGTGTAATTACTCAAAACATTGATGGTCTTCACCAAATGGGGGGATCTAAAGATGTATTAGAACTTCATGGCACTATTTTAAAAAATAGATGTATGAAGTGTGGTAAAGAATATGGCCTTGATAAAATTACATCATCTAATGGCGTACCTATGTGTGATTGTGGAGGAATTATAAAACCAGAAGTTGTTTTATATGAAGAAGGGCTAGATTATGATTGCCTAAGGGCATCTGTAGATCGTATTATACAAGCTGATACATTAATTGTAGTTGGTACTAGTTTAGTGGTAAATCCTGCCGCAAGCCTAGTTAGTTATTTTGGCGGTAATAAATTTATAATTATTACGATGAGTGAAACTCCATATGATAAATATGCAGACTTAATCATAAGAGATAAAGCAGAAATTGTTTTTGATATGATTAGAAAGGAATATGAATAATGTTTTTAACTAATTTTTTTGATACTACACCAATGATAATTATTTTATTTATTATTGGTTTATTATTAATTATTAAAGGTGGAGATTGGTTTGTGGACGCAGCAAGCTGGATTGCGGAAAAGTCAGGCATTCCTAAATTTATAATAGGCGCAACCATTGTATCTATTGCTACAACGCTACCTGAATTAATTGTTTCAATTATTGCGGCAGTAGAAGGGCATGGTCATTTAGTAAGTGGTGATAACATTGCTGCATTAGAGAGCGTTGATATGGCAATTGGTAATGCGATTGGATCAGTTAATGCTAATAGTGGTCTTATAATGGCACTTTCTTTAATCTTTATGCCAGTAGCAATCAAGCGAAAAGAATTCTGGATTAAACCAGTATTGCTACTAGCTACTATTGTAATTTTATTCTTGGCTAGCCTAAAAGGAGAACTTACTCCAGTTGGTGCTATATTTGTGTTATTAATGTTAGTTATATTCTTCGTAGAGAACACAATTACTGCCAAGAAGCAAATGAATTTGCCAGCAGATGAAGAAGAAACAGAAGTTGCTGTAACCGAAGAAGAGGCCGTAGAAGAACCAAAAGGATTCTTTAATAAACTTAAAGCTAAATATGAAATACCTTTTAATATTGTAATGTTTATTTTAGGGGCTGCTGGAATCGTAATTGGTGCAAGACTTCTTGTAGATAAAGGAACACAAATTGCGATAATGCTTAATGTCCCAACAAAAATCATTGCCCTAACAATGGTAGCAATTGGAACTTCACTTCCAGAACTTGTTACTACAATTAGTGCAATTGTTAAGAAACAATCAGATTTATCAGTTGGTAATATTATTGGAGCTAACTTAATTGATATGGCCTTAATTTTACCAGTATGTTCATTTATTTTTGGAGCAGGCCTACCTGTAAGCAATAATGTATTATACTTAGATATGGCATTTGCTTTTGGCCTTGTGGCAATTGCAGTTGTGCCAGCCTTAATTAGAGGCAAATTTAGTCGCGTACAAGGATTTATCATCTTTGCCGCATACGTAACTTATATCGTATTATCGTCAATATTAGTATTATAAGAAGGAGGAATTTATATGGACGGGTATGGATCGTGTTATTTTGAAACATTAATAATTAAATATATCTGTCTAAATAGATTCTAAACTGTTTCCATTTAGCCAGATAAGAAGGAGGTTAAAATGGAAATTAAAGAAATGGTTTCAAAAATTCTAGAACTAATTCAAGAAAAGAAAATTCGTGAAATCAAAAAAGAATTATCAGATTTAGAAGAAATTGATATCGCTGAAGTAATGAACGAACTTCCACTAGATTCTAATCTATTATTAGTATTTAGATTGTTAGATAAAGATGTGTCTACTGAAATATTTGCTAACCTAGATACTGAAGAACAAGAATACATTATCAATTCAATCACTGATAAAGAAATTAGTACTATCATTGAAGATTTGTTTACCGATGATGCCGTTGATATGCTAGAAGAAATGCCAGCTACTGTTGTTAAGAGAGTGCTTAAAAATGCAACTCCTGACACTAGAAACTTGATCAATCAATTCTTAAAATATCCTGATTCATCAGCTGGAAGCGTTATGACATCAGAGTTTGTAGACTTAAAGAGTAATATGACAGTAACTGAAGCTGTTAATCACTTAAGGAAAGTAGCCAAAGATAAAGAAACAATTTATACATGTTATGTAACTGATAAAACTAGAATTCTAGAAGGTGTTGTTTCAATTAAAGATTTACTACTTGCTCATAGTGATGATTTATTAAAAGATATCATGGAAAAAGATATCATCAGTGCTCATACACTAGATGACCAAGAAGCAGTTGCGCAAGACTTTGCAAAATATGACTTAATCGCTTTGCCAGTACTTGATAATGAAGAGCGTTTAGTTGGTATCATCACAATCGACGATATTGTCGATGTCATGACAGAAGAAGCAACAGAAGATATCATGAAAATGAATGCCATCGTACCTACTGAAGATCCTTATTTAAAGACTAGCGCTTTTAAGATTGCTAAGAGTAGGATTGTATGGTTGATGATATTGATGTTTACATCAATTATATCGGGACTTATTTTAGAAAAATTTGAAGATGCAATAGCTGCTCTACCATTCCTAGTTGCCTTTATTCCAATGCTAATGGATAGCGGCGGAAATGCAGGATCACAGGCGAGTACTACAATTATTCGTGGTCTAGCTACTAATGAAATCACTTTAAAAGATTGTCTAAAAGTTGCTTGGAAAGAAATTAGAGTAGCTTTAATGGTTGGACTAGTTCTTTGTACATTTATGGCAGCAAGGATATTTATCCAATATCATTTAATTCACCAAGTCGATGGTGGGCCAGTAAAACTTATTTTTGCAGTAACGGGTGCAATGCTTGCTACCATTACAGCTGCAAAATTAGTTGGATCATTACTTCCAATGCTAGCTAAGAAAGTTCATCTTGACCCAGCAATTGTAGCTGCTCCAATGCTAACAACAATTGTAGACGCTACTGCCTTAACTATTTTCTTTTTATTAGTAAAAGCAATGTATCAAATTTAGGAGAGAATTATGCAGACTAAACTAACACCAGGAAAACTACTTGATAAACTTGGTAACTTAAATGAAGCAGGATATGCTACTAGTTTAATTAGAGATTATAATCGTGATGATATTAAAGCAGGAAAACTAAGAATCAAAGAATGGGATTATTATTACATTGGCAATGATAAATTTGCTATTGCCTTAACAATTGATGATAACTCATATATGAAGCTTGGTAGTGTATCAGTATTAGAATTTGATACTAAATATTGGGTAACTAAAAGCGCAATGGGCTTTTTGTCAAGAGGCAAAACTAATTTGCCACCTTCTAGTAAAGTGGGAAGTGTATCTCAAACTTATAAGAAATTAAAATTAGAATTCATCAATGATGGAAAAACTAGACATTTAATCGCTTATATGAAAAACTTTGATGGCCATCAAGATTTTTCATGTGATGTTAGATTATATGATGAACCGGCTGAATCAATGGTTATAGCTACTCCATTTGATAAACCTAAATACTTTTATTACAATCAAAAGATTAACTGTATGAAAGTAGCAGGTGTAGCAAAAGTTGGCGAAAAAGAATATAACTTTGATAAAACTGAAAGCTACGCAGTCCTTGATTGGGGTAGAGGTGTTTGGACATATAAGAATACTTGGTATTGGTCTAGCTTATCTTGTAGCGTTGATGGAGAAAAAGTTGGATTCAATCTAGGTTATGGATTTGGAAATACAAGTGCTGCTAGTGAGAATATGATTTTCTATAATGGGAAAGCATATAAAGTTGACCAAGTTGTGTTCAATATTCCACTAAATGAAAAAGGCAAGGATGATTATTTATCTCCTTGGACTATAAAATCAAATGATGGTTTAGTTGATTTAGAATTCTTTCCAATCTTAGATCGTAATGATGATACAAACTTACTCATCCTAAAGTCTCTTCAACATCAAGTATTTGGTCACTTTAGAGGAAAACTTGTAGCTGGAGACAAAGTTATTGAACTAAAAGATAAAGTAGGATTCGCTGAAAAGGTTACAAATTATTGGTAAAAAAAAGGTCAATCAAATTGATTGACCTTTAGATTTATAAAAAAATGGTGCGGGTGACAGGAATCGAACCTGCACTCCGAGGAACTAGAGCCTAAGTCTAGCGCGTCTGCCAGTTCCGCCACACCCGCATTACTCAACCATTATACATTTTTTATTTAAAAAAAGCAATAGTTTATTTAAAAATTGGGTCAAAAATTCATTTTCTAATTGACATTTATGCTCAATCTATGATATAATGCATAAGGTCAACAAGGGAATAGTATGTAGTGGTCTTGTGGTGTAGTGGTTAACATGCCAGTCTGTCACACTGGAGATCGCGGGTTCAAGTCCCGTCAAGACCGCCAGTTTATGATGCGCCAGTAGCTCAACTGGATAGAGCGTTTGGCTACGGACCAAAAGGCTGTGGGTTCAAGTCCTATCTGGCGTACCATTTTAATTAAATATTACTAATCGGGAAATAGCTCAGCTTGGTAGAGCGCTTGGTTTGGGACCAAGATGTCGCAGGTTCGAATCCTGTTTTCCCGACCAGTGCAGGTATAGTTCAAAGGCAGAACGTCAGCCTTCCAAGCTGAATATGCGAGTTCGATTCTCGTTACTTGCTCCATATTGAATAGTCTAAGATGATACAATGATTGTGTCATCTTTTTGCATTTTTAGACCTAAATATGGCCTTTTTTATTGATTTTAGTTTATGTACAGTTCTCATTAGTCAGTAGAAAAACACTAGTAATTTCAAAAGGATACAAAACAGTATTATGTCTTACACGATTTAAACAAGTTTTACACGATTTGAGGCCAATTTACACGATTACACTGATTTTTACACGATTTAACACGATTTAATTTTTTGAAGTTATTAGTATGAACCACTTTAGTTCACATATGTTAACAGTGGTTTTTCTATTTGCAATAGTATTGTATTTAACAAAATATGCTATAATATAGGTAGATTTAGATATTTGCCCTGCCTCTTGTGACTAGTCAGTGAGGGTAATTGTAAAATGTTATATCCGATGGATCTGGGTGTTAAGTGCCTAGATCAAATTTTGTTTATAAAGGAGGCATAAAAAATGGTAAGTAATGGCTCAAATATTGAAAAAGAAGTTGATGAACAAAATCAAATTCAAGAACAACAGTCATTTGATTTTGATGCTAATTTAATGTCGGGTGAGGCTGCACTTGGAAGTATAGTCTTAAAAAATGTTGCACAAAATGTAGTGCCTGGACCGGGTAAGGTAATACGTTCAAGTTTTAAATCATTGTTTGCATCGATTGCTGATATATTTAAAAAACCTATTAAATTAATTCCTGCAATTGTTTTGGCAGTTATTTGGCTTGTGATAAACATTTTGCAAGCATGTAATGTAAATTCCACACCAGTACGTGTTATTTCATTTTTAACTTTTGCGGAAGGTGGAATGCATGGAGGCTTTATTGGTGCTGTTGGTGGCATAATTGGTAAAGGCATGTTTGTTGGCGCAATTGTTTTAATATTTGGTCTATTTAAGAAAAAGAATAAAGGTGAAAGAAGATCATTAAAAGAAACAATAATAGGGTCTTTTGGTTTTTCGCTTGATACACTATTTGTTTATTTAACTGGAATTGGTGTATCGATGCTATTTTATTTATTTATCTCTGGTGGAGCGTTAAAAGTATCATTTATGGGTGGTATGGGCGCAATGATTCTTGCGGCTTTTACAGCACTAAATGGTGGCTTTTTGGTTGGCTTAATTAATGCATTTACATCACGTGGTAAAACAAAAGCAAGTCCAACTGGAAGAAGCATTGCCCGAGGACTTGCACTTGGTTTTATAATATCAGCTTTTCTTGGTTTAATAGGAATAAAACTAATTTTAATTATTACTGGTTTAGTGTTAATTGTTGGTGGTATCGTTATGATGATATTACAAAAAACTGGTGTTGTAAAACTAGGAAAGGAGGATAATAAACAATGAAAAGATTAATTAGAATTTTATCAATTGTTTTGTTTTTCTTTATTTCATTTATATTGTTTACTAAATCGGTGAGAGCGGCTGATGTTGGTTTTCCATTTGATGAATTTATAAAAGAAGGTTATTCATATAATTCTGTTTCTGAATGGGATTACGACACAATGAGATCGGAAGTTATATTTCCACAAGGCTTAGTAAGTAAGACCGCAATTAAGTTTAAGGGATACAAAAAAGGAATTTCTTCTCCAATATATACACAAGTCGCTTATGCAAGCTTAAGTGCTCCTTCAGGATTTACTGATAATCTTGGATATATATCATATGAGAATACGGCTCTAGATATTAAAAATTATGGTGATGATCAATTTAAAGAAGAAGTTGAAGTGATTGTAGATGAGGAATCATATGGTTTTACTAATAGAGCAAGCTATTATGTTTATCATGATATCGGTACAACTTTGCATAAAAAAGATAACAATGCAACTGTAGAAGAATCGATTCAAGCCCAAATTGATGTTGATAGAAACGATGATTATTATGAAAATAATTATGATAAAGTAGAAGTAATTAAAGGTGGAAATTACCAAGCTCTTGTTTGTAAAACCGATACTCCATATAGCCAAACTGATACCGAAGATTCAGCTGGAAATAGTATATATGAAGAAAAAAACAAAAAAGTTTATGGTTTTAATTGTTCAGAAGGTTATTTATATCTATATAAAATATATTATGCAGTTCCAGAACTAAATGATTATTATTATGAAGTTGTTCTTGTCGTTGAGGGAAGTTATAGTGCAAATATAGAAGATAAAAGTCAAGGTGATTATCAAAAAGTAATTGATAATTATAAAAGTATTGTATTAAATCATAAAAACGCAGATTACCCATCAAAGTTTTTAAACCTTAGTTCATTATATCGAATTATTTGGGAAGAGGCTGTTGTGACAAGTGATTATACAGGTAAAATAGGTGCAGGGACTACTCAAAATGCGGAAGAAAATCCTGGTGAAGATAGTGGAGTTTCTGTTCCTGTTGCGATTGTCATAGGTCTTGCGGCAGCTGGTGCGGCTCTTGTCGGAGCTTCTGGATTAGCTGGTGCTGCAGGAGCTTCTAATAGTTCATCTAACGCAAGTGATGAAGATAAAAAGAAAAGAGCATATAAGATGTATGTTCAAAAAGATTTTGGCGATTCGATTAAAAAAGGTGCTAAAGAACCTTCTATTATTAGAGCAAGAATGGCTGAAATTGATGAACTAGGTAAAGAACATGAACGTAATGATTTAACTGCTAAAATCTCAGTATCTGGAGAGGATATGGTTATTCAAAATGTTGCGCTTGCTGGTAAATACATTGAAGCAAAAGTTTCTGTTCCAAAGGATACAACAGGAGATAGAGCTAAAATTACATTTACTTTTACTGGTGAAGGAGGAACATTTGATAACACTGTTATCTTTAAACTAGTTGATGGTCCACACATTGAATTCATTAGTGTTGGTGAAGAAGAAGGCACTCATAATGAAAACTGTGGAATTAATGCTATTTTGGGCGATTCATTCACTTACGAAGCACGCTTTATGACAGTTGATGTTACAACTCCGCCAACTATTAACGACATTAAGGCAAAAAACCCAAGTGAGTTTGATGTTAAATTTGAAGAAACATCGGAACATTTAGTTTATAAAATGATTCTTAAGAATAATACTAAAGCATTAGATAAAAAAGATGTTTTCGCAAAAGTAAAAGAAGAACGTTTTGAGATTAGTGTTAATGTTAAAGATGAAGAAAAGCCATTACAAGGTTTCGTCGCTGTGATGTTATATCCTGAAGGAATTACTGTAGATTCTACTGAAAGAGGTAAAAAGAATGATGTAGAATATATCGGTATTCAGTCTTATGAAAAAGAGGAGGTAGGGGAGCTTGATAGTAATTGGCAACCAACTACAATCAAATTCACACTCGCTATTATTGGTGAAGATAAAATTATTATTGATCCTAAGGGTGCTAAGTATCAATTTGAAAAAATAAAAGGTGCTGGCGGGTTAGGATCTAAAGCTGATATTGAGAATGCAATTGCGGAAAAATATAAATATAAAGAGAGTACCGATAATAATTATGAGAAATTCCAATATGTATTTGAACCAAATACGATGCTATGGGACCCTGAAGATGGAACTTTCTTTATGACATTACTACCTGTAACAGCCGAATATCAAGAATATTCATATAAAGAAGAAATACCTTTAAGAATATGTGGTAAAAAGGTTGATGAAGTTGAAGAATGGAACCGTGAATATGAAAAAGTACGTAATCGTATTGAACGTTTCTCGGTACCTGGTGAAAAAGATCGTAACTTAAAGAAACTAAAGGAATTTGCGATAGCGGATCAATACAAAGCATCTGTTTTAGAACTTCGTCTTATGAGTAAAGACATTCTTCGTTCATATATGAAGTATTGGACACATGAGCATGAAAAAGACGAATATGACATGAGAGTACTTGAATGGCAAGTGTTTGGTCTTGAATGTGCAAAATGGATTGGTGACTGTGCATTTTCATTCTTAGTTAGTGCTTATGCGGGACCACTTGCGGATGCCATTATATCTCCTGCCAAAGATTTTGCGACTGGTGCGATTGGTGAGTTATATGCTGCATGGAAATATGGTGAAAAAATTGATATTAATATTATTGAGCGGTTTGAATTCACAAAGAGTTTAGCTTCGGCTGGTGATAATATCGTTGGCAATGCAATTGACATTACTAGTTGGAGGAAAGCAGCCGCTACACTTGGTGGATATTTTGTATATGCTTCTATTAAAGCTTATATTGAAAAACTAAATGATGGTGAAAGTGACCTTTATGGAGCATTTGTAAAAGGTTTTGCGGATATGACTTTACAAACATTTAAAGCCGCATTTTCGAACCTTTTCAAGAAGTGGATAGAAACAAGCAAATACTTTCAAGACACAATTGGGCCTAAGATTCAAAAATATGTAACTGATACAACGATTGAAAACTTCCAATTAAAATATAATTATTCGCAACAATTATATGGTGAACTCGCTCTTAAAGGTGCAAAAGAAGTAGAAATCAAAGTGACGGAAGCATTAAACTCAGTAATAAGTAATCTTGTTGGAACTGGTGCTGGTTATATTGTGGATAAGACGCTAGAAAATGTTCATACATCATCTGGTTTTAGTGTTAAAAATAATCATTTGATTTTCACTTTCACAATGCAAGCATTTCAAAGTCGCACTTACGAAGTAACACTTGATATTAATTCGATACTTATGAATGTTTCTTGTCCATTATTTGGTTGGTTATATGACATGATATTTGGAAGTGTTCCTGTAAGTGCTAAAACTATTGATGTACCTAAAGATCCACCACTACCAAATAAAAATTAATAAGGAGATGCTATTATGCCTATTGTAACAATCGTATTATTTGTCTTTTCGGGTGCACTATTGATATATGCTGGTATTACAGCTCTTACTAAGAAGATATCAGTAATGCCTACACGAAGTGCATCAGTAAAGAACGTAACAAAAGAATATGCAGTTAAATTTGCGAAATTAATTGCTTTTCTTGCAATTGCGCCTTTCGTTGGTGGAGTAATAGGCTTTATAACTGAAATTGTATTAATACCAATAATTGTATTCTTTGTTCTTTTTATTGGTTTACTAGTTTTAGGTATTAAAATAATAATGAGATGATTGTTATATAATTATTTGCAAAAAAAGACTTTGGTGAGTTTGAAATAGTACCAAAGTCTTTTTTGGATAGTGCTTTAATAAAAATGTATTAGTTTTTCTCGTTCAAGTGTACGCAAGTGTACGCATTTTTTCTATGATGTACACATTTGTATCCTTATTGGAAACACAGCACATAATGAAAGAATACGGTTGATACTATAGCAAACATAGTTTGCATTTGTATTGACCGTTTTTTTTGTAAAGTTTTATGATTACACTTTTTTCATTTTTTATTAATATATTTATCGGTTTAAGCCGACTCGGAAAAAACCGAGTAAAATGTTGACGCTTATTTTTTTGTGATGTATAATATTATTGAAAGAAGGTGTCATTATGTTTATTGGAAGAAAAGAAGAATTAAAAGTATTAGAGGAATCTTACAAAAATGATTTTTATGAGGGAATTATAATATATGGTAGACGAAGAATTGGAAAAAGTGAATTAATCAAAGAATCATTTAAAAGTATTAATTGTAAAAAAATATATTATGAGTGTAAAAAAGCATCGGAAGAATTAAATGTTTCTGCGCTAAGCGACAAGATTTCTGAGATATTTAACATACCAAAGCCTGATTTCAAAGAATTAGATAAAGCATTGAGATTTATATTTGAAAAATCATTAGAGGAAAAAATAATACTTGTAATTGATGAATATCCTTATATGAGAGGCACAAGTGATTATCTTGATAGCATAATTCAACGAGTTATAAACGACTATAAGATGAATTCAAAGATTAAATTTATTTTATGTGGATCATATATAGATGTAATGGAAAGAATAATTAGTACTAGTAGTCCTTTGTATGGTAGATTTACTTATAAACTCAATATTAAGCAAATGAACTATTATGAATCATCTTTATTCTATAGGAACTGTAGTAATGAAGATAAGGTGAAATATTACTCTGTTTTTGGTGGTGTACCATATTATAATCAATTCATTGATGATAAACTTACTGTTAAGGAAAATATAGTTAATTTATTAATTGGTACTAATTCAAGATTATTATCAGAAGCTGAGGGATTTTTGAATGAGGAAATGTCAAAGCTTAATAATGCTAATGAATGCTTTGTTGCTATTGCGGAAGGAAAAACAAAGTTCAGTGATATTTTACAGAAATCAAATGTTTCATCAAGTCCTACATTATCAGATATATTAAAGAAAATGATTAATATGGATATTATTGAAAAAATATATCCTATTAATGACGAAAACGAAAAGAAATCATATTATGTTATTAAAGATAGATTATCGTTATTTTATTATAGATATATATTTAAAAGAGGTGCTTTTTTTAATGTTATGTCGGCAGATGATTTCTATGACGAATTCATATCCGATGATTTTGAATCTTATTTTGTTCCAAAAGAATTTGAAAGCATTACAAAACAATACTTAATCATTTTAAATAAGAATCAAAAACTAAGTCCATTATTATATAAAATAGGGAAGTATTATTATGATTTACCAAAGGAAAAGAAAAATGGTGAATTTGATGTTGTAACACTAAGTAAAAATGGTTACGATTTTTATGAGGTTAAATTTACTTCAAAACCTATTGATGATTCAGTAGTTAATGAAGAATTATTTCAGCTGTCAAAAGCAAAAATTAAATATAATAAATTAGGTTTTGTTTCAAAAAGTGGATTTAATATTACAAATAAAGATGACTATTATTTAATAAATTTGGATGATATGTATAATTTACAATAAAATCATAAGTTATATTTGGTGGTTTTAAATAATGAATCACTATAAAGTATAGATTCTTTGATGATTTATCTAAGAATAATTACGCACCAAGTTGAAGCGTAATTTTAAAGTGTAAATATAATCGAAATATTAAATTCTATTATTAGTAGATATTTAAACTGTTATAATAAGTGAAAGATTAGTGTATACTCTTAGTACAAAAAGGAGACTGACTATGAATGATTTAAATCATATTTACAAAGTGGGCAACTTAATATGCATGCTAAGAGAGGAAAAAGGATTAAGTCAAGCAAAACTAGGAGAACTACTAGGGGTTACTAATAAAGCAGTATCAAGATGGGAAAATGGTAGAGGTTATCCTGATACTTCAATATTACTAAATCTTGCAAATGTTTTAGGTATAACTGTTGATGAATTATTAAAAGGAGAAATAATTGATACTAGAAAGAAAGCAAAGCAAGTTAATAATAATGTTAAGTATAATGCTGATAAGAAATTATTAATAATGTTTTCACTACAATTTATTCCTTTCATATTAGCTATGATTTGGATATGGCTATCATTAAAGTATACACATGAATTGTATAAAAATTTTGATTATTATTGGATGATGTTTTGTGGAATAGTATTGCCTTTATTAATATGCGCAATATCGCAGACGATAATTGGCTCGTTAATAGCAATAAAGATTCATAAGAGAAAAGATATAAGTTTAATTATAAGAGTATTGATAGTATTAGTAAACTTTTTAGGTATTGGCTTACCATATTTAGCAATCTATTTCTATTTAATAATAAAATTGGTAAAAGATAAGAAAAATAATGTTGCATTATAGATAAAGTGTTCAAACTTTTTCAGGGGTGTACAAAAAAACTTAGTGGGTGTTCACTTTTTTTGAAGGGGTGTTCAAATTGTATTAAAATAGCTCAACTAACACAGATTAAAAGAACATTGTCGATACAATAACAAAATTAGTTTGCATTTGTATTGACTTTTTTTATGCAAATAGAGGACAAAAATTATTAAAATAGTTCATTATATAGCTAATGGTGGTATAATTAATTTGAACAAAGTGTTCTAGGAGGAAAAATGGAAGAAAAGAAAGATAGAATTTGTATTATCGGTGGAGGTCCTGCCGGACTTTCTTGTGCAATGTATTTAGAAAAGAAGGGCTATTATAACTATAAAATTTACGAAAAGCTAAATAAAGTTGGTGGAAAATGTTGGTCACCAAAGCTTAAAGTTAAACACAATGGTATAGAAGAAGAAAAAAGTTTTGAAACTGGCGCTATTATGGGAGCTATCACATATCATGCTGTTAGTGAAATGGAAGAATTTGGCGGTTATTTCCATAAAGGCCCAGACTTTAAAGAAGGCGAACCAAATATGCGCCGCCAATTCTTAAAATTAGATGGAACTATTGATCATCCATTTGAACCTAAAGTTAATTTTAGTTTCAAAAAATTATTTGGTTTATTAAAACTAAAAAAACAAATGAAAAAGTTAAACGAGCTGATGCAAACAAAATATAAAGGATATGACTGCTACGGCCATATCGGTGTTGCAAAAGGCGAATACTTTGGTATTTCTAAAGGTGTTGATGGACATTGTGGAGCTAGTAAAGAAAATTCATTTCCTAATTATTTAAAAGGATCTAATCCTAATCTAAAAGATTTAGCATTACCATTCTCAGAATTTTGTAAATTAAATGGTGTAGAAGAAGTGCAAAGAATTTGGATTGCTCCATTTACTTCATTTGGTTATGGATTTTTTGATGAAATACCAGCAGCACTGGTTATGAAATATCTAGATGTAACTACTGCTTTAGAATTTGTGAATATGAGATTATGGACATGGCAAGATGGTACAGAGCAAATTTATGTTCATGTAAATGAAAAACTTAAACATCCAGCAGTTTTAGGTGCAGAAGTAGTGAAAATTGAAAGACCTGATGGCAAAGTATTAGTAACAATTAAAACAAGTGAAGGCGAAAAAACTGAAGAGTTTGATAAATTAATCGTTACTACTCCACTTGACCAATTCGTAAATTATGCTGATGCGACTGAAGATGAAAAAGAATTATTCTCTAAGATTGTTCATGAAAGATATATCGATTATATCGCTACATTTGAAGAAGGAGCATCCCCTAATATTTCTGGATATCTTGTAGAAAACATGGTTCCTGAGAGATTAGGACATGCAATGGTATATTATAATAGATGGCAATATCTTGATAGAGATTGTCCTGCTACTGTTTATGCATTAGCTAATCATACAGGTACTCCTGATAAAGAATATGATGAAGTTATGAAATTGATGGATGAAGATATGGCTAAAGTTGGCTATCCAATCAAAGATAAGTTCTTTGCCCAAGAAGTATATTATTGTCCACACGTATCTTGTAAAGATTATGCAGATGGATGGTATGACAAACTTGAAGCATTGCAAGGAACTAAAAACACATTCTATGCTGGCGAAATCATTTCATTTGGTGATATGGAAGATACTTGTGCTGCAAGTAAAGATATTATTGGAAGATTCTTTGAATAATAATATGCAAGGTCTAATTTATATTAGACCTTTTTTATTGAATCTTAGCTTGCATAATGCTAAAATGAGGCATAATTAGTAACAAGGGGAATCATATTATGAATTTATTTTTATTTATAATAATTGTTTTATTTGAAATATATATAATTATTAGACTTGCTTGGGGTAGGTCATTAATGTCACTACTTATATATTTATATGTTAAATTTTTTGTAGTTAAATTTAAATTCAAAGGTAGTACTGAAGATGTTAATAAGAGAATAGAAGCTAAAAGAAATAAAATAATAGATAATCCTAAATGGATAAAGAAAAATGAATCTTTGAAAGAATATGAATTTGAGAGTATTAAGTATTATTGTTTAAATGAAGAATCTAAATCGAATATTGTTATTTATTATCTTCATGGAGGTGGATTTATTGAACCATTAAATAAAGTACAGTTTAGATATATTAAAAAAATAGTAAAAGAGACTGATGCGAAAGTATATTTACCATTATATCCATTAATACCTAATTATTCTTATAAAGATATTTATCCACTAGTTTGTAATTTATATTTAAAAATCAGGCACGAAAATATTGGTAAAAAGATAATAATGAGTGGAGATTCGGCTGGTGGTAACATCGCTTTAGTAATCGCAGAAGAAATCAAAAAGGAAGAACAACCAGATGAATTAATATTAATATCCCCTGCCACAACCATGAGCGTAGATGAAAATGATAAGCAATTAGTTGATTCATTTAAAAAATGTATTTTAGTAGGATATGATGGGGCAAAAGCATTAGCTTTGGCTTGGTCAAAAGGAGAAGATGTTAAATCACATTATATTAGTCCATATTATGGTGATGTATCTAACCTAAAAAATGTTACGATTGTTTTAGGTGAATATGATATGGCTTATGGTATGGGGATGAGAATGGTTAAAAAACTAAAAAGTGCTAATGTGAAAGTTAGATTAATTGTTGGTAAGAAGTTATATCATGTATGGTTATTATATCCAATGATTGAAGCAAAAAGAGCAAGAAGCAAGATTGTAAAGATAATAAAAAGATAAATAATATAAGACAAATCAGTTTTTGATTTGTCTTTTTTTAAAATTATCTTTTTATAATTTGCTTATATTATATTTATATGGTATCCTATGCATATAGATAAGTATACTGAGTTAGTGCGCTTATATATAAAAAAGGAGATAGAAATGAAAAAGAAAATTTTAAGTTTATTACTTATTGTTTTGTTAACATTCACCCTTACTGCCTGTGACATGTTAAATGGACTTGGCGGTGGCGGAAATGGTGGTACTGTGAATGTGGAAGTGGATTTAGATGAAGTATATCTAAATGTTCAATCACAATTACCAACAAAAGAGGCTATTACTGATAACCTTGTTTTACCAACTAAGTTTGGTGATTCAGTTACAATCACTTGGGTATCAAGTAATACCGAAATTATTGATAACATGGGACGTATCGTTGCTAGACCTGAAAACGATACTGAAGTTATCTTAAATTGTACTTTAACAAGTGCAAAAGAATCAAAGACTTATAGAATCAAAGTCACAATCAAAGCAAAAGATCCTGATGCCGTAAAAGTATTAGCACATTTAGATGCTAGCTTACAAGGCACATATAAAGGCGATGACGTAGTTGTAGTTGTTAGTGAATCTAGCGTATCAATTACTGATCCATCTGGCAAGACTTTAACTTTTGATATTTATGAAGAAAATGGTCAATATTATATTGAAGAAGATGGTATTAAAGTATTCTGTACATTCGGTAATAATACAGTTACTAATAGCCATGGAACATTTACAAAAGATGAAGGTGGACAAACATCTACATTCGTTACTTTAGCTCAAGCCAAAGCTGGTGAAGTTGGCGCAACTTACAAAGTTAAAGCTGTTGTAGTTGCAGTTAGTAATGTAAGCTTCTTATTAAAAGATGATAGTGGCTTAATGCTAGCATATCTTGGCGCTAACTATGCAAAAGATTTAGCAGTTGGTGATGAAATTGAGTTATCTGGTCCAACTACTCAATATAGTGGTACAGTTCAATTTGGTGATGCTAGTACATATACTAAAGTAGGTACAAAGACAGTTAGTCATCCTCAAGCTAGAGTATTAGATGGAGAAGCTATAGCAAGCCTTGCTACTCAAAGTGCACCCGCTGTTGAATATGTAAAGATTAGTGGTAAACTTTCAGTTTCTGGAAACTATCTAAATGTAGAAATAGAAGGTACTACTGTTAAAGGTAGCCTTGTTACATCAATTGATGTAAGTGAATTCAATGGCAAGAAGATAATTGCTAGTGGATATTTCTTATATTCTACTGGTAGTGGTAAATATGTAAATATCATTGCTACTAATATCGAGCTTGACCCAGATCAAGGAACAGTAGTTCCTGTTGAAAATCCAACTCATGCTGGAAGCGAGACTGATCCATTTGATGCAAAAGATGCAATCATCGTTGCAAGCAAGTTGAATGGTGACAAGAGAGAACAAACAATTGATAAGTTTTATATTACTGGTACAATCATCGATGATCCAACAGCTGATTATTGTAATTTCAGTTTCCAAGATGGAAGCAATACAATTTTAGCTTATGGATTATGGAATGCTAACGGAACTAAGCGTTTTGGTTCAAACCGTGATATCCCAGAACTTCCTGTTAAGAAAGGTGATGTAGTAGTATTATATGCTAACATTCAAAACTTTAGTGGCAAATATGAAATGATTAATGCCTTACTTCTTTATGTTAATGGCGTTAAGCAAGAAGCAGAACCAGTTGTAGTTCCTACTGGTGATCCAGTTCATGCTGGTAGCCTAGCAGATCCATATGATGCAAAAGATGCGATCTTAGTTGCATCAAAACTTGATGGCTCTTCAAATGCAATGACAACTGATAAGTTCTATGTAACAGGAACAATTGTTGATGATCCTACAGCTGAATACTGTAACTTCAACTTTAAAGATGGTGATACTAGTTTATTAGTATATGGCTTAGCTACATATGATGGAACTAAACGTTATGGAACTAGTCGCGATATTGCTGAACTTCCTGTTAAGAAAGGCGATGTAGTTGTATTACATGCAAACATTCAAAACTACAGTGGTAAGCTAGAATTAGCAAATGCTTGGATCGTTTCTGTCAATGGAGAACAATTAGCTCCTAGTCAAACTGATCAAGTAGCTAAACTTCCTACTAACTTACAAGGTATATATAAAGCAGAAGGTCTTGAAATTGTTGTTAGTGAATCTAGCGTAGTTGTAAAAGAAACTGGTCATAGTGAACACAACTATGTATTATATATCGATGCAGATAATCAATATTACGTATTAGAAGAAGGAAAGAAGATTATTTGTACATTTGGTGATAATTCTGTAACTAATGAATTTGGTACATTCACAAAAGAAACTGCAACTCTACCAGCTGTTTTAGACTATGCTGAATTAGATGAAGCAATGCAAGGTGCTTTTGAAAATGAAGAATATAAAGTAATCGTAAGAACTTCTTCAATTAAATTAAGCAAGAAGGGCAGCGATGAAGTTACAGAAGCAGAATTATGGATTGATGCAAACTTTGCAGTATTCTTTAATTTTGGTAATGTAAGAATTTATTGTAATTTCGAAGCAAATAAACTAACTACTGATATGGGTGCCTTTACAAGATGCGAAATTACTGATGAAGAAATAGTAGCAGATGTTAAAGATATTCTTCAAAAATGGAATAACTACGAAGTAGTTTTAGATCCAGCACTTGAATCAGAATTAAATGGTTGCACAATTGTGTGGGCTTCAACTAACGAAGCTGTAATGGCATCTAATGGTAAAGTTACATTACAAGCAGCAGATACAGCAGTTAAATTCAATGTTACTGTTAGCAAAAATAACGCAAGCGAAACATTTGAAATCACATTCATTGTTAAGAAATATGAAAGTATTGCTACATTACAAGCTTTAGAAGAAAGTGAATATTCTGGATTTAATTTCTTTGCTACAAAAGCAATCGTTGTAGCTAACTATGTTGATGGTTTCTTATTAAAAGATGAAACAGGTTATATCGTAGTATATAGTCCTGCAATTGAAAACGCTCCAACACTAGGCGCTGAATATATCGTTAGAGGTATGATTAAAGGCTATGGTGGCACTAATGAATTTGCTGACTTCTTCAAATATGAAGCAACTGGCGAAAGTGTTAATTTAGAAAGTCCTGAGTTTGTTAATATGGATGCCGACATGGTTGCTAGATTATCTAAACAAATGGTAATCACACCTGTAGAATTAAAAGGTTTATTAACAATTAGCAATGGTAAATATATTAATATTACTATTAATGATTCAACATTCACTGGTAGCATTAATGGTAGTGTTGCTGATTACGAACAATTTAATAATAAAGATGTTATCGTTAAAGGTTACTTAACTAGTATTAGTGGTAAATATGCTTACATTTTACCTCTTGAAGTAGCAAAAGATGAAAATGCTCAAGGACCAACAATTTCACCAATTAGTGAAGTATTAGTTGGAACAGTTGGTGAAAGATATTCAGTTAAAGGTATCGTTGTAGCAAAGACTGCTCAATCGATTTTATTAAAAGATGAATCAGGTTATATTCTTGCATACTTTGGTACTGGTGCAGATGTTGCTAATACATTTGAAGTTGGTGTAGAAGCTACACTAACAGGTTCTACATCATTATATGGTGGTAGAGTTCAATTATCTAAACTTACATATGAATTAGGTGAAGTAAAAGAATTCACTCAACCTGAAGCAATCGTTTTAGATCAAGAAGCATTTATGGCTTTAGATGCAGCTGTTATCGAAGTTAAGTTTGTTAAGTTAACTGGTAAGCTAGTTGTGTCTGAAGATGAAAAATACTTCAATATGATTATAGGAGAAGCTACTCTTCAAGGAAGCATTTCTTATCCAATAGATACAGATGAACTAATTGCTCTAAATGGTAAATTTATTTGTGTAGAAGGTTATTTCGTTTATATAAATGGTCAAAATACAAGATATGCAAATATTATGGCTTTAGCATTTGAAGAAGCTGAAATGCCAGATGAAACTGATCAAGAAGTAGTAAATGAAACTATTCAAATGCTTAATAAATACAATAACTACGAAGTGGTTACTGATATGGCTTTAGAAGAAGAATACAAAGGTACTACAATCGTATGGTCTTCAGCTAACGAAGATGTTATGGGAGCAGATGGTCGTGTATTTAACCAATCTCAAGATACAACTGTTGTACTAAGCGCTACAGTTACTAAAGGTGAAGTTATTGAAACTATCGAACTTACATTTGTTGTAAAAGGATATGTATCTATTTCTTCATTACAAGCATTAACTGACTTATCTGGTGTATATGCTGCTAAAGGTGTAGTAGTAGCTACAGGAAATGCTAGCTTCTTACTAAAAGATGAAACAGGATATATTCAAGTATATGTTGGCGCTGATTATGCAAATGATGTATTAGTTGGTGATGAAGTAGTTGTTAGAGGATTTGTTACAGCTTATGGTGGTAATAACCAATTTGCTACATTTGTAAAATATTATGCAACTGGTGAAACAATTGAAAATGGTGATGTAAGTTATGTTCCATTTGATGGCGAAGCTCTAAATGGTTTATTAGATAATCCAGCAATTCAACCAATTGAAATCAAAGGTACATTATCAATTTCTGGCCAATATATTAATGTTGTAGTTGAAGGCTCATATGAAACTGGTAGCTTATCTGCAAATGCTAGTGACTACGAAGCATTCGATGGTAAAGCAGTAATCGTTAAAGGTTACTTTGTAAGTTTAAGTGGTGGATCTAGTCAATATGTTGCTATCATTCCAATGGATGTAGAAGAATATGAACAAGGTACTCCACTTCCAGTAGATAAAGATAACATTTTAGATGCTAGCACAATTACAACAACATTCACTGTAAATGAAGATGGTTCTTGGACAGTTTTAATGACTATTATTGCAGATGAGCAATATGCAAATCCTAGATTCGTACTTCGTGATGTAATTGCCAATGGATTCTTAAATGGTGTATTTAGTGAAGAATTATATCAAGAAGAAACTGTTATTCTTAAAGATAAGTCTAATATAGAAATAACAGAAGAAACTGGTAGATTAACTGTTAAAGTAACTGTTCCTGCCAATTTAGTAGTTACGTATACTTCTGAGCATTATGCAGCATCAGGAGAAGATGGTACTTGCTACAAAGGTGGTTTATTATTAGACTTATATCTAGAATTCTATGATGGAGAAGAAGATTATAGCCCTAATAAATATGGCGTTTCATATTTATATGATTCATTATATTTCTTTAGATCATATTTAGATGTAGTAGATACAGTTGGTGATGGAACTGAAGAAAATCCATTAACTGCAGCAGATGCAGCTGCTATCGCAGCTTACTTACCAGAAGGTATTTGGACAAAAACAGAATTCTATATTGAAGGAACTGTTGTAGGCGAGCCTAATGCCAAATATGGTAATTTATTACTTCAAAATGGTGAAACTACATTTACAGTATATGGCTTATACACAAGTGATGGATTATATCAATATGGTACAGCTGAAGGAAGAGTTGAAGAAATTCCAGTTCATAATGGCGATGAAGTGTTGTTGTTAGCTCAAATTTATCATTACGTAAATGATAAAGGCGAAACTACATTAGAAACAATGAGAGCTAAGCTAATCCAAGTTAATGATAATGCTGTAACTTATGAAGCTTTACCTGAATTTAGTGATATTGAAGTGACTCTATTAAATGGACCTAAAGAAGGATATGTTTATTGGATTGCTGGCTATAGAAATGGTTCATTATATGGCTTCCAACCTGCAACTATAGAAGATGGTGTTCTTAGTGGCCAAGTTAGATATGTTTGTGATTCATTTAGAATCTTCGAATATCTTCAAGTTGAAGAAGGTGAAGAATTTGGTGATTATACAAGATACACTAATTTATTAAGCAAAGATGTAACAGAATGTGCATTACATATTAATGATGAAATTTTTGCTTCTAAAGAAATCATTGTTAATGAAGATGGTACATGGACAGTTACGATGACACTAACTGCTAATGAAGCTATTGAAAATCCAAGATTCGATTTACGTGATGTAAAAGCATTTGGTTTTTTAAATGGTGTTATTGACGACGCTGGTTATTTAGAAGAAACAGTTCTTTTAAATGACAAATCTAATTTAGCTATAACAGAATATAATGGTGATTATATTATTTCTGTTACAGTATCTAAAGCATTAGTTAATAAATATGCTTCTGAATATTATTATCCAGATTATAATGGCTCTAGTTACAAAGGTGGAATTGCTCTTGATCTATACATTGAATTCTATGATGGAAATGTGGATTTAAGTCCTAATGATTATTTCTTTGGTTCATTCTATTTCTTCCATTCATTCTTAGATGTAGTAGATACAGTTGGTGATGGAACAATTGAAAATCCATTAACTGCAGCTGATGCATATGCTTTAGCTGAATATCTTCCAAATAGTGTGTGGACTAATGATGAATTCTATATCGTAGGAACTGTTGTTACAGTTACCCCTGAATGGTGTAACTTAGAATTCCAAGTTGGTGAAAATACATTCTTAGTTTATGGTATTGCTACTGCCGATGGTGAATATAAATATGGTACATCTCCTAATAAAGTACAAGGTATTCCAGTACAAGCTGGTGATAAAGTATTATTGTTGGCTCAAGTTTACCATTTTGTAAAAGATGGCGTATCTACATTTGAAACAAAGGATGCTAGATTAATCCAAGTTAATGATCAAGAAGCAACTTATGAATTAGTTGAAGAAAACAATGCTCAAGCAGTTCATGCTGGTACTGCAGATGACCCACTTGATGAAGCTGATGCATATTTACTTGCTAGTAAACTAGATGCATCTAGCAAAGAAAAGAGTGCAGATAAGTACTATATTGAAGCAGTAGTAGCAAGTACACCAACTAGTGAATATTGTAATTTCAACTTAGTTGATGGTGAAGGCCATACTGTCATAGTTTACGGATTATATGTTGATGAAACAATGACAGATAGATATGGTACAAAACGTCAAGTAGCAGAAATTCCATTTGTTCAAGGTGACACTGTAGTATTATATGGAAACTTACAAAACTTTAGTGGCAAGCTAGAAGTTGTAGATGCGTATTTAGTAAAATATGTTTCTGCTCAAGGCGAATAATTAAAGATTTAAGACATCCAAGAATCCTTGGATGTCTTTTTTTAATGAATATAATATAGGAAATATTTAAATAGTAAAATAGCATTTATTAAGTAAACCTAAAATTAAAAAATGAGATTGGTTGCAAAAATGGGTAAATAAATGTATAATGGATAAGCAAATAAGAATATTTAAGGAGAGATAAAATGAGTGTAAAAGTTGAAAAATTATCAGGTTGCAAAGTAAAACTATCTTTCACTGCTGAAGCAGAGGCGTTTGATGTAGCTTTAGATAAAGCATTTGAAAAGAAAGTTAAAGAAGTTAAAGTTGATGGATTCCGTCCTGGCAAGCTTCCTAAAGATATCTATATGAAGAGATTTGGTGAAGCTAGCTTATATGATGAAGTAATTGACGAAATCGTTAATGAAGAATTTGCAAAAGCCGTATCATCTAAAAAATTAGATGTAGTAGGTAGACCAAAACTTGATGTTGATTTTGAAACATTAGGACATGGCAAAAAACTTAAATTCACAATTGAAGTTGAAGTATGGCCAGATGTAACTTTAGGTGAATATAAAGGCATCGAAGTTGAAAAAGAAAAAGTTGAAGTAAAAGATGAAGATGTAGAAGAACAAATCAATCGTACTTTAAAGAACTATGCAGAACTAGCTATAGTAGAAGATGGCGCTTTAGAAAAAGGTCAAACTGCAGTTTTTGATTTTGAAGGATTTGTTGATGGTGTAGCCTTTGATGGTGGAAAAGCTGAAAACTATTCTTTAGAAATCGGTAGTGGTCAATTCATTCCTGGATTTGAAGATCAAATGGTTGGAATGAAAGCAGGTAGCGAAAAAGATATTAATGTTAAATTCCCTGATGAATATCAAGCAGAAAACCTAAAAGGTAAAGATGCAGTGTTCCATATTAAACTTCATGAAATTAAGAAACGTGTCATTCCAGCACTAGATGAGGCCTTTGTTAAGGAATTAGAAATTGAAAACATTGGTAATGTAGAAGATTATCGTGCATTTGTTAAAGAATCTTTAGTTAAAGAAAGAACTGAAGCTGCTGAAAACAAATTAGATGATGATATCTTAACTAAAGCTGTTGATAATGCCACAGTTGAAGTTCCTGAAGCACTTGTTGAAGAAGAAGTTAATCGTAACTTTAGACAAGTTGAAAATCAAGCTAAGATGTATAAGATGCCAGTTGAACAATTATTAAAATATTATGGTATTGATAGCGTTGAAGCTTATAAAGATGCTTTAAAGCCAGGAGCAGCTGCTAATGTTAAACAAAGAATCGTATTTGGTGAAATCGCTAAAGTTGAAAAATTAAAAGTTAGTGATAAAGATTATAATAAAGAATTAGAATTAATTGTTAAAGAATTAGATAAACCATTAGAAGAAGTTAAGAAAGTTTATACAAAAGAAGCTCTAACTCCTTACATCCTAATGCAAAAAGCAATGGATCTAATTAAAAAAGAAGCAATCGTTAAATAATTAAAATAATTATTTAGAAAGGAGGTAAATCGTGGCTGAAGCAGAAAAGAAAGTATGTTCATTCTGTGGGAGAACACCAGATGATGATGAAAGAATGATCGAAGGTGCTAATGGTGCTTTCATTTGTGAAACATGCGTAAGCATTTGTTATCAAATGTTGGGACTTGATGCTCATGATGAATATGAAGAAGATACTGAAGCAGAAGAAAAAACATATACTGAAGAAGATTTCAATCTTGATTTAACTCCTCAAGAGATTTGCTCTAAACTTGATGATTATATTATTGGTCAAGATTACGCTAAAAAAGTTTTAAGCGTAGCTGTTTATAATCATTACAAACAAGTTAAAAATAACTTGTTTAATGAATCTAAAGATATTGATATTGAAAAGAGTAATATCTTATTACTTGGTAGCACGGGATCTGGTAAAACATTATTTGCTAGAACATTAGCGAAGATTTTAAATGTACCATTTGCAATTGCAGATGCGACTAGTCTAACACAGGCTGGTTATGTTGGTGAAGATGTAGAGAATGTACTACTTCGCCTAATTCAAGCTGCTAATTGGGATGTCGATGCTGCCCAAAAAGGTATCATTTATATTGATGAAATTGATAAGTTAGCTCGTAAAGGTGATAATGTATCAATTACTCGTGATGTATCTGGTGAAGGCGTTCAACAGGCTCTTCTAAAGATTTTAGAAGGAACGGTTGCTAACGTTCCTCCAGGAGGAGGAAGAAAACATCCTCATCAAGAATTTATTCCATTCGATACAACTAATGTATTATTTATTTGCGGAGGAAGTTTTGAAGGAATTGAAGAAACTGTTAAAAAGAGATTAGGTAAAAGAGTCATCGGTTTTGGTAATGAATCTACGAATTCTGATTTAACTAACGAAGAGTTATATAGCTTAGTTAATCATCAAGACATTCAAAAATATGGAATTATTCCAGAACTAGTAGGAAGGCTACCAGTACTTGCTTGTCTAAACTTCTTAACAGTAGAAGATTTAAAACGAATCTTAAATGAGCCAAAGAATGCTATTTTAAAACAATATACAGTTATGTTTAAAATGGATGGTGTTGATTTAGAATTTGAAGATGAAGCCGTAGAAGAAATTGCTCGTCTTGCCATTGCCCAAAAAACTGGTGCAAGAGGCTTAAGAGCAATTATTGAAAATATTATGTTAGAGATAATTTATAACCTACCATCGATGAAAGATGTAGTTAAATGTATTATCACTAAGGATACAGTAAATAAAAAAGGTGAACCTAAATTTATAAAAAAAGAAGTAGCTTAAGGAGGTGAATAGTCGTGATTAACAATGAAACAGTTGTCCAAATGCGCTTAAATGCCATATTAATTAATGGCATCGTTCCACTACCAAATAATGAATTAAAGATTAACGTGGAAAGCGAAGCAAGCCTAAATGCTATTAAAGCAGCAATGGATGATAATCGCTTCATCGTTTTACTATGCCCTAAGACTCCTGAAGTCAAATCAACAAACGATATTAGTGAGCATGCAGCTGTTGCAAAAGTTGTTTATAACATGGATGCAGCCGGCTCAAGTAGACTTAAAGTTAATGTTATTACTAGATGTGATGTCTTAAACTATTTCCAAATAGAACCATTCTATCAAGTTGATTTTGTAACTAAACCGGCTGTAAGTGAAGATGTAAATACAGAGCTTGCTTGTGTAAGATTATTAATCAATGAAATAGAAGCTAACGGTAAAGCTTTAATTAGTGGAAATAACGAACTAATCACAAAAATTACTGCTGGCATTACTGCTGATAAATTAGCTGACTTACTTGCTTTTAGCTTACCTTTATCAGTTAATCGAAAGTTAGAATATTTAGCTACTCCTAGTATTAGCACAAGACTAAAGTATTTACTTGAAGATATTCAAACTGAAAAATATATTGAAAGTATTGAACACGATATCGAAGCAGAGGTGCGAAAAGTAATAAATGATTCGCAAAAAGAATATTACTTAAGAGAAAAGATGCGTGTCATTCAAAATGAGTTAGGCGATAAAGTTAAAAAAGAAACAGAAATTGATGAGTTAAGAGAAAAAATTAAAAACTTAGGCATGCCAAAAGAAATTGAAGAAAAAGCACTTCAAGAAGTAGCAAGGTATTCTTCAATGAACTTAGCAAGTGGTGAATCTACTGTTTCTAAAACTTACCTAGACTTTATCATTAGCTTACCTTGGAGTTATGCTACCCCTGACTGTAATGATATTAAAGTTGCTAAAGAGCAACTTGATAAAGATCATTATGGCTTAGAAAAAGTAAAAGAAAGAATTTTAGAATATTTAGCAGTTAAGATTATGACTGGTAAGAACCCACAAACTGTATTATGTTTAGTAGGTCCTCCAGGAGTTGGTAAAACTAGTTTAGCTAAATCAATAGCTACTGCCTTAAACAAAAGATTTGTAAAACAATCTTTAGGTGGAGTTAAAGATGAAAGCGAAATTAGAGGTCACCGCCGTACATACCTTGGTGCCCTACCGGGAAGAATCCTTCAAGGTATGGTTAAAGCTAAAGCCATTAACCCGGTATTTTTACTTGATGAAATTGATAAATTATCAAGTGATTATAGAGGGGACCCGGCTAGCGCCATGCTTGAAGTACTTGATACAGAACAAAATAAATATTTTTCTGATCATTACCTAGAAGAGCCATATGATTTAAGTAATGTATTATTTATTGTTACTGCTAACTATTTAGAAAATATTCCACCAGCACTTAGGGATAGATTAGAAATAGTAGAATTATCAAGTTATACTGAATTTGAAAAATTTGAAATTGCTAAACGCCACTTAATTGATAAACAATTAGCTTTACATGGCTTAAGCAAATGTGATTTTTCAATTACTGATAAAGCAATTTATAGAATTATTGAAGAATACACAAAAGAAGCAGGTGTTCGTGAATTAGAAAGATTAATTGGTACTCTAATTCGTAAATCAATTAAAACTATCCTAATGGAACACATAGACCGTGTTGATATAACTGAGACTAATTTAGAAGAATGGTTAGGTAAACCTAGATTTTCTTATACTAAAGTAGATCAAGATGATCAAGTAGGTTTAGTTAATGGACTTGCTTACACGCAATATGGTGGCGATACGTTACCAATTGAAGTAACATATTATAGTGGTAATGGAAAACTTATGTTAACAGGAAAACTTGGCGATGTTATGAAAGAATCAGCTCAAGCGGCCTTAAGTTATGTTAAGAGTAATGCAGACAAGCTTGGCATTGAAGAAGATATCTTTGATAAGATTGATATTCATGTCCATGTGCCTGAAGGGGCAATCCCTAAAGATGGTCCATCTGCTGGAGTAGCATTATGTACAGCTATAGCATCAGCTTTGTCAAAACGTAAAGTTAACCACCTTGTTGGTATGACTGGTGAGATTACTTTACGCGGTAGAGTACTACCTATTGGGGGCTTGCGTGAAAAAGCCATAGCCGCTCACAGAAGTGGACTTAAGAAAATCATTATCCCTAAAGATAATGAAGTAGATTTAGATGAAATCCCGGCTAGTGTCTTAGATGAACTAGAAATCGTTAAAGCAGAAGTTGTGGATGATGTATTAAACAATGCTTTTGTATAAAAAACAATTGCAAAATGTATGCGTTAATGGTATAATGCTTATGTTAAAAATAGTATTGATGTAAGGGTAACCTTACTAGGAGGATTCTATGACATTTTGGGATATTTTATTAATAATCATTTCAGTATTATTAATTGTAATAATTATGCTACAAGAGTCAAAAGAAGATGCAGCTAATGCATTCACTGGTGAAAAATCAGCATTATTTGCTAATAAGAAAGAAAGAGGAATCGAAGTATGGATCGCAAGAATCACTACTGGTCTTGCTGTTGCTTTCTTAGTATTAGCATTTGTAGTTTGCTTCTTTGTTCAACACTCAGTTAAATAATTATTCCTAAAAATAGCCCACACGGGCTATTTTTTATTATCATGAGAAAAAGGAGGATATAGTCATGCAAGAATTAAAAGAAAAAATAATTGAATACTTTAGTAAGCCTGACTATGTACCTTTAACTCACGAAGCGCTTGCTAAAATATTTAATAATGAATTATTAGATAAGGCACTTGAAGAATTAGAACAAGAATATTTAATTCGTAAAACTAAAAAAGGCCACTACGACCTACTATCTAAAAATAATATCGGGGTTGGAATTATCGATATTAAAGAAAAAGGGTTCGGGTTTATTAAAGAGTTGTATACCGATAAAATATATTTTGTAGATAAAGTAGATAAAAACGGATCATTTAGTGGTGATACAGTTTTATTTGCTAAATACAAATATAAAGACTACGGAGATTATGATAAACCTGAAGCTAAAGTTTTAGATATATTAAAGCGCGGAATTACTCAGGTAATTGGCCAAGTTTATTCTAAAAAGCGAGGGAAACTTAATTTTAAGGCCAATATTGCCGGATTATTGTATGAAGTAACAGATTTTGGAAATGCTAAAGAAAAAGACTTAGCAATTTTAAAAATTGATAAATATTCTAGTTCTAATTTAGTATATGGACATATTGAAAAAGTAATTGGTAAAGTAGATGATAAAGACGCTTTATATAAAGAATTAGCTTTTAAATATGGATTTAATTATGAATTTAGTAGCGATGTATTAGAAGAGGCTTCTAATTTATCATTTGGTGAAGATGATAGATTATTAATTGATAAAGTAATATTTACCATTGATGGTGATGATGCGAAAGACTTTGATGATGCAGTAAGTTGTGAGATGTTAGATAATGGTAATTATTTACTTGGAGTATATATTGCGGATGTAGCAAGTTATGTTAAAGAGAATTCTAAAACCAATTTAGAGGCTTATGATAGAGGTACTAGTGTATATTTACCTAATAAAGTAATACCAATGTTACCAGAAAAGCTATCTAATGATTTATGTAGTCTAAATGAAAAAACAAAAAAGAAGGTTATTGCCTGTTTAATGGAAATTGATAATAGTGGTAATGTTGTAAGTTATGACATTAAAAAAGCATATATTATTTCTAAACATAGGATGACTTATAATAATGTTAATAAGATTATTAAAGGTGATAAGGATTTAATTAATGAATATATCGATATTAAAGATGATATTTTATTAATGAATAAGTTAAAAGATATCTTGAAAGCAAAAAGGGTTAAAAGAGGATCTTTAGATTTTACCTCTAATGAAATCAAGATAGTGTATGAGGCAGATGACATAAAAGAAATAACTGTGAGGGAAAGAGATGAAGCTGAATGCTTAATCGAAGAATTTATGTTAATTGCTAATGAAACAGTGGCATCTCACTTCTATCATTTAGATTTACCATTTATATACAGGGTTCATGAGGAACCTAGTATTGCTAGTTATAAAAAACTAGTAAATCTATTAAAAGGATTAGGAGTTGATATTTATGCTAATTATCATCATATTAATAATTTCGATATTCAAAAGGTGCTTAAGCTAACAGAAGATAATCCACCATTACAAAATTTAGTTTTAAGATTGATGCCTAAAGCTAAATATAGTGAAGTAAATATTGGGCATTTTGGATTGGCTAGTCCAATTTATACCCACTTCACTTCCCCAATTAGAAGATATCCAGATTTAGTTGTCCATAGACTTATTCATAAATTTATATTTGAAGGCGATGTTACGCATCAATCTTTAAAAGATGCTAGTAGTATAGTTAGCAAGGCTAGTATTAATTCAAGTAGAAAAGAGCGTGATGCCATTAGTTTTGAATATGAAGCAACGGATCGAGTGGTTGCCGGATTTTATGAAGGCTTAGTTGGATATGAATTCACTGGTAGAATTACTAGTGTAACAAGTTATGGTTTATTTGTAACACTAGATAATTTAGTAGAAGGAATGGTACATATTTCAAGGCTACCTGGTTACTATGTTTATGATGAAGCAACTTCTTCATTAATTGAAACTAGTTTTAAACATAAAAGATATACATTAGGTCAAAAAGTAAAAGTAGTAGTTAATGCAGCTAATGGCTCTACTGGACAAATTGACTTTATAATTGTAAAATGAGACAGGTGATATCGTGAAAAATACAAATGGTGTAAAGATTGTTGCTAGAAATAAAAGAGCAACACACGATTATTATATTTTAGATGATTATGAAGCTGGTCTTGTTTTAACTGGTACAGAGATTAAATCGATACGTGCTAGCAAAGTATCGATTCAAGATGCATATATCCAGATTAAGAATGGTAAAGCATTAATAATAAATATGCATATTGCGAAATTTGATCAAGGTAATATCTTTAATCATCAAGAAACTAGAAATCGTGATTTATTACTTCATAAAAAGGAAATTAGAAAACTAGATAGTAAAGTAAGACTTGAAGGTTTAACTATTATTCCTTTAGAAGTATATATAAGAAGCGGATTAGCTAAAATTAAAATAGCTTTAGCTAAAGGTAAAAAAGAATATGATAAGCGTGATAGTCTAAAAGAAGAAGCGCTTAATAAAGAAAAAAGAAGAAATTTAAAATACTGATGTATTTTAAATTTAATATGGGCTAGTTAATGGATTCGATTGGCTGCGTGGAGTTTTGTAAGCATGTCGTGGCTGTGCACGTTAAAACACCGAGGTTTTTAATTTAACCGCAAACAATAATCAAACTTTAGCTTTCGCTGCTTAATAAGCGATGCATCCTCCACTTTACCGTCTATCAGGGTGGAGTGATAGGATTTCGATACTGATGGTTGAATAGGTTGATTTCCTTGGCAACTTATTCGAGAATTAAAGGATAGGACTTAATACCTTGCTTGTTACGTATTAAGTCACGAACTAAAGAAAACAAGATAAGCATGTAGAAGTCGGGATGAAATGTAGTTAAGACAGGGGTTCAACTCCCCTCTAGTCCACCATAAGAAAGATACTCGGTAATTTCGTTAAGAAATTACCGTTTTTCTTTGTTTTTAAGCATTTTATTATAAAATATCATTAATTTTAATGTCTTGATAAACAGTAAAAGTCATTCAATATGGCTTTCTTTATTTTTAAATCCCCTGTAGTTAACCACGCAAACTTAAATCCGGTTGATGTATCTAAAATATAGGTAAAGTAAAACCCTTCTTGAAATAATTAGCTTCAGGAAGGGTGTTTTATTATTTATTAATGATTATTCCGTATTTTGTTTTAAATTCTGTTTTTCTAACTTTGTAAGTATGAATTCCTGTATAGAGTAGATTCTTCGGATTGAGTTGGAGATTTTGTAATTCCTCATTACCTATCACAAAGTAAATGAACTCCTTATTAACAATTACACATCGCTTGAAAAACATTTTAAATGGTGACTTTTCGATCTCGTTTGGATCATCAGGTTGTCTTTCTAACTTTTTAATAATGTTATTAGCTTCAGTAGCAGGATTAGAAGCTACTGATATTTCATGAAGTAATTTAGATTTTTTAAGTGTTAGTTTGTTTATATTGTCTAAGTACTCATATTTCATTTTGGCCATGAATTCATCATTGATAAGAGAAGCTTTTCTATATCTAGACTTATTCTCTGATATTTCAGATTGAATATTGCTTATTTCAATTTTAATGTTATCAATATCAGTATCTTGAAACGTTAGAAGTAGTTGTTTCTTAAAGTTAACTTTATCTTTCTTTATTTGGCCTATAATTTTGGCCATAATCGCATTTAATTCGTCAACAGGATAATTATCGCTCTTACATAATTTACTGCCTTTATTTTTGGCACAAACAACGAATCTGGTTGCTGGCTTGCCGTTGTAATGATTTAACTTATGTTGGTAAAAGCATCCACAATAAGGACATTTAATAAAACTAGCATATGCTGATACCTTTGAAGTATCCCTTGTGAGCTTACCATTATCATATGTTGGTATCCTGTATTTGATTATTGCATCATCCATTTTCTTTTGAACCGCATCCCAAAGTGCCCTAGGAATAATAGGAGGATGTGCATTCTTTAGTATATATTGGTCTTCCTCGCCATGGTTCCTATATGTTTTATGAGCAAGAACATCAGCAACATATGTTTTTTGAAATAGCACATCACCTACATATTTTTCGTTCCTCAAAATGTTTCTAACAGTAGAAGCGTGCCATTTCATTCCTCGTTTATTTGGAATTTTATGTTCAGCTAGATATTCAGCTATCTTATGAGTTCCATAATCATTTAAATATAAATTAAATATGAGCCTGATGGTTTTAGCTTCTCTTTCAACGATATATAAATTACCATTGTCATCATATTTATAACCAAGCATCTGGTGAACAGGAATATAATATTTACCATCACGCATTTCTTTATGCTTAGCCCATTGAACATTTGCTGACATGGATTTAGCTTCAGCCTCAGCTAGTTCGCTAAACATAGTTAATGCAATATCGCATTTGGTATCTAGTGAAGATAAGTTTTGCTGTTCAAAGAATACTTCAACACCTAGTTTTCTTAGGTTTTGAATTGTAGAAAGCAGATCAATTACGTTTCTAGCAAATCTTGATATCGATTTAACAAATATAATATCGATGTGTCCTTCATTTGCAAGTTGAAGCATGTTTTTAAAACCATTTCTTTTTTCAATGGTAGTACCTGAAATACCATCATCATAAAATACGCCAACTAAATCCCAATTAGGATTATCTAAAATAAGGCCAGTGTAATATTCAATCTGTTCTCTAAGTGAGGTTTCAAGCATTTCTTTATCATTTGAGATTCTAGCGTAAGCAGCTATTTGAAGGTGCCTACCTGGGATTCTTTTGTGTAATGTTTTAAATTCCATAAGAGTCCTCCATTTTTACTATTTCATAATTTAGTCCATTAATTGAAGAAGTGAAAATAGGCTTCATTTCGAGATATCTATCGATTATTTCTTTATTTGCTTTTATATCATTATCACCAATTACAAACCTTAGTGAATTATCAGCCTTTCTTAAAGCAAGTTTAATAATCCTTCTAACGATATAGTTTGTTACAACATGGTCTGCTATGAATGACTCAAGCTTTTTTAAATCGTCATCGCTACCTGTATGGGTATCTAAATCATTTTTTATGATATCAATTTGTTTATTAATAAGATTCAGTTTTGATTTTTCTTTCTCATATTCCTTTTTATATTTGTTAATGTCATTAGACTGACTCGCAAGTTTTATAAGGGCATCTAGATTATCCTGAATCTTACTAGCTTCAGTCCTTTTTTCTTTTAGAATCATATAAGTCTTTTTGATTGCATCCATGTAGGCTTGCTTGAAGTTTCTAATATAAGATTCATCAATTTTGAAGTATTTATTTACAACATCTTTAGCAGCTTCAATAGATGGTTCAAATGCTAATGTGTTAGGGCAAGAACAGATAATATAGTCTTTAGAATTCTTATTAACTGTTTTGCACGTGAGCATTTGTTTTGGTGCATTACCATAATAATTGGTTACTCTCAATTGCATAGGCCTTCCACAGCATGCACAATATAAAACTCCAGCAAGTTTATTTATTGGTTCTGAAACAATACCAGGCTTAAACCTGTTATTTTTTTCTTTCATCAATTGAACCTGTTCAAAAACCTCTTGACTTACAATTGGATCATGATGATCATTAATTACGAATTTATCGGTAAGGCCATCGTTTCTAAATGCTTTATGATCTAAAAAGTTTGTGACTACAGTTTTTTGCATTATGAAGTTACCTATATACTTTTCGTTTGAAAGAAGCCTCATAATCATTGCTATATCCCATACGTTTTTATTTGTTTTAGTGGGGATATTTCTGATGTTTAAATCATCTACAATTGACCTATATGAATTACCAGCTAAATACTTATTAAATATTTCTCTAACTATTTCAGCTTCAGATTCATTTATAACTATCTTGCCATCTTCAGTTCTATCATAACCTAGGGTTGTTTTAACTTGCATAACCCTTTGGCCTTTTTCCATTCTTTTTCTGACACCCCATTTTACGTTTTCAGAAATGGACTTTGATTCTTCCTGGGCAAAAGAAGCATAGATTGTAAGCATTATTTCTATATCTTTATCTAGAGTAGAAATGTTTTCTTTATCGAATTTAACTTCAACATTCTTAGCTCTTAATTCTCTAACTGTCTTAAGGCAATCAACTGTGTTTCTTGCGAATCTAGATATTGATTTAACTAAAATTAAATCGATTTTACCATCTAGTGCATCTTTAATCATTCTTTGGAATCCATCGCGTCTTTTCAAACACGTACCTGAAATTCCTTCATCTGAATATAGACCAACAAACTCCCATTCAGGATTGTTTTTTATTCGTCGGTCATATTCACTTAATTGTGCTTCATATGAGTTTCTTTGATCTTCTAGATCTGTTGAAACTCTAGCATATGCGCATACGCGCTTTTTCTTTTTAAGTCCTGTTTCTTCATCAATTAGAATAGGTACTTTTTTTGGTATTTTTGTAACTACAATTTGACTCATTTTTAACCTCCTTTTGTCTATGTATTAATCACTCTAAAACCACTTATTATCAAGTTATTTATTGCTACTCGTTTTAATAAGTTTTTTAGATGTTAAATAACCTAAGTTTTCTCTTAATACAGTAGTAAAAGTAAGAGCGAAGGAGTTGCTAAAGGTACCGTCCTTTTTAAACGAATTTATTATAGTTTTATAAAAATCCCATTCAGCATCGTTACAACGTATTTTATTTTCGTTTTTCATTGGTCCTCCTTTAGAGATTTGAGGAGTTTCCAATCGCTAATCCGTATATAGTTTATAAAAAAAACACTACGCTGATAATTCGCATAGTGTGATATTCGTTAAAAAGATATAAAAATTAATTCACTATAAAAAGTTGTCGATAGTGATTTCTTTTTTTACTGCTCCTGCATAGAAGCCATGAACAAGTATTGTGTCTTTGAATGCTTGTGGCTTCATGATTTTAGAATAGTTGTACCTTAAATCTAGTATAATATAGAGATTTTCATTTTTATCATAATTTAAGATTGCAGGGTAATATTCACCATTTTC
>JAFZWP010000017.1 GCA_017617065.1 Bacilli bacterium
AGCGTGTATCCTGAGCCAGGATCAAACTCTCAAAAAATATATTCACCTTTTTTTATTTTTTAAAAATTTGCTTCTTGCTCCACCTGTTATTCTGTTTAGTTTTCAAAGACCTTGTTACTAGCGCCTTTTTGCGCCAGCTTCACCATTATATAATATCTGTATCCCTCTTGTCAATATTTATTTTATCTTTTAAGTTGGGGTACTCCTTACATAACCTTTTCCATTATACTCCGATTCGCACTAAAAGTCAATAATAAATAATAAATTATTCAACTTTTTTTACTTTTTTGAAATTAAAAAAGGTGGCACTTAAGCCACCCTTTTTATCGCTTCATATATAGTTAATTATCAAACTCTTTAGCATTATATGTGAATAGTGTTGAGATAGGTTTTCCATCCATAATATTTAGGATTCCTTGGCCCAAGATTTTAGCAACAGAAAGCTGTAAAAACTTTGGACACATCCTATCTTCAGGAAGCTCGATTGTATTTGTAGCAACAACTGTTTTGATTGGACTTTCCATAATTTTTTGGACAGCTTCACCTGATGCAATTAGGTGAGTACATGCTACATAGATATCTTTAGCGCCAGCATTAGCTAGAGCTTTAGCAGCTGCGGAAATTGTTCCAGCAGTATCTACTATGTCATCAACTAAAATACAATTTTTGCCCTCAACTTCACCAATGATATTTAATACTTCAGCTACATTAGCTTTAGGGCGACGTTTATCCATAATAGCAATTGGTGCGTCAAAGTTAATCGCAAACTTTCTTGCACGTGTAGTTCCGCCATGATCCGGAGAAACAATTACTATATCTTCTATTTTTTGCTTTTTGAAATAATGAACTAGTACTGGGTTTGCTTCAAAATTATCAATTGGAATGTCATAGAATCCTTGAATTTGAGCTGCATGTAAATCACATGCTACAACTCTATCTGCTCCAGCAGCTTCAAGTAAGTCAGCAACTAATTTAGCACTGATAGGTTGACGAGATTTAGCTTTTCTATCTTGTCTAGAATAACCATAATATGGCATTATAACATTAATTGTTTTAGCTGACGCTCTCTTTAAAGCATCAATAAATATTAATAATTCCATATAGTTTTCATTTACTGGAAAAGATGTAGATTGAATGATAAATACGTTATATCCTCTAACTGTTTCTGGGATATTGATGTTTACTTCGCCATCAGCAAAGCGACTTGATTCGCAATCTGATAGTGGAATTCCGATGTAATCTGCTATTTCTTGACCTAGCTTCTTGCTTGAAGAAAGAGCAAATAACTTGATTTTTGATCCATGTACTTCTGCCATTTAAAAAATCCTCCACAATTTACATATTTATTATATATCTACATTATTTCTATTTCAACAGAATATATAGGGTAAATGCTTTCAAAATTAAAAATGCATAGATATATCTATGCATTTCTTTTACTAGATGTAATTATCGCATTATAATTCTTATAACTTAGTGCATCTTTTATAATCTTAGCGTCATTTAATTCTTTAAAGGCAGCAAATACAGTACTTCCGCTACCACTCATAATAGCTTTAGCGTGTATACCTTTTTCTTTAATTAAACCGTCTAAATCATTAATTATATCTATGATTTTAGGCCTCTCGCTATTAATTGATATCGTAGCTTCTTCTAAATCATTAATCATATTATCAACAATCATATCTTTATCATCAAAATGAAAGCCTCTAATCATATTATCAATATTTGTATAATCATTACTATATATCTTATTTGCTTCATATACATCTTTAGTAGACGTAGGATAGCCTGGTAATACTAATAGATAATATAGTTTAGCTTTTGAATCGATATGATTAACATTTTCACCAATTCCCGATAATATTCCTAACCCTTTAAGCAAGAAGAACGGCACATCACTACCAACACTAAGTGCTACTTGTACTAACTCTTCAAAACTAAGTCCTAATTTCCATATCTTATTAAGCGCAAGAATTACGCTTGCCGCATCACTAGATCCTCCTCCTAGTCCTGCACCATATGGTATATTCTTAATTAGTTTAATGCTAGCGCCGTTTGTAGATACAGATGGATATGCTTCTTTAATGGCTCTAATAGCTTTTAATATTAAATTATTATCATTTTCTAAAGTTTTATCGTTACAACTAAATCTAATTTCTTTACATTTAGATATATAAATAGCATCATATAAATCAATTAAATCCATAATGGTAGATAAATTATGATATCCATCTTCTCTTTTATTAATAACTTTTAATGCTAAATTTACTTTAGCATATGCTTTAATTTTCATTTTTACCTTCTTAAATCATTATATAAATTTATAATTTTATCTAATTCTAATTCTTCTGCTCTCGTTGATTCTTTTAAATCTAACTTAATTAAGCTATTCTTTACAATATCTTTATCAAAATGATATTTAGATGAAGATAAATTGTTAACAATAGTTTTTCTTCTCATGCCAAATAATGCTTGCACAAATTCGAAGAAATCAGCTTCATTATTTACGTTTAAATGCTCTTTTCTCTGCTTTATTGAAAGTAACACACTATCTACATTAGGTGCAGGGAAGAAGAAATTTCTTGGAACGTCAAATTCTATTTTTGCATTTGATTTATAATTTATTATAACTGACAAAGCGTTATAGTCTTTAGTTTTAGGTTTGCCTGATAATCTTTGCCCCAATTCTTTTTGCATCATAAAATACATATCGCTAATATGATCGTTTTCTAATAACTTAAATAGAATTGGCGTTGTAATGTAATAAGGTATGTTTGCTACTACTTTAATATTATTTGAATTATCAAATAATTCTTTGATATCCTTATCTAAATCAACTTCTAAAAAGTCTTTATTGATAATAGTGATATTATTGTATTTAGATAATGTATTATTTAATATTTCTATCATATCTAAATCTATTTCGTACGCTATTACTTTTTTCGCATTAATTGACAAATATTCAGTAAGTGAGCCAAGCCCTGGTCCAATTTCTAAAACTATATCATCTTTAGTAATATTAGCTACTTCTATGATATGTTCCAGAATTGAAGACGATGTAATGAAATTTTGACCAAATTTCTTTTTTGCAAATAGTTCATTGCTTTTTAATATATCTTTAGTCTTATTAACGATCATTTACTAATTCTCTAACTTTCACAAGATATTCTGGAATTTGAATGTGCTGAGGGCATTTAGAAACGCATGCTTTGCAGTTTACGCACATACTAGCGCTAGCATTATTACTTTTAAGCATACTATACATCCAACTAACACTGCCTAAATTTTGATACATTTCGTAATCGTTAAATAAACTTAAGTTTCTTGGTATATTTACCCCTTTAGGACAAGGCATACAATATTTGCAACCTGTGCATCCAACAGCCTCCACGTTTCTTAACGCTACGCTTACTTTTTCCACAAGCTCATTTTCTTCTTCATTTAAAGGAACAAAGTTAGATGCAATATCTAAATTTTCTTCAAGCTGAATCATTTCATTCATTCCGCTCAAAAATGTCATAACGCCTTTTTGGCTTGCTACCCATCTTAGAGCCCATTTAGTTAAGCTATCATTTGAGTAATCATAAAACATCTTAGCGATTGTTTTATTAAAAGCACATAATTTTCCACCTTTAAGCGGTTCCATTACTATAATAGGTATATGTCTTTTTACTAATTCTTCGTATCCTTTAGGGCCTTGTTGAATAGTGTAATCCATGTAATTAAATTGTATTTGGCAAAATTCCCAATCATAATAATCTAAAATTTGCATAAAGGTATCATAATCATCGTGGAAAGAAAAACCAATATGTTTAATTTTACCAAGTGATTGCCACTTTTTAACAATATCTAAAATATGATATTTTTTGATATGTTCAAAACGATCTTTGCTTAAAGCATGAAGTAAATAAAAATCAATATAATCTGTTTTTAAGTTTGCAAGTTGCTTATCAATCATCGCTTCAATTTCTTTTTGGTCTGTTAAATTCCAAAAGGAGAATTTTGTAGCAAGATAATATGATTCTCTTGGGTAAATCGATATAGCTTTACCTAAAGTTGGTTCGCTTTGTCTATCTAGATATACATATGCTGTATCAAAATAATTAACGCCAGCTTCATATGCGCGTCTTATTAAGCTAATTGCTTTATCTTCATCTACAATCCCATCGTGTGTAGAAAAGCGCATGCAGCCAAAGCCTAAAAGTGAGGTGTTTATATCTTTTTCATACCATTTGTTATATTTCATAACCATCCTCCTATAAAAAGCATAAAAAACTCTTCGTTGAAGAGTTTTTAATTTAACACGATGCAAAAAAGGCTAGGCCTACCATTGCAGCAAGTATAAATACAATAAATACAAATAGCTTTGGAATCTTCTTAAAAACAGCAATTAAGCCAGCGAATATTAAAATGAATAATAATACGCCAACGCAACCGTATATAATATAGTGCTTAGTTTCACCATGACTTAAAAGTTGCCTTATAAAGTCAACCCCTTTTGCGATGAATCCTTCAAGTAAACTGAAGAAACTCATTAATTTTTCTTTAATTCCATCCATACAGGTACCTCTTTTGTGCCATTATACTACATTTTCTTTTTGCCTTCAAGCGCTTTTGAAAGTGTAATCTCATCAAGATATTCAATATTAGCGCCCACTGGCAAACCATATCCAATACGATATACATTTACATCCATGGCTTCTAAAATTGATTTTAGATATAAAGCCGTAGTTTCGCTTGGGATATTAGCACTTAATGCAATAATAACATCTTTAATATTTTCTTCTTTAATACGTTTTAAAAGCTTAGGTATATTTAAATCATCAGGGCCAACACCATTAAGTGGAGATATTACTCCACCTAATACATGATATTTTCCTTTAAATGAACCGATTGCTTCAAATGCAATTACATCTCGGCTACTTTCTACGATCATTAATTCATTAGTTCTATCGTTTGAAGCACATATAGAACATATATCATTATCCGTAATTAAGCCGCAGATTTTACATTCTTTAATATTATTAACTGCATCTTTTAAAGCATCAGATAAATCTAGAGCTTCTTCTTTATCCATTTTAGTAATAGTATAAAAAGCTAATCTTTCAGCAGTTTTAGGACCAATGCCAGGATATTTAGAAAAACCTTTAATTAGTTTATCTAAACTATCAGGATATTTCACTAGAACATTCCTCCCATACCACCAAGCAATGCTTTATATTTAGCCATCTTCTCATCAGTGACTTTATCAATTTCTTCATATGCTTGATTGCAGGCAGCAACAACTGCATCGTTAAATACTTCGCGATCATCAGCATCACTAATTTCAAAATTAGGGTCAACCTCTACAGTTACTACTTCTCTAGTCCCCATTACTTCAACTCTAACTACTCCAGCAATGCTTCCATGGAATACTGTGTTTTCAATTTCACGTTGAGTTTGTTCCATTTCTTTTTGCATCTGTTGAACTTTTTTAATAAGTGCTTGATTCATATACTTCTCCTTAATTATCAAACTTAATTAGAGAACCAAACTTATCTTTTGCATCTTCGCATATTTTTTCGTTAGGATCTTTATATTCTTGATCTGGTTTAATTATTACTAAATTTGGATCATTAATTGGTGTGAGTGTAGGATATATAATACCATTATTATATTGGTTGATATATTCTTCTCGTTTTTCTAACCAAATCTTTTCAGGTAATGCAATATAATCATATGTATCACCTAAATAAATCTTAAATAACTCAGCAGCTTTAGCTTTAAAATCGGTTTTCATTACTTGATTGCATAGCGTTGAACTAGCAAAAGTAATGATGAATTCTCTAACGCCTACAGCTGAAATTCTACCTTGCTTTAATCTATCAGCAATTCCACTAAACTTTGGATCAGTATTGCTATCTAATAATCTCCAAGTTCTAGTAACTCTTTCGCGATCATTTCTACCAGCTTCAGTTCTTGCTTCATGAAGAATCTTTTCAATAATCTTTACATCGTATGTAGAGCAAGTAGCAACTTTTTCGCTTGTTGTTGACGGAATAGGGCGAGAATTTTGTAAATCTTCTCTAAGTTTATCTCTATCAACTACAAGCGGTTCTTTAGCTTCTCTTTCACTACGTAATATTTCACTAGTAGATGTTGCTTCTTCAACTGGTTTCTTTTCTTCTACTTTAGTTTCTTCTTGAACTGTAGAAGGTTTATAAACAGGTTTATCTTCAACAATTACGCTTTCTTCATCATCTTCTGCGTAATCTTCTTCTTCAACTTCATCTTCATCGGCATTGATATCTACATCTTCTGCGTTTTCGTTAACTGGTGCAGCATCATTCGCTTCTTCAGTTTGTTCTTCTGTATCTTCATCAACTTCAGACTGCTCAGTTTCAATTTCTTCTTGCTTGCTAGCCTCTTCTTCGATATCTAAATCTTGACTAACTTCTTCATCAACAAAATCTTCAACTTGTTCTTCTACGATATCATTAGATACCTTTTCTTCGCTTTCAGTTAATTCTTCGCTTGAAGAGCTATTATCTTCAATATCATAAACTGAAGCCTCTTCGCTAACTTCTTCTTGTTCGTAATTAGAACTGTCAAATTCATCAATCATTGATTGATCGTTTTTAACTTCTTCAACTATTTCTTGACTAGTTTCAACTTGTTCTTCTTGTTTAGACTCTTCTTCTTGAACAGGGGCATCATATGCTCCACTCATTCTTTCATTACGAATAATAGAAGCATCGCTTTCTTGATAATTATAATCTACGTCACTTCTTTCTTGCGTAAATAAAGGTTTAGAGGCATTTCTTTCGTCTTCGATAATTTTAGATGAATTAGATGTAGGTGTAACAATTGCATCCTTTTCTACATTATCCTCGCGAGCAAGTGCGCCAAAGTTAACATTAACTTGGTTTTTATTAGCATTATTCATGCTAAATTCGGTATCAAATAATGACATTTGGCCTTCAGGAACTTTATTTCTTCTAGGTTCAGTTGATACCTTTTTGTTTTGTGAAGCAATTATTTCTAAAATCTTTCGATAATTCCAATCAACTTTATCAGCTAATTCTGGATCAATCGCATTTTCTTTAATCTGGGCAATTACCTTTCCTAAAGCAATCTTAACAGAATCGATATCTTCTTTTAGATATGCAATATCGCCACTATAGTCAATACCTACTTTTCTAGCTTCTAGAGCTTCAATTCTGTTTGTTATATCAGTTAAATCGACTGTTTGTGATTTAGAAGATATATATTCAACTTGATTTCTAAGAGTAGTATTAGATGCTTTTAATACTTGAACGTTTTCTTGTAATTCTTCTAATTCTTTCTTTAAATCAGATATAGCCGAAGTATCAATCTTGACTTCACCATCTGATGATGCTATTGGCCTAGATTCAAGAGCATCAACTCTTTGAATTAATTTGTGTAATTCAAGCTTACTTAATTCACTGATTACACGATTGATCTTTACTTCATTAGCATTTACTTTTTCGTTATCAACAGCTTCACCGTTGCCGCCATTGCCACCAGCTACACCATTTTCTTCAATTTCACCAAGTCTAGATTCTAAATCATTAATACGATCTAGATAATTTAGACTAGTTTCGCTCATATTAATCATCTTAATTAGAGCAATTTCTAAATAGATATGCGGAGCAGTCGAATATTTAATCTTATTTTGAACATCACTTAGTACTTCTACGTAATAGAATATTCTATTATCATCAATATGTTCAGCTAATTCTTTAAACTTTGGCTTTTCAAAAATGTATTTAGCGTATACTGCGCTAGATACGTTTTTATAAAGTAACATATCACGATAAAATTGTAATAATCCACTAACAATCTTATCTACTTCTTTACCTGTTTCAATTAATGCATGGATGATTTCAAGAGCACTAGTAACATTTCTCTCTTCAAATGATGATGCAAGTTCAATTACTTTATCATAACTTAAGCTACCAGTTACTAGGTTAACATCTTCAATTGTTACTTTTTCATCTGAATATGATATTGCTTGGTCTAATACGCTTAAAGCATCACGAAGTGCTCCTTCAGCGCTTTCAGCGATACTAGTTAAAGCTTCTTCAGTAATCTCTACATTTTCATCGCTGCAAACAAGTCTTAACTTTTTACTAATTTCACTAACAGTTAAGGCCTTAAATTCAAATCTTTGGCAGCGGGAAGCAATTGTAGATGGAATCTTTTGAACTTCAGTTGTAGCTAGAATAAATACTACATGTGCAGGCGGTTCTTCTAATGTCTTTAATAATGCATTAAAAGCACCAGTTGATAACATATGTACTTCATCAATGATATAGATTTTATATTTAGTACCACTAGGCAAGAATTTAGCTTTTTCGCGGATATCTCTAATTTCATCTACACCGTTATTTGATGCAGCGTCGATTTCAATAACGTCAGGGCTAATACCATCAGCAATTTCATGGCAACTTCTACATTTATCGCATGGTTCTTGTAAAACTGGGTTTTCACAGTTTAGAGTCTTGGCAAAAATACGTGCAACAGTAGTCTTACCTGTTCCACGCGGACCAGAGAATAAATATGCATGGGAAATCTTGTTGTTAGCAATTGCGTTTTGCAATGTCTTAACAACAACTTCTTGACCAACTACATCTCTAAATAATTGGGGACGATATGTACGATATAATGCTTGATATGCCATAATGTTACTCCTAACCTTGTCTAATTTTCGGGCTCTTTCTCATTTAGCATTATAGCACGCATATATATTATTTAAAAGTGTTTTTAATAAAAAGGCACATTAGCTATTCTTTGACAATTCACTTATTAGTGATATAATGAATGAGCGAATATATATTAAGGAGGTCTATCATGAAAGCAAATGTATCATATCTTGCTAAACATTTTAGTGAGATTAAAGAAGAAGTTTTAGTCCAAGGATGGATTAGAACGAATAGAAACCAAAAGGAATTTGGTTTCATAAATTTCAATGATGGAACAAATTTAACAGGAATTCAAATCGTATACGATAAGAGTTTAGATAATTTTAACGATGTATCTAAATATCGTGTAGGTTGTGCAATTAGCATTACAGGTAAAATTGTTTTAACACCTGAAGCAAAGCAACCATTTGAAATTCATGCAACAAGCGTTGTGCTAGAAGGTGATTGCCCTAAAGATTATCCAATTCAACCAAAACGTCACACAAGAGAATTCTTAAGAGAGCAAGCGTATTTAAGACCTAGAACCAACTTATTTAATGCTACTTTTAGAGTTAGAAGCTTACTTGCATATGCAATTCATAATTTCTTTAGAGAAAGAGAGTTCGTATATGTTCATACACCAATTATTACAGCGAGTGATGCGGAAGGCGCTGGCCAAATGTTCCAAATAACCACTTTAGATTTTGATAACTTACCATATACAGATGATAAAAAAGTTGATTTTTCTAAAGATTTCTTTGGCCGTCATGCTAATTTAACTGTATCTGGTCAATTAGAAGCTGAAACATATGCTCTAGCATTTAAGAATGTATATACATTTGGTCCAACATTTAGAGCAGAAAATTCTAATACATTACGTCATGCTTCAGAATTTTGGATGATTGAACCAGAAATGGCATTTTGTGATTTAGATGGTGATATGGATATTATTGAAGATATGATTAAGTATGTAATTAGATATATACTTGAAAATGCAAAAGATGAAATGGCATTCTTTGATCAGTTTGTAGCACCTGGTAAAATAGAACAATTAAAGGCATTACTTGATTCACATATCGTAAGATTACCTTATACAGAAGCAATTAAAATCTTTAAAGAATCTGGGCATAATTTTGAAGTAAATATTTCCTACGGAGATGATCTAACTTCAGAACATGAAAAATTCTTAACAGATACATATTTTAAGGCTCCAGTTTTTGTTACTAACTGGCCAGAAGAGATCAAAGCGTTCTATATGAGAAGTAACGATGATGGTAAAACTGTAGCAGCTGTAGATTTACTTGTTCCAGGAAGTGGTGAGCTAGTCGGCGGTAGTCAAAGAGAAGAAAGATTAGATGTATTACTTGCAAGAATGAAGAAAATGGGTGTCCCAGAAGATTCAATGTGGTGGTACACTAACCTTAGAAAATATGGTGGATGTAAGCATTCAGGGTTTGGTCTAGGATTTGAAAGATTAATAATGTATGTTACTGGTGTAGAAAACATTAGAGATGTCTTGCCTTATCCAAGAACTCCTAAAAATTGTGAATTTTAAACATAAAAAAAAGACACACTTCGAAGTGTGTCTTTTACTATTATATTAATTATTAATTGCTAGCTTCTGTTGCACCAAATGTAACTGTTACAACTAAATCTTCAACATTTGCAGACTTTGCACTTGTACAATTTAAATCTTGACCTTCATACCAAATATATACATAAACTGTTAAAGGTGTTCCAGTTGTAGCAGGAATAGATGTAGTTAATACACAGCTAGGTGTTGTTGCATCACCATCAGGTGTTGAAAGTGTAACTGCAGCTGTCGTAGGAGTAACTGCAGTAATACCATTATATGATGGTGCTGTTTCACTTAATTGACTATAAACTGGGGCAAATATTTTTGCAGTTGTATCGTATACAACAGCAACTCTTATTGCCTTTGAAATATCGCTTGCTGGATTAATTAACGCATCATTGTTGCTAGCATCTTTGTGCATAACACTAATGGATTTAACATATAAGCTTCCTAAAGCTGTTCCATCTGATTTAATATAGAATGTGTGTTTAACAACTTCAACATGGTTTTCGCTACCTTGTGCGACTGTATTAATATTGGCTGCCCTAAATGGAGTAGGTGTAGCTGGAGTGCCAGTGATTTGGCCAGTTGCAGCATCGATATATCCATTAGTTCTTGTTGCGTCAACCGCTGCAAAGAATGCTGAATCTGCTAACGCTGTTGCTGTTGAAGCAGGAGCAAGCTCTTTAACGCCAGTTAATGCTGAATCAGCAGATATGCCGTATGTTCCTTCGGCTGCATTTGAAATCATAAGATTTTTAACAGTTTCAGCTTTAATTTCCATTCCTCCAGCTTCTACATTTCTGTTTTCAGCGAACCATGCGAATGTAGCACCAACTATCATAATCATAGTTAATCCTAACCACATAAAAGCAATTATAATTTTTCCGTATTTTTTCATTTTTTTCTCCTTGTTAAAGAATGAATACCTAGTCTTTTATTCATTTTACACTTACATTATACTAGAGCTATTATTAATCAACTATTAATCTACTATTAACAGGACATTAAAAAAGAACTATTAATCCTTTAATAGTTCTTTTATTTTATCAATATTGCTAGTTCCAAGCTTATAACCAGCTTCATATGCTAGTTTTACGGTCTTAATTTGATATTGTAGGGCGTCTCCGATATCTACAGACAAAGTTAAATCGGCTTTTTCTTCTTCTTTTTTATATTTAGCAACAGTGTATTCTAATATATCTGTAGCTCTGATAACTAAGCTTACTAAGTTTTTGATTTCTTTTTGTGGCCTTACATCACCTAATACATCAACTGCGATAACTAAATCGGCACCCATTGCTCTTGTATATTTAATAGGAACTCTTTCATTAATACCGCCATCAACTAATAATCTACCATTATCTTTTAATGGTTCAAATACTATTGGTATACTTGCGCTTGCTCTAACCGCTTTGACTAAATCACCATCTATATGCCATACAGTCTCTCCAGCTAGTAAATCATAAGACACACAAGAAAAAGGAATATTTAAGTTTTCAAACGTCTTGCCTTTTAAATATTTACCAATTGCTTTTTCAAGCTTTGCTCCTTGTGCAAATCCTTTATTATTATATGGAAGAGGATCAAGAGCAATTATATTATAATATTTGATCTTTTTAGCGGCTGCAATCATATCATCTGGCGTCATCCCAGCAGCATAACATGCACCTACGATTGCCCCCATTGAACACCCACATATATAGCTAGGTTTTATACCATTTTCATCCAATGCTTTTAAAAAGCCAATATGAGCAGCGCCCCTTGATCCACCTGAACCTAGAGTTAATCCAAATTTTTTCATTATTCAGGTATACTCCAAATTAAATCAGCTAAGCTTGGATAATCTATAAATGGATTTCTATTCTTTTGATATGAATAAATTACATTATTTCTATTTCTTTCAAAATCATCTACAGGATCTAATCTATTCCACTCTAACAATAATGCTAGGTTGCCAAATTCGAATGTTGAAGCGCCATGAGCACTAAATACTAATTCTAAATCTTCTTCACCATTTATATCACCTTCATATCTAACAGCCATGTAAAATAACATTCTAGCGATATCGCCTTTAACTTCATCGCGAGGTTCAAAATATTCACTTGAGATTTTACAATAACTTGATCCAGGTGCATATGTATCATTTTCAATAGTACTAGCTAGACCAAATTCTAGATTTCCTCTATCTTTATTAACACTAACATCAGCTGGTCTAATATGATGAGCATCATGACCTGCTATTAATCCTGTATCTCCTCCTAGTTTTGATAGAGGCCATACATGTTCTCTATTCCAACCATCAGGTTCGTTGTTTTGAGCAATTGTCCCACCTTGACTTCTACCAGTATATAATAGAATCATTTTGCTAGGATCATTAGGATCAGCATCAGATAAAGGTAAAATAGTTTTAAGTAGCGCATAACTGCCACTTACGTGATCATCAATTAGATTATGTAATATCGTTTTTATATCACTTACTTCCATTTCTGGTAAGTAACCGATTGTAGAATAATATGTATCGGCAGTTAACACTAATTCTTCTACTGTAATTCTAATTCTTTCATCACCGTCTACAGTAATCATAGATGTACCTTTTTTAAGACAAATTAATACATTGTTTTCGTTAATTTTAATTACAGTTGGGTCGCTTGATACATATGTAGCATCATTTTCTAAACCAAAAGTATTACCAACATATAAAATAGTTCCAATACTTTCTAAACTACATCTATCAGTTAAAGCTGCACCACTAAAATCTAAATACTTTTCACTAATTTCTTTATATCCATTTGTCGGTGGATTTTGTTTGCCACCATTATCGCCGCTATTATCACCATCTCCAGTTGAAGATGAATTTTCTTTCATGATGATAATTATAGTTTCAGAAAAGTTTTCATATGAAACAGTAACTGCATAATTACCAGGTTTATTAAATGAATATGCACGATCTAACATATCTTCACTGACTGGTACATATGTAACTTTATCGCCTTCAGTAATTTTAATTTTGATATCGCTTATATCAAAACTACCAATTATATATCCATCAGAATTGCTTTGAATAGAATATGATGGCTTAATATCAGCTTTGCTTTTGCATGCTACAAGACAAATTGATAGCAATAATAATATATATATAAATATCTTTTTCATTATGATCTATTTATCCAATCTATTAAGATTTGTTTAGAATTATATCCAACTTTACGATCTATTTCTTTTCCACCTTTGATTAATACTAAAGTAGGAATTGAAAAGATGCCAAATTTATTAGATAATTCTTCCTCTTCATCTACATTAACTTTAATTACATATACTTTATCTTGCAACTCTTCTTTAATCTCATGAATAATTGGCGCAAGCATTTTACAAGGCCCACACCATTCTGCGTAAAAATCAACTAATACTAATTCATTTTGACTAACGATTTCATTAAAATTCATACTAACACCCGCTTTTCTTTTATATATAGATATATGCATTATACTAAATTAGATATCTATTTTCAAGTTATGGGCTTTTTTATATATAAAAAAACGGGTATTTCTACCCGTTTAGTTTATATTATTTTCTTGGGAATTTAATTGCAGCTTGTGCAGCAGCAAGTCTAGCAACAGGAACTCTGAATGGAGAGCATGATACATAGTTTAGACCAGCTTTATGATAGAATTCGATTGAGTGAGGTTCGCCACCTGTTTCACCGCAAACACCGCAGTGTAAATCAGGTCTAGTCTTTCTACCAAGTTCTACAGCCATATTAACTAATTTACCAACACCCTTTTGGTCGAGAGTTTTGAATGGATCTTCTTCGAAGATCTTTCTGTTGTAGTAATCTACTAAGAATTTAGTTACATCATCTCTACTAAATCCATATGTCATTTGTGTTAAGTCGTTTGTACCAAATGAGAAGAATTCAGCTTCTGTTGCGATTTCATCAGCAAGTAATGCGGCACGTGGAATTTCAATCATTGTACCAACATGATACTTCATATCAATTCCAGCTTCCTTAATTAATTTATCAGCAGTATCGCAAATGATACCTTTAACCATCTTTAATTCTTTAACTTCAAGTACTAGTGGAACCATGATTTCAGGAGAAACCATCTTACCAGTTCTCTTAGAAACAGCGATGGCAGCTTTAATAATAGCTCTAGTTTGCATTTCACAAATTTCTGGATAAGATACGGCAAGTCTACAGCCTCTGTGACCCATCATTGGGTTAAATTCATGTAAGCTTTCGCATTTAGCTTTAATTTGTTCAACACTTCTACCAGTTGCTTTAGCTAATTCTTCAATCTTATCTTCTTCTTGAGGTAAGAATTCATGTAGAGGTGGGTCTAGTAAACGTACGTTTACATTCATACCATCCATAATTTCATATAAACCTTCGAAGTCGGCTTGTTGCATTGGTTCAAGTTCTGCTAATGCAGCTTTTCTTTCTTCTACAGTATCAGCTAAGATCATCTTTCTCATTGAGAAGATTCTATCTTTATCGAAGAACATATGTTCAGTTCTACATAGACCAATTCCTTGAGCACCAAATAACTTAGCTTGTTTTGCATCTCTTGGAGTATCAGCGTTAGTTCTAACTAATAGATCTCTCTTTTCGTCAACCCATGCCATTAATCTTCCAAAGTATCCGCTTGATAAATCTGGTTGAACAGTCTTGATTTCACCTAAGTATACTTTACCAGTAGAACCATCAATTGAGAATGTATGGTTTGGACCATATTCTTTGCCATCAATTGTAACAATTCTTCTTTCTTCATCGATTTGTGCAGCACCGCATCCACAAACGCAGCATTTACCCATTCCACGAGCAACAACTGCAGCGTGACTAGTCATACCGCCTCTCATAGTAAGGATAGCTTCACTTGCTACCATACCGATGATATCTTCTGGAGATGTTTCGGCTCTAACTAAGATAACTTTTTCACCATTGTTGTGACGTTTTTCAGCTTCTTCAGCACTAAATGCAAGCTTACCAGTTCCAGCACCAGGACCAGCAGGAAGACCTTCAGCGATTGGTCTAGCTAATTCTAACTCATTCTTATCAAAGTTTGGTAATAATAATTTATCAAATGATACAGGGTCAATACGAAGTACTGCTTCATCTGGAGTGATTAATCCTTCATCAACCATATCACATGCCATCTTTAATGCAGCGGCAGGAGTACGTTTACCATTACGAGTTTGTAAGAAATATAGATTGCCTTCTTCTACAGTAAATTCCATATCTTGCATATCGTGATAATGTGCTTCCATAGTCTTAATAGTTTCTACAAACTTATTGTAAACTTCAGGCATTCTGCGTTTTAATTCATCGATATGTAATGGAGTTCTAATACCAGCAACAACATCCTCGCCTTGAGCGTTTGGTAAATATTCAGCTGAAATAACTTTTTCACCAGTTCCAGGGTTTCTAGAGAATGCTACACCAGTTCCTGATGTTTCACCTTTGTTACCAAATGCCATTGATTGAACGTTAACTGCAGTTCCCCAAGAATATGGAATACCATTCATTCTACGGTAAACATTAGCTCTTTCGTTATCCCATGATCTAAATACAGCCTTAACTGCTTCAATTAATTGATCTTTTGGATCAGATGGGAATTCTTCACCAAATACTTTCTTATAGTATTCTTTATATTTCTTAACTAATTCTTTTAATTCGCTAGCTGTAACTTGAGTATCTAGTTTGTAACCTTTCTTTTCTTTTAAGTCGTCTAACATCTTATCCATATCAGTTCTTGGATGACCTTTAGCAATGTTAGTGAACATTAAAACAAATCTACGATAACTATCATATGCAAATCTTTCATTGTTTGTTTCTTTTGCTAATACTTCTACAGTCTTATCATTTAAACCTAAGTTAAGAATTGTATCCATCATACCAGGCATTGAAACTCTAGCACCTGATCTTACTGATACAAGAAGTGGATTCTTATCTCCACCAAAATTTTTACCAGTTTTCTTTTCAACTTCTTTAACAGCGGCGAAAATATCATTAACGATATAATCAGGTAACTTCTTTCCGCTGTCATAATAAAGTGTACAAGCTTCTGTAGTAATAGTGAATCCTTGAGGGATAGGAACACCAATGTGTGTCATTTCAGCTAAACCAGCACCTTTACCTCCAAGTAATTCCTTACCTAAGCCATAAGCTTCTTCAAACTGATAAACGTATTTTTTTGGCATAATTTTTAAATCTCCTTTTCTTAAAATTTATAAATACATTTAAATTATTTACAATTGATTATAACCCAATATACATATATTCGCAAGCAAATTAGCGAAACACAGCAATTATTCATCATCGTCTATATCAAGTTCATCGTAATAATCACTAAATTTTTCTTTCTTATCGCCTATTTTCCAACCAAGGCAAGCATTTAGGTTTACATTTTCTGCACTACGATAAATATTGATATCTACATCTTCAAAATCTTTCTTTAAATTTTTAATTAATTCTTTAACTTCACGCCTTTTACTGCTAAGTTCGCACGATGCTACAGGGCAACCACAGCTCATTGCGCTAAATTCAGAATAATGCATCCAATTAATGATATCTTTTTCCTTAATTAAGCACATTGGTCTAATTAATTCCATACCTTCAAAATTAGTACTGTGAAGTTTTGGCATCATTGTATTATATTTACCACCATATAATACATTAATTAAAACTGTTTCAATTACATCATTAAAATGATGACCTAAAGCAATCTTATTACAACCTAAAGATCTAGCAAATTCATATAGAAAGCCCCTCCTCATCCTTGCACACATATAACAAGGATGATCTCCTCCTACTTTTTTTGCTACTCTAAATATATCAGATTCTTTAATAACAATTGGTATATTTAAATATTCACAATTTTCTTTTATTTTGACTAAGTTTTCTTCATTAAAACCTGGATTCATACATATATATACAACTTCAAATGGGAAGTCGGAATGCTTATGTAATTCTTGAAAAAGTTTTGCCATTAAAAACGAATCTTTTCCACCCGACATACATACAGCAACTTTATCACCCTCTTTTAACATATCATATTCTTGCAATGCATGAATAAATGGTGCATAAAGTTTAGTTCTATATTTTTTAATTATTGATCTTTCAATTTCTTTTAATTCCATATAACCCTCTTATGCATATAAAAAGATTGCTTTTAAGCAATCTTTTATTCTTCGTCGTCTGAACCTTGATATGTAATTACCATATAGAAGATACCTGTTAAGGCACCAACTAAAACGATTGTTACTAATGCTTCCCACCACCAATAAGTTTTTAGTAGATATTTAGTGTATCCAGAAGCAAGCGCATCGCCATTAAATCCAGGTGTAAATGTAGATAATTCTTCTTCGGTTAAATCTACATAGAAGTTATCCACATCTAGACTAGATGTATTATCATATACATATCTAGTTTTAGCATCATCTGGAGTAGATACGCGGTTATTTGATTTATCTTCATCACAATGGATAGAAATAGTTACATTTTCTGAAGGAAAATTAGTTGATTTTACTCTAGCAGCAAGTAAATATTGTTTTCCAACTTTTGATGGATTTGCACCATAATCAATAAATATAAATGTTAAGAAATCTTCTTCATTGAATTCTACAGTTACGCAATCATTATCATTATCAAAATCGTCTGCATTTCTAATTTGCATAAATACACTAGGTATAGTTATATTATCAGGAATAGTGGCTTCGTCACTGCCTTCATTAAGACGGTATATACATGTATAATTTACATCATGCAATAAGAAATAATAATATAAATCATATGTATAACCATCACCGCTTGCGTTTTCTACTTTTTCAATTACTTGATAGATATCTAAAATACCAACATTTTTGTCATCATCATATTTTACTTCTTTAGTTTCAAGTAGACGATATCTATCTTTTGTATAAGTAAGCAAACCTTCTATTTGTTCTCTATAATTTTGTTTATCGTTACCTTTTCTATCATATTTTATATTTGCAAAATATGTATTTTCATATGTATCTAAATGTCTTTTATATGTATATCTACACATTAAGAATGCTACAACTAGTGGAATAATTATCGCTAGTGTTAATACAATTGCTTTGAATATTTTATACCCTCTATTTTTCATAATAGCCTCCGTTTTTACTTATCCATTATATCATAATTATGCCTATTTTCAATTATTTAAAAAATATCTAAATTGAATTTAAGAAAATTTTAAAAATTTTTCTTGAATTTTCTTGAATTTTCTAAAATTATGTATTATAATGCAATTGTGAGGTGATAAAAAATGGCAATTACATGGTTTTCTAAAACCTTAAGAGGTTCTATTAGTATCTATGAAACTAATATAACCATTAACACTGTTGCAGCGGCCAATTTCAAAAATGCTTATTCAACATTAGTTGGATATGATGTAGAAAATAAGTCGCTAGTTATTAAAGCAATTTCTAAAGAAGAAATTGATTTAGGCATATACAACGAAGCAGAATTGCATCCAATCGCTATAAAACCTAGTTATGGTAGAATCAGCGGTAAAAACATCATCAAAAACATATGTGAATTTGTTCCATTAGATTTTAAAAAGAAACAATTCTATAAGTTTTATACAAATTGGAACAAAGAACAAAAGATGTTGGTTGTAGACTTAACAAAGGAGGTGGAGTAAATGCTTACTTTCTTAACAAATCTAGAAATTGATCCTTGGATCTTAATATGGGCATTTATTATTATCACTACAATTATTGTAGAATTAGCTACAGATAACTTAGTTACTATTTGGTTTACACTTGGAGCTGTTGTTGCTCTAATTGTACTAGCATTTGGCGGAAGTGAATGGGTACAAATAATAACTTTTGTAGGCTCAAGCGCAGTATTCTTAGTAGCTACGCGTCCATTAACTAAGAAAATGATGCGTCGTTCTATCATTAGAACAAATGCGGATAAAGCAATTGGGTCAATTGGCGTAATCACAAAAGCGTTTGGTGAAGGTGAAATTGGTGAAGTTAGAGTTGAAAGCGTGCTTTGGCGTGCTACAAACTTAGACGGTTTGAATTTCCAAGAAGGAGAAAAAGTCATGGTCGATGCTATTACAGGCACAAAACTAGTTGTATCTAAATTAAAAGAAGAAAATAAAATAGAAATATTATAAGGAGATATATAAATGAAAACATTATTTTTAGCAGGAATTGGTCCATTAGGAATTGTATTTATTATTGTTGCTATTGTTGTATTATTGATTTTTATTAGTTGCATTCGTATTGTTCCTCAAGCAAATGCATACGTTGTAGAAAGATTAGGTGCATATCGTAAAACTTGGGGCACAGGAATTCACTTTTTAGCTCCATTTGTAGATAGAGTTGGTAAGAGAATGTCTTTAAAAGAACAAGTTGTTGACTTTGATCCACAACCAGTTATCACAAAAGATAACGTTACAATGCAAATCGATACTGTTGTGTTCTATCAAATCACAGATCCAAAAGCATATGCATATGGTGTAGAAAGACCATCAGAAGCATTAGAAAAATTAACAGCTACTACACTTCGTAACATCATTGGTGAAATTGAATTAGACGCCACTCTTACAAGTCGTGATTTAATTAACTCTAAGATGAGAAATATTCTAGATGAAGCAACAGATCCATGGGGAATTAAGGTTAACCGTGTAGAACTTAAAAACATTCTTCCTCCAAAAGATATACGTGAGGCAATGGAAAAACAAATGCGTGCAGAACGTGAACGTCGTGAATCTATTTTAAAGGCTGAAGGTGATAAGAGAAGTCGTATACTTCAAGCTGAAGGTTTAAAAGAATCTGAAATTCTTCAAGCAGAAGCTAAAAAAGAAGCATTAATTAGAGAAGCTGAAGGTCAAAAGCAATCACAAATTCTTCATGCACAAGGTGAAGCAGAAGCAATTTTGGAAGTACAAAAAGCTACTGCTGATGGTATTAGATTATTAAAAGAAGCAGGAGCTGACCAAGCAGTATTAACACTTAAAGCATATGAAGCTTTAGCAGAAGTATCTAAAGGTCAAGCAACTAAGATTATTATTCCATCTGAATTACAAAGTGTAGCAGGACTTGCTACAGCTGTAACAGAAGTTGTAAAAGGCGAAAAGAAATAAATGAATTTATGGCTAGTTAGATATCTAACTAGCCTTTTTTTATTGTGTTTTTTGCATATATTTAGTACAATTTTTACGTGAGGTGATATATATGCAATTTGAATTAGAAATTATTAAAGGTTTGCAATCAATATCAAATGGATTTTTAAACTTTTTAGCATCCGCAATTTCATTTTTAGGCGAACAATATATGTTAATTATAATGGCTGCCGTTATTTACTTTATCCTCGATAAAGAATTTGGAGAAACATTCTGCTTTACTACATTATTTAGTAATACTATGAATGGTGTATTAAAATTAATAATAAATAGACCTAGACCGTTCGTAAAAGATCCTGAAGTTAAAAACTTAAAAGAATCAACTGCAACCGGTTCATCATTCCCAAGCGGTCATTCTCAAGGATCATCAGCAATGTATTTTAGCGTTGCTCACCATTATAAAAAGAAACTTGGTTGGATTATAGCTTCAATTATTGTATTTTTAGTAATGTTTTCAAGAATGTATTTAGGCGCTCATTATTTAACTGATACACTTGCTGGTTGTGCATTTGGATTACTATTTGTGTTCTTATGTCCATGGTTGTATTCAAAGTTTGGTACAACTCCTGAAAAAAAATTAATATTCTTTGGTGTAATTTGCTTATTAATATTACCAGTTGCTATAGGATTTGCTATTGGTGCTACAAGAGAACAAATTTTATTAAGAAGAGATTTTTATACAGGATATGCATCATTACTTGCTGTTGGACCAACAATTTATGTTGAAAATAAGTTCACGAAATTTGATACAAAAGGTGTCCCACTTTTAATGAGAATTCTAAGATGTGTAATCGCGATTATAATAGTTCTTGCAATTTACTTTGGCTTAGTAAAATTATGGCCAAATAAAGTTATAATTTTAGATATGATTAGATATTTCTCGTTATTATTTGTAGGTATTGGAATATATCCATTAATATTTAGAAATACTAGATTATTTAAAGCTAAAAATAAAGAAGAAAAGGCTACTGAATAGTAGCCTTTTCTTTATTTACCCAAACAGAATCTAGCAAACATTTCTTCAACTAAATCTGCGCTTGATATTTCGCCTAATATTTCTAATAAATAATTATACGAATTAGTTAAATCGATATTAATTAAATCAATTGGATCATTAGCAATTATTCCTTTATTTGCTTCGATTAAACTATCATAACATCTTCTTAATAACCCCATTTGTCTTGAGTTACCAATATACGAAGCATCAATATTAGTAATATCACTGATTTTACATATATCTTTAATTTTTTCTGTTACTTTTTCGATGTCGTTTTCATTAAAACTTGATATCAATAAATAATCATCTAATTGGTCTAAATCAATTAATTTATTTAAGTCGTTTTTATTAACAATAATAATTCTAGTTTTATCTTTAGTTTCCTTTAATAATTCGATATCTATTTCACTTAATTTTTCACTATAATCAAATACTAATATTACAAGTTCTGCTTCACTTAATATTTGTTTTGATTTTTTAACACCAATTTGCTCTACTGTATCGCTTGCATCTCTAATGCCTGCAGTATCAATTAAATGGAGTAAAACACCACCAATGTTAATATTACCTTCAACTATATCTCTAGTTGTTCCAGCAATATCAGTAACAATTGCTTTATCTTCTTTTAACAATGCATTTAATAAGCTTGATTTACCTACATTTGGCTTACCAATTATAGCTGTTTTAATACCATTTTTTATAATACTAGCCTGTTCAGCTTTATCTATTATCTTTTTGATATCTAATATTAACTCATCAATGCTTGGCTTTAATACTTCAGTTGTTACTTGAACTTCATCTTCGTATTCTGGATAATCAATATTTACTTCAATTTCTAATATACATTTTAATAATTTTTCTTTGAAATTAGTAATTAATTTTTTAGTTGCGCCACTTAAGCCATAATTAGCCATTTTTAGGCTAGTTTTTGTTTTAGCTTCAATTATATCCATAACTGATTCGGCTTGAGTAAGGTCAATTCTACCATTCAGATATGCTCTTTTGGTGAATTCACCCGGTTCTGCTAGTCTAGCTCCTTTAGATAACACTAACTCTAATATTTTATTAGTAACATATATTCCACCGTGGCAATTAATTTCAACTACATCTTCTCTTGTAAATGTTTTTGGTGCTTTGAATACGCTAACTAATACTTCGTCAACAACTTCACCATTGTCATATATATGCCCATAGGTAATTGTATGCGATTTTACTTTAGTTAAATCAGCTTTTCCAAATATTTTATTTACAATAGATATAGCTTCATCGCCACTAAGCCTAACAATTGATATTGCCCCATTAGCTAAAGCAGTAGAAATAGATGCAATTGTATCCTTATAATAATTGTACATATGTATTACTTCCTTTTTTCCATTTTAACATATTAAAAATAACTTAACAATTATTTTTGGCATCTTGCAATTGCAGTTTTATATGCTATAATGAATTAACAAAATGCAAATTGAGTTATTTATCTATAGGAGGTATCCAAAAATGAGCACTTGCGAATTACTAAAATTAAAAGAAATAGCAGCTAATTTATTTGATATTAATAATATATCTTTTGAATTGAAATCTAAGATTATTTTTTCATCTTTATCTTTTGAATATCCAAGCATTACACTTGAAGAAGTAAATGATGTTTTAAATGGTAAAAGCACTAATAATTCTTTGTTAATTAATAATCAAGCAAATGCATTAAATTTCGTTATTGATTTAGTTAAAAATAATGAAGAATTAACTGAAAACAAATTAAAAGATTTACATGAAATATTAATGAAAGGTATATTAGAAGTAAGTGGTCTGTACCGTAATGTAGATATATCTATTAAAGGATCAAATCATACTCCACCAAGTCATATCAAAGTATACGATAGAATGGGTAAGTATTTTGATTATTTAGCTCAAGTTAATGCTGATTTATTAGAATATATATCATTTAGTCATTTACAACTTGCAAAAGTACATCCATTTTTAGATGGAAACGGTAGGTGTGCAAGATTAGTTTTAAATTATGAATTAATGAAAAATGGCCTTGCTCCTGTATATATTCTTCCTGAAGAAAGAAATGAATACTATAATACTTTAGAAGAATTTAAAGTAAATAAAGATTCAAATCCATTCAAAGAATTCTTATTAAAAATTGAAGCTAGATCACTAAATTAATAAACAAAATAAAATAGGCTACACTTGTAGCCTATTTTTTATATGTAATTTCACCATTAATTATTACTAATGATATGTCTATTTTTTCATCAAATAATACAATATCTGCATCATTTCCTACTTTTATTTCACCTTTTTTATATTTAGATCCTAATGCTTTAATTGGATTAATTGTTACCATATTAATGGCATCGTTTAATCCTACGCCTGCTTTTAACATATTTTTAACTAAAAGATCACATGTTGCAATACTTCCTGCAAATGCGCTTCTATCTTTTAATTTAGCCACGCCATCTTCAATAACGCAAGGTGTCCCTTCACCCATTTTACCTAAATATGTTTCTTTTAAGTTAGTACCAGCTGCGCGCATTGCATCAGTAATTAATGATATATGTTCATGGTTCTTAAATTTATATATATATTTTAATAAATCTATTGGTAAATGTGATCCATCAGCAATAATTTCGATATCTAAATCGTCAATTAAATAGCCCGCTTCAATTATACCTAAAATTCGATAGCCATTTTTTCTTGTAATCGAAGAACAGCCTGAATAAAAATGAGTAATTAAAGTAGCACCATTTTTATAAGTATCTTTAACAACATCAAACGTTGCATTGGAGTGACCAATCGATACAGTAATATTGTTTTCTTTTAATAACTTAATTAATTCATCTGAATTTGCAAGTTCTGGAGCAAGAGTAACACGTGTAATTGCACCATTTGCAAGCTCAATTAATCCATTAATTTCTTTAATATCCGGATTGTGTAAATAATCTACATTAATGGCGCCACATTGCGCTCTATTTAAATATGGGCCTTCTAAATGTAATCCGAGTAAATTACATTTATAATCTTTAGCATTTTTATATCTAATTATTGCTTTCTTTAAATCCTCAACAGAACTAGCAACAAGTGTTGGTACCATTGATGTAGTTCCATGAATCATATGTGCATATGTAATTTTTTGATATGTTTCAATGTTTTCATCTAAAAAATCATATCCACCACCGCCATGGATATGCATGTCCACAAATCCAGGACTTAAAAATCTACCTAATCCATCAATATAATTATCTGTGCTGATATCTTTAGCAATATTGGTAATAATGCCATCATTAATTTCAATACAATAATTATTTAATATTTTGTTTCTAGTAATAATATTTACATTCTTAATTATCATTTTAATTTAATAAGCTTGCGCTTTCCTTATCTATATATAATGTGGCATTTTGATGACGACGCATAATAGTTGCAGGGCATTTTTCGCTAATTGGCAAATTAATAGTATCATATACCGCTTGGGCTTTTGTTAGTCCTGGTACACTGCATATTAGATATGTAGCAGAAAGCAAAACTGGAATTGTTAAAGTCAATGCTTCAGTTGGTACTTCATCAATTGTTTTGAAACATCCATCATTTACTTGCTGATGTCTACATTTATCATCAAGCTTAACAATTTTTATTATTTCATTATCATCAAAATCGGCAACGCCTGGATCATTGAAAGCTATATGGCCATTTTCGCCGATTCCTAAGAATACTACGTCTATTGGATGGCTTTTTATTAATGCCGCATAATCTTTTTCGCAACAAATGTAATATATATTTTTAAAAGTTACTTTTGAAAATATATGTTCATTCAAATAATGAGCAAATGATGCATTGCTATCCATACCAAATCCAACATATTCGTCCATATGAAATGCATTAATTCTGCACCAATCTATATCTTCGTCTTTTAACAAATTTTTTAGTGTTTCATTTTGTGAAGGTGCGGCTGCAAAAATAACATTAATTTCATCTTTTTCTTCAAGCAATCCTTTTAAAATCTTTGCACCATCTTGCGCAGCACATTTGCCTAATTCTTCACGGTTTTCGCAAACGCATATTTTTAATTTTCCTTTGTTAGTTGTATACATAATATATGCCTCCGACAAAATTATACTTTAATCGTTATTTATAAACAATAAAAAAGAGGATATAAATATCCTCATTTTATTATGCTTTATATTCAATAAATAATTGTCTGTTAGGTTCTTCACCTTCAGAATGTGTAGAAATATTATGCCATGTAGCTAGTTTATTATGGATAATTTTTCTTTCATAAGCATTTAGATTATCTAACTTAATTGTTTGTTTAGTTTTTAAAACTTGTTTAGCGAAATCTGTAGCCATTTTTTCAAGTGAAGCTTCACGACGTTTACGATATCTACCAACATCAAGCAATACTGTTTTTTGTTCTTCTTCAGAATAGTATTTATTTACTATTATATTTAATAATGTTTGGATGGCTAATAAATGCTTTGAATTTTTACCAATAAAAACGCCATTCATATCTTTAACATCTACATTAAATTCGATTGTATTGCCTCTAGTCATTTTTTCGATATAACCTTTAGCTCCAAATCCATCTAATATACTTTGAAGATATGCTTTACCTTTATCAACGCCATCAACAATTGTAATAACTTCAACTCCGCCTTCTACTGGAGAAGCATCTAATTCTTCTTTATCAACACCAAATTCAATAGCTGCTAAATCTAGAGCTTCATCGCAATTTTCTACGTTAAATATTTTTGCTCTCATATTAAATTCCTCTTTCAGTCTTCTTTCTAAGTTTTTCTAAACGTTTTTCGCTTTGCATAGCACCGATTTGGGCTTGTAAAGCAGAATAAATATTACCAACTAACCAATATAAACCTAGTCCTGCAGGTCTTCTTATTACTAAGAATACCATCATTACTGCCATACCGTATAACATAATGTTCATCATAAGCTGAGTTTGCTTTTGTTGATCTGTTTGTTGAGGTCGACGATATTCAGGAACACTTGATTGTTGTTTTTGTTTTTGTTTCTTTTGTCTAAGTTGTGATAATAGAATACTAGCAACTTGAGTAATACCTACTAAGCCAGCTAAAATATAAATAGCCCATTTATCACCACTTGTTGCTGCTTCATCAGAAATTTGAATTGTTAAGTTAATTCCAAATAATGTTGTATGACCTGCAAATATATCTTTTAACCAGTTTGAACCTTCAAGAGCAAATGTAGCAGGCATTCTACTAACTGCATTAAAGAATCCAATGAAGATTGGCATTTGAATAAAAGGCATTAAGCAGCTTGAAACGCCAATTCCGTATTTCTTATATAGCTGCATTGTTTCCATTGACATTCTTTGCTTAGATTGTTGATCATCTTTACCAGCATAACGCTGTTGAATTTTATCAAGTTCTGGTTGCATTAATTGCATCTTTAATGACATATCATTAGTCTTAGCGTAAATTGGCCACGCAATTGTTCTGACAATTAATGTAGTAAGAATAATCGCAACACCGTAATTGCCAAAAGCAACGCTTTTACCCATTAACCACATTATTCCTGCGATTGGATAAACAAATATATCCCAAAATCCTGTGAATCCAATTAATGGTTTATATAATTCGGCTTCGTTAGCAGCGTTTCTTGAACAACCAACTAGCAAACTTAAACCAACTGCAAACATTAGAATAAAGATATATTTATAATAATCTTTAAGAATTTTATGCATTATATATTTCCTTTCTATTTAATTAATCTTTTTTAACATTTTATTAATCAATTGATCGATTTCTCGCTTCTTTGAATCATAATTTAAACTTGTAGCATCTTTTTTTATTACTATTAAACATTCTAATCCAGTTAACTTTTCTAATTCGTATATTCTTATAATCTCCCTGACTACTCTTTTCTCGTAATTACGAGCAGGAGAAGAACCACTTTTTTTAGAAACAGAAACTGCAATTTTTGTATCAACGCTTTTATCAAAATAAATAGCATAATATTTATTACCAACGCTATTTTTTTTATTTACTAAAGCTTCGATATCTTTATTATGTTTTAATACATATTTTTGGTTCATAAGGACCTCCAAAATAAAAAGACCTCGAGTTTACTTTTTTGACAAACAAGAGGTCCATGAATCTTATAAAATTAAATTATGCAGTTAATACTTTACGACCTTTTGCACGACGACGTGCGATAACGCTTCTGCCACCAACTGTCTTCATACGAGCACGGAATCCGTGAGTAGTTACTCTTTTATGTTTGTTTGGTTGGAATGTTCTTACTGTTGACATTGAGAGCACCTCCTATACTATTTCTATCGTTTACGATTATACTAATTTATAATCGATATGTCAATCTTTTTTTATTTCACAATACAAAATTAAGCTATATTTTCTTTATTTTTATTTCTTTTAACTTTAACAGCACATAATATTACTGTAACTGTGATACAAGCAATTGTAGCACCAATTGCACAATATGCTATTACTTTATTTACTTCTTTAATTGATACAGCGTGGATATTGCTTGCTTCAATATTCTCTATATCCGCAAAAGCAGTTTTCATATCACCAAAATTAGTAATATTGTGTACCTCATATTCTTGATCTTCGAAATAGCATATAAATTTACATGCGATTGCTTTAATATTTAGATCTTTTAATACTCTTTCGTTTGCAACGCTCCAAGAACCGTTATTATATCCGTATATACCAGCAAATGGTAAATATTTATCATCAGCTGTAACTAACCATGTTTGTAAGTCAATATGGAAGTATTTTTGAGTAGTAGTATATAAACGCATTGTTATTAGTTGATCATCACCATCTGGATTAGCCACTACTTGATAACAAAATTCAACATTTCCAAAATAAATTGCATTACCTTCTGTATAATCTTTTAGATTCTTTGGCGTCTCAAACATTTCTTCTTTAAATGTTTTTGTTTGATGAGTATTATTTGAATCAACATATGTTACTTTTCCAAAATATTTCTTTGGTTCGTGGCCTTCGCCAAGACTAGTTGTACGAGCCCAAGTTGTTGTAGCATTACTTGCTTCGCTTAAATAGTATTCTTGACCGTTAGTTTGTAATAATTCTGGTTGAAATTTTACAATTGATAACATTAGATCTGCTTTATTATCAATAGAAGTACGCGAATTGATTGCGGTTCTGATTGAATAGCTTTCTTCAATCTTTTGGTTATTCAATATTCTTTTGTATACTATTTGATATGAATTAGACAATTCAGAATATCCTGTATTATGTTCGTAACTTGGTTCAACATAGTATGAATATTTTGGATTAATTGCGATTAACACTAGTACTAGGCATGCTATATATAAGAACACAACTACCATTAACGTTGCAACATTAAATTTACCGATTAATTTTACAATATTTTTCATATTACACCTATTTATTAATTAAACGCTATTTAGATTTTATCTAATTTTATGGTTTTATGCAAGAAGTAAAATTATACACATATCAACAATCACATATTTTTTGGATTTTGTGGATAACTTTATTATGTTGATAATTAATTATTATTTTTTATGCTTTAAAAAGTACATTCGATGTGTTATGATTTTATTTGAGGAAACGAGTAGGTGTTTTTATGTTTGAAAACGAGTTATCATTATTCAACGAAGCGTTAAATATTTTTAAAAACAATCAATTATCAAAAGGTAATATTAATGCAATTGATTCATTTAATGATGTTTTTAAAGATGTTAACACTATTCACAAAGTAGAAAATAATTATATATATGTAATCGTTAAAGATACCCTAACAAAATTCAAAATCGACAAGTTTTATTCAATATCTTTAAACGATTGTATTAAAAGCTTGAGTAACGGAGCATATGGGTTGAAGTTTATAACTTTAGAAGATGCTAAAAAGGAAAATATTTCTTTGCCTATTTCTCAAGAAAAAGAAAAAATAGATCCTGAACGTAGTAAAAGATTATTAAGGCCTGAATTTACTTTTGAAAACTTTGTTGTTGGTGAAAGTAATAGATTTGCATATACCGAAGCTAGACAAGTTGCCAATTCTCCGCATGCTTCATTTAATCCGTTATATATAATGGGTGAAGTAGGATTAGGGAAAACACACTTAATGCAAGCGATCGGACATTATGTTTTGGATAACAACATTAAAGCAAATGTAGTATATACTAGTTCTAATCAATTTACTGATGATTATTTTAGAGCAACAGCTACAAAAAACGCTGATGATATTATCAAATTATCTCAATTTTACGAAGATGCTGATTTACTTTTAGTAGATGATATACAATTCTTAGAAAATAAAGAAAAAACTCAAGAATTTTTCTTTAAATGTTTTGATTATCTACATGAACACAATAAACAAATTGTTGTTACAGCTGACCGCCCTGCAAGTGATCTAAAAATAATGGCTAGATTAAAATCTAGATTTAGCTGGGGTGAAGTAGTTCAATTAGGTGTTCCAGATATTACATTAAGAGTAAATATTTTAAAAAGAAAATTATCATTTTTAATTGATAATCCTAATGTTGTTCCTGAAGAAGTTTTAGAGAGAATCGCATCATTATATAAAAACAATGTTCGTGAGCTTGAAGGAGCACTAAGAACATATGTAAATTATTGTATAGCTTTTTCTAGTGATTTTATTGTAGATAACATTCAAAAAGCTTTAGGTGCACATTTACCAAAAGATTCTTCATCTCTAAAAAATAACGATGTTAATGCAATCAAAGATGTAATATGTACTTATTTTAGAATAACTGAAAAAGATTTAATCTCAGATTCACGTAAAAGTTATTTAGTTTATGCCAGAAATTTAGCATTTTATTTAATGCGTGAAGATTTAGGTTTGCAATTAAAAGAAATTGGTAACATTTTTGGTAACCGTGATCATTCAACAATTCTTCACGGTTATGATAAAATCAAAGAACTTTTAGAGAACGATTCAAATGTTGTTTCTGATATCGATTATATTCGTAAGAAATTTAAAGAAAGCTTGGCTGTAAGTGAATAGTTATCCACTTATCAACATACTTAATAATAATACAAATAACTATCTTAAATAAAAAGAGGCGAAAAATATGAAATTCACAATTAACCGAGATTTGTTTTTATCTAATCTTAACGACGTTTCAAAAGCAATGTCTAACAAACCTCAACAACCAGTCTCATCAGGTATAAAAATTGAAGTAAAAAGAGATTCAATTTTCATGTCTGCTACAAACGCAGAAATTGCTATTCAAGCAATTATACCCGTAACTTCACAATTAGTTATTGAAGAAGAAGGTGTTGTAGTACTTCCTGGTAAATATTTATTAGATATTGTAAAGAAAAGTGAAGCTAAAGATATATTAGTAACAAGATTTGAATCTAACGTAGTAAAAATTGTTGCTGGACGTAGTGAAATCACAATGAATCCTTTGGATGTAGAAGCATTCCCGTTTATTAATTTTGATAGAAATGGTGTTGAATTATCAATTGATGCTTTAAATCTAAAACAAATTATCAAAAAAACAGTATTTGCAGCTAGTACTCAAAATGAACAATTAATTTTAATGGGTGTAAATGTTGTTACTGATGGCAATAAATTAGAAGTTGTAGCTACAGACACACGTGTTTTAGTTAAAAAGCATTTAATATTCCCAACTGAATTTGAAAAAATAAGTGTAATCTTCCCTTCAAAAAGTTTAGATGATTTAAATAAAATATTAGATGATTCAGAAGAAATAGTTAATATTAACATTTCATCAACAAAAGCTGTTTTCTCATTTAAAAACATTTCGTTTAGAACTAGATTAATAAAAGGTGCTTTTCCAAACGTTGATCCAATAATTCCTCATGAATTTATTACAAAAATTAAATTCAATAAACAAGATTTAATGGCTACAATCGAAAGAGCAAGCCTATTTATTACTCAAGCCGATGAAAACATTATTAAATTCGCATTAAACAAAGATGGAAATGTATTAATTTCTTCAATTAATAACCAAATAGGTTCTGTAGAAGAAATAATTAAACCAATTAGTTGTACTGATATTGTTCCATTCCAAACATCATTTGGTTATGTTTACTTATTAAACGCAATTAAAGCTCTAGACTCTAATGAAGTAACAATTTCTTTTGCCGGAGAAATTAGACCATTTGTTTTAACAGGAGAATATGACATTAATTACATTCAATTAATTGTTCCTGTAAAGATTTAATTAAGTATTTACGTAAATACATAAAAAAAAGGATAACCGTTCTGGTTATCTTTTTTTTGTTTTTAATCTAAATTCAAGCTCTTGAATAAGTTTGTAAGTTCTTTTTCTAATTGATCTTTAGCTTTTTGATCGTATGGTGGTAGTTCTACCTTATCAAAAACACTAATTCCTTCAGTTTGAAGGTTTTTAATGATAGATTTATCAGAAATTGCAGGTAAAACAATAGCAGATGATGTATATTCGCTTGCTTCTTCTTGCAATTTATCTAGCGATAATTTAGGAGCTCTCTTATTTTTTGCGAATCCATTAGGCAAAATGTATTTAATCTTGCTTAGATCAATGTCGTTATCAATAAAATATTGAATTGTATTAAAGAATCCGCTTAATCCAAGGCTATCCAATCCTACTACAATGATTACATGATCGCTCGTATCAAGTAAAACTTCAGTAAGTCTTGAGCTTGATGGAGGAAAATCAAAGAAAATGTAGTCAAAATACTCTGCGTATTCTTTTAAAATACGATTAATAACCTTCTCTTGGGCTCTTTCTAAGGTTAATTTCATAGAAAGTTTGTCTGTGTTAAGTGTTTTTATTAAATAAAGGTTTTCTCTTACCTCTAAAAGCACGTCTCCCATTTCTGCATAGCCTGCCATAAGGAATTCAAAGTAGTCATCGTTGTGTTCTGTGACCAAATCTTCCTTCCCAAAGATCTTGAAAACACTGTTTTGATCATCAGCACTCAAAACTAGTACTTTTTTACCTTGTGATGCATAGAAATGGGCCAAATAACTAATGATTGTGGTCTTTCCTACACCACCTTTTTTACAAAAAGTAGAAATTAATGACATAATTAACGTCCTTCTTTGTCTAATCTAGCTGCAACAGCCTCTTCAATGTAGGTAGAAATCTGGATTCCAGTCATTGCAGCAGCTACTTTTAAGCGTCTATGAAGAGCTTTGTCCATAGTAGCTGTGTACTTTAGTCTAGAGCCGTCATTTACCTTTGCTACAAGTGCTGGAGTTGGGGCAGGTTGTGGAGCCTGTGGACTCTCTAGCGGGTTGGTCCTTTTCTTGAATGGCATTCCATTGTTTGAATTCATAAAATTACCTCCTATACAAGCATTTATTTGTCAATATTTATTTAAAAACATATAAAAATATTTATTGCTTTACATACATACATATAAGTGTATATATTCTTGTATTCTTTTATGTAAATATGTATAATTGTAAATATTTTTTTAAGTATTTATTTACTCTTTTGAACCCTCGAAAAGCGCTAAAAACAGCTAAATAAGCTATTATCTTAGACATGAGCATTTTTGTAGCCGTTTAAAAAACAATTCTTGTAAAAAATAAGCCTAAAATTTTGCTTTAAATCGTTTTTGTACCTGGATGTTAAAACTTATTTGACCCCGGGGGTGGTGAACGATTCTAGGTGAAATTTTTGGGGTTGTGGTTTTTACATTTTTTGAGCTTTTTCTGAACCTGCTTGGTCTACAGCATCAATTCTTTTACAGTTTTATGTAAAAAAATAAAATAATATTTATTATTATACATACAACCATATTAAAATAATTATTGTTGTATGTATATACATAAAAATGTACACTGCTTTGCGCACGCTTTGCACAATAATAGCAAAAATAAGTTAAAAAATTACTATTTTTGGCAAGTGAATTACCTAAAAATTTTAGAAAAAAATTAAGTTTCTTAAACCGGTGCCGTCAACCGGCCAAAAGAGCTAAAAATAATGTAAAATAATTACAAAATATTCAGCGAAGTAACAGCAAAAACCAAGTTTCTCTGTTTACACAATAAATTATACCCTAAAAATGCTATTTTTCAAGAATATTTATGTAAATATTTACAAATATTCATACATTTTTACATAAAACCATAAATTTTTTTTAATTATTTTGATAAAAATGCATAATTGCCATAGCGATCCGGCGAAAAAATAGTTATTTTCTACAATTTTGCTTCCAAAAAAGCCTTTTAAATGAAATTACTTGTCAATTTGTATGTAAAACCATAAAAATGTATTTCTTTATTGCACTGATAACACTATTTGGCCTCGACAATAACTATTTTTATTCAAAAAAGAACCCATAATTGCGACAAAATTGTTATTTTTTTATGTAAATACATAAATAATCTTCTTGCTAACAATTAGAATAACCAATTTATTTGAAAAAACAGTAAATATTTATGGTTTTACGTAAAACTTACCTTAAAAATTAACTTGTACTAAAAAAATCATTAAGCACAAAAAGGCAGTAAATTCAAAAAAATAGATTATGAGCGAAAAAATGGCCTTATTTTTAAAAATATCTAAAATTTCTTTCATAAAGTACTATGAATAAGCAACGAAATGATGTATAATCTATATAGTATTAGAAAAGGGATTTGCTATGAAAACTATCTACATTCACACAGAATACATCACTTTGGGTCAAATGCTTAAATTTGCCGGCATAATTAGGAACGGTGGAGAAGCAAAAAGCTATCTTTCTACACATCAAGTCTTAATTAATAACGAAATTGACAATAGACGTGGTAGAAAACTACGTGATGGTGATTTGGTGAATGTTGATAATAGAGAATATATCATAAAAAATAATGTTTGCGCTTAATTCAATAGTACTAAAAGGCTTTAGGTGCTATAACGATGCGTCCTTTTCCTTTTCTAATAAGAATAAAATCATTTTTTGTGGAAAAAATGCAAGCGGTAAGACAAGCGTTGTAGAAGCAATTCACTATTTAGCTTTTGCAAAGAGCTTCAGAACCAATAAAGATGAAGAATTAATAACTAGTTTTGATAATAATTCATCTACTTTATATTTAAAAGGCACATTTAACGACGGAACTATTACTGAAATAGGGTTTGATGGATCTACAAAGCTTATAAAAGTTAACGGAAAGAGGATCAAATCTATAGCGGAAATGATTGGATACTTCATGATAGGCTTGTTTAGCCCAGAAGACTTACTTTTAGTAAAAGGTGAACCCAAAATAAGACGTAAATATATTGATTCTAGTTTGTGTCAAGTAGATTCAGAGTATTTAAGAGCATTGCAGATAAACAAAAAGGTATTAAAAGAAAGAAATGAGTACTTAAAATCACTAGATTGTGATGCAAGCAAACTTAACAATACATATTTAGACGCAATTACAAAAACATACATTGAAACATGCGAAATTATTGAAAGAAAAAGACATAATTTTATAAATGAAATCAATAACATTTCTTCAAATGTTGCAAGCAAAATTAGTGACGAAAAAGACACTATAAAAATAAAGCTAATTCCGAATGTAAATGTGGATAACTTTTGGATAACTTATGCTGAAAGAAAAATGCAAGATTTATATGCAAAAACAACAACTTGGGGACCGCAAAGAGATGATTTTTCCGTTGAAATAAACGGCAAAGATGCATATTCTTCTGCATCGCAAGGACAAATAAGAACTACATGCATTTCACTGAAACTAGCGGTGGTTGAATATTATAAAAAAATCACTAAAAATATCATAATTATTTTGGATGATGTGTTTAGCGAATTAGACGAAATTAGGCAAAATAAAATACTTGATTTTTTTGATGAAAATTATCAAGTATTTATCACAACAACAAACATAAATTTATTAACAAAGAATGCATTAAATAATAGCGAAATTATTGAGATGTCAAGAGGTGAATAATATGGCTGAAGAAAAGTTTGAAGAATTACAACAACAATTCGATAAAAACCAAGTAGATTCTAGCGTAACTCAACATGATGAAGATGAATATGGTGCTAGTTCGATTACATTACTTGAAGGTCTTGAAGCGGTTAGAAAAAGACCGGGTATGTATATCGGTTCAACAGGCCCTAGGGGACTTCACCATTTAGTATGGGAAATAGTAGATAATGCAATTGATGAAGCGTTAGCTGGATTCTGTACCCATATTGAAGTTGAAATATTACCTGGAAATGAAATATGCGTTACCGATAACGGCCGTGGTATCCCTGTTGGTATTCACAAAAAGACTGGTAAGAGTGCCCTAGAAGCAGTTTATACAGTTTTACATGCTGGTGGTAAGTTTGATGGTAAGAGTTATAAAGTATCAGGCGGTTTACATGGTGTTGGCGCATCGGTTGTTAATGCATTAAGTGAACATTTAAGAGTAGAAGTACATCGTGATGGTAAAAAATATGAACAAGAATATGTTCGTGGTAAACCTCAATATCTAGTTAGAGAGATTGGTGAGACACAAAATCACGGAACAAAAGTAAGATTTAAACCAGATGCTGAAATATTTGAAGAAACTCAAACGTTTGATTGGGAAACTCTTCGTACTCGTCTCCAACAGTCTGCCTTTTTAAATAGAGGATTAAAGATTAGCCTTGCTGACCATAGAGATCCAGAAAAATCTAGAGAAGTAACATATTGCTATGAAGGCGGTATTAGAGAATATGTTCAATATTTGAATAAATCTAAAACACCAATTCATCTACCAATTATTTATTGTTCAGGATGTATTGATAATATTGAAGTCGAAATTGCTATGCAATACACCGAAGATTACAATAGCAATGTTCACTCATTTATCAATAATATCTTTACTCCAGAAGGCGGAACTCACGAAGAAGGTTTCAAGTTAGCTTTAACTAGAGTGCTTAATAACTATGGTAAAAGCGCAAATATCTTAAGAAAAGAAGAAGCTTTTAATGGCGATGACGTTAGAGAAGGCTTAACTGCGATTATTGCTTGCCGCCATCCTAACCCACAATTTGAAGGACAAACTAAAGCAAAACTTGGTAATACCGAAGTTAGAAGAATAGCATCGCAAATCTTATCAGAAGGATTAGATACATTCTTAAAAGAACATCCTACTGATGCTAAAAATATTGTAGAAAAATCAATTTTAGCTTCACGTGCAAGACTTGCAGCTAAAAAAGCAAGAGAAGCAACACGTAGAAAGAGTCCGCTTGAAGCTTTAGGTATGGCTGCAAAGCTATCTGATTGTAGAGTAAAAGATCCATCTTTAGCTGAAATATATTTAGTCGAAGGTGAATCTGCTGGTGGATCAGCTAGACAGGGCAGAGATTCTTACTTCCAAGCAATACTTCCTTTAAGAGGTAAAGTATTAAATGTAGAAAAAGCAAGACTTGATAGAGCTTTAGGAAATAAAGAAATTATTACTATGATTCAAGCATTTGGTACTGGAATTAGTGAAGAATTTAATATAAACAATCTTCGTTATCATAAGATTATCATTATGACCGATGCTGACGTCGATGGTGCTCACATTAGAACATTATTATTAACATTCTTCTATCGTTTCTTAAAACCACTTATTACTGGTGGATATATATATGTAGCTCAACCTCCGCTATATAAAGTAAGTTATGGTAAGAGAGTTGAATATGCTTATACTGATGAAGAACAACAAAAGATTTTGGATTCGTTTCCTAAAGGCGCTAGACCTGCAATTCAACGATATAAAGGTCTAGGTGAAATGAATCCAGAACAACTTTGGGAAACTACAATGGATCCTAAAGCGAGAACTCTACTTCAAGTATCATTATCTGACGCAATCGAAGCGGATGCTACATTCAGTATGCTTATGGGTGATGATGTAGAGCCTAGAAGAGAATTTATTGAAGAAAACGCAGTATATGTCGAGAACTTAGACATTTAATTAGGTGCAAAATATGAGTGAAAAAGATTACTTTTTTGATGATGATAACAATTTAGAAGAAGAAAAGCCACAATATGTAGAGGAAGATGAAGACGTAGTTGTCGATATTCCTGAACATATTGAAGGACATCATAATGGTGGAATTAGAGAAATAGACCTAAACACTGAAATGCGTAAGTCTTTCTTGTCATATGCGATGAGTGTAATCGTAAGTCGTGCAATTCCAGATGTTAGAGATGGATTAAAACCAGTTCATAGACGTATTTTATACGGAATGAACGAATTAAGTGTATATCCAAATACTGCGCATAAGAAATCAGCGCGTATAGTTGGTGAAGTAATGGGTAAATATCACCCACATGGTGATAGTGCTATTTACGAATCAATGGTCAGAATGGCCCAAGATTTCTCATATCGTTATCCACTTGTAGATGGACATGGTAACTTTGGCTCAATTGATGGCGATTCTCCAGCAGCTATGCGTTATACAGAAGCTAGAATGAGTAAAGCCGCAATGGAATTACTTCGCGATTTAGATAAAAATACTGTAGATTTTGCAGATAACTATGATGGAACTGAACAAGAACCAACAGTACTACCTTGTAAATTTCCTAATTTACTTGTAAATGGTGCTAGCGGTATTGCCGTTGGTATGGCAACTAATATTCCTCCACACAATCTTGGTGAAGTAATTGATGCAATTCTTGCTATTATGAAAAACCCAGATATTACAATTGAAGGAATTATGGGATATATTAAAGGTCCAGATTTCCCTACTGGTGGCTGTATTATGGGTATTAGTCAAGTTAGAAAAGCTTACATGACTGGTACTGGCACAATTGCTGTTAGAGCAAAAGCCGAAATTAAAACAACAGATGGTGGTAGACCTGAGATAATTGTTAGCGAAATACCATATGGAATTAATAAGGCAAGAATCCTAGAAAGAATAGCTGAAACTGTAAAAGATAAGATTATTGATGGTATTACAGATTTAAGAGATATATCTAATAGAGAAGGTATCAAAATCGTTATTGAACTTAGAAAAGATGCTAACCCTAATGTAATACTAAATAATTTATATAAACATACTCAACTTCAATCTACATTTGGTATCAATATGTTAGCCTTACATAAAGGTCAACCAAAAGTAATGAACATCAAAGAGATGTTAAATTACTATATTGAACATCAAATTGAAGTTGTAACTAGAAGAACTCAATTTGAATTAGATAAAGCCGAAGCAAGAGCTCACATTTTAGAAGGTTTATTAATTGCTTTAACTGATATTGATGCAGTTATTCAATTAATTAAGAAAGCTAAAACTGGCGAAGAAGCTATGGCTGGCTTAATGAAGCAATTCAAGTTAACTGAAATTCAAAGCAAGGCAATTCTAGATATGAAATTGCAACGTATTACTGGAATTGAAATTGACAAAGTTAAAGAAGAATACGCAGAAAAGAAACGTATTATTCATGAATGTAAAGAAATTCTAAAGAGTAATGATCGTAAGGAAAAGATTGTTGCTCAAGAATTAACTGAAGTTAAGAATAAATTTGGTGATAAGCGTCGTACAGAAATCGGTTTATCAGATGAACTTGATATTGATGATGAAGACTTAATTCCTGTAGAAGATGTAATTATCACAGTAACAAATAAAGGATATGTAAAGCGCCTTACAACTGATACTTATAGAGTACAAAATAGAGGTGGAAAAGGTATTAGTGGTGCTAAGATGAGTGATGATGATTTCGTTGAAAAAGTTATTTATACATCTAGCCATGATACGCTTCTATTCTTTACAAGTTTAGGTATGGTTTATAAGCTACGTGCATTCCAAATCCCTACATATTCGCGTCTAGCTAAAGGTTTACCTATTGTTAACTTATTAAATCTAGATCCTAATGAAAAATTAGCAGCAGTTTTATGCGTAAGAGAAAAAGAGCCTGAAGGATTCTTTATCTTCGGTACACGTGGTGGAATTGTAAAGAAAACACCAATTAGTGAATTCAAGAATATCAGAACTAATGGTATTAAAGCAATTCTTTTAAATGAAGGCGATGAATTATTCACTGTTGCTATGACTGATGGTGAAAAAGATATCGTACTTGCTGCATCAAGTGGTAAAGGAATTAGATTTAGCGAAAGTGATATCAGGCCAATGGGTAGAATTTCTGCTGGTGTAAGAGGTATTAAAGTAGAAGCACCAGAAAAGATGATTGGTATGGCAATTGTTAACACTGATGGTGATGAAATTGTAATGGTGACTGATAAAGGTTATGGCAAACGTACTAATGTAGATTCGTTCAGAGTACAGGTTCGTGGCGGTAAAGGTGTTAAATCAATTAATATGACATCTAAGAACGGAAAACTTGTATCGTTAGCTGCTATAAGAGGTGATGAAGACTTAATGATCATAACAGATAAAGGTATGATTATTAGAACTAGACTAGATCAAATCTTAACAGTTGGTCGTGATGCTCAAGGTGTTAAAGTAATTGCATTAAATGATAAACAATTCGTTACGAATATTGCTATAGTTCCTCATGTGGAAGAAGAAAGTGAAGAATTAGCACAAGATATAGACTTAGATTTAAATTATCAATTCTTTGATGAAAGAGAGAACGAGAAAAATGATTGATATTAAATTAATAAGAACAAATCCGGAATTAGTAAAAGAAAATATTAGAAAAAAGTTTCAAGATGAAAAACTTCCTTTAGTTGATGAAGTAATCAATCTAGATTTAGAAGTTAGAAACTTAAAGGCAAGCGGTGATGCTTTACGTAGTGAAAGAAATCAAAGCAGTAGCCAAATTGGTGCCCTAATGCGTGAAAAGAAAGTTGATGAAGCTAACAAAATTAAAGCAAGAGTAGTAGAAATCAATGAATTAATTAACGAAAACGAAGCAAAAACAACTGAAGTTGAAGCAAGAATCAAAGAAATCATGATGAAGATACCTAACATCATTGGTGAAGAAGTTCCAATCGGAAAAGATGACTCTGAAAATAAAGAAATCAAACGTTTCTTAGAGCCAAAACTAAGACCTTTTGATGTTCCATATCATGTGGATATCTTAGAAAAAGTACATGGAATCGATTTAGATAGTGCTCGTAAAGTTGCAGGTAATGGATTCTATTATTTAACAGGGGATATTGCAAGACTTCATTCAGCTGTAACAGCATATGCAAGAGATTTTATGATTGGCAAAGGATTTACATATTGTATTCCACCATTTATGATTAGATCTAATGTAGTAACTGGTGTTATGAGTTTTGCCGAAATGGATGCAATGATGTACAAAATTGAAGGTGAAGACTTATATTTAATTGGTACAAGCGAACATTCAATGATTGGTAAATTCATTGATACTATTTTAGATAAAAAAGATCTTCCTTATACTCTAACTAGTTATTCTCCTTGTTTTAGAAAAGAAAAAGGTGCACATGGTATCGAAGAAAGAGGAATATATCGTATTCATCAATTCGAAAAACAAGAAATGATCGTTGTTTGTGAACCAACAGATTCTAAAGCATGGTTTGAAAAGATGTATAACTATACAGTTGAATTATTTGTAAGTATGGGAATTCCTGTTAGAACACTAGAATGCTGCAGTGGTGATTTAGCTGATCTTAAAGTAAGAAGTATTGATGTAGAGGCATGGAGCCCTCGTCAACAAAAATATTTCGAAGTAGGATCTTGCTCTAACTTAGGAGATGCACAAGCTAGAAGACTTGGAATCAGGATTAAAGGTGAAAACGGCAACTATTATGCACATACACTAAATAATACTGTTGCTGCTCCTCCAAGAATGCTTATCGCGTTAATTGAAAATTATTTAAATGAAGATGGAAGCATTACAGTTCCAGAAGTATTAGTTCCATATATGGGCGGAACAAAGGTGATTAAATAATGCGTTGTGATAAGTGCGGATTCGAAAATCCAGATGATGCTAATTACTGTATAAATTGCGGAAGAAAAATTGAAAAAACCGAACCAAAAGTAACAGAAAAAATATGCCCAAAATGTGGCGCAAAAAATTACAATGATTCTGTTTTTTGTAGCGAATGTGGAAATATGCTTGAATACAAAAAAGAAGAGCAAAAAGAAGAATTATTTGTAACTAAAAAAGAATCCGCAAATGCTATAAATAGAGTATGCTTAATACTAGCAATAATTGGTGCTGCATTTACTGTAATTTCACTAAAAATTACACTAGCTTTAGTGGGCTTAACTATATCAACTGTTGCGTTAATTATAATCGCGATTGGTTTATTAACAAAGAAGTTAAAAGGCAGCATAAAATTAGCAATTGGCCTTGGAATTTATGGCTTTTTAGGTAATATTTTTTGGATTTTATTTATACTATTTATGTTACCTAATTTTTAAAGAAAAAAGTGGGCATTTTCGCCTACTTTTTTGTGTAAAAAATGCATTAAAAAATTGATAAAAAAATAATCAAAAAAAGCACGTAATTTTTGAAAGGATTTTTGTTATGTTAGGAGCAATAATTGGTGATATTGTTGGATCAATTTATGAGTTTAGAAATATAAGAACAAAAGACTTTCCTTTGTTTAGTGATAGATGCTTTTTTACTGATGATTCAGTAATGACTTTTGCTATATATTTAGCTATAAAAAACGCAAAAGATGATTATAGCGATTTAGAAGAAAAAAGTGTTTATTATATGCAAAAGTTAGGAAAAGCTTATCCTGATAGAGGATATGGTGGAAGATTTGCTTTATGGCTAATTAATCCCAACCCAAAACCATATAATAGTTATGGTAATGGTGCCGCAATGCGCGTTAGTGCAGCTGGATTTTTAGCATCTTCTTTAGAAGAGGCAAAACTACTTGCAAATAAAGTTACTATCGTTACACATAATCATCCAGAGGGCCTAAAAGGGGCTGAAGCAACAGCAGTAGCTATATATATGGCTAGATGTAAAAAAAATATTGATGAGATAAAGAAATATATATGTGATAATTATTATAAAATTGATTTTACTTTAGATGAAATTAGACCAGTTTATTTCTTTAATGAAACATGTCAAGATACTGTTCCTCAAGCATTAGAAGCTTTTTTTGAATCTACTAGTTTTGAAGATGCAATTAGGAACGCAATTTCAATTGGTGGCGATTCAGATACGCTTGCAGCTATAACTGGAGCGATTGCTGAAGCATATTATGGCATTCCAGAAGATATAAAGAATACAGCAATTTCATATTTAGATGCTTATCTAAAAAGTATAATTAATGAAATATATATGTAAATGATAAAAAGTTAGGATTTTTCCTAACTTTTATTTTTGCCTCTTGTATGATATAATGCATGCGTGAGGTAAAGCAATGTATCATAAAATAGTACAAAAAATTAAAGAGTTTGACACAATTATAATACATCGTCATTCGCGCCCAGATGGCGATGCATTAGGTAGTCAAATCGGTTTAAAGGAGGCTATAAAAGCAACATTCCCTAAAAAGCATGTATATTGCGTTGGTGATATGGTTGATAGATATAGTTTTATGGGCGAGATGGATATTGTTCCAAATAGTTTTTATGCAAATGCACTTGTATTTGTTCTAGATTGTTCAGAAGAAAAAATGATATGTGATGACAGGTATAAACTAGCTAAGTTTATTATTAAAATTGATCATCATTTATATAAAGAAAAATACGGAGATTTAGAAATCGTCGATGAAAATGAAATTAGCTGCGCTAGTATTATTGCAAGATTTGTGTTTTCTTCAGGATTAAAGTTATCTTTAAAAGGAGCTGAAGCATTATATACAGGTATTATTACTGATAGCGGACGTTTTCGCTTCAATTGCGATTTTAAGTCTACATTTGATATATGTTCAAAGCTATTTAGATTTCCAATTGATGTAAATAATATATATAACAATTTATATATAGAAGAGTTAGAAACAGTAAAACTTCGTGCATCACTAATTAGTAAGTTTATAGTTGACGGGCCAATTGCTTATTTAATCAACACATATGAAGACGTAAAAAAGTATGGTGTATCAATATTTAATATTTCGCGCGGTATGGTTGGCATAATGGGCGGAATTAAAGGTATTGATATATGGGCAAACTTCACAGAGGATGAAGATGGAAGCGTAATATGTGAGTTAAGAAGCAGTAAATATAATATTAATACAGTTGCCACAATGTTTGGTGGCGGTGGTCATAAACTTGCAAGTGGCGCAAGTCTTGATTCGCTCGATAAAGTAGATTTAGTATTAGCAGAACTTAAGAAATTAGTGGAGTAATATATGAGTAAAATTAAAGAAGGTTTTAACAAACTAAAAAATATCGTTAAAAACAAGACAAATGAAGCTATCGATAATGTTCAAAAAGGCGCTAATACGATATCTAATGTAGTTAGAGATGTTAACAATTATGTAAATGATGAATATTATGATATAAAAAAAGCTATTCTTGATAAGATCAAAGAATATGATACGATAATAATTCATCGCCATATTAGACCTGATGGTGATGCAATTGGAACTAGCCAAGGCTTAAAAGAATTATTAAAGAATTCATTTCCTAATAAAAACATATATGTAGCAAGTTCCGATAAGAGTGAATATTTAAGTTTCTTACCAGAAGATGATAAAGTAGAACAAGAAACATATAATAATGCATTAGTAATAGTTGTTGATACGGGTGATGCTGATAGAATTAGTAATAAAAACTTCAAATTAGGTAAAGAAATAATTAAAATTGATCATCACGATACTAGTGCAGACTTTGGCGTAATTAATTATTGTGATCCAACGAGTGCATCTTGTGCAAATATTATTGTTAATTTTGCAAATACATTTAGAAATGATCTAAAATTAAATACTCTTTCTGCCACATGTCTATTTGTTGGTATTGTTACTGATAGCGGACGCTTCCGCTATGCAAGCGCTGATTCTAGATGTTTTAAAGATGCATCTACTCTACTTGAATATGGTGTTGATACGCAAAAGATATATACTACACTATATGTGGAAGAAGAAAACAAATTTAATCTAAAGAAATATGTATATGCAAAATATAAATTAACTAAAAACGGTGTTGCATATATCTACTTTAAAGATAATTATGGTAAAAAACATAATGGTATATCTAAAGAAGATATATCTTCAGCCATAAATTTACTTGATTGTATTAAAGGTAGTATGATATGGATCTTATTTAACGAAGGAAAAGAAGCAACACGTGTTAGACTTAGATCTAGATATATAAATATAACCGAACTTGCTAGTAAATATAATGGCGGTGGTCACGAAAATGCTTGTGGAGCTACAGTTTATAATAAACGTCAAGTTAAAGAGTTATTAAATGATGCTGATATGTTACTAGCTAAGTTTAAAGAAGATAATAAGGATTTGTATTAATGAATATAAAAAAAGTATTATTAGTAAACGATGATGGTATATATCATGAAGCGTTTAAAGCAACAATTGATGCTTTTAAAAAACTAGGATTTGATATTACTATTTGTGCTCCATTAAATACACAATCTGCAAAAAGCCATGCTATAGAAATTAGAAAATCATTTTTAATTAAAAAAGTAGATGATTTTGAAGGCATAAAAGCTTATGCAATTGATTCTACTCCCGCTGATTGTGTTAGATTTGCAAAATATTATCTAAATTGGGAAGGAGATTTAGTAGTATCAGGTGTAAATGATGGACTAAATCTAGGTGATGATATATTATATTCTGGTACAGTTGCTGCTGCAGTTGAAGCAGGAATAAGAGGCTATAAAGCTCTTGCCTTATCAGCACCTGTAAAACATCCTGAAATTTGTTTAGATAAATTAAAAGAAATACTTGAATATATTGAGAATAATAAGTTATTTGATAAATGGAATATATGGAGTTTTAATATTCACGAAAATAGTTTAGGGTTTAGGCAAGCTAGTCAAGGAAATGTAAATTTTTATACTTATTTTGAAGAACAAAAACCAGGATATTTTGCCCAACTTGGTCATCCTCAACACGAACTAGATCTAGATGAAAATAGCGATGTATGTTTATATCATAAAGGATATAGCCCATATTCAGCTATGTCATATAATAGAACTTGTAATGATTTTAATAAATAATAAACAAATGAAGTAAAAATGTTAGCATATATTTGCTAACATTTTTTTAAATATCTTGATTAATGTGGTAAACTAATGTACAATGAATTGAAATTGGAGGATATATAATGAGTAATAAGAATGACGCCTTAATAATAATTGCAAAAGAAGTGGTAGAAAAAAGTAGTGAACCACTTTCAATTAGTAAGATTGCAGAAGAAGTTTTCAAAATTAAAGGGACAAAAGCTAGCGATGCTGATATCATACAATTTGGTATTGATTTCATGCTAAGTGGCGACTTTGTTTGCTGTGGAAACAAAGGTAATGATAAAGTATGGGATTTAAAAAATCGTCAGCCTTCATCAATTCTAGATGATGATATTATCGAAGACTTACAAGAAGACGACGAAGAAGTTAAGAAAAACGAATTAAAAGAAGAAAATATTAATCCTGAAGATATCGATAATGGTCTTGATGCTAATGCAGATGTCGAAGATGAAGAAGAATCTGATGAAAAAGAAGAAAAAGATGATATCGAAGAAGCGTTAGGCTTATCTGAAGAAGATGGCGAAGACAATATTGAAATGATTGAAATCGATGATGAAGACGAAGAAGATGAAGATGAAGAAGAATTCGACATCGATGATATTGAAGGCACAATTAAACAATAGAGGTTATATATGTTTGGACATAGATCTGATGGCAAAAGAATAAAAAATCTATCTGCCATTCAAAAAATAATGCCTCATATTATGAAAGCACGACATGATTCACAAAACCTATTTAAATATCCATGTCGATGCGAACCATTAGATGCATTTATTGCTGGTCAAAAGGAAAATGGTATTTCATATAACTATATGCATTTAGTTGTAGCATCACTCGTTAGAGTAATTGCGTTGAGGCCCGAAACTAATCGTTTCGTTGTTAATGGCAGAATATTTAGACGTGAAAAAATTATGGTTAGTTTCGTTGTTAAGAAGTCACTTAGAGATGACGCCGAAGAAACTACTGTAAAACTAGAATTTAAAGGTACTGAAAACATTGAAGATGTAAAGAAAGCAATGGATGAAGCTATTGCTAAAAACAATTATGTTGATGCTAAAAATAGTACAGATAAATTAGCTAAAGTATTAACAAGTACACCAAACTTTTTAATCAAATTCTTAGTTGGTTTTGTAAAATTTTTAGATAAACACGGTTGCTTACCTAAAAAAGTAATTAATGCTAGTCCTTTCCATACATCTGTTTTTGTTACTAATTTAAAATCAATTAAAATTGATTACATATATCATCATTTATATGACTTTGGTACAACTAGTTTATTTGTATCGATGGGTAAAGAACAACTTACTCCAGTTATATCAAATGATGGTAAAGAACTAGAAATTGGAAAAGTAATGCATTTAGGTATTGTAACTGATGAAAGATTTTGTGATGGATTCTATTTTGCTAATACCTTAAGGCTTTGGAAGCGCATTATGGAAAATCCAAATGTATTACTAGAAAGATTAGATGATATCGTTCACGATATTAAATAGGAGGTAGATCATGACTGATAAAGAAAATGTTACTGTAGAAGCTGAAGAAGTTAATGATTTTCAAGAATTTAAAAATAAACTAAAAGATAGATTTATCAAGAAAAAACAATCAAAATGGCATGTAGTTAAAGGCAAAATTATTGCTATTACGCCATTAGTTGCTTTAGGTGTATTTTTATTAGTTGGTTTCTTAACTGAAAAATGGCACCCAACATGGCTTGTATTTTTAGCATGCCCATTTGTTCCTATCTTTTTATCATTATTTGATGGTGGAAAGAAAGAAAAAATTGTGGCATTTGTATCAGTTGCTATAAGTGTTGCATACTTACTTGTTGGATTCTTAGCACATATTTGGCATCCAACATGGGTTGCATTCTTACTTATACCAATTACTGCAATCTTAATTGGCTCTGATAAAAACTAAAATAAAAATAGATATGTATTAATTTACATATCTATTTTTATATATGGAAAAATTAAAAATAGTATTATATAATGTAATAAATTAGTGGTAGGTGATAAAAATGTTAACTGATATCGAGATTATTAAACAATCAAAAATGGTTCCAATTAAAAAACTAACTGATAAATACGGAATTTTAGATACCGAATTGTATCAATATGGCAACTATATGGCAAAAATTGAGTTATCTTGCCTAAATAGATTACAAGATAAAAAAGATGGTAAATTAATTTTAGTTAGTGCAATTACACCTACTCCTACAGGTGAAGGTAAATCTACAACTACAATTGGCTTAGTTGATAGCATGAATAAGATTGGTAAATGCTGTCTTGGTGCTTTAAGAGAGCCATCTTTAGGCCCTGTTTTTGGGGTTAAAGGCGGAGCAGCAGGTGGTGGATATGCTCAAGTTAATCCAATGGTTGATTTAAACTTGCATTTTACTGGCGATTTACACGCAATGACTACTGCTAACAACTTAGTTAGTGCTTGTATTGATAATCACATATATCAAGGAAATAAATTAGGAATTGATCCAAACAATATTTCTTGGAAAAGATGCATGGATTTAAATGATAGAGCTCTTCGCAAAGTAGAAGTTGGTATGTCTAGTAAAAAAGAAGTAGCTAGATTTGATTACTTTAATATAACTGTAGCATCAGAAATTATGGCAATATTATGTCTATCTACTTCACTAGCCGATCTTAGAAACAGATTAGATAATTCATTAATTGCTTATACATATGAAGGTAAACCTATATATATTAAAGATTTAGGAATAACTGGATCTTTAATGGTTTTATTAAAACAAGCAATTAAGCCAAATGTAATTCAAACATTAGAAAATAATATGGTTTTAGTTCATGGTGGGCCATTTGCAAATATTGCTCATGGATGTAATTCAATTCTAGCCACAAAGCTGGCTTTAAAACTTGCTGATTATGTAGTAACAGAGGCTGGATTTGGTGCTGATTTAGGTGCTGAAAAGTTTTTAGATATTAAATGTAGAGAAGCAAAATTAAATCCAAGCCTTGTAGTGTTAGTTGCTACAATAAAAGCCCTTAAATATCACGGTGGTGTAGCTATTAAAGATATCAAAGAAGAAAATATAGATGCTCTAAAAAAAGGATTAGAAAACCTAGATAAACACCTAGAAACTATTCGTACTTTTGGACTTCCATGTGTAGTAGCAATTAATAAATTTTTAACTGATACAGATAATGAAGTAAAAGTACTACTTGAATGGGCAAAAGAAAGAGGCGTAGAAGTAAGTTTATCTGAAGTATATGCAAAAGGAAGTGAGGGTGGCCTTGATTTAGCTAAAAAGGTTGTAAAAGTATTAGAAGAAAATTGCCCTAAATATACTCCTTTATATGCAATGAATGATTCAATTAAAGAAAAAGTATTAAAAATTGCTCGCGCTGCATATGGAGCAAATGATGTAATATATAACGAAATTGCCCAAAAGAAATTAGATGAATTAGAAAATAGTGATGCCAAGAATTATTATGTTTGCATGGCAAAAACACCTAATTCATTAAGTGATGATCCAAAAGTTATAGGTAGACCTAAAAACTTTAACATTAATGTTAAAGATATACGAATATCAACGGGATCTCGCTTTGTTATTATTTTGACTGGTGATATAATGACTATGCCAGGCTTATCAAAAGAGCCAATGGCAACAAAAATAGATATGTCTGATACTGAAGAAGTATTCGGATTAATGTAGGTGATAAATATGATTATTGACGGAAAATTAATTGCCCAAGAATTAAAAGATGAAGTAAAAGCAAAATTAGCTAAACTAGATACTAAACTTACGCTTTTAGTAATAATGGTAGGAGATAACCCTGCTAGTAAAGTGTATGTAGAGAGTAAAGAAAAGAATTGTAAAAAAGTAGGAATGTTAACAAAAACACTTTTGTTTGATGCTAATGTTCCTCAAAAGAAAATAATTGATGCAATCAAACAAGCTAACGAAGATCCAGAAATTAATGGTATTTTAGTACAATTACCACTACCTGCTCATCTTGATGAAGTTAAAATCATTGATGCAATTGATCCTAAAAAGGATGTTGATGGTTTAACTACTATTAACCAAGGAAAACTATTTTCTGGTGTTAATGATGGAATAATTCCTGCTACTCCAAAAGGTATCATGCATATTCTTAAAAAGTTATTCATAAATATCGAAGGAAAAAAGGCTGTTGTAATTGGTAGAAGTAAATTAGTTGGTAAACCAATTGCTCAGTTATTACTTGCTAAGAATGCCACAGTTACAATGTGCCACTCTAAAACTGAAAACTTAAAAGATATATGTTTAGGTGCCGATATATTAGTAGTAGCAATCGGTAAAGCCAAATTTATCACTGCTGATATGATTAAACAAGATGCTATTGTAATTGATGTAGGTATAAACCGCAACTTTGGTAGAATTGATGGCGATGTTGATTTCGAAAATGCAGTAAGTGTTGCTGGTTACATTACTCCAGTTCCTGGAGGAGTTGGCCAACTTACAATTGCATGCTTACTTGAAAACGTAATTGAATGTTATAAACTTCAAACAAGAGAATAGGTAATATATGAAACTAATAGTAGGCTTAGGAAATCCAGGCCGCAAATATAAATATACTCGTCATAACGCTGGCTTTATGTTTGTTGACCGTATTGCAGATGAATGGAATTTAAAATTTAGCCTAGATAAAGATAAAAAGTGTGAAATTGCTATAACTAATGTTGGGGATGAAAAAGTAATATTCATTAAACCAATTACATATATGAATAATTCTGGTGAAGCGGTATTATTAGTTAAAAACTATTACAATGTAGCTGATGAAGATATATTCATTATAATTGATGATATGGATATACCATTTGCAACACATAAAATTAAACCATTTGGGGGTACTGCCGGCCATAATGGTATGAAATCAATTCAAAATTTACTAAATACTGATCAATTAAAAAGACTAAGAGTAGGTATTGGTAAACCTGATGGCGATAACACAATCGATTTTGTCCTGTCTAAGTTTTCTAAAAAAGAATTAAAAGAGCTTGATAATAATATATATAATTATGCATCAAGTATGATTCAAGACTTATGTTCAATGAAGTTCGATAACTTCATGAACAAATATAATACGTTATAAATTAAATATTTTGTAAAGAAGACTTAATGCATTTTAAGTCTCTTTTGTGCAGGTAGATATGAAAATATTAGATTATTTAAACAAAAATAAAAGATTTATGGAGTTTGCAAGTATTATTAAAAAAGATACTTACAATCTTTTTGCGTACAACTGTGTATTTAGTGCAAACATTTATTTAACATATAAACTATTCTTAGAATCAAATGATACAATTTTTTATATATGTTCTAATATTTATAAAGCTACCATTGCATATGAAGCATTTGTAAGTATAGCGGGTATTGATAATGTCAATTATTATGTCATGGACGATTTTTCTTCTAGTGAAGTATTAGCAACATCTAGTGAATATAAATTTGAAAGAATGTATACAATTGATGCGTTAATTAAAGGCAAAAAAAGAATAATTGTATGTAATGTAGCATCAATTTTAAGATTAATTAATCCAAAAGTAGATATCGAAAAACATATAATTCGATTAAACAATGGTGATAATGTTAATATATCTAATTTAATAAATATATTATATGAAAGTGGATATAAGCGGGTTGCTAGCGTAGAAGTAGTTGGGGAATTTTCAATAAGAGGCGAAGTAATAGATATATATCCAATTAACTTAGATCATCCTGTACGTATAGATTTTTTTGATAATGAAATAGAATATATAAAAACATTTGATCCTACTACACAAAAATCAATCGAAAAAATAAAAGATGTAGATATATTACCAATTAGTGAAATATATTATGATGATGCAAATATAGTAATTAATAATATATATAAAGATGCAAAAAGTATTGAAACTCAAAACTTTTTAAAATTAGAACTTGATGATTTTCAAAATTATGATTATTCATTAAAAATGCTTAAATATATTAAGTATTGTACAAAAACCCCTACAAGAATTATCGATTATAGTTTAAATAAAGTATTAGTATTTGAGGAATATAGTAATATTTTAGAAGTTGAAGATAAGATTAATAAAGAGGCTATTGATTTTTTACCAGTTGAAGTTGTTAAAGAACTAAACTTAAATTTATTTATGCCGCTTAGTAACATTATAAATGATTCTAATAAATCAATATATCTATCTGAATTCAAGCAAAGCATGAATAATATATATCTAAGTGATATTTTAGATATATCTTCAAGTAGTTTAATTGACTATAAAGGTAATATTAACTTACTTGCTCAAGAAATTAAAAATAGAAAAAACACTACTATTATTGGTTATATAGATGATAAGCGTAAAAATTTAATTAAAGATGTATTAGAAGCAAATGATATATCTATAAATATAGATTCTATTAAAGAAAACAAAGTTAATATTATTAATTGTAGCGATTATTTAAGTTTGAAAATAGATAACGATTTATATATTAGTGAGCAAACCATATTTAAGAAAAATTATGAAAAATTAGCTAAATATCGTTCATCTTTTAAAGATATCATACCGATTAATTCTAAAGAAGATATCGAAGTGGGTGAATTTGTTGTTCATTATGACTATGGTATTGCTAGATATAAAGGAATTAAAGAAGTAAATCTAAATGGTATATGTAATGATTATTTAGTTTTAGCATTTGCTAATATGGATTTACTTTTGCCAGTAGAAAAAATTAGTGTAATTGATAAATATCAAGCTAGTGAAGGAGTTGTTCCGCGCCTTTCTCGAATAGGAACTAAAGATTGGGCAAAGAAAAAAGAAGCTGTTAGAGAAAAATTAGCTTCTCTTGCTAGTTCTTTAATAAAAATACAAGCAATTAGAGATTCAAGTGCTGGATTTAAATATAACCAAGATGAGGCAGATCAACAAAACTTTGAAAGTGACTTTACATATGAAGAAACACCTGACCAATTAAAAGCAATTAACGATATTAAGCAAGATATGGAACAAGGTAAAATTGTAGATAGACTAGTTTGTGGGGATGTTGGGTATGGTAAGACTGAAGTTGCCATGCGTATTGCTTTTAAAACTGTTATGAATGGTAAACAAGTAGCATATTTAGCCCCTACTACAATCCTTACTCGTCAACATTACTATTTATTTAAAGAAAGATTTGAAAAATATGGTATAAATGTTGCTTTAATTAATCGTTTTGTAAGCGATAAAGAAGTTGGTGAAATTATTAAAGGCTTATATCAAGGTAGTATTGATATCGTAATTGGTACTCATGCCCTACTTAATGATAAAATTAGATATAAAAACCTAGGTTTACTAATTGTAGATGAAGAACAGAGATTTGGTGTAGAACATAAAGAAAAGATTAAACAATATAAATCACTAATTAATGTTATTACCTTAACCGCTACGCCAATTCCAAGGACATTGCAAATGTCACTGATGGGAGCTAGACAATTAAGTCTAATCGAAACACCACCAAAAAATAGATATCCAATTAAAACATATGTATTAGAATATAATGATATCGTTATTAGAGAAGCGATTTATAACGAGTTAGCTAGAGGCGGTCAAGTATTTTATTTATATAATAGAGTATCAACTTTAGATAGAGTTGCATCACACTTAAAAAAATTAGTACCCGAAGCTAGAATTGCTACCGCTCACGGCCAAATGCCAAAAGAACAGCTAGAAGATATCATTCAATCATTTATTGATAAAGAATATGATGTGCTTTTATGTACTACTATTATTGAAACAGGAATAGATATTCCTAACACTAATACTTTAATTGTCCAAATGGCAGATAGACTTGGTTTATCGCAAATGTATCAAATTAGAGGTAGAGTGGGAAGAAGTGACCGTCTTGCTTATGCATATTTTGTATATGATCAAGGTAAAGTATTAACTGATAATTCTAAAAAGAGATTAAATGCTATCAAAGAATTTACTAATTTAGGTAGCGGGTATAAAATTGCTCTTCGAGATCTTGCTATTAGAGGCGCTGGTGATATTCTAGGTAAAGAACAATCAGGTTTTATTGATGATATTGGTCTTGACTTATATATGAAATTATTAGCTGAAGAGATGGATAAGTTAAAGGGTATTAAAAAAGAAGAGCCAAAACTTGTTTCAAATACAATAGAGGTGTCAAAACATGTGGATAAAACATATGTATCTGATGATGAGATTAGAATATATATTCATAAACGTATTGACTCAATAAATTCGCTTAAAGAAAAGAATGAATTAATTGAAGAATTAGAAGATAGATTTGGTAAACTTAGTGAAGAATTACTTTTATATATTGATAAGAAGTATTTAGATATATTAATTGCTAAATGTGATATCGAAAAAGTAAAAGATTTAGTAAGTATTATAGAAATCACATTCACTCAAGAGTATTCAGCTAATATAAATGCTGCTAGTTTATTTAGTATTGCTTATAAACTAAGTTCTAAGTTTAGTTTTGAATATAAAAACAAGAAGATATTTGTAAAGTATATTAAACAAGGTACAAAAAGAGACTGGATTAATATGATTTCACGCTTTTTGGAAGGTGTGGCTAGCCTTAAAAGTTGATTTAATGTATAAATAATAGTAAAATAGGTATTCAAGGAGGTGAATCTATGAGTAACAGTGAAATATTACGATTAGAAAATGTTAGTAAGTTTTATAAAACTGCTAATAATGTAGCCATAGGAATTAGAAAAGTAAATGCATCTTTTCATATTGGCGAATTTGTAATCATTACTGGCGCAAGCGGATCTGGTAAATCTACACTGCTTAACGTATTAAGTGGAATGACGTCTTATGAAGAAGGCGTAATGTATATTAATGGAGAAGATTCGAGTTACTTTGGCCATAATGAATACGAAAAGTATCGCAAAGATTATATAGCTTGTATATTCCAAAATTATAATATTATTGATTCTTATAGCGTATATGAAAATATAGAATTAGCATTAATTGCTCGCGGTGTAAAAAAAGAAGAAAGAAAACCACTTATTTTAGACGTAGCTAAAAAAGTAGGTATCGATCATCGACTAAAAAATAAGGTAACTAGGTTGTCAGGTGTCGAAAAACAACGTACAGCAATTGCAAGAGCCCTTGTAAGTGATGCTCCAATTTTAGTATGTGATGAAATAACTGGTAACTTAGACCACGATACATCTATTGAAATTATCAAATTACTTCATTCTTTAAGCAAAGATAAATTAGTGCTAATGGTAACACACGACCCA
>JAFZWP010000006.1 GCA_017617065.1 Bacilli bacterium
ATTAATTCTTTAATTTGCTTTACATTTACATTTTCACTAATTTCTTGTTCTTCAATTGATGCACATTTAATAAAGTGGTTATTAATTGCTCTAGTTATTATTTCACCTTTATAGCCTAAATCATATAATGCTAATTTAACTTTAGATGCAAAGCCATCAACTACTGAATATGCATCATGAATGATAATAACTTTAGAATCTAAAAACTCTCTTAAGCAATCTATATCAATTGGATTTAGAAAGATTGGATAGATTAAATTAATATCTAAATCTAAGAATTCATTAATTTTTGGTCCAACACTAATTAAGCTAATACCACTATTTGCTTTCTTTAATACTTCCCATTTACCATAAGTTATATCATCTTCTGGTAAACTAGTAAGTTTATTATAATTAGTAGAAGTGTTAGGATATCTTATAACTAGTGGATGATTATAGTCTAAACTAAATTTCATTAATCTAGCTGCATCGAGTTGGTCTTTGGCCATTGCGATACTAATTCCTGGAATACTATATAGCATTGCTATATCATATATACCTTGGTGAGTTTCTCCGTCATGACCAACTAGTCCACATCTATCGAGTAGTATAGTAACATTGCCATCCATTCTAGCTATATCATGACTTACTTCATCATAAGCTCTTTGGAAGAATGAAGAATATATTGATAAATATACTTTCTTACCACCAACTGATAAACTATTAGCTAGTACTGCCGCATGCTCTTCAGAAATACCAACGTCAAATGCGCGCGTCTTATTATCATTCATTACTCTTTTTAAGTAAGAACCAATTGTAGTTGCGGGATTAATTAAGCATACATTATTATCTTGCTTCATTATTATCTCAATTAATCTTGCATATACTTTACTCCAAGAAGCGAATTCCTTTGGTAATTCTTTTAAAGGCTTACCAGTATTAATATCAAAGGGGGCAACACCATGCCAAAAGCCATCTTGGTCAGTTTCAGCTGGTGCATAACCTTTACCTTTGGTAGTAGTAATATGAATGATAGTGCTAGCTTCGCTTTTTTTAGCTTTCTTAAATGCTTTTTCTAAAGCATTAAAATCATAGCCATCAACTACACCTATATAATACAAACCTAAGTTTTCAAACATATTTTCTCTTAAGAATAAATGTTTAAAGAAATCTTTAACTTTTCTTAAGACTTTATAGATAAATCTACCTAGCTTATTCTTATTTAATCTACTAAGGCGCCTTTTCGTTTTAGAATAACTGCCTGATACTCTAATACCTTCTAGCATCTTATGAACCCCACCTACAGGTTTAGCTATAGACATATCGTTATCATTTAAAACTACTATAACTTTATGGTTAAATTCACTTAAGTGATTTAAGGCTTCAAATGCTAAACCATTTGAAATTGAAGAGTCACCAATAAATGCTATTACTTCGAAAGTCTCACCATTTAGGTCCCTTGCACAAGCTAGACCCATTGCGGCAGAAATGGAAGTAGAAGAGTGACCAGCTTCATATGCATCATATACCGATTCCTCTCTTTTTTGAAATCCATCGATGCCACCTTTTTGGCGAAGGGTATCTAGGCACCTACCTGATAAAATTTTATGAGTGTATGATTGGTGTCCTACATCAAATATAATTTTATCTTGAGGAAAGTTAAAAGCTTTATGCAACGCAACCGTCGCTTCCACGATTCCTAAGTTAGATCCTAAATGACCTCCATTTTTAGAGCAAGCTTTTATTATCTCTTCTCTAATAGAGTCAGATAAACTAGTTAATTCTTGTTTATTCATCTCTTTTAGTTTTGAATAATCAAAATTAGATAAGTCATATTTAATTGTTTGCTTATTTGTTTTAGCCATAAACATAACCTCTTATCCATTATACCAAATTTTATATAATTATTCTATATCTTATATTATAGAAGAGACCCATATTGATATTTTAGTAATTTTGGAGTATAATCGTATACGTGGAGTAAAGTAAAATGAGTTATACAAGGGATGCTGCTTACAAGATTTGGGATTTAGAAATCGGCAACCAAGAATATGGTTACGATTTTTCCGGCAAGAAAATCAAAAAAGAAGAATATGGTAGACCAAATGAAGTGGGCTGGATTATCGCTCACATCAAACCAGAAAAGTTAGGTGGCCCTGATAATGATGGTAACATCATGATCATGCATCACCGAACTTTAGCCGAAAAAGGTTATAACTACCCTGAATTTTCTATAGATCATAAAAGATACCGTGTATGCTACGAGGAAAAGAAAGATTATTATTATATAGAAGAAATAGTTGAAGAAGACGAAGATGATTAAAATTAACGAATAAATTTATTCGTTAATTTTTAAAAGGAGAAGCTATGAGAATAATTGCAGGTAAACATAAAAGTAGAGTCTTAAAAACTCTAGAAGGTATGAATACTCGCCCAATGACTGATAGAATGAAAGAATCAATCTTTAATTGTATAGGTCCATACTTTGATGACTTAACAGTTTTAGATTTATTTGGGGGAAGTGGAGCTTTATCGCTAGAAGCCATTTCTAGAGGATGCTCTCATAGCATCATCGTAGATAACTCTCGCGATGCTATTAGAGTAATAAATGAAAATGTTAATAGCTTAAAAGAAAATGATAAAGTATCTATTTTTACATCTGATTATAAATTAGCATTAAAGAAATTAGCTAATGAATCATTTGATATTATCTTTTTAGATCCACCATATAGAATGAATATTGTAGGGGAGATTGTAGAGTATATATTAGATAATAAAATGATTAACAAGGATGGTTACATCATTTGTCAATTTGTAAGAGGAAATTTAGAAAAACTAGGTGTAACAGATGAATCATTTGCTAATGATTTAGTAGTAAAGAAAAACTATTCTTTTGGAAATAGTGAAGTATTAATTTATCAAAAAAAGTAGGTAAAAGATTAAAAGTTCTTGCAATTTAGGTAACAAAATGGTAAAATCCTTAATTGTAAGGATATATGTCCCTTTAGCTCAGCTGGACAGAGCAACGGCCTTCTAAGCCGTGTGTCGAAGGTTCGAATCCTTTAAGGGACGCCATATTGATATTAACTGATCTAACAATTGTTAGGTCAGTTTTTTTATTGATTTATTGAAAACGCTTTAAGTATATTGTAAAATTGTTATGTAAGCAAAAAAAAGGAGTATTTATGAAAAAAAGAGTTTTTATAATCAGTATTTTATTATTGTTGTTTTTTACTCTTGCTGGCTGTGATTTTTTAGATGCAATTACACAACCATCTCCAAGCGGAGCGCAAGCAGAACTAGAGAGTCAAGAGACTTATAAGATTTATCGCTTAGCAGCAAGTGCTGGATATGAAGGAACTTACGACGAGTGGTTAAAATCTATTAAGGGTGAAAAAGGTGATGCTGGTATCGGCATAGCCTCTATTGCTAAGACAGGTAGTGAAGGGTTAGTAGATACATATACAATTACATTCACTGATGGAACTACATCTACATTTACTATCACAAATGGAGCTAGTGGACAAAATGGTGCTCAAGGGCCTCAAGGTGAAAAAGGTGATGCTGGTGTAGGTGTTGTATCAATAGAAAAGACTAAGACAGAAGGATTAGTAGATACATATTTAATTACTTACACAAATGGTAATACATATGAATTCAATATTATCAATGGTAAGACTGGAGATAATGGAGTAGGCATTGTATCAATTGAAAAAACTAAGACAGAAGGATTAGTAGATACATATTTAATTACTTACACAAATGGTAATACATATGAATTTGTAATTAACAATGGTCAAACTGGTGAAGCCGGGGTAGGCGTTGCATCAATTGAAAAAACAAAAACAGAAGGATTAGTTGATACATATTTAATCACTTATACAAATGGTAATACATATGAATTTGTAATCACAAATGGCCAAGCTGGTGATAATGGTGTAGGCATTGTATCAATTGAAAAAACTAAAACAGAAGGATTAGTTGATACATATTTAATTACTTATACAGATGGTACTACTTATGAATATCAAGTTAACAATGGTCAAACTGGTGAACAAGGTGTAAATGGGAAATCTGCATATCAAATCTATATAGAAGCACATCCTGAATATACTAAAACTGAAGAAGAATGGATGGATGATTTAGTTAATGGTAGACTTGCTACAGTTGAAGTAGTTAAATATAATGTTACATTTGATTCTGATGGTGGAAGTGAAGTAGCATCACAAGTTGTAGAACAACTTAATACAATTAAGAAGCCTACTAATCCAGTAAAAGAAGGATATACTTTTGAAGGCTGGTACGTAGATGATGAGAAATGGATATTCAGTGGTTATTTAGTAACAAGTGATTTAGAACTTAAAGCTAAATGGAGCGTAAATAGTTATACAATTACATTTAACCCTAATGGTGGTAGATGTGCAGTTAATTCTTTAATAGTAAATTATAATGATTCATTTGTTTTACCAACTCCAACAAAAGATGGATATAACTTCGGTGGTTGGTATAATGGTGAAGATTTATTTAATAAAGAAAAATATGATCTAGCTTCAAATATTACATTAGTTGCTAATTGGAAACCATTATATACTATTTCATTTAATACTAATGGTGGTAATGAAATTGCTGATTTAGAAGTAACTGGAAGTAGAACAGTTAATGAACTTCCAACACCAGTCAGAGATGCAGATAAATTCTTAGGCTGGTATTTTGGAGAGCAATTAGTAGAACTACCATTTGCTTATAATGGAAATGAAGAAGTAATTGAATTAAGCGCTTTATGGAAAGAAGTAGCTGGAGATTTTGAAGTAGTTGTTTATAAACATAATGAAGAAGTATATCATCCTGAAGTTGTACATCATAAAGGACTTATAGTTTCAAAAACAGGTGGTGGACAGTGGGAATGGCTTAGAATAGATATTAATCAAGACTTGACAGGATATAAAAAAGTGGTTGCAAGTATTCAGGGCGATGCAGGCACAAGATTAATTTTAAAGCCAAGCGATAATGGAAACTTTGAAAAATTGATCAACTGTGATGGGACTGTTCAAGAAGTAGAGATAACATTATCAGATTCATTTGTGTGGTATACAAGTCAACCAACTATGATTATTTTTCCAGAAGCAGATGTTACAGGAACTGGAGCTAATTTCAGAATATCTAAACTTGTGCTCAAGTGCGATGGCAAAGATGACATTGATCTTTTAGTAGGCAATATTAGTAGCAGTGGCAGCTTTATAGCGTATAGTTATGATGGCTCTGATGATATTGAACCAGAATATACAGAAACTATAGAAATAATTGATAGCGTTGAAGTTGTTGCATATACAGGAAATGATACAGAAGTAACTATTCCAAAAATATTTAATTCATTAGAAATAACCTCATTAGCAGACGATTTATTTAATGGAAATAACACAATTACTAAAATCGTATTACCTGATTCAATTAAAAATGTTGGCGATAACGCGTTTGCCAATATGGCTAATCTAGAAGAATTAGTTCTTAATAAAGAAATAACATCATATGGTGAAAATATACTATTGGGCTCAAATAGCCTAAGAAAACTAACTATTGCATGTAGTGATGCGATGCTGTTGTCTTTTTACGATTTTGACGAAGCTAATATGCCTAGCGATCTCAAACTAACATTATCTTACCCAGGGGCCAATGCTTTTAAGGGACCGAATGACATTCTACTGAAAAGTATCAGTAGTACAAACTTAAGCGTGATCATAGATGATTCGTTTAGTTTTGTTCCTTCACTTTATGGCAGTAACGTTATAACTAGTGTAAAAATACCTAATAGCGTTATCGATATTTGGCCTGAATCGTTTAAAAATTGCAAGGCATTGAAAACTGTTGAAATTGGTAGCAATGTGACATATATTGGTTATGCTGCTTTCGCCGAATGCTCTAGCATTGAAACTATATTATTACCAGATAGTATAATTTCCATTGATGAAAACGCATTTGAAAATTGCAGTTCACTACGTGAAATTAATATTCCTTCAGGAGTTAAAGTAATACCGTATAATGCTTTTGCTAGATGCAACTCACTGGAAAAAATAGAATTGCCACAAGACCTTATATCAATTCAGGAATATGCCTTCGATAGATGCAGTTCTTTAAGATATATAATAGTTCCAGAAAAAGTAACAGCTATAGGCTCCCGTGCATTTTATGGCTGCACATCACTTGCGTGCGTATTGATATATAATAATATAGAGAATATAGCTGATGATGCATTTACAAATTCAAGTAAAATAGAAAAGGTGTTCTTCAAAGGAACAAAATCACAGTGGTATAAAGTTAAACCTAGTAGTATTAGTGATAACGTAGATGTTCAATATGACAGCGAAGTAGATAGCTTTGACATCGTTGTTGACAGTGGTTGCAATTTTGTCACAACAGATAAAGGCGATATTTGTGGTGTTAGGGCAGCAACTAAGGATATTGTGGAATGTTCTGTTCCAAATGGTGCCATTCTCATCCCTGCTAATGCTTTTCAAGATTGTGCGAATTTAGCAAGTATAGTTATTCCGGATAGCGTAACAAGTATAGGATATTCAGCATTTTATAATTGCACAAGTTTGACCAGTATTATAATTCCAGATAGCATTATCAGTATAGGCAATCTAGCGTTTTATAATTGCACACGCTTGGCTAGTATAACAATTCCTAATAATGTAACTAGTATAGGTAAAAATGCATTTGCACAATGCCGGGCACTATCAAAAGTTTACTATTGTGAAGCATCACCAGAATACTATACGAAACTGGATTTATTGGCTGACCTGCCTCATTCACATTCAGATTACAATAGCAATAATTGGTCATATGAAAACTATAAAAATAATGAGTGGGTTGAGATTACAGACACTCAAATGCGTGCGCGCGAAAGAGAAGGCATATATGTGACAAATATGAGCTGCGGGTATGGTATTGTATATCGCTACATTTATTCTTGTGGAATAGACCATGTTATATCGAAGAATTTATCATTTAAATATTCAAATGATTTTACTGACGCACATGAAATTATGGTAAAAATAGAACTTGTTGATAGTCAAGGTAATGAAGTGTTTGTTCTAGGAGGCAATGATGATTGGTTTGTAGTTCCAGGAGGAACATGTTTAACTTCAATGGATCTTTCTTTTGATGACGTTGAAGTAAAAGAAGTAAGGTTTATTATAAAGAGCAATAGTAATTCCTTGTCGTTCTTCTATTTAGGCGATGCTTTACTAACATATGATGATGGAAGGGCATCAACACTAGAACTCCTTGATATACCAACTGAATATACCGTTTACTATTATAGTGAGAGTGAACCCGATGAAACTGGTATTTATTGGCATTATGTTGATGGTGTTCCAACTATTTGGGATTAATAAAGTATAATTGGGCTAATAAATTAACTGATCTAACGAAAGTTAGGTCAGTTTTTTCTATTTTCCCCCAACTCAACAAAAAATTGAGTTATTCTCGCGATTATTAATTTATTTTTTTGTTTCGTTATTATAAAATTTAAGTGTTTAAGGAGGTATTATATTATGAGTGTTGGTTCTAAGATTAAAGAATTCAGAACTAAAGCCGGATTAACACAAAAAGAGTTGGCGGATGAGTTGCATGTAACATATCAAGCTGTATCTAGATGGGAGAACGAAGACGCCGAACCTTCCTTCGATGTTATTAAAGAATTATGCGGTATTTTTCATTGTTCTACTGACGACTTATTTGAAATTCAAAAACCTGAATCTTCCAAAGAAGAAAATGTTAGGGTTGTTGAAAGGGTAATAGTTCAAGAGGCTAAACCAGTTTTAGCAATATGTGAGAAATGTAATAGTCCTATATATGATGCTAACGATTTAAATAGGATTAATGAAACATATACTGTTAGAAATGGTAGAAGTTGGCATAATGAAACAAGACAAAAAATATTATGTAATGAGTGTAATGAAAAAAGGCTTTTAGAAATTAGAAAAGAAAAAGCTTTTCAAGAAGCATTAAGATTAGATGAAATAAAGAGAAGAAGAATTAAAGCATTTATTTGGCCATCCATCATAATGACATTATTTATTATTGCAGGTATAACATCATTCACCAAAGGCGATACAGAACTTGGAATAGAATGTTTGGTGACTGCTGTTATTGCATACACATTTTCTGCCACAATGATTCTAAAAAATACATTCTTAACTGACATGTGGTTAGAAATTACTTCTTGGGGATTTGTAAAGATGCCTGGTGTCATCTTTAGTTTTAGTTTAGAAGGATTTATTTTTCTAATATTAATAAAGATTTTCTTATTTTTATTAGGTATTGCTTTAGCATTATTTGCTGCTTTTGTAGCTACAATAATAGCGCTAGGTTTAAGTATATTTGTATATCCATTTGCATTAAGAAAGAATTTAAAAAATATAGCATAATATAAATTATTATTAATTATATTATTTATGCTATAATTTAAATAGTAGATTAAAGGAGATTTTATATGATGTGGTTTAAAAAAATATTTTGCTTACTCTTTGCTATTACTATTGTCTTTAGTTTAACAGCTTGTGAAAAGTATAAACCATATATAGGAGAAAATGGCAATTGGTATGTTGATGAGGAAGATTTAGGAGTTGCTGCGCAAGGACCTAAAGGGGAAGATGGAACATCTATCACCGTTGTATCTGTTGAAAAGACTGATACAAATAATAATGTTGATACATATACTATTACATTTTCTAATGGTACAGTTACAACATTCACTGTTACAAATGGTGTTGATGGTGCTGCCGGATCTAATGGTGAAGATTTAACGATTAGTTCAGTTGAAAAAACAAAAACTGAAGGATTGGTTGATACATATACAATATACTTTTCCAATGATTCAACAACATCATTTACCATTACTAATGGTAAAGATGGGAAAGTAGTAACAATATTAAATATTGAAAAAACTGCATCACAAGAACTTATAGATACATACACAGTTACATATACTGATGGAAACACTTTTTCGTTTACAGTTGTTAATGGTAAAACACCATATATTGGAGAAAATGGTAATTGGTGGATTGGTAATGAAGATACAGGCGTGTTTGCGGATTATAGTAAACTTAATACTACTCCTTTAACATCATATTCTGATGGATTAGAGTACACACCAATGACTATTAATGGAATAAACGGCTATGCTGTTTCTGGATATGATTCTAATATTTCTTCAAGGGAAGGTGAAAAACATTTAGTTATACCAAATTACTTTTGCAATTTTCCAGTTATCGGCATTTTATCTGATGTCAATTTTCCTGACGTAGATAAAATAACTTTATCTAACAATATAATTTACTTGGCGAAAAGCGCATTTAGATATGCTAATGAATTAAAAGAGATTGACTTTAATAATTGCCCAATTACATACGTATCTGAGGGGTGCTTTAATGATTGCGTATATTTATCAAAAGTTACACTTTCCGATACTATAACCAAATTAGAAAACAAAGCGTTTGTGGATAGTCCGATAACTGATATTAATTTAGAAAATATTACTTATTATGGCGCTGGATCATTAAGCAGTTCTGTTTTACGCTATTTATATCTTGATAGCTCAGTAGAATATGTTGGAAGCTATGCTTTTAGTGATACTTTTGTGTATGTTGAACACGATGAAATTCCAACCTCATGGTATTCCAGTATTAAATCAGGTGAATTACCAGTCATACCTGGTGCTAAGAAAAACGATTTGTATATTTATTCAATTAAAAACAGCGAAGTTACAGTTTATCAATACTTAGGCAACGAAAAAAAACTAATTATTCCAGCTAGTATAGAGAGTATTCCAGTTACTACTGTTGGAGCAGGATTTAATTCTCGTTTAATTTCAGGTCGTGATATTGAGTCATTGTCCCAAAACGAAGCAATAGAATTCATAAGAAACAATGAAGGCTATTTAGATGAAGTTGTAGTATCAAATAATGTAAAAAGAATCAACTTTTTTGCGTTTATGAACTGTAATATGTTCTTATACATTTCTAAAAATGTAGAAGAAGTGTATGCTAGTTCGGGCGATTGGCTACTAACTACTTCATATTATAATTGGTCACCTTCTTTCCTAGATGATGATTGGGGGTTTGGTTTTATAGTTGTTGAAGACCCAACAAAGACAAAATTGATTGATAACAAAAATGGTAATGAAATGACATATGATGACAAAGAAGTTTTAATAAAGACAAACATAAAATACGATGACATTTACTATGATGATGAAAATGACATTTATTATGTTAAAAATAATTTGTCTTGGGAAGTTCTTGCTTGTAGAGCATGGTATGCTGATGTAGCCCATATTCTTGACAATATTGATAATATTCCTGTTAAAACTATTGGGAAATTTGCATTCTATGGAGATGGCCCAAGGATAATAACAATTGGTAGCAATATTAATAAGATTAAATCTTATGCATTTTATGAAACAAATGGTATCATTTTAATTCCAAAGAATGTCTCAATTATAAATGCAAATGGCTTGGATGTATACAGTGAGGCTATAGTTTTAGTTGAGGTTGAGTCAAAACCTGATGACTGGGATTCAAATTGGATTAGCTCATCTTATGCAAAAGTCTATTATTCAGTGCCTGTTGATAATTTGGCGATTTCGGGTAATTTTTTAGGCACAATAAAAAATGATGGAACTGTCGAATTAATTATGTATACTGGTGCTTATAGTAGTCAGTTAACGTTGAAAATTCCAAGAGTAATAGATAATAGAATCGTTTCATCAATTAAAAATGGATTTTATGCTCAGAAAACTAGTTATCCTGGTGTTAAAATTTATATTCCGTCAACAATATCAGCCATCGAATATGATGCGTTTGATTTTTACTATTCTAGTACATCGTATTACCCTACTTTCTACGTAGAAGTATCGGAAATTCCTGAAACATATGCAAATAATTGGTATTATAATTCATATAGAAGCAGTAATAAATACTTTTATTGCTATACTGCACAAGACTTTGATTACTAAGTTAATGTATATGAACGTGTAATTAAGAATATTTGATTTTTGTAACTGACCTAACAATTGTTAGGTCAGTTTTCAAAAATCTATTTACAGCTTATGATATGTGATATAATTAGGTATTGATATTTTATGATAATAAAAAAAGTTGCATTCAAAGAAAAATGCTAGTGAATTAAGAATAGAAGATATTGTCAAAATATATGCTTATTTAAAAAACACTAATTATTGATAAGCAATGTGTGTTAATTAAAATTTTAGTAAGTGCAAAAGAGGTACAATATGAAGAGGAATTATATAATTGAATTCTTTGATAGATTTGATGATATACATGACATCTATCCCGAAATGACGCCTGAAGAAAATACCTTTATATCTGATTATATTCAGAGCTATAGGTATCTATATGATAGAGCATTGAATGGAAAATGGTTTTATCCAGATATAGATTTCTATGATGATTATTTTATATTAGAGCCCGATGCGCGCCTAGAGTTTTGCCAAAAATGGAAACAATATGCAGAATTAACTGTCAATGATAATTATCGTGCATTACGCAAACTTATAAGAAGAAAAAATGACGAAAAAGACATTGAAATAATAGATTATGATTATTTAAACATCTTTGATTAGCAAATAGGAGGATTAATTATGCCTTGTATCATAGAGCCAAAAGTTGGAGAAGAAAGTTGTAAAGAATTAAAATGTGAGAGATGTCCATTAGAAAAGTATTGTGATAAGAATTATTCTACACCTAATGATCATTTTGAAAAATTATTTGCACAATATGAAAATGAGATGAAGAAGATAGAAATTCTTAATCTTGATCTAACTTGTGTAAAATTCTTAGCTGATAAAGATGATATTAAAAAAGAACTAGAAGCATTTACACCTGTAGATAGACATTATTTAAATTTACAAGGATATGCTGGTCCAGATAGTCCTGAGTATTTAGAGCATCTAGATAAATGCTTTAAAGCATTTATCGCTGAACATTCTAAAGAAGAAGAAAAGAAAGTTGAGTTTGTAGAATACTTATATAGTCTAATGGATAAATATGGATATGATAATGCAGCAAATCTATATAATAAAGCAAATATTTCAAGACAACTATGGTCATCAATCATATCTGAAAAATCACATCCATCTTTAAATGTATGTATTAAACTAGCATTTGCAATGCAACTAACTAATCATGAATGTAAATATTTATTAAAGAAAGCAGGATACACTTTAGCATCATCTAGTAAATATGCATTGATTATTAGATTTGCGTTAGAATATGGACATTATAATCTAGATTACGTAAATAAACTACTTGAAGAAAATGGTTATGGAGATCAACTAATATATTAAAAATAAAAAGGTCAAAATCGTAAATGTCAAATACGATTTGACCTTTTTTATTTAACCATATGATATGATGGAGATGTATTAAGGAGGAGATAAGATGTCAAGACTTCAAGAGATTTGGAATTATTTAGTAGATTTAGGATATGATGAGGAAGGTTTAATTAGTAATGCGCATACAACTGTAGGTTTATCAATGCAAATAGCTGAATATGCACATAGAGGTGTAAAGCGAGAAAATGGGGATGATTATGTTAATCATCCATATAGATGTTTACACATCTATAGAGAGTTTGTTGGGATAATACCAAATGATTATAATTGTATTGATGTAGATTTAATGTATGAATACAATATTCCATATGATGGTGTTCAAGAATTATGTTTACTTCATGATGTGGTAGAAGATAGTGATTTTAGTGTAGATGAAGTGGGTGAAATATTTAATGAATGTGAGTTGGGACAGTACTATGATTTATATATTAGAAAACCATTAGAATTAATAACTCATGATAAAAATGATGATTATGAAGAATATATATTAAAATGTAGCAAACATCCATCATCTGCTTTAGTTAAAATGATAGATATGCAAGATAATGTAAATGCATTTACACTTGCATATTATGATAAAGATAAATATGAAAGATCATTTAAATATTTCAAATATATATTCTTAATAAATAAAGTATTTGAATTTATAGAAAATGTAAATAAATATAAGAAAGCATTTAACAAAATGTGAATAACCTGTTATAACGAAATTAACCATAAAGAGAAGGTAAGAGACAAGCTCTATGACCCTTCAGCAACCTACCCCTAGGGCAAGGTGCTAAAGCTTGAACGATGGGAGATATGAATTCTAGATAAATAACTCTCATCGATGGTGAGAGTTATTTTTTTATAGAGGATAATAATTATGGAAAATAAAGAAATAATTAAAGATGATAAAAAGATCAAAACTCATGATGAATGGCTTATAGAACATGGATATAAACCAACTGTTATAAAATCAAATAAAGTAGGTAAAGTAGCAATAATTATAAATAATAAAGAGGAGAAAACAAATGAAAAATAAAGAAGCAAAACGTATGACTAGTAAAGAATTAGAAGAAGAAACAGAAAAACTAAAGGAATGGTTTATATCTCATGGATATAAACCATGTGCTGTAGGTGATAAAGCAGGGAAGGTAGCTATATATAATATATGTAATAAGGAAAAAGATTAATAAAATGGAAGATGATATTTATTTTTTAGTTTATTATGATTGCGGAAGTAACCTAGATATTGATGATAATCCATTTTTAGATTATCTTAAAAAAGAAGAATTTGATTGTGAAGCAGGCTTTTGGGGATGTCCGTGGTATTTTGTGGATATAGAAGATAAAACATATAAACCAGGAAGGCCTGGTGTAAGTTATGGCAAAGAAATAGGCGGTCATGCTATAACATTTAGCGAATTTAAAACAATATATGAAATATATAAGAAATATGATGGGTTAGGTTTATTTGAAATGAAACCTGATAAAAGTAAGCCAAAGACATTTAAAGGAAAGATTAATAAAGTATCAAGACTTATTGAAAATGATCATATCTCTTCCGCAACCAAATATGCAGCTGATATTTTAAATTATTTGAAGGATACAAATAATCAAAACAATATTGATGATGATGCCAAAGATGATCTAGTATATATCTTTAGTGAACTTGTTAATGAAGGTGAATATTCATTGGGTGAATTAAAAGATGCATGCTTTCCTCAAAAATTACTAGAGGAAGTTAGAGAAAATCAAATAAAACATTTATTATATAGTGATTTTTTTGATGAAGAGATCAGGAAAATGAAAGATCATTTGTTTTATAGTACAGCCAGTGATTATTATTTTAATAGGTATTATAATTTCCTAATGGATAGGAAGAAAGATATTGCTAGAAAGTATGTAGAAGGAATAGATTTTTTAGATATTATTGATTGGATAAAAGAAGAAGTAGATAAACAAATTCAAAAGGAGGAAGAAAACGGAAAGGACTAAAAAAGAACTAACAATGGATGATAAGATAAAACATATATTTAACGTAACCATAGATATTACATTGATTTGTAACTGCTCTCAAATTAGATTGTAATCAAGGAAAAAACTGGAGTAGAACTCCAAAAAATCTCTTATACAATATTTTAAAGAAAAATAACGAAATAAAAAATCATTGCATATATATATATATATATACTATGCTATAATGATATTGTAATTATTAGCTTTAATAATAATTACGTTAGGAGATAAAGATGAAAAAGATTATTAAATTGATTAGTTATATTTCTTTTCTTATTATTATATGTATATTGTTTAGTGCATGTAATGAAAGTTATATAGTATCATTTGATACTGATGGTGGAAGTATTGTTAGTGAACAAGAAGTAAAAAAAGGAGAATTAGCAGTATTACCTGATGCTCCAACAAAACTAGGATATGAATTTATTGGATGGTATTTAGGGGATGAAAAATGGGATTTTACTAATGAAGTTAGTGAAGATATAAAACTAGTTGCTAAATGGGATTTAATTATACCAACAGATATAAGTATTAGATCATCAACAAGACAATTAGTTGTTGGTGATTCAATTAAACTAAGCGCTATAGTATCACCAGACAATGCATTTCCTAATGTTACATGGTCAGTTGATAAGGTAGATATAGCAAGTATTGATAAAGATGGTACACTAACTGGATTAAAAGCGGGTAGAGTAGTAGTCACTGCCACAAGCACAGTTGATGAAGAAGTATTTGCTAAAATAACAATTAGTGTAGCAAAACCAGCGAGTGAGATTGATTTTGAAGGCTATACGATTAGGATTGGATATTATTATAATCGTGAATACGAACTTGATGCAAGATTAGTTGAAGTGATGAATCCTGGCTATAATTCTAGTCTATTCAGTAGATGCTTAGCTACAGCAATTAATGAAGTATCAGAAAAATATAATTGTATTATTGAAGTAGCAGGATATCCAAGAATTAATGATAGGGAAATAGATAATTATATTATTAACGAATATAAAAATGATTCTGTAGACTTTGATGTTTATTTTGTCCCAACAAATATCATACCTACAATTAGTCAAGCTTTATTAAATATAGATGATATATATTCTAAATATGGAGATTCTACGATATTTGAAGATGATTTAAAAGAATTCAGTTATAAAGATAAATTATATGGATGGAATTATTCTGTAGACCAAATTCAAAATAGTGATTATGTATTAGCACTAAACTATGATTTATTAAAAACTATTGGTATGGATAATGACTTTGAACCTGCTAAGCTATTTATGGAAGATAAATGGAGCGTAGATGAATTTAGTGAATGGTGCTTACTTGCTCAAGCAAAGCTTGATGAACTAGCTACCTCAACAGGACAGCAGTATTATGTATTGACAGGTCATATAGCTTATTATTTGCAAGGATTAGCTAATGCCAGCGGTATACCGCTAGCAGATGTTTCAAACCTATCTACTAATTTAGCAGTTAACGATGTTGTTGATTTAAATTATGTGCTTTATGATTTATATGTTTCTCGTTGCTTTGATCCAGCTAATCAAGAAGGTCGCAGAATAGATACTTGGAACGAAGGACGTGCCCTAATATGCGTAGGACAAGCGGGGTTTGTGAATAATATGGAAAAATGGGGACCAAACCTATGGGGTGAAGGAACAACTCATTACGGATTCGTTCCATGGCCATACGCAAATGGTGCAAATCACCAAACAGCTAAATGGATGAGTTATACAACAGAGTGCTTCTGTATACCAAAATCAATTAATCAAAAGATTAAAAATACTGCTTATTCATCAGATGTAAAAGTAGAAAATATCTATAAAGTATTAATGGAATGTTTTAAAAGAGCATATGAATTATTGCAATCTGATCCAACTTACGATAAAGATGAATATAATAGATTTATTGCTCAAGGAAAGTGGGATAGCGAAGCTAGCGTTAATGCATGGCTATACATCCAAGATAATCTAAATACTAAAAAAATATTTGACCCAATTCAAGAACTAAAAGACGGTAGTATGTATACTTGGCAAAAAGCACTAGCTGGCATATATGGTGTTACAAATATATATACTGGTGATAATGATTATATTGAGGCAGTATATCCATATTTAGAAAGAATTAAAGAATTGATACAAGATAGATATAATTAAAGATATAGATAATAAGGTTGGTACGATATTTGCTTTGTATAACGTATCAACCTTTTATAATGCGCAAGTAGATAAATAACATAGTAAAAAAACAACTGTCGCAATCTTTGTGGCATCTTAAAATGCGCTAAATTGGAATAAAGCTGGCTAAAAGGAATGTGCAAAAAACGCACATTCCTTTTTAAAAACTAAGATGCAGCTTCAACTGCCACGACAATTCGATAATTTGGGAAACCGAATTATTTAAAAATTAATAAGAAATTAATTGCATAAAAGTTAATTATATATATGATAGATCTTCATATGATTAATTTCTTTTTTTTATGGGAAGGAGATAGAATTGAATGAAAAAAAAGAAAATAGTAAAGTTTAAAGATGATGAACTAGATGTTAATGTGAGCACATTTGAAGAAACTATATGGCTACAGCTTAGCAATAACTCAATTATTTGAAAGGAATAAAACAGTGTTTGAAAATGGAGGTATAAATGGACAATAACTTATTAAATATAGAAATAAATATAAATAGCACAAAAGATATTATTAATGATGTAAATGAGATAATTAACAAAAGTAGACAAATAGTATACCAAACTATAGATATAGTTTTGTTACAAAGAAACTGGTTAATTGGAAAAAGGATATATGAAGAAGAAATAAAAGATACAAGGCAAGAAAACTATGGACTAGAAATAATAAAAATGTTGTCCAATTCTTTAACAGAAAACTATGGAAAAGGGTTCTCAAAAAGTAATTTATATTCTTTTTATCGTTTTTATAAAGAATATCAAAACATTTTCCAATCAGTGATTGGAAAATCTTTAAATATTCTTTCATGGACTCATTATAGTGTACTTTTATCTGTAACTGATTTAGATGCTAGAAAATGGTACGAAAAAGAAGCATACGAGTCTAGATGGAGCGTGAGAACATTACAAAGAAATATTGATACACAATATTATTATCACCTAATGGCATCACAAGTAAAAGGACCAGTAATTAATGAGATGATTGAAAAAACAAAAGAATATCAGCAAGATAAATCAGAGCATATTAACAATATTTTTCCATCAAAGGAGTTAATTGAAAATACTTCTGTCGGTTTTTCCGACATAACTGAAAATCATAGGCCTGCAAAGCTTTACAATCTAGATGCAATACTAGCAGTAGGATATAGAGTGAATTCTGAAAGAGGCATTCGGTTTCGAAGATGGGCAAACTCTATTTTAAAACAGTATTTACTAACCGGTTATGCCATTAATGAAAATAGAGTAATAGTATCTAATGAAAACTATATCGAGCTAAGAAATGAAGTAGTTAGTATAAACGATAGATTATTAAAGAGTTTATAAAAAGGAGAGCAGCAATGAAGAAACTGTGTGGTTAACGCAAGAACAAATGGCAGTATTATTTGATGTTAATATACCAGCAATTAACAAACATATAAAAAATATAATTCAAGATAAGGAACTAGATGAAAAGGAAACTATTTTCAAAATGGAAATAGTTAGATCAGAAGGCGCTAAAAGTGTAAGAAGAATTATTAATATTTATAACCTTGATATGATTATATCGGTTGGCTATAGAGTAAAATCAAAACGAGGTATTATGTTTAGAAAATGGGTAACTAATGTTTTAAAAGAATTCTTATTAAAAGGTTATGCCATCAATGAAAATAGAGTAGTAGTATCTAATGAAAACTATATACAATTAAGAAATGAAGTAGTTAGTATAAATGATAGATTATTAAAGAATGGATAAAAAGGAGAAAAGATGAATAATAACAAGAATTATGAAACAGTAAAGTTTAAAGATGATGAATTAGAATTAGATGTTAATGTAAGCACTATGGACGATACAGTGTGGTTAACAGTTGAGCAAATAGCTCGACTATTCGAAAGAGATAGAAGCGTTATCATTAAACACATTAAGAACATTTTATTTGATAAAGAATTGGATAATTCAACTTGTGCATTTTTTGCACAAGTTCAAATTGAAGGTTCTAGAGAGATAACAAGGAAAGTAGAATACTATAATCTTGATATGATTATATCAGTTGGATATAGAGTAAAATCCAAGAGAGGGATTTTATTTAGAAAATGGGCAACTAATGTTTTAAAAGAATTCTTATTAAAAGGTTATGCCATCAATGAAAATAGAGTAGTAGTATCTAATGAAAACTATATCGAGCTAAGAAATGAAGTAGTAAGTATAAACGATAGATTATTAAAGATAGAAGATAAAGTGTTTAATAAAGAATATGGATTAGATAAACTATTTTTCAATGGACAATTTTATGATGCATATACATTAATTCAATCTATTTTTGAAAAAGCTAAGAAAGAAATAATAATTATAGATAATTATATAGATAGATCTATTTTAGATAGATTAGTATTTAAGGAAAAAGATATTAAAGTAATTATATATACAAATATAAATACATCTAAAATAAATGATATAGATATTAATACATTTAATAAACAATATAATAATTTAAGAATAATAAATACATCTAAAGTACATGATAGATTTATAATAATAGATAAAACAAAACTATATCATTTAGGAGCATCAATTAAAGATTTAGGAAAGAAGATTTTTTCAATAAGTGAACTTGATAAAAAATGGATAAATATATTATTATCAAAATTATAAAAAGCATAAGATTTCGCTTATGCTTTATTTCTTTTTCTTTTTGGATTTAGATTCTAATTTATCTCTTTTACCATGATGAGCATAATCATATGTAGATACATCTTTAGATTTAGATGATTTCTTTTTAGATTTATCTTTTGCTTCTTCTAAAATTATTTTCCTTTTACCATCTGTAGTTACATCG